>NZ_JADBED010000001.1:1441412-2882824 GCF_014873955.1 Nesterenkonia lutea | reverse complement strand
CTGCGCCCCATGAGCACGAGATGAGACTCTACCAGCACTGTTTCGGCTTTGTAAACTCGGCCTTTCGGGCCGCGTCAGTGCCGGCCTAGGTCTCGCTCTGCAGCAGCATGGAGGGCCGGAACACCCAGCGTCCGTCCCACCGATGGAACAGCTCAAGTGCTTCGGTGAGCATCGCGACGTGGAAGAAGACAGAGTCGATTCCGGCACCGTCGGCCTCGCTGTCCCGGTATCCCTGCAGCAGGGACTTCGTGACCTGTTCGTACCAGAGACCGAAGTCCACCGGATCGGGAGTCCCACCTTCGGGCTCCTGAACATCAGGTGCGGCATGGGCGGTGTCCATGACCAGGTCGGCCAGTGACATGAGGGCCGTCACCACATCGCGCATCGGCAGCGCGTGGTCCACCATGCCGCCGGCCTCATCGATGATCCACCCCCTGTCTCCGGTCCCCCGGCGCAGCCGGTTCGCGGTCAGGTCTCCGTGGATCTTCTGCAGGGTCATCGACTGGTCGGCGTCGCGCAGCTGTCGCTTCAACAGGTCCACGACCTCGGCCAGGTCGGTGGCCTCCGATTCATCCAGGTCCGCCCGCACCGTGGCCCACTGTTCCTGAAGCGCTGATCCGGCGCGGTCCACCATGAAGCCCAGCTGACCGCCTGTCTGCGGATACGCCCCGAAGGTCGCCGCCAGGTCGGAGTGGAAGTCGCCCAGGACTCTGCCCAGCTGCCGGGCCTCAGCGGTGAAGTCGGATCCCTCCATCAGGGCCGTGCGCGCCAGTCCTGCGGCGTCGGGAGCGGCGAGTGCCGCTTCGCGAATGATGCCCAGGTCTCCCGAGACCCAGCGCAGCTCACCAGCATCCCCGGCTGGTTCAGGCCAGCTGCCGGTCACGACCCCCAGCACCCTGGCGACCGTGCGACTGCCGGTGCGCGCCATGCGCATCACCGTGTCCAAGGTGGCGGCGCGATGCGGCTCGGGTCGCCGGATGAAGTCGACCACTGTCTGGCGCGACTGCTCGTCGTCCGGCTCGGCGGTGACTGCGGTGCGCGACGCAGTGGTCAGCCCCGCCTCCAGCGGTTCGCGCTGAAGCTTGGCGGTGAAGGCAGGCCACGCGTCGAAATCAGCGAAGGCCTCCCCGCGGGACCTGCCGTTCCGGCTTCCCTGCTGGCGCCGCGCCATCTCGTGCCAAGCGGCGAGGAAGGCCCGGTCTCGGGCACCGTCGTAGACCCACATCTCACCCTGGGGCGTGCCGAGCCGGCCGACCAGAGCGGTCTTGCCGGCCAGAGCAGAGGGTCGGCTGCGCAGGGCCATCGGAATCGCCACACGCTCCCGGCCTCCCGCAAGAGCCACATCGAAGACATGCATCTCGAGATGCAGACCCTGATCGCCGTCCCCGCTCGGGGCGGGAAGTCGAAGACCACCGATCCGGGTGATCGCGCGCCGTGAAGGGGCACCGGGAAACCACGACTGCTGGGAGAGCCACGTCCCGACCAGCTCCAGGAAACCCGGCTGCTCCTCACCTCTGAAGCGCGTCATCTACTGACGAGCCCCCTGCCGTCGCATGGCGATCTCGTAGAGGCTGATGCCCACCGCCATCGAGGCGTTCAGGGATTCAGTGGCCGAGGTGATCGGTATGGAGACGATCTGGTCGCAGGTCTCCCGGACCAGGCGCGAGAGGCCCTTGCCTTCGGAGCCGACCACGATGATCACCGGTTCCGCGGCAAGCTCGATGTTCTGCAGCGAGACATCACCGTCACCATCGAGTCCGAGCACGAAGAAGCCCAGCTGCTTCGCGTCCTTGAGCGCCTGGGTCAGGTTCTTCGCGCGCGCCACGGGAATCCGGGCGGCGGCTCCCGCGGAGGTCTTCCACGTCGTGGCGGTGACTCCTGCGCTTCGGCGCTCGGGGATCAGCACGCCATGCGCCCCGAACGCGGAGGCGGCTCGCAGCATCGCGCCGAGGTTGCGGGGGTCGGTGATCGAGTCGCAGGCGAGGAACAGCGGCTGGTGCGGGATGTGACCCTTGGCCGCACGCTCGAGCTCACCCTCGGCGAGGTCGAGCACATCGGCATAGTCATAGGGATCCAGCAGCAGGGCCAGTCCCTGATGGACCGCGCCGCCGGATGAGTTGTCCAGCTGTCTGCGGTTGACCTCCCTGACCCGGACGCCCTGTTCGGCGGCGAGCTGCAGGGCTTCACGCACACGCCCGTCGGATTCCACGTCTGTGGCGACATGGAGTTCGCGCGCGGGCACCCGTTCACGCAGCGCCTCGACCACAGAGTTGCGCCCCGCCACCATGTCTTCGGCTCCGAAGCCGGAACCGCGCGGGCGTGATCGGCTCTCGCTGGTCTTCGACGCGGCCCGATCCGCGAGGACCTTCTGCCGGTGCGCCTTGTGATAGACCCGGTCCTCCGCCTTGGGCGTCGGACCCTTCCCGCGCAGCGCACGGCGGCCCTGGCCCCCCGAACCTGTCTGGGGGCCCTTCTTCTCTCTGCGGATCGCGGCCGATTTCGGCCGGGAGTCTTTCGCCATGTTCAGCCTTTCCTCGCCCCTGCGGCGGGGCTGGTGGTTGAACCCGCACGGGCCAATGCCCAGCGAGTCCCTTCTCTGGAGTCTTCGAGCGCGATTCCGGCTGCGGTGAGCTGGTCCCGCACGGCATCGGCGCGCGCGTAGTCTTTTGCGGTCTTCGCCTCGACCCGCTCGCGCAGCAGGTCCTCGACCAGTGCGGACAGGGCCGTCTGCGTGGCGGTGTCCCCGTCCTGGTCCGGTTCCGGGACTTCGGTCAGCCCGAGCACGGAGACCATCGTGGTCACCGCCGATGCAGTGCGCGCCACGGTCTGTGAATCGCCTGCCTCGAGTGCGATGTTGCCGGTTCGCACCGTGTCATGGAGCACCGCCAGCGCCTGCGGGACATTGAGGTCATCGTTCATCGCCGCGGCGAAGGCCTCGGGCACGGCCTCGGGCACGGTCTCCACGGGCTCTGGCGTGGCGGCGGAGGGATCCTGGGCCGCGCGCGCCAGAAAGGTCTCGATACGTTCGACGGCGGCCTGCGCCTCGATCAGCGACGTCGGCCGGTAGTCCAGCTGGGAGCGATAGTGCGCCTGCCCCAGGAAGTATCGGACCGCGCGAGGCCTCGCCGCGCTGAGCATCTCCTCCGGGGAGATGGTGTTGCCCACCGACTTGGACATCTTCTCGCCGGCGTAGGTGACCATGCCGTTGTGGAGCCAGAAGCGGGCGAAGCCGTCCCCTGCGGCCGCGGACTGCGCGAGCTCATTCTCGTGATGCGGAAAGCGCAGGTCCAGACCTCCTCCGTGGATGTCGAAGGTGCTGCCGAGGTACTTGGTCGCCATCGCGGAGCACTCCACGTGCCAGCCGGGCCGGCCCGCGCCCCAGGGAGCATCCCAGCGCGCGGTCGTGGGGTCGGTCCGCTTCTGTCCCTTCCACAGCGCGAAGTCTCGCGGGTCGCGCTTCCCGCGCGCATCGGCGTCGCCCGCTTCCTGCATGTCCTCGGCCCGCTGGCGGGTGAGCTCACCATAGGACTGCCAGGATCGGACGTCGAAGTACACGTCGCCGGAGCCGTCCTGGGCCGGATAGGCGTGCCCGGCGTCGATGAGGCGCTGGATGAGAGTGAACATCTCGGTCATGTGGCCTGTGGCGCGCGGCTCGTAGCGTGGCCTCCTGACGCCCAGGGCGTCGTAGGCGGCATGGAATGCCTGCTCGAAGCGGTAGGCCAGCGCGAACCAGGGCTCGTTGCGCGGGTAGTCTGCCGTGGCGTCGTGGTCCGGCCCATATGAGGCGGCGGACTTCTCCAGGATCTTGTCATCAATGTCGGTGACGTTGCGGACGCTGAGCACGTCGAGACCGCTGTGCTCGAGCCAGCGGATCAGGATGTCGAAGGCGACAGCCGAGCGAACATGGCCCACGTGGGGCCTGCCCTGGACTGTCGCGCCGCAGTAATAGAGCGACACCCGGCCGGGCTGAAGGGGCTCGAAGTCTCGAACTGTTGCCGTCTTGGTGTCGTAGAGTCGCAGTGCCACCGGGCCAGCTTATCTGGTCGGACGTTCACATCAGGTAGACGACCGCGGTGGCTGTGGCCAGAATTCCCTCGCCGCGTCCGGTGAAGCCCAGCCCGTCAGAGGTGGTGGCGCTGATCGCGACCGGTGCGCCGACCGCTGAGCTGAGCACCTCCTGGGCCTCCTGACGGCGGGGACCGAACTTCGGGCGGCGCCCGACGAACTGCACTGACACAGAACCGATCCCGAAGCCTGCCGCACGAACGATGCGTGCCGCCTCCCCCAGGAGCTCAGCACCCGAGGCTCCGATGAGCTCCGGGCGCGCGGTCCCTATGGTGTCAGCCCCGAAATGCACCCCGAGGTCTCCGAGGCCGGCGGCGCTGAACAGGGCGTCGCAGCAGGCATGGGCCACAGCGTCACCGTCGGAGTGACCGGTGAGTCCCTGCAGGTCCGGCCAGAACAGACCGGCGAGCCAGAGCTCCCGGGACTCACCCTCGGGGGCGAAGGCATGGACATCATGGCCGATGCCCACCCGCGGGAGGACCGGTTCGGCGGCGGGATGCCCGGGCTGCGCCTGCTCAGGCTGCGCCTCGGTGCGAAGGTGCGCCTCCGCTGAGACGAGGTCCGCCGGGGAGGTGATCTTCGCCGCGAGATCCGATCCGGCGACGACCCTGACCTCGACTCCCATGGATTCGGCGATCATGGCCTCGTCGGTGAGCGCCTCGGCGGCGTCGTCGGGAAGGTCACCGACGTGTGCGAAGGCTCGCCTGAGCAGCTCCAGGGTGAATCCCTGCGGGGTCTGCACCGCGCGCAGCGCACCTCGTGGAACCGTCTCGGCCACGAGTTCGGTCTGGGGGCGCCGGTCCTGCTTCACCCGCTTGATCGTGTCCGTGACCGGCAGCGCCGGCACGACTGCGGAGGCCCCCGACTCCACGGCTGCCATGACGCGGGTGTAGACGGCGTGCGGAGTGAGAGCACGCGCTGCATCCTGGATGAGCACCGTGGTGCTGGCGTGGTCCCAGTCCTGCAGGGTCACGGACCGTGCCAGGTGATCCAGTCCTGCACGCACGCTGGAGGATCTGCTTCCTCCGCCTCGTGTGGAGAAGACGGGCACGCCTGTCGCGGCGCTGAACTCATGTCCCAGCGCGGCGAGCGTGTCATAGCTGGGGACATCACGGGGCAGGACGAGCACGATGGCGTCGAATCCGGGGGTCAGACCGTGAAGCCGCTCAAGCACATGCGCGAGGATCGGACGTCCGGCGAGGTGCACGCGGGCCTTGGGCATTCCCTGCCCGAGCCGCTCTCCGCTGCCGGCGGCCACAATGACGAGCGCCCGGCGCACCGTGACAGGATCTCCTGTCCCGGCGTCCGGGCGACTCATCGACGGTGCTCCCTCGGGGGCGGCCGTGGCTGTCGGTGCGACCTGAGGTCCCACCTGGCTCATCTCTATTCTGCGACCTTCTCAGGCTCTGCCGGAGTGGGCGCCTCGTCGAGGACCTTGTCCAGCAACAGGGCCGCCTCCTCCTCATTCAGCTTCTTGGCCAGAGCGAGCTCCGAGACCAGAATCTGCCGCGCCTTGGCGAGCATGCGCTTCTCGCCTGCCGAGAGGCCGCGATCGTTCTCGCGGCGCCACAGGTCTCGGACGACCTCGGCCACCTTGTTGACATCGCCTGAGGCGAGCTTCTCAAGATTGGCCTTGTACCGGCGTGACCAGTTCGTGGGTTCTTCGGCGTACTCGGCCCGCAGCACGTCAAAGACATGCTCGAGGCCCTCCTGCCCGACGACGTCGCGGACCCCGACCAGGTCGACGTTGTCTGCGGGCACCTCGATGGTCAGGTCTCCCTGCGAGACGCGGAGCTTGAGGTACATCTTCTCTTCGCCGCGGACCGTGCGGGTCTTGACTTCTTCAATCGTGGCCGCACCGTGGTGCGGGTAGACGACTGTCTCGCCGACCTCAAAATTCATGTAATTATTCCCCTTTCCCGGACATCAGTTTATCACGCGTCACAATCGTCGCCGCGTGTCGTTGGCGGCTCCTTGTGCGCAAGCGCCTAAGCTTCGCCGACATACGATTTCGACATCCTGTAGAATTGGCGAAAGACCACACCAGCACGTGAGCTGCGGTTCCCCGCTGACGTGGACGTCCCCTGCGCGACAGATCCGGGTCCGGAAGTGCACAGCATCTTCCGCCCAGCTCATCTGCACCGCACCAAGATCATGAGGAGACTCGCCCCGTGAAGTTCTCAGCTGAGACAGCTCGCCGCACCGCTGCGGCATCCCTGGCGGCGGCCGCCCTTCTGGGATCCACCGGCTGCAGCTTCGCCAACTACCAGGCCACGACGCACGACTACGCGGCCTCGGACGGGACCCGGGCGGAGTTCGCTGACATGAAGTTCCGGCATATGGCCTTCGTCACCGAGGGTGAGGGCAGCCCCGCTCGCCTGATCGGCACGCTCAGCAACACGGGACTGGAGGACGCGGAGGTTGAGATCGCCTCGGATTCGGAGACGATCATGGTCACCGTCCCCGCTCGCGAGACTCTCTCGCTGGAGCACGACGAGGAGATCATCATCGACTCCTTCCAGGGCACTCCCGGCTCCCTGCATGAGGTCACAGTCAGCGTCAACGGAGAGGCCGAGGAGATCGATGCCTCCGTCTTCGACGGGGTCCTCCCGGAATACCGCGACCTGGTCCCGGGCGGCTACGACGAGACGGTGACAGATCACCTCGAGCACGGGCCCGACACATACGGCAGCGGCACCTCGCACCACGATCCCGAGGAAGCCGGGCACTGAACCGGCTGGATCGCGCAGACACAGGAGGGGCCCGGTCACCAGACCGGGCCCTTTTTGTCATGCCGGCCCAGTGGCAGCCCAGTCGCCCGAACGGTCGGGATGCCCGCGGAGGCGGCCGCAGGCTCGGTCCGCGGCTCATCCACCGGGCGGGCGGGCCTGTCAGCGGCCCGCGTCAGTCTCGCTCAGCAGTCGACGCAGCCGCTGCGGATCGATCCGCCAGAAGTCCTTCACCCGCCCATCGATGAGCAGCACCGGGAGCTCCTCGGCATAGATGCTCAGCAGCTCCTCATCGGTCGTGATGTCCCGCTCGAGCGGCTCGATCCCGAACTCGGCACAGACCTGCCTCGCTGCGGCGAGCGCATCGACGCAGAGATGACACCCCTGCTTGGTGAGGACTTCGACCACCACCGGCTGTGACACAGCTTCTCCTTGCCCTGGTATCCATCAACTGATGCAGAGACGAATGAACCCCGGCCGCCTGCTGGCTGCCGGGGTTCATTCACGCTTTCAAGAAGTCTTACTTCTTGTTGCGGCGCTGGTGGCGAGTCTTCCGCAGACGTTTGCGGTGCTTCTTCTTCGCCATGCGCTTGCGGCGCTTCTTGATCACTGAGCCCATGGGGTGCAGTCCTTGTCTGTAGGTAAACAACGAGAAAAAGGTCTCGGAACAGTGTAGCGGCTACGTGGTGCAGCCACAGAATCGGGGCGGGCCGCGGCCCGCCGGCTCCAGCCGAGGCCGAGATCAGTCAAACCAGGGATCGAGCCCATGCAGCGGGAAGATCTCCTTGCGGGTCTGCATCACCGCGCGGTCCACCGCGTCGGAGGGGTCATAGCCCAGCTCCCAGGAGCGCCACCAGAGCTGGGCGTCGTCACCCATGCTCTCGGGGGCCGAGATCTGGTAGCGGTCGAGCACGTGGTCCCGCCAGCGCTGCGGCACCGGGGTGTGCAGCGGGATCGGCATGCCGAGCGCGACTGCACTCAGGTGCGTCCAGCTGCGCGGAACCACCGTGTGCACGGAGTAGCCGCCTCCGCCGGTCGCGATCCACCGCCCCTCGCAGTGCTCGTCCGCGAGGTGAGCGACGTCCAGCGCCGTCTGACGGTGCGCGTCGACGCTGAGCTGGAGATCGCTGAGCGGATCCTCCCGATGCGAATCGCAGCCATGCTGGGAGAGGATCACCTCGGGCTCGAAGGCCTGCACCAGCTGAGGGACGACCGCATGGAATGCTCGCAGCCAGCCGGCGTCGCCGGTGCCCTCCGGGACAGCGATGTTCACGGCTGTCCCCTCGGCCCCGGGGCCGCCGATCTCGTTCGGAAAACCCGTGCCCGGGTACAGCGCCACCCCGGTCTGGTGGATCGAGATGGTCATGACCCGGGGGTCCTCGTAGAAGATCGACTGAGTGCCGTCCCCGTGGTGGGCATCCACGTCGATGTACACCACGCGCCGGGTCCCCTGGTCCAGCAGGTGCTGGATCGCCACGGCGGAATCGTTGTAGACGCAGAATCCTCCTGCGTGGGCCCGCGCAGAGTGGTGCATGCCTCCCGCGAAGTTCACTGCGCGCACCGCGGTGCCGGAGAGCAGCGCCTGCGCGCACTGGTGGGTGCCGTCAGCGATTCGCGCGGCGCCGAGGTGGAGCTCGCTGAAGACGGGGGTGTCCTCAGTGCCCAGACCATGCTCGAGGGAGGGCCGTCCGTGCTCGGCGGCGGCCTTGACGGCGGCGATGTACTCGGCGGTGTGGACGGTGCCGAGCACCTCGTCGGAGGCGACCTGGGTCTCCAGCCGCCGCACATGCGCCGCGGTGAACAGGCCGAACTCCTCACAGAGCCTCGCGGTCAGCTCCAGGCGCACCGGGTCCATGGGGTGGCTGGAGCTGAAGCGGTATGCGAGCAGGGCTTCATCCCAGACGACGACGGCAGGAAGTGCTGCCACGGGCCCTCCTCAGGCGTGGTCGGCGAAGTACTCGAGCTGGGAGACATCTCCGGAGACGATGATGGTGTCACCAGCTGAGACGAGCGTGTCCGGCTGTGCGTAGACGAAGTCCTTGCCAGGGGACTTCACGCCGACGACGTTGACCCGGTGCCGGCTGCGCGGCTGGCACTGGTCGATGGTCTTGCCGTGCAGCTCGCGGGGCGGTCGCATCTTGACGATCGCGAAGTCGTCGTCGAACTTGATGAAGTCCAGCATCTGGCCCGAGACCAGGTGCGCGGCGCGCACTCCGGCGTCGTGCTCGGGGTAGATCACGTGATGGCAGCCGATCCTGGTCAGGATCTTGCCATGCGTGGGGTTGATGGCCTTGGCCCAGACCTGGCTGACTCCCAGGTCCACCAGGTTGGCGGCGATCAGCACGGAGGACTCGATCGAGGTGCCGACACCGACGACGGCGGCGTCGAACTCCTGTGCGCCCACCTGCCGCAGGGCCTCGATGTCGGTGGCGTCGGCCTCGACCACATGGGTCAGCAGATCAGCATGCTTCTGCACCAGGCCACGATCCCGCTCCACGGCGAGGACCTCCTTGTTCTGCGACACCAGCTGCTCGCTCAGCGCGATGCCGAAACGACCCAGGCCCACGACCAGGACCGGCTTGTTGCTCTGAGGGTTCTGCTTGCCCACGTGTGCGTCCTTTTCGCGAAATGCGTGCTGAGCCCAGGGGCTCAGTCTGAGAGTGCTGACTCCAGGGTAAACCCCCGCAGGGTGCTGACCAGCACGCTCAGTCGATCGCCAGCCAGCTCGCTCAGCCGATCATTGGGCGCCCCTCGGGGTACCGGTAGCGGACGCGGCTGCGCTGACGCACCGTCAATGAGGCTGCGAAGGTGATGATTCCGACACGACCGGCGAACATCAGCGCGGCCAGCACATACTGTCCCTCAGGGGGCAGGTCCTCGGTGAGCCCGCTGGTGAGCCCCACCGTGGCGAATGCCGAGATCGATTCGTAGAGCGGACGTCCCATGTCGAGTCCGGTGATGTACATCAGCCAGACCGTGGAGACCAGGACCAGGGTCGCCCCCATGGCCACCACGGAGACGGCCACGCGGACCGCGGAGGTCGGGATGGTGCGTCCGTGGGCGGTGGACTCGGCGTCGCCGCGGGCCTCCGCGAGGAAGGCCAGCCAGATCACGGCGATCGTGGTCACCTTGATCCCGCCGGCTGTGGAGGCGGAGCCGCCGCCGGCGAACATCAGCGCGTCAGAGATCAGCATGGTCTCGGCGTTCTGCACGTTCGACTCCACGACCGAGAACCCGCCCGAGCGCATGTTCACCGAGGCGAAGAGTGAGTTCTGCACCTTCTCCCAGAGGCTCATCTCGCCGATGGTCGAGAGATTGTTCCACTCCATGACCGCGTAGAGCACAGTGCCGATCACCATCAGCAGGAGGGTGACCTGGAGGGTCAGCTTCGTGTGCAGGCTCCAGTTCCGCACATGCCAGCGATTGCGCCAGAGCATGAACAGCACCGGGAACCCCAGGCTGCCCAGGAACACGCCGACCATGATCGTCCAGATCACGACCGGGTCGTCGCCGAATCCCCCGAGACCGCCGGAGTGCACCACGAAACCGGCATTGTTGAACGCAGAGATCGCGTAGAAGGTTCCATGCCAGAGACCGCTGAGAATGTCATCATTGAGCTGGATGAAGCGCGGGATGAGCACGAGGGCCAGCGCCGCCTCCACCACGGCGGAGCAGATCACGACAGTGCGGATGACCTGGCCGGTCTCCCCCATGGAGCCGGTGGAGATCCCGCCCTCCTGCGCGACCAGGCGGGTCCGCAGTCCGAGGTTCCGGGTCACCGAGATGGCCAGCAGCGCGGCGATGGTGATGATGCCCAGGCCACCCACCTGGATGCCGACCAGGATCACCAGCTGTCCCGCGAAGGACCAGTGGTCCGCGGTGTTCACCGGAGTCAGACCAGTGACGGTCACCGCGGAGGTGGCCACGAAGAGGGCCTCATGGAAGACCGACGAGCGGCCGGACGCGGTGGCCCAGGGCATCATCAGCAGCGAGCAGAACACGGCGATGGTCACCGCGAAGATCATCATGGCCGCCCTGGCCGGCGAGGTGCCGGTCAGGCGTCCCACCCCGCGGCGGATCCGCGACCAGAGAGTGCCTCGATATCCGCTGCCGCGCTGCACGCGCATGTCCCTCGCCATGGCCACTACTGTATTCCTCTGTTCATGCCTCGCCGCACACCGCGGAGGCTGAAAGCCCTCCGGCTGTGACGGCTGCTCACTCTGCGGTGCGCAGCTCTTCGGTGATCTCGGCGGAGCGGCTCGCGCTGGCCTCCACTGCGGCGGACACTGCGGCGGCGAAGCCGTGCTCGTCGAAGGCGTCGATGGCCCGCTCGGTGGTGCCGTTGGGCGAGCAGACCGCTCGGCGCAGCTGCGCGGCGTCGGCGGTGCCGGCGCGCTGGTGCTGAACCATCATCCTCCCCGCGCCGTAGATCGTCTGGGCGGCGAGATCGGCGGCGAGGGCGCGATCGAGTCCGAGCTGCACGCCGGCGTCGGCCATCTGCTCGGCCAGGTAGAACGCATAGGCCGGTCCGGATCCGGAGATGCCGGTGAGCGCATCGATCTGTGATTCATCGATCACGTGGACGGCGCCGCAGCTCTCCAGCAGGGTCTGCACGGTCCGGGTGTGTGCCGCACTCGCATGTCTGCCTGGAACCAGGCCGACGACTCCGAGTCCCACCGAGAGCGGCGTATTCGGCATCGAGCGGATCACCGGCTGACCGTGGGCCAGCGCGCCCTCGAGCATCGCCAGGTCTATCGCCGCCGCCACGGAGACGACGACGGCGCCCGGCCTCAGTCTGGAGGCGATGGACTCGGCGAGGCTGACGATGCCGTGGGGCTTGACACCGAGAAAGACGACGTCGGCCTGCTCCACCGCGATCCCATTGGCCTCGGCAGTCTCCTGCTCGGCAAGCACCGTGATGCCGTGCTCCTCCGCCCGGGCCCGCGCCGTGGCCGCGCTCCGGGTGGTCGCGACCACATCCTCGCGCCGCACGGAGGAGGCCAGCAGGCCAGAGAGGATGGCACCGTTCATGGAGCCGAGTCCGAGCATGGCCACCCTCGGGGGCACCTGCCCGGGCTGACCAGGCTGTCCTGGCTGTCCTGGCTGACCAGTCTGCGCAGGCTCGCCGGGCTGCTCGTATGCGTCGTCGCTGCTCATGCTCACTCCTGTCCGAGATGCCTGCGGGCGAATGCCAGGGACTCGGCCAGCCACCGCTCCCGGTCCCCCACGTTGCGGGCTGTGCGGGTGGCGACCTCCACCGCCACCACTCCGGTGAAGCCTTCCCCGGCGAAGTCAGGCTTCGCGAGGAGCTCCATGGCCTCGGCGACGCGCTGTTCGCCCTGGCCGGGAATGAGGTGGTCATCCTTGAAACCGTTGGACCAGCCGTCAGTCAGGTGGACGTGGCGCAGCCTCTGGCCCAGGGCCTGGACAGCCTCGAAGGAGTCCGACTCGGCCGTGGCCGCATGTGAGAAGTCCCAGGTCACGTGGGGGTAGGGCTGATCCACAGGGTCCCAGTGCGGCAGATACATCGTGGCTTCGCGCCCGCCGGCCCGCCAGGGATACATGTTCTCCACCGCGAAGAGCACCCCGGTCTCCTCCTCGAGCTGCGCGATGCCCTCGGCGAACCCCTCGGCATACCCGACCTGCCAACGGAAGGGCGGGTGAGCGACGACGACCCCGCACCCGACCTCGGCGGCGAGCGCCGCACTGCGTCTGAGCTTGTCCCAGGCCGATCCCCAGACCTGCTGGGTCAGCAGGAGGGTCGGTGCGTGGATGGCCATGACCTGCAGTCCGAAGCGCCACGAGAGCTCGTTGAGCGTGGAGGCCTGCTGGGACTCGCTGCGGTGGGTGACCATCACCTCGACGCCGTCGTAGCCGAGGTCATCGGCGATGGCGAATCCTTCGGCAACCCCCAGGGGGTATACCGAGGAGGTGGACAGCGCCACCGGGATGCGCGGCAGCTCGTGCCCCGGTCGCGGTTTGAGGTCCTCAGTGGGCATGTTCCACCGCCGCAGCCGCCAGGGGACGGCCGCCGGGGACGTCGCCGCGTGAGGGTCTGCGCAGCTCGCGGCCGAGGTTCACGTGCCCAACCCCGGGGGCGGTGGGCACGGCCACGGCGCCCTCGCGCACCAGGGAGTCCAGCCGGCGCAGGATCAGGCCCTCACGCAGCGCCCAGGGACAGATCTGCAGCGTCTCGATCCCGAACACCTTCATCGCCTGCTCGGCGACCAGTGCTCCGGCGAAGACCTGCCGGGCACGCAGGGTGGAGACCCCGGGCAGCTCGGCGCGCTCGGCCGCGGTCATCGAGGCGAGACGCTTGGACAGCGGCTTGAGCTCCTGATGATCGAGGCTGCGTGGCACGTACGGTCCGGACGCGGAGGGAGCGGCGCCGGTCATCCGGGCCAGGGATCGGAAGGTCTTCGAGGTGGCCAGCACCTCGGTGTGTTCACTCAGCACGGGGAACTCGCGGCGGGCCGCCTCCAGCTCCTCACGGATGTAGCCCTTCAGGGACTTGGCCTGCTCTTTGCTGGGGGGATCCTCGCTCAGCCAGTCGCGGGTGAGTCGCCCGGCGCCCAAGGGCAGGGAGACCGCGGTGGAGGGAAGCTCATCGCGCCCATAGGCGATCTCGAACGATCCTCCGCCGATGTCGAAGTTCAGGATGTCCCCGGCGCTCCAGCCGCGCCAGCGTCTGGCGGCGAAGAAGGTCATCGCCGACTCCTGAGCTCCGCTGAGCTCGGTGAGCTCGACCCCGGTCTCGGTCGCCACACGCTCCAGCACCGCCTCGCCGTTCGCGGCCTCACGCAGCGCCGAGGTGCAGAAGGACAGAAGATCCTCCGCGCGGTGCCGCGCCGCGAACCGGGCGGCCTCGGCGATGAAGGTGATCAGCTCCTGCTGGCCCTCCTCGGCGATCGCGCCCTGCTCGTCAAGGTGCTTGACCAGGGACAGGGGACGTTTGTGTGAGGCGAAAGCCTCAGGCTTCGCTCCGAGGTGGGCATCCACCAGGAGCAGGTGCACGGTATTGGAACCTATATCCAGCACGCCCAGACGCATCAGGTGACTCCTCGGCTAGGATCCGGTCTTCGCGGTGGTCTTCTTGGCTGGAGACTTCTTTGCGGAGCTCTTGCCGGCGGTCTTCTTTGCCGGAGACTTCTTGGCCGCAGGCTTGGAGGCCCCCGGCTTCTTCGGTCCCGCGGCTCGCTTCTCCGCCAGCAGTGAGTAGGCATGCTCCTTGGTCAGCGTCTCCAGGGAGACGCTGCGCGGCACGGTCACATTGGTCTCGCCGTCCGTGACATAGGGGCCGAATCGGCCGTCCTTGACCACCACAGGCTTCTCAGAGGTGGGGTCCGGGCCGAACTCCGCCAGCGGAGGCACGGCTGCGCGGCGTCCGCGCTGCTTGGGCTGGGCGTAGATGGCCTTGGCCTCCTCCAGCGTGACCGTGAACATCTGCTCCTCGGTCTCCAGGGACCGAGAATCCGAGCCCTTCTTCAGGTACGGCCCGAATCGACCGTTCTGCGCCGTGATCTCTTCGCCGTCCTCATCGGTGCCCACCACTCGGGGCAGCGAGAGCAGGCGCAGCGCCTGCTCGAGGTCCACGGTCTCCAGGGTCATGTCGCTGAGCAGGGAACCGGTGCGAGGCTTGACCTTGGCAGGCTTCTTCTTCGGCTTGGGCTTGCCGTTCTTGTAGTACTCGGTGGGCAGCGACTTCATATGCTCTTCGAGCTGCGCCTCGGTCATCTCCTCGATCAGCTCGGTGACATAGGGGCCGTAGCGTCCGTCCTTGGCGACGATCTCGCGTCCGGTCTCCGGGTCGGTGCCCAGCACACGTCCGGAGTGCTGCGCCTGCTCGAAGAGCTCCTCGGCCTTGTCGACGGTGAGTTCGTCGGGGGCGAGGTCCTGCGGCAGATTCGCGCGCTGAGGCTCCAGTTCACCTTCGGCGTTGACGACGCCGTCGGGGTTCGGGCGCTCCAGGTAAGGCCCGTAGCGTCCCACCCGCAGGTTCACGCCGGGTGCGATCTCGATGGAGTTGATGGCCCGGGCATCGATCTCCCCGAGGTTCTCCACCACGTGCTTGAGCCCGTCGACGCCGTCCTGGGCACCGAAGTAGAAGCCCTGCAGCCAGGCCTCGCGCTGGATCTCACCGCGCGCGATCTGGTCCAGGTCCTCCTCCATGCGAGCGGTGAAGTCGTAGTTCACATACTTGCCGAAGTGTTCCTCCAGCAGCCGGATCACGCTGAACGCGGTCCAGGAGGGGATCAGCGCGGAGCCGCGCTTGGTCACGTAGCCGCGGTCCATGATGGTCGAGATTGTCGGTGCGTAGGTGGAGGGGCGGCCGATCTCGCGCTTCTCCAGCTCTGCGACGATCGTGGCCTCGGTGTAGCGCGCCGGCGGGGTCGTCTCATGACCCTTGGCCTGGACGTCGCGGCCGATCAGGTTCTCCCCGGTCTCGATCTTCGGCAGCCGTTTGTCGGCCTTGCCGGCTTTGGCGTCGTCCTCCTCGGAGGAGTTCTCGCGGATCTCCTCGTAGGCGGCCAGGAATCCGGGGAAGGTGATGACGGTGCCGGAGGCGCCGAAGGTGGCGGTGGTGCCAGCTTCGGGCCCCTCGGAGACGGAGGCGCTGAGCCGCACGGAGGCGGTGAAGCCCTTGGCGTCGGCCATCTGTGAGGCGACGGTGCGCTTCCAGATCAGCTCGTAGAGCTTGAACTCGTCCTTGGAGAGCTCATTGGCCACCTGGCCGGGGGTGCGGAAGTGGTCTCCCGAGGGACGGATCGCCTCGTGCGCCTCTTGGGCGGTCTCGTTCTTCTTGGAGTAGAACCGCGGACTCGAGGGCGCGTGGTCCGCCCCGTAGAGCTCGGTGATCTGTCGCCGGGCTGCGGTGATCGCCTCATTGGAGAGCGTCACCGAGTCGGTGCGCATATACGTGATGTAGCCGTTCTCATACAGCCGCTGGGCCACCTGCATGGTCGCCCGCGAGGAGAACCGCAGCCTGCGGGACGCCTCCTGCTGCAACGTCGAGGTGATGAAGGGAGGCTGGGGGCGGCGCGAGTACGGCTTGTCCTCGACCGAGTCCACGGTGAACTCCGCCTTGGTCAGCCCTTCGGCAAGAGCCTCGGCGGCTTCGCGGTCCAGGACGCTGACCTCGGTCTTGGAGCGGGTGGACTTCAGCTCGCCGCGATCATTGAAGTCCGCGCCGGTGGCGACGCGGGCGCCGTCGACGGCGTTGAGCTTGGCCGTGAACTCCTCCCCGGCGGCGGTGGCGAAGCTTCCGGAGAGGTCCCAGTATCCGGCCGGGACGAAGGCCATGCGTTCGCGCTCGCGCTCGACCACCATTCGGGTGGCCACTGACTGCACGCGGCCTGCGGAGAGGCCCTTGCCGACCTTGCGCCAGAGCACCGGAGAGATCTCGTAGCCGTAGAGCCGGTCCAGGATGCGGCGGGTCTCCTGCGCGTCGACCAGGTCGTCGTCGATCTGGCGAACATTCTCAAGCGCGCGGGTGATGCCCTCTTTGGTGATCTCGGTGAAGGTCATCCGGTAGACGGGGACCTTGGGCTTGAGCACCTGCAGCAGGTGCCATGCGATGGCTTCACCTTCGCGGTCGGCGTCAGTGGCGAGGTAGAGCTCGGAGGCGTCCTTGAGTGCCCACTTGAGCTCGGTGACCTTCTTCTTCTTGGAGTCAGAGATCACGTAGTACGGGGCGAAGCCGTCGTCGGGGTTCACCGCGAACCGGCCGAAGGGGCCCTTCTTCATGTCAGTGGGCAGCTCTGAAGGCTGCGGCAGGTCACGGATATGCCCGGCGGAAGCGTCCACGATGAAGTCATCGCCAAGATACTTGGCGATGGACTTGGACTTCGCCGGGGACTCGACGATGACGAGTTTCTTGCCTTCAGGCACTGATCTCCTTGAGGAATTCTTGCGGTGCAGTCTCGGGGCATGAGCAGCAGGCTGGCCGTCGAGTGCTCAATATATCAGCGAGCACAACACGCCGATGCCGCAGGATTCAAGACTGCGTGAGGTATCCCTCTATATAGAGGTCAAGGATCTCGGCGCGCAGCGCCTGCTCAAGGTCCGCGTCCTCCGTGGGCTGTTCGTCCATCAGCGAAGCCACTGCTGTGGCGAGCTGGCTCACGGTGAAATCCCCGTCTGCGGCGCCGAGGAGTCCTGCAGCGGCGCTGGAGACCGGACGAGAACGCCGCAGACCCGCACCTTGACGTGCCAGGATCACTTCAGGATGAACCGCCCCGAAACGCTGGTGGCGCTCCTCCGTGACATCGCTGGCGACGACGAGCGTGGAATCCAGCACCGCCTGGGGGTCTCGCGCCACGGCCTCCGCACGGGCCACGGTGCCTCCGATGACGGGGCCCAGCGGCTGCTCCACCGGCCCGGTGATCTCCTCGAATCTGCGCCAGGGCGCCATGGCGGCATCGGTCGCGGACCTGCGGCGCATCCAGATCATCCCGAATCCCACGGCCTGGACCCGGCGCGAGGCGAAGTCCTCCAGATACTGGGCATAGCGACGGCGGTACTGCCCCAGATCTCGCTGGGTGGAGGCGTCGCGGAGCCAGGTCTCGGCGTATTCGGCGCCGGTCTGCTGGTCGCGCTGGATGAACCACGCGTCCACGGGGCCGTCTGCAGCGAGCTGCTCGCACCATAGCCGAGGGCGGGCGTCCCACTCGGCGTCGTCCGGGATCTCCCAGTTGCCCAGCATCTGTGCCGTTCCGGCATCGGTGAGGAACTGCGGCAGCTCGGTGAGCAGCTCCTCCATGAGGAGATCCCCGCGGCGTCCTCCGTCCCGGTAGGTGTACCGGGCGGCGGTCTGCTCCTCGGAAGAGCGCGGCGTGATCACGAAGGGCGGGTTGGAGACGATCAGGTCAAAGACCCGACCCGCAACTGGTTCGAAGAGGCTTCCCTGGACGAGCTCCACCCGTGCATCGATGTTCTCTGGGGAAAGCCCCAGTTCAGCGGCATTGAGCAACAGGTTGAAAGCCGTGAAGGACAGCGCGCGAGGGCTGAGGTCAGTGGCGACCACATGCTCGGCATGATCCAGCAGGTGAAGCAGCTGGATCCCGCAGCCGGTGCCGATCTCCAGGGCGGTGTGCACGGGGCGTCGGTGGATCGAGGCCGCCAGGGTCAGGCTCGCCCTGCCGATGCCCAGCACATGGTCACTCGGGAGCGGGCCCTGCAGCTGGTGGGCGGAGAGGTCGCTGACCACCCACAGGTCAGCCAGCCCGTCGCGCTGCTCGGCCTGGTAGGGACGCAGGTCCACAGCGGGGCGGCACCACTCGCCGTCGTCGTGGTGCTCGCGGCGCACCAGCCCGAGCGCGCACAGACCCGCGACCCCCACGCGGGGCAGGGCTTCCTGGACTTCAGCGGTGCTCAGCTCCATGCCGAGCAGCCACAGCGCAGAGAGCACGACGCTGGGCTCCGCGGGCGTGGTCGCCTCGAGGAGCTCCCGCACGCGCAGCTGGCCGGGCACGAGCTGATCGCGGTCCAACGCGTCGATGATGTCGGGGCCGAGCAGCCCCGCGAGATGATCATTGGTGAAGCGGGCGGAGAGCAGGTCAGCGCGCAGGGCGGCGACCAGTTCTGCCTCCGCGACCGGAGCCGGCGGCGAGGGAGCCGGGGCGGACTGCGCCGGATCGACGGAGCTCACCCGCGACGCACCTTCTCCAGTCGACCGGAGTTCGGGTGTCCCGGGTCCTGCTGCAGCCGCGCCCGGCAGGTCTCGCACCGGGTGGTCTCGGGGATGTGCCGGCAGTCCTCGCAGTAGAGCTGCAGCGTGGAACAGCCTCGGTCCATGCAGTTGTGGAAGGTGCTGGTGGGGTTCCCGCAGTGGGTGCATTCGCCGATGGTCTTCGCCTGTGGGGAGAACGTCGTGTTCATCCTGGAATCGAAGACGTAGAGCTCACCCTCCCAGAGGCCGTCGTCGCCGAAGGTCTCGCCGTAGCGGACGATGCCGCCGTCGATCTGGTAGACCTCCTCGAACCCCCGCCTGCGCATCAGCGAGGAGAGCACCTCACAGCGGATCCCGCCGGTGCAATAGGTCACCACCGGCTGGTCCTTGAGATGGTCGTACTTGCCGGAGTCCAGCTCCGCGATGAAGTCTCGGGTGGTCTCCGTCTCGGGCACGATCGCGTTCTTGAATCGGCCGATCTGCGCCTCCATGGCATTGCGCCCGTCGAAGAAGGCGACGTCGACTCCCTGTGCCCGCTTCGCCTCGACCAGTTCATGGACCTCTTCCGGCTGCAGGTGCTTCCCGCCGTCGACGACGCCGTCAGCGTCCACCTCGACCTGCTCGGGGACCCCGAAGGCCACGAGCTCCGGGCGCACCTTCACGGAGAGGCGGGGGAACTGCTCGGCCCCGCCCTCAGACCATTTGAACGCCATGTCCTTGAACGGGGCGTAGGCGCGGGTCTGCTTCACGTACTGCTTGACTGCCTTGATCTCGCCGCCGACGGTTCCGTTGATCCCCTGCGGGGAGATCAAGATGCGACCCCTGAGGCCGAGCTCCCGACACAGCGTGTGCTGCCACAGCTTCACCGCCTCGGGATCGGGCAGCGGAGTGAAGGTGTAATAGAGGACTATCCGGGACATGCTCACCGTTCAAGGGTAGTTCTGAACGACATCTTTATGAACTCGTTGTCGCTGCCCCTCACGCTGGGAAGCATTTTCTTTGTATGGTCGGATCATGACTTCTGAGCTGAGCGATGACCTCGTCCGCCATTGGGTGACCGGATGGGCCAGGACGCACGAATACGACGTGCAGCACGAGGGCAATGTGCACTCGGCGCTCCGCTCCGGGGATTCCGACGAGTGGGAGTACGTGCTCTATGCCCCCGAGGAGACGGATCTGCGCAAGATCGCCTCGGCCGTGGCGAAGGATGCTGCCCGTCTGCTGACCGTGATCGCGGAGCCCGGCGCTCCCTCGCTGAACCAGAACCCCGTGGACGGGCTGCAGCTGATCAGCGACGAAGAGAAGCTCATGGTCGTGGACATGGAGACTCAGGACGTCGAGGACCCCATCACCCCGGAAGGCTTCAGCACCAGCCGGGACGACCATGACGGCTGGACCCTGTTCACCGTGCGTGACGGTGAGAACGTCGCCGCCCGCGGCCGCGTCGCCACGGTGGACCAGTACGCCATCCTCGATCGCATCTACACCAGCGACGACTACCGACGCCGCGGCCTGGGCACCTTCGTGACCCGTGCGCTGATCGCCATCGCCCATGAGCACGACGTGGAGGAGGGCCTGCTCGTCGCGACCGCCGACGGCCAGGAGCTCTATGAGTACCTGGGCTGGACCCTGCTCGGTGATGTGCATGTCTACGGCGCCGCGGCAGGCGGACGGATCCGCCCGAGCCACTCGCAGTTCGACGACCTCAAAGGCTGACCCCAAGGACTGGTCTGAACGGCTGCTCTGAGCAGCTGACGTAGCCTGAGGGTGATGCCCGATCAGGAACCCTATGAGCTGCTGCGCCGGGCCGGACTGCCCACTGAGGTCAGTGATGCCGGTCCGCTGCGGCATGTGCGCACGCTCGCTGCGCGCCGGGCCCAGACCGCGCCATGGCCCGCCTGGGTGCCGAGCAGCCTGCGGGCCGGCTATCGCCAGCTCGGCGTCACCGGTCTCTACACCCATCAGGTGCAGGCCGCAGAGGCGCTGCACTCCGGTCGACATACGATCCTGGCCACCGGAACGGCGTCCGGAAAGTCGCTCGGCACGCAGCTTCCAGGGCTCGCTGAGATCTGTGGCGGACCAGCGGGTGCAGCGCCCGGACCTGAAGGATCCGGCTCCCGTGTCGGGGCAACGATGCTCTACCTCTCCCCCACGAAGGCGCTGGCCGCAGATCAGCTCGACGCGCTGACCCAGCTCGCCGAGGCCACCTCCGTCCAGGGGCCCGAGGCCGGCATCCGACCGGCCGCCTATGACGGGGACACCGATCCCGACCAGCGCCGCTGGGTCCGCCAGCACGCCAATGTGGTGCTCACCAACCCGGACATGCTCAACGTCGGGATCCTGCCGAATCATCGGGCCTGGGCCCGGTTCTTCGCCCGGCTGCGCTATGTGATCATCGATGAGGCCCATACCTGCCGCGGGGTCTTCGGCTCACACATCGCGCTGCTGCTGCGCCGGCTGCGTCGGGTGTGCGCCCACTACGGCGCAGACCCGGTCTTCACCGGCGCCTCCGCGACCAGCGGTGACCCCGCGACGTCGTTCTCTCGGCTCATCGGACACCCGCAGCACACAGTGGAGGCTGTCACCGAGGACGCCTCACCCCACGGCGCGGTGGATGTCTACCTCTGGGAGGCCACCTCCTCGGAGCTCACCGGCGACAACGCCGCCCCGCTGAAGCGCAGCCTCACCGTGGAGGCGGCGGACATCCTCTCCGATCTCGTGGTGGCGGGTCATCGGACGCTGGCATTCATCAAGTCCCGCCGCGGGGCAGAGACGATTGCGCAGATCGCCGCAGACTCCCTGGCCGAGGTCGATCGTGACCTGCGCGGGCGGGTCGCCGCCTACCGCTCCGGCTACCTGAAGGAGGAACGTCGAGAGCTGGAGGACGCCCTGCGCGAGGGGCGCCTGCTGGGGGTGGCCTCCACACCCGCGCTGGAGCTCGGGATCGACATCTCCGGACTCGATGCCGTGATCATCGCCGGCTGGCCCGGCACTCGCGCCTCCTTCTTCCAGCAGCTCGGCCGGGCCGGACGCTCCGGGCAGCGGGGAGCGGCCTTCTTCATCGCCGGGGATGACCCGCTGGACTCGTATCTGCTGGACCATCCGGAGGCGATCTTCGACACCGCGGTGGAGGACGCGGTCACCGACCCCTCGAACCCGCATGTGGCGGCGCCGCATGTCCTCGCGGCGGCCCAGGAGCTGCCCCTGACGCCGCCAGACCTGGACCTGTTCGATCCGGAGCGCTGGCTGATCGACTCGCTCACCGAGCAGGGGCACCTGCGCCGCCGGCCGCGGGGCTGGTTCTTCGCCCACGACGACGTCTCGGCCGCCTCCTGGGTCAAGCTGCGCTCCGACGGCGGCGGGCCCTTCACGATCGTGAACGTCCAGGACGGCACGGTGATCGGGGACATGGGCTCGGCCCAGGCCCAGCCGCAGGCGCACCCCGGGGCGGTCTACGTCCATCAGGGCCGCAGCTACATCGTGGAGGACCTGGACCAGGAGAACAACACCGTGCTGGTGTTTCCCGCCGCCCCGCCGTATTACACCCAGGCGCGGGAGACCACCTCGATCGAGGTGCTTGAGGTCCATCAGGAGGTCGACTGGGGGCGCTACCGGCTGCACAGCGGCATGGTCGAGGTGACCGGCACCGTCGTCGGCTTCCAGCGCAAGGCCCTGGGCTCCTCGGAGGTGCTCTCCGATGAGCCGCTTGATCTGCCGCCCTCCTCGCTGCGCACCCACGCCATGTGGATGACCGCCCCCGAGACCGCGCTGTCGGCCGCCGGGGTCGTCCCCGAGCATGTTCCCGGTGCGCTGCACGCGGCCGAGCACGCCATGATCGGACTGCTGCCGCTGCTGACCTCGGGTGACCGCTGGGACATCGGCGGCGTCTCCACCGCGCTGCACCGTGACACCGAGCTGCCCACGATCTTCGTCTATGACGGGCACCCCGGCGGAGCGGGCTTCGCGCAGCGTGGCTTCGAGCTGGCCGCCGAGTGGATCGGAGCCACCGCCGAGACCATCTCCGGATGCAGCTGCGCCACGGGCTGCCCCTCCTGCGTGCAGTCACCGAAGTGCGGCAACCGGAACAACCCGCTGGAGAAGCAGTCCGCGCTGAACCTGCTGCGCGGCATCCTCGCCGCGCGGCCCGCGAGCACGGACCGGGACGCTCCCCCGCAGATATAGCTGAACATATATCCCTGGTGACGATTTATGAACCGGTTCACTGTGCACCCGGCGCGTGGGTTAGACTCGGTGATGCTTCAAGAGAAGTGACCTGGTTAACCGCTGACAGGCGGTGATCCGACGATCCGTTCACGGTCACTCACCAACCCCATGTTCAAGGGTGGTCCCGGATCACGAAGCGGCTTGTTCTCACCGTTGATTGAACTTTATGGCTCACCAACGGTGCTGACTGGGACAGGCAAGAGCAGCGTCGAAAGGAACCCACCTTCACCGGTGCACAGATCTGTGCACTCCACGTTCGCGCCTGACCGGCGAGCACCGCCTGCGGCATGTTCTGCGGGCGCCCACCTCTCTTCTCGGGCACCCTTCTGCCCTCCTGACATCTAAGGACCACACCATGAGCAACCATCAGCAGACCCCTGCGCAGCCCACCGTGAACCCCCGGCACCGCGGCCTGAGCGCCATCGCCGTCAGCGCCACCCTGGCACTGGCGCTGAGCAGCTGCAGCGTCTTCGATCGCGGCGGCGACGAGGCTGAGGCCGCCCCGGCGGACCAGCAGGAGTTCAGCATCGGCGTCGTCGGAGCCAACGAGAGTCACCGCGAGGTCGAGCGCATCGCGGAGGAGGAGCTCGGCTATGAGATCGAGCTCGTCGAGTTCACCGAGTACACCCAGCCCAACCCCGCACTGACCAGCGGAGACATCGACGCGAACTGGTTCCAGCACATCGCGTACCTGGCGGACTACAACGTCAGCTCGGGTGAGGACCTGCAGCCCATCGGCTCCACCGCTGCCGTGCCGCTGACCCTCTACTCCAATGAATACGAGGACGTCAGCGAGTTCGCGGCCGGGGACACCATCGCGATCCCCAATGACGCCGTCAATCAGGGACGCGCCATCAACGTGCTGGTGGCCGCCGGACTGGTCGAACTCTCCGAGGAGAACCGCCAGCCGGAGCCGCGCCACATCGACGAGGAAGCCTCCACCGTCCAGGTGCAGCCCGTGGCCGCCCAGCAGACGGTGAACGCGCTGGAGTCGGTGGAGGGCTCGGTCATCAACAACAACTTCGCCCAGGATGCCGAGCTGGACCCCGACGGAGACGGCATCTTCGCCGACGACCCCACCGAGGCCGCGGCGTTCCCGTACATCAACGCCTTCGTCACCCGCGCCGAGGACAGCGACAATGAGGCGCTTCGCGAGATCGCGGCGGTCTATCACGATGAGCGGGTGCTGGAGATCGAGGCTGAGCTCTCGGCCGGGACCTCCGTCCCAGCCTCCGAGGTCACTCCCGAGCAGCTCCAGGAGTCATTGGTCGATTATGAGGACTCGCTGCAGAGTGCAGATGGCGGGTCCGGCACGGACGAAGAGTCAGACGAGCCCGACGAGGAGGACGACGACGCGTGAGCTCCGGCCCGCTCATCGAATTCCGCAATGTCTCGCGGACCTTCGGAACCGGAGACAAGACTGTCACCGCGGTCGACGACGTCAGTCTGCGCGTCGACCGCGGTGAGGTCTACGGCGTCATCGGGTTCTCCGGAGCCGGGAAATCCACGCTGATCCGGCTCATCAACGGACTCGAGCGTCCCACCGCCGGTTCGATCCACGTGCTGGACCAGGAGATCTCTGCGATGCGGGAAGGCCAGCTGGCCAAGGTGAGATCCCGCATCGGCATGGTCTTCCAGCAGTTCAACCTCTTCCACTCCAGAAACGTCGCCGGCAATGTGGCGTATCCGTTGAAGGTGGCCGGTTGGAAGAAGTCCGACCGGGACGCTCGGGTTGAGGAGCTGCTGGACTTTGTGGGTCTGAGCGAGAAGGCAGATCAGCACCCCGAGCAGCTCTCGGGCGGTCAGAAGCAGCGGGTGGGCATCGCCCGCGCCCTGGCCGCTAAGCCGGACATTCTGCTGGCAGACGAGTCCACCTCGGCGCTGGACCCCAACACCACCGGCGAGGTGCTGAGACTTCTGCGTCGAGCCAATGAAGAGCTGGGCATCACGATCGTGGCCATCACCCATGAGATGGAGGTCATCAGGTCCATCGCTGACCGAGTCGCAGTGATGGACAACGGGCGAATCGTCGAGACAGGGCTCGTCTATGACGTCTTCTCCAGTCCGCGCGAGACGAAGGATGCCAGCTTCGTCGGTGCGGCCTTGAAGAACCGTCCCTCGGTCGAGGAGGTGGAATGGATTCGTCGCCACAGCTCCGGACGACTCATCGTGGTCTCGCTGCATGACGCAGGCGCGGTCAGCGCGGTGCTGGGAGAGGCCGCGTCCCATGGAGTCTCGTTCGAGATCGTTCATGGAGGCATGAGCACCACCAAGAACGCCTCCTATGGACTGCTGACCCTGGCCGTGGAAGGTGATCCCGAAGCAGTGAGAGCCTTCGTCGCGGCGCTCGACGCCGCCGGGGAAGTGCAGGAGGTGGACGCGTGATCGACACATACCAGGCTCTGGACTGGAGCTATTACGGGCCCGAGCTGGTTGAGGCCATCTTCGACACCATCTATATGGTGGCGTGGGCGTTCCTGCTCGGCGGGCTGATCGGACTCGCCATCGGACTCACGCTGTACACCACGCGAGAGGGCGGACTCCTCTCGAACAAGCCTGCCTGGATGGCGATGAACTTCATCGTGAACCTGATCCGTCCGGTGCCGTTCGTCATTCTTATCGCGGCGCTGCAGCCGGTCACCATCTTCGTGATCGGCTCCGGGATCGGAAATGACGCGGTGATCTTCGTCATGATCTGGGCCTCCACCTTCGCGATCGCGCGGATCGTGGAGCAGAACCTGGTCTCCATCGATCCCGGCGTGATCGAGGCCGCCCGCGCCATGGGCGCCTCCCGGCGGCGCATCATCCTCACCGTGCTGCTGCCGGAGGCGCTGGGCCCGCTGATCCTGGGGTATACCTTTGTGATCATCGCGCTCACCGACATGTCGGCTCTGGCAGGGATCATCGGCGGCGGCGGCATCGGCAACTTCGCCATCGTCGAGGGCTACAACAGGTTCCGCCCGGAGGTCACCTGGCTGGCGGTCATCGTGGTGATCGTCTTCGTCCAGTCGCTCCAGCTGGTGGGCAACTGGGCGGCACGCAAGGTCATGCGTCGATGAACGGCGCCGAGGGCTCCTGCCCCGAGGTGCGGCCCCGCAGAACAGCTCGAACAGCCCGAACAGCAGCCCCGAACAGCAGAAGGATTCATCGATGACGCTACGTTCCATCACCCTGGGAGACGGCCGCCATGCATTGGAGGTCTCGTCACTGGGCTACGGTGCAATGTCCCTCGCCGGAGCCTACGGATCCGTCACCGACGCGGGGGCTCAGGAGATATTGGAGCATGTGGCCGATCGCGGCATCACATTCCTCGACACGGCCAACATCTATGGCGATGGCGAGAGTGAGCGTCTGGTCGGTGAGTTCCTGCGGAACCGCCGGGAGCAGTTCGTCCTCGCCACGAAGGTCGGCATCGAGAAGGGCGCAGGGGTCGGCAGACGCCGGGCGCGGGGAGATGCCGCCTACATCAGAGAACAGATCGACCTGAGCCTCGCGCGTCTGGGCACCGACTACGTTGATCTGTACTACCTGCACCGAGTCGACCCGCAGACTCCGATCGAGGAGAGTGTGGGCGCGCTGAGCGACCTGGTCACCGCTGGCAAGGTGAGGCGGATCGGACTCTCCGAGGCCACGGCTGAGGAGATCCGGAGGGCACATGCAGTGCACCCCCTCACCGCCGTGCAGAGCGAATGGAGCCTCTTCGCCCGCGACGTCGAGGAATATGTCCTGCCGGCCTGCGCGGAGCTCGGCATCGGGTTCGTCCCCTATTCACCCGTGGGCCGAGGTCTCCTCACCGACCACTTCGACGCCCAGGCTCTGCCCGCGGAGGACGCACGCAGGTCCTTTCCCTGGTTCAGGCCGGAGAACCTGGAGCACAACCACGCGCTGGCCGGTGAACTGCGCCTGAACGCGCAGCGTCTCCAGCTGCCCACCGCCGGCCTCGCCATCGCCTGGCTCTACCAGCAGGCCCAGGCTCGCGGCGTCGCGATCTCCCCCATTCCTGGGACCCGGTCTGCGTCGCACTGGGACGAGCTGCAGCGCGGGGCCGCGCAGCTGGAGCTCACCGGTGAGATCTCGGGGGAGCTTGATGCTCTCGCGGGACGGGTCCACGGTGATCGCAGCTTCGATCCCGCGTGGGTCTCCGGCGGGCGAGAGAACCTTCTCCCTCGCGACTGAGCCACTCCAAGCCCCTAAAAATGTTATATGAACATTTAATTCTTAATATGTGACAAAGCGCCTCCGCGGGCTTAGTCTCGTAGCTGTATCAACCATCAAGAGCGACTGAGAGATCTGGCTCAGTGACGTCGCAGCAACCCAAGTCGTGAACATTCACGTCGATACGGTGCTCCCGCCAGGACCGATGGAGAAAGGCAGGAATGTATGACTCGTCATGACCGTCCGCTGATACTGAGCCTCTTCGAGATGGGCTCGGTGGTGCACCTCTCGCCCGGAACGTGGACTCACCCTGAGGACCGGCGCCACGGCGTCGACAGTCTGTCCTTCTGGCGGGAGCTGGGCGGCATTCTCGAGCAGGGTCGATTCGACCAGCTGTTCCTCGCCGATGTGGTCGGCGCCTACGACAGCGCCGAGGACGGGCTGCGCAGCCCGGTGAGCCAGGGGTACCAGATACCTGCTCTGGACCCGCTGATCCTCCTCGGCGCACTGGCAGAATCCACCGATCACCTGGGGCTCGCCGCCACCTTCTCCACCACCTACGAGCCGCCGTTCGCCTTCGCTCGTCGCCTCGCGACCCTGGACGCGCTCTCCGAAGGGCGGATCGCCTGGAATGTGGTGACCTCGTACCTGAAGAACGCGGCGCAGAACTTCGGACTCCCGGACCAGGTCCAGCACGACACGCGCTATGAGATCGCGGACGAATTCCTCGACGTGGTCTACAAGCTGCTCCTGGGATCCTGGGACTCCGACGCGGTCCTGGGTGACACCCAGACTCGCACCTGGGCAGACCCGGACAAGGTGCGCTACATCGACCACAAGGGCCGTCACTTCTCGGTGCGTGGGCCACATCTGGTGGCACCGTCCCCGCAGCGCCTGCCGGTGATCTTCCAGGCGGGGAGCTCCCTGACCGGGATGGCATTCGCCGGCAGACATGCCGAGGTGGTGTTCCTGGGTGGGAACTCACCGGAGGCGATCCGGGCCAATGTGGAGACCATCAAGTCGCACGCCGCCGCTTCAGGACGAGATCCGGATCAGTTGCGCTTCCTGGCCGCGGCCCAGGTCATCGTGGCACCCACCGAGGAACAGGCCCACGCGAAGGCCGCGGAGATCGACCGTTGCCGCAGCGACTGGGCCGCCCTGCAGAAGAACGGGCGCATCCCGGGCCTGGAAAGGTATCCGCACGAGGAGCTCGTCGCTGACATCATCCGTCGCCGAGACCCCGGTCACGAGATCCTCATCCGCGGGTGGCGCGAGGGCCAGCGGGTCAAGGACCTTCGCGGTTCAGCCGGGGCCGGTGGACGAGCCAGAAACGGTCTCCGCGTGGTGGGCACCGGGGCTCAGGCTGCGGATGCGCTGACTCACTGGGCTCACGAGTCTGGTCTTGATGGCTTCAACATCGGCAATCAGATCAGCTTCGGCACCATCAGGGACTTCGTGGAACTGGTCGTCCCGGTGCTCCAGCGACGAGGCCTCGCCCGGACCGAATACACGCCCGGCCAGACCCTCCGCGAGCGCCTGCTCGGCGCAGGACCCGGCCCCCACAGCACACACCCCTCGAGCCGCTACCTGGATCCCTCCAACCTGAAGCTCCCGGCCGCACCCTTCGGCGCGCGCCTGACCCCAGCCTGAGCGATCCCCGCCGGCCCCGAACCCTTCACTTGAGGATCACCATGACACTTCATCACCCAGACCTGCACACCGACGCCGCCCCGGGCTACCCGGAACTCCATGAACGCTACGCCGAGGTCTTCCACCGGATCGCGCAGGGCGCCCTCGAGCGTGAACAAGGACGGATCCTTCCGTTCGAACAGGTCGAGTGGCTGCGGCACGCCGGCTTCGGCGCCCTGCGAGTCCCTCGCCATCTCGGAGGAGAAGGCGTCCCGGCGCAGACCCTGTTCCGGCTGCTCATCGACCTCGCCCAGTCTGACCCGCACGTGGCGCACCTGTGGCGCGGCCACTTCGCGTTCCTGGAAGCCCACCTGAGCAGCGGCGATTCCGCGGAGAGGGCCTTCTGGTCGAATCAGGCCGTGGAGCATCGCGCGATCATCGGCAACGCCCAGAGCGAACAGGGCATTGAAAGCTGGGAGAAGCAGACCACCACTCTGAGCCGTCACGCCGATGGGACGCTGCGACTCGACGGCAAGAAGTACTACAGCACCGGCACCCTGTTCGCGGACTGGGTCAACGTCACCACCCGCTACGGGGAAGAGTTCGCGAGCTTCCCGGTCAGGACCGATGCCCCCGGGCTGGTGCGCATCGACGACTGGGATGGTTTTGGGCAGCGACTCACCGGCACCGGGACCACCACCTTCGACCAGGTGCCGGTCGAGGAGGCACATCTGACGGTCCACGCGGCAGACCAGCGTCCCATCACGCACATGATCGGCTTCTACCAGCTGCACCTGCTCGCGGTGCTTGCCGGGATCGGCCGCCGCGCGGTGGATGACATCGTGACCCACATCCAGTCCAGCACCCGCCGACCCCTGGGGGCGCCCGCCGGGGTCACCCCCGCGTCTGACCCGCTGAACCAGGCCGTCATCGGTCGCGCCTCCGCGAAGGTGAAGGCAGTGCAGGCCTCCGTGCTGGACGCAGCGGCAGACCTGGAGCGCGCTTGGCAGGCACGGCACGGTGCCGAAGGTGCCGAAGCTGCCGAAGCTGCCGCTGATCGAGCGAACCTCTCGGTCTACCAGGCTCAGGTGGTGGCCATTCCACTGGTCCTGGAAGCCACCACGTCAATCTTCGATGCCACGGGAGCATCCAGCACGTCGGTGAGCAAGCTGCTGGACCGGCACTGGCGCAACGCCAGAACCATCTCCTCGCACAACCCGCTTCCGCGCAAGGAACAGTGGGTCGGCGGCTATGAGCTGCTCGGCACGCTTTCCTATCCGTGGCAGCTCCTTGACTCACACGCCGCAGGAGAACCTGAACGGGCTGCGTGAAGCCGCGAATCCCACACCGGCCCTCCGGTGGTCTTCCCCAACGCTGACTGTTCCGCGGTCTGCATCACCCCTCTCCACAGCGTCGCGCTGTCCGTCGGAATCGCTGATCGATCACCGGAGACTGGTGATCACCTGCAGTCAGCAGCGGTCATCAGTCGTCAGGCTCACGGAGTCTCGAATCCCGCTTCTCTGAAGCTCGAATATCCCGAGCGCCGGGCGACCGTCACGGAAGGCACAGTCATGGAAGTCACGATCACGGAGACGACATCAGCGCAAACCCGTCCGCAGGTGCCCGGGTATTCGATGCAGCAGCTCCATCAGGAGGAAGAAGGCCTCGCCACCGCTGAATATGGCATTGTCATGCTCGCCGCCGTGGGGTTCGCCGGGCTGCTGGTGGCCGTGCTGAGCTCTGACACCGCCCGCGGGCTGCTGACCGGCATCGTCGAACGTGCGTTGTCCTTCTGAGCCGCTCTGCACCCGCCGGGACGTTGCTGCGCACCCGAGCTCTGCTGCCGAGCGGGGCTCCATCAGTGCGGAGTTCGCGCTCGCGCTGCCCGGCGTGATCCTGGTCCTGCTGCTCGTGCTCTCCTTCGCGATGCAGGGCGCCGCTCAGGTCTCTCTGGAGGAGGGCGCGAGGGTCGCCGCCCGCGAACTGGCCCGTGGGGAGTCCGCCGTCTCTGCTGAGGCTGCGGCGCGGCGGGTCTCCGGGGAGAGGACCGCCTTCCGACTGGATCGGGAGGACCCCTATGTCACGGTCGTCCTGTCGCGGCCGGTGCGCGTGCTGGGCTGGCTGGAGCTCGACGCGACTCAGGATGCACGGGCCACGGCCCGTGTAGAGGTTTCACCATGATGCGTTCAGCATCACCGGCTCGGGACCTCTCGGGACAGCGCAGGTCGGGACAGCGCGGGTCAGGAACGGTGCTGGCACTGGCGCTCATCATGACGCTGCTGATCCTGCTGGGTGCCGTGTACGCCCTAAGCCTGGTGGCAGTGTCCTCCGCGCAGGCTGCTCGCGGAGCCGATATGGCGGCCCTGGCGGCGGCGGACGCGGCCCGCGGCCTGACCCAGAGGGATCCCTGCACGGTGGCGCTGGCCCTCGCGGAGCGCAATGGCGTGGAGCTCACCAGTTGCACGGTCACTGGCCCACACGGTACTGAGGTGGTGGTTCGCAGCGCCGTGCCGATCCTCCCGGAACGACTCCTGAACCCCTCGGCCGTGCAGCTGTCGGACCTGGTCAGCCGCAGCTCCGCTCGAGCGGGGCCCCCACCGGCATGACAGCTGCGGTCCCGGGGAACCTGTGGCTTCCGGGACTCTGAGGACCTGCGAATCCTGCGGATGCCCAGCCCCCCCTTCAGAGCCTGCTCAGCAGCGCAGCCAGCAGCGCGATCCGCTCGGGGATCGAGTCGATCCGCACCTGTTCGTGATCGGCATGGGCCCCGGCACCGTCCGGTCCCAGTCCGTCGAGCGTGGGCAGGCCCAGTGAGCCGAGGAAGTTCGTGTCCCCGGCGCCGGCGGCCGGTCGGCCGCCCACTGCGGGGAGCCCGACCTCCTGGGCCGCGTCCTCCACGAGGGCCAGCAGGTCTCCATCTGCCGCATCGGTCTGCCAGGCGGGCCGCTGCGAGAGGGTGCGCACTGTGAGCTCAGCCCCGGATCTGACCGGCGCGAGCTGCTGGATCGATTCCAGCACCTGGGCCTCCACCTCCGGGGTGCGGAAGCGCAGACCGATCTCCGCGGACGCTGCGGCAGGCACCACGTTGGTCTTTCCGCCGCCGGAGATCGTCCCGAGGTTGCACAACACATCGCCCGGGGACGCGGTCTCTGCCGCAGAGATGAGCTCCCGCAGAGCGGTGAGCTGGTCCACCAGCTCGTCGATCGCGTTGATCCCACCCTCGGGGTCCAGAGCCGCGTGGGAGGCGCGTCCACTGATCTCCAGACGCAGCCGGGTACTTCCGAGCCGGCCGACCTTCAGCTCCCCGCCGGGATGCGGGGACTCGAAACCGAGCACTGCGCTGACACCCTCCGCGCAGGACAGCAACAGCTCCCGCGAGCTGGGCGAGCCGATCTCCTCGTCGCCGACGACGATCACCCGCACCGGAGGCCGTGACATGCCCCAGGCGGTGCTGAGCTTCAGCGCCTGGTGCATGATGAGCAGCCCCGACTTCATGTCGAAGACCCCGGGACCATAGGCGATGCCGTCCTCGATCCGGAACGGCATGGTCTCGAGCGTGCCGAGCGGCCAGACCGTGTCGGCGTGGCCGACGAAGAGCACCGGGGCCTTCTCCTGCTTCGCCCCGGAACCGGGGATGTCCATCACCAGGTGCGCCCCCCACTCCCCCTCCTGGACGGAGGTGTGTGGGTCGTGCTCGGCGAAGATCTCCTGGACCTGGGCACACACTGCGGTGACCCCCTCGGCGTCCCCGGTGGGAGACTCCGTGACCACCATCCGTTCCAGAAGTTCGAGAGTCTCCTCGAGGTGGTCTCTGGCGAAATCAAGGGCAGCGGTGGGAGATGAGGTGTCCATAGGATTAGGATACGCAACGTAAGAACATCCCCGGGCTGCGAGAGGACCCCATGACTGATCAGCACGTCGACACGCCCGCAGGCCCCGCTCTCCCGGAGTCGGCGACCCTCGCCGACGGCGCCGTCGTGCGCAGCCTCACCGAAGTCTCCGAGCTGGAGGCCGCCTGCCGGCTGTACCGAGATGTCTTCTCCTACAGCGGCGAGGATCAGGGGATCAACGCACGCCTGTTGAAGAACCTGACGACCTACGGAGGAACTGTGGTGGGCGCCGTCGCGTCCTCTGGCGAGGTCCATGGCATGGCCTTCGGCTGGACCGCCGTGGACACCGGTGCCGAGGATCCGCACGTCTATCACTTCTCCCAGGCCGCCGTGGTCTCGCAGGACATGCAGGGCCAGGGCGTGGGCAGAGCGCTGAAGAACGTGCAGGCCGCCGTGGCCCACCGGAAGGGAGCCAGTCGCATGCGCTGGACCTACAACCCGATGATCAGCCGCAACGCCCATTTCAACCTCGACGTGCTCGGCGCGCGGGGCAGATGGTTCACCAGGGACGCGCTGGCAGGGCCCGGGACAGACCGGATTACCGTGGAGTGGCGGCTGGACGGCACGGCCGCGGAACCTGCCCCCCGGACGGATGCAGAGGACCTGGATGCTGAACTCGGCGTCGATGAGCTCACCCGGCCCGGACAGATCCAGATGCAGGCAGACGCGGCCCTGCTCGCCGTTCCCGCCCAGCAGCCCACCGATGGAGAAGTCATCGATCTGCTCCGCACGCGCTTCAGCGACCTCTTCGACCACGGCTTCGTCGCGACCTCCTGCCACCGCACCACGCCGGAGCTCGCCGTCTACAGCTTTCTCCGGGAGAGAGCGTGAACGGCGCGAGAACCGATGAACCGCATGAGGACGCCGAGGGGCGGGCTGAGAACTGGTCCAGCCGGCGCGGCCCGGACAGCCCGGCAGCGCGATTCGGCGCCACCATGTCCCCGCGCGCCTCGGCGAGGAGCCTCCAGGCTCGGCTGATCCGTCGGGAGCGCGAGAATCTGGAGCGCGTCTTCGCCGGCATCGAGGACGACGACTCAGTGGCGCGCACGGCAGCTCTCATCGCCGGAGCCAGGCGCCGCTTCATCGTCGGTCATGGACGTTCGGCGGCCTTCGCCCATCTGCTGGACCTCGATCTCTCCCATGGCGTCTCTCAGGTCTCGCTCATCGATGGGCTGAGCATGCGGGGCATCGATGTGCTCACCGATGTGCGGAGCACCGACGTGCTCGTCGCCTTCTCCATGCGCCGCTACCGCCGAGAGACCGAACAGCTCGCCGAGGCCTTTGCCCGGCGCGGCGGCGCCGTGGTGGCCGTGACCGACTCCGCAGAGTCCCCCCTGGTGGCGCACTGCACCGAAGCTGTGATCGTCCCTACCAACTCCGCCTCGGTGACGGACTCCGCCACCGGAGTCGCGGCAGTGATCCACCTGCTCACCGCCCTGACCACTTCAAGTGCCAAGGGAAGCCGCCGCCGGCTGACCGAGAGAGAATCGCTGATCCAAGAGATGGGACTGTATATCTGATGCGCGCCGTCGAGATCGTGCTCCACGATGTTGAACTGCCCCTGCGACATGCCTTCGAGACAAGTTCTCACCGCAAGTCCTCGCTGCGGCACCTGCTGGTCGAGATGATCGACGCCGAGGGCACCGTGGGCTGGGGCGAGATCGCCTCCCCCGCCGGCCCCTTCTACGCTCCAGAGACGACGACGACGGCGTGGCAGACCGCCACTGAGCACCTGATCCCCGCCGTGCTGGGCGCGCAGTGGGACCATCCCGATGAGATCTCCGGGCTCTACGCGAAGGTGCGCGGCAACTTCTTCGCCAAGGCGGGGGTCGAGATGGCCGCCTGGGCGATGTGGAGCGCGGCCGAATCGATCCCGCTGGCCCGCGCACTCGGCGGTGAGCGCGAGACCGTGGTGGCTGGTGTCTCGCTGGGGATCGAACCCAGCATCGAAGCGCTGCTGAGCGAGGTCACTCGTCACGTGGAGTCGGGCTACCCCCGCGTCAAGCTCAAGATCGCCCCGGGCTGGGACGTGGAGCCCGTGCGAGCTGTGCGCGAGGCGTTCCCCGACCTCGACGTCCACGTGGACGCGAACGGCGCCTACCCGGGCAGCCACGAACCCGGTGGCGAAGGTGCCTTCGAGGTGCTCCGCGCCCTGGACCCGTTCCGACTGACCATGATCGAACAGCCCTTCGCCCCGAGGAACTTCCTCGACCACGCGCGGCTGACCGCAGAGCTCGAGACCCCGGTCTGCCTGGATGAGTCCGTGGAGACACTCGATGACCTGCGCACGGCGCTGGCCCTGAAGGCCGGCAATGTGCTCAACATCAAGGTCTCTCGGATGGGCGGACTCAGCGCCGCGCGTGACGCCCACGCCCTGGCCTCCGCCGCGGGCTGGCCGGTCTGGTGCGGGGGCATGCATGAATTCGGCATCGGAAGGGCCGCGAACGTGGCGATCTCCTCGCTGCCCGGGTTCACCCTGCCCTCAGATGTCTCCGCCTCGAGCAAGTACTACGCCGAGGACATCATCGATCCCCCGGTGACCGCTGAGCAGGGCATCGTGAGGGTTCCCACCGCAGACGGGCTCGGTCACAGCGTGCGCACGGAGGTCATCGCTGCCCACGCGACGAGACAGAAGCGCTTTCTGGTCTGAGCGCCGGTGCCGAGCGGACGTCCTCCCTGTCCCGGGCAGTAGCCTGAGACCGAGACGTCCGACATCGAGCACGCCTGGGCCGAGCAGGGCCCAGGACGGCTCACGGCTGAGAGGCAGCGAGAGAACATGGTCACCGCATTTGTCATGATGAAGACCGATCCGCACCGGATCCCCGAATCGGCGCAGGACATCGCCAATATCGACGAGGTCCAGGCGGTGTACTCCGTGACCGGCAAATGGGATCTCGTCGCGATGGTCAAGACGCCGCATCTCGAGGACCTCAGCGACCTGGTGCCGGCGAAGATCTCCAAGGTCGCCACCGTCCACGATACCGAGACCATGGTCGCGTTCCGCACCTACTCAGACCAGGAGCTGGAAGCCAGCTTCAGCCTGGGCGGGGAATAGTCCGGCAGGCAGCACCTGCACAGACGATCGGGGGCCCGACCGGAATCCGGTCGGGCCCCCGATGGTTCTGCTGGCCATGGACTGATCAGGCGCCGCTGGGCACCGGATCCGTGCCTGTGCCGCCACCTCGGGCAGACGCTGGCGCGTCGTCGTCGGCCTCGGTGCCGGTCGGATTCCGGTCACCCCGACCGCGGCGCGCGAACTGCAGGACCACGCCCACGGCGAGGGCCACCATGCCCACCACGGAGATCATCAGGTCCGGATAGATCAGCAGCAGACCGCCACCGATCAGCAGCACCCGCTCGATCACCGTGGCCCGCAGGAACAGGTAGCCGGCAAGTCCCGCCGCGAGCGCGATCATCCCCACGATCACGGTGAGCAGAGAGATGGTCAGCTCGTCCCAGGAGCCCTGCAGCAGAAGCGCAGGCTGCAGGATGAACACGTAGGGGATCAGGAAGCCGGCCAGGGCGATCTTCACCGCGGCGACACCGGCTCTCATCGGGTTCGCATTCGCGATGCCGGCCCCGGCGTACGCTGCGAGACAGACCGGCGGGGTGATGTCCGCCAGGATGCCGAAGAAGAACACGAACATGTGCGCTGCGATCAGCGGCACGTCGAAGTTGTTGTACAGGATCGGTGCCGCCACCGAGGCCGTGACCACATAGTTCGCCGTGGTCGGCAGCCCCATGCCGAGGATGATGCAGGCGATCATCACGAAGAAGAGCACCAGCAGGAAATTGCCTCCGGCGATGGCGACGAGTCCGCGACCGAGCTGACCACCCAGGCCGGTGGCCGTCACCGTGCCTGCCACGATTCCAGCCGTGGCACAGGCTGCGATCACCGGAAGCGCGGTGCGGGCCGCGGCCACGAAGAGCTCCATGAAGCCGCGCAGATTCAGCCTGGTCGAGGACCGGAAGAAGCTCAGCACGATGGCCGTGGCGATCCCCAGCAGCGCCGCCCTGGTCGGGGTCAGACCGGAGAGCAGGGTGCCCACGATGACCACCAGCGGCAGCAGCAGGTCGATGCGAGTGATCAGACCACGGACGCTCGGCAGCTCTTCCACGGGCATGCCCCTGATGCTCTGCCGCTTCGCCTCGAAGTGCACCGAGAGGAACGCACCCAGGAAGTAGAGCAGCGACGGGATGATCGCGATGACGATCAGCTCGTTGTACTCCACGTTGGGCACGTTCTGCGCCATGATGAACGCAGCGGCACCCATGATCGGTGGCATCAGCTGCCCGCCCGTGGAGGCGGTCGCCTCAGTGGCGGCGGCGAAATGCGGTTTGAACCCGGCCTTCTTCATGATGGGGATCGTGAAGGAGCCCGAGGCCACGGTGTTGGCCACAGAGGAGCCCGAGACCATGCCCTGAAGCCCGGAGGCGGCGACGGCGGCCTTGGCCGGTCCGCCGGTGTATTTGCCCGCCGCACGGAAGGCGAGATCATTGAAGAACTGCCCGATGTTCGTGCGCAGCAGCACCACGGCGAAGAGCAGGAACAGGAAGATGAAGTCCGCGGAGACCTGCAGCGGGGTGCCGAAGATCGACCGCGTGGACAGGAAGGTCTCCGTGGCGAAGGCATCCCAGGACCGTCCGCGGTGCGGGAAGATCGGGCTGAGATTGCCCCAGATCCCGTAGGCGATGGCGACGCTGGCGATGATGACGATGGGCAGGCCCACACAGCGACGAGTCGCTTCCAGGACCAGCAGCGTGCCCACCACGGCGACGGTGTAGTCGAGGTTGCTGAAGCCGAGGATCTGCACCGCATTGCCGACGAGGTACTCGTAGCGGAACACGATGTAGAGGTTGACCGCGATCCCGGCGGCGGCGAGCAGCACGTCATACCAGGGGATGCCGCGCCCGCGACCGAGCAGCAGGTCCTTCCAGAGGACGCCGCTGGGCTTGGCGTTGAGCAGGCGCTTGCTGGCCGGATAGAGCATGAAGACCAGAGCGGTGGCACCTGCCAGGTGAATGGCGCCGTGGATCCAGCTGGTGAAGGGTCTCTCCAGCGCGTAGTAGAGGTGGTAGAGGGTGAAGGCGACGGAGATGCCGCCGACGATCCACGTCCAGAAGCCCAGATCCGTCCGGAACCGGCTGGACGTGTCGTGCTGCCGAAGGATCTCGGCGGCTCTCTCCTCAGCGTCGACCCCCGGCTCCTGCTGATCAGCAGAAGCCGGGGAACGATCTTCAGCGGTGCTGCGTGTCACGGCAGGTCAATGCCCTGCTCTTCGAAGTAGCGCTCAGCGCCGGGGTGCAGCGGGATGTCGCCGACTCCGGTGAGGGCGTTCTCCTCTGTGATGTTCTCGCCGACCTCGAGCGTGATGTCGCCGGCGTTCTCGAAGGTGGCTGCGGTGATCTCGTAGGCGAGATCCTCGCTGACCTGGGTGGTGGAGGCCACCAGGGCGGCGAAGACGGAGACCGTGGTGACATCCTCATCGAGGAACTCGTAGGCATCTGCGGAGATGTCATACGACTCGGCGCCGGATTCACCGGAGATGGTCTCGGTCATGTCATCTTCGATCCCGAGCAGGGTGACATCAGTGGAGGCCGCCAGCTGGGTCAGGCCTGCCACCGGGGTGCCCACCACGAAGATGGAGGCATCGATCTGGCTGTCGGCGAGCATGTCCGTGGAGGAGCCGAAGTCAGCGATCTCCGCGGTGTAGTCACCTTCCTCGATGCCGTGCGCGGCAAGGATCGCGTCAGAGATGGCGCGGGTTCCCGAACCGACATCGCCCACGGCGATGGTCTGGCCCTCGAGGTCCTCGATGGACTCGATGCCGGAATCTTCGCGAACGATGATGTGCGCGGCCTCTGGATAGAGGTTCGAGATCCAGCCGAAGTTGTCCAGCTCCTGGCCCTCGAGATCCTCGATCTCCCCGGCGACGCCGCTGGCAGCGGTGTCGTTCTGGGTCAGGCCGAGCTGCATCTCCTCCTGGAAGATCCCACCCAGGTTGTCTGCGGAGCCGCCGGTCTCGATGGCGGTGACGTTGACGTCCTCGATGTTGTCCTCGTAGATGGCCGCCAGCTCATCACCCAGCGGGAAATAGGTGCCGGCGGTGCCGCCGGTGCCGAAGGTCAGGTCGGTGGTGAAGCTGTCCTCATCCCCGGTCTGGACATCTTCGTCACCCCCCTCTTCCTCGCCGCCGCCGCCACAGGCGGACAGGGCCAGGGCGGCAGCAGCAGTGGCTGCAATAGCAGTGCGACGCATTTTCATGAGTCTTCTCCTCAGTCGAGTGATTTCAAGGTGCGTTGAGCATGGGTTCTGTTGAGTAAGCGTTGTCGTCTGTACACGGTGCAATGTGTAGTCAGACACTTTACCGTGGTGATCGCCACTTTAGGGGCTCGGTGGGCCCCGTCCCTAGACTGACTCACACGGATGAGCAGGGTGTTTCGTGATTTCCACGAGACGGAACGAGGCGACTCTCGCCAGGAGGAGCAGGCTGCAGATGACGGTCTTCATCGACCCGCCGAACTGGCCGGCACACGGGACGGTCTTCTCCCATCTGATCTCGGACACCTCCCTGCAGGAGCTGCATGCCATCGCGGATTCCGCAGGCATCAGCATCCGAGCCTTCGACCAGGACCACTATGACGTGCCGGCCCACCGATACGCGGATCTGCTCGCCCTGGGTGCGGCACCGGTCTCGGGCCGCGAGCTGACCCGGATCCTGCTGGGCTGTGGTCTGCGGATTCCCGCCGCGCAGCGTCCCGAGAAGCTGCGGGGCACGCTGGCCCGAGCCTGGACACGACTGGGCCTCCAGTGGCTCGACCCTGCGGACGACGGCGCAGGCGCATCCCGCTCCGCTTCTGCGTCTGGGCAGGCATGGGCGCAGCTCGGGGAGGAGCTCCTCGATCGATGGTCCGAACCGCACCGGCACTACCATTCGCTGACGCACCTCGCCGCTGTCCTGCGTCACGTGGCGTTCCTGGACCGCGCGGGTGAGCTGGCCCCGGACCAGCGCCGTGTCGTGGCGCTGGCGGCCTGGTTCCACGATGCCGTGTACTCCGGCGCGGCGGGAGAGGACGAGGAGGCTTCGGCGAGGCTGGCCGAGGTCAGGCTGGAGCCTGTGCTGGCTGTCTCATCCATCCAGGAGACGGCGCGGCTTGTGCGGCTGACCACCGGTCATGATCCAGTGCCGGAGGATGGCAACGGTGCGGTCCTGGTAGACAGCGATCTGGCCGTGCTGGGCCAGACTCCGACGGACTATGCGCGGTACGCCGATGCGGTGCGGCGCGACTTCGCCCAGGTCACGGATGCTGACTTCCACCGGGGCAGGAGCCAGGTGCTTCTGCGGCTGCTGGATCAGCCGACGCTGTTCCGCACGGTCACCGGCAGACAGCGCTGGGAGCAGCAGGCTCGGCTCAACCTGCGCGAGGAGCTGGAACGTCTGCGTCTCCGCTGAGCCGCTGCTCGATCCTGGTGACCTTCTCCGCCAGCTGACCGGTGAATCCCGGGCGCACGTCTGCCTTGATCACCAGACTCACCCGCGGACTGACGGCAGAGACCGCTTCCGTGGCTCGGCGGATGACCTCGAACACCTCATCCCATTCACCCTCGATGGTGGTGAACATTGACGTGGTCTCATGCGGCAGACCGGAGGCTCGAACGATCCGCACCGCCTCGGCGACGGCGGCGCTGAGTGAACCCTCAGGGGTGTCTGCAGTGACAGGAGCGACAGAGAAGGCGGCCAACATGAGGCTCAGGCTACGCCAGTTCCTGGACCAGGCCCAGCACCACCGGCGCCACTCCGAGCAGGATGAAGGCCGGAAGGAAGCACAGACCCAGTGGCAGCACCATCTGCACCCCTAGCCGGGCAGCCTGTTCGTCCACCCGCTGACGACGCCGCACCCGCGCCTGAGCCGCGGTGAGCTCCAGAAGCTCCACGCTCGGGGACCCGGTGGCATGGGCGAAGGCGAGCTCCTCGCCGAAGGCTCTGAGCTCAGGAACGTCCGCCACGCACCGCCACGCGTCCTCCCACCGCTGCCCGGCGACGAGTCCACGGTGCACCCGGGCAAGCCGCTCGACTCCGGGGACATCCTGGGCAAGACGATGCACGCAGGCCTCGATCCCCACCCCCGCGAGCAGCATGGCCGCGGTGAGATCCAGCAGCGTGGCGGCATCCAGGCCCGAGGATGCATCGCCGCCACCGCCGGGGTTCAGCCGCAGGACGTGTCGCAGCCGTGGAAGGGGCTCGCCCCGGACACCCTGCCCGGTCCGGCGCCGACGGTCCCCGCGGGAGCCGCGGCGTCCTGCGCCGCCGGGGCCACGCGGAAGAAGCAGGACTGCCGAGAGCGTGAGCAGCAGCGCGCAGACCATGACAGGCAGCAACTGCTGGTCAGACATCTCGACTCACCGAGCGGATGAGTCGTGCGCTCCAGAACCGGCCCAGGCTCAGCATGGTCAGTCCTGAAGCGAGCGACCCCCACCCCAGCGCAGTGCCGAAGAGCACGGTGAGCGGGCCCGCACCCATGAGCACTCCCATTCCGAGTCCACCCACCGGCAGGAAGGTGAGGAGGAACTGGGTGAGACGTGGTCCGGCGGCCGCAGTTCGGATCGCGGCATGCAGGGCCGCTGCTTCCTCCAGGGACCCGGCGGCCTTCCGGCACAGGCCGGACAGCGGTGCTCCCGTGGTCTGCGACAACGCATGGATGCCGATCAGGCGCACCAGCACCTCCCGCAGAACCTCGGCTTCGGCGGTGGCGAAGGAAGATGCCTGCAGACTGCGCCGCAGACCCACGACCGCGCCGAGACCCGCTTGCTCGGCGGCCGAGGCCTGTTCGCAGACCCTGCTCAGCGGATGGTCGGGGTCCCGCGAGCGCCAGTGAGAACACAGGTCGGCCCAGGCCTGCGGCTGCGAGCGACCGGACTGCAGCAGCGCGGCATACTGCCGCAGCAGACGGCTCACATCCCCACGCAGAGACTCAGCCGCCGCCGACCCCTGCCCGCGCGATCTCCAGCGCTTCCAGCACGCCCTCCACCATGACCTGGAGAGCCGGGAAGAATGCTCCGGGGACAGACCTCGGGACGGGTGTCCGAGCGGGTCTCCGAGAGGGCGCAGGATGATGAGCACCAGGGCGGCGAGACAGGCCCCGGCCGAGACGGGAAGGAGAAGCACACCAGACTCGCTCATGACAGACCGATCAGTTCTGTCAGTCCGGCCCACCCAGACCCCGTCTCGGTCCTGAGGTCCGCGTCGGGCCCGCCGGAGGCGAGGAGCGCCGGGGTCATCTTCAGGGCATGTTCGCGGTACTCCACCAGGGAGACAGCCACCGGCATGCGCCGCCCGGCCCGCCGCTGCACGTGGATGACGGCATCCAGAGCGGCGCTGGCCTGCAGCGCCACAGATCCTGGCGAGAGGTCTGCCAGGGCGCCCATGGCGACCAGTCGAGCGGGCACGGATTCCGGAGAGTTCGCATGAATGGTCCCGATGGCGCCGCGGTGTCCGGTGTTCATCGCCGTCAGGAAGTCGCGAAGCTCGCTGCCGCGGCACTCCCCGACGATCAGTCGGTCGGGCCGCATGCGCAGCGTCTCGCGGACCAGCTGACCCATGCCCAGCTGCCCGGCGCCCTCCACATTTCCCCGCCGCTGCTGGAGGTGGAGCACGTGGGGATGATCAGGCTGAAGTTCGGTGGTGTCCTCGACGATGATGATGCGTTCCTGCGCCGGGCACTGCCCGAGCATGGACGCGAGCAGGCTCGTCTTCCCGGACCCCGTGGCACCGGAGATCAGCGCGTTGACCCGGGCGTCGACCATCGCGCGGATGACCGGAACCCAGATATCGGGCGCGGACCACTGCCGCGCGAGCTGCTCCAGCGTGCCCGAGGTGCCGCGCGAGACACGCACGGAGATCATGGTGCCCTCCACTGCCACCGGCGGGATGACTGCATGGATGCGACAGTCACCGATGCGCCCGTCCGCGCAGGGCTGGCCCTCGTCCAGCCGCCCACCGGACAGGGCGATCAGCCGCCTGGCGAGCCCGCGGACCTGCTGCTCCGAGGAGAAGCGCACCTCGGTGGGCTGCAGGCCCGACGCTCCATCTGTCCAGACCTGGCGGTGCCCGTCGATGAGCACATCGGTGACACCGGGCTGATCCACCAGCGGCTGCAGCGGCCCGAGCCCCACCAGCTCGTCGCGGAGCGAGCGGATCAGGCCCGCCGTGGTCTCCGCGCCGAGCGCCAGCCCCGAGGCGCGGACGGCTTCTGCGATCCGGGCCGCGGTCACCGGTTCGGCGGAGGAGGTCAGCTCCTCGCGCAGCTCCTCCAGACGTCGATCACGCACGAGAAACCGGCGATGCCACGTCGAGAGTCTCCAACAGGGCGCCGATGATCGCGGCCCCCCGCCGAGAGCGCAGAAGCTCATAGGCCCCGCTGAGCTCCGATTCTCGGCGCAGCCAGCGCTGTTCTGGGATGTCTCCGGCCAGTGGGACCTCCGCGGCGTCGGACACCTCCGGCGGGCTCCACCCGATCTGGCTCAGACCGTTGGCGACCAGGCCGAGCGGCAGCTCCGCGCAGAGGTGCTTCACCTGTCGGGCGGCCTTCGCCCCGCGCGCGCTGCAGGGCGCGACCACGAGCAGCTGATCGAGATGATGCCGGAGAGTCTGCACCGTTTCGGGCTCCCGCGCGGCATCGACGATCACCCAGTCGAACGCACGCCGCGCCGAGCAGGCGACCGGCTCCAGCATTCGACGGCGAACGTCCCGGCCGGGGGCCCCGGTGACCAGGTGGATCCCCTCGGTGACCGGAAGCGCCGCTCCGAGCTGGGCGGCGGAGATCTCGCCGTCCAGCGCGCCGAGCTCCTCCCACCCGACCGCCGCGGCGCCGTCGACCCCGTTCCCGACCCCGTTCCCGGGCCCGGTGCCCAGGGCGGCGATGCCAGCTCCCGGGGCGGGATCGGCATCGAGCAGGACCACGGACGCTCCGCGGACGGCCAGTTCGGCGGCCGCCAGATACGAGACGGTGCTCGCACCCGCTCCGCCCAGCGCGCCGAGCACCGCCACCACCCGTCCGGGGCTGCGATCGAGCACTGCTTCGCCGAGCTCCTGGGCCAGCCAGGTCTCCGCCGCCGGCAGCGGAACCGGCTGCAGTCCCGACTGCCCCGCCGCGAGTCTCCACAGCTGCTGCTCCTGGGCCGGGTCCCCGTCGGTGCGACCCAGGAGCAGGGTGCGCCGCGTTCGTCGGTGGTGCGTCGGCGGGCTGTCCTGTCCACACATCAGCACCGTCCAGTCCTGTGCATCGATGCCCCGCCAGGAGGACCGGACGTCAAGGGCGGCCCCCGCCGTCGCCGCGATGAGGGCGACGTCGTCGCGCAGCTGAAGGTCAGTGGTGATCAGCAGCAGCCGAGCCTCGGAGTCCATAGGGCTCAGCCTGCCCGCGGACCGAGTCTCCGGCGGCTCGGTCCGGCCGGTGGTGGAGGACTGCCCGGTCTGTCCGATCCCTGCGATGCGTGGGGAAAACTGCCTAGACTGAAACCATGCGCCACGAGACTCAGTCCCTTCCGTTCTACGAGGACACGCAGCTGCGCCGGGTGCTGTGCGTGGTCGCTCACCCCGACGACATGGAGTACGGAGGCTCGGCCGCCGTCGCCCGCTGGACCGCCCAGGGCGCAGAGGTCTCCTACCTGCTGCTCACCGCCGGCGAAGCAGGCATGCGCGGCCAGGACCCGGTGGACGCCGCGGAGATCCGAGCTGAGGAGCAGCGCCGGGCCTGTGAACTGGTCGGCGTCGAGGACCTGGTCATCCTCGATCTCCCCGACGGCATGCTCGAGGCTTCCCTCGACGCTCGGCGCCAGATCGCGCGGCGGATTCGACAGCTGCGCCCTGACATGGTGCTGACCCAGACCTGGGAGCTCGAGGTCGGGTGGGGACTGAACCACGCGGATCACCGCGCCGCCGGGATCGCCGCCCTGGACGCGGTGCGCGACGCCGATAACCCCTGGGTCTTCAGAGAGCTGCTGGAACAGGAGCAGCTGGAACCCTGGGGCGTCCGAGAACTCCTGATCTTCGGCACGACACCCACGCATCTGGTCGACATCAGCGGCGAGCCGCTGCAGCGGGGCCTGGACTCGCTCGAGGCCCACGACCAATATTTCGCCGAACTGGGCGGCGCGGACAAGACGCGCCAGATGCTCGAATCCATGGCGGCTCGCCAGGCGGAGGGCCTCGATGGGGTCGACCACGCGCTCGGAGTGGCAGTGCACGCGATGTGAAGCCCGGTGGGTGAGGCCCGCTTTGTGAGGCGCGGTGGGTGAGGCCCGCTGTGTGAGACCCGACCGGCCGAGGAGCCTGCCGAAACCACGTCGTCCCGCCCGATCAGGCCGGCGGAGCAGGCCGTTCAGAGACCAGGCAGGTGGTCCCTCGGATCGACGTTCACCGCTGCGTCCCAGGGCTGTTCCCAGCCCAGCCGGTTGAGCAGGCGATCCACCAGGATGCCGGTGAAGCCCCAGATGAGCGTTCCCTCCACGAGGAAGGCCGGGGCGCGGAACACCGCGCCGGGTCGGTGCAGCACCGTGGTGCAGCGGTTCTCCGGGCGGATCAGCTGCTCCAGCCGGACCGGAAGCACACGCTCCACCTCCCCCGTCTGGGGCGTGAGCGTCCCGGGCTGCCCCGCCACCCCGATCACCGGGGTGACCATGAACCCGCTGATCGGCACCGGGGCCGGCGGCAGAGCCCCGAGCACGCGCACCCGCGCAGGGTCCAGCCCGATCTCCTCCTGAGCCTCGCGCAGGGCGGCCGCGGTGGGGTCGAGGTCGAAGTCCTCCTGCGCCCCGCCGGGGAAGGCGATCTGACCGGGGTGCTTCTTCAGCCCCGGGGATCGCTCGGTGAGCAGCAGGTGGGCGGCGTCGTCCCCGGGGGTGGGAGCGCAGAAGAGCATCAGCACTGCGGCCGGACGGGCGTTCTCCATGCCGGCCGGCGTCTCGGCGGGCGCCCGGGTGCTCGGTCGCAGGTTCCACCAGCCCCCGTGGCTCGAAGACTCCGGGTGCTCGTCGGCGTAGTCCCTGCCCTGCTGGACCAACGCCTGAAGGCGGGTCGAGACGGCGGAGCCGGCCAGCGAGAGATCGGGGTGCTCTGCCGGCAGCAGTCCCGCCTTCTGGGCCGGGTCGGCGTCACGCACTGAGCGGGTACCCCTCTGCACGCAGCTGCCGGCGGGTGTGGCCGGCGCGCATCTTCGCCAGCAGGTCTTCGCGGCCGGGAGCCATCTCGTATCGGAGCAGCGCGGCGGCTGCCTCGGGGTCCACCTCGCCGGCACCGAAGGAGGGACAGAGCGAGGCGATCGGACAGGCCCCGCAGGCGGGCCTGCGGGCATGGCAGATGCGCCGGCCGTGGAAGATCAGCCGCTGGGAGAGCTGGGTCCAGTCGCGACGCTCGAAGAGCTCCGAGACATCCTGCTCCACCTTGACCGGGTCCTGCGCGGTGGTCATGCCCAGACGCCGAGCGAGCCGTCCGAAATGCGTGTCCACGGTCAGGCCGGGCTGGCCGAAGGCGTCGCCGAGCACCACGAAGGCGGTCTTCCGGCCCACCCCGGGCAGTCTGACCAGCTCGGCCAGCGAACTCGGCACCTCGCCGTCGTGATCCCGGACCAGTGCCTCAGACAGGCCCAGCAGCGAACGTGTCTTGGCGCGGTAGAAGCCGGTGGGCCGGATGAGCTCGGCGAGCTCGTCCTCCGGAGCCGCGGCCAGGGCGTGAGCATCGGGCCACCGCTCGAAGAGCTCACCAGTGACGGAGTTGACCCGCACATCGGTGGTCTGCGCGGAGAGCACCGTGGCGACCAGCAGCTCGAAGGGGCTGGTGAAGTCCAGCTCGGCGACGGCATAGGGATAGACCTCTCCCAGCACACGGTTGATCCGGCGCACGCGGCGCTTCTTCCCCAGCAGTGTCTGATCTGGCATCTCCGTCATTCTACGGAGGTGCCCCGACCCCTGGCCCAATGTGATCTGGACCTCAGACCCATGCATGGAAAAGATGTATTGTGATCGGCAACACAGGAGTATCTAAGGAGGAACCGCATGACGCCTATTTCCGAGCCAGAGAACAAGCTGGACACGATGCAGAAGTCGGGTCAGATCTTCCCTCCGAGCGAGGCGTTCGCCAAGGACGCCGTCGCCACTTCCGAACGTTATGAGAAGGCGGCCGAGGACCGGCTGGGCTATTGGGCCGAACAGGCGCGCTCCGTCCTGAGCTGGGACAAAGACTTCACCGAGGTGCTGGACTGGTCCGAGGCCCCGGTGGCCAAATGGTTTGTCGGCGGCGAGGTGAACGCGGCCTACAACGCAGTGGACCGCCACGTCGAAGCCGGAAATGGCGGCCGGGTGGCCCTGCACTTCGAGGGCGAGCCCGGTGATTCCCGCAGCATCACCTATCAGGAGCTCGCCGACGAGGTCGCCCGCGCCTCCAACGCCTTCGAGTCCCTGGGTCTCGCCAAGGGTGATCGGGTAGCCATCTACATGCCGATGATCCCCGAGACGGTGGTGACCATGCTGGCCTGCGCCCGCATCGGCGCGATCCACTCCGTGGTCTTCGGCGGCTTCTCCTCCGACGCGCTGCGCTCCCGCGTGGACGACGCCGAGGCGAAGCTCGTGGTCACCGCAGACGGCTCCTATCGCCGGGGCAAGCCCTCCACGCTGAAGCCTGCTGTGGACGAGGCTCTCGCTGCTCCCGGACACACGGTCGAGCACGTGGTCGTGGTCAAGCGCAACGGCGAAGAGGTGGCGTTCAACGAGAACCTCGACGTCTGGTGGCATGACATCGTGCCGCAGCAGTCCCCGGAGCATGCATACGTCCCGCATGACTCCGAGCACCCGCTGTTCATCCTCTACACCTCCGGAACCACCGGCAAGCCCAAGGGCATCCTGCACACCACCGGCGGATATCTGACCCAGACGGCTGTGACCCACCGGGACACCTTCGACCTGAGGCCGGAGACCGATGTCTACTGGTGCACCGCCGACGTCGGCTGGGTCACCGGGCACTCCTACATCGTCTACGGGCCCATGGTCAACGGCGCCACCCAGGTCATCTACGAGGGCACCCCGGACTCCCCGCACAAGGGTCGGCTCTGGGAGATCGTGCAGAAGTACGGGGTCACGCAGTTCTACACCGCGCCGACCCTGATCCGCACCTGCATGAAATGGGGCCGCGAGATTCCGGATGAGTACGATCTCTCCAGCCTGCGCGTGCTGGGCACCGTGGGCGAGGCCATCAACCCGGAGGCCTGGCTGTGGTTCCGCGAGGTCATCGGCGCCAACAACGGACCGGGCAAGGAGCCCAAGAAGGAACCGGCTCCGATCGTGGACACCTGGTGGCAGACCGAGACCGGCGCGCACATGATCTCCCCGCTGCCCGGGGTCACCGCGACCAAACCGGGCTCGGCCCAGGCCGCCGTGCCCGGAATCTCCATCGGAATCGTCGACGAGGTCGGCAATCCGCTGGAGAAGGGCGAAGCCGGACTCCTGGTCATCAAGGAGCCCTGGCCCGCCATGCTTCGCGGGATCTGGAAGAACCCGGAGCGCTACCAGGAGACCTATTGGTCCCGCTTCGGCGACGTGTACTTCGCCGGCGACGGTGCACGCACCGACGAGGACGGCGACGTCTGGCTCATGGGCCGCGTGGACGACGTCATGAACGTCTCCGGGCACCGCCTCTCCACCACGGAGATCGAGTCCGCGCTGGTCTCCCACGAAGCGGTGGCAGAGGCCGCCGTGGTGGGCGCGAAGGACGCCACCACCGGTGAGGCCGTGGTCGCCTTCGTGATCCTCCGCGGCCAGGCCGAGGGCGGGGACAAGGAGCAGATGGAGCAGGACCTGCGGGCCCACGTGGGCAAGGAGATCGGTCCGATCGCCAAGCCGCGCAACGTGCTGGTGGTGCCTGAGCTGCCGAAGACCCGCTCGGGCAAGATCATGCGGCGTCTGCTCAAGGACGTCGCCGAGGGCCGCGAGGTGGGGGACGCCTCCACCCTGGCGGATCCCGCAGTGATGCAGCAGATCGCAGACGACATGCGGGCCAAGCACGGCTCCTGATCGCAGCACCCGACACCCCCACCCGCCCCCTAGCTGAGTGGCGGATTCTCCGAGCATTCTTCCCCCGAGACGAGGTGGACTGCACGGAGAATCCGCCACTCGGCGCAAGGGGCGCGTGAAGGGGGTTGGGCGCAGGGGCCGGGTGAAGGGGGCCGGCGGAGGAGTCCCGGTAGGGTGTGAGCATGTCGACTATGACCGGACGCCTGCTGATCGTCAACGGCCCCAACCTGAACATGCTGGGCACTCGTGAGCCCGGGATCTACGGCGCCTCCACGCTGGGCGACATCGAAGAGCTCTGCCGGCGCGCGGGAGCCGATGCCGGATTCGAGGTGGAGCTGCTCCAGTCGAATCATGAGGGCGCCATCATCGACGCGATCCAGGCCGCCAAGGACACCGCCGACGGCATCGTGATCAACCCCGCGGCCTACACTCACACCTCAGTGGCCATCGCCGACGCGCTGCGTGCAGCCGCGCTGCCCGTGGTGGAGGTGCACATCTCCAACGTGCATGCCCGCGAGGAGTTCCGCCGCCACTCCTACGTCTCCCCCGCCGCCGTCGCGGTCATCGCGGGTGCAGGCCTCAACGGCTACCGCTACGCGGTGGACCACCTGGCCTCGCTGCTGCGCCAGGACTAGAACTGGTCGCCGCGGCGTCGTCCGATCCTGCTGCAGGCCGATGGCCGCGCGGAGAGCCGCTGGCCGGGGACCGGCTGCTCAGGAGCCCATGGAGCTCTGCCAGGCGGCATTGAGCTTCGCGTAGTAGCCGCCGTCTGCGGCGAGTTCCTCCGGCGCCCCGTCCTCGACCACGCGGCCGTCCTCGATCACCAGCACCCGGTCCGCGATGGCCACCGTGGAGAGCCGGTGGGCGATGATCAGCGCCGTGCGATTGCCGAGCAGACGCTCCAGGCCCTGCTGCACCAGCGCCTCGCTGGGGAGGTCCAGAGAGGAGGTGGCCTCGTCGAGGATCAGCACCGCCGGATCCGCAAGGAAGGCCCGTGCGAAGGAGATCAGCTGCCGCTGGCCCGCCGAGAGTCGGCCGCCGCGCTTGTTCACATCGGTGGCGTAGCCCTCGGGCAGCTCCATGATCAGGTCATGGCATCCCACGGCCTTCGCCGCAGCGATGATCTCCGCCTCGGAGGCATCCGGTCTGCCCAGGGCGATGTTGCCGCGGATGGTTCCGGAGAAGAGGAAGGCCTCCTGGGTCACCATGGCCACATGCCGGTGATGATCCGCCACGGCCAGCTCTCGCAGGTCGACGCCGTCCAGGCGCACCGCTCCGGTGCTCACGTCATAGAAGCGGGCGAGCAGCTTCGCGAGCGTGGACTTGCCCGCACCCGTGCGCCCCACCACGGCGACGGTCTGACCGGCGGGGATGTGCAGATCAAGCTCATGCAGCACCACCGGGCCGGACTCTGAGTAGCGGAACAAGGCTCGGGCGAACTCGAGGTCTCCGGCAGCCTCGGGCAGGTGCACCGGATCCGTCGCCTCGGTCACCGAGGGGCTCTCCTCCAGAAGCCCGGAGACCTTCTCCAGTGCGGCCGTGGCTGACTGCAGCGAGTTGTAGAACATCGCGATCATGTCCAGCGGCTGGAACACCCGCTTGGCGGCGAGGACCAGCGCCACCAGGACGCCGATGCCCAGGTCGCCTTCGAGCACCCGGTATCCGCCCCAGACCAGCACAGTGGTCACCGTGAGGTTGCCGATGAGCATCAACGAGGGCTGCAGCACTCCGAACAGGGAGATGGAGCGGATCATGTCATCGCGGTAGACGGCGGCCAGCCGGCGGTACTGCCGGGACCGGGAGCTCTCGCGGCGGAACGCCTGGACCGCGCGGATCCCCGTCATGGATTCGACGAAGTGCACGATCATCTTCGCCGAAGAGACCCTGGTGCGCCGGTAGGCCACCTCGGAGTTCTGCTGGTACCAGCGTCCCAGGACAGCGATCGGGATCAGCGCCGCCACGAGGACCAGTCCGGAGCGGAAGTCCATGATCCAGATCGTCACTGCGGTGAAGAACATGAACATGACGCCCTGGACCAGGGAGTTGACTCCGCCGTCGAGGAGCTCCCGCAGGGACTCCAGGTCAGAGGTCTGCCGGGAGATGACCTTGCCCGAGGTGTAGTCCTCGTGGAAGTCCAGGCTCAGCGCCTGGGTCTTGCGGAAGACCTCACCGCGCAGGGTGAACAGCATCTCCTGGGAGGCCTCGGCGGTCATCCGGGTGTAGTGGAAGATCAGGATGCCCGCGGTCACCGCGCAGCCGATGTACGCGCTGCCCGGCAGCCACATGCCCGAGCTCTGGCCCTCCATCATCCGGGGCAGGCCCCAGTCGATGGCCCAGGCGACGATCAGCGGGATGGAGGCCTGCGCGGCCTGAGCGACCACCACGAACAGGGCGGTGATCAGCAGCTTGCGGCGCACTCCCACGGAGAGCTGCACCAGCAGCCGCCAGGAGCGGCGCCTGATGAACCCGCGCTCTTCCTTGTCCAGCTCGATCTGCTCTTCTCCTGCGGTCCCGCGGAGGTGGGCGAAGCGATCGCTCGCGCGGCTCTCATTCATGGCTGAGCACCTCCTCGGCGGTGAGGGGGCGGACGCTGGCACTCATGACCTCGCGGTACTTCGGGCTGCGCTCGAGCAGCTCCGCATGGGTGCCGACCTCGGTGATGCGTCCTGCTTCGAGCAGCGCCACGCGGTCGGCGAGCGCCACGGTGGAGGGCCGGTGAGCCACGATCAGCGTGGTGGTGGAGCGGAGCACCTCGCGCAGCCGTAGCGTCACGGCCTCCTCGGTGCGCACATCCAGTGCTGAGAGCGGATCATCCAGGAGCAGCACCGAGGGCGAGGACGCGATGGCCCGTGCCAGGGCCAGGCGCTGTCGCTGGCCGCCGGAGAGGCTGAGCCCCTCCTCCCCCACGGGTGTCTCCACACCCTGAGGCAGGGACTCGACGAACTCGGCGTCGGCGATCCGCAGCGCGCGGCGCATGGCCGCGTCCAGCTCCTCCTCGGCCGGGGCGGCGCGCCGCGGAGGGTTCTGCGGGTCATCGGCGTCGCGCAGGTGCGAGGTGCCCAGCAGGACATTGGACTTCACCGAGGTGGAGAACAGGATCGGGTCCTCGAAGGCGATGCCGATGCGGGAGCGCAGGTCAGCCAGGGCGAAGTCGCGGACATCCACGCCGTCGATCCGGATGGAGCCGCCGGTGACCTCGTAGAGCCGGGGAATCAGGTTCAGCAGGGTCGAGGTGCCGCCGCCGGTGGCTGAGACCAGAGCCATCGTCTCGCCCGGCTGGATCCGCAGGCTCACTCCGTCGATGAGGTCGCGTTCACCGTCCGCGGCATCTGGAAAGCGGAAGTGCACGTCTGAGAGCTCGAGCACACCGTGCTCCTCAGCGGTCTTCGCCGAGGCCGGAGAGGTGATCTCGGTGTCTGTGTCCATCACGTCGACATGCCGGTCGATCGCGGTCTTCGCGGTGAACGTCATCCCGAGCATCATGCCCACGCCTTCGATCGGACCCTTGAGCACGGCGGCGGTGGCGAAGAACGCGGCGAGCGCTCCGACGCTGACTCCGGTGGTCTCCTCGTTGGCTACCTGCCACAGGCCGATCAGCAGGCAGAGACCGAGGATGCCCTCGGGAAGGATGACCATCGCCATCAGGAATTTAGCGAGGGTCCGCGCCTTGGAGACCTCGAGGTCGCGCAGCTCGTCCGCCTCCTCGGTGAAGCCCTCGAGCGCATGTTCACCCCGGCCGAAGGCCTTGAGCACGCGGATCCCATGCACGGACTCCTCCACCTTGGTGGCCACATCGCCGGCCTGGTCCTGCGAGGCGCGGGAGTAGTGGACGAACTTCTGCCGGAACCTCGGGCCGATCACCATGATCGGCAGCGCGGCGCCCAGGAACACCACCGCCAGCAGCGGGGAGAGCGTGGCCATCAGCGTGAATCCCACCACCAGGCTCACCACTGAGGTGATGAGCATCAGTGACCCGAAGGCGAACCAGCGCCGCAGCAGATTCAGGTCAGCGATCGCCCGGGACTGGAGCTGGCCCGCGCCCCAGGCGGAATGGAAGGAGGCTGAGAGGTCCTGCAGCTTGTCGAAGAGCCGTGTCCGCATGGACATCTCCGCGTCCGAGGCCGGGGGGATCACGAAGAAGCGGCGCAGATACACCAGCCCCGCCTCCAGCACTCCCAGTGCCAGGATCACGCCGCCGGCGCTCCACACGGCAGAGATCTGGGCGCCGTCGTCGAGCAGGGAGTTGACCAGGGTCTGCAGCACCTGGGGGATGGTCAGGGCGACGACGCCGGCCCCGATCGCCGCGATCAGCCCGAAGGTCCAGCGCAGCTTCAATCCGCTGAGGTAGGGACCGAGCCGAGCAAGCGCCTGCCAGAGGGTGCGGCGGCGTCCGGAGACCTCGGCGCCCGGGGCGCCAGATTCGCGTGGCATCAGGCAGCTGACCTATTCCGTGTCGCGGGGGTTCTCAAGAATCATGAACTTCAAGCAGCGTGGCCTCTGGAGGGCAGAAGAGCCGCACCGGCGCTGTGGCGCTGGTGCCGATGCCGGCCGAGACATGCAACGGCACCTGCCGCGACGGCTGGCCGGAGCGCGGCGAGCCGACCTGCTGCGCGGTCGAGGTGAAGGTGCTCAGACCCCTGGCCTGCGATCTGGGGAGATCGCAGTTCGTCACCAGCGCGTGTCCGCCGGGCAGGCAGACCTGGCCGCCGTGGGTGTGTCCGGCGAGGATCAGGTCGGCTCCGGTCTGCGCGAAGGTGTCCAGCGCGGCGCGCACCGGGGCATGGGCGACGGCGATCCGCACCGGGGCGGGTGTCTCCCCCCGGGTCTCGGGCCATCCCTGGAACTCATCGCGACCGATGTGCGGATCATCGACTCCGGAGAAGTCCAGGACATGGTCCCCCACGTCCAGCCGGGCGGTGCGGTTGGTGAGGCTGCGCCAGCCCTCCGCCTCGAAGCCGGCGAAGAGGCGGCGCCAGTCCAGCTCCTCGGGCTCCCCCTCCAGCTTCGAGGGACTGTGCAGATAGCGCAGCGGGTTCTTCCACTGCGGGGCGTAGTAATCATTGGAGCCGGGGACGAACACGCCGGGGAACCGGCGCAGCGGTTCCAGTGCCTCGAGCACCTCGTCCACTGCGGCCGGGTGGGAGAGGTTGTCACCGGTGTTGACCACCAGGTCCGGCTTCAGCTCGGCCAGCGACTGCAGCCAGTCGAACTTCCTGCGCTGGCCCGGGACGTAGTGGATGTCCGAGATGTGCAGGATCCGCAGACCCGCCCCCGCGCGCAGAGGCAGGCGGACGCGGCGGAGCTGGAAGTCATTGACTCCCAGTCCGAGGACCTTGAACTGCGGGCTGGCGCTCAGTCGTCGTCTCCGTCGGAATCGCGGGAGTTGATGGCCTCGTCGTCGTCGGGGAGCTCGCCGCCGCCGCTGTAGCGGCTGCGGTCACGGCGATCATCGAACGGGGAGTCGTCGGCCTCGCGGAAGTCGGAGGTGTCGTAGTCATCGCCGACCTGCTCCATATAGTCCAGCCACATGGGTGCGGCAAGGGTGGATCCGTAGAAGTCTTCGTAGTACTGCCCGTTGATCATGGACTCCCGGTAACCGTTCTCATTGCCCTCGGGGTTGCCGATCCAGCTGGCCGTGGAGACTCCGGAGGAATAGCCCACGAACCAGGTGTGGACGGCATCGTCGGTGGTGCCTGTCTTGCCCGCCATGGGGAACGGCGGGTTGCCTGCGGCGATGGTGCCTTCGGCGATGTTGATGGTGATGTCGTTGACCTGGGCCACGATCTCCTCATCGATCACCTGCTCGCAGTCCTCCTCGGGCACGTCGTACTCGTTGCCGTGGGTGTCGGTCACCTCGAGCAGGGCCCGGGGCTCACAGAAGTTGCCGTCATCGGCGAAGGTGGCGTAGGCGGCCGCCTGGGTCAGCGGAGCGACGTTGTCGGTGCCCAGCACGAATGAGGGGTTCTGCGGGGACAGCCCCTGGTCGGTGTCGGTCGCCAGGTGAATGCCGAGACGGTCCGTGACGTCGGTGATGGCGCAGAGGTCCATCTCGGTGGCCGTGGCCAGGGTGGCGGTGTTGACTGAGAAGTAGACGCCATAGTCGATCGTCATGCGACGGTTGGAGTCCTCTTCCACGTTCTCCACCTCCCACGGTCCGTCCGTGGTCGTATAGCCCCGCTCCAGACAGCTGGCCTCCCAGCGCTGGGTGTCGGCCCACTCGTCGGGGGACGCATCGACGACGTCGTCGGTTGACCCGCCCTCTTCGAGGTAGGCGGCGACGACGAAGGGCTTCAAGGAGGAACCTGGCTGCCAGCCGTTGCCTCCGCCGACATCAGAGTCGACGTTGTAGTTCAGCGTGGTGTTGCCGTCCCCATCCTCGGGGGTGTAGTTCCGATTCTGCGCCATCGCAATGATGTTGCCGCTTCCGGGCTCCACCGAGGTGATCGCTGCACCGGCGCCGGAGTTGTCGTCCGAGGGGACGGTCGCGTCGACCTCGGTCTGGGCGGCCTGCTGAGCGTCGGGATCCAGGGTGGTCGTGATGCGCAGACCACCGCGGTTCAGAAGTTCTTCTCGGGAGTCCTCATCGGGACCGAAGGTGTCGCTGGCCAGGATCTCGCGGCGCACGTAGTCACAGAAGTAGGGACCCATGCTTGCGGAGACACATCCGGTCTCCTCAGGGTAGATCTCCTCCACGCCGAGGTCCTCAGCAATGGCCTCCTCGTACTCCTCCTGGGTGATCGCCTCATTCTCCAGCATGGCGCCGAGCACGATGTCCCGGCGGTCCTTGGAGGCTTCCGGGTTGACTGCTGGGTTGTAGCCGTTGGGGGACTGGACCATGCCGGCCAGCACCGCTGACTGCGAGATGCTGAGCTCGGAGGCTGGCACGCCCCAGTAGAACTGCGCGGCGGCTTCCACGCCGTAGTTGCGCCCACCCAGGAGCACGATGTTGAGATAGCCCTCGAGGATCTCCTCCTTGGTCATCTCCTGCTCGACGGCGACCGCGAGCTTCATCTCGCGCAGCTTGTCCGCGTAGGTCTTCTCGCCGGTGCCGGAGATGGTCAGACGTCCCTCGCCGGTCAGCACCACGGCGTTGATGAGCATGTTGTTGACGTACTGCTGCGTGATGGTGGAGGCGCCCTGCTGACTGTCCGAGGTGAGGTTGTTCACCAGTGCACGGGAGACGCCGCGGGGATCGACCCCGCCGTGCTCGTAGAAGCGCTCGTCCTCGATGGCCAGGATGGCATCGACCATGTTCTCTGAGATCTCGTCCATCGTGACCGGCTGCCGGTTCTCCGCGTAGAAGGTGGCGATCTCGGTGGTGCCGTCGGAGGCGTAGATGTGGGAGGGCACGCTCAGCGGCTCTTCCTCGAGCTCGGTGGGGATGTCCTCCAGCAGCTCCGTGCCGGTGGACACCGCTGCTCCTCCGGAGGCCGCGAGCGGGAAGATGAGACCCGCAGCCAGCAGGCCGCAGAGGGCGCTCACGCCCAGGAAAGACATGATTTTCCCGACGGTGGTGGCCGTGTCAAAGAGGGGAGATTTACGAGACGCCATAGGCTTCATCTTACCGTCAACGTCAACGAACCGGCGGCACCCGAACTCGGGGCCCCTCGGGCGCGCTCGGGGGGCCGGTTCGCACGGTGCGCTCTTCTTGGCCGAGCGCCCCGTCAGTTAGTCTGAGATCATGAGCGCTTCAGAGACCCAATGGGAATATGCCACGATTCCGCTGATCATCCACAACACCAAGGGCATCCTCGACCAGTGGGGTGAAGACGGCTGGGAGCTCGTCACCGTGCTCCCCGGCCCCGAAGGCAATGCCCCGGTCGCCTACCTCAAGCGCCCGCGAAGCTGAGCGAGGCCCCATGACTGAACAGCTCTCCACTGTTGAGACACGCCTGGCCGAGCTGGGCCTGAGCGTGCCCGAGGTCGTTCCCCCCGTGGCCGCCTACCAGCCCGCCGTGGTCGTCGATGGGGTGGTCTATGTCTCCGGACAGCTTCCCTTCGTCGACGGCGCGCTCCCACTGACCGGCAAGGTCGGGGCCGAGGTCACCGAGGAGCAGGCCTATGACCTCGCCCGGCAGTGCGCGCTGAACGCGATCGGCGCCCTCAAGGCCGCCGTGGGTGACCTTGATCGGATCACCAGGATCGCCAAGGTCGGCGGCTTCGTCGCCTCCGCCCCAACCTTCACCGGACAGCCCAAGGTCGTCAACGGCGCCTCCGAACTGCTGGGACAGGCCTTCGGCGAGGCCGGTCAGCACGCACGCAGCGCCGTGGGCGTGTCCGTCCTGCCCCTGGACACCCCTGTGGAAGTGGACCTCATCGCCCATGTCCGCTGAGACCACGGCAGCGACAGCCCCACGCTGGGCCGAGCAGGAGCGTCGCTGGGCCGAGGTCGGCTTCGCGCCGGTGATCATCGGCGGCGACGCCGGGGCCTACGGTGCCGCGCGGGCGTTCCACGAGGCCTATGGCATCAACTCAGTGGTGCTCTCCAAGCATCAGATGTGGATGATCCGGCATTCTCGGATCATCGAGCACCTCGAGGTGGAGAACGGCACGGTGATGGAGCACGTCCGCACCGGACTGGTGGCTCCGCAGATCAGCCGACTCCGCGAGCGCGGCATCAAGATCCTGCTCCTGGGCGCGATCGACTCCACGGTGGAGGCGATCATCGAGCTGCGCGAGACCCACCCGGAGGACCTGGGCACCGATGTCCTCGTCCCCTATGTGGACAGCGCACGCTTCGAGGCTGGCACCGTGAAGGACAACTTCACCGCCCTGGCCGAACGGCTCGGAGTCGACCATCCCGTCACCCGCGTGGTGGACTTCAGCCGGGACCTCGATGCCCAGCTGCCGCTGGACCTGAGCTTCCCGGTCTGGGCCAAGCCCGCTGATGTCACCGCCTGGTACTGGACCGAGTTCGAGGGCAAGCACAAGGTCCACCGAGTGGAGACTCCGCAGGCTCTCCACGAGCTCTTCACGAAGGTCCACGACGCGGGATATCGCGCGAGCTTCGTGATCCAGGAGGAGGTCCCCGGGGACGATCAGAACATGCGCGTGCTGACCTGCTACGCCGATCAGGACTCGGTGGTCCGCTTCGCGTCCTGGGGCGAGACGGTCCTGGAGGATCACTCCCCCGCCGCACTGGGCAACCCCTCGGTCATCCTCAGCACAACCAACACCGAGGCCGTGGATCAGGCGCAGCTGCTGCTCGCGGAGCTCGGCTGGGTCGGCTACGCCAACTTCGACCTCAAATACGATCCGCGGGACGCCAAGACCAAGTTCTTCGAGCTCAATCCCCGACTGGGACGCTCCAACTACTACATCACCGGAGCCGGCAACAATCCCGTGGAGTACTACGTGCGGGACTGGATCCGCGGGGAGCTCTCCGGCCGCGGGGACACCAGCCGGGTCGAGGACCAGCAGGAGACCGTCTACACGGTGCTGCCGCGCTGGCTGACCCTCCGGTATGTCTCTGACCCCGCGCGGCGGCGCAGGATCCGCGCCATCATGCGCTCCGGCCGCAGCCGCAATCCCTTCTTCTACTCCCAGGACCGGGACCCGCGGCGGCTGGCCCTGCTCCTCGCAGCCCAGGCCTCCACGGTCCGGAAGTTCCTCAGGTTCTACCCGCCCTCGCGGGTCAGCGGGGAATAGCCGGCAGACTGAGATCTGCACACACCACGCAGCACACAGACGAGGAGGGGCGCCCGGCACAGGCCGGGCGCCCCTCCTCTGATCTGGACGCCTGAGGTGGACTTCTCAGGTGGGCGTCTGAGGTGAACCTCTGAGGTTCAGGTCAGCGGGAGCGCTGACGGATCCGCTGGATGTCGAGGATGACGACGGCGCGGGCCTCCAGGCGGAGCCAGCCGCGCTGGACGAACTCGGCCAGGGCCTTGTTCACGGTCTCGCGGGAGGCGCCGACCAGCTGGGCGAGCTCCTCCTGCGTGAGCTCGTGCGCGACGAGGACACCATCCGGAGCAGGGCGCCCGAAGCGATCCGCCAGGTCCAGCAGCGCCTTGGCCACACGACCGGGGACGTCGGAGAAGACCAGGTCCGCCAGGGACTCGTTGGTGCGGGTCAGGCGCTTGGCCAGCGCCTGCAGCAGCTGGACTGAGACCTCGGGGTTGGTGTTGATCACTGAGCGCAGGCTGTCGTGGCGCAGGCCGGCCAGACGCGTCTCCGAGACGGCCGTGGCCGTGGCAGTGCGCGGGGCGGGATTGAACAGCGCCATCTCGCCGAAGATCTCACCGGGTCCGAGCACGGCGAGGAGATTCTCACGGCCATCCGGGGTGGTGCGCCCGAGCTTGATCTTGCCGGAGATGATGAAGTAGAGCTGATCACCCTGATCGCCCTCATGGAACACCGAGGAGCCGCGGGAGAGATCAACCTCGGCCAGTTCCTTGATGAGGGCGGAGAAGACGTCGTCGTCGAGCGTGGCGAACAGCGGTGCGCGGCGCAGTACTTCAAGATCCATGGGCGATCCGTTCTTCCTGGATGTGTGTGAGACAACAGATTCTCGTTGATTAGAAGTTACCAGTTCGCCTCGACCTGCGGAAACGTTCCGCAGGCGGCGAGCGATTCTATGTCATTCTTGTGGAGCCGTTCCACGCCTCCGCACGATGTGCGCGGAGCCCCCGATGATGCGGCACCACTCACCAGCATGAGCCATAAGGAGCGCCCTGCCCATGGGAATCACCGTACTCGACGTGATCCTGGTGCTCGTGCTCCTCGGATTCCTCATCGGCGGCCTGCGCAAGGGGGTATGGGCGACCCTGGGCGGAGTCTTCGGCTTCCTCGTCGGGGCCACCGCTGCCTTCTTCGCGATCCCGCTGGTGGCCTCCTGGGTCGAGGATCCGCTGTGGCGGGTGATCGCCGTGCTGGCGGCCGCCGTGGTGCTGGTCGCGGCCGGGCACGGCCTGGGCTCCGCCGCGGGGGCCGAAGTTCAGCGGATGTTCAGCTCGCGGGCGGTGCGCAGCCTGAGTTCGCTCGTGGGCGGCGTGCTGAACCTCGTCGTCGCGGTCTTCGTGATCGCCATCCTGTCCTTCTCGGTCTCGGCGATGGGCTTCCCCGCCGTCAACCAGACCATGAACCAGTCGGCCGTGCTGCAGACGATCAACTCCTCCGTGCCTGAGCGCGCGGAGTCCTGGTTCGCCCAGGTCCGCTCAGCCGTGCTGGAGTCCGACATCCCCGAGATCGCTCAGCTGGTGCCCCAGCCCGCGGAGCTGCCCGAGGATCAGGACCTCAATGCGGCCGCGCAGACCTCCGCGGCCTCGGTGGGTCGGGTGATCGGGGTGGCCGAGCAGTGCGGCCAGTCCCAGTCCGGCTCCGGGTTCGCCGTGTCCCCCACCCGGGTGGTCACCAACGCCCACGTCATCGCCGGTGTCGCAGAGCCCTCGGTGGAGATGCCCGACGGCGAGGTGGTCACCGGCCGCACCGTCTACTTCAACCCCGCCACCGACCTCGCGCTGCTCGCTGTGGATCCGCTGGAGGTCACTCCGCTGAGCGTCGGGGAGGGGATCGGCATCGGCGACTCCGGGTATGTGATGGGCTACCCCGCCGGAGGGCCCTTCTCCTCGGGCACCGCAGTGGTCCAGGCGCGGGATGTCTCCCAGGTCAACAACATCTACGGCAGCTCACCCTCGGAGATGGAGATCTTCCAGCTCAACGCCGATGTGCGGCAGGGCAACTCCGGCGGGCCGCTGATCGATCAGTCCGGCGACGTGGCCGGAGTGGTCTTCGCCCGCGCCGTGGAGGGCAGCAACGTCGGCTTCGCGATCACCGCCGCGCAGGCCGGAGACGTGCTGACCGCCCCGGAGGGTTACACCGAGACCGTCTCCACCGGGCAGTGCGTGGACGGCTGAGCCTGCGGCAGGGTGCGTGGACGGCTGAGCCTCAGAACACCAGCTCCGTCCCGGTGAGGCGCTCATAGGCCTCCAGGTAGCGGGCCCGGGTGGCCGAGACGATCTTCTCGGGCAGCGCGGGCGGCTCCTGCCCCGAGCTGCGGTCCCAGCCTGACTCGGAGGACGTCAGCCAGTCCCGGACGAACTGCTTGTCGAAGGAGGGCTGCGCGGCGCCGGGCTCCCAGGACTCGGCCGGCCAGAAGCGCGAGGAGTCCGGGGTCAGCACCTCATCGGCCACGGTCAGCGTCCCCGCGGCGTCGAAGCCGAACTCAAGCTTGGTGTCGGCCAGGATCACCCCGGCAGCGCGGCAGGTCGATTCCGCCAGGCTGTAGATCCTCAGCGTGGCCTCGCGCAGCCGCATGGCCAGATCGACGCCGACCGTCTCGGTGAGCGTCTCGAAGCTGATGTTCTCATCGTGGTCGCCCTGTGCGGCCTTGGAGGACGGGGTGAAGATCGGCTCATCCAGCGCTGAACCGTCGCGCAGCCCCTCGGGAAGCTGCAGTCCGGTCACCGCGCCGGTCTGCCGGTACTCGGCGAGGCCGGATCCGGTGAGATAGCCGCGGGCGATGCACTCGGCCTCCACCATCTCCAGTCGGCGGCAGATCATCGCTCGCCCGGCCACCTCCTCGGGAACGTCCACCGAGACCACATGGTGGGAGATTCCGGCGGCCTCGAGCTGATCGAACCACCACAGGCTGAGCTGGGTCAGGATGATGCCCTTGTCCGGGATGGGGGTGGAGAGCACGTGGTCATATGCGCTGATCCGGTCGCTGGCGACCATCAGGACCACGTCCTGGCCGTCCCAGCTCGAGCCCGGTGCGGGCTGGTAGAGCTCACGCACCTTGCCGGAGGACAGATGCACCCAGCCGGTGGGGTACTCCTCGGGCGGATCCTCACTGCTGGGCGGCAGCTCGGTGCTCCGCACGCCCTCTTCCTCCAGCGAGACCGGCCGCTCCCCGTCAGACACAGCTGCAGAAGACCCCGAGGCAGAGCCGTTCGCCAGCGTGATCTCACCGGCGAGCGCCCGGGCGGCGATGTCACTGCGGTGCTGCTCACCCTCCCAGGAGATCTCCTGGACCCCGGCATAGGCGCGGTCCACCGCCGCCTGCAGTGAATCTCCGGTGCCGACGACGGCGAAGACGCGCCCCCCGGCGGTGATCAGCCGACCTTCCTCGTCCCGCGCGGTCCCGGCGTGGAGCACAGCCACCCCTTCGAGAGCCTCGGCCTGTTCCACACCGGTGATCAGGTCCCCGCGTCGTGGAGTCTCCGGGTAGTCCTGGGCGGCCATCACAACGCTGGCGGCGCATCCCCGGGACCACTCCAGGGGTCGATCGGCGCCCAGGGATCCGGTGGAGCAGTCGAGCAACAGCTGACCCAGCGGGGTGGCCAGGCGCTCCAGCACCGCCTGGGTCTCGGGATCGCCGAAGCGGGCGTTGAACTCGATCACCCGGACGCCGCGGGAGGTCACGGCGAGTCCGCAGTACAGGACCCCCACGAACGGGGTCCCGCGCCGCGCCATCTCAGCCAGCGTGGGGGCGGCGACGGTGTCCACCACGATCTGCACGAAATCACGCTCCACACCGGAGGCGTCGGTCTCGGTGTAGCCGTCCAGCCAGTGAAGCGGGGTGTAGGCGCCCATGCCGCCGGTGTTGGGTCCTGCGTCGTCGTCGTAGATGCGCTTGAAGTCCTGGGCTGGGGACAGCGGCACCAGGTCCACCCCGTCGGAGAGGACGAAGAGGGAGACCTCCGGCCCGTCGAGGAACTCCTCGATGACCACCGATCCCCCTGCGGCGAAGCATTCCTGAGCATGGGCCAGGGCTGCCTCGATGTCCTCGGTGACCACGACCCCCTTGCCGGCCGCCAGCCCGTCGTCTTTGACCACATGGGGAGCACCGAATCGGTCCAGGGCCTCGCGGGCAGCGGCCAGACTCGTGACGTGCACCGCGCCGGCCGTGGGCACCTGCGCGGCCTCCATGACCTCCTTGGCGAAGGACTTGGAGGCCTCCAGCCTGGCGGCGGCCGCGGAGGGCCCGAAGACGGGGACCCCGACATCACGCACAGCATCCGCCACGCCGGCGGCCAGCGGCGCCTCAGGACCGATGATCACCAGGTCAAAGCTCCCGACGACGGCGAGGGCGGCCACGGCTGCTCCGTCCTGGGCGTGCAGATTGTGGCAGGTGACATCGCGGGCGATCCCGGCGTTGCCCGGCGCCGCCTCCACGCTGGTGACTGCCTCATCGCGCAGCAGTGCTCGGACGATGGCGTGCTCGCGGCCTCCGGGGCCGACTACTAGTACCTTCACGCGGCTCAGCCTATCGAACGGCCCGGCGGGGGCGGGGAGCACCTACGTAGACTGGCAGCATGAATGACGCGCGCCGCCCCGCCGAAGCCTCCGCCCTGCTGAACCCTTCGGAGCACAGCTCGGCCGAGCCGCAGGATCTGAGCACCGCCGCCGTGGAGGAGTCGGCGGAGCTGGCCGTGGTGACCCGCGCCGGCGTCGTGGAGTCTCGGCACATCGGCTCGGCCGTGGTGGTGGGCCCCGACGGCCAGGTGCTGGAGTCCATCGGCGCCCCGCAGCGGCTCATCTTTCCGCGCTCCACGCTCAAGCCCTTCCAGGCGATCGCCTCGCTGCGCTCCGGCGCACTGATCTCCCCGGAGGCCGTGGCACTGGCCTGCGGGTCCCACGTGGGCTCCCGGAAGCACCAGGAGCTCGCCGCCAGCGTCCTGCACGCCGAAGGGCTCGACGAGTCCGCGCTGAAGTGCCCGGCCGCCTGGCCCGCCCGCACCCAGGACCTGCGGATCCATCTCGAGTCGGGCAAGGCCGAGACTCCCCTGGCGTTCAACTGCTCGGGGAAACACGCGGCCTTCCTGGCCGCCGCCCGGACCAACGGCTGGCGGCTGGCCACGTACCTCGAGAGGTCCCATCCGCTGCAGCAGGTGATCATGGATGTGATCACCGAATACTGCCGAGAGGAGCCCGCCGTGGTCGGCGTCGACGGCTGCGGGGCTCCGGCTCCTGCGCTCTCGCTGACCGGGCTGGCCCGCGGCTTCTCCACCCTGGCGGCGTCCACCTCGCGGCGCGACGCCGAGGTCCATGCCTTCACGGTGAACCAGGCGATGCTGGACTACCCCTGGGCCGTGCATGGCCGCGGCGAGGCCAACACTGTGGTGCTCGAGGAGCTGGGCCTGACCGCGAAGCTGGGTGCCGAAGGCGTCCTGGTGGTCGCCGCTCCGGACGGCACCGCGGCCGCGGTCAAGGTGCTCGACGGGTCCTCCCGCGCCACGAACCTGGTCGCGCTGAGCCTGCTGGCGGCCCGAGGCGTGATCGAGCTGGACGCGCTCGGAGACGTGCTGCGCAAGATCGTGAAGCCGATCACCGGCGGAGCTGGGGGCGAGCAGGTGGGCAGCATCCGGCTCGCCCCCGCCCTGCTCTCCCGGCTCTGAGCTTCGGGGTCGCACTCAGGATTCTGCGCTGAAATGACTGCCTAGCTGCTGGGTGCGGCATCTAGCGACCCACGAAGGAGGACCCGGCATGCCACGCGTGAAGCGGGTGCGCCCCGGCCGTGAACCGGGGATCCAGCGGATCCGGGATGGATCCGACTTCACCTACAGGACAGACGCGGGTCATCCCGTCGGCGCAGCAGATCTGGAGCGAATCGAGTCCCTCGTGATTCCTCCCGCATGGACCGAGGTGTGGATCTGTTCCCAGCCGAACGGGCACGTCCAGGCTGTCGGGACCGATCAGGCAGGTCGGCGGCAGTACCTCTACCACGCAGGGTGGACCTCCCGCCGGGATCGCGGCAAGCATGCCAAGGCGCTGACGCTCGCCGCGGCCCTCCCCAGGGCGCGCGCCCGGGTCACGAGGGCGCTGCGTGCGGGGGCCATGGACCGAGAGCTGGTGCTGGCGACCTCGTTCCGCCTGCTGGACGTCTCGGCGCTGCGCGTGGGCTCCACACGACATCTGGCGCGCACGGGCAGCCGCGGGCTCACCACTCTGCAGTGCCGCCACGTGAGCGTGGAGGGGTCCAGGATCTCGTTCACCTTTCCGGGCAAGTCCGGCAGGCGGCAGACCATCGAGATCGAGGATCAGGAACTGGCGCGGGCCATCACGGGGCTCGCCGCAGCCGGACCGCGCTCTCCGCTGCTGGCCTGGCACGAGGGACGACGACGCGTGGCCGTGTCCCCCCAGCAGGTCAACGCCTACGTCCGTGAGCTCACCGGGGGCCGATTCACTGCCAAGGACTTCCGGACGCTGCGGGGAACGATCATCGCGGCGCAGAAGCTGGCGGACATCGGTGCAGCAAGCACCCGCCGAGAACGGGACCGAGCAGAACGTGAGGCCGCGGCAGCTGTGGCCCAGCAGCTCGGCAACACCCCTGCCGTGGCGCGCGGATCCTATATAGATCCTCGTGTCTTCACTCGCTACCGGCAGGGCGAGGTCCTGGACACCACGCGAGCCCCTGAATCGGCTCTGCGATCACTGCTGCTGAAGAAGTGAACCAGGAAGGGGAACTTTATTCCGCCCCAAGCCCCAGTTTCGCCAGCTGGTGAACAACCCCTGAATATCGGCCCGCAGGCTTGTGGTCGACCCCGCGGGGTCATAGCGTCGGCAGAGTTCGCCTCCTCGGCGAGCGGTCAGCATCAGACGACCGAGAAGCGAGGCATTGATCAGCATGGCCGATTACAAAGTCACCAACCCCGCCACCGGTGAGGTCGAGGCGGAGTTCGCCACCCTCACCGACGATCAGCTCAGGGAGGCGCTGGACCGTGCGTCCGAGACCTTCACCAGCTGGTCGAAGTCCGAGCTCGATGAGCGCGCCAGGCTCCTGCGCCGCGCCGCAGAGCTCTACGGAGAGCGCAAGGACGAGCTCGCCGAGATCATCACCCGCGAGATGGGCAAACCGATCAAGCAGGCGCGTGCAGAGCTGGACATCGTGATCTCGATCTTCAACTACTACGCGGACCACGGCGCCGAGTTCCTGGCCGATGAAGAGATCCCGGATGCGCCCGACGGCCGCGCCTTCATGCAGAGCGAGCCCTTCGGCGTGCTGCTGGGCATCATGCCCTGGAACTTCCCGTACTACCAGGTGGCGCGCTTCGCCGCTCCGAACCTGATGATCGGCAACACCGTCCTGCTCAAGCACGCCTCCCAGTGCCCCGAGTCCGCCGCGGCCATCGAGCAGATCTTCCGCGACGCAGGCTTCCCGGAGAACGCATACACCAATGTCTACGTCTCCAGCGGACAGATCGCGGAGATCGTCATCCCCGATCCGCGGGTCAAGGGCGTCTCGCTCACCGGCTCCGAGCGGGCGGGCACCAAGGTCGCCGCCACGGCAGGAGAGAACCTCAAGAAGGTCGTGCTCGAGCTCGGCGGCAACGATCCGCTGCTGGTGCTGGACCGCGAGAGCCTCCCGCAGGCGGTCAAGGGCGCGGTCTCCGGCCGCATGGCCAACGCCGGACAGGCCTGCAACGCGGCCAAGCGCGTGATCGTGCTCGACGAGTTCTACGACGAGTTCCTGGAGCAGTTCCGCGAATCCCTCGGCAAGATCGAGCTGCGCGACCCGCTCTCCGAAGACGCCTTCATCGGTCCGATGTCCTCGGCCTCGGCCGCCGAAGACCTGCACGAGCAGGTCCAGGACTCGGTCAAGCAGGGCGCGACGCTGCACATGGGCGGCGACTTCGATGAACGCGGCGGCGCCTGGTACCAGCCCACCCTGCTGACCGACCTCACCCCGGAGATGCGCGCCTACGGCGAGGAGCTCTTCGGCCCCGTGGCCATGGTCTACCGCGCCGCGGACGAGGCCGAGGCCGTGCGGCTGGCCAATGACACCCAGTACGGGCTGTCCGCCTCGGTCTACGCCACCGACGAGGCGCGTGCCCAGCGCGTGGGTGAACAGATCGAGACCGGCATGGTCTTCGTGAACCAGCCACCCGGCAGCGCCGCGGAACTGCCCTTCGGCGGGGTCAAGCGCTCCGGTGTGGGCCGCGAGCTGGGCCCCTACGGCATGACCGAGTTCGTCAACAAGCGACTGATCAAGATCGCCGGCTGATCCAGCGATCACCATGGCCCGCCGTCGCATCTCCACCGAGAAGGGACGAGCCGCTGTTCTGCACTGGCAGGACGGCGGCTCGGACCGGCCGACCCTCGCCACCGCGGTGCGCTACCTCCTGGAGGAGCTCGCCGAGGTGGCGCCGGGGAACTCGGTGGAGGTTCGCGTCCCGCCCTTCGGAGTGACCCAGTGCGTGGCTGGCCCCTCACACTCCCGCGGGACCCCGCCCAATGTGGTGGAGCTGGCTCCACAGACCTGGTTGGAGCTCGCCACGGGGGCGACCAGCTGGGGCGAGGCGGTGGCCGCCGCTCAGGTCGCGGCCTCCGGAACCCGCGCTGACCTCTCTGAGCTCCTGCCGCTGATCTCTCCGGGCGCCCGCCGCTGAGCAGGGGCCGAAGCGGGTCTTCCACGTTCCCCGAGCTGCGGCGGATCCTGGACGCGGCAGGGTGCGGGGCATCCAGCCCGGGCCGGTAGCATGGAGGATATGTCTTCACGCGATCAGCCCGAGGCGTCAGCGCGTCGGCAGGTGACCGTTCGCCCCACTCCGCGTCTGAGTCCCTTCCTGGTGATCGGTGTGCTGGCGGCAGCAGCTGCCGCCGTCGTCGTGGTCCTGGTGACCGGGCCCGCCGATGACTACACCGCTGCAGGTTCGCTGGTGTATCTCACCGTGGCGTTCGCGCTGCCCGGGCTGGCCCTGGGCGCGGTGGCCTGGCTGCTGATCGATCGGCGCTCACGGAAGCGCACCCGCACCTACGACCTGCAGAAGTTCGAGGCTCCGGGCTTCGACGCTGCAGAGAGGACCCCCGCGCATGGCTCGGACTGATGGCCAGCTGAACTTCAACCTCCTCGACGAGGACCCGCTGCCGCAGGATGAATGCGGCGTCTTCGGAGTCTGGGCTCCCGGGGAGGAGGTCTCCAAGCTCGCCTACTACGGGCTCTACGCGCTGCAGCACCGCGGCCAGGAGTCCGCCGGGATCGCCGCCTCGGATGGCAAGAGCATCCGGGTGTACAAGGACATCGGTCTGGTCTCCCAGGTCTTCGATGAGTCCACGCTGAACTCGCTGACCGGGCACATCGCCGTCGGCCACTGCCGCTACTCCACCACCGGCGCCAGCCAGTGGTCCAACGCCCAGCCCACCCTCGGGGACACCCCGCATGGGACCGTGGCGCTGGGGCACAACGGCAACCTCACCAACTCCGCAGATCTCCGCGACCGGATCCTCGAACGCCACGGGCGCGCCGACTTCGGCGAGCTGAACCAGGGCAACACCACCGACACCGCACTGGTCACCGCGCTGCTCAAGGAACAGCCGGGAGCGAACCTGGAAGAGCAGGCCCTTGCCCTGCTCCCCACCCTGGAGGGCGCGTTCTGCCTGGTGTTCATGAACGAGAACACGCTCTACGCCGCCAGGGACCCGCATGGCGTGCGCCCGCTGGTGCTGGGTCGCCTGGACCGCGGCTGGGTGGTCGCCTCCGAGCAGTCCGCTCTGGCCACCGTGGGCGCCTCGGTGATCCGGGAGATCGAGCCCGGCGAGCTGATCGCCATCGACTCCGACGGCGTGCGGTCCCACCGCTTCGCCGCCGCCACTCCGTCACGCTGTGTCTTCGAGTACGTCTATCTGGCTCGTCCGGACGCGAACATCAACGGCCGCTCGGTCTATGAGTCTCGAGTGGAGATGGGACGGCAGCTGGCCCGCGAAGATTCTCACGACGCCGATGTGGTCATTCCGGTCCCGGAGTCCGGCACCCCGGCCGCCGTGGGCTACGCCGAGGCCTCCGGGCTGCCCTTCGCCCTGGGCTTCATCAAGAACTCCTATGTCGGCCGCACCTTCATCGAGCCTTCACAGACGCTGCGCCAGCTCGGCATCCGGCTCAAGCTCAATGTCCAAGACCATGTGGTCCGCGGCAAGCGCGTGGTGGTGGTGGACGATTCAATCGTCCGCGGCAACACGCAGCGGGCCATCGTGCGGATGCTCAAGGAGGCCGGCGCCGCGGAGATCCACGTGAAGATCTCCTCGCCACCGGTGAAATGGCCCTGCTTCTACGGGATCGACTTCGCCTCCCGCGCGGAGCTGATCGCCAACGGCGCCACCATGGACGAGATCACCCAGGCGGTGGGCGCCGATTCGCTGGCCTACATCTCCGAGGACGGCATGATCGCCGCCACCCAGCAGCCACGCTCGACGCTGTGCACCGCCTGCTTCTCCGGGGTCTACCCGATCAAGCTCCCCCCGGAGAGCCGACGCGGCAAGATGCTGCTGGAGCAGCCCGTGGATCCCGACGCGCAGCCCCCCGGTGGCTGCGAGCCGGGCCCCGATGCCGAATTCGAACTCGACGAGATCCCCCTCGCGGAGGCCAAGAAGTGACTTCACCGAACACCAGCGCCGGCTCAGGCTCCGGCGCTCCGATCACCTATGCCTCCGCCGGAGTCGACGTGGAGGCCGGTGACCGCGCCGTCGAACTCATGAAGGCCCACATCGAGGCCACCCACACGCCTGCCGTGATCGGCGGGGTCGGCGGCTTCGCCGGGCTCTATGACGCCAGCGAGCTCAAGCGGCTGCCGCATCCGCTGCTGGCCACCTCCACCGACGGTGTCGGCACCAAGGTGGCCATCGCCCAGGCCATGGACATCCACGACACCATCGGCTTCGATCTGGTGGGCATGGTGGTCGATGACATCGTGGTGATGGGCGCCAAGCCGCTGTTCATGACCGATTACATCGCCACGGGCAAGGTGGATCCCGCGCGGATCGCCGCCGTGGTCTCCGGCATCGCCAGGGCCGCCGCAGAGACCGGAACCGCGCTCATCGGTGGAGAGACCGCTGAGCACCCGGGACTGCTGGCCGAGGATGAATACGACGTCGCGGGCGCCGCCACGGGCGTGGTCGACGCCTCCGCCGTGCTCGGCCCGGAGCGGGTGCGCGCCGGTGACGTGATCATCGGCATGGCCTCCTCGGGCATCCACTCCAACGGGTACTCGCTGGTCCGCCGCGTGGTCTCCTCCGCCGGCTGGGGCTACGAGCGCGAGGTCGCAGAGTTCGGCCGCACGCTGGGCCAGGAGCTGCTGGAGCCGACCAGGCTCTACACCAGGCCCTGCCTGGACCTGGTCACCGCGCTCAACGGCGATCCCGCCGAGACCGCGATCTCCCCCGAGGCTCCGGTGCGCGGCTTCAGCCACGTCACCGGTGGCGGCCTCGCGGCCAACCTGGCGCGCGTGCTGCCCGCGGGACTCATGGCCACTGTGGACCGATCGACCTGGTCCTGGCCCGCCGTGTTCTCGCTGATCGCCCGGCTGGGCTCGGTCCCGCAGGCGGACCTGGAGCGCACGCTGAACCTGGGCGTGGGCATGATCGCCGTGGTCTCCGCAGACAAGGCCGACGACGCCGTCGCTCACCTGCAGGCCTCGGGCCAGTCCGCATGGGTCATGGGTGAGGTCAGCGCCTACAGCGCCGAGGAGACTCGCGTGGCCGATGCAGGTCTGGACTTCGTCCAGGGCGCCAAGGGAGTTGACGGCGGCGGCGTGCTGCTGACCGGGAGCTACGCCTCCTGATCGTTCCGGTGAGGGGAACGACTCCACCCACTGGACTTCTTGTACTGTTCAGCTGATACAAAATCTTGTACGTTGTCAGTGATACAAGAAAGTCCGCCTCGGCGGAACCGCCTCTTCACCTGGAGAGACCATGCCCGTCTGGCAGATCGTCGTCGATGCCCCGATCCTGATCCTCGCGGTGGTGATCCTCGCCTGCTTCTCGCTCCCGTCGCTGCGGCGCCGTCTGCCGCAGGTGCCTCACCTTCCCGGTAGCGCCCGTCCCGACGGCGCCGTGCGCGTCGCACTGGGGGTGCTCGCAGTTCTCGCCCTCCTCTACTCCGTCTCCTACCAACTGAGAAGCTACTTGGCTGACGGGATGCTCTTGGTGGACTACCACTGGTGGTCCTATGCGGATCTCCTTCTCGGTGCCTGTGTGGCCCTGCTCTGCTTCGTGCTGCTGATGGTGCTGTTCCGACGAACCCCCGCAGCTCCCGTCGCCCCGGCCCGTCCGCGGACGTGGCGCTCCTTCCTTGGTGCGGGTCAGCTCTGGTTGCTGATCGTCCCCACAATCCTGCTGCTCGGACTGGTTGCCTTCGCCGGATCGGCCTCCAGCCCCGATGAAGACGGCATCCACCGCATTCTTGAGCTCGATGTCGGCGAGGATGCGGCCGGCGTCGGGGGCGGAATGCGCATCAGCTTCTTCGGTTGGGCGTATGGGTTGCCGGTCGCCGGCGTTACGCTGGCCCTGGTGCTGCTGACGCTTCTGGTGCTTCACGTCAATGCCGTCCGCCCGTTCCTCAGGCCCGAGACTGTGACAGCGGAAGCGGCCTCGCGATCAACCCTCGCCACCCTGTTCATCCTCTTCAGCGCCGGAGCAGTGCTGGTCACGCTGGCTCGGGCCACCCGCCTGGTGTCCCAGGCAGGTGACATCACTCTGGTCAGAGACGGATACGAGTGGCAGACCAGCGTCTCCGCGATCTCACCCTGGCTGTTCTGGGCCTCGCTCACGCTCCAGCTCCTCGGCTATGTCCTGCTGCTGCTGGTGGCGCGCATCGCCCTGCGTCGGCCACAGGTGCTTCCAGCCGAAGCCTCCAGCGTTGGGGCGGGGTCACACAGCGGGCTCACCGTCCATGGCTGAGTACACCGCCGAGGACATCGCGGACCACTACCGGGGGCTGATCCTCTCCGGACGCGTGGGCGCAGGAGACCGGCTGCCCACTGTCCGGCAGACGGCCCGCGACCTGGGAGTCGCCGTCGGCACTGCGGCGAAGGCCTACCGCTCCCTGGAGGCTGAACGCATGATCGTCACCCGCGGCGCGGCCGGCACTCGCGTGGCGGAGCAGCCCTCGGTCCTGCCCGGCGAACTGCTCACCCATGTGCGCCAGGCCGTTGACCGCGCCCTGTCCTCGACTGTCTCCGAGGACGACCTGCTCAATGCCGTACGAGCGGTGTGGGCCGAACAGGATCAGCCCGACCAGTCCTCGACGGAGCGTGCCCCATGAGACCTGACTCTCCGCAGCCGAAATCCCGCCCAGAAGTAGAGAAGTCCGAAGGGCCCCAGCAGTGCCCCAGCGATGTTGAACCACATCTCGACCACATCGCCGGTGCCTGAGAACATCCGCACCATGGCGAGGATGCTGTTGAACAGCAGCCCACCGCCACAGATCATCATCGCGCCGGCACCGAGCCTGTCCGGACGCCCCAGGATCCAGTTGTAGCGGGCGGGCCATGCGCGCTGGGCCTCGCTGCGAGGTTCTCCGGAATCCGTCATCTCTGCTCCCTCCTGTTCTCACCCTACGAACGCCTCCACAGCGCCCGTCAAGGTCCGTTCAGCAGAACCCGGCACAATGGTGCAGGTGATCCCCCTCTTCCTCGACTGCGATCCCGGCATCGACGACGCCCTGGCGCTGGGCTGGCTCCTCTGCCAGGACGACGTCGAGATCCTCGGTCTCGCCGCGAGCGGCGGCAACGTCTCCACCGCGCAGGTGGTGGCCAACACTCTCGGATGGCTGCAGCTGGCCGGTCGAGGAGATCTGCCGGTCCATCCCGGCGCGGAGCACCCGCTGGCGGGCGTCTCCGAATACGCCGAGGAGACCCACGGAGACACCGGCGTCGGATACGCGCAGCTGCCCGGCGGCGGCCTCGGCACGGATGGCCTGTCCGCGAATGATCTGTCTGCGGATGATCTATCTGCGGCGCTGGCCTGGGTCCGTGCCGCTCATGCCCGTCCCGGAGAGCTGGTCGGGGTGCTCGTCGGGCCCGCGACGAACCTGGCCCTGGCGCTCGAGCTGGAACCGCGCCTGCCGCAGCTGCTGAAGCGGCTGTTCATCATGGGTGGGGCCTTCAACTACCGCGGCAACACTCGGCCCACCACCGAGTGGAACGTCAGCTATGACCCCGAGGCCGCCAAGGTTGTGCTCGACGCCTTCGGGGAAGCCACGCATCTGCCGGTCATCGGGCCCCTCGAGGCCACTGAGGCCGTGGCGCTGACTCCTCAGCGCCTGGAACACATGCTCGCTGGACCCACCGACCCGCGGTGGTCGGCCTGGCTGACCCAGCTCGCCGAGGCGCTGCGGTTCTACTTCGAGTTCCACGAGTCCGATGGCCACGGCTACCTGGCCCATGTCCATGATCCCTATGTGACTGCGGCGGCGGTCCTCTGGGCCAGGAGTCAGTATGAAAGCTCCTCCCCAACGGACGAGGCTGACGCGGATTCGTCTGCACACCGAACACACGGGATAATTCCCTGGGCGCAGAAGACCGAGATGGCAGCGGTCGACGTCGAACTCACCGGCACCCTGACTCGCGGCGAGACTGTGGCTGATTGGCTGGGTCGCTGGGGCCGAGCTCCCAATGCGGAGATCATCCGCAGCCTGGACGCTGAAGCGTTTCTTGATCACCTGACCAACACTCTGAGAAAAGGACCTGTTTGATATGACTCCCACCGACACGCACTCTGGGCAGGGGTCCGTCACCGCGGCGGATCCCGGAGAAACCCCGAAGCATCGCACCACCACGACGCCCACAAACAAGGCCTCCACGCAGCACCGCGCCGGGACCCACACCCGGCCCGCTCCCCCGCTCTGGTCCACCCTCGCGCTCACCGCCGGGGCCGCCGTCATCGCTGGCACCTATCTCTGGGTGCTGACCAGCCAGCCTGCCACCCTCGGCGCCGATCTCGGGCACACCACCCTCGGCGTCATGGTCGGCTACCTGCTGGGCGCCGCACTCATCGCCGCCGGCACGCTTCCGCGGATCCCGCGCAGCGTGCTCGCGCTGATGCCGGTCATGATCGCGCTGAACATCGCCACCGGGCAGATCGTCGGCACCATGACCCCCATCCCGCTGTACCTCGATTCCCTGGGCACCGTGATCATCGGTGTCATCGCCGGCCCGGCCGCAGGCGCGCTGACCGGCATCCTCACCAACGTGCTCTGGGGTGTGACCATCAACCCCACGGTCATCGCCTTCACCGCCGGCTCCGCCTTCATCGGTGCCGCGGCAGGCTGGGCCGCCCGGCTCGGAGGCTTCCGCCGCATCTCGTGGGCCGTGATCGCCGGCGCCGTGGCAGGAATCCCCACGGGACTGATCGCCACCCCCGTGGCCGCCTTCATCTACGGCGGCGGACTCGGCGTGGGCACCGGTAGTCTCGTCGCCGCGCTGCAGGGCGCCGGTTCGTCCATGCTGGAGGCCGCCACCATCCAGGGTCTCGGCAGTGATATCGCCGATAAGGCCATCATCTTCGCGCTGGCCTTCCTGGTGATCGCGGCGCTGCCCAAGCGGCTGCGCAGCCGGTTCCCGTTCACCGAACACTCGATGGTGCGACGCCGGAACACCTCCTCCGCGGAGCCTGCGCGTGCGGCTGCATCCAGCCACTGAGCTGGTCCTGCTCGGCTGCGCACTTCTGCTCGTCTACGGGATCCCGTCCCCGCTCGTCCCGGCCGCCGTGCTCCTCTGCGCGGCGGCCGCGGCGGCGGTCTCGCCGCGGGTGCGCTTCCGCAGCTGGCTGCTGAGCCTGCTCGTGCTGGCCGGGCCCATGCTGGTCATGGTCGGCATCATCCAGGGACTCTTCTACCCCGGCGAGCAGGCCCAGGTGCTGGCGGAGTTCGGACCTGCCGCCGTGACCGTGGAGGGACTCGCGCTCGCGGTCCAGCTCTGGCTGCGGGTGGCGGCGATGGTGGCCGTCTGCGCGCTGTTCGCCTTCGGCTCGGACCCCTCGCGCGCCTTCGACGGGCTGCTCGCCCTGCGCGCGCCGCTGTCCCTGGCGTATGTCTGCGCGGCCGCGATGACCCTGATCCCGCTGGCCCAGCACCGGGTGCGCTCAGCGCTGGCCGCCCGGGCCGCACGCGGGTGGGACACCGACCGACTGCTGGTGCGGCTGCGGCTGCTCACCGGTGTGCTCGCCGGACTGCTGGTCACCGCGATCACCCAGCTGGATCAGCGCCACGACGCGCTGACCCAGCGAGGATTCGGCGAGACGCCCCGACCCACGCCCGCCCAGCTCTATCCCCGGGGCCCCGCTCAGCGAGGCCTGCGCTGGGGCGCCGTGGCCGTCTCGGTGCTGCTGGTCTGCGCCTCGCTGGCCGGGCTGCTGCCGCTTCCGGCCGCCACTGACCTGATGGGGGCCTCCGATGCGTGAGCGCACTCCGCTGCTGACCCTGGGGGAGTTCAGCTTCACCTACCGCGGGGCCTCGTCCCCGGCGCTCGACGGCATCGATCTGGCGCTGCAAGCCGGAGACGGGATGTCCGTGCTCGGTCCACAGGGGGCAGGCACCTCCACCCTGGCCCGGGCCGTCGCCGGGCTGCTCGCTGAACACGGCCACGCCAGCGGCGTCAGGGCGCTGAACGGCATCGGCGTCGGCATGCTGGGCGATGACCCCGAGGCACAGCTCACCGGGCTGACCCGTACCGTTCGCGCTGAGGCGGCGCTGCCTGGGCGGCTGCTCGGTCTGTCGCTGCAGGAGTGCCTCGACCGCGCGGAGACCAGCCTAGAGTCGCTGGGCATCGGCGCCCTGGCTCAGCGTGACCTCTCGACGCTCTCCGGCGGCGAGCGCCAGCTCACTGCGCTGGCGGGCCTGCTCACCCTTCGGCCCAGCGTGCTGGTGCTGGACCAACCCTCCCAATCACTGGACCACAGCGCACGACGGCGCCTGGCCCGGTCTCTGCGCGAGTTCCGCGCCGACGGTGGTGCGGTGCTGCTCACGGGACATCAGCATGATGAGCTGACCGCGGACTGCGATCAGGTGCTGTTCCTGGAGAACGGGCGGCCCACTCCGAGTGGACCGGGCGGTCTGGCTCCGGCGTCGATCACGCCGGCAACACTCACGTCGGCGCAGCCCACCCCGACTCAGCTGTCCGACCACGGGATCTGGGATGCGCGCAGCGAGGCGTGTGCACGGACCGAGGCCCATGCCCAGTCCTCTGGCCCGGCAACCGGCCCCGACCAGGAGGTGCTGCTGCACGTGCGGGGACTCACCGTCCAGCGCGCGTCCGTCCATGTGCTCAGCGACCTCGCACTGGATCTGCGCGCCGGGGAAGTCACCGCACTGCTGGGCGCCAATGGCTCAGGCAAATCCACGCTGCTCGGCTCCCTCGCGGGACTTGTGTCCACAGAGCCTGGGACCAGCATCGCCGGGCCCGGCGGTGTCGAGCTTGCAGGGGAACCGACGCATCGCCGGGCGGGCCACATCGCCTGGGTTGGCCAAGACCCCGGAGATCAGCTCTCCGCCTCCACGGTGCATGGCGAGCTGATGCGCGCGGCCCCGCTGGGCTCCGGCGGTCGTCGGCTGCGCCGCGCGGAGCGGCACCAGGCACGGAGTCAGCGGGAGCTGGATGTCCAGCGCGTGATGGACCTCGCGGGCCTCAGCACCTACGCCGAGGAGCATCCCTATGACCTGCAGCCGGCGCAGCGCAAGGACTGTGTGATCGCCTCGGCGCTGCTGCTGCGGCCTTCGGTGCTGCTGCTGGACGAGCCGACCCTGGGCCGGGACGCCGCCGGGATGGCCCGGCTGAGCGCCGTGCTGCGTGACTTCGCTGTGGCGGGCGGTGCGGTGCTGGTGGCCACCCATGACCAGCGCTGGGCCGCGGAGATAAGCCACCAGCAGCTGCGCCTGAGCGCGGGTCCCCTGCAGCACGACCGCTGACTGGTCTTGCCTGTCTCGGGTGCACCCCAGACTCACTTGGAACGACGAGACCAGCGAATCCTGTATGGCCTCACTCGCGATACTCGAGAACGTCGAGCAGGTTGTGGCCAATCAGCATCGCAGGAAGGTTCAAGAAGATTCCCGCACGTTCTTGCGACGCCATCTCGTTCGTTTGGGGGCCCTAAGCGTCTAGCTGACGGCGATGGAAGGGCTGTCAGCGACAATGCGATGTACAGCGTTAGTACCTGATTCAGTACCCCGAGTTATGTCGCCCGTTAAAGTACAGATAGCGCGGCGTGGCTGCGCCCTCTGGCCCCTTCTACGAGTGGCCCATTCGTTTGTGAAGCGACTGGAGGTAGACAGCCATTTGCCCTTCTACCCATCCTGAAACTTTTAGTCGCAGAGTTTCCGTTGTTGCTGGTTCGATTTCCCGCAGCGCGACCTCCAAGAAGCCATCAGATGCTTCCGAAACCAAGATCAAGTCCGCCACGGAATCATCATCACGAACCAGGGCCTGGATGACAGGTTGAATAGATTCTTGAGCAGGCTCGGATGCAATAATGGAAACCCGGAACTTAGTCTACTCTCCACCCGGCTTATATCCAGGCTTTTTGCGAGGGCGTGAACCCGTACCCATGGTCCTACACCTTATTTGAGGCGGGATTGGAAGTTCGCCTATATGCCTATCAAATTCAGACATCGCAAGCTTCGCCAATCGTTCGGCGGCACTAAAGTAGACCAACTCGCTTGATGTGCTGGCGTAATAGTTAGCCAAGTCAGCCAAACTTGCACTAGCGCTTGGCGCCGATGGATGCATTTGCGCCGTAATGACACCTAATGTGTCCACAGCGCAAGCTTCGATGAAGTTGATAAATCCTGCGTAATCCGAACGGTCGGCGGACTCCAATGCTTCGAAGTACCGCGCCCGCTGGTCCGCAAAAATCACAAGCGGGATTCCCGGTCGTCGGTAGAGATAGATCGACGCCAGGGCGCGTGCTACCCGACCATTTCCGTCTGGAAAGGGATGTACGCTGACATAGGCGTAATGCGCATAAGACGCCTGCAAGACGGGGTGAGATTGCGTGAACTCATCGCTCCTTAATTCCTGAATAAGACGATCCATTTCAGGCGCCGTATCCCATACGGGAGCATATTCATGAACTTTTCCAGTCGAGGGATTCCAAGGGCTATTCGGGAGCGTTTTATAGGCACCCTTTTCCAGGGCTCACTGCTGGGTTCCCACGTTAGTTGTCACGTCGTATGTGTCTTGATGGGCACACACCGTCATATGTAGTTCGCGAATCCACTTTTCGCTAACGACGACATCCTCCGTGGCGGCATCAAGAACATAGTCATAAGCATTGAGTGCATCTTCGATAGCGCGTCGCGCAGGCTCACCCTTATACCTCACCAAGGTCTCCCAAGTGGCTGCCTGTGTAGCGACACTGTAGGTGAATCCGCGATCTACCGTATACAGCCCTTCAATCGCACCGGTATCGACGGCGGCTGTTCGACTGGCTCTTATAACGGCCTGACGGAGTGCTTCGTCCCCAACAACCTCACGTTTTGCGAGCATATTCTCCTCTGCCCGCGCGAAAATATGGGGGTCAAATCTGGCCTCCAGCCAGTGACTAAACGAGGGGAATCGTTGATAGCCCGAGCTTGCTGGCTCCGGAAGACTATCGGCTGGCGTTTGTCCTTTTAGCACAGGACCCTCTGGGGAGGACGGAGTCATGTCGCCTACCGTATCGCAGAAGGGCAATGAAAGCCTGGCACCTTGGACTTGCTATCAGTTGAAATTGGCTAGGAGCCTTAGTACGCGCCCCGCGCCTGTCATCTGCCGATTGACGAGAGGGGGCATTGGCAATTTGTGGGATTACCAGACTGCGTCGCACCCGGTTCCGGCGAGACTAGAGCGGCAGGGACTCCCAGGTGTCCACCATGGCGGGGATGACCGAGACGACCAGCAGTGCGGCCATCACCAGGTTGAAGATGAGCATGTGCTTGGGCTGAGAGATCACTTTCCCGGCGCCGACGCCGAGCAGGGTCCAGGCGATGGTGCACGGGGCGCCGAATGAGCCGGCCACCAGGGCGATCACGGCGACTTCGGCCAGGAACGAGTCCCAGAAACCGGTGAAGGTGCTCAGCGCCGCGACCGAGAGAGTCCACGCCTTGGGGTTCACAAACTGGAACAGCGCCATCTGCACGAACCCCGGGGGCTTTGCCCCGGGCTTCTGGGTCAGCTCGGTGGGGCCGGTGGCGATCTTGAACGCGAGCCAGAGCAGATACAGGATGCCGATCGGGCGCAGGATGTCCAGGATCACCGGCCACTGATCGAGCACCTGGCCCAGCCCGATGCCTACCAGCAGGACCATGGACGGGAACCCGAGGTTCACACCGAGGATGGCGGGAAGGGTGCGCTTGAACCCATAGGCGGCGCCTGAGGCCATCACGATCGTGTTGTTCGGGCCTGGGGTGCCGGCACCGGCCACCACGAAGAGCATCAGAGAGAGAATTGCCACTGGTTGAGACTACTCTGCGCCGTCGGCGCGCGGCGCCGCCGAAACACTGGCGCGATACGCCAGGGCGATGATCTCCTCGGTGACGCGCTCGCGCATCGTCGGACTCAGCCCCTCGGTGGAGAGTGCCTCGTAGAACCACAGTCCGTCGGCGGCGAGCCGCGCGATAAAGCGCTGGAGCGCGGCGGCTTCCGCGTCGTCGTGGTCGGGGACCGCAGTGACCTGAGGGGGCTGCGGGGCCCAGCGGGCATAGACCTCGTCCCAGGCCGCGTTGGCCACGGGGTCCTCGGAGGCTTCCAGCATGAGCAGCAGCTCCGCGCGGTCAGGGTTCTGTGAATCCTTGACGAAGGCCCGGAAGCGCTCCGCGCGGGAGAGCTCCTGCGCGGTGCCGCCCGCCTCCGTCTCCATGGAGTGTTCCCACTGCGCCGCCACGTGGCGGTGCAGCCCCAGCAGCAGCTCCTCACGGGACGGGAAGTGGTAGAGCAGTCCGCCCTTGGTCATCCCAGCCTCAGCGGCCACGGATTCGTAGGTCAGCATGGTCACGCCTTCGCGCTGGACCACCCGGGTCGCGGCATCGAGGATCTCTAGGCGTTTGGAGGGGCGCACAGTGGTGGATCTCCGCTCAGTGGTTTCGCAGAACTTCTCAGTGGTTTCCGGGGTAGGCCTGGGACTCGGTGCCCGGGGTGTACCGGCGCAGCATCCAGACGGAGGCGACGGTGGCGAGCGCCATCACCAGTGCCACACCTATCAGCACGGCGAGATAGGCGGTGTCGAAGGCCTCGGCGGCGGCGGCCATGGCCGGTGCGCTGCCTGATTCGAGCACTGCCGCGGGCGCCTGGCCGCTGAACTGTTCAGCCCCGGCCGGGAGCACCAGCACCCGGGTGTAGACGAAGGTGATCAGGCTGCCCAGCAGGCCCACCCCGACCAGTCCGCCGAACTCATAGGAGACCTCCTCGATGGAGGCGGCCATCCCGGCGCGGCGCGGCGGGACGTTGCCCATGATCGCGGTGGAGGCCACGGACATGGACGCACCCAGACCGGCGCCGAGCACCACAAAGCTGATCACCAGCCACAGCAGCGAGTCCTGGACCGTGGCGAGGATCGCACCGCCGGCTCCGACGGCGGCCACCGCCATGCCGCCGCCGATCAGCGTGAGCAGACCCGAGCGGTGCAGGATGGCTCCGCCGAAGAGCGCGAAGGGCATGGAACCCACGGCCAGCGCCGAGACGATGAGCCCGGCGTCGAGCGGGCTGAAACCCTCCACCAGCTGGAAGCGCTGGGTCGTGCCCAGCTGGACCCCGACGATGGCGAAGATGCTTGCTCCGGCGGCGATCACACCCCCGCTGAACCCGCGATTGCGGAAGATGCTGAAGTCCACCAGCGGCTCGGATATGCGGTTCAGCCGCACCTGCCGGCGACCGAAGACCGTCAGCATCACGATGGCGATGAGCGTGGAGACCAGGAAGAGCGGCCAGTTCACCGGAGTGGCGGCGATGGTCTTGATCGCCAGCACCGCGGCGGTCAGTCCGACCATGACCTGAACGGAGGAGAGCCAGTCCCAGCGACGGCGTGGGTTGGCGATGTTCGCCGGTCCGACCACAAGCATCAGCACCAGCGCTGCGACCACGATCGGCACGTTGACCAGGAAGACCGAGCCCCACCAGAAGAACTCCAGCAGGACGCCGGAGACGATCGGCCCCAGCGCCATGCCGACAGTGGCGACGGCGGCCCAGATCGCGATAGCGAGGTTGCGCTCCCGCTCCACAGCGAAGGTCAGCCGGATCAGTGCGAGCGTGGCCGGCATCATGGCGGCGGCGCCCACGGCCAGCAGCGCACGGGAGGCGATCAGCATCTCGGAGCTGCCGGAGAACGCGGCCAGGATCGAGGCCACGCCGAAGATCCCGAGGCCGACCTGGAAGATCCGCTTATGTCCGAACCGGTCCCCCAGCGCGCCGGAGCCGGGCAGCAGACCGGCGATGACCAGCGGGTAGGCGTTGATGATCCAGAGCTGAGCCGGGGAAGAGGCGCCGAGCTCCGCGGTGAGCGTGGGCAGAGCGGTGTAGAGGATCGTGTTGTCCAGGGCGATCAGCAGCAACGCCGAGGAGACGATGGCGAGCATGGTCCAGCGCTGCCAGGCGGTGAGCGAGTGGCCGAGCGAGGCATGCAGGGAGGGAAGGGTCATCACGGAAGTAACTATACTATACGTCCGGTACAGTTACTGGTGAGTTCTGTCACCCAGCAGCTGGTCGAGCTCCTCGAGCGCGGGGGTGATGCGGGTACGCCAGCGCCAGTCGGCCTTGGCGTCTGCCCGGGAGGGTCCGCCATTGATCACACCGATGGCCCGATGGGACTGGTGCATCGTCAGCGCGATCTTGAACCCGCTCATCACAGCCATGGAGCTGCCCACCACCAGCAGCGCGGAGGAGGCCTCGACGAGCGCATCCACCGCGGCCTTTCGCTCGGCGGGCACCGATTCGCCGAAATAGACCACGTCGGGCTTGAGCCTGTCGGAGCCGCAGACCAGACAGGTGATCATGTGGAACTTCTCCACCCAGGACTGATCCAGGGTGACATCGCCGTCCGGGTTCACGTTCTCCGCGGCGGCGAAGGCGGCCTCGGCGTATCCGGGATTCGCCTCCTGCAGCCGGGCATCCATGGAGGACCGGGTCTCGCGGTTGCCGCAGTTCAGGCAGATGACCGAATCCATGTCCCCGTGCAGCGGGATCAGCGGATCGGAGCCTGCCGCGCGGTGCAGTCCGTCCACGTTCTGGGTGATCAGGCCGCTGAGCAGACCCGAGGACTGCCACTTCGCGAGCAGCCGGTGAGCCTGGTTCGGCTCGGCGCGGTGCATCTGGCGCCAGCCCACGAAGCCGCGCGCCCAATAGCGGTGGCGAGCCGCGGTGTCGTGCTGAAACTCCTGGTAGGTCATCGGCCGGTGCCGATGCAGGGAGCCCTGCGGCCCGCGATAGTCCGGGATCCCGGAGTCGGTGGAGACCCCGGCGCCGGTGACGGCGAGGACCCCGCCCCGCCTCAGCAGGGAGGCGATGCCCTCTCGGGCCACCTCCGCAGGCTGGGGCTCGGCGGTGTCCTCGACCACGCGCGCGATGGACCGCAGTGCCGCCCTGTGGGCGTTCTCAACAGGCCTGGTGAAAGCCTCTGGTGTCGGCTCGGTCACGGGTCAGCGCCCGTACTTGTCCTCATACGGATCAACGCTGCTGCTGCGTTCCTCGGAGTCCGGTCGCGACCGAACGGGAGCATCCGCGCTGCCGCGGGTCTTGGCGAGCTCTCGCTCCAAAGCAGTCAGGTCGGTGTCCGGAGTGTAGTACTTGATCTCCCGAGCCTGCTTTGTCGCTTTCGCCTTCTGACGGCCACGCCCCATAAGCGAGACCCCCTCTGTCTTCTCGTGTCCTCTACGACGCCGGGCAGGGCTCATCGCGGGATCAGCTGTTTAAAAGTAGTTCGTGCTCACTAGGTTAACATGACTGGCGCTGCGCCGTCGTCCGATCGGTGCTCATGGTCGGCACGATCACATCGGGGCATGCCGGTCACTGCGTGCTGCACCTTGTGCAACGTCGCAGAGCCGTGCTCTGTTCCACACCCTCTGCAGCTGCTCGATCAGCACCTTCATCTGAATATTCGTCTGCTGAGCATGTCCGGCGGATGACGCAGGTGGACCTGGGTCGGCGGGCGGTGGACAATTCAGCCTATGACTGATGTGCAGCCTCTTCCGGAGTCCGATCTTCCCGAGCTGCGCTGGTCCTCGGCCTCGCTCGACGGGCTGGGGGCGATCGTGGTCATCCACTCCCCCGAGGATGAGACCATCCGTGCTGCCTCGTTGGCCCAGGCCGAGGGAGGCGAGCCGGAGGTGGCGGCGATCGGCCGGGTGCTCGAGCAGCTCATGGACCGGCTGGAGCTGCTCGCCCCGGCCACCGCCGCCCGAGAGATGAAGCCCCTGCCCGCGGGGACCGGCACTGTGGCCGAAGCGCTGGAGGCCTACGCGTCCGAGGATCACCGGGCGCTGGATGACCTCGCTGTGGTGCAGCCGGGCTCGGACTACCGGCAGGATGTCTGGGCCGCCATGCGTGAGATCCCCGCCGGGGAGACGGTCTCCTATGCGGAGCTCGCCCAGCTGGCCGGCCGGCCGCTGGCGCACCGAGCCGCAGCGAGCGCCTGCGCGAACAACCTGGTGGCCTTCGCCGTCCCGTGCCACCGGGTGATCCGCTCCGACGGCGGGATCGGCGGCTACGGCTTCGGCGGCACCGAGACCAAGCGCGCACTGCTGGCCCGCGAAGGCCTCACCGTCAGCTGACCTCCACCTTCCCCTGGGCGGTTGAGTTCTCCGGTGGCTGCGCACCGACCGGAAAGCTCAACCAGCCAAGAGGAACGGCGGGGTCATGCCTTTCGAGTCACGGTGAGCCCGTGGACGGACTCACCCTCCAGGCTGAGCTCCTGGCGGTCCACCAGCACGGTGTCCCCGTCCTCGACCTCGCCGGAGAGCAGCGCGCGGGCGAGCTGATCGCCGATCTCGCGCTGGACCAGCCGACGCAGCGGACGGGCGCCGTAGGCGGGGTCATAGCCGGTGAACGCCAGCCAGTCCCGCGCGGCCTCGGTGACCTCCAAGGTCAGCCGGCGCGCCGTCATGCGCTCCTGCAGCAGCCCGATCTGCAGCTCCACGATCCCGCTGAGCTGCTCCATGGACAGCGGATCGAACATCACGATGTCATCGAGACGGTTCAGGAACTCCGGCTTGAAGGAGGCATGGACCACGTCCATGACCCGCTGCTGCTTGGTCGCGGGCTCCAGCGTCTGATCGACCAGGAACTGTGAGCCCATGTTCGAGGTCAGGATCAGCACCACGTTGCGGAAGTCCACGGTGCGGCCCTGTCCGTCGGTGAGCCGGCCGTCGTCAAGAACCTGCAGCAGGATGTCGAATACCTCCGGGTGGGCCTTCTCCACCTCGTCGAGGAGGATCACCGAGTACGGACGACGCCGGACAGCTTCCGTGAGCTGACCGCCCTCGTCATAGCCCACATAGCCTGGGGGTGCTCCGACGAGGCGGGAGACGGAGTGCTTCTCCGAGTACTCGGACATGTCGATCCGGACCATGGAGCGCTCGTCGTCGAAGAGGAACTCCGCGAGCGCCTTGGCCAGCTCGGTCTTGCCCACGCCGGTGGGGCCCAGGAACATGAAGGAGCCGGTGGGCCGGTCAGGGTCGGCCACGCCGGTGCGGGCCCGGCGCACGGCGTCGGAGACCGCGCCCACAGCCTTAGTCTGGCCGATCAACCGGGAGCCGATGAGCTCTTCCATCTGCAGCAGCTTCTCGGTCTCCCCCTGGAGCAGCCGCCCGGCGGGGATGCCGGTCCAGGCGGCGATGACCTCGGCGATGCCGTCGGCGTCCACCTCATCGGCGACCATCTTCTTCTCCGGCGCGGGAGTGGAGGCATCCTCCTCCTCCGCGGCGGCCAGGTCCTTCTCCACCTGAGGGATCTCCCCGTAGAGCAGCCGGGAGGCCTCGGCAAGATCGCCATCGCGCTGGGCGCGCTCGGCGGTGGACCTCAGCTCGTCCAACCGCACCCGCAGCTCACCAGCCCGGTTGAGCTCGCCCTTTTCGGCCTCCCAGCGCGCGGTGAGCTCGGCCAGCTCCTCGCGCCTGTCGGCCAGGTCCGCGCGCAGCGTCTGCAGGCGGTCGGCTGAGCCCGGGTCGGTCTCATTCGCCAGGGCCAGCTCCTCCATGGTGAGCCGGTCCACCACGCGGCGCAGCTCGTCGATCTCCACCGGGGCGGAGTCGATCTCCATGCGCAGCCGGGACGCGGCCTCGTCGATCAGGTCGATGGCCTTGTCCGGCAGCTGCCGCCCGCTGATATAGCGGTCCGAGAGCGTGACGGCGGCGACCAGGGCGTTGTCCGCGATCCCCACCTTGTGGTGGGCCTCGTAGCGCTCCTTGATCCCGCGCAGGATCGCGATGGCGTCGGCCACTGAGGGCTCGCCCACATAGACCTGCTGGAAGCGGCGCTCCAGGGCGGCGTCGGATTCGATGTTCTCCCGGTACTCATTCAGCGTGGTGGCGCCGATCAGCCGCAGCTCACCGCGGGCCAGCATCGGCTTGAGCATGTTGGAAGCGTCCATGGAGCCCTGGGAGGCGCCGGCGCCGACCACGGTGTGGATCTCATCGATGAAGGTCACGATCCGGCCCTCTGCGGACTTGATCTCTTCGAGCACGGCCTTCAGCCGCTCCTCGAACTCGCCGCGATACTTCGCTCCGGCGATCATGGCGCCCAGGTCCAGGGAGATCAGGGTCTTCTCGCGCAGCGACTCGGGGACGTCACCGGCGACCATGCGCTGGGCCAGGCCTTCGACGACGGCGGTCTTGCCGACCCCGGGCTCACCGATCAGCACCGGATTGTTCTTGGTGCGGCGGGAGAGCACCTGGACGACACGACGGATCTCGGAATCGCGTCCGATCACCGGGTCCAGCTTGCCGGAGCGGGCGATCTCGGTCATGTCCGTGCCGTACTTCTCCAGCGCCTGGAAGGAGTTCTCGGGGTCCGGAGAGGTGACCTTGCGGTCTCCGCGCAGTCCGGGCAGCTCCGCCTTGAGCGCCTCCACCGTGGCACCGGCCTCGGCCAGCGTCCTGCCGGCGGGTCCGCCGTCAGAGGCGGCACCGATGAGCAGGTGCTCGGTGGACACGAATTCATCTCCGAAGTCCTCAGCCTGCGCCTGGGCCGCCTTGATCACGTTGAGCCCCGCAGGGGAGAACTGGGGAGCAGCGACCGAGTCCCCGCTGGTAGCGGGCAGAGACTTGATGATGGCTGACGCGCGAGTGCTCACCGCATCGGGATCGGCGCCGGCGGCCTTGAGCAGCGCCACCGCCATGGATTCCCGCTGGTCCATCAGGGCCTTGAGGATATGCGCGGGCTCCACCTGCGGGTTGCTCGCGGTGTTGGCGTTCATCGCGGCGGCCGAGACGGCCTCCTGTGATTTGGTCGTGAGTTTGACGTCCATGTCTGCCCCTCCCGGTGTGTGTTTGACGCTGGCTGCTCACCCGCGTCTCAGAAACTTGAGTCCATCCTACTCAACTTTGGGAGAGGTGGAAGTATTCCGCGCAGGGACCCGTTCCTCGGTCATGCCTGGTAACGGAGTTATCTAGGTCTCTTCCAACATCTGCGAGCCACTGCGAGCTCCTAGACGAGAGCTTTCTCAAGGATCGTCTACGGGTGCCCGCAGGCCGGTCTCCCCCGCGCAACCCAGATCCAGCGCTGTGGCTGGCACACTGACCGCATGGCCTTCGAACGGTTTCCAATCCGAAGATTGACCGAACATCCTGCCAACACCCTGGACCGGCAGACTTGGCCGGCGACGTTGGCGCCCGTAGCTACGATCCTCGATCACGGACTGGATCTCGGCCTGGCTACCGTCCTGGTGGGTGAGAACGGATCCGGCAAGTCGACCATCATCGAGGCAATCGCGTTGGCGTACGGGCTGTCCCCCGAGGGAGGCTCGACAGGAGCCCAGCACAGGACACGCTCAACGGAGTCGGTGCTCGCCGACCACCTCCAAGTGGTCCGCAACGCCGGCACCACCCGACGCGGGTACTTCCTAAGAGCCGAAACGATGCACGGCTTCTACACCTACCTCGAGTCGAACCCCAGCACGAGCGGGCGACCGGACGTTGCCTTCCACGAGATGTCCCACGGTGAATCGTTCCTCGAACTCGTGGGTGATCGATTTCGTGGACCGGGCCTCTGGGTCCTCGATGAGCCAGAATCAGCACTGTCCTTCTCTGGTTGCCTAGCGTTGCTCAGCGTACTGAAAGAAATCGTGGCGACAGGAGAGTCCCAGGTGATCCTTTCGACACACTCACCTCTCCTGGCCGCCCTGCCAAATGCTCAGATCCTCGAAGTAGGCAGCTGGGGTCTTCGTCCTCGGCAGTGGAAGAATCTCGAGCTTGTCACCAGCTGGCAAGCCTTCCTCACCTCGCCCGAGCGCTACCTCAGACACCTCTAGCTGAACCACCGCCACAAACCGTTGATGAGGTCTCTACACGCTTCTAAGTCCAAGTCGTTTCACAGCTCGCCTCGGCGTGCCGCTTCGGTCAGTGCCCAATGGAACGTGGCACGCCGCGTCATTCGTGAGCGTTCCAGTACGTCTGTTGCAGATCTGGGTTCTGCAACAATGTCGATGTGGAGCGACCGCACCGCAGGACGTCACGATCTATGGTTTGAACCTATGGGCCAGATCGAAGAATTTGAGGCGGAGCGTGCGCGGCTTGTACGTCTAGCCGCTGGGTTGCTCGGCGATCGGACCGAGGCGGAAGACATCCTCCAACAGGCGTGGATACGGTTTCACGGCACTGCAAGTGTGATCGAGAACGTGCCTGCTTGGCTGACCGTCGTCACGACGCGTCTGTGTCTGGACCGTCTTCGTTCGAAGACCCCCGAACCAAGAGAACAGCTCGAGTTCACTGATGCAGAGACTGCAGAGGATCCAGCCGATCATGTGGTTCTGGCGGACACTGTCGGAGTTGCCCTGCACATCGTCCTCGAACGCCTCTCGCCACCTGAGCGCGTAGCTTTCATCTTGCATGACACCTTCGGCGTGGACTTCCGCACCATCGCGAGTGTTCTCGACATCTCGCCACAAGCAGCCCGCAAACTGGCATCGAGAGCGCGTTCCAAAGTCACGGCCAGCACCCCAGAGGGAACTCCCGCTAGCTGGGAAGTGGTCGACGCTTTCCTTACAGCTGCCCGAAGTGGTGACTTCGCACGTCTTCTTCACCTCCTCGCCCCCGATGCCCTCCTCACCGCAGATACCGAAGCCATCGCAGCCGGCACCCCCCGACGGATTGAAGGGCGACACAACGTCGCAGCGATGTTCGACGGTGCCGCGAAAGCGGCGCTACCTGTCCTCATCGACGGGCGTCCTGGTGCTGCGTGGTTCCAACAAGGACAACCCCGCGTGGCGTTCGACTTCACCATCTCTGGCGGCCTGGTCCAGAGCATCACCTTCCGGGCACGACAGAACGTTCTGACCTCACTTGCCCGGCGGACCGGGAACCACGAGAGGTAACCGACACCCGCTCCCTCTCGGCTCGGCTAGGCCTGCGGTCACATTCGTGCTGTCCCACTCGTCATAGAAGTAGAACCTCCGACGAACCCACGACTGACGCACCAAGATGGAAGGAACAACGATGAAGACGATGACCTGTAGACAGCTTGGCGGCCCCTGCGAGCTACCACTGCGCGGTGAGACTGCCGACGACATCATCAAGGCTCAGGACCGACACCTCAAGGACATCACCAAATCCGGAGACACGACTCACCAGCCTGCCTACGAGGCGATGAAAAGCCGGTGGAGGAACCCGATCAAGGGCATGGGCTGGTACCGCGACACGAAGAAGGCTTTTGCAGCGCTTCCCGAGGCCTGACCAACACCGCCTGACGCCACCACCTTCCGACAGGAGCCTCTCCCGTGACACCGAGCGACAACATCGATGACCTCATTGCCTCCCACCCCGACTGGCGAGGCCAGATCCTCAAGGATGCTCGTCGTATGATCCTCAATGTTGACCCCGACATTGTCGAGACATGGAAGTACATGGGTTCCCCCGTATGGGAACTCGACGGCATTCTCATCGTCGGGAACATCTTCAAGAGCAAAGTGAAGCTCGGATTCATGCACGGCGCATCTCTCGAGGACCCAGAGACCCTGTTCAACGGAGAACTCAAAGGTAACCAGCGCCGCTCTTACGAGTTAAGCGAGGGCGACGTGCTGAACGAACCCGCGCTGAAGCAGCTCGTACGCGAAGCGATCAAACACAACCGCTCAAAGTAGCCCCCTGGCCCTACACGACATCCCACTCGACGGTCTTCATGGACAGTCCTCACTCGAGCATGGGCCCCGGGGTTCCTCCTCACGACGAGAACATGACTCTGCTCCGAGGGGTATCCTGGCAACAGCTCAAGCCACGGGCACTTGAAACCTCTACTCAAGGTCCCGCTATGAAGCCTCTCTCAATACCTTCCTGGCGCTGCCCCAGACGTTGCGCCTCGCTCCTCGCTGTTCTCCCGAATGCCGACCAGGATGTTGCTCTGGACTCGTCTCTGCGGACAGGTCACCTCCACCCAGCGACGATGGTAACGCCGGAGACATCTCCCGGGGCGAAGAGAGTCCACAGGAGTCCCTCTTGGAGCCGCTACCACCCCTCGCGCTTCCTTTTGCAAACAATAAGGAGCCCAGGGTGCTGTCGAAGTATCACGTAGTCGTGCGCCTCGGGCGCGGCCTGCTAGCGGCTGAGATCGCGGAGTTGCGGGCGCGACGCAATGGATCGATCTCTCACTATGAGATGCATGGGGAAGACGTCGTTGTGGTTTCGCTCTATGCCGCATCATCGTCGACGGCGATTGAAACTGCAGAGATCCAGGTTCAGCGCGCTACGGGACTAACAGTGGTGTCCGTACGGGTCTTGACTTGGCGTCTCTAGGAGCACGGAGCGCACTCCGTACGAACCCGCCGATGGTTACTCAGAGAGCACTCCTACCCGGATTCCCCCGCGTGATAGACCGGAGGCTCCAGTTATGACTCGAAGTTCGTCGATGTTGGTCCGTGTCCTGCTGAAGCGATGATCTGCTCAGCCAGGACGCGCAGTTTGATGTTGCGGTGATTGGACGCGTCTTTCAGAAGCGTGACTGCTTCGTCCTGGCTGCACCGGTTCTGACCCATCATGATGCCCACCGCCACGTCGATCGCGGTGCGTGACTCCATAGCGATTCGCCGGTCTTCAGCGTTCTCTGCGTGGGCTGCGATGTGCAGCGCGATCGCTACGACCGTGGATGCCATCTCGGCGTATCCCTTGGCTGCCTCAACGTCTTCTTCGGTGAAGGCTGCGGCTTCGTGCGTGTAGAAGTTCATGGCGGCTGTGGCGGTGGCGTTCACGGTCAGCGGTATGGCCAGGGCACTGCGGAGTCCGTGGCTGCGCACCTCGTCCATGTACTGGGGCCAGCGCTTTTCCTGGCGCACATCGAAGACCCGGATGATCGTGTTGGACCTCTGCGCCTGAAGGCAGGGACCTTCATCGAAACCAGCCTGAGCCTCGTCCATCTGCTGGGCTTCGGGAGCTGCTGGCGACCACAGTGTTCTTCCTGGCACGCTCAAGGACGATCCCGCAGAGAATCCGACGTTCGGTCGAGAGGCGTTCCGCGGCGAGGCGAGCGATGGAGCTCAGGACCCCAGAGATGTCTTGGTGTTCGAGAAGAACTTTGGTGAGTTCTGCGGAATGATCGCGCGCAGGATAAGTGGTGTCCATGATGGACTCCATCCGGTGGGGTGCCCATCTCCAGACGGGGACCGGTATAGCTGACTCTACGCGTTGAAGTCGGCTCTCCTGCTTCAAAGGACCAAGTTCGCAATTGAAACACTGTGCGTAAGCGGGTCGGTGACCGCGCGTGATCCACGTAATCGACGTCTTGCACCCCTGTCATCACTGGGAGGCCCGTTCACCCCGCCCGAAGAAAATGCCCGCAGGGGTGCGTGCCTTATCTGCTACACCTATCTCCGCACTTGAGCTCCTCAGGAATAGAGCCACTGTTGCGCCCTCACCCAGGAGTCGCCGGGACGCGACCGCGAACGAAGCTGAGGATTGCGACAAGTCAATAAGACAGCCCGTACCCTGCGAGATGTGACTCCCCATGCGCCGCGCCGTAGGTGACAGGCGTAATCACGGCAGGACAAAGACCCCAGACGGCGAGCTACCGCAGGGTCTCCATCCAGGCATCGTGACCGTCGAGGCGGGGGTCGTGGCTGGCGTGAGGGTGCCACAGAGGATCGACGTGGATCAGGCCGGGAAAGCGTGGCACCTCGGCGCCGATGTTGTTTCGGGCTACCTTGTGGGACGGCGACGCCCGGCACCAGCCGGCAACCTCAGTCCCGTAGATCACCGACCAGGTGTCGCCCGAAGTTTGTCAGCGCTTCATCCCAGCCGTCGTAGACAGAACCATCGCCCGGCCTGCCGTCGAACCCACGCAGGTGGAACACCAGTTCAGTTCGGCCGGGGCCCTGCGCAGCAAAGGTCAGGGTGATGACCGACGCCGCCTTGACGGGTCCGTCCGGGTCGCCCCACGTGAGCACGAGACGATTGATGGGCTCGACCTCGAGGAAGACGCCGCCGGTGGGAAACTTCTCCCCGGTTTCGTCATTGATCATCGTGTACGCGTAGTGGCCCCCGACGCGGACGTCGAAAGAGACGGAGTCTGTCCTGACGCCGAACGGACGCAGCCACTGCGCCAGTTCGGACTCCTCAGTCCAGGCGCGCCATACGAGTTCACGTGGGGCGTCGAAAGTGCGGGTGATCGAGAATTCAGGGGTGAGTTCAGGTGTCGCGCTCATCGCCGGTCTCCTTAGAATCTTGGTTCCTTGATGCCTTCATCTTCATAGTCCCGAGGTGGTCTTCAAGGGCGTCAAGCCGCAGGTTCCACTCGATACGCTGCTTCTCCACCCAGGCCGACGCCTCATCAAGGGGCTCCGCCTGCAATGAGAGCGTTCGCCACTGTGCCTCGACGGTGCGGGTGACAAGACCAGCACGCTCGAGCACCTTGAGGTGCTGCGAGATCGCGGGGGCGCTCATATCAAACGGCGCCGCGACCTCACCGACGGTGGCGGCGCCACGGGAGAGCCGGGAGAGAATCTCTCGGCGGGTGGGGTCAGCGAGTGCGGCGAACACCAGACTCAGAGGATCCGTCGCAGCCACTTAGCCATCTCCTTAATTAATGAAGGGCTTAACCGTAAATCGTTGGAGCGGAGCTGTCAATAGGTGATGAAAGTGGCTCCGCGTGCTGGGGGACTGACCCCACCACTCGAGCAAGGGCTTATAGGCCTCGGGTCAATCGACGATTGGGGCTGCCTCTGCCTCGGAACTTCCGCTGGCCGCCACTACCTCGAGGGCGCGTACAAGCACCTGGATATCCTCGATGGTCTCGACCTCAGTCACTTTGCCCCATCTCAGTGTCATGAACTGGAAGACGGTGTTGCTGTAGACACCACCATCAGGGAGTGGGCCACGGACGCTTGAGCGCACGGCGACGCGGGTGCGCCAGGGGCCCCCGCGCACGATCACCTCGTGGATCGTAAATCTTGCGCCGGGCAGCAGGTCAACGATCCGTTGCCACCAGCGGATCATGGCGTCGCGGGAGCTCCGCCGCCCACCGAGAGCGTGCTCGCCGTGGAAGTGGTAGGTGAAAGGGTCGCCCAATCCATCGACCATCTCCAATGTAGTTGCCGGCGTTGATCTGGTCGAAGACCGACCGGACCTTTGTCTCAACGATGCGCGAATAGATCATGGTTTCGTCCTCCGTAATCGGGACGCTTTACTCGGGCTCCCCGTTCCGTTCCCCGGATCTCCGGCGGTATGTGGCCCACGGACGTGCGTAGCGGTGACCATCCTGTTCACCCGGAGACCGATGAGGATCGTGGACTCGAGTCACTCTCGAGCAGGGCGCGTGTCTCTGAGACGGTGGCAAACTCTCCGTCCAGATTCGTCGCCGTGACCATCGACAGCGTTGCCGCCGGCACCGTGGTGCCGTCGGGAGACCTGCGATCGAAAGTATGTGTCGCGTCAAGAGCGAAGTACGTGTCATAGCCGAGATTGCCGGCCATGCGAGCAGTGGTCTCGCAGCAGTGGTTCGTCGTGATCCCGCAGATCACCACCTGCCCTATGCCTTCTGCTCGCAGCCAGGAATCCAGATCCGGAGAGCCGTAGAAGCTGGAGTTCACGTTCTTCCGGACAAGCAGATCCGGGGTCCCGGTGATCACGTCCTTGAACTCACGACCAGGACTGGACATGGCCAGCGGCGATCCGGGGTCGGACGATTGGTGCTGAACGAACACGAGTGGCCAGTCCTTGTTCCTCCAGTGGGCCACAAGGGCCGCAATGTTCTGCTCGCACGCCGGGTTGTCGCGCGGACCCCAGAATTCGGAATCGTCAAAGCCTTGTTGGACGTCGATGACGATGAGCGCGGGACGATCGAAGTGCGTTGAGGGGGCCGACATGGAGCAATCGTAGCGACCCCAACCCGGACCACCCACGGAACCCGGCGCGGTGGGAGGTTCAGCTGGTCTGGCGCCGGTAGATCGCGTTCGCCAAGAGATACGCGATAAGAAGGATGCCGACGCACCAGGCCAGCGCGACCCAGAGATCGGCCGTCACAGGTTGCCCCGCGAACAGTTGACGCACTGCGTCGACGATGGAGGTCACTGGCTGGTGCTCTGCAAAGGCACGGACTGGTCCAGGCATGGTTTCGGTCGGGACGAAGGCTGAGCTGATGAAAGGCAGGAGGATCAAGGGGTAGGAGATCGCGACCGCTCCGTCCTGCGATTGAGCGGTCAGCCCAGGAATGACCGCCAGCCACGTGAGCGCGAGGGTGAAGAGCATCAGAATCCCCGCGACGGCCAACCACTCCCCCGCTCCCGCGCTGGGACGGAACCCCATGACCAGGGCCGCGATGACCACCACGGCCAGAGCGAGCAGGTTGCTGGCGAGCGATGTCAGCACGTGAGCCCAGATGACCGAGGAGCGCGCGATGGGCATCGACTGGAATCTTTCGACGATTCCGGCCTTCATGTCCAAGAACAACCGGAACGCCGTGTAGGAAACCCCTGAAGCTACCGTGATCAAGAGAATTCCGGGCAGCAGGTAGTTCACATACGGCCCTTCTGCGTCAGCCTCGATGGCCCCGCCGAAGACGTAGACGAACAACAGGAGGAAGGCGATCGGCATCAGGGCCGTCGTGATGATCGTGTCTGGGCTGCGCAGAATATGGCGGAGGGACCGGCCGGTCAGGGTGGCGGTGTCGCTGATGAAATGCGGGGTCATGGTGGTCCTCACGTCGCAGAATCTGGGGTGTCTTCTGGGTTGTCCGTGTCGGCGCTGCGGTCAGTGGCGTCTCCTGTGATGGACAGGAAGATCTCCTCGAGACTGGGCTGTTTCTCGACGTACTCGACCGTTGCCGGCGGCATCAGCGTCTTGAGATCGTCCAGAGTGCCGGTGGCCATGATTCGGCCGCGGTGCAGGATGGCGATCCGATCGGCGATCTGTTCGGCCTCCTCCAGATACTGCGTGGTGAGCAGCACGGTGGTTCCTGCCTGGGCGAGTTTCTGCACGGTCTCCCACACCTCGAGGCGCGCCTGCGGATCGAGGCCGGTGGTCGGCTCATCCAAGACGACGACTGCCGGCTCACCCACGAGACTCATCGCGATGTCCAAGCGGCGACGCATGCCCCCCGAATACGTCGAGGCCCTCCGCGAGCCGGCTTCCGTCAGGGAGAAGCGATCCAAGAGTGCGTCGGCGACAGCCCTGGGGTTCTCCAGGTGCCGCAGCCTGGCCACGAGGATCAGATTCTCCCGCCCGGTGAGGATCTCGTCGATGGCGGCGAACTGTCCGGTCAGACTGAGCGAACCGCGCACGTGCGCCGCCTGGGAGATGACGTCGCAGCCGTTGACGGTGGCCGTTCCGAGATCGGGTTTCAGCAGCGTGGCGAGGATCTTGACCACAGTGGTCTTGCCCGCGCCGTTTGCTCCCAGCAGAGCCAGAATGCTGCCTCTGGCGACATCGAAGCTCACCCCCTGCAGCACCGGGAGCTCACCGTAGGACTTGTGCAGGCCCTGTACGGAGATCCCCGATGAGTTGTTCTGCACGGCGGATGAATGGCGAGACTGCATCGTGAGTCTGTCCTGTCCTGGGTTGACGCTCGTCGGGTGTACTCGTGGGTTTTCATCGTGTGCGGGCCACTCACCCTGGGCGGGTTCGCCGTGGTCTAGGCGGCTCTTCGGCGGCGCGTCAACATGGCAGGTATTCCGCGGACAAGTGCGAGGACGAGCAGCGTTGCGGCGGCGCTCCCGCAGAGCACGAGCAGTGCGCCGATCATCCACAATCCAGTGGTGTCTTGGCTGACCGTGGTGCCGACCCACGCCAGAGTGAATGCGGGCGGCAACAGCAAGACCGTCGGCCAGTGCCTTCCGCGGGACGCGCTCACAGCGATCACCACCAGGGTCAGCGTGCAACCGACCACCTGCCACGCCCGGTACGGTCCGTGCTGCAGTTCTGTCACCGGATCGGTCCAGTAGCTCTGGTCCCAGCCCATCCAGGCGAACCAGGCACCGGCCGAGCCGAGAATCACGAGGACCATCCAACTCACAAGCTGCAGGTTCCAAACCGAGCGAGTCGCCCTGTGGTGGGGAAGTCCGAGCCATCCCCGAGTGCTGATCAGCAGGGCCACAGCGATCAGGGCAATCGCGAAGAGCTCATGAATCTCGTTGATGCCCCCGAGCGCTGCGGCCTTGAGCCCACCCGCTGCATTGACTGCCGTGTGCGCTGCGACCACGGCGAGCAGTCCTCCGCCGGCGACGTTGAAGATGAATCCCAGAACGATGGAGATCGCGACGACCATGAGCACGGAGATCGGAAAGGACATCTCGGACTGGGATGTCGCCATCGACCAGAGCGGGGCGTGCCAGACCGCCCAGATGACTCCGAGCATGATGTTCGCGATGACCGGGGGCATCACCGCCTGCAGACGGGGCAGCGCGAATCCTCTCCATCCCAGCTCCTCGTTTCCGCCGCCGACCAGTGCGATCAGGATGATGCTTCCCGGCAGTGCGATGAGTCCCGCGCGGAGCCCTTCGACTTCGAGTGACGCACCCGCCAGCAGTGCCACGCCACCAGAGGCCAGCAGAACCCCGAAGACCACCAATCCGAGGAGGAACGGACGAATCCCACCTTGCCTCTTGGGCAGGTACCTGCCGAAGAGGGACTTGATCCCAGCACGACCCTCGAGGCAGGCCGTCACGACGACGGCAGCGATCGCGGGACCGAAGCTGCCGGCGATGACCAGGGGCATGGTGGCTGATGAACCGGGGGCTGCCAGTGGGCCGAGCCACCAGATCAGCCAGGAGACGGCGAAGGTGATGGCGAAGAATCCCGAGAGTCCCCGCAGTGGATCCACCCGACTCGTGGCAGTGGCGGAGCGGTCGACGGCGAACGTAGTGGTTGTCATGCGGCAACCTTCTCATACACCGTATGATTCTCCAACAGTGTAGGATCCATGCAGCGCTGTACGCTTGGAAGATGGATGCTTCACCCTCTTCAGATGCCGGCGATGAGGTCGCAGGAGAGACTGCTGAGGCCGACCACGTCTTTGCCCGCCCGGTAAAGCCTGGCCGCGTCACGACCGATCTGTCGCAGGCGGCCATCGTTCAGGCGTGCATCAAGCTCCTGGATGAACAGGGGTCCAACGCCCTGACGATGCGAAAGGTCGCTGGAAAACTCGGCGTACACGCCACGAGCCTCTATTGGTACGTCAAGCGCCGCGAGGACCTGATCGATCTGTCGCTGGACGAGATTCTCCGCACGGCCGTCGAGCGTTCAGCCACGCCAGGATCCTGGCGCGAGGAGATCTCTGAGACGGCCACCCAGATGCACAACGCTCTCGCATCACACCCGTGGGCACCAGGCTTCGCCGCAACAAGACCCCTGTTGGGCCCCAACGCCCTGGAAATTTTTCGTCGCATAGTGACGTCTCTCGCGTCGACGGGGGCACCCGCAGAGACCCAGACTCAGGCCGCGGCAACCATTTCTGACTTCATTCTCGGAAGCGCGACGGCTGCCGCCAGCGCTCACGCGGCAGGCCTGGATACTCCCACGTCACCCTTGGCCCAGCTGGTCACTCGACAAGCCGCCAGGGCCGGCTCTCCCCTTCCCGGGGCAACCCACTGGGAGCCCTCTTTCGACTTCGGCATCGATGTGCTTCTCGACGGACTCGCGCTCCGCCTCGAAATCGCATGAACCCGATTGGGACACAATAGGAGTCATGAAGCAGCTGACCTTTCGCGGGCTCGCCATCTCGTTCGACGACCGAGTGCTCGAGCCGAGGCCATGGACCGAAGCTCAGTCTGCGTGGGCGGCTGAGCTGCTCATCGAAGCGCCGCCGGGCCCGGTGCTGGAGCTCTGTGCCGGCGTCGGGCACATCGGACTGGGCGCCATGCGCGACTCGGACCGTCGCCTCGTCATGGTGGACGTCAACCCGGTCGCAGAACAGTTCGCCCAGGAGAATGCCGCCGCCAATGGTCTGGGATCCGAGGTCGAGTTCCGGCTGAGCCGGATCGACACCGCACTGGCAGCCGAGGAGCGGTTCAGCCTGATCGTCGCAGATCCGCCCTGGGTTCGTTCAGCGGAGACCTCGATGTTCCCGGAGGACCCGATCCTCGCCATCGATGGCGGTGACGACGGGCTCGTTCTCGCGCGCACCTGTGTGGACCTCATGGACCGCCATCTCTCCGCAGGCGGTTCCGGGCTCCTCCAGCTCGGGAACACCGCACAGGCAGAGACGATCGCGGGCTATGCCGCAGAAGCGCTGTCCGGCTCCGTCAGGGTCGTCGAAACCCGCGTCTTCGAACGTGGCGTGCTGGTGCGGATGACGCGCTGATCCCAGACTGATCAGTCGCGGGAGCGCTTGTGCATGGCCTTGTGCGTGCCATCGCACCAGGGTTTGATCTTGGACCCGCCGCAGCGGCAGACGGCGCTGACCGGGCGTGTCGTCCGATGTTCGTTGCCAGCCTCGTCCTGAACCAGGTGATCACCGCGAAGCAGCATCGGCCCACCGGGACAGAAGATCACATCGGGGTGGCCAGGCTCTGGATTCTCGTTCATGCGGCCCACTGTTTCAGCATCCTCTCCGCGTAGCGGTCTTCGAGGTCCAAAGATGTCCAGGCGCCGAAATAGACATCGTCGTGCAGGTCCGGCTCCTCCTCCAGCAAGGCTCCGCAGATGGTGCGCACCGCGAGCTGTTCGTGCACCGCGTCCGCCTCGACGTGCTCGGTGTAGTAGCCGATCATGGACGCCGGGAATCCGAGCCGCTCCAGGCCTCCGGCCATCCGCCGAGACGGACCCGAGCTGGTCGCCTCGAATGCGGCCAGGAATCCCAGGGACGCGGCGCGCAGCCGGCGGTTGAGGCCGAACAGGGACATCGCGTTGTTCTCCTCGAGGACCTCCAGCGGCGCCTCGTCGATATAGGCGCCGTAGCCAGAGTCCAGGCCGCTGTCCTGCAGCCCACGACGGAAGAGGTGGGCGTGGAGACGACTGGGGTCACCATCGCCGTATTCGTCGAACTGCAGCTCCATGACGGCGGCTTTCACCCGATCGGACAGACGGGGGATCACCCACGTCGTGTGATCCGACTCCTTCAGGTGGTAGATCGAACGGTGTCGGAGCAGCTCGCGCACCTGATCCTCGGTCGCCTTGCGCTGGACATGGGCCGCCACCGAAGGCCCGTCGTGCTCGGCCACGAAGGAGAAGAACTTCTCAGCGAAGTTCTCCGGACTCGGCGCCTCAGGCGTCCGGGCCCGCAGAGTCCGCTCAAACTCCTGCTCGAGGCCCCGCCGCACGGTGATCAGGTGCGGATCCCACTCCAACTCCCCCGCGACATCCTCGAAGCCCTGGTAGTGCTGCTCGTACAGGACCCACAAGGCGAGCTGCGCATCCTCGGCGCCGTCCGGCTGTGGCGCCTCGGCCAGGCGGGACGTCTTCCCGGCGCGCATCGCCGTCAAGACGGCTTCACTGAGGGCACCTCGGCCCCGTGGACTCAACATGGGCGCGTCCCCCTTCCGGGCGACATCGGCCAGACAACCGGAGATCCGCCGGTGGAGCTGCGCATCTAAGTCCTCATCTCATGATCCCGAGTGATCCATGCACTCGATGGTGTTTCCAGAAGGACTATAACCATATGAGAAGCACGACGACGCCGGGAGCGGATGTCACATTCACGAGGCCTCGCCGTCTGTGGGGTCTAGTTGTACTGACCTGACAGGTTAATCAATCTGGTGATGGGAGCCTTGTTCCCGCAGGCGGTGTGGGGCCGGTGATGATTATATTCGTGGAGCCATCCCGCAAGGTCATCCCGGCGCTGTGTCTCGCTGGTATAACAACGCGCATAACCCCACCCATCAGCCAGGGTGCGATGGAATCGTTCGATCTTGCCGTTGGTCTGTGGCCGGCGAGGCCGAGTCCGGCAGTGCCGGATGCCGAGTTCGATACATGTGTCTCGCCACAGGTGTGAGACGTAGGCCGAACCGTTGTCTGAGAGAACCCTTCGGGTGGTGACCCCGCGCTCGGCGAACCACGTCACGGCCCGTTTCAGCACCGCGGTGGCCGTGGCGGCGGTCTCGTCATCGTGGACCTCGGCGTAGGCCACCCGGGAGTGGTCATCGATCACCGTATGCACGAAGGCGTACCCCATTTTGGGGTTGCGATACTGATTCTTCGGCTTTCCCAGGGTCGCGGCCCGGTTCCGTCCACCCTGGGAGCGACCTACGAAGCGCCAGCCGCCGCCGTCGGGGATGTTGCCGAGCTTCTTGACATCTACGTGGAGCAGATCCCCGGGTGCAGCGTGTTCGTAGCGGCGAACGGGCTCACCGGTGGCCCGGTCCACATGGGCGAGCCGATGCAGCCCGCACCGAGTCAGCACCCGGTGAGCGGTCGAGGGAGCGACCCCGGTCGCGGCGGCGAGCTGGACCGGACCGACCCGCTTACGAAGCCGCAGCGACACGATCCGCTTCGTCACCGCAGGCGGGGTCTTTGCCGGCATGCGGTCTGGACGGCTGGAGCGATCGGCCATCGGCTCCCCGGCTGCGTACCGGTCCGCCCAGCGCTTCACGGTCGGCCAGGCGCATTGAAACCGTGCCGCGACTTCGGAGATCGGGACGCCTCGATCGATGACCAGCTGGGCGACCTTCAGGCGGTGACGCGGAGTCAGAGCAGCGTTAGCGTGGGACATGGGAGCCTCCTGTGCGTGAGCGGATACTTAGGCAGTTCCACTCCACCGCAGGAGGCTCTCTTTGTGCCAGGGTTCAGATCAGCGGATCACACAGAGTTAACCAACGTCCCCGGTCAGTACATCTAGTTCCGCACTCTCCGCGACGGCAGGACCGCGTGCAGCAGCGGAAGGAGGGAGACCCCCATCAGTGTGGGACCGATGAGACCGTCCTCTGTTCGCAGCAGTGTGCCCGTGACCAGCAGCCCGGTGAACAGGATCGCCGAGATGATCCGTCGACCCACGCGCTCCAGAGCTGCGACCCGCCGGTCGAGATCCGGGGTGCGCACCGAAATGTGCCCGTCTTCAATGCGGTCGGCCACGTCAGAGAGCCGGCCCGGCAGCCGCAGCGCCACAGCGACTGTGTCCGCTGCCTTGTGCGCCGCGTCCTGGACCGCCGGCCCGCGCTGGTCGCGGATCAGCTGCTGCGCGTAGGGCTCCACGGCGTCCCAGATGTTGAACCGGGGGTCCAGGGTGCTGCACACGCCCGAGATCAGGGAGACCGTGCGCAGCATCAGCAGGAAGTTCTCGGGCAGCTGGAACGGCAGCGAACGGACCAGCTCGCCGAACTCTCTCGCGAACTCCCGGAATTCGCGCGGGTCGACCTCCTTCAGTTCCGCGAAGCCCATGCCGCCGAATCGGGCGAAGAGCTGCGTCATGGCTTCTTCGAGTTCGGTGGTCTCGGCCGAGGGAAGCAGCACCCCGACCCGCTGGATCCCGTCGACCAGGCTCTTGCCGTCGCGAGAGGCCGCGGCGATGAACACCCCGCGCAGCCCGTCGCGCAGAGTATCCGGGATCTCGCCCATCATCCCGAAATCGATGAACGTCAGGCGCCAGGAGGGTCGCTGAGCGACCCCTGGAAGGAGCGCCTGGTCGGGGGAGGCTGGCGTGACGAAGATGTTTCCCGGATGCGGGTCCGCATGGAAGAACCCATGGACGAAGATCTGATCGAACATCACGTTCGCAAACTGGGTGGCGACCTCGGAGGGGTCGATTCCTGCGGCTCTGAGCCTCTTCACATCGTTGATCTTGATCGCGGTGACGTCCTCCAGAGTGAGCACCCGCCGCGTGGTGCGTTCCCACATCACAGCCGGAGCAGAGACCCGCGCGTCCCCAGAGAAGTTCGCGGTGAACCGTTCAGCGTTGGCGGCCTCGTGAAGGTAATCCACTTCCTCCAGGCTGGTCACGGCGAACTCCTCCACGAGCGCTGGCGCATCCACCCGGTTGCTCACCACTCGGATATGGGACAACCAGCGACCCACCCGTCGCAGGGCCGCCAGATCGACGTCGACGATCTCGCCGATGCCTGGGCGCTGGATCTTCACGACTGCCCCGGCGAAGCCCGCCAGCTCAGCGTCTTCCGCCCCCGGTTCAGCGCGATGCGCCTGGCCCAGTGAGGCGGCGGCCAGCGGGTTCGGGTCGACGGAAGAATATGCGTGATCCAGCGAGACTCCGAGTTCCTGCTCCGCCACGGTCCTGATGGCGGAGAAGGCCACGGGGCTCACCTCGTCCTGCAGTCCTTCCAGCTCTTTGGTGATCTCAGGAGGAAGCACGTCCAGGCGGGACGACAGGAACTGACCGACCTTGATCATCAGCCCGCCGAGATCGACGGCAAGCACGTGGAAGCGTTCGGCGAAGCGCCGCATGCGTCGTGCACGTCCCGAAGCTGCGAATCGGGCCAGACCGATGCGCGGCAGAATCAGCTCGAACCACCACACCTGGACCAGGTGAAGAGCAGCGAAGCGAAGGATGCGACGGTACCGAGTGCGCAGCGTCTTGGACGAAAGGCTCACCGAAGGCTCACTCGGCGCCCTGGTGCCCGGGCCCCGGGTTGTCACCTGCTGCAGGCATGCCGTTCAGTCCTGGGCGAGGATGGAATACAGCCTGCGGCGCACCTGGTCCAGCTCCTTCTCCGCCTGCTTGATCTGTTCAGGGGTCCCGGAACGGCCGACCTGTGCCGCCGCCTGAGCCAGTTCCATGCCGGCCTTGGACAAGCTTCGCACTGAGTGGCCGCGAGGCTCACCGCCTTGCCACTGGGCAGGCATCTGATCCGTCGAGGTCGCAGCTGCTGCCGCACGGCCTTCCGGAGTCAGCGAATACGTCTTGCGGCCGCCCTCTTCTTCGGCCTGGATCAGTCCTTCATCGGCCAAGAGCTGCAGGGTCGGGTACACCGAGCCCGGGCTGGGCTTCCAGGCTCCGCCGCTGCGCTGCTCGATCTCATTGATGATCTGATAGCCGTGCATAGACCGCTCGGCCAGCAGAGTGAGAACCGCTGTGCGAACGTCGCCGCGGCTGGCTCGCGGGGCCGCTCTCGGCTTGAAGGCGCCACGCAGCTGGTCCAGCGCCTCCCAGATATCGCCTGGGGATCCGCCCATCGCTGGCGGAAAATCGCCGAAGATGCCTCGTGCGTGTGAGTGGGGTGTTCCAGTCATGACAACCTCCTAGGTGTACTGACCGGGGACGTTGGTTAACTCTGTGTGATCCGCTGATCTGAACCCTGGCACAAAGAGAGCCTCCTGCGGTGGAGTGGAACTGCCTAAGTATCCGCTCACGCACAGGAGGCTCCCATGTCCCACGCTAACGCTGCTCTGACTCCGCGTCACCGCCTGAAGGTCGCCCAGCTGGTCATCGATCGAGGCGTCCCGATCTCCGAAGTCGCGGCACGGTTTCAATGCGCCTGGCCGACCGTGAAGCGCTGGGCGGACCGGTACGCAGCCGGGGAGCCGATGGCCGATCGCTCCAGCCGTCCAGACCGCATGCCGGCAAAGACCCCGCCTGCGGTGACGAAGCGGATCGTGTCGCTGCGGCTTCGTAAGCGGGTCGGTCCGGTCCAGCTCGCCGCCGCGACCGGGGTCGCTCCCTCGACCGCTCACCGGGTGCTGACTCGGTGCGGGCTGCATCGGCTCGCCCATGTGGACCGGGCCACCGGTGAGCCCGTTCGCCGCTACGAACACGCTGCACCCGGGGATCTGCTCCACGTAGATGTCAAGAAGCTCGGCAACATCCCCGACGGCGGCGGCTGGCGCTTCGTAGGTCGCTCCCAGGGTGGACGGAACCGGGCCGCGACCCTGGGAAAGCCGAAGAATCAGTATCGCAACCCCAAAATGGGGTACGCCTTCGTGCATACGGTGATCGATGACCACTCCCGGGTGGCCTACGCCGAGGTCCACGATGACGAGACCGCCGCCACGGCCACCGCGGTGCTGAAACGGGCCGTGACGTGGTTCGCCGAGCGCGGGGTCACCACCCGAAGGGTTCTCTCAGACAACGGTTCGGCCTACGTCTCACACCTGTGGCGAGACACATGTATCGAACTCGGCATCCGGCACTGCCGGACTCGGCCTCGCCGGCCACAGACCAACGGCAAGATCGAACGATTCCATCGCACCCTGGCTGATGGGTGGGGTTATGCGCGTTGTTATACCAGCGAGACACAGCGCCGGGATGACCTTGCGGGATGGCTCCACGAATATAATCATCACCGGCCCCACACCGCCTGCGGGAACAAGGCTCCCATCACCAGATTGATTAACCTGTCAGGTCAGTACACCTAGGCGCCGCACCCGCGGTGGGTCAGGCTGGAGTAAACGATATATCGCCCAGCGGGAGGGTGTGAAGGTGTGACGCTGTGGGTTCGGTGCGGTTCAGTGCGGTTCAGGTGGGTTCAGCGGGGTTCAGCGGGCTCCTCGCCCACCTTCGCCCAGTCAACACCCTCCAGTGAGAGCTGCTGCGTCATGTCCTGGAGAAATCCGATCACGACATCTCGCTCGCCCGCGCTCAGCCGTGCTGCCGAATGGAACCGCTTGGCCTGTTGACGCCCGACCGTGTCCATCGCGGTCTTCGCGGTCTCTGGCGTCACCCGCAGGATGAAGGCGCGACGATCGGAGTGATGCACTTCCCGGGTGATGTGGCCGCCGCTCTCCAGGCGATTGAGGAGCTTGGTGGTCGATGCCGCGGAGATCTCCAGGTGGGCGGCGAGCATGCCCGGGGTCACCATGGTCCCGCGGTGGTCCGCCACGATCAGATAGTGGATCGCTCGCATGTCCTGCTGGCTGAGCTTCATGTATTGCTGCGAAGCCTCTGAGAGGCGCTCCTCGGCCGCACGAAGCTCAGACAGCGCCCGCATGAGTCGACCGATCTGGGCGGTGTCCTCGGCGGGGACGCCGGAGCGATCGACAAGCTGGTGCTGCGGGTCCGCGGCGTCCACCTCATACAGGTGATCTGCTACGGAATCGGACCCTGCTTCTGGTGCTGCCATGCTGCCCACCTTACGACGCGTCGGGGACGCGAGTGCAGGTTACTATCCTTTGGTGTAGTTTATCCACAAGGACAGTATATTCCAGGTCCACACGACCCGTCAGATGAGGAGAGCAGAGATGCCGCAGCGCGAGTTGGATGTTCTCGACGAGGACGGTGCTTCCGGCACGCGCCGCGGCCGTCGCTCCGCCCGGGGACACGTCCCTCGGTGGCTGCGGGTGTTCCTCCCGGCCGTTCTCATCCTGGTCTGGCTCGCGGGCGCCGCCGTGGGCGGCCCCTACTTCGGGAAGGTCTCGGAGGTCTCCTCCAACGATCAGACGACCTATCTTCCCGAGTCTGCGGACGCGACGACGGTGCAGGAGCTGTTGGGCGAGTTCAATGACTCAGACACCGTCCCCGCGGTCGTCGTCGTCACCTCTGACACGCAGCTCAGCGAGTCTGAGACCACGGAGATCGAGGAGGCCGTCGCACAGCTCCCTGAGGTCCCCGGCGTGCAGGATGACCTCTCTCCGGCCATCCCCTCCGAGGACGGATTCGCCGTGCAGGCCTTCGTCCCGATCGGATCGGAGGAGGATCTCGGAGCCGTCGTCGAGGAGGTGTCGCAGACGCTGAGCGCAGAGCTTTCGAATGTGGACGTCTTCGTCACGGGACCCGCCGGGTTCAGCGCGGATCTCGCCGCCGGGTTCGCCGGCATCGACGGGCTGCTGCTCGCAGTCTCCCTGGCCGCTGTCTTCCTCATCCTGATCGTCGTGTATCGGTCGCTGCTGCTGCCCATCGCGGTGCTTGCGACCAGCGTGTTCGCCCTCACCGTCTCGCTGCTGACCGTCTGGTGGCTGGCCGAGGCGGAGATCCTCCTGCTCAGCGGGCAGACCCAGGGCATCCTGTTCATCCTGGTCATCGGCGCGGCCACCGACTATTCGCTGCTGTACGTCGCGCGCTACCGGGAGGCGCTGCGGGTCCATGAAGACAGATGGACCGCCTCCTGGAAGGGGCTGCGGGGATCATTCGAACCGATCCTTGCCTCCGGAGGCACTGTCATCGCCGGCCTGCTGTGCCTGCTGCTGAGCGACCTCAAGTCGAACAGCACCCTGGGCCCCGTCGCGTCGATCGGCATCGTCTTCGCCATGATCTCCGCGCTGACCTTCCTCCCGGCGGTCCTCTACGCCTTCGGCCGGGCCGCCTTCTGGCCCCGCCGCCCTCGGTTCGAACCCGAGGTCGTCGCCGCTGAAGGCGGAGTGCCGAACCGCGGCGTCTGGGCCCGAACAGGACGATTCGTGGCGCGCCGGCCGCGCCGCATCTGGATCGCCACGACCCTGCTTCTCTTCGTGGGTGCGCTGGGCCTCACTCAGCTCGACGCCCAGGGGGTGCCGCAGTCGGAGCTGGTGCTGGGAGAGTCCGAGGCCCGCGAGGGACAGGTCGCCCTCGGCGAGCACTTCCCGGAGGGCTCGGGCAGTCCCGCATATGTCGTCACGGCGGAGGACTCCCTCCAGGACACCGCCGATGTGCTTCTGGAGAACCCAGGGGTCGACGGCGTCACCGCCGTGACCGAGGACGACGCCGGCTCGGCCCCGGTCGACGACGAGGGCATCAGCGCCTACGGCCCCGGCGCACCTGCTCCGGATCCCGCCGTGGTCGACGGGTCCATCATGCTCCAGGCCACACTGAGCGCGCCGGCAGACTCGGCAGAGGCCCAGGACACCGTCCGTGACCTGCGGAGCACCTATGCCTCAGCGGAGACCGACGTGCTGGTGGGCGGCGTCACCGCCACCGCGCTCGACACCAACGAGGCCGCCATCCATGATCGGAACCTCATCATCCCGATCGTGCTGGTCGTCATCCTGGTCATCCTCATGGTGCTGCTGCGCTCGGTCCTCGCACCGGTCCTGCTGGTCCTGACGACCGTGCTGTCCTTCGGCACAGCCCTGGGCGTCTCGGCCCTGGTGTTCAACGGTCTCTTCGATTTTCCCGGGGCCGATCCCACCGTGCCCCTCTACGGCTTCGTGTTCCTGGTGGCCCTGGGCATCGACTACAACATCTTCCTCATGACACGCGTCAGAGAGGAAGCACTGGCTCACGGGACCCGCTCCGGAGTCATCCGCGGACTGACCGTCACCGGAGGCGTCATCACCTCGGCCGGTGTCGTGCTCGCGGCGACGTTCGCGGCGCTCTCCGTGATCCCCATCCTCTTCCTCGCCCAGATCGCGTTCATCGTGGCCTTCGGCGTGCTCCTGGACACGTTCCTGGTGAGAGCGCTGCTGGTCCCCGCCCTGGTGCGGGACATCGGACCCGCCGTCTGGTGGCCCTCGAAGCTCGCGAAGCGCACGGAGGAAGAATCGCCGGTGCCTGATCGGGCGTGAGGCTGTCCCGATGCACCATGTAGCGTAGGCCGCCTATCGATGCCGTGATGCCCTGGTGGACAGGCCAGGCCCTGCCCGGCGTCCAGACTGCGCAGCGATTCTCGAGGAGGCGATGGTGTCCCGGCCCAGTGAACCTTCTGTCGCGCTGACCATGCGTCGCGTGCACGCCGGCGGCCATGCTGTCGATGTGCGCGGGACCTTTGCCCCGCAGCGTCCGCCGATCGTGCTGGTGCATGGCATCGGCATGTCCGCAGAGTACTTCCTGCCCTTCGCCGAGGTGATGGCGGCCACCCATGATGTCTACGCAGTGGACCTGCCGGGCTACGGAGGAACGCCCAATCCGGCCCGCGCGCTCACCGTCGCCGAACTCGGCGGGATCGTCACAGAGATCGTCGTCGCGCTGGGACTGGACGCCCCGGTGCTCATCGGCCATTCCATGGGGTGCCAGATTGTGGCCCACGCCGTCGCCGACCATCCGGAGCTGAGCGCGGGATACGTGCTGGTCGGACCGACTGTGGACCCGCGGGCCCGCAGCCTCCCCAGGCAGGGCCTCCGGCTGCTGAAGGACAGCACGAGCGAACCCCTCTCCAGCAACACGGTGATCTTCCGCAACTACCTGCGGATGGGTCCGCTGCGTTACCTGCGCACTGCCCGGTACATGCTGGCCGATCACACGGAGGACACCATCCGGCGCTGCCCCATCCCCGGCCTGGTCATCCGCGGGGAGCTTGATCCGATCGCATCTGCTCCATGGGTGCGTGAGCTGGTCCGCCTGGCGCCGAACGCGGCCCTCCTGGAGGTCCCCGGGGGTCCTCATGCGCTCCAGCACAATCAGCCCGAGCAGCTCGCGGCAGCGTGCATGCCGTTCTTGACGTCGCTGGCGCGCCGTCGTCCCGATGCGTCCACGGAGGCTCGGAACACATGATCGGCCGGAGGAAGCGCCACCGCAGCCCCGCCTGCGAGAGGTCAAGGCCCCTGTCCGCGACGCTCGCCGAGGCGGGGGTCAACCTCGAGGCCTGGGTCCGCGACTATGCCTACGCGCTGCATCGCCAGGCCTCAGGCTTGGTGCGCCGACCCGATCCGCAGCGGTATCGCCGACCGGACTCGACGGAGCCCGCGATCGTGCTCCTGCCTGGGATCTACGAGACCTGGTCCTTCATGCGTCCGTTGGCCGACACGCTCCGGGAGCGCGGCTTCGATGTGCACGCGGTCCTCGACCTCGGCTACAACGGCGGCACCATTGCGGACATGGCAGAGCTGGTGAACGAGTACATCCGCCGAGAGGGGGTCAGCCGCTGCGTGCTCGTGGCGCACAGCAAGGGAGGGCTCATCGGCAAGCTCCTGCTCGCCCACCACAACGAGGCCGGGGCGCTGCAGGGGATGGTCGCGCTCAACACCCCTTTTGAGGGGTCCCCGCTGGCTCGCCTGCTGCCGCTTCCCGCCATCCGGGTGTTCCTTCCACGCTCCCCAGAACTCGTCGAGCTGAGCGCCAGCCGGGACGTGGACCGGCACATCGTCTCGATCTACGGGCAGTTCGACCCGCACATCCCGGGCGGAAGCCGCCTCGAGGGCGCCCACAACATCCAGCTTCAGACGCGCGGGCACTTCCGGCCGCTCGGCGATGCCCGTGTGCACGCCGCGGTCCTCGAGGGGATTCGACGGCTCACCCGCTGACGGATGCGCCACCGGGCAGCCGCAGGGCGGCCGCAGGGCGGCGAAGCTGCTCAGCCCTCCGCTGCGCGATGGGCGGCCAGGGCCTCGCGGCGCTGCTGCTGCTCCACCGGGTCCGGCACCGGAACCGAGGCCAGCAGACGCTGCGTATAGGGGTGCTGCGGGTCGGTCAGGACCTGTCTGCCGGTCCCGTGCTCCACGAGTTCGCCGCGGTAGAGCACCCCGATGTGGTCAGAGAGCATCCCCACCACGGCCAGGTCGTGGCTGATGAACAAGGTGGCGAATCCGCGTCTCTCCTGCAGCTCGCTGAAGACCTCCAGCACTCGCGCCTGCACCGAGACATCCAGCGCCGAGGTCGGCTCATCGGCCACCAGCAGCTCCGGGTCCAGCGCGAGTGCGCGGGCCAGGCTGGCACGCTGGCGCTGACCTCCGGAGAGCTCATGCGGGTAGCGTTGCCCATAGTGCGTGGGCAGGTGCACCGAGTCGAGAAGCTCGTTGACCCGGGCCCTGGTCCCGGCGGCATCAGTGGCCTCGCCGTGGATCAGCAGCGGCTCCGCGATGGCCTCCCCCACGGTCAGCAGCGGGTTGAAGCTGGTGGCGGGATCCTGGAAGACGAATCCGACCCGGGAGCGCAGCGGACGGAAGGTGCGCTCCTTGAAGCCCACCATCTCGTGGCCGAGCACGCTCAGCGATCCTCCGGTGGCGCGGGTCAGCCCGACGATAGCCCGGCCGATGGTGGTCTTGCCGGACCCGGATTCCCCGACCAGCCCGAGCACCTCGCCGGGGGAGATCGTGAAGTTCACCCCGCCGACGGCGCGGAACCCCGATCGACCCAGTCGGCCCGGGTAGACGATCTCCAGATCCCGGGCCTGGACCAGCGGAGCCGCGGGCTCGCCCGGGCCCGCTTCAGCGGTGACCTTATAGGCGGTGTGGGCACCGAGCCGCGGCACGGCGCCGAGCAGATGCTGGGTGTATTCATGCTGGGGGTTCGCGAACAGGTCGCGGACATCGGCCTCCTCGACCACCTCACCGCGGTACATCACGGCGACGCGGTCGGCGAGGTCTGCGACCACACCCATGTTGTGGGTGATGAGCACGATGGCGCGGCCGAAGTCATCACGGACCCGGCGCAGCAGGTCCAGGATCTCAGCCTGCACGGTGACGTCCAGAGCCGTGGTGGGCTCATCGGCCACGATGACCTTGGAACCCAGCGCCAGCGCCATGGCGATCACGACGCGCTGCTTCTGTCCGCCGGAGAACTGGTGGGGGTACTGGTCGACCCGCTTCTCCGGGTCGGGGATGCCGACCGTGCCGAGGATCTCGACGGCGCGTTCCCTCGCCTGCTTCTTGGAGTACTTGCCGTGGGCGCGCAGGCCCTCGGCGATCTGCCAGCCGACCGTATAGACCGGGTTCAGCGCGGTGGAGGCCTCCTGGAAGACCATCGCCACGTCGCGGCCCCTGACCTGGCGCAGCTGCGCGCCGGAGAGCTGGACGACGTCGTTGCCCTGAAGCACCACGGCACCGGAGACAGTGGCGTTGTCGGGCAGCAGACCGAGGATGGATTTGGCGGTCACGGTCTTTCCGGACCCGGACTCGCCGACGATCGCCAGCACCTCGCCGGGCTGCACGTGCAGCGAAACCCCGTCCACGGCGCTGACCGGCTCGCCGTCGGTGGCGAAGCTGATGCGCAGATCACGGATGTCGACGGCGGGTTCGGCGGCGGAGGCCGCACCTTCGTTGTGCTGAACAGCGGTCATCACGCCGCTCCCTTCATGACCGTGGCGGTGCGCCGGGGCACGCGCTTGGGGCGGCGCCGGATCCGCAGACGAGGATCGGAGAGATCGTTGAGCGACTCACCGACAAGTGTGATGCCGAGGACCAGCAGGACGATGGCGGCGCCCGGGAAGACACCGGTCCACCAGATCCCGCCGGCGACGTCGGAGATCGCCCGATTGAGGTCATAGCCCCACTCGGAGGCCGCCGTGGGGTTGATGCCGAAGCCGAGGAACCCCAGCCCGGCGAGGGTGAGGATCGCCTCGGAGGCGTTGAGCGTGACGATCAGCGGCAGAGACCGGGTGGCGTTGCGCAGCACGTGCCGGGAGAGGATCCGCGGCGTGGACGCTCCCAGCACGCGAGCAGATTCCACGAAGGGCTCCGCCTTGAGCCGCACCGTCTCGGCACGCACCACGCGGAAGTACTGCGGCACGAAGACCACGGTGATCGAGATGGCCGCCGCCAGGATGCCGCTGATGAATCCGGACTCGCCGCCGGAGATCACGATGGAGACCACGATCGCCAGCAGCAGCGAGGGGAAGGCGTAGATGGCGTCGGCGATGGTGACCAGGATCCGGTCCAGCCAGCCGCCGAGGTAGCCCGAGATCAGACCCAGTGCGATGCCCAGGAAGATCGAGAGGACGACGGCGAGCACCACGGTCAGCACTGCGGTCTGGGCACCCCAGACGACCCGGGAGAAGACGTCATAGCCGCCGACGGTGGTTCCCCACCAGAACTGGGACGAAGGCTCGGCCTGGCGGGGGAAGGTGCCCTCGGCGTCGGAGAGCTGGTTGAAGCCGTAGGGGGCGATCAGCGGAGCAAGCACCGCCGCGAGGATGAACACGGCACAGAGCACCAGCCCGGCGACGAGCATGCCGCGCTGCAGTCCGGTGCTGCGGCGCAGCTGCCAGACCACGGGCAGCCGCTTCCAGCGCGGCTCACGCTGGCGGGCCTGGCCGGTCACGAGGGGATCGGCCTCCGCGCCGGAGCCCTCCACAGGTTCCGGGACGGAGGAATGGTCATCAGTGGGAACAGACATGGTCAGTACCTCACTCTCGGGTCGATCAGCGCGGCGAGGACGTCCACGGCGAAGTTGGTCAGCGCGACGATCACGGCGAGCAGCGCCACGATCCCCTGCACGGCCACGAAGTCGCGGGCGCCGAGATACTGGGCGAGCTGGAAGCCCAGCCCGCGCCAGCCGAACGCCGTCTCGGTCAGGATGGCGCCGCCGAGCATCAGCGCAATCTGCATGCCCATGACCGTGATGATCGGGATCAGCGCCGGCTTGTACGCGTGCTTGCGCAGCAGCCGGCCCTCGCGCACTCCGCGGGAGCGGGCGGCGTCGACATAGTCCATGGAGAGAGTGCCGATGAGGTTGGTCCGCACCAGCCGCAGGAACACTCCGGCGGTGAGCAGACCCAGGGCGACGGCGGGCAGCACCGCGTGTGCCAGCACATCCGAGATGAGGTCCCACCGCCCGGTGCGCAGCGCGTCGATGATGTTGATCCCCGTGGAGCCCGAGATCCGGTCGAGCACCAGCTGGGTGCTCGTGCTCGCCCGGCCGCCCAGCGGGAACCAGCCGAGCCAGACGGAGAAGACGAGCTTCAGCAGCAGGGCGGCGAAGAAGACAGGAGTGGCGTAGCAGAGGATCGCGAAGATCCGCAGCAGCGCATCCGGGATCTGATCGCGGCGGTAGGCGGCGAAGCGTCCCAGCGGGATGCCGACCGCGAGCGCGACGATCAGGGAGTAGATGACCAGCTCGAGAGTTCCGGTGCCGTAGGTCACCAGGATCTCGCTGATCTCACGATTGTCCGTGAGGGTGCGGCCGAAGTCTCCGGTGAAGATCTGGCCGATGTACTCGAAGTACTGCACCAGCACGGGCCGGTCGTACCCGGCCTCGGCAAGGCGGGCGTTGAGCTGGTCGGGGGTCAGCCGACCTCCCACCGAGGCGGAGATCGGGTCACCGACCACCCGCATGAGGAAGAAGACCAGCGTCACCAGGATGAACACGGTGGGGATGATCAGCAGAAACCGCACCAGGATGTAGCGGCCCAGACCGCCGCCCCCGGATGTCTTTCCGGTGGCGGCGGCGGCCGGAGCCGTTGCTGTGTCAGCGATGGTCACGCTGGTCCTCTTCTCTCAGAATTTCTCATGCGACGCTGCCCAGACCGGCAGCATCAGCGGGTCGACAGATCAGCGGGTCAGCGAGGCGTAGCGGAACTTGAAGGACGCATCCAGCGTCACGCCGCTGATGTCAGTGCCCGAGACCGCGACCTGTGCACCCTGGAGGTACGGCAGCGTGGAGAGATCCTCTGCCACCAGCTCCTGGGCCTCCTCGATCATGGAGGTGCGCTCTGCCTCGTCGGAGGTGCTGGCCTGCTCCAGGATGAGGTCGTTGACCTCCTGGTTGGAGTAGCCGTTGACGAGGAAGTTGTCCTCCAGGAAGAACGGGGCGAGGTAGTTGTCTGCATCCGAGTAGTCCGGGAACCAGCCGAGCTGGTAGGCCGGGTAGACGCCCTCGACGCGCTCCGAGTTGTACGTGTCCCACAGCGTGGACTGCAGGTTGACCTCGAAGAGACCATCGGATTCCAGCTGGCTCTCGATCATGGCGTATTCCTCATCCGAGGAGTTGCCGTAGTGATCCGGGCTGTACTGCAGGTTCAGCTCGACCGGTGTCTCGACACCGGCCTCCTCCAGCGCGCTGGCAGCAGCCTCGGCATCCGGGCCGCCCTCGCCGTCGCCGTACATCTCACGCAGCGGCTCGACAGCACCGGTCAGGCCCTCAGGGACGTAGGAGTACAGCGGGGTGTAGGTGCCCTGGTAGATCTCCTCGCTCAGCGCCTCGCGGTCCAGCAGGCTCGCCGCTGCCTGGCGCACGGCCAGGGCCTGCTCCTCGTCGGCGTCCTCGGTCTCGGCACCGAAGGGCTGCGTGTTGAAGTCGAAGACGATGTAGCGGATCTCGCCGCCGGGGCCGTCATGGACGGTGACATTCTCGTCCTCACGCAGGTCACCGAGGTCGGTGGGGCTCAGGTTGCGGAAGGCCAGATCAATGTCGCCCTCCTGCACTGCAAGCTTGAGCTGGGTCTCCTCGGTGAAGTACTGCGCGGTGACGACGTCGGTCTCCGCCGGGTCGAGCAGACCCTGGTAGTCCTCGAAGGCCTCGTAGCGGATCAGCTCGTTCTCGGTGTAATCCGTGATCGCATACTGCCCGGCGAACGCGTCGCCCTCGACGATCTCCTCGGAGGGAGTCAGCTCGGTGGCGGAGAAGACATCCTCATCCACGATCGGGCCTGCCGGCGAGGAGAGGATCTGCGGGAACGTCTGGTCGTCCTCGCTGTTGAGGTTGAAGACCACGGTCTGGTCATCCGGGGTCTCGACGCTGTCCAGGTTGTAGAGCAGGGAGGACGGTCCGTTGGGATCGGCGATCTCCAGCTGGCGGTCGAAGGTGAACTTCACATCGGAGGAGGTCAGCTCGTTGCCGTTGGCGAAGGTCAGACCCTCCTTCAGCGTGACGGTGTACTGCGTGGGCTCGGTGAACTCCGCGGACTCGGCGATGTCCGGCTCGACGTCCGGGCTGCCATAGGGGGTGTTCATCAGGAATGGATAGACCTGGTTCTGCACGGAGAAGGAGCCGTTGTCATAAGAACCGGCAGGGTCCAGGGATGTGACCACGTCAGTGGTTCCGATGGCGATGCTGCCCCCGGAATCTTCCGAGTCGCCTCCACCGTCGATGTTCTCCGTCTCGGCGCATGCTGCGAGCACGAGTGCGAGCGATGCCGTGAGGCCGACCGCGCTGAGCACGCGGCGCCGCTGTCCAGCTGATGCCATGATTCAAGTCCTTGCGAGTGATGGGCGACCGTCGGCGGGGTGCTGCGGCGGCCGGAGACACGGGGTGTCCTCCGTGTCCGGCGTCAATTGAAACACACAACTTTCTCACCATGTGAGAGGCATGGTGGAGTTATTCAGAATGTAATGTATGTCCATGAGCAGCCTCGACATTCTCAGAGACATCGCCCAGCGTCCTCTCGATGAGGCCCGGGCCCTGCGCCCGGCGCTGACGCCGGAGCTGGTGAACGCGCACCCGCATCATGACAATTCCATCGCTTGGCTGTTGTGGCACTCCGCCCGCGAGATCGATGAGCAGATCGCCGCGCTCTCCGGGACGGAACCGGCGTGGACCGCCCAGGGCTTCGACGCACGGTTCAGCCTCGGACTCGAGGATCACGACATGGGTCTTGGCCACAGCGGGAGCCAGGCCCGCCAGATCCACGTCGAGGACACCGACCTGCTGCTGGAGCACCTGCGCGCCGCGGTCCAGGCCCAGCTGACCTACCTCGACTCGCTGGACGAAGCCGACCTGACCGAGGTCATCGATGAGCAGTGGGACCCCCCGGTGACGCGCTCGGCGCGGCTGGTCAGCATCTCCCTGGACGCCGTGGCGCACGTCAACCAGGCGGCCTACATCACCGGGATGCAGTCCTCCGCCTTCTCCGATGAGCACCCCGAGACGGCGTAGCGAGGCTCAGCCGACCAAATCTTCGCCGTCATGGTTTAGTGGTGACATGCCCGCGCGCATCACCTCAATCGGCACCGCACTGCCGGCGACATCGGTCCCGCAGCAGGACCTGCGCGCCTTCTTCGCTGAGCAGCCCGACGCCAGCAGATTGACGCGTCGGCTGATCGGCGCCGCCTTCGACGCCGCTGGCATCGAGACGCGCCACACCGTGCTGTCGGGTCTCGCCGGCACCCCCGACGGAGAGTTCATCGGCGAGGGCGCCACCCTGCTCTCCCCCACCACCGGCACGCGCAATGATCTCTACCGCCGCGCTGCCCCTGTGCTCGCGGCCGAGGCTGCCGGCAGCGCCCTCGCCCAGGGAGACATCATGCCCAGCCAGGTGACCCACGTCGTCACGGTCTCCTGCACGGGATTCTTCGCTCCCGGCCTGGACTACCGGCTGATCCGGGACCTCGGGCTGCCGGAGACGGTGGAGCGCAGCCACCTCGGGTTCATGGGCTGCGCCGCGGCGCTGCCAGGACTGCGGGCGGCCTCGCAGATCACCGCCGCCCAGCCTGGGGCGGTGGTGCTGGTGGTCTGCGTGGAGCTGTGCTCGCTGCACATCCGCGACACCGCCGATGCGGAGCAGATCGTCGCCGCCTCGGTCTTCGCCGATGGGGCCGCGGCGGCGGTGGTGACCTCCGACGACGCCGTCGGTCGGGCCGGCGGGATCCGCCTGGAGCGCTTCGCCACAGCCCTGACCAGCGAGGGAGAGTCCGACATGGTCTGGACCATCGGCGATCACGGCTTCAACATGACCCTCTCGGCCGAGGTCCCACGCATCATCGGACGCGAGATCCGCGCCGCCGTCGACCGCTTCCTCGGAGAGGCCGACGCCCCCGCGGCCTGGGCGGTGCACCCCGGGGGGCGCAGCGTCCTGGACCGGGTGGAGACCGGCCTGGGCCTGGAGTCCACCGCGCTGAGTGCCTCCCGCGCGGTGCTGCGCGAGAACGGAAACATGTCCAGCGCGACGCTGCTCTTCATTCTGCGCCGGCTGCTGGAGGACCCTGACGTCTCCGGGCCCATCGCGGCGCTCGCCTTCGGTCCCGGACTCACCGTGGAGTCTGCCCTGCTGCACAAGATCTCCTGAGCGGTGAATCCCATGACCCCGGTGAACCTCTCCCGTCGCGACGAGCAGCTGCTCGAGCTCATGGATGACCCGAACTGCGATCCACAGCGCCTGAACGCGACCCTGCGCCGGTTCGGACTGGTCAACCGCCTGATCTCCGGCTGGGACCTGATCTACCGCCGTCGGCTGCGCGGCATCCTGACCAGCCTCGACCGGCCGGCCCGCGTGCTGGATCTCGGCTCCGGAGGTGGTGACGTCCTCGCCCGCCTGGCCGAGCTGGCGGCCCGCGACGGCATCGCGGTGGACTGGACCGGGGCCGACCCGGATCCGCGGGCCCACGAGGCTGCCCGCGCCCGGGCCGAACCCGGCATCAGCTTCCTCTGCGCCGATGCCGATGAGCTGATCTCCCGCGGCGAGAGCTTCGACGTCGTGCTCTCCAACCACGTCCTGCACCACCTGAGCGCGGCCGAGCTTCAGCAGTTCACCGCCGCCTCCCGTCAGCTCTGCTCGGGCACGGTGATGCACACGGACATCGCCCGCGGGCGCCTCGCCTATGGGCTCTACTCCGTGGCCATCACCCCGTTGGCTCCCGGCACCTTCCTGCGCACGGACGGCCTGCGCTCGATCCGGCGCAGCTATCAGCGCGCGGAGCTGGCCTCCGCACTGGGCCCGGACTGGGACGTCTCCTCCCCCGCTCCCTTCCGGCTGCTGGCCCAGGGGGCCGGGCATGTCTGAGGTCATCGTGATCGGCGCAGGCCCGGTGGGCCTGCTGATGGCCGGCGAGCTGTTCCGCCGCGGGGTCAGCGTCGAGGTCCTGGAGCAGCGCGAGCAGAGGGGATCGGACAGCCGAGCCATCGGCGTCCATGCCCCGGTGCTCGCCGCATTGGAGGACTCCGGGCTCACGGAGGCCCTGCTGGAGCACGCGGTCCGGGTGGGCCGCGGCGAGGCCCGCTCCCAGGGTCGACTGCTGGGCACCGTGCGCTTCGACCGTCTCTCCACTCGATTTCCCTTCGTCGCCACGCTTCCGCAGGCCGCCACGGAGAAGGTGCTCTCGACAGTGGCGCCGGAGCCGCAGCGCGGAGTCCAGGTCAGCGCGCTCTGTCCCGCCGCGGACCATGTGGATCTGCGCACCAGCCAGCGGGATCGACGCGCCCCGCTCGTGGTCCTGGCCGGCGGGCCCCGCTCCCGCGACCTGGTGTACCGGAACCCCGCGGCGCACACCTACCAGGACCGCTATCTGATGACCGACGCCGAGGTCTCAGACCGCGAGGACGCGGCCACCGCCGTCGTCCATCTGGAGAAGGCCGGGGTGCTGGAGTCCTTCCCGCTGCCCGGACGACGACGACGCTTCGTCGCCTGGGACTTCCCGCGCGCCTCCGCAGAGGCCCGGCCGCGCACCGCCAGGATGGAACGGACGCTGGCGGCCCACGGCGAGAAGGTCACCGGCGATGTGACGGGGTTCGGGGTGCGCCGCTTCGTAGCTCCGCGAATGCGCAGCGGCCGTCTGCTGGTGATCGGGGATGCCGCCCACGAGGTCAGCCCGATCGGGGGCCAGGGCATGAACCTGGGCCTGTTGGACGCCGCCACACTGGCGCCCCTGCTGGCCCGATGGATCAACACCGGATCGGCCCCAGAGGAGTCCCTGCAGCGTTGGGAACAGCAGCGGCTGGGCTCCGCGCGCCGGGCCGCCGCACTCGCCGGGCTGAACACGCGGCTGGGCCGGCCCGCCGCACCGACGCTGAACCGGCTGCGCGGCCAGGGGGTGCGTCTGATGCTGGGCCCCGGCGTCGGCACCGCCTTCACCCGCGCCTACGCGATGGGCTTCGACTCCGCCGCCTGAGTCGCCGACCGACCTGGGCCAGCGGCTCAGCCGGTGAGCGAACCGCCGGCTGCCACCAGCTGGGCGGCCAGGAGCAGGGCCGCCAGCATCACGAGGCGGAACAGCACCCGCCCGGAGCGTCCCTTCACCGCCAGGAGGAAGGTCACCAGAACCACGGCGACCTCCAGTGCGAAGAATACCCAGGAGATCGCTGGGATCTCCGCCAGCTCCCCCTGCGCCGCGCCGGCGGTCACGGCGATCGCTCCGGTCAGCACGGCAGCGGCCGCGAGCGCCGCCGAGGGCCGGGCACCGAGCCGGTGCGGCAGCCCGGAGATGCCGGTGCGGGCGTCGTCGTCGAGATCTGGCAGCACATTGGTCAGGTGGATCGCGGCCCCCAGCGCACCGCCGGCGAGCAGGGCCCAGAACGCCGCGAGCTGGGGATCCGGTGCCGCGAGAGTGGCGAAGGCCGGGAAGGCGCCGAAGCCGAGGATGAACGGCACGATGGACAGCGGACTGGCCTTCACCCCCGCGTTGTAGGACCAGGCCGAGGCCAGGAAGAGTGCATGTGCGGCGACCAGCCCCAGACCCAGCGGGACCGAGAGGGCCAGGGCGAGGGCCAGCGAGACGAACGCGGCCGTCCATGCGGCGGATGTGCTGATCTCGCCGCGCGCGATGGGTTTGTCGGTGCGCCCCACGGCCCGGTCACGTGCGGCGTCGAAGGCGTCATTGGACAGGCCCACCGAGAGCTGGCCGGCGAAGACCGCGGCTGTGAGCAGCCCGATCCGCCCAGGACCCAGCCCTGCGGCGAGCGAGAGCGCCGCCGCGAGTACAGTGACCACCAGAGTGGGTCCGGGATGAGTGGAGCCCCACAGCCCGCGGATCACCCTGAGAGAAGCACCGGTCATGGAATCAGTGTCTCACTGCGCGGGGACCACGGGCTGTCACTGCGCAGTCGTCACTGGCTGTCACGGATCGGTGCTGTCACCCTGGTCGTCAGCCCTCGTCATCGACCCTCATCATCGACCCTCATTCCCGCCCTTGTCCCACCCTCGTTCCCGCCAGGAGGAAGCCAGATGAACACCGACCAGCAGGCGCTGGCCCTGGCCGGGCTCCTCAGCTTCACCGGAGCCCTCCACCTTCTGCACCCGAGCCCCTTCGACTCGATCGTTCCGCCGCAGCTGGGCAACAGGCGCGCGGTCACCTATGCCAGCGGCGTCGCCGAGCTCGGCTGCGCGGTCCTGCTGGCCGTTCCCGCGACGCGGAACACCGGCGGGCTGTGCACGGCGGCGCTGATGCTCGCGGTCTACCCGGCGAACATCTACTCGGTGAAGAGATTCTGGAGCAGCCCGCGAGCGCGGGCGGTCACCCTGGCCCGGCTGCCGCTGCAGATCCCGCTCGTCCGCGCAGGGTGGAACGTCGCGCGGGCCCAGAGTCCGACAGGCCTCGGCGACCCACGGCCACGCTGAGGTGGAGCAGACCCCAGACGGGACCATCGCGGACCAGGGGAACACGGAAGCGGCAGCGCCACTACACTCGGGGCGCATGGACGATCAGCACTCATTGAGCACGATGCTCACGGCCCTCGACGGCCGGGGATACGCCTCCTATAAGCAGCTGACCGGGTCCTATGATCTCGGGAACCTCCGGCTGTCTGTGGACAAGGTGCAGGTGGATCCGTTCGCGCCGCCCTCGCTGATGCGACTGCGCGTCAGCCGCACGCAGGCGGCCCTCCCCGCCGAGCTGCTCTCGGACCACCACGGCCGGGTCGCGGCCGGAGACTTCCTGACCCGGGCCTTCGCGGCCAGGCTGCGCACCGGCCGCGAGGAGCCCGAAGACCGCAGTGCGATCAGCATCGGCACCCCCGGGCAGCAGGTGCTCGAGCGCACCAGCGTGCTGATCACGCAGGACTTCATCGAGGTGCGCATCGCCGTCAGCCTTCCCGCCGCCGGGCGCAGGGCGCTGGGCCGCAGGGCAGCTCGACTGCTCACCCAGACGCTTCCGCGCATCGCCCAGGACTCACTGCTGGGCGCCGGCCTGGATGTCGACGCGCTCCGGGACCACGTCACCCTCTATCGCGACCAGGCAGGGCTGCGGTCCCAGCTGACCGACAGGGGCCTGATCTGCTTCCTGGCCGACGGCTCTGTCCTGCCGCGGCGAGCAGGAGACTCGGACCATCCGCTGGAGGGTGACGTCGTGGCGTTCCGCAGCCCGGACGCGCTGCGAGTCAGCTTTGAGCTGCCCAGCGGGCGGACACTCACCGGCATGGGCGTGCCCGAGGGCATCAGCGTGATCGTGGGCGGCGGATACCACGGCAAGTCCACGCTGCTGCGGGCGATCGAACGCGGCGTCTATCCGCATGTCGCCGGCGACGGCCGTGAATGGGTCATCACCCGCGCGGACGCGGTGTCCATCCGTGCGGAGGACGGCCGCGCCGCCGCCGGCGTGGACATCTCGCCCTTCATCTCGGGGCTGCCCTCAGGCACCGACACCCGCAGCTTCTCCAGCACCAACGCCTCCGGCTCCACCTCGCAGGCGGCGAACCTCGTGGAAGCGGTGGAGGCGGGCGCGAGTGCTCTGCTGATCGACGAGGACACCTCAGCGACCAACTTCATGATCCGCGACGAGCGCATGCGGCAGCTCATCCCCGCCGAACACGAGCCGATCACGCCCTTCGTAGACAGGGTCCGTCCGCTCTTCACCGAGCGCGGAATCTCCACGGTCCTGGTGGCCGGCGGCTCCGGGGCGTTCTTCGACGTCGCCGATCACGTGATCGTCCTGCAGGACTACACCCTGCGGGACGTCACTGCCCAGGCCCGGCAGATCGCCATGGAGAACCCGACGTCGGCACACACCTCGGCCGCAGACCCGCCAGCCTTCGCCGAGGTCGCTGCGCGCGTGCCCCGACGGGGCTCCCTGCGCCCGGCGAAGAAGACCAAGCCCGCCCGCAGCCGCGGTCGCGAGACCATCCAGTACGGACCCGAGGACGTGGACCTGGCCGCCGTCACCCAGCTCGTGGACGTGGCCCAGACAGAGGCCATCGCCAAGGCCCTGGACCGGCTCGCCGAGAGCGCCGACGGTACCAGTGACATCGCCGGCATGGTCACGGCGCTGCTGGAGCAGGTCGAGGCCGAGGGACTGGACTCGCTGTCCACGCACCGCGGGCATCCCGGGCACCTCGCCCGGCCCCGAGCCCACGAGATCCACGCCGCGATCAACCGCTGCCGAAGTCTGAAGATCCTGGACGCGCCGGTGCGGGACTGACCTGCTCTGCGCCGCCCTTCGGCGCCTTCCCGTCCGCGTTCAGGAATCGTCAGGCCGCATCCGGGAGACTGATACCGCGCACGACAATCAACATCGACGACAAGCCACAGCCAAGATCAACCGGAACAACCAAGGAGAACAGATATGCCTACACGCACAGCCCGCACTGCATGGAACGGATCAGTCCAGGAGGGCTCCGGCCAGGTTGAGCTGAGCAGCTCCAAGGTCGGCACCTATGATGTGTCGTTCCCCAAGCGCACAGCAGAAGAAGCCAATGGCACCACCAGCCCCGAGGAGCTGATCGCGGCAGCACACTCCTCCTGCTACGCCATGCAGCTCTCCGCCGTGCTCACCGGCGCCGGCGGCACCGTGGAGTCCCTGGACGTCAAGGCCGAGGTCTCCCTGGGCGAGGATCCCGACGGCGGCTTCAAGATCACGGGCATCAAGCTGATCGTCAGCGGCGAAGTCAGCGGAATCGACGAGGACACCTTCCTGAAGTCCGCCGAAGAGGCCAAGACCGGCTGCCCGGTCAGCAAGGCACTGGCCGCAGTGGACATCACTCTGGACGCCACCTTCGAGAGCTGATCCCCGAGACCAGAACGGTCTCACACACCCCTGCAGGGCCGCGGCGAGCTGGATTGCGCGCCGCGGCCCTGCGCCGTCTCCCCATTCCCCACAGCTGAGGACCCCTATGACGACGACCATCACCGCGCTCCAGGCCGACAACGCCGAGGGTGACTTCACCACCCGCCCGCTCCAGCGACGCAGCCTGCGCGCCGATGACGTGCGCATCGCCATCCGCTACGCCGGCATCTGCCACACCGACATCCACCAGGTCCGCAATGAATGGGGCGGCGCCAGCTACCCGATGACCCCTGGACACGAGATCGTCGGAGACGTGGTCGAGGTCGGCGCCGAAGTCTCCGAGTTCACCGTCGGCGACACTGTGGGCGTCGGCTGCTTCGCCGACTCCTGCATGGAATGCGAAGCCTGCAGAGACGGCGAGGAGCAGTTCTGCAGCCAGGGCGTCGTCGCGACCTACAACGGACAGGACAAGGACGGCGAGACCACCCATGGCGGCTACAGCCAGCAGATCGTGGTCCGCGACCACTTCGTGCTGCGCATCCCGGAAGGCATGGACCCCGCCTCCACCACTCCGCTGCTCTGTGCCGGAATCACCACATACGCCCCGCTCAAGCGCTACGGGGCCGGTCCAGGCGTCAAGGTCGGCGTGATCGGCATGGGCGGATTGGGACACATCGCGGTCAAGATCGGCGCGGCCATGGGTGCCGAAATCACTGTGCTCAGCCGCACCGACAGCAAGAAGGAGGACGGACTGAGCTTCGGCGCCTTCGCGTACCGCGCCACCGAGGACGGCCAGGCCTTCACAGACCTCGCCGGCAGCTTCGACCTGATCATCAACACCGTGGGTGCTTCGGTCAGCCTGGACTCCTTCCTCGGTCTGCTGGGCCGGGGCGGGACCATGGTCAACGTCGGAGCCCCGAGCGAGGAGCAGTCCTTCCAGATGTTCTCGCTGCTCACCATGCGCCGCAACTACGCCGGCTCCATGGTCGGCGGGCTGCCGGAGACCCAGGAGATGCTCAACTTCTGCGCCGAGCACGGCATCACCGCCACCACGGAGCTGATCCAGGCCGACCAGGTGGCCGCGTACTACGACAAGGTCGTCTCCGGCGATGTGCGCTACCGCGCGGTCATCGACATCGCCTCACTGGGAGACACCGTCCCCACCGCCTGAGCACGACGCCACGGCCGCCGCGTAAAGTTGTCGCGAAAACGGTTTCGCGTCCCGCAGAGAGAAGAACCATGACCACCCGTTGGCTGACATCGTATGAACTCGCCGCCTGGGTGAGGCTCGCCTCCATCCTGGAGATGCTGCCCGGTGCCCTCGACGGCCAGCTTCGTCGGGATGCCGAACTGACCCATTTTGACTACCGGGTGCTCTCCTTCCTCTCGGAATCGGAGAATCAGACGCTCCGGATGACCTACCTGGCACAGGTGACCAACGCCACGCTCCCGCGCCTGTCCCATGTGGTCTCCCGGCTCGAGAAGCGGGGATACCTCAGGCGCAGCCCCTGTGAGGAGGACCGCCGCGCCACGAATGCCGTGCTCACCGAGAGCGGATGGGAGAAGGTCGTCGCGGCGGCGCCGGGGCATGTCGAGGCGGTCCGTTCACTGGTGCTGGACGGGCTGAGCCCCGAGCAGGTCACCCAGCTCACCGATATCACGAGCCGCATCCTGGATCGCCTCGACGCGGGGGACACCCTGCGTCCGCTCTACGCGGCCCATGATGCCGACGTGACTGCGGAACAGGCACGTCGGCATCCCTCGGTCTCCGCAGATTCAGCCTCCCTCGACTGAACCCGCCGCGAGCTCAGCTCGGCAGAACTGCTGCGCGTCGCTGATCTGCTCCGCATGCATGCTGTGGCCCAGACCTTGGTATACACGCTCCTGGGGAGACGTGTGCAGCGGCAGCCACGATGCGGTGCGCGCCACGGCCGCTTGGGTGATCACCTCGTCCGCAGAGCCCCGCCCCCAGAACGCCGCCGGCCTGCCGGCGACGCAGGAGCGGCCAGCGCCTCTTCAACTGGACGGTCTAGCGCGCGAGAAGCTCCTCCGTCGTCCCACCCGGCAGCGCGACAGTGACCTGGGTGCCCCACGGGTCACGAGTGGCGATCCGACGCCCGTCGTCGTCATGGGAGATGCTGCGCGCCCGCAGCCGGGCGGCCAGGGCATCGAGGTCTTCACGCAGCGGAACCGAGATGGCGACATCACCCAGTCCCAGCCGGGCGGCACGAGGACCGGCTCCTCGACTGTTCCAGATGTTCATGGCCACATGGTGGTGATACCCGCCAGCGGCGGCGAAGAGTGCACCCGGATAGCTGCTCACGGTGGTCTGAAAGCCCAGAGCCTCCACGTAGAACGCACGCGCCTGATCCACGTCACCGACCTGCAGGTGGACATGACCCACCGTTCCCGGGGCGCTCGGCGTTCCCGCCGGAGCATCTCCAAGATGCCGCCGCAGGTACTCCGTCGGATCCAACGGGTAGCTCGCCATCTGCAGCTCCCCGTTGCGGTACTCCCACTTTTCCCGCGGCCGGTCCCGGTACACCTCGATTCCGTTGCCCTCCGGATCCGTGAAGTAAAAGGCCTCACTGACCAGGTGATCACTGGATCCCACGAACTGCGACCGCGAATCGGAGGCGGCCCGATGCACCGTTGCCGCCAGCGCCGCAGGACTCTCGAAGAGGAACGCCGTGTGAAACAGCCCCGCGTCCCGGGGGTTGACGGATGGAAGATCCGGCGTGTGCACGAGGCGCAGCATCGGGACGCTGCCTCGACCCAGGACGCGATGCACCTGGCCACCCCGGGCGATCTCCTCCACGGGGGCGAGCGCGAGGGCCTGGTTGTAGTAGGAGGACATCAGCTCGAGATCGCCGACGTGAAGTGTCACCGCGTCCATGGCGGCGGCGGAGCTGAGCGTCTGCTCGTCAGAGGCAGTGTGGGACATGGTCTTGCACCTGGATTCCAAAGTGGGTGGATTTATTGGTTGTAGGGACAAGTATAAGCATTCGCGTAGGCTGATACAAGACGGCCTCCCGGAGGGAGACCTGCCGCGAGACCGAGCTGCTGAAGCTCGCGCGGGACGACGCGTCGACGCGGCACAGTGCATCGCCTGAGACTGAGGAGTCCCGATGACAGCGTCAACCCGATTCATCCGCTCGGCATCGCTGTTCCCGGGAGTCGAATACGCCTACGCCGCACAGGTGCCGGGGCGGTCGAGGCTGATCTTCATGGCTGGCGCCTGCCCGCTGGACGAGGACGGCTTCACCGTGGGGATCGATGACTGCACCGCCCAGGCCGAACAGTGCGTGGAGAACCTGCGCACTGCCCTGCGAGACGCCGGAGCCGGTCTCCAGGACGTGGTGAACACGCGCGTGCTCGTCGCGTCAGCCCGCCGCGCAGATCTTCTTGAGACCTGGAGAGCGGTGCGCTCCGCCTTCGGTGACCACGATCCGCCCAGCACGCTGCTCGGCGTCTCCATGCTCGGGTATGAGCATCAGCTGGTCGAGATCGAGGCCGTTGCTGCGGTCCAGGACTGACTCACAGTGCAGACCGTGGAGAGATTCAGGGGATGACCCGGTCCGCGCGGTAGCGGGCGAAGAGGTCTTTGAACGCCTGCTCGGTTCTGCGGTGGGCGAGGAATCCGGCGTCGCGGCTCTTGCCCATGTCCGTGACGACCTCCATCTCACGCCCCAGGTCGGCATCGGTGTGCCACCAGGAGGCGAGTCTGTTGATGTCCGTCTCCACCAGTCCATGCTTCTCCGCGATCGCGGGCCATGCGGACTCGTGCGGTGCCATCTGCTCCTCGAGCGGGCGAGGGGTCGCGGAGAATCCGACCACGCGCTCGGGGGCGACCCCGAGGTCGGCGGCGAGGCGGGGCCACATCCACCGCCACCGGAACACGTCGCCGTTGACGATGTTGAACGGCTCGTTCGCCCCTGCCGGATCAGTGGAGGCCCAGATCATCTGCTCGGCGAGCAGGCCGGCGTCGGTCATGTCGGTGAGCCCGTTCCACTGCTGCTCACTGCCCGGGAACACGAAGTCAAGGTCGAGCTCCTTGGCCAGCGTGGCCTGGACCGCGATGGTCAGGCCCATGTTCATCGCATTGCCCACAGCGTGCCCGATGATCGTGTGCGCACGGTGGACGGACCAGGTGAATCCCTGGGTCTCCGCCGCGGCGAACAGCTCATCCTCCTGCGCGTAGTAGAAGTTGGGGGTCTCCAGCCGCGGCTCCTCCTCGTGGAAAGGAGTCTCGGGCGTGGCACCGGCGGCATAGGCCTCGAAAGGGCCCAGATAGTGCTTCAACCCGGTCACGATGGCCACATGCTCGAGCGGGGCATGGGAGAGCGCTGCAAGAAGGTCATGCAGCATCGCCTGGTTGACCCGGATGTTCTCGGCCTCGGTGTCCTGCTTCTGCCAGGCGGTGAAGAAGACATGAGTGGGTCGGTGCTCCGCGAGCGCCGCAGTCAAGCTCGCAGGGTCGCGGAGATCGGCGGCCACCCCGCGCAGCCCCGGCGTGGAAGATGCGCTGCGCGAAAGCGCCAGCACATCCCAACCTTCGGCGACGAGCTGTTCGCCGATCGCCGATCCAGTGATCCCCGAGGCGCCCACGATCAGTGCGGTGCGAGTCGCGGGAGAGGACGAGGTTTCGTCGGAGGAGGTCATGGACGGTGGAAGGCATTCAGCCGCGCAGAAATTCCCCGACCGCCGTCCAGACTCCGATGATCACCAGGGCAGGCACCGTGAGCACGAGGGCGGCCATGAGGAACGCGTTGAGCGTCGCGACCAGCGTGATGTCCATCATGGACCTACTCCGAGTGAGGATGCCGGTCTTGGGTGGATCATCGTGCTGATGTGTCGCGGTAGAGACTGCGGTTGAAATGCAGACGGCGCGAGGTGAAGCTTGTGCCCAGCATGCGCTCGATGTTGGAGATCACCCCGTGGGACACCGTCTCCATCAGGTCTGAGGGGTCCGACTCTGCCGTGACCGTGCAGTTGAGATGGAACACGAGGTCAGCCTCATCCCCGGAGATCTCCACTATGGCGCATTCGACCTGGGGGTGGGACATCAGCCCGGCGGAGGCCGCCTTGGCCATCTGGTCATATCGAGTGCACCTGAGCTCTCGTGCCCCCACTCCAGGACCACCTGCCGGCCCAGCCGGCTGCGCTGTCATCTTCGCTGACGTCCGCGCTCGCGGAGTCATGACGATGTCTGATCCGCTGATGCTGCGGGGGGACTGCCTGTGCACTCATCTGGTTTCTCCATACCCACTTGCGACCGCCCCCGGGGCGGCCACCCATGTACCTCTTGATCCTGCTTACTGTTAGACGGTATAACTATTAGTTGCCCTAAAGCAACGTGGCCGCGGGAAGCCCGCGCGTGACACTCATGCTGGTGCGGTCCATTCGAAAGACGCCCCTGGTGTTCAATGGACCGATGACACCTGCACTGACTGCCGTGGAGTTCTTCTCCGCAAAGCTCAGCTTCGAGACCGACCCGGCAGACCTCGCCGCCGATCGCGCGGCCGGGGCCTCCCCGCTGGTGGTCGACGTCCGCTCTGCCGAAGCGTGGAACCAGGGCCATATCCCCGGTGCCCTGCACATGCCCAACGCCGAACTCTCCGAGCGGGCGGCTGAGCTGGGCTCAGACCTGGATCGCGCCGTCGTCGTCTACTGCTGGGGGCCCGGCTGCAACGGCAGCACCCGAGCGGCGCTGACCCTTGCCTCGCTGGGCCACACGGCAGTTCGCGAGCTCATCGGCGGGTTCGAGTACTGGGCCCGGGAGGGATTCCTCGTCGAGAGCGCCACCGGGCGCCACCGTCGGTCCCCCGATCCGCTGACCGCCCCGCTCCATGACTGACGGCTGCGGCATCGCTGCTCTGTAGGGTGGTGGCAGTCCCCGACCCGAGAGGTTCGCTCCATGACTCCCTACTTAGCAGCTGACGAGCGCCCGCCGTCCGAGCGGCACGTGTCCACGCCGCTGGGCACCCTCGACGCCCAGGTGGCCGGAACCCAGCACGCCTTTCGGACCGGGCTCACCCAGCCCCTCCAGTGGCGCCGCGAACAGCTGGAGGCACTGCTGCGACTGCTCGAGGAGCGCGCCGGCGAGTTTCATGCGGCGATGGAGGCGGATCTGGGCAAGAGCGACGTCGAGACTCACCTCACCGAAGTGCTGGCGGTGAAATCTGAGGTCAAGAACGCCCTGAAGAACCTGAGCCGCTGGACTCGGGATCGACGAACCCCTGTTCCGTTCATCGTAGGAACGGCTCGTGCACACGTGCAGCCGCAGCCGCTGGGCACGGTCCTGATCATCGGACCCTGGAACTACCCGTTTCACCTGCTGCTGATGCCGCTGATCGGCGCCCTGGCGGCCGGCAACTCGGTGGTCCTCAAGCCCAGCGAGCTGGCTCCCACCGTCTCCCAGACCGTGGCGAGACTGGTGCCGGAGTACCTGGACCGTGAAGCCGTCCAGGTGGTGGAGGGCGGAGTCGAGGTGACCACGCGACTTCTCGAACACCGCTTCGATCACATCTTCTACACCGGCAACGGGGCTGTGGGGTCGATCGTGATGGCCGCCGCCGCCAGACATCTGACGCCTGTGACCCTGGAGCTGGGCGGCAAGTCCCCCGTCTGGGTCGACGCCTCCGCAGACCTCGCTCAGACGGCCGAGTCTCTCGTGTGGGGCAAGTTCAGCAACTGCGGCCAGACGTGCGTGGCCCCGGACTACGTGCTCACCACGCCCGCCCTGGCCGAGCCGCTGGCCGCGGAGATCGCCCGGGTGACGACCCGGGCCTTCGGGAAGAACCCGCGCACCGCGAAGAACTACGGGCGCATCATCAATGAGCGCCACACCGAACGTCTCGCCGGGCTGCTCGGCTCCGGCATCCCCGTGATGGGCGGCACGGCCGATGCAGCCGCGAGATACGTGGCACCGACGGTCCTGATCGACGTGGCCCCCGACTCCGCCATCATGAAGGACGAGATCTTCGGACCGATCCTGCCGATCCTGGCGGTGGGCGATCATCACGAGGCCATCGAGTTCATCAACGAGCGTCCGAAGCCGCTGGCCCTCTACGCCTTCACCGAGCGTCCCGAGGTCCGCGAGGACCTGCTGCAGCGCACCTCGTCCGGCGGGATCACCTTCAACACGGTCATGACCCAGCTGGCTGTCTCCGCGCTCCCCTTCGGCGGCGTGGGAGCCAGCGGCATGGGCAGATACCACGGCGAGTACAGCGTGGCCACGTTCAGCCACGAGCGGGCCGTGCTGCGCAGGCTGCCCGGCTTCGAGCCCGCCCGGCTGGCCAAAGCTCCGATCTCCCGGGGCGTGCGCCGGATCCTGCTCAAGGGCTGAGGATCCTCGCCGCGCTGAAGCAGAGTGCGGAGCCGGCGTCCCTGAGGTTCATGCGCCGGCGTCCGGCAGGCCCAGACGCCCGGTGGCATGCAGACTCAGACGCCCGGTGGCGTGCGGCAGGCTCAGGCGTGCCGGTAGGTCGGCAGCACCGCTCGGGAGGGGACGATGACCTTGCCCAGCGGCATCAGCGAGACCGGGATCAGCTTCAGGTTTGCGATGCCCAGCGGAATGCCGATGATGCTGACGAACATCGGGATCGCGGTGAGCACATGCCCGATGGCGATCCAGATTCCGGCCACCAGCAGCCAGATGACGTTGCCCACGGCGGAGAACAGGCCGCCTCCCCGGGGGCTGCGATCCACGATGGTCCGCCCGAAGGGCCACAGCGCATAGACCCCGATGCGGAAGGATGCGATGCCGAAGGGGATCGTGATGATCAGCAGACAACAGATGATCCCGGCGAGGAAGTAGCCGAGCGCGAGCCAGAGACCGCCGAAGACCAGCCAGATGACGTTGAGTATCAGAGAGACCATGGAGTTCATCCCTCCATTGAATCGCATCGCACCGCTGGCCAGAAGGGCGGCGGTCCCGTGCCCGGCATCAGCGCGCCTGTCAGCCCCGGCGCCGCGCCCTTCCGCGAAGCACTGCGATGACCGCGCCCGCGATCAGGCCCAGCACGACGATTCCCCCGGCCACGACCGCCCAGGTGGGCACCCCCACGCTGTACCCGACCTCCTCGGCGGGCGCCTGGGTCATGGTCTGCTGGGCTTCGGGATCTTCGGCGGCGGACTCCTCCGCCGCCGGCTCGCTGGGAGCGGCCGCGGCGTCGTCGTCCTCGGAAGTGTCCGGCTCCCCCGCGGCGGAGCCGGGCCCGGAGTCCGCGACCTCGAAGTCGAAGGACTGCTCCTCGGCGTGGCCGTCGGAGTAGACCGCCCGGTACGCCACGGTGTATTCGCCCCCGGGCAGCTCCTCGGGGAGGTCGGCGGACAGGGTGGAGCCCTCGACCTCGGTCTCGCCGTGCCAGTTCGCACCTTCGGCGTCGCTGACCTCGATGACGTTGGCGATGGACTCGCCGTCGGTCAGTCCGTCCCCGGAGAATTCAAGGGTGATCTCCTCGGGGCTGCGCTCGAGGACTTCCTCAGCCTCCGGAGAGGAGGAGATGAGGGAGTCATGTGCCCAGGCGGGCGCGGCGACGGCGGCGAGGCTCAGCCCGATGCCGGCTGCGGCAGAGAGGAGGCTGATGCGTGCCGCCTGCATGCGCGGGGACGCGGTTGCTTGGTGTGTCATGGGAGTATCTGGACCTTCGAACGTGGAGCGACTGGCCTGCGGCGGGGCCGCGCCCTGGACCACAGGAGACCCCTTTCCTGGGCTGATGCGGGCGAGTCTACTACAGCGTGTAGAAGAAGAACCTGGCGAGGCGAGCCGCCTCCGCTGCCCCGCCATTTCTGCTCCTGACCTCATCTGGTGGGTGATATGCGGGGATTTCTGGCCCGGTTTTGCGCCGAACCGCCCTCAGATCGCCCAGCAGATGCGCAGGCCGCACATAATGGCGCTATGACAGACTCTTCCGCCTCCGCCCGCGCTCATGGGCCCCGCTCCCAGATGCTTCTCCGCCTGCTGGGCTGGAGCGCCTTCGTGATCCTCGGCTCGGCCGCCTCCTGGTTCGCGTGGATGGGATGGGACCAGGAGTACTGGGTGGATTCGGCAACCGGGCTGGAACACGGCCCCTACCGCGCATGGCAGGTCATCGGGTGTGGAATCACACTGGTGGCCATCGCCATCTGGACCTCGATCCACCGCTGCTGGCCTACCGTGCTGCTGCTGCCGCCCTCGTTCACCCTGGCATGGAGCGTGACCGCCAGCGAGGACTCGACCGGGCTGTGGGTGGTGGGAGCCATCATGGTGCTGGTCGGCAGCACGGTGGGCACCCTGATCATCCTGGGCATCGCCCGACTGACCAGGCCCTGACGGTTCACCGCAGTCAGCGGTCCAGTGTGGTTGCCAGCGGCTTCTCGTCGACGAAGATCAGCATCAGCGTGGCGATCAGCGCGAACGGTGCGAGCACCAGGAACAGCGGCATCAGCGCCTCGTTATAGGACTCCACCACCACCGTGTAGATCGAATCCGGCAGCGCGCGCACCAGCTCCGGGGTCAGCGAGTTCGCACCGGCACCATCGGCGGCACCAGCAGGCAGCCGCTCGCTGAGCAGGTGGGTCAGCCGCGCGGCGAAGAGGGAACCGACGACGGCGGAGCCCAGGGTCGCCCCGACCTGACGGAAGTAGTTCTGTCCCGCGGTCGCGGTGCCCACGTGGCGCAGCGCGAAGGAGTTCTGCGCGACCAGCGTCAGCAGCTGCATGGTGCAGCCCAGGCCGAGGCCGAGCACGCCCAGGTAGAGGCACTCCAGGATCACCGGAGAGTCGGCGCTCACCGTGGAGAGCAGGCCGAGACCGAGTGCGGTGATCACACTGCCGACCACCATCACCTTCTTGTAGCGGCCCGTGGCGCTGACCCTGCGGCCGACGACGATGCCCGCCACCAGCAGCGTGCCCATCATCGGGATCATCAGCATCCCCGCCTGGGCAGGGCTGTAGCCGGTGACCATCTGCAGGTAGGTGGGCATGTACCCCAGCGCGCCGAACATGGCCACGCCCGTGATCAGCCCCGCCACCATGGTGAGCACGAAGTTCCGGTTGCGGAAGAGCATGAGCGGCATGATCGGCTCGGGAGTCCGAGATTCGACCCAGGTGAAGATGGCTCCAGTGATGATCGCCGCGGCGATCAGTCCCAGGATGAGCGGGGAGGACCAGGCATACTCGCCGCCGCCCCAGGTGGCCACCAGCACGACGGCGGTGGTCGCGGCGGCGAGCAGCGCCATCCCCCACACGTCGATGCGTCCGCGCTTCTCGGTGGGACGCTCCGGGAGCTTCAACAGGATGGCGATGCCCACCAGGGCCAGCAGTCCGAGCGGGACATTCATCCAGAGCGTCCAGCGCCAGCCGGGCCCGTCGGTGAGCCAGCCGCCGAGCAGCGGACCGGCCACCGAGGAGAACGCGAAGACGCCGCCCATGACGCCCATGTATTTTCCGCGCTCGCGGGCCGGGACGACGTCGGCGATGGTCGCCTGGGACAGGATCATGAGTCCGCCGCCGCCGATGCCCTGGATCACGCGAGCACCGACCAGCTGACCCATGCCGTCCGCGGCGCCGCCGAGTGCGGAACCGATGACGAAGGTCAGGATGGCGAACATGAAGAGCGGCTTGCGGCCGAACATGTCGCCGAGCTTGCCGTAGACGGGCATCATCACGGTGGAGGCGAGGATGAAGGCCGTGATGACCCAGGCCATATGCTCCACGCCGTCGAGCTCGCCCACGATGGTCGGCAGCGCCGTGGCCAGCACGGTCTGGCCCAGCGAGGCCATGAGCATGGCAAGGATCAGCGCGCTGAAGATCAGACCGAGATGCCCGGTCTCCGGCTCCGCAGGCGCGGGAGCTTCAGCGGCCTGAGCAGAGCCCGGGACCGGACCGACAGGAGTGCTGGGCGGGGTGGTCTTCGAAGGAGAAGAGGTGTCGTGACTGGTCATCGGGTGTTCTCCATGACGTTTCTGAACTGGGCGATGGACTCGCTGATGAACGGGTCGAGACTCGCGGACTCGGACTCGTGATAACGGGTGAAGGTGAACTTGGTGATGCCTCCGGCCAGGATCAGCAGGGCCTCGAAGGCGTGCTCTCCCCCACCGCCGGGCAGACGAAGTCCGCCCTGCTCGGCCTCGGCGTGCACGGCACCATGGACGAGCTGCTCCACCTGAGCCAGCAGCTCTGCCAGCCGGGCGCGCAGGTGCGGGTGCTCGGCGATGATTCGGCGGCGGCTGGCCGCGGTCTCCTCCGGCAGGCAGGTGCGGACCACGGCCACAAAGAGATGCACCACCCGGGTCAGCTCGTCCTCCGCAGAGGCATGGAAGCGTTCGACGGCGAGAGGGTCCAGTTCCGCAGACCGGGTCCCGAGGACCGCGTCCTCCTTGACCGGAAAGTAGTTGAAGAACGTTCGCCGTGACACCCCGGCGCGAGCGGCGATCTCATCCACCGTGGCGGCACCCGGCCCGCTCGTCCTGGCCAGCTCGAAGGCGGCGCGGTGGATGGCGTTCCAGCTCTGGAGCTGGTTGCGTTCCCGTTGACTCATAGTTTCTTGCACTCATGCATCTTATGCACCGGGGAAACTTTGCACAAGTGCAAGAACGTGTGAGCTGCGCAACCAGGCTCACCCCTGGGGCTGACGACGCGGCCCGAATGATTCGAAAGAATGAGCCCATGTACGAATCACTGACACTCGCGACCAATCTCGCCGCCACCATGGGTGAGGACCACTGGATCACCGGCCTGCAGAACTGGACCCAGGACCTGCCCGCCGCGCTGCAGTGGCTGGGCGTCATCCTGGTCTCAGCGATCCCCTTCGTGGAATCCTTCTTCGGCGCCCCCATCGGAATACTGGCGGGGATGCATCCCGCCGTGGCGATCATCGCCGCCGTCGTGGGCAATATGCTCTCACTGATCCTGGTGGTCTACGTGGCCCACTGGGTGCGCACCGCGATCCTGCACAAGCGTGCCCGACCGGTGGACCCGGAGAAGTCCGCCAAGCGTGAGAAGGTGCGGCGCATCTTTGATCGATTCGGCGTCCCCGGGGTCTCGATCCTCGGCCCCCTGGCGCTGCCGAGCCAGTTCACGGCCCCGCTGATGGTCTCCTTCGGAGCCTCCCGCCATGCCGTGATGGCCTGGATGCTCGTGTCAGTGATCCTCTGGGGCGCAGGTTTCGGTCTGCTCGCGGCCTGGGGACTGAGCCTCGTCGGCTAGCGCTGCTCCTCGTCCTTCGGGTATCGCTGCAGCGCCCGTGAACCCTGCGTGAGGTTCTGCAGGTCCGCGTCGTCGTCGAAGTTGGAGCCGATCGCCCCGGCGAAGGTGCCCAGAGAGGCCGAGAGCCAGGCGATCTCCACATAGTTGATGAAGCCGGCGTCCTCGCCCAGGACGTTGGACATGAACCTGGGTTCGATGAGCAGCAGCCCCACCACCAGGATCGAGACGAACAGCAGGATATAGAGCACGGTCACGCTGACCAGCATGCTGACGACCGTGGAGGTGTTGTACATGAACGCCTCGCGGGCTCCGCCGACCTCGGAGGGCCTGTTCCAGAGCCTGTTGCTGATGATCAGCCATGAGGTGACGATCGCGATGGCCGCCACAGAGACCACGGCGAGTCGCCAGTGCGGGAGGAAACTCGCCATCTCCCAGATGGTGGTGAAGAAGACGCCGAAGGCTCCGGTCGCTGCGGCACCGGCGAAGACGCCCGAGAGCTTGGTCAGCGACCACATCGGCTCATTGGCGGCCACCATTCCCAGGGTCAGCCACACGCGCCCAGGGAAGAGCATGCCCGGGGATATGAAGAAGGAGTCCTCTCCCTGCTGCGGTTCCACATGCGCGGAATAGCCGTCGTAGCCGCGCGCCGCCTCCACCGACTCATGGAGCAGGGCAGTGACCACGCGGTGGAGTTCTCGGCGCAGGGAATGCAGGACGAACATCGGCCCCAGCGCGGGGAGCGAGATCACCGCGAGACCGTCTGAGAAGTGCAGCTCGGCGGTCTTGGGGCGCTTGCCCGCCATCCTGGGAATCTCAGTCAGGATGATGGTGATGTCTGCATCGTCCTCGCGCGACCATCGCTTTGCCAGCTCCAGGTCAAGTGTGGCGTCCTCACGCAGCGGAATCAGCGCCTGTTTGTGCGTGACGCTCGCGCCACGTGCCCAGTCGGCGTTGCGGCCTCGGTCAGGGTGCTGAAACAGCTTGCGCAGGAGCCACGAGGTTCTTCCTGGATCGGAGTAGACCATGATGCTGCGTTCGCCGCCGACAGACTCATTCTCCCGGACCTGATCCACCTGGCCCTGATTCTGGGTGTCCTGCTGCCCGGGGGCCGTCCCCCCAGCCGTCTCCTGAGATGCCATGGCGGCCACGCTACCGTTTCACCCCGAACCGGTGCCCGCTTCCAGGGAAACCGACACCGGCTCAGAGCCGGGTCAGGAATCGCTGAGCATGTCCAGCACCAGCGGCTTGACCTGGGTGCCGTAGAGCTCGACGGCACTGAGCATGTGCTCATGCGCCAGGCTCGCGTTGCCATATTTCATCCCGAAACGGCTGTTGCCCAAGAGCTTCTGCGTGCGCACGATCTTCTTCGCCACCGTCTCCGGGGATCCGACGTACAGGGCTCCCTGATGGACCTCCTGCTCGAACTGTGCGCGGCTCGGGTGGCCGTTGCCCCAGCCGCGTTCCCGGCCCAGCTTGGCCATGGACTCGGCCCAGGAGGGATAGAAGACATCAAGGGCCTCCTCATCGGTGGAGGCCACGAATCCGTGAGAGTGGACCGCCACGCGACGGCTGCCGCTGTGGCCGAACTCATCCAGCGCCTTCTGATAGAGCTGGGCCAGCGGACGGAACCGCTCAGGGGCGCCGCCGATGATCGCCAGCTCCAGCCCCGCGCCATGGCGTGCCGCACGCACCACTGAATTGGGGGTCCCGCCCACGGCGATCCACGTGGGCAGGCCGTGCTCATGCTCGGTCTTGGGGTAGATCTCCTGGTCCTTCAGCGTGCCGCGCGTGTTGCCCTGCCAGCTCACAGGCCCTTCGCTGCGCAGCCGGAAGAAGAGGTCGACCTTCTCCTCGAACAGCTGCTCATAGTCGGAGAGGTCGTAGCCGAAGAGCGGATAGGACTCGATGAACGAGCCGCGGCCCAGTGAGACCTCGGCGCGGCCACCGGTGAGCCCGTCGATGGTGGCGAAGCGCTGATAGACGCGCACCGGATCATCTGAGGAGAGCACCGTCACGGCAGAGGTGAGCTTGATGCGCTCGGTGACTGCCCCGATGGCTGAAAGCACGACGTCGGGGGCGGAGATGGCGTAATCGGGACGGTGGTGCTCGCCGATGCCGATGACATCCACCCCTGAGGCGTCGGCCATCTTGGCCTCGGCGAGGACGTTGCGCAGCACCTGGGGCTGGGGGACATCCTGCTCGCCGTCGAGGGTCTTGGTGACATCCCCGAAGGTGTGCAGGCCGAGTTCGAACTGATCGCTGTGGCGCTCTGTGCTGATGGTCATGGCTGGTACAACGTCACCCGCGGCCGCCGCATTCCTCAAAATTTGAAAGAGTTTCCGCCGCCCTCAGCGCATGCGGGCCGCCGCCCTCAGCGCATGCGGGCCGCCGCCCGACGAACGGCTCGGGTGAGGCGGTCCATGACGGAGATCGTGCTGGACCAGTGCTGCCAGTGCAGCGTGGTCTCCTGCGGCCCGATCGCCTCCACGATCACCAGGTCCGGATGGGTTCCCTCCACCAGCCCGGGGGGAATCATCGACTCGGGGATCATTCCCCAGCCCAGCCCGAAGCCCACCCCCGCGTTATAAGCCTCCACCGAGGGCACCATATGCGTGGTCGGCGTCCCAGAGATCCCCAGTCGGCGCAGAGCCCCGCGCTGCAGCGAGTCACGGATGCCGTACTCGATCAGCGGCACCCGCTCCCAGTCCACCGCTCCGTCTGCGCCGCGATGCCGATCCAGCAGCTCGGCGCTGGCCACCGGCCAATAGCGCATGGTTCCCAGCGCCGTGGCACGGCAACCGGAGACCGGGGTCGGATTCTCGGTCACTGCGGCGGCCACGGTGCCGTTGCGCAGCAGCTCGTGCGTGTGTTCCTGGTCCTCGGCGTAGAAGTGCAGCTCCACGTCATCCCAGGTCGCCGCCTCCTGCAGCACGCGCAGGAACCAGCTGGCCAGGGAATCGGCATTGACTGCCACAGAGAGGGTCACAGTGGGGGCGGCCTGGCCCGGGAGCCGATGGAAGCCGAGGCTGCGGCGAGCCTCGTCCTCCAGCGTCACGGTCTGCCGCGCGATGCGCAGCAGCTCCGTGCCCGACTCTGTGGGCATCACGGGAATCGTGCGGGTCACCAGCACATGACCCACCTCCCGCTCCAGGGCCTTGATCCGCTGGGAGAAGGCCGAACCCGAGATCTGCAGCAGCGCGGCGGCGGCCTCGAAGGTCCCCTCGTCCACCGCGACGACGAAGGCCCGCAGGTGATCTGTGTTCATCCCGCCAGTCTAGTCACGCATCTGAAGCATTGCTTCAGATAGTGAAGGATCATGAGCTGGTATGGATGAGCTGCAGACCCCAGGATGGGACTCATGACTATCGTGCTCACCGGACTCCTGACCTGCCTGGCCCTCATCGTCGCCATCGGCCCGCAGAGCGCCTGGCTGCTGCGCCAGGGTCTGCGCAGAGACCGTGTGCTGCTCGCCGTCTCCTGCTGCGTCTTCGGCGACATCCTGCTCATCGGCCTCGGGACCGCAGGTGTCGGCGCGGTGCTCGATCACGCACCATGGCTGATGGAGGTCCTCCGCTGGGCCGGCGTGGCCTACCTGACCTGGTTCGCCGCCCGCTCCTTCGCGGCTGCACACCGTGCGGGCCAGGCGCTGAAGCCTGGCGTCCGTGTCGAGATGTCCAGCCAGGGGACCGACGACGCCGTGCTCTCCCCCTCTGCAGCGGGCACCGGCGTGAAGACGGTCCAGAAGGTGCAGGTCACTCGGATCTCCTCCATCGCCGCCACGGGCCTGAGCGTGTCGATCCTCAACCCCCATGCCTGGGTGGACACGATGGTGGTGCTGGGAACCATGGCCAACACCTTCGGCGATGAGCGATGGCTCTTCGCCGTGGGCGCCGTCACCGCTTCGGTGGTGTGGTTCAGCACGCTGGCCCTGGGCGGGGCTGTGCTCTCCAAGTGGCTGAACCGGCCGCGCACCTGGCAGGTCCTCGACCTGGTGGTCGGTGCGATCATGCTCGTGGTCGCGGGGCTCCTGGCCTTCGGCGGATTCTGAGCCCCGAGCCGTAGGGAGTCTGGGAGACTGGGAGTCTGGGACATAGGGAGCGTGGGACGCCGGGGCGCCGGGAGTCTGGGACGCCGGCAGGCTCAGGAGTGGCGGCGCAGGACTGACTGGGCTGCGTGATAGCCCGCCATGCCGTGTGCGCCGCCGCCGGGCGGGGTGGAGGCTGAACACAGGTACACCCCCGCATCCGCCGCACCCGCAGGCAGCCCCTCGGGGACACCGGGTGGCTCAGCAGCGGAATGGGGCACGCGGTAGGGATCGGCCCGCAGCGCCGGCCGGGCGAGGAACTGGCCCAGCGTCGGCGCTCCGGCGCTGATGGAGCCGCCGACCAGGTTGGGATTCCACTCCTGCAGATCCGCCGGGCTCCACAGCTTCCGTGCCAGAACTGCTGTGCCGAAGCCGGGGGCCTGCGCCTCGATCTCCGCCTCGATCATCAGTGCGGCGCGGGTCGCGGCAGACCCGGACAGTCCGCCGGGAACATGGGCGTAGGCCCAGGCCACGGTCCGCTCATCCGGAGTCCTGGAGGGATCGGCCACACTGGGCTGGGTCAGCAGAACATAGGGCCTGCCCGGGAGCACCCCCCGCACCGCCGCGGCCTCTGCCGCGGCGAGCTGAGCCGCACCGCCGCCGAGGTGCACGGTGCCGGCCTGACCCATCTGCTCATGCCGCCATGGGATCGGGCCCTCGAGCAGATAATCGATCTTCACGATGCCGGCGCCGTAGTTCCACCGGCTCAGCGCGCGGGAGTACCCGCGCGGAAGCCGCAGCCCGCCGAAGCTGCGCAGCTGACCGGGGGTGATGTCCAGCAGCACGGCGTCGTAGCCCGGCCGGGTCTGCGCCGCGGCCGCTGCGCCGGCTCCCGAAGCTCCGCCAGCCGCCGCACGGAGATCCTCGAGGCCTTCGATCCTGCGGTTGGTCACCAGCACTCCGCCGTGGGCCTCCAGCTCGGCGACCAGGGCTCGAACCACCTCGCCTGAGCCGCCGCGCGCCACGGGCCACCCGTGCGCCTGCGCGGCGGCGCCCAGGAGGAGCCCGAAGGCGGTGGTCAGCGGCGCACGCAGGTCGGTGGTGGCGTGGCCGGCCACTCCGGCGAAGAGCGCCTTGGCCGGCTCCCCGGAGAAGATCTGCTGCAGCCAGGTCGAGGGCCACGCCCCGCGGCCGCCGATCTGCAGCAGGGCACCGATCCGCTGGGCCGGGGTGTCCGCGCCCAGGTTGCTCAGCGGTGCGGTGACCGGAGTGAGCCCGGCCCGGAGCACCCGGTCCCAGTTCCGGACCACCGGTTCGAAGAGACGGGTCCACGCCGCGCCGTCGTCCCCCAGCCCAGCGGCCGTGGCGGCCACTGTGGAGTGCAGCAGGGCCGGCGGTGCGCCGTGGTCGAGACCGTGCGCGGCGGGGATGACCGGACTGAGATATTCAAGACCATGCCGCTCGAGGCCGGGAACCGGCGGCGGACCGAAGGGGAAGACGCTGGCGCCGAGGTCGCTGATGACGCCCTCCCCGCCCAGGATCCCGCGCCCAGGTTCCGCGCGGAACAGCTCGGCCGAGCGCAGCGCGCCGCCCGGAGCCTCCGCAGCCTCATAGACGGTGACCTCCCAGCCCGCCTGAGCGAGCAGGCAGGCGGCGGTCAGACCGTTCGGGCCCGACCCGACGACGGCGGCGCGACGACTCATGCGACAGGACCTTTCAGCTGGGCGACCAGGGCGGCGATGTTGCGGATGAAGACGACCATCCAGGAGAAGAGCACGGCGGCGCCGATGAGCTCCAGCGAGGTCAGGTTGTAGTAGCCGATCGGCTGCCAGAGGGCGGCGGCGAGGATCACCCCGGCCGCTGACAGGTAGCTGATCAGGTAGAAGGTGCGCGGGAACCCCGGGAGCACGTACGGCATCCCGACCAGCAGCACCAGGAAGGAGAGCACGAAGAAGGCCGAGAAGAGGACGTGGATGTCATGGTGCAGGCTGATCGGAACCAGACCCACCCCTGCCAGAGAGACGCCCATGCTGATCATCACCGCACGGACCATGCCTATCCGAGGCCGGGAGACGTGCCGGGTCCAGGCGGCCCGCAGTCGCGCCCACCAGGGAAGCCTGCCATCGGCGCGACGCTGCCCGGCCTGTCGCTGCTCCAGCTTCTCCGCCCGGAGTCCCGTGATGAACTCGGACCAGATCTCCAGGTCCCGGGTGATGAAGGCGGTCAGCGTGGTGATAATCGTCCCGGAGACGACCAGCGTGGTGTTGAAGGTCCAGAAGGAGGTCAGTCCCGCCTGACCGGTGCCCAGCTCGGAGAACATCACGTGCCACCAGAACGGGTTCTCGGCGAAGATCATCGAGACCAGCACGCCCGAGGCCATGAACAGCGCCAGCAGGGTGGAGAGCGAGAACGCGGTGATCCGCGCGCCGGAGTTGAAGCTGAAGTAGCCGGAGATCCCGCCCACGATCGCCAGCAGCACCGCCCCGGCGATGGAGTCCACGGTCAGCCCGATGAAGGCCTCCTGGAAGACCCGAAACAGGCCCAGGGAGACCATCACCGCGATCGAGGCATGTACCACCAGCAGAGCCACGGTGTCCATCAGCTGACGGATCTTCGGCCGCTCGCCCAGCCAGATGTTCGCCAGCCTGGCATTGAGCGAGAAGCCCAGCAGGAAGGCCAGAGCCGCCGTCACACCGCCCACGGCCGAGCCGTAGACCTGGATGGACTCCTCCCCCGCCAGCGGCGGTCGATGCTCGGCGAAGACCACGAAGCCCAGGACCACGCCGATCAGTGCCCCACCGATCGCGCACCAGATGGCACGGGACTCGATGAGCACCTGCAGCTTCGCCTGCGTCTGGGCCTGGGTGCGCGAGACCCCGGCGGGGTGGGAGGACTCCTCCACGGCAGCCTGCGCCGCGAGCCGACGCGCCATGCCGTGGGAGGGGGTCGATGTGCTCACCGCTCAAGCCTTGCCGCCTGCATAGATTCGCGCAAGCTGGTCCGGTGAACTCCCAGCCAACGGACGCCGCACCGCAGGCCTCGGGCTCTACACTTCCGTCCATGAGTTCTCAGCACACCGATCAGCGGTCCACCGGTCCCCCTGCGCCCCGTCGTCTGGACCGCGGAGATCACGTGGTGGCCTACTCCGCTGAGATCAGCGCGCCCGCCGAGGAGCTCTTCGTGCTGGTCTCCGACCCGCACCGGCACCACGAGCTCGACGGCTCCGGAACCGTTCAGCCCCGGGCCATCGGGCCCCGTCAGCTGCAGACGGGAGACCGTTTCAGCGTTCACATGCGGCTGTTCGGGGTTCCCTACAGACTGCCGCTGCGCGTGCTGACCTCCCAGCCGCCGTCGGCGCAGCGGCCCGGAGTGCTGGAATGGGTGCAGCCCACAGGACACCGGTGGCGCTGGGAGATGACCTCCTTGACCGGGCGGCCGGGTCATACCCTCGTCACCGAGACCTATGACGCGCGCCGTCAGCTCCGCCCGGTGCGCGGTCTCCTGCGGCTGCTCAAGGTCTGCCCACGCAATGCGGCCAGCATCAGAGGCTCCCTCCGGCGCCTGCAGGAGCGCTGCGAACAGCCCAGCCGCGAGGAGGTCATCCCCGCGGGAGACCGCACCCCGGGTCCTGGCCATGTCAGGGGCTAAGCTTGGCCACACACCAGCCCCCGCCGCCGCGAGGCCACGAATCTCGGCCGGGTGCTGCCCAGCAGGGAGAGGAGATGCATGTTCGATGTTGACACTGACCGGACCCTTGTGGCCGCGGCAGACCTGGTGAACACCGCCGCCGGGCTGCGCAGCGCCACGCCCGGTCCGGACCAGCTCGCCACAGTGGCGCAGCTGAAGAAGTATCTGAACCAGCGCGATGGCGACATCCGCTGGCCAGCTTCGAACGCGGACAGGACACAGCTCAGCCGTGTCCGGGATCTGAGGGACAAGGTCCACGAGATCTGGGCGGCCGCGCCGATCGAGACGGAGGCGCCGGTCCAGGTGCTGAACCAGCTTCTGAGCGGGGTGGGGCTGAGGATCGGCCGCACCTCCGACGGGCAGCACCGAGCGGAACCCGTGCCCGCCTCCGCAGAGCTCGCCGATGTGATGACCGCGAGCATCGCCACGTCCATCCAGCACCTTGTGGTGCGCGAGGAGACGGCCCGGATGCGTACCTGCAGGGGGGAGAGCTGTGAGGCCGTCATCATCGACCTCACCCGGAACAGGTCGAGGCTGTTCTGCGACTTCGGCAACTGCGCGAACCGCGCCCACGTGCGGGCCTACCGCGCACGCCAGGCGGCCCACCGGAAGGACCCCTCTCCGCGTCCGACGCCCGCCGCGCAGACGCCGGTGGAGACAGAGGGGGCTGCGAGCGCCCGTCTGGTCAAGCCCAGCGCCGCCGAGAAGGCGGCTCAGATCCAGGAACCCACCTCCCAGTCGGCCACTGCCGCCAAGGAGTTCCGGGAACGGATGCGGGACGAGCTGATGGAGAAGCGCGGCAAGAAGTCCAAGAAGTCAAAGAAGGGGAAGAAGAAGTAGCGCTTCAGGAGGTTCAGCGGCGATCGTCGCGGCGTCCGTAGGTCGGTTCCTCGCCGTCCTCGGACTCTCCTGCGTCGCGCCGCGCCTGGGCGGCCTCGTCTGCTCGTCTGCGGCGAGCGTCCTCGCGGCGCTTCGCCACCTGCTGGCGGTAGAGCTCCTCGGAGTTCCGATTCACCCCGGAACCTTCGGCGAGGTGCTCGGGATTCTCCCGGGAGGCCAGGTGAAGCATCGAGATGACCAGCAGCGTGGCGATGAACGCGATGCCGAAGACGATCAGCGCCAGGTCCAGCCGCGCCACGTTGTCAGTGCCGCCCGAGGCGGTGATGAGCGTGACAAAGCCCGCCACGAAACCCATGGCGAAGGAGAAGATCAGCGGGACCTTGACCGTCTCGAGCAGAGAACGGCGCCCCTTGTCGTCTTCAGCCACTGAGAGTTCCTCATTCCTGAACATCGGGATCTGGTCTCTGGTGTCCTGCGCCTGCGGCGTGGCACCACGGTCAATTCTACGTCCTGTAGTAGAACGGCGACGATTCAGGGGTTCAGCCGGCGTGCGCTCGGCCGCGCCTGGCGTCATGGAGCAGTCCGGCGCCGCTGATCAGCAGCAGAACCGCCATGATCACCACGCCCATCCCGGCGATGCCGAGAACGCCGTGGGGGTCCAGGCCGAGCCCGACGGCGAGCCCGAGCGCCGTGAGCACCCCGACGGCGCCGAGGGTGAGCTGCTCCCGCGCGGGGATGAACTCGCGCCGAGTGCGGAGCCCGCCGACGAGTTCCGCGACCCCCATCGCGCCGAAGCCGACTGCAGCGATCACCGCCGCGGCGGCGGGGGTGTTCACGAAGAGGACCGCTATCCCGGAGAGCACCCAGGCGGCCGCTCCCAGGGCGAGCGGTCCGCGCAGAGCCATCGGGACGGATTCGATCTTGGCGTAGTCCCAGACGGCGGTGGCGCCGAGCACGAAGAACGCGGCCAGCGAGATCTTGAGCAGGGTGACGGTCTCCTCCTGCCAGAAGATCGCGACCACCGCGAAGACAGCGGTGATGACGGCCCGCACCCAGACGGGGCGGATCAGCTCTTCGGCGGTGGAGGCCGGGATCTTCTTCACAGACACGACGGCAAGTCTACCGCCGGGAGCCGGGGCGGTGCTCGCCCGCGATCATCCAGCGTCCTCCGTGGGCCCGCAGGCCCAGGGTCACCCCGCGCGCGCCCATGAACACCACTGCGAAGCCTGCCCAGAGCCAGCCGATCGCCTCGGTCCCGGAGAACCCTGCGGAGGCGATCCACCACAGCAGCGGGAGGTAGAGCGCCAGGTTCACGAGGCCGACCACCGCGAGATACTTCACGTCTCCGGCACCCATGAGCACGCCGTCGAGCACGAACACGAAGCCGGCCAGCGGCTGCGCCAGCGCCATGACCAGCAGCGCGGTGGTGATTCCTGCGGCCACGCGGGAGTCGGGGGTGAACAGGCCCGGGGCGAAGGGAGCGGCGACTGCGATCAGTCCCCCGGTGATGACCCCGAACCCCAACCCCCAGCGGATCATCGTGCGAGTCATCGCTCTGGCCTGAGACACCCGCGAGGCACCCAGCTCTTTTCCGATGAGCGCCTGCGCGGCGATGGCCAGCGCATCGAGCACGAACGCCAGGGTGGAGAAGATGGTGAAGGCCACCTGGTGGGCGGCCAGGGCATGCGGGCCGAGATCGGTGGCCACCAGCACCGTGGCCACGATGGCCGCGCGCAGCGAGAGGGTGCGCAGCATCATCCAGGAGCCCACGCCCGCCGCCTGGCGCAGTGCCACCGGGTCCACCCCCAGCGGGACTCCCGCGGCGCGCATCTGCGGGATGAGCATGATCAGATAGGCGATGGCCATCCCCCACTGGGCGATGGAGGTGCCCAGCGCGGCTCCGGCGGTGCCCAGCCCCAGCGGGTGCACCAGGATCAGATTCAGCACGATATTTGCCCCGAAGCCGACGGCGGCCACCACCAGCGGGGTCTTGGTGTCCTGCATGCCGCGCAGCATCCCGACGGCGGCGAACACCAGCAGGATCGCGGGGACCCCCGGCAGCGACCAGAGCAGATAGTTCCAGGCGTGGACCTGCATGCCTCCGGAGCTGCCCATGGCCAGGAGCAGCTGCTCGCCGAAGGCCAGGCCGGCGAAGGCCAGCACAGCCCCCAGCATGACCGAGAGCCAGAGGCCGTCGCGCCCCGCCGCGAGCGCCCGCCTGAGCCGCCCTGCACCGATGAGGCGTGCCACGGCGGGGGTGGTGGAGTAGGCGAGAAAGATCATCAGCCCGGTGACGGTGTGCATCACGGTGATGCCGAGCGCGGCGCCGGCGAGCTCGTCCACACCGAGCCGACCGATGATGGCGGTGTCGGCGAGCAGGAACAGCGGCTCCGCCACCAGTGCGCCCAGTGCGGGCACTGCCAGGGCGAGGATCTGCCGGCCCATCGGGCGGGGATCCCCGGTCTGCGGATCGGGCATCAGTCCCGGCTCACCGGCCGCCGGTCAGTGTGAAGGTCACCTCGGCGACCAGGCGCAGCAGAGCGGTGCTGGTGGAGAGGGCGTTGGAGACCAGCCCCGGCATGTCCTCCATGTCCATGCCGCTGTCCTCGAGGAACTGCTCCAGCCGGGGCTGGACGAAGTACGCCATGACCAGGGCCATCACGTTGTTGAAGGCATGCAGGAGCCAGGCATAGACCAGCGAACGACCCGTGAGGATATAGGCAAGGGTGAACACCGAGCCCATGACCAGATACGGCACCACGGAGACGATGGTCAGGTCCGTGGCCATTCCGGGACTGATCAGCATCGTCACCAGCGCTGGGATGAAGTGCAGCAGCGGGAAGGTGATCACGGAGATCACGCCGCAGATCCAGATGTTGATGAAGCGGGAGAGCTTGCCGATGAGCAGGTGCCGGAAGAAGTACTCCTCCACATAGGGCCCCAGCAGCCCCATGACCACCACGGCGGCCAGGAAGGGGACATATTGGAGCATGCCCTCGATGGCGAGCTGGTTCTCAGAGGTCTCGGGCTCTCCACCCAGGCCGAAGACCACCAGCGCGGTCAGGATGAGCGTGCCCACCCAGGCCACGGGCACCAGCAGAAGCTTCAGCCACCAGAGGTAGCCGAAGGCCTTCACCGATCGCCAGAAGGCCTTGGCGGAGAATGCGATGGCCAGCGCGAAGATGAGTCCGTAGCCGACGACATTGAGCAGGAACTGGGCCTGCTGGACCTCTTCCTCGATGCCCGAACCGAGCATCGTGGAGAACGGTGGGACCAGGCCCAGCAGGCTGACCCCGCCCACGAGCATCACCACGACATAGGCGAGCACCGCGATCAGGTCGGACCAGGTGAAGCGTCCAGGTTCGGAGTCGCGCTGCCCCCGCCGCGCGCGCGGTGGGGAAGCTGGCTGCCAGCCGCCCTGCGGCGATTGCCCGTAGAGCTGATTCGGCTGCCCGTACGGCTGGGGCGCCTGCCCATACTGCTGATTCGGCTGCCCATACGGCTGGGGCGCCTGCCCATAGTGATTCGGCTGTCCGTACGGCTCGGGCGGCTGCCCATACTGCTGGGGCGGCTGCCCATACTGCTGGGGCGGCTGCCCGTGGGGATGCGGATCGTGCGGAGGCTGAGTCATCAGGTCCCAGTTCAGTTCTGTGAGGTGATGGGGCTTGGGGTGAGGAGAGTGGCATTGCGCAGGTCACGCAGCTTCCTGGCCTGCGCCGCGACAGCGTGGTCCTCATCGGTGATGGGCTCCCAGGGCGCGATGTGCCGAGCAGAGCCGGTTCCGTCCGGGGAGACCATGACGGGCAGCCCATAGGCCACCACCGCGGGGTTCTTCTCGCGGCGATCCCCGGCCCGGACGCGGACCAGGATGTGCATGGACTTCGAACCGGTGAGGACCAGCCGGGCATCGACCTCGACCAGATCGCCGATGGTGATCGGTCGATAGAAGCGCACACCGCCGGTCAGCACGGCCGCCGCGTCATGTCCGCTGTAACGCTGCGCACATATCTCAGCTGTCTTGTCGATCCACTTCATCACCGCGCCGCCGCGGATCTTGCCGTCGGGGTAGCGCTCGTCGGTGTCTGCCAGGAAGCGCAGCGTCAGCGCCTCGGAGGTGCCCATGCCCTCGGGCAGCGCCTGGATCGTCTCTTCGACCTGGCGGCGGTACACCATCCGCTGGGAGGCGTCGAGGTCACGACGGCGCTCCAGCTCGGTCTGCGGCTCGAAGGCGGCCGCCTCGGCGGGCTCGCCGTCCTCGCCCACTGCCACGTAGATCATGAAGCACTCGGTGCACACCACCCAGCCCTCGTCCTGGCGGATGAGCACGCGGGTCTGGATGTGCACCGAGGTGCGGCCGGTGTGGACCACTCGCGCCTGCACCGTCACCGGTGTGTCCCGGGGGACCGGAACGGTGAAGTGCATGTTCCCCACGTAGGAGGTCACGCAGTCGACCCGCGTCCAGGAGGCAGCGCATGCGTAGGCGGTCTTGTCGATCCAGTCGACGACCACGCCTGCGGCCACATAGGAGTCGCTGGAGGCACTCGTGACCTCTCGGAAAGTCAGTTCGATGCTGCTGCGCCGCGCCATGACCACGACGCTAGCACCCCCACATGGGAGACCTGCGCCATAGGTCACAGGCGAGCAGGTGTATATCGTGGACCCTGGAGCCCTAGGATGGGGCACCGTGCCCGCACGGACGTGCCCATGTCCCGGGTGACCATCCGACCTTCGAACCATCTCAGCATGAGGCAGATATGCACCCCTTTGAGAATCCGTTCCGACACAGCGCCGAGGCCAAGCGTCACGCCCTGCGTCATTTCCGCACCGTGATCTTCGATATGGACGGTGTGGTCACAGATACGGCCGGAGTCCACACGCGAGCGTGGAAGGAGCTCTTCGACACGGCTCTGCCGGAGATCGCCGGATCTCCGCAGCCCGAGTTCACCGAGGAGGACTACCTCAACTATGTCGATGGGCGCCCGAGAGAGGATGGGGTCCGCTCCCTGCTGAAGGCCCGGAACCTTCCGGTGCGCGAGGGCAGCCCCAGTGACACGCCCGAGACGCTGAGCATTCACGGGCTCGCGGCCCGCAAGCAGGGGTACTTCGAAGCCGTCCTGGCGCGCGACGGCGTGGAGGTCTTCGCCACCACGGTCGAGCTGATCGAGCGGCTGCGCAGAGACGGCATCCCCACCGCCCTGGTGACCTCGTCTCGGAACGGGCGCGAGGTGCTCACGATCGCCGGGCTGCTCGATGCCTTCACCGTGATCGTCGACGGCTCGGACGCCCTGGAGCTCGGCATTCCGGGCAAGCCCAATCCACATATGTTCCTCCACGCTGCCGAGCTGCTGCGGGTCGAGCCTCAGGACGCCATCGTGATCGAAGACGCCGCCTCCGGAGTCCAGGCCGGCCGCGCCGGAGACTTCGGCATGGTCGTTGGTCTGAACCGCGGCGATGATCCGGCCCGACTGAAGGAGGCGGGGGCCGACGTCGTCGTCGACGACCTCGCCGTGATGAACCTCTCCAGCCGCACCACCCGGCCCTATGACTCGGACTGGGTCCTCTCCTACGACGGCTTCGACCCGAAGCTGGAGCCCACCCGCGAGGTCCTGATGGCGATGGCCAACGGCTACTGGGGCACCCGCGGGCACTATCCGGGCACTGCGGCGGACGCCACACACTATCCCGGCAGCTACATCGCCGGAGTCTTCAACCGGCTCAAGACGGACCTGATGGGCAAGACGGTGGAGACCGAGCACATGGTCAATGTGCCGGACTGGACCTTCCTGCAGGTCACTCCGGATGCCGGCACGCCGCTGCTGCCGGGCTCCCCCGAGCTGATCGCCTACCACCAGGAGCTGGACATGCGGCGGGGACTGGTCACCCGGATCGCCCGCTACCAGGACCTGCACGGACGCCGCACCAAGATCACCATGCGCCAGTTCCAGTCCCTGGCCGGAGTGCAGATCGCCGGGCTCGAGATGAAGATCGAGGCCGAGAACTGGTCCGGCAACGTCAATGTGCGCTCGATGATCGACGGCCGCGTGGCCAACCGCAATGTCGACGCCGACCGGGAGCTCGCCGGCAACCACCTGCACCCGGTGCAGTCCCGGGAGGTCGACGGCGACACGGTGCTCCTGGAGACACAGACCAATCAGTCCCAGGTGCGCATCGCCCTGGCCACCCGCACCTCGGTGACCACCTCAGGCTCCAGCAACCCCATGCGCCGCCCCATCCATGAGGGTGAGCTGGTCGCGGGGCATGACATCTCGCTGGCGCTTGAATCGGGCAGACCGGTGATCCTGGAGAAGATCGCCGCGGTCTCGAACTCTCACGACCAGGCCATCTCCACGGTCTGGCACAACGCAGTCAAGAAGGTCCAGCGCGCCTCCAGCTTCCGCACCATGCTGACCTACCACGAGGAGATGTGGGGCGTGCTGTGGCACCGCTTCGCCGTCTCCATCGGCCAGGACCCCTCACGCCAGCAGATGGCGCTGAACCTGCACACCTTCCACGTGCTGCAGACCGCCTTCGGCGCCCGCCATGACCTCGACGCCACACTGCCGGCGCGCGGACTCACCGGGGAGGGCTACCGCGGGCATCTCTTCTGGGACGAAATGTTCATGTACCCGATGCTGACCCTGCGCCGACCGGAGCTCACCCGCGGGCTGCTGCTCTACCGCTACCGGCGGCTGAGCGAAGCCCGCTCCATGGCCCGCGCCGAAGGCTATGACGGGGCGATGTTCCCCTGGCAGGCCGGTTCGGACGGGCGCGAGGAGACGCCGAGCGAGCTGTGGAACCCACGTTCGGGCATGTGGATTCCGGACAACTCCCACCGCCAGCGCCATGTGTCCCTGGCCATCGCGTACTCGGTCCTGCAGTACTTCGAGACCACGCAGGACTACACCTTCCTGGCCGACTACGGGGCCGAGATCCTGGTGGAGATCTCCCGGTTCTTCGTGTCCATGACCACCTATGACGCCGAGAAGGACCGCTTCAGCATCGAAGGCGTCATGGGCCCGGACGAGTACCACGACGGCTACCCCGATTCTCATGGATCCGGGCTGCGCGACAACGCCTACACGAACGTGCTGACCTCCTGGATGTTGCGCCACACTGCACGGCTGGTGCGCGATCTCGACGGTCGCGATGATCCGCTCTCTGAATGGCTGGACATCTTCGAGGACGAGCTGGACCAGTGGGAGCACATCGCCCGGCGGCTGCATGTGCCCTTCCACGAGGACAACGTGATCAGCCAGTTCGACGGCTACGAGGACCTGGAGGAGTTCGACTGGGAGGGCTACCGGGCGAGATACGGCAACATCGGCCGCCTGGACCTGATCCTGCAGGCCGAGGGTGACTCCACCAACCGGTACAAGCTCTCCAAGCAGGCCGATGTGCTCATGCTCTGCTACATCTTCTCCGCAGATGAGCTGGTCGAGACCCTGGACCACATGGGTTACACGCTCACCATGGAGGACTTCGGCCGCACGGTGGAGTACTACCTGGCCCGGTCCTCCCACGGCTCCACGCTGTCTCGTCTGGTCCATGGCTGGGTGGCGGCACGCTTCGACCGCTCCGGCTCCTGGAACCTGTTCAAGGAGGCGCTGGAAGCTGACCTCGCCGACACCCAGGGAGGCACGACTCGAGAGGGCGTGCACCTGGGCGCCATGGCCGGGACGGTGGACATGGTGCTGCGCTGCTACGGCGGGGTGGAGACCCGCGCCGACGCGCTGTGGCTGCACCCGCTGCTGCCCGATGAGCTTCCTTCGCTGACCTTCCGGATGCGGTACCGCAACCAGCCCATCGTGGTCCACATCGACCACGAGGCCGTGGAGCTCAATCTCTCAGAAGGCTCGGCCGAGCCCATCGAGGTCAACGTGGAGGGCACGCGCAAGACCCTGGCCCCGGGGGAGACCTGGACGGTGAAGCTGGCGCATTCCGCTCGGGTGCATCAGCGCCAGCCCGCCGGGGTCTGACCGAAGTAGTCTGACCCAGAACTGACCGACGACGACGGCCGCTCACCTTCACAGGTGAGCGGCCGTCGTCGTCCTCTCTGACTTCCCTGATCTCTGTCTCAGGGTCTTCCGGACTCAGCCGAAGAGTCCGACCAGGGCGAAGTAGAACACCGAGGGTCCCAGCAGGCAGCCCAGACCGGTGTAGAAGGTGGCCGTCATGGCCCCATACGGGACCAGCCGCTTGTCCGTGGCGGCCAGTCCGCCGGCCACGCCGGAGGTGGTGCCCATGAGACCGCCGTAGGCCATGGCCGACTTCGGGTTGTTCAGTCCGATGAAGGGTGCGATCAGCGGTGTGCACACCATGACCACCACGGCCTTGATCAGCCCGGCGGCCACGGAGAGCGCGATCACCTCGGAGCTGGCGCCGATGGCGGTGCCGGTGACGGGGCCGACGATGTAGGTGGCCGCACCGGCGCCGATGGTGGCCATCGACTCCGGGTCCGTGTACCCGAAGGCGGCGGCGACTGCGGCGCCCACGATGAAGGAGACCACGATGCCGGCCATCAGCGCCAGCACACCTGCGGCTCCGGCCTTCTTGATCTCCTGGAGGTCCACTCCGTAGGCGGTCGCGACGATGGCGAAGTCGCGCAGCATGGCTCCGCCCATCAGGCCGAGTCCGCTGAAGATCGCGATATCGGCCAGCCCGTCCTCGCCTCCGGTCTGGATGCCGCCGAGATAGGCGAGCACCAGGCCCAGCATGATGGCGATGGCTGATCCCTGGAGCCGCCCCCGGGTCAGGGTCTTCGAGAGCCACCCAGAGACCAGCATGAGCGCGCCGACCACGACGAAGGCGAAGAGCAGTCCGTTGCGTTCGAGCACATCAGCGATGATGTCCATCTCAGGCCTCCTGCTTCTCTGCCTCGGTCATCGGGGGCAGCGGTTGAGACTGTCCCCCGATGCGGGCGATCACCGGGACCAGCGCGGCACCTGCGGCGAGCGCACCCAGCCCCGCGATGGCGGCCATGGGGCCGCCACCGATGGCCTCGGCCACGTTCTGCGTGGAGGCCATCGCGATCACGATCGGGATGTACAGGGCGCTCCAGAACAACACTCCCTGTTCGGTGGGCTTGGGGAACAGGCCGCGCCTGCGCAGCCGATCGGTGGCCACCACCAGAAGGATCATGGCGAAGCCGACCCCGCCCACATTGGCGTCCACTCCGACGAGGACGCCGAGACCGTCACCGATCAGCATTCCTATGAGCATGCACAGCGCCAGCGCTGCAACTCCATAGAGGACCATCGTTTCTCTCCTGACTAGTGTGTGAGAACTTCGCCGCGCGATCAGGCGCTGAAGAGGTCTGTGTACTGCTTGCGGAGCTCGGCCTTCTGCACCTTGCCCATGACATTGCGCGGCAGGGCCTCGACGAACCGGACGGCGCGGGGCTGCTTGAAGCGGGCCAGCTCCCCGGCCAGCGCGCCGAGGATCTGTGCCTCGTCGGGAGCTCCCTCGGCGGCAGGGACCACCACGGCCACCAGTCCTTCTCCCAGGTCCGGGTGGGGCACACCGATGACGGCGGATTCGGCGACGCCGGGCTGGTCATCGATGAGCCCCTCCACCTCCTTGGGGTAGATGTTGAACCCTCCGGAGATGACCAGGTCCTTGTCACGGCCGACGATGCTCAGGTAGCCCTGCTCGTCGATGACCCCGAGATCGCCGGTGATGAAGAAGCCGTCCGCACGGAACTCCTCAGCGGTCTTCTCCGGCATGTTCCAGTACCCGGCGAAGACGTTGGCACCGCGCACCTCGATGATGCCGACCTCTCCCTGCGGAAGGGCCTGGCCGCTCTCGCGGTCGGTGATCCGCACCTCGACCCCGGGCAGCGGGTGTCCCACTGTTCCGGGACGGCGGGGTCCTCCGCGGTAGGGGTTGGAGGTGTTCATGCCGGTCTCGGTCATGCCGTAGCGCTCAAGGATGGCGTGACCCGTGCGGGACTGGAAGGCCTCGTGGTCCGCGGCCAGCAGGGGCGCGGAGCCGGAGACGAAGAGTCGCATTCCGGAGCATGACTCCTCGCTGAACCGATCTGAGCCGAGCAGGCGGGTGTAGAAGGTCGGCACGCCCATCAGCACTGTGGCACCGGCCGTGGGATCCTCCATGGCGTCGAGCACCGCAGGGACCTCGAACCTCGGCAGCCAGATCATCGAGGCGCCCGCGGCCAGGGTCATGTTCACGGCCACGAAGAGCCCGTGGATGTGGAAGATGGGCAGTGCGTGGATGAGCACGTCCTCAGCCGTGAACTCCCAGGACTTCACCAGCGAGGCGCAGTTCGACGCCAGGTTCTGGTTCGTCAGCACGGCGCCCTTGGAGCGGCCCGTGGTGCCGGAGGTGTAGAGGATCGCGCCCGGATCCTCGGGGCGCGTCTCCGCGATGGCGGCGTGCTCCTGCTCGGCCGCAAGCAGCGTCCCGTCCCCGGTGGTCCCGAGGGTCTCCACGACGATCCCGTCTTTGCCCCGGCGCACATGATCCGCGGCCTGAGTCGGGTCACAGACCAGCACTCGGGGGGCCGCGTCGGACATGAAATAGTCCATCTCGGCGCCGGTGTAGGCGGTGTTCAGCGGCAGGTACACCCCGCCGATCTGCAGCGTCGCCAGATACAGCGCGATGGCTTCCGGGGACTTCTCCACCTGGGCCGCGACCCGGTCTCCCGGCACGACGCCGTCGCCGATCAGCTTCGCAGCGATCCGGCGCGAGGTGTGCAGCACCTCCGCGTAGCTCAGGACCGCACCGCCCGGCAGCTTGAACAGCGGCTTCTCCGGACGCGCCTGGGCCTGCGCGAGGAAGCCCTGATAGATGCCGCTGAGCTCGTTCTCCACTGCTGAGTTCTCCACTGGTGTGGTTCCTTTCGTGCTGCTGTTCTCTGCGGTCTCCGGGGAGATCAGCCGGGAGACGCGGACGCCGAGGGCGACCGTGCCGTTCCTGACGTAATCCTCGTGGCGCTGCTCGACCAGGCCCGGTTCGTAGCGGTAGTTGATCATCGCCCCGTAGGACTGCTCCCACATGTAGTCGGCGGTGCTGGCCGGCCAGTGCAGCTGCCAGGCGGTGGCCCCGTTGCCCAGGTGGAACCGGGCCACAGAATCCAGCGGCTGGCCATCGGGCCTGCGCTCGACGGCGATGTAGTGCGCCACAGCCGAGGCCAGCCGAACCCGAAGGTCCTCCAGCTGCAGCTCGGTCAGCTCCTCGGCTCCGTCGTGCCGCTCCAGCTCGGTGAAGAGCAGGCGCAGATCTTCTCGTCGCGGGTCCAGGGACTGCTCGCGCAGCCATCTCCTGAAGCCGGGGATCGGGGACAGCGTGACGAACTGCTCGAGGTGGGGCAGCTCCGCGGAGACCTGGTCGATGACCTGTTTGATGAGCAGACTGCCGAAGGAGATCCCGGCCAGACCGTCCAGCGCGTTGTTGATGGAATAGAGCACGGCGGTGTCGGCCTTCGCCGGTGAGATCGCCTCGGTGGGAGCCAGCAGCGGTTCGATCGCACCCGGGATCCCCCTGACCAGGGCGACCTCCACGAAGATCAGCGGGAGATCACCTGTGGCGGGGTGGAAGAAGGCATAGCAGGTCCGATCCTTCGGACGGAGGCGGCGCTTGAGGTCATTCATGTCCTGCATCGGGTGCACGCGCTCGGAGGCCAACAGGTGGTTGCGCATCTGACGCGGGGCGTCCCAGCCCACCTGCTCCATGCGAAGGAAGCCGCGGTTGAACCAGGAGCTGAGCAGGTGCCGGAAGTCGCGGTCCAGCGGCGCCAGGTCTGGGTGCTCGCGCAGCAGCCGGCGCAGATCGGCCCGCATGTTGACCAGGTGCAGGGTCGCGCCGGGGGCGTGGTTCAGTCGCCGCAGCAGCTGCTGGCGCGTGGGTTCGCTGGCATCGAAGAGGTCCGCCAGCTCGTTCTGCCCGCGGGTGCGCTCCCACTGCTGGTAGGCCTGTCGCAGCGCCTCATCGTCCACGGAGTAGGAGGCGAGCATGTGCTCGAAGAAGACCACGCGTTCGGCGTCCTCCTCCAGGTCCCGGTAGGCGGCCAGAGCACGATCAGCGACGGCGCGCATCGAGGCCTCACCCAGGTCCCCCATCAACACATCGCAGGCCGCCGTCAGCTGCTCCAGCGGTGCCGGCTCCGGCGCCCCCGGCTCCGGCTGGTGGCGTGCCCCGCTCAACGCCCGCACCAGATCTGCGAGGATCCAGCTCTGAGTTGCCGCCATGACGCCTCCTTCCGTGTATAACAAGAGTGCTGATGTATATAACAGCGACTATAGAGTATTGAAGTGATCCACGCCACAGTGTCCCGCTGGCGATATGCTCGAGACAGGAGGTGCCATGGTCCGGGTCCCGGAATCTCAGCGCGTGCGGGATGCGCTGGAGAACGCCATCGTCGACGGGCAGTACAGCCCGGGCGAGCGGCTCGACCCTGCCAAGCTCCAGGAGGAGTTCGGCTGTTCGCGCACCCCGGTGCGGGAGGCGCTGCAGGGGCTGGAACGCTCCGGCCTGGTGCGGATACGCCCCAAGCAGGGCACCTATGTCACCGAGCTGAGCCTCCCGGAGCTGGCGGAGCGCTTTGAGCTGATGGCCGAGCTCGAGGGGATGGCGGCCCGGCTGGCGGCCCGGCGCATCGAGCGGGAGCCGCTGAGCGAGCTGGGCCGAGCGCTTGAAGAATGTGAGCTCCACGAGGCGGCCGGGGACGCCGACGGCTACTACTACGCCAATGCGTGGTTCCACGGCATCATCTATGACTCCTGCGGCAACGGGTACCTGCAGCAGCAGGCCCATCATCTGCGCAGGGTCCTCCAGCCCTACCGGAGGCTCCAGCTGCGGGCCCCTGATCGCATGCGACGTTCGCTGGCCGAGCATCACGCGATCGTGGAGGCCATCAGCACCGGGGACACGGAGACTGCGGAGAACACCGCCAGGGACCACGTCCTGGTGCAGGTCAAGGAGTTCAGTCAGCTTGTACGAACCTGGAACAGGCTGCGCGAGGCGCGGACGGACCATGCCCAGGCCCAGCTCCACTGAAAGGAAGCCGATGTCACCGGAGCGAAGTCCCGAGTTCATCGAAGCCATCTCACGCGGACTGTCCGTGATCACAGCCTTCTCCGCCGAGTACCCGAGTCTCACGCTGAGCCAGGTGGCCAAGGCCACCGGCCTGGCGCGCCCCACGGCCCGGCGGATCCTGATGACGCTGCAGGAGCTGGAGTACGTGCGCGCAGAGAACGGACTCTTCGGACTGACGCCGCGAGTGATGGAGCTCGGCATGGCCTACGTCAGCTCGCTGGGACTCTGGGATGTGGCCAGACCCCATCTGCAGGCGCTGGTCTCGCGCACCCATGAGTCCGCATCGATGACTCAGCTGGACGGGCCCGATGTGGTCTACGTGGCCCGAGTCGCTGTGCCCAAGCTGATCGGTCTGCGGGTGGACATCGGCACCCGATTCCCCGCCCCGCCCACCTCGCAGGGCAAGGTGCTGCTGGCTGACATGAAGCGCCGGGAGATCCTGCAGCGCCTCTCCGTCCCTTCCCGGTCCTCGGTCATCCCTGTCGTCCAGTGGACCCAGAAGGTCTTTCTGGAGGAGCTGGACCGCGTCCGGCAGCAGGGCTACGCGGTGGCCGATGAGGAGCTGGCCCGTGGGATCCGCTCCATCGCGGTGCCGGTCCACGACGCCGAGGGGCGCGTTCGCGCGGCCATGAACACCACTGTGCACGCGGCGGAGACCAGCTTGGAAGCCCTGGTCACCACCTTGCTTCCACCGCTGCGGGAGGCGGCCGCAGCCGTGGAACAGGACTGGCGCCGTTGGCAGTCGCTGCCGACCCATATGCGCGAACGGGATCCTGCCGCGTTGGGCAGAATTCCGCTGCTCGTTGACCCTGAGGAGTGACCGCAGTGGAACGGGCACTGTTCCACCGCCTGCGCCAGAGCACCTGGAGCGGCATGAGCGCCGCCCGATCGTCTACAGCGCCACGGAGGGGTACTCCCGGCCCGTCCAGTGGCCCAGCTTCTGCGCCATCTCGAGCTGAAAGGCCAGCGGCCCGCTCTCCGCCGCATACTCGTCGTCGAACAGCGCGATGAACAGCGTGAGGTTGAGGAAGAAGTGCGCGCCGTTCTCGAAGAGCCACACATAGTCATGGGTGGCCAGGGCCTCGCGCTCCGCGGGGGTGAACTCGAGCCAGCTGGTCTGCTCTGTCGGGTTGATCCACCCGCCGATCTCCTTCTCCCATCGGCTCAGGGTGCCTCGAGGATCGTGCCTATAACTCGCCACCCATTCAGGGTCCCGATCAATGGTGTAGAGGAACTTGTTGACGTAGTACTTGCTCATGACACTCCTGACTCAGGATCCCGCTGCAGCGGCTGGACGGCCCTGCGCGGTGCGGAACTGTTCCCAGGCGGGATCGCTGGCGTAGATCGGACCGGTGCTCGCCTGTGCGGTCTCTGCCGCACGCGCTGCGGCGTCGAGCTGGCTCTGATTCTTGTTCGGATACCAGGTCATGTACATCTCCCGGGTGTGAAAGAGGTCAAGCTGGTCGACATAATCGGCGTGCACATCAGGCCCGGCAATGCCCATCATGAGCAACAGGTCCATGAAGCCGTGTGTGGCGTTGCCCGACCCCGCCATGGATTCATGGGTGACGTTGGCCAGGATCGCGTCGATGTTGCCGGTGGAGAGCCATTCGATGGCGTCCGCGTCGAAGAGCGGATCAGGACCGTGCTCGCCGAACTGTCGTGGGCCCCCAAGCTCCAGGGACAGGTGCCCGGTGCCGATCGCCGCGACCTTCTTGTCGCTGGGGAAGCTGTCGATGACTTCACGAATGGCACGTCCCAACTGATAGAACCTCTTCGGCGAGGGCAGCGGGGGCACAAAGATGTTGGTGTAGATCGGCACCACGGGAAGGTCCGCATCCGGCCGGACCGTGATGATCGGGCAGATGATCGAGTGGTCGATCTTCAACTCGTGGCTCACCGCGAAGTCGAAGTCCTTGCCCAGCAGTTGCTCGTGCATGTAACGGGAGAGCTCGATGTCTCCGTTCAGGGTGAACTTCGGGATCCCGAACTCCCGCTCCTCGTTGTAGAACGTGGCGTCGTAGGTCTCCTGCTTCCCGATCAGGAACTGCGGATAGTTGTCCAGCCACAGCTGATGGAAATGATCGGCCCCGACCATCACCAGGATGTCCGGCTCCGCTGCCGTGAGCGTCTCCCGATAGGCCTCGACCTTGCGCTGCCAGTCCGCGGCGTAGGGCGGACGCTCTTCTTCAGGCGAGGTCGTAGCCTTGTAATAAAAGGGATGGTGGGTGCTCGCCAGCACCGCTGTCAGCTCTGCCATTGTCAGCTCTCCTCAGGGGCTTCGGTGCTCAGCGGAACGAACTTCGCATTCCGGTCCACGTGCATATAGATGTCATTGGCGATGGGGTTCCGCCGCTCCTCCGCGATCTGGCCCAGCAGCCCGGCGGTGCGCGCCAGGAGCGCGAAGCCGCGGAGGAAGTCCACGGGCAGGCCCAGGTCGGCCAGGGCCGCACCACAGACGCCCGCGCCGTTGAGCGGCAGCTTCTTGCCCAGCACCTCCTCGCTGACCCTGCCCATGGCCTCGAACAGACGCAGGTGCTCACCGCGGGTGCCGCCCTCTTCGGCGATCTGGATCAGCCGCGGGGTGCGGGGATCGCCTGACTTGTGCACCGGATGTCCGAGGCCGGGGACGATCTGCCGGGCGGCACGTGCCGCAGTGATGGCCTCCCGCGCCAGGGCGTCATAGTCCGCGTCGGTGCTGCGCTCGCCGTCGTCGTCTGCCAGCACCTGGTGCAGGAACCTGCCGGTGTCCTCGGTGACGCCCAGGAATCGGGAGCCTCCGCCCAGCAGGCCCGCGGCGATGGCCCCCTGGATGGACTCGGGTGCTGAGAGGTAGGTCAGCCGGGCGGCGATCGCCGTGGGGGTGAAGCCGTGATCGGCGAGCGCGACCAGCACCGCTTCGAAGGTGCGCAGCTCTCCGGGGGCGGGCCGGCGGGTGGCGGTCATCCAGAACGCCAGCTCCGCGAAGCCCACCTTGCCCATGAGGTCGTCGGAGAGGGACTGGCCCATGAGGCTGATCTCCTCGGCGGTGGAGGTCCCCAGCGAGGTCGGGTAGCTCGGTGTCTGGTTCTCGTGCTCTGCGGCGCTCATCGCTGCGTCCTCTCGCTCTGCTGGGATTCCGGCTGCTGGGATTCCGGCTGCTTCAGCCAGGCTTTGATCTCCTCGGTGTGCTCGCCCAGCCTGGGCGGTGCCAGCTCATAGCGCGGGGTCATCGTGCTGAAGGTCAGCGGATGGCGGACCCCGGGGACGGCGTCGGCGCCGCTGCCGACCTGGACCACCGGCTCAAGGCCCAGCGCCTCGGCATACTCGACACCCTGTTTGATGGTGTTGATCGGCCCGCAGGGGACGCCCACATCGTTGAGCTTCTCGAAGAGCTCCTGGGCGGTGTGCTTTCTCAGCTCCGCTTCGAGGACGGGACGCAGCTCGTCGCGGCGCTCGGTGCGGTCCCCGACATCGGCGAAGCGCTCGTCCTCGGCGATCTCCGGGATGCCCAGCACTGTGCACAGTCGGCTGAACTGGGTGTTGTTGCCCGCCGCGATGATGACGTCATCGTCAGCGGTGGGCATCGCCTCGTAGGGGTACAGCGAGGGGTGGGCGTTGCCCATCCGCATCGGGGTGGTGCCTCCGCCCACGTAGGCGTGGGTCTGGTTGACCAGTCCGGACATGGCCGAGGCCATCAGGGATGCCTCCACATGGGTGCCCTCCCCGGTGTGGTCTCGCTGGCGCAGCGCCGCAAGGATGCCGATGCTCGAGTGCAGACCCGCCATCACGTCGAAGACGCTGATGCCGGCGCGGAAGGGCGGGCCGTCCGGGGAGCCGGTGAGGCTCATCAGGCCTGACATCGCCTGCACGATCAGGTCGTAGCCGGGGTACTTCGCTCCCTCACCCTGCGCGCCGAAACCAGTGATCGAGGAATAGATGACGCTGGGATTGGTCTTCGACACCGAGTCATAGTCCAGCCCGAACTTCTTCAGCCCGCCGGGCTTAAAGTTCTCGATGACGACGTCGGCGCGGGCGGCGAGCTGCTGGGCCGCGTCCAGATCATCGGCGTCCTTGAAGTCCAGCACGATGGACTTCTTGTTGCGGTTGATCGCCGCGTAATAGGTGGAGACCCCGTCCGGGCGGCGAGGCGGGACCCAGGTGCGGGTGTCGTCGCCGCCGGTGCCCTCGACCTTGATCACCTCGGCGCCGAGATCGGCCAGCAGCATGGTGGCGTAGGGGCCCGCGAGCACGCGAGAGAAATCGGCGATCACGATGCCCTCGAGCGGCAGTCTGCCGCCCGTCTGCCGGGGTCCGTGCGCGGCAGTGCCGACAGGATTCTGTGTGGGGGCGGCGACGCCGCCCCCACGATCGTCGGAACCGGGATGACTCATGGCGGGATCCTCTCGAACAGCACGTGCCGAGGAGGATCTGATGACTCCCCGGTCGTCATGCGGACATTCGTCCGCTTGTCTGGTGATCAGTTTCACACTGCGCGGCAGGAGCGTCAACCCTGCGTCCACCGACCCGGCTGGCGACCCGCCTGGCGACGTCTCCGGCGCCCCGTGCTGTCCGCTGTGGCCTGCCCCTCGGTCTCCCTCGGCGCCCCCACGGCGGCTCTGCACTCTCCCTGTCGCTCAGCTGTGGGAGTCGTCCGGGTCAGCGGACTCTTGTCCACTGTGCGAACACCCGCTACTGTGAGAGGAATCACAGATATCGTCACAGGAGGCTGACATGAGTTCTGAAGCCGCAGTCAACGGCACCGGCGCCCCGGTGCTGTTCAAGAACGGGATCGTGCTGACCATGGACAAGAACCACAGCGTCCTGGCCAAGGCGGACGTGCTGGTCCGCGGAGACACCATCGCGGCCATCGGGCCCGATCTGGAGACTCCGGAGCACGCCCAGGTGATCGACGCCTCCGGCGGCATGATCACCCCGGGCTTCATCGACACCCACCGTCACATGTGGCAGACCGCCATGCGCGGCTATGGCGCGGACTGGACCCTGACCCAGTACTTCGTGTGGAACTATCTCGAGCACGGGAAGAAGTTCCGCCCCGAGGACATCTACGCCGGGAATCTGCTCTCCGCCGTGGAGGCCATCGACGCCGGCGTCACCACCTCTGTGGACTGGTCGCACGGGCTGTCCACGGTGGACCACGCCGATGCCGCGGTGGACGCGCTGGAAGAGGTCGCCGGTCGCTTCGTCTTCGCCTACGGCAACATCCACGCCGGACCCTGGGAATGGTCCGCCGCTCCCGAGTTCCGCGACTTCGTGGATCGCCGGATCCCCCGCTCCGGCGGGTCCGTCGGGGACGACATGCTTGGCTTTCAGATGGCCTTCGACGTCACCGGCGACCCGGAGTTCCCCGAGAAGAAGGCCTTCGAGGTCGCCCGAGACCTCGACGTCGGCGTCACCACCCACGCCGGAGTCTGGGGCGCCACCAACGACGACGGGATCCGGCTCATGCACGAGCACGGGTTCATGAACGAGAAGTCGGTCTATGTCCACGCGGCCACGCTGGGCCAGGACTCCTACCAGCGCATCGCCGCCACCGGAGGTGCGGCCTCGGTCTCGGCCGAATCAGAGTCCAGCTGCGGCCAGGGCTACCCGTCCTCCTGGCAGCTGCGCAAGCACGGGATCCCCGTCTCCCTGTCGGTGGACACCTCGGTCTGGTGGAGCGCCGATCCCTTCGCCGCCATGCGTTCGACATTGAGCTCCGACCGCGCCCGTGAACACTTCGAGCACCACGCCACGGGCGAGACCTGCACCAACCTGGGGCTGCGCGCAGATCAGGTGGTCGACTGGGCCACGATGGGCGGCGCCGCCGCGCTGGGCATGGAGGACAGGATCGGCTCCCTGGAGGTCGGCAAGAAGGCCGACATCGTGCTGATCAAGAATGATGACTCCCCCGCCATGTTCCCGATCCTGAACCCCCACGGGCACGTCGTGTTCCAGGCCCAGCGCGGAGACGTGCACACGGTCATGGTCAACGGCCGGATCGTCAAGCACGAGCACAAGCTGGTGGACATCGATCTCACCAAGGTCCGCCGCACGGTGGAGCAGACCGTGGAGCACCTCATCGGCGAGCTGGGCCAGCAGGAGTGGGAGGCCGGGATGAGCCCGGAGGTTCCCGAGACCAAGATCCTCGACAATCCATACACCTACACCGACTACCGCACCGACACCACCCACGCCGCTCAGGGTCGAGGCCCCGGGGCCTGAACTCCGGAGCCAGAACCTGGGGGTCTGAGCCTTGGGCCGCCGAGCCGCGGAGCAGATGTGCCGCGGTGGTGCCCTGCCCAGCCGTGGCTACAGCGGGTGTCGAAGCTGCGCCGGATCATCGCCGGACCAGGCGGCACGGAGCAGCCGCGCTGCATCTCGACGGTCCATGCTGCGCGGGTTGCTCGGCGGGACGACAGCGTGGATCCGGTGGGCTGCCGCTTCCAGGTCCCGCTCGAGCATTCCAAGGTCCTTCAACGCCCGAGGCGCATCGACGCGGGCGCCGAGCTGCATCAGCCCGTGGAGCGCATCAGCGCCCCCGAGCGCTGCGGCGATGCGCGCGCCGGCTGCCGGGGCGGCCTCCAGGTTGAAGGCGAGGACATGGGGAAGCACCACGGCGTGGGTCTGGGCATGGGGGAGGTTGTAGGTCCCCCCGAGGACATGACAGATCCGGTGATGCAGCCCGGATCCGGCGGAGGCGAAGGCGGCGCCCGCGAGGTAGGCCCCCTGCTGCAGCTGCTGGAGCCCGTCGGCGTCAGCCCCGTGGTCGGCCCCGGGGTCGGCCCCGGGGTTCGCCGTGAACTGCACGAGACCCTGCGACAGTGCACGCATGGCCTCAACGGCCAAGACCTCGTTGATCGGGTCGGCTCCGGGCGCCCAGAGGGAGTCCAGACAGTGCGCCAGCGCGTTCATCCCCGAGGAGGTCACCAGATCCGCCGGAAGAGAGGCGACCAGATCGACGTCGTAGACGACGCTGCTCGGAAGGACCGCGTCCTCGACCCCGGTGGTCTTGCGCCCCTGACGTGTCATGCCCCAGGCGTTCGTCGCCTCGGAGCCGGCGAAGGTGGTGGGGACGGCGATCAGCGGCGTCCGGGAGCGCAGCGCGATCGCCTTGCCCAGGCCGATCGCGGAACCGCCGCCCACACAGACCAGGAGGTCTGCTTCGACCTCGGCCGCGATCTGCCGTGCCGCGTGGGCATCCTCGATCGGGACATGCTGGCGCGCGCCGTCGTACCGGTGCGCCACCGGCAGGACATCGCCGAGCTGATCTGCTGCGGCCACGGCGCTGGAGGAGGCGATGAGCATGACCCGCCGGGCGGCGAGTCGCTCACGCTCTGCACCCACATCCGAGGTCAGATTGCCTGCCCCGAAGAAGACGCGCTGGCCGAGCGTCCGATGGCTGAAGGACCTGGTCACGGCTGACCACCTCGCACCGGCTGAGCAACCACGGTCAGTAGGCCTTGACGCGCTGGTCCACGATCAGGTGGATCAGCGCGAAGCGACCTTCCTCGTCGATCGCGCGCAATGCGGCCTCGAGGGCTGCAGGAATCTCTGAGTCCTGCTCCACCCGCACCCCGAATCCGCCGAAGGACTGCGCCATGAGGGCGAAATCCGGGTTCTTCAGCTGGGTGCCCGAGACCCGGTCTGGGTAGTCCCGCTCCTGGTGCGTGCGGATGGTGCCATACTCCTGGTTGTCCATCACGATCACCAGCGGAGTGGCGCCATATTGGGTGGCTGTGGCCAGCTCCTGACCGTTCATCAGGAACTCCCCGTCACCAGCGATGGTGACCACGCGTCGGCCGGGAAAGCGCAGGGACGCCGCGACTGCCGAGGGCACCGAGTAGCCCATGGATCCATTGCGTGCGGAGATCATCGAGGCATAGCCCTTGGCGGGGAAGTAGCGGTGAGCCCAGTTCGTGTGCTCTCCGGCGCCGAAGGTGCACATGGCATCCTCGGGCAGTCCGGCCACCAGCTGGGCCATCATGGTGTCCATCCGCGCTCTGCCCTGGGTCGGGGTGGTGGAGACAGGGGTGGAGAAGTCGACCTGATGAGCCCGCAGCCGGGCAGTCCACTCCTTCCACTCCTCCTTCACGGGAAGATCGATCCGCACCAGGTCCCGCACGAACACATCAGGCTTGGCCACGATCTGGTACGAGACCGGACCCGAGCGTCCTCGCAGGGCCGGGTCGATGGTGACCAGGAAGTTCTTCTTGTCCCAGTTCTGGCGGACCAGGAACCCGTCGGTGATCACATCGCCCGGGACTGTGCCCACGAAGACCAGCAGGTCGGTCTCCTCAAGCATCTGAAGGGTCAGCTGGGGTCGGCCGTAGCCGATCGGACCCACATAGGAGGATGAGTCGAAGGGGATGGTCCCCTCGGTGCGCCATTCCGCGGCTGCCGGGAGATGGTGCTCCTCCAGCCATGTGGTGAGTCCCCGGGCGCCGTCGTCGGTCCAGTCGTTTCCCCCGGTGACGAACAGCGGCTTGTCTGCAGTCTGCAGAGCGTCGCGCAGCGCCTTCCAGTCGTTGACGGTCATCCCGCCGGTGGCCACGGGGATCGGGGGATGCAGCGCGGCGTCGATCTCGACTTTGATGATGTCCTCCGGCAGACCGACCACCACGGGCCCGGGGCGCCCGGAGTTGGCGGCGAACATCGCTTCGGCCACGATCTCGGAGGCCCGCTCGGGGTGGTCGAGGACCATCACCCGCTTGGCACCGGAGTCGAACCAGGCATGCGGGTCGAACTCCTGGAACGCCTCCCGGTCACGGTGCTCGAACGGGATGAGTCCGACGAAGAGGACCATCGGGGTGGAGTCCTGCCAGGAGGTGTGCAGGCCCACGTGGGCGTTGGCGGCGCCGGGGCCGCGGGTCACCATGGCGACACCGGGGACGGAGGTCATCTTGCCGTCGGCCTCGGCCATATAGGCGGCGCCACCCTCGTGCCGACACACGATGGTCTCGATCGGAGAGTGGTGCAGTCCGTCGAGCACGTCCAGATAGGACTCTCCGGGGACCACATAGGTGCGTTCCACGCCGTGCGCCACGAGCGTGTCCACGATGACGTGGCCGGCGGACTTTCGAGGACCGCTCGGCTCCGTCGCCTGGCGGGAGAGGTTTGAGATGGTGTCAGTCACAGCAGCTGGGTCCTATTCGTCATTGAATGGGGATGGGCTTCTCGCCGGATCTGAGCATAGCCGCGGCCCCCGAGGCTGGGCCGCTCGCGCACCCCGGAGTCCACCAGGTGAGCCACCCGGGCGAGAGCGCCCTGCGGGCACAGCTGCGGTCTCAGCTGCGGTCTCGCCCGGGGCGGCTTCGACGGCTCCGCCAGCACCGCGGGCGCACAGCTCCGGGGCTCCGGCACGCCGCCGGCGCGGCTGACGGCTCAGTTCGACCAGTCGACGCTGAGGTACTGCGGCTCGGTGAACTCCTCGATGCCCCAGTGGCCGCCTTCACGGCCGATGCCTGCCTGCTTCACGCCGCCGAACGGTGCGCTGGGATCCGAGACGATGCCCCGGTTGACCCCGACCATTCCTGCCTCGAGACGCTCGGCGATCTTGATCGCCTGCTGCAGGTCCCCGGCGTAGACATACGAGGCCAGGCCCACTTCGGCCGCGTTGGCCAGGGCGAGCATCACCTCGGGGTCCTCCCAGGTGACCACAGGGGCCACCGGTCCGAAGATCTCCTGGCTCAGGATGGCGGCGTCGGCCGGGACATCGCGCAGCAACGTGGGCGCGATGAAGCTCTCTGTGGCGGTGTCTGCGGGGAGGGTCCCGACATGGGAGGCCGTGGCGCCCTCGTCCACCGCGGCCTGGATCATCTCGCGGATCTCCGCGGCCGCCTTGTCATGGATGACCGGTCCCAGCTGCGCACCACCGGCGGGATCGCCCACGGTCAGCTCCTGGATCCGCGCGCCGAAGCCGGCGATGAACTCCTCGGCCACATCAGCGTGGACATAGAAGCGGTTCGCCGCGGTGCAGGCCTGCCCGGAGTTGCGGAACTTCGCGATCATGGCGCCCTGAACCGCCGCCTCGACGTCAGCGTCGGCGGTGACGATGAACGGAGCGTTGCCGCCCAGCTCCATGGAGGCGTTGACCACCCGTTCGGCGCACTGTGCCAACAGGGTCCGTCCCACGGGGGTGGATCCGGTGAAGGAGACCTTCTTGATCCGGTCATCGGCCAGCAACGCCGAGACGACTTTTCTGGTGGTCGTGGTCGTGACGATCTGCAGCACTCCCTCGGGGAGTCCTGCCTGCTGCAGGATCTCGGCGATGGCGATCGCCGTCAGCGGAGTCTCCCGCGCGGGCTTGAGCACCACTGCACAGCCGGCCGCCAGGGCGGGGCCGATCTTCCGCGTGGCCATGGCCGCAGGGAAGTTCCAGGGTGTGATCAGCAGCGCGACCCCGACCGGGTGGTGTGTGACGATGTTGCGCACTCCGCCCGCTGGCGCCTCGGTGTACTGGCCGCCGATGCGCACGGCCTCCTCGGCGTACCAGCGGAAGAACTCGGCCGCGTAGCGGACCTCGGCCTCGGCGTCTGCCCGGGACTTGCCGTTCTCCGCGACGATGAGGTCTCGCAGCCGCTCCACGTCCTCGATCATGAGCGCGTGGGCCCGGGCAAGGATCTCGGCGCGGGCCCTGGGGGCCTTCTCACGCCACTGCAGGAAGGCCTGCTGGGCGAGTTCTGCCCGCTGAAGCGCCTGGTCTGCATCGATGTCGGCGACGTCCTGCAGGTGCTCCCCCGTGGCCGGGTTCGTCACGGGGAAGGTGGCAGCTGAGGTGCTCATGAGTGGTCTCCTGTTATCGGGATGCTTTTCTTCAGCTTCACAGAGCATTCCCATGCAGTCCAATGCCTGCTTCGACGACACACTATGCTTGGGAGGCATGGACACGCGTCACCTGCAATACTTCCTCGCCGTGGTCGAGGCCGGCACCGTCTCAGCGGCGGCACAGCAGCTCCATCTCACGCAGCCCTCGCTCTCCCGTCAGATCCGACAACTCGAGACCCAGCTGGGACTGACCCTGTTCCACCGCAGGAACGGTCGTCTCCGGCTCACCAGCGGGGGCCGTGAGTTTCATGCCGCGGCGAGTGACCTGATCCGGCACCACCGGGAGACCGCGCAGCTCGCCTCGCAGCTGGCCAAGGGAGAGATCAGCACGGTCTCCCTCGCAGCACCGGCCACGACGCTGACCGACATCCTCGCTCCCTTCGTCGCCACCTTTGAACCGGAGGATCCCGTGCCCTCCGTCGCCGAGATCGCCATCGACGCCGACATCATCCCCGAGCTCTCAGAGTTTGATCTGGTGCTGAGCCCCGGCCGGCCCTCCGAGACGGCGCGCAGCCTGCACCTGGCCACCCTGCCCGTGTGGGCCTATGTCCCGCGCACACATGCATGGGCGGATCGGGAGGCGGTCACCTTGACCGAGCTGGGACAGGAGACGCTGATCCTGCCCACCGGCAGGTTCAAGGCACGACGAGTGATCGACGCGGCGCTGGACGCGGAACAGATCGCCCCAGCTCGGACGCTGGAGTCGGAATACAGCCAGGTGGCGCAGGCCCTCGCCGCCGCCGGACGCGGTGCCGCCATCCTCACCGATGACCCTAGGTACGGGCTGCATGGACTGCGCATCCTGGGTGTCAGCGGTGCCCTGCAGATCCATCTCTACGCCTCATGGCGCGGCGGACACCACGCGGAGACGAGCCTGGAGGCCCTGGCTGAACGGCTGCGCAGCTTCTGCCGGGAGCGCTATCCCACCCAGGCCAGGTGACCCAGGCGTGTAGAATCTGTGCCCCACGACACATGCACGACTCACGACACACGGCCAGTCCCCGAGCCATCCCGCACAGACGGATACAGACGGATACAGCGGAAGCAGGGGACAGGAAGGTGAGGCCATGCCGAAGACGATGCGAATCAGTCTCGTGCTGCAGCTCATGGCAGCAGCAGCGGTCCTGGGCTGCGCGGTGGTGCATCTGCTCACCGTGGAGGCCATCGATCCCGCGGTCGGACCGGTCACCTACGCCATCTCCGTGCTGGGCGGCGCGGCGTTCCTCGCGCTGACTCTGGGGCTCTCCGCACTGCGCGGAACCAGCGGCTCCCGACGGGGGCGGATCACCTCGACCGTTGTGCTGGCACTGACCCCGCTGCTGCTCCTCCTCGGCGCCGAGCTGCTGATCTCCGTGCTGCCGGCACTGGCGGCTCTGGTGCCGCTCTGGTCTCCGCCGAGCACTGCGCATGTGCGCGCGACCGCCGAGCCGTCCGGAAGCGGTCTCGAGCTGCTCATGGACAACCCCTCCGCCGGCACTCGGGTGCCCTGGGCGAACTCCGTGCCGGGAAACCCTCACCAGCCGGGCATCTGAGGTCCGGGACTCCCCGGAGGGCGGCACGCCGCTCCTGTCTTCTGACAGCCTCAGCCGGCGCGACGGAAGGCGGTCTCGATCTGCTCCAGCGTGCGCTCCTTGGTCTCCGGGACCTTCCTCCAGGTGAAGAGGAAGGCGGTGAAGCAGATGACGGCGAAGCCGGCGAAGATCCATCCCACGCCGAAGGCGGCGAGCGCCGTCGGGAACAGCAGCGAGACCAGGCCGTTGGCCAGCCAGTGGGCGGTGGTCACCACGCCCATCGCCGCGGCGCGCACGCCCAGCGGGAAGATCTCCCCGAGCACCACCCAGACCAGTGCGCCCCAGCTGACCTGGAACATGAAGATGAACACGCCCAGGCAGGCCAGCGTGGCGATGCCCAGTGCCCCGAGCCCGTCCGGAGAGGGCAGCGCCAGGTTCACCACTGCCAGGACCGCGAGCGCGAGCGAGGTGCCCAGCGCACCCACCAGCAGCATCGGCCGCCGGCCCCAGCGGTCGGTGTAGCTGATCGCGATCCAGACGGCCACGATGTTGAGCACTCCGATGATCAGGTTCGAGGCGATCGCCCCCTCATCGGAGAAGCCGACGTTCTGCAGCGTGGTGGGCGCGTAGTAGAGCACCGCGTTGATGCCCATGATCTGTTGATAGACGCCCAGGCCGAAGCCCACGCCGAGGATGGAGAGCACCCAGGGCCGGCGCAGCGCGCGCAGGCCGGAGACGCCGTCGGCCTTCTCCGCCTCGTGCACCTCGTGGATCTCGCCCAGCTCGCGGCGCGCCTCTTCGGGGGTGCGATCGCGCAGCAGCATCTGCTCGGCCTCGGTCTCCCTCCCCCTGTGCACCAGCCAGCGAGGGGTCTCGCGGACCACAGTCAGGCCCAGCGCGAAGAGCACCGAGGGGACCACCGAGAGGCCGAGCATCCAGCGCCAGGACTCCATCGGGGCGAAGGCCACACCGACCACGAAGCCCAGGAACTGGCCGATCACGATGGCCAGCACGTAGGAGGCGGTGACCCGGCCGCGGATCCGCGCCGGAGCGATCTCGGAGAGATACACCGGCAGGACGACGGCGGCCAGCCCGGTGCCCAGGCCCACCACCAGGCGGGCGGCGAAGAGCACCTCCGCATTGGGAGCGAAGGCCATGCCCAGCGGGGCGATGAGGAACAGCACGGCGGTGGCGAGCAGCACGGCGCGGCGGCCATAGCGGTCCGAGAGCCGACCGCCCAGGCCCGCACCGACGGCGGCGCCGATCATCAGGCCGGTGACGATGGAACCTTCGGCCCAGCTGGAGAGCTCGAAGTCCCGGCGCAGGTAGACCAGCGCGGCGGAGATGACCCCGGTGTCATAACCCCAGTTCAGTCCACCGAGGGCACCGAAGAGGTAGATCAGTGTGGAGCCTGCGCGCGGCTTCACCGACGGTGGTGGTGCTGTTCTCATGCTGTCCTGTTCTCCTCCGGCGCTGCCCTGGAACGGGTTCGGAATTCAGCAAGACTAATCTCCACACAGCCCGGTGGCAGAATATTGCGCATGCGCATCACTGAGGGGACCCTGGATCATCCAGCCGTGCGGGAGCTCATCACGGAACACCTGAAGGACATGCACGACACCTCCCCGCCCGAGAGCATCCACGCCCTGGACCTGACCGCGCTGCATGCCCCTGAGCTGACCTTCTGGAGCGCCTGGATCCAGCCCCGGGGATCCCTGGCCGCCGGTGACTCCCTGACCCCCGGTGACTCCCTGGCCGGCTGCGCGGCGCTCAAGGAGCTGGGCCCCTCCCACGGGGAGATCAAGACCATGCGCACGGCCCCTCAGGCGCGGGGACGCGGGGTGGCCAGCACCATGCTGGAGCACCTGATCGCGGTGGCCGCCGCGCGAGGCTACTCGCGACTGAGCCTGGAGACCGGGGTCGAGGATTACTTCGCGGCGGCCCGGCGGCTCTACGCGCGGCACGGGTTCACCGTCTGTCCCCCGTTCGGCAGCTATGTCCCGGATCCGAACAGCGTGTTCATGACCCGTGCCCTGCGGTGACCGGCGGGCCGGCGCAGCCGCGCTCCAGCCGGTCAGGGCCGCCGCAGCGTTCTAGCCGGTCAGGTCGGCGGAGATGGTCTCCTTGAGGATCTCACTGGTGCCGCCGAAGATGGTCAGCAGGCGCACTGCGAGGTACGCGTGAGCCACGGGGTAGTCCAGGATGTAGCCGTACCCGCCATGCAGCTGCAGACAGGCATCCACGCTGCTCTTGGCCTGTTCGCTCGCCCAGAGCTTCGCCTTGGAGGCGGCGACAAGGTCGAGGCTGCCGGCGTTGAAGCTCTCCACCGCAGCGGCCACATAGCGCTGGGTGGCCTCGAGGCCCACCTGCAGCTCGGCCAGCTGGAATCTGGTGTGCTGGAACTCGCGGATCGACTGCCCGAAGGCCTCGCGCTGCCCCACATAGTCGACGGTCTGGCGCAGCACCTCGGCGGTGACCGCAGCCGCAGAGGTGGCGACCCCGAGCCGGCCCTGGGGCAGGATGGCCTTGGCGTACTCCAGCCCGCGGCCCGGCTCCCCGATGAGGTTCCCCGCCGGGACGTGCACATCGGAGAAGAACAGCTCGGCCGTGTCGGAAGCCGTGAGTCCCATCTTCTCGAGCTGGCGTCCGGGCTGGTAGCCGGGATTGTCCGCCTTCTCCACCAGGAAGAGGCTGAAGGAGGTCTCGGCGCCGCGTTCCCGCGGCTCTGAGCCGTCGGTGCGGGCCAGCACCAGGGCACCGTCCCCGGAGATTCCATTGCCGATGAAGGTCTTCTGTCCGTTCAGGGTCCAGCCGCCGTCGTCGTCCTTGACTGCCTTGGTACGCACGGAGCGCAGATCTGAACCGGCTCCCGGCTCGGTGAAGGCCACCGAGGAGACGAAGCTGCCGTCCATGAAGCGAGGAAGCCACGTCTGCTTCTGCTGCGCCGTGGCGAACTTCAGCAGCGCCGGAAGCACCCAGTCATCGTGGAGGTGGAGGGCCAGTGCCACCGAGAGCGCGTTCGCGCGGGCGAGCTCCTCATCGATGATCATGCGGAACCGGTAGTCACCCAGACCCATGCCCCCGTGCTCCTCATCGACAGCCAGGCCCAGCAAGCCGTTCTCCGCTGCGGCGGACCACAGCGAGCGCTCGATCATGTGCTCGGAGTCCCACGTCTTGGAGTGCGGGCTCACCTCGCGGGTGACGAACTCGCGCACCACCTCGCGGAACTCTTCGTGGATCTCGTCGTAGAAGCCAGCAAACATGAGGGCGGACCGCCTTTCGGACGTGGGCTGCAGGTTCAGGCGACCTGGCCGATGGATTCGAAGCGGGTGAGGATGCGCTGGACCTGGATGATCACGGGCACATCGATCATCTCCCCGCGGAAGCTGAAGACTCCGGACAGCTCTGGGTCGGACCGGCGGCCCTGGCCGGGATGCAGTCCGGCGTGCCTCTCGAAGGCGGCGATCACACCCTTGGCCCATTCCAGATCGGTCGCGGTGGGCGTGTAGGCCCGGCGGATGGGTTCGACCTGATCGGGGTGGATGCAGGCCTTGCCGATGAAGCCGGAGGCGCAGGCGTCCTCGGTCTCCACGGCCAGTCGCTGCAGATCGGGGACGCGGGTGAACACCGCGTCGATCACCGGGACGCCCACGGCGCCTGCGGTGAGCAGCAGCCGGTTGCGCGTGAAGCAGATGATGTCGCGCTGGGTGCCGTCGTTGTGGCGCGAGGTGGTCCCGCCGATGCCGGCGATGAGGTCCTCGGTGCCCCAGATCAGGGCGACCGTGGCGGGATGCTGGGCCAGCGCGAGGTCATTGAGCACCCCCACCGGGGTCTCGATCTGCGGGATGAGTCCGACGCCGGGCAGCGCCTTCGCCACCTGGTCCAGGACCTCGGTCCGCTCCGCCTTGGAGACCACCACGTAGCTGACCTCTGTGTCCGCCAGCGCGCGGAGATCGGCCTCGAGCTCTCCGGAGCCCGGGGCGTTGATCCGGACGAGCGTGCGACTCAGGTCCATGCCCGGCGCTGACTGGTCCAGGGCGTGGATCATGTTCTGCCGCGCGATCTCCTTCTGACCCGAGATCACCGCGTCCTCGAGGTCGATGATCACGGCGTCTGCGGCGGAGGCGGCCTTGCCGAAGATCTCGGGTCGGCTGGCGGGGCAGAACAGCAGGGCGGGGCCCAGGTCGAACCGGACGGGGGTCTTCTCGGGCATGGTTCTCTTCTTAGGTGTGGTGGGTGTCCAGGCGCTCGGGCGGAAGGCCCGCTCAGGCGCCGGTCGGTGTGGGCAGGTGCAGTGCCCCCGAGGCCGATGTCATCTCTTGCGCCGACGCAGCTCCTCGATCATCTGCGGGATCACCTCGTGGAGGTCCCCGACGACGCCGAAGTCAGCGATCTCGAAGACCTGTGCGTCCTCATCCTTGTTGATCGCCACGATCGTCCCCGCCGTCTGCATGCCTGCGCGCTGGTGGACCGCGCCAGAGATGCCTGCGGAGATGTAGAGCTGCGGGGACACCGTCACTCCGGTCTGACCGACCTGGGCGGCATGCTCGATCCATCCCGCATCGGTGGCCGCACGGGAGGCTCCCAGGCCTGCGCCGAGCTCATCGGCCAGCTCCTCGAGCGGGGTGAAGTCCCCGTCGGTTCCACGGCCTCCGGCGACGACGATGCGCGCCTCGGTCAGCGGCGGCCTCGCGGAGACCTCCATCGCAGTGCGTTCGAGGATCTCCACTCCTCCGACCGAGGGCCGGACCGGGAGCACGTTGACCTCGGGCTGCTCCCCGCGGGTGACGAGCGTCTGGACCCGCTGCGGGTCGATGTTGTTCGGTTTGAAGGTCACCACCAGCGGTGCGGCGGGGGCCGTCGCGGAGATCAGCTGCGACGTCGTCGTGTACGAACCCGCCAGCTCGCCCTTGGTGACCACCAGGTCTGCGGATATCCCGGCCGCGCCGCAGATCAGTCCGGTGTCCAGCCTGACCGCGAGCCGGGCCAGCGCATCGGTGACGTCAGCAGTGGCGGAGCCCAGGACGACGACGGCGCGGGACTCGGTCACGGAGGTCTCCAGCAGATCCACCACGGCGACCTCGGGGGCGGGGAGGCTCTCCTCGGGGAGATAGACCTCCTGGACGCCGTCGATGGCCAGTGCCGGAGTCGGGTCGCCGGTATAGGCGCCGACGGCGATATGCACCTCGCCGAGGGCTCCCGCCTGGGCGATCAGCTCCTTCTGGGCCGAGCTCAGCGCCTCGCCCAGCTCATCGAAAAAGACCAGTACGTTGCTCACAGCAGACGCTCCTTCACCAGGAATTCAACGATCTTGACGCCGGCGTCACCTTCATCGGTGATGATCTCTCCGGCGGTGCGCGGCGGCCGCGCGTCGGTGCGCAGCACGCGCACCATGGCACCGACCTGCTCGGGGCGCAGGTCGATGTCGGCGAGGGTCCATCGGGTCAGCGGCTTCTTCTTCGCCGCCATGATCGCCTTGAAGTTGGGGTATCGCGGGTCATTGGCCTGATCGGTGACCGAGACGACCGCGGGCATGGTCACGGCGACCTTCTGCGACTCGGTGCCGCCGGAGCGCGTGACCACCAGGCGTTCGGCCTCGAGGTCCAGCGCGGTGGCATAGGTGACGACATGCGCACCCAGACGCTCGGCGAGCTGAGCGGGCACTGCACCCGACTCGCCCTCCTCGGAGGCCATGCCGGTGAGCACCAGGTACTCGGGCTCGCCCGATTCGAACTCCGCGGCACCGGTGGCGGTCTCCACGGCAGCCTTCAGGGCGACCGAGGTGGCCCAGATGTCCGCCCCGATCAGGGCGTCGTCGGTGAGCTGGTAGGCGTCGTCGGCGCCGATCTGAAGGGCCTTCTTCGCCGCGGTGCTGGCGCCGGCGGGGCCCATGGTCAGCGCGGTCACGCGGACCTCACGATCCTGCGCGGCTTCCTTGATATGCAGGGCGGCCTCGAGCGGATACTCGTCCAGCTCGCTCAGCACGCCCTCGGAGCGGTCGATGCGCCCCTCGGCGTTGTATCGACGCTCCAGCTGGGCGTCCGGGACCCATTTGACCAGCGTGATGATGTGCAGGGGTGCATTCACCATGTGGTGCTCCCGCCTCACTCTCGAAAATTGTGGAGTAACAGACCTGTCCATGGTCGCATGGATCCCGCGCTGGGGCAGGCTCAGCGAGGGGTCCAGGTCCCCGGGGGCAGCCCCACGCGCCACCCCTCCTGGGCGGTTGAGCAATCCGGTCCGGACGCAGCCACCGGATTGCTCAACCAGCCAGGACGATCGGGACACATCGAGAGGTGGACTCGTCCCGGGCCGGCTATATGATCATTCTGTTCAGGACGGGGTCCTGATGCCGCCCCGTCCCGCGCAGTGGACGCCTCACACTGGAGACGAATGCCATGGGGAGCTCCCAGCATTGGCGGACCATCACCTCGGTCCTGACCACCGCCGTATTGGCCGCCACTCTGATCGGCGCCTCCGCGCCACCCCCAGAGTTCCCGACGACGACGCAGTCCACCCAGTCCGCGGCCATCGCGTCTGTCGCGAGCACTATGTCTGTCGCGAGCACCGCGCCGCAGACCGGTGCCGCGTCGGCGTCGGCGTCGGCGTCACCCAGCGACGCTCTGGCGACCAGCCGGTCAGCGGGGAAGACTCTTCGCGCTGGGACTCCGAAGATCTCCGGATCAGCAGCAGTGGGGACGAAGCTCACGGTGAAGCCGGGCACCTGGACCACTGGGACCTCGCGAAGCCACCGCTGGTACGCCGATGGCAGAGCGATCAGCGGCGGGCACCGCAGCACCTTCACCCCGAGCACCGCCCACCAGGGCAAACGGATCACGGTGAAGGTGACCGGGAAGAGATCCGGGTACAGCACCGTGAGCCGCACTTCCGCGCCCACGTTGAAGGTGGCGCGGGCCTCCACCCCGAAGGTGAACGGCTCGGCCGTCAGCGGGAAGACCCTCTCTGCCAGTGTGGGGACCTGGACGCCGTCGACCGCCTTCTCCTACCAGTGGCGCGCCAACGGCACCGCCATCAAGGGTGCGACGAGCCGGACCTACAAGGTCTCCGCCTCCCACGTGGGCAAGAAGCTCTCGGTGCGGGTGACCGGCAAGAAGTCCGGGCACACCACGCTGACCCGGACCTCTGCGTCGACGTCCACGGTGAAGAAGGCCGCTCCGGCGAAGAAGGCGACGAGCGTGAAGGTGTCCTCTTCATCATTCAACTGCCCCGGGGCTACCCGATCAAGGGCAACGCCAGCTCGGGGATCTATCACGTGCCGAGCGGGTCCTACTACAAGCGGACGAAACCCGAGCGGTGCTTCGCCACGGAGTCGGCCGCACGGAACGCCGGGTACCGGAAGTCCAAGCGCTGAACCACCGTCCCTCCTGGGCGGTTGAGCAATCCGGCCCCCACGTGGCCGCCGGATGACTCAACCAGCCTGGAGGAATGGTCAGCGGGCGCGGGGGACGAGCCGTTCCAGCTGGGTCACGTGCTTGGGCTGCAGCTCCGCCAGGTTCGGGACCTCCAGCAGCTTCATGGTGCGCTCCACCTGATCCGCGAGGATCTCGATGGTCCGGTCCACACCAGCACGACCACCGGCCATCAGCCCATAGAGGTAGGCCCGCCCGATCAGCGTGAACTTCGCGCCCAGCGCCATCGCCGCGACGATGTCGGCGCCGTTCATGATCCCGGTGTCGATGGTGACCTCGAGGTCGTCGCCGACCTCGCGCACCACCTCGGGCAGCAGGTGGAACGGCACCGGCGCGCGGTCCAGCTGCCGGCCGCCGTGGTTCGAGAGCACGATGCCGTCCACGCCCAGATCGGCGAGCTTCTTCGCGTCCTCCACGTTCTGCACACCCTTGACCACCAGCTTGCCGGGGAACAGCTCGCGGATGATCTTCAGGTCATCGAAGCTGATCGAGGGATCCATGGCCTTGTCCAGCAGCTCCCCCACGGTCCCCCCGGTCGAGGACAGCGAGGCGAACTCCAGCGGAGGGGTGGTCAGGAAGTCATACCACCACCAGGGACGCGGGATCGCGTTGACCACGGTGCCCAGGCTCAGCTGCGGCGGGATCGAGAACCCGTTGCGCTTATCGCGCAGCCGGGCTCCTGCCACGGGGGTGTCCACGGTGAAGAAGAGGGTGTCGAACCCGGCCTGACCAGCACGTTCGGTCAGCGCATAGGAGATCTCCCGGTCCTTCATCACATAGAGCTGGAACCAGTTGCGCCCTTCCGGGTTCGCCTCTTTGACCGCCTCGATGGAGGTGGTGCCCAGGGTGGAGAGGGTGAACGGAATCCCCGCCGCCCCTGCCGCAGTGGCCCCGGCGATCTCACCCTCGGTCTGCATCAGCCGGGTGAACCCGGTGGGAGCGATCCCGAAGGGCAGTGCGGAGCGTCCGCCGAAGATCTCGCAGGAGGTGTCGACCTCCGAGACGTCGCGCAGGATCGAGGGGTTGAACTCGATGTCCTGGAACGCCTCCCGGGCTCGGGTCAGCGAGAACTCGCCCTCGGCGGCGCCGTCGGTGTAGTCGAAGGCGGCCTTCGGGGTGCGCCGCTTGGCGATCTTGTGCAGATCCTCGATGGTCAGCGCCGCCGAGAGGCGACGGCGGGAGGCGTTGAAGTCGAACTTCTTGAACTTCATCAGCGGCGCGATGTCGCGCGGCTTGGGCAGTTGACGCTGAACCATTGGATGCTCCTAGACGGGTCACTTTTCCGACCGTAGACGGGACTTCAGGACTGTGGACGGTACGTGATGGGGGAATGGGTGCGGATGATGAGCTCACGCAGATCCTCGAGGCTGCCCGAGAGCGTCCCTGCGGTGCGGGCCTGGATGAGGAGGTTGCCGATGGCGGTGGCCTCCACGGGGCCAGCGACCACAGGATATCCGCTGCGGTCAGCGGTGGCCTGGCAGAGGAGCGCGTTCAGCGAACCTCCACCGACCATGTGGACGACGTCGACCCGGCGGTCAGCCAGTTCACCGGCGGTGGACAGCGCTCGGGCGAACCCGGCGGCGATGGACTCCACGATGCTGCGCACCAGCTCGGCCTTTCCCGCCGGGATGGGCAGGTCCTGCTCCGTGCAGAGCTGCCCGATCCGTGCGGGCATGTCGCCCGGTGCCACGAACCGCTCGTCCTGGACATCGAAGACGACGACGGCGTCCGAGCGAACGTGTGCCGCGGCGTCGAGCAGACCCACCAGATCTTGGCTCTTCCCCTCTTCGCGCTCCCAGGTGCGCAGCGTCTCGGAGAGCAGCCAGGTGCCCATGACGTTGGTCAGGAACCTGGTGCGGCCGTCCACGCCGCCCTCATTGGTGAAGTTCGCCGCGCGGGAGGCGTCGGTGACCACGGGGCTGTCCAGCTCCAGGCCCACAAGTCCCCAGGTGCCGCACGAGATATAGGCGGCATCCTCGGTGGAGAGCGGGGTGCCCACGATGGCGCTCGCGGTGTCATGGGAGCCCACCAGGGTGACCGGCAGCTGCTTGCCGCCCAGCAGTGGGGCAAGTTCGGCGCGGGTCTGGCCCAGCGTTTCGCCGGGAACCGCGACCGGGGCGAAGAGGTCCGCGGAGAGACCGAGCCGGGACATCAGCTCCGTGTCCCAGGCCTTGGTGTGCACGTCGAGCAGGCCTGTGGTCGAAGCATTGGTGACCTCGGTGAGCTGCTCACCGGTCAACCAATAGCCCAGGAGGTCCGGCACCAGCAGCAGCCGATCTGCATGCGATGCCAGGCCCTCCTGGGCCAGCTGGTAGAGCGTGTTGAAGGGAAGGAACTGCAGTCCGTTCCGACGATAGAGCTCCTCGAAGGCGACGCTTCGGTGGACCTTCTCCACGCCAGCTGCGGTGCGCTCGTCCCGGTAGTGGAACGGAGTGCCCAGCAGCTGCATCTTTGACGAATCCGTGCCGGCCAGCAGACCATAGTCCACCGCCCAGGAGTCGATGGCCACGGAGGCCAGCTCCCCGCCGGTCTCGCGGACGGCGGCACCAAGGCCGGCCAGCGCCTGCTCATAGAGGCCCACGAGGTTCCAGTGCAGCCCGTCGGGCATGGGAACCACGCCGTTGGAGAAGCGCGCGGACTCGTGGAACTCGAGCGTGTCCGGCCCGACCCGACCCAGGACCACGCGCCCGGATGAGGCGCCGAGGTCCACGGCGGCATGCATCGTCGCCGCGGGCCCAGCACCCGGTGTCACAGCCGGGGCCCCGGCAGCCGGTGTCACGGCCGTCGTCGCAGCCGGTCTCGATGCCGTCGTGTGCTTCTGTTCTGCCATGGGTGCTGGACTCAGCGCAGGAATGCGGCGGCCACGCCGGCGTCGACGGGTACGTGCAGGCCTGTGGTGTGGGACAGCTCAGGACCGACCAGTGCAAACACCGCGTTGGCCACATTGCGCGGGAGCACCTCGCGCTTGAGGATGGTGCGCTGGGCGTAGAACTTGCCCAGGTCCTTCTCCTCGATGCCGTAGGTCGCGGCGCGGTTGGCGCCCCAGCCGGAGGCGAAGATGCCCGAGCCCTGGACCACGCCGTCGGGGTTGATCCCGTTGACCCGGATCTGGTGCGCCCCGAGCTCGGCGGCGAGCAGGCGCACCTGATGCGCCTGGTCCGCCTTGGTGGCGGAGTAGGCGATGTTGTTGGGCCCGGCGAAGACGCTGTTCTTCGAGGAGATGTAGATGACATCGCCGCCCAGGTCCTGATCGATGAGCACCCGCGCGGCGGCCTTGGACACCAGGAAGGAGCCCTTGGCCATCACGTTGTGCTGCAGATCCCAGTCCTTAGCGGTGGTCTCCAGCAGCGACTTCGAGAGGCTGAGCCCGGCGTTGTTGACCACGATGTCGAGTCCGCCGAAGGCCAGCAGAGTCTCGTCGATCGCCTTGATCACGGCCTCCTCGTCGGAGACGTCCACGGCGATGCCGACGGCCTTGTCGGGGCCGCCGATTTCGGCGGCGGCCTCCTTGGCCTTCTCGAGGTTCAGGTCCGCGATGGCGACGACGGCGCCCTCCTCGGCCAGCCGCTCGGCGATGGCCTTGCCGATGCCCGATGCGGCACCGGTCACCAGGGCGATCCGCGTGGCCAGAGGCTTCGGCTTCGGCATGCGCGCCAGCTTGGCCTCCTCCAGCGCCCAGTACTCGATGCGGAACTTCTCCGACTCGTCAATAGGGGCGTAGCTGGAGAGGCCCTCGGCGCCCCGCATCACGTTGATGGCGTTGACGTAGAACTCTCCGGCCACCCGTGCCGTCTGCTTGTCCTTGCCGAAGCTGAACATGCCGACCCCGGGGACCAGCACGATCGCCGGGTCGGCGCCGCGGATGGCCGGGCTGTCGGCGTTGGCGTGGCGGTCGTAATAGGCCTGATAGTCCTCGCGGTAGGACTCGTGCAGCTCACGCAGCCGCGCGATGGAGTCCTCCACGGAGGCGTCTGCAGGCAGGTCCAGCACCAGCGGCTTGACCTTTGTGCGCAGGAAGTGGTCCGGGCAGGAGGTGCCCATCTCGGCCAGGCGGGGGTGCTCGGCGTGGCCCAGGAACTCCAGGACAACCTCGGCGTCGGTGTAATGGCCGACCTGCGGCTTGTCCGCGCTGGCGATGGAACGGATGGTGGGCATCAGCGCCGCGGCCTTGGCCCGGCGCTCCGCCTCGTCCAGCGCTGCGTAGCCGTCCAGAGCCGGGCCGAAGGGCTCGGGCGTGGAATGCTCGGCGATGTGCGCCGCGGCGGTGTCGATGATCCACAGCGAGTTGCGCTGTGACTCCGCAGAGGTGTCGCCCCAGGCGGTGATGCCGTGGCCGCCCAGGATGCAGCCGATGGCCTGCGGATTCTGCTTCTTGATCTCGGCGATGTCCAGGCCCAGCTGGAAGCCGGGACGGCGCCAGGGCACCCAGACGACCTTCTCGCCGAAGATCTTTGCGGTCAGCTCCGGGCCGTCTGCGGCCGTGGCGATCGCGATGCCGGAGTCGGGGTGCAGGTGGTCCACATGGGCGGCGTCGACCAGGCCGTGCATGGCAGTGTCGATGCTCGGTGCCGCCCCGCCCTTGCCGTGCAGGCAGTAGTCAAAGGCGGCGACCATCTCGTCTTCACGTTCGACGCCGGGATAGACGTCGACCAGCGCGCGCATGCGGTCCAGCCGCAGGGTCGCCAGGCCGGTCTCCTTCAGCGTGCCGAGGTCTCCGCCGGAGCCCTTGACCCAGAGCAGCTCGACGTCCTCGCCGGTGACGGGATCCTTCTCCGCGCCCTTGGCCGAGGTGTTGCCGCCGGCGTAGTTGGTGTTCTTCGGGTCCGAGCCGAGGCTGTTGGACCGTGAGATGAGGTCAGCGACAATTGGGTTGGTCATGGGTAGCTCCTTCACCAGCTGAGCTGGGTTCCGCCGACGCGGTCGGCTTCGATCTTCTCTTGGTATCCGGACTCGGCGAAGGCGCGCATCGGCTGTGCCGGCAGTCCGCGGGATTCGCGCCAGGCGGCGAGGTCGGCACGCACATCGGTGTAGAAGGCGTCCATGAAGACCTCGTGGGCGCCGAGCACATCACCGGCCTGCTGGGCGGCCTTGAGCGCTTCGCGGTCGATCATGAGCGCGCGTGCCGTCATCTCCTGGACGTTGAGCACGCTGCGGATCTGGCCCGGGATCTTCTTCTCGATGTTGTGGCACTGATCGAGCATGAAGGCCACATCTGACTCGGGTCCGTAGCCGCCGCCGCGGATGACCTCGAACATGATGCGGAAGAGCTGGAAGGGGTCTGCCGAGCCGACGATCAGGTCGTCATCGGCGTAGAACCGCGAGTTGAAGTCGAAGGATCCGAGCTTCCCGGCGCGCAGCAGCTGCGCCACGATGAACTCGACGTTGGTGCTGGGCGCGTGATGGCCGGTGTCCAGGCAGACCGTGGCGTTCTCGCCCAGAGCCTGCACATGACCCAGCGCAGTGCCCCAGTCGGGAACGTCCATGTGGTAGAACGCCGGTTCGAAGATCTTGTACTCCAGCACCAGGCGCTGATCGTCGGCGATCTGCGCGTAGATGGCGGCCAGAGACTCTGCCAGCCAGTCCTGACGGGCACGGATGTCGGCCTGGCCCGGGTAGTTGGAGCCGTCGGCGAGCCAGATCTTGAGGTCGCGAGAGCCAGTCTCGCCCATCACCCGGATGCACTCCAGGTGGTGATCGATGGCCTTCTGCCGCACCACCGGGTCGTGATGGGTGAGACCGCCGAGCTTATAGTCGTCGTCCTGGAAGGTATTGGAGTTGATCGTGCCGATCTCGATCCCCTGGTCCTGCGCATAGCGGCGCAGCGCGGAATAGTCATCGACCTTGTCCCAAGGGATGTGCAGAGCCACTTTGGGAGCCAGACCCGTGAAGCGGTGCACAGTGGCGGCGTCGGCGATCTTCTCCTCGACGCTGCGCGGGGTTCCGGCGGCTCCGAAGACCTTGAAGCGGGTGCCCGAATTCCCATAGGCCCAGGAGGGCACTTCGATGGCCTGGTGCTCGAGCTGGCTCGAGATCTGGTCGAAAGTTGGCATGATTCCTCAGTTCTGCTCTGCGTCTGTGCTGTTGTCAGTCGGTGCTGCTGATGCTGGTGCTGCTGATGCTGGTGCTGCTGATGCTGGTGCTGCTGGCTGCGGCTCGGGCGACGTGTCTGCGGAGCCCCCGGTCTCGGCCAGCTGGTCCTCCAGATGGAAGACCTCGCGGAGTTCCACGAATCCCGTGTCGGGCCGTGCGCCCTCGAGATCGATGAAGAACTCGCCCATCTGTTCCTGCCACGCCGCGTTGATCGTCTCGGCGTCCATGGCGGCCTGTGCCCGCTCCAGCGAGTCGACCTCCACATAGCCGATGAGCAGTCCGTCCTCGCGCAGGAACAGCGAATAGTTGTTCCACCCTGAACGCTTCAGCGCCTGGAGCATCTCGGGCCATACGGCGCGGTGTCGCTCGGCGTACTCCTCCAGGCGGTCAGGCTTGACCTGGAGCTGAAAACACACTCGTCGCACAGGAGTCCTCTCGGCCGGCCGGGCCAGCATCGTCGTGGTGCTCCCGGGGCGGGACGTCGCGCCCCGCCCCGGGAGAGACGTGCGGATCAGAAGTCGAAGTCACCGATGTTCTCGGAGTCGAAGACGAAGGGCTCGCCCAGGACGACCTCTCCGTCTGCGCCGACCGTGTACTCGCCGAGACGTCCTGCCTCGAAGGTGTCCCCCTCGTTGCCCTCGATCTCACCGGAGGCGAGAGCGTTGGCGGCCCAAGCGGAGAGGTAGCCGAGGTCTTCCGGGTTCCACAGCGCGAACGCTTCAACTGTTCCGTCCTCCACGTACTCGCGCATCTGGTTCGGGGTGCCGAGACCGGTCACCGCAACCTCGCCGGCGTAGTCGGAGTCAGCGATGTAGCGCGCCGCTGCGGCGATGCCGACAGTGGTGGGCGAGACGATGGCGTCCAGATCGGAGTGGGTCTGCAGCAGGGCCGCCGTCTGGTCGAAGGAGCGCTGATCGTCGTCGTCGCCGTAGACGGTGTCCACGATCTCGATGTCGGGGTAATCGGCGGCGATCTCCTCTTCCATGAGTTCGATCCACAGATTCTGGTTGGTGGCGTTCGCCGAGGCGGAGAGAATGGCGATCTGGCCCTCTTCGTCGATCTGTTCCGCGACGAGCTGCACCTGGGCGCTGGCGATCCCCTCGGCGGTGGCCTGGTTGACGAAGAGGTCGCGGCACTCGGCGTCGGTGTCCGAGTCGAAGGTGACGACGGCGACGTCGACGTCTCGCGCCTCGTTCAGCGCCCCGCAGATCGCGCTGGGGTCATTGGCGGAGAGCACGAGCGCGTCCTCGCCCTGCTGAGCAGCGGTGTTGATGTATTCGACCTGGCCGTCCGGAGTTGCCTCCTGCGGTCCGACCTCGGAGTAGCTGCCGCCGAACTCCTCCACGGCCTCCTCGCCTCCGGCGTTGGAGGTCTCGAAATAGGGGTTGCCGAGGTTCTTGGGCAGGAAGGTGACGCTCAGCGCCTCTCCTCCCGATTCCCCCTCTGCCGAGTCGCCTTCTCCGGAGTCGCCTCCGCAGGAGGTCAGGGCGAGGGCACCGACGGCGAAGACCGCCAGGGCTGGGATGGACCGCTTATGTGCAGTGGTGCGCATGGTGATTCCTTTCATCAAGGCGTGACAGTCGGCTTCGATGCCGAGTCTGCTCGAGCCGATTCTTGGTGTGTCGATTGGTTCGGTGCTGAGTCGTGCTGGGTGGGTTCTTGCTGCGTCGCCGGATCTGACGGTTCAGGCGGTGCAGAGGCGGGAGATGAGCGCTCGGGACCAGGGCCTGAGCCGCCGCGGCGGGAGGTGAGCCGCTGAACGCCGGCGACCAGGGTCGGTGCGAGGACTGAGATCACCAGCAGCAGGCCGATGATGATGTTGATGACGTTGACGGTCACACCCTCCAGTCGCAGCGCGGAGGAGAGCACCCCGATCAGCAGGGCTCCGGCGAGCACGCCGTGGATGGCGCCGCGTCCGCCGAAGATGAGGACTCCGCCCAGCAGCACAGCAGCGATGACCTCCAGCTCCAGGCCGGTGGCGTTGTCTCCGCGGGAGTTGCCGAAGCGCAGTGTGTAGAAGATGCCGGCGGCGGCTGAGACGGCCCCGGTGAGGATGAAGGTCGTCATCTGAGAGCGGGCCACATTGACCCCGCTGAACCGGGCGGCCTGATCGTTGTGGCCGATGTCGTAGAGCCCGCGCCCGAAGGGCGTGAAGTGCAGCAGGACCGCGAAGATCACGATGAGGATCACCACGGGGATCATGATGGCGGGTATGCGTGACTCTCCGATGCTGGAGGTCGCCAGATCAGACCATTCCTGATCGAAGTCTGTCAGGGCCGTGGTGCCCAGCAGGCCCACGGCGATCCCGCGGTAGAGCGCAAGCGTGCCGATGGTCACCGCCAGCGAGGGCAGCTTCACATAGGCGACGAGGAAGCCGTTGAAGACCCCGCAGAGCACTCCGACCAGGATCGCCAGCAGACCCGCCACCGGAATGCTCAGACCGACCTGGACGTGAAGGATGCCCACGACCACTGTGGAGAGTCCCATGGTGCTCGCCACGGAGAGATCGATCTGTCCGGTGATGATGACCAGGGTCATGGGCAGCGCGATCATCATCAGCGGAGCGATGTCCATGAGCAGATAGCGCACGGTCAGCGGTCCCGAGAAGTTGTCCACCGAGGTGGTGGCGATGATCCACACCACCACCAGCAGGGCGATGATCAGGAATTCGGCGCTGATGAAGGTGCGGAACCACCACGGGCGATGGTAGGCCGCGTAGGTGCGTCCGTCACCGCGTCGGCGCTCTGGTGCACCGGTGGAGGCGCCCGTCTCAGCGCGAGTTGCAGCGGTCATGCCTTGTCCCTCGCTTCTTGCAGCTTGCGGTGTCGTCTCACGGAGAGGTAGCGATCCAGAACGATCGCCCCGATGATCAGCGCGCCCACGACGGCGCGCTGCCAGAAGTCAGGGATGCCGACGATGGGGAGCACCCGATTGATGGTCATCAGCAGGATGGCGCCGAAGGCGGCTCCCCAGACGCTGCCGGAGCCGCCGAAGATCGCGACCCCTCCGATCACAGCGGCGCCGATGGCCTGGAACTCCCAGCCGAGACCGGCGCTGGCGCTGACCGTGCCGTACCGGGCGGCGTACATCACGCCGGCCAGCCCTGCCAGGGCGCCTCCCAGGATGAAGGCGAAGATGACCCGCTTGGTGGTGGGCAGACCGTAGAGCTTGGCGGCTTCCGGGTCAGAGCCGATGGCATACATCTCTCGCCCGCTGCGGGTCGAGGAGAGCCAGTATCCGGCGATGATCAGCACCATCACTGCCACGATGGTCAGCAGCGGGATGCTGGCGATCTGCATGGTCCCCAGGCCCAGGAACTCTCGTGGCATGTCAGAGGCGTTGATGCGATCACTGCCGGCCCAGGTCAGCACGGCCCCGCGGTAGATGTACATGGTCCCGAGCGTGACCACCAGTGCAGGGACCTTGCCGAAGGCGACCAGGGCTCCGTTGATGAGTCCCAGGCCCGCGCCGACGAGGATGCCCAGCAGGACCACGACGAAGATCGGGATTCCGGGGAGGTCGATGAACAGCCGTCCGCTCATATACGCCGTGATCGCAAGGGTGGAGCCCACCGAGAGGTCCACGTTGCGGGTGATGATCACCACGGCCGAACCGATGGCCACCACCATCAGGATCGAGGGCGTGAGCAGCAGATCGCGCCAACCCTGAGCGCTGAAGAGGAAGGACTGGTTCATCGTGGTGGCCACCGCGATGATGACCAGGATGACCAGCACGATGGCTGTCTCGCGGGAGGCGAAGAGCGACCTGGCTGCGCGCATCGTTGCGCCCTGCCGCCTGGCCACGGGGGTGAGAGTCTCGGCGCTCATGCAGCGGCCTCCTGTCGGTTCTTCTCATGTCGCGCCGTCGCGGCGTGCATGACCTTCTCGGCGGTCGCCTCCTCGCGGGTGAGATCCGCACTGATGCGTCCCTCGCCGACGACCAGGATCCGATCCGCCATGCCCATCACCTCGGGAAGCTCCGAGGAGATCATCAGGATGGCCATGCCCTCGCCCGCAAGCTGGGACAGCAGGCGGTGCACCTCCGCTTTGGTGCCGACGTCGATCCCGCGGGTGGGCTCATCGATGATCAGCAGACTGGGCTCGGTCGCCAGCCATTTGGCGATCGCCACCTTCTGCTGGTTGCCGCCGCTCATCGTGGCGGCGTTCATCGACAGGGCCGCGGTCTTGACCTCCAGCCGTCCTGCCCAGGGGCCCGCAGCCCGGTTCTCCATGGAGTTCGTGATCAGGCCGAAGCGGGAGAGCCTGCGCCTGATGGCGGCGCCCATATTGCGAGCCAGCGATGCATCGACCACCAGGCCCTGCTGGCGCCGGTCCTCGGGCACCAGGGCCATGCCGGCGCGGATCGCCGCAGCGGGCTGTCCCTTGGGGACCGGGGCTCCGTTGATCTTGACCGTGCCTGAGTCATAGGGGTCGACGCCGAAGACCGCCCGGGCAATCTCGCTGCGTCCCGCCCCGACGAGTCCTGCGAGGCCGACGATCTCGCCGGCACGCACCGTGAAGCTCACGTCGGCGAAGGTGCCGGCGGAGCGCAGGTTCTCCACCTCCAGGACCACCTCGCCGATCTCGGCCGGGGTCTTCGGGTAGAGCTCGGCGACCTCCCGCCCCACCATCATGGTGACCAGCTCATCGTTGCTGGTCTGCGCCGTGGGCGTGGTGGCCACATAGGAGCCGTCGCGCATGACCGTGATGGTGTCGCACAGGGTGAAGATCTCATCGAAGCGGTGAGAGATGAAGACGATCCCGCGCCCCTCGTCGCGCAGGCTCCTGGCCACGGCGAAGAGCCGCTCCACCTCCACGCCGGAGAGGGCGGCCGTGGGCTCATCCATGATGAGCAGGTGGGCATCCAGCGAGATGGCCTTGGCGATCTCGATGATCTGCTGGTCCGCGATCGACAGCCCGTCGGCCGGACGGTCGAGATCCAGCTTCACGCCGAGGCGATCGAAGATCTCGGCCGCCTCTTCCTGCATGGCCTGCTTGTCGATGCGTCCGCCGCGGGCGCGCGGCTGCCGTCCCATGAAGATGTTCTCGGTCACGGAGAGGTCTGGGAAGAGGGTCGGCTCCTGGTAGATCACGGCGATGCCGGCGTTCTTGGCCTCAGCGGTGGAGCTGAAGGCGGCGTCCGCGCCACGGAAGCGGAAGGTGCCGCTGTCGCGGCGGTGCAGGCCTGCGACGATCTTGATCAGCGTGGACTTCCCGGCGCCGTTCTCACCCACCAGCGCGTGGATCGACCCCGGATAGACGGTGATGCTGCCGTCGGCCAGCGCTGTGACGCTGCCGAACGTCTTGCGCACACCGGCCAGCTCCAGCACGGGCGTTGAATCGCTGAGCGACATGGAACCTCCAGGGACCGCAGTCATTAAATCGTTTCAATCTCTGTCCACGATGTTATGACGCGCATCACAGAGTGTCAATACCGCATGACGCTGGGGCATGGCGCGCCGGACCCCGCGCTCAGTCCCGGGCAGGCCCGTGGGCCGGGCCACTCTCACCGGCCGTCATCTCGACGTCGCGCCAGGCAGTTCAGACGTCGGCGCGGGCCAGCCTGGAGTCCAGCTGGCGGGTCGCCAGCGCGGCTCCGACACCGATCAGGATGATCCAGCTGACCTGCGCCCAGGCGGCCAGCGGCGCCCAGAGCAGGCCGAAGGTGCAGACCGCTCCCACCCCCGCTGCGGTGACCCCGGCCAGGATCGACGTGCCCACCGCCCTGGTGCCGGTGGACCAGCGCGAATATGCCGCGACGCCGCCGCCGAGGGCGCCGGCCACCGCTCCGACCGGAATCATCGCCACAGCATAGGCCCCCGCCGCACGCAGGAGATCCTCGCCCTCGATGTATCCCTGCGCGAGGTCCACGGGCAGGGCCACCAGCAGGACCAGCACGGTGGCCAGGGCCGCACCTGCGGCGGCGAAGAGAACTCGACGGGCGGGAGCGGGGGGCTGAAGCGGAACATCCATGGCCCTCATGATGCCTGAAGCCGCGATGTATTCTGAATCGCATGGCTCTGGCTCAAGTGCGGGATGTGGCGGCACGGGCCGGAGTCTCCCCCGCGACGGTCTCCAATGCGCTCAATCATCCCGATAAAGTCTCCGAGGTCACGCGAGAGCGCGTGCAGGCGGCGATCTCTGAACTCGGCTACGTCCGCAATGACGCGGCCCGCCAGCTGAGGCAGCAGCAGAATCTCGCCGTGGGGATGATCGTGCTCGACATCGGCAACCCCTTCTTCGCCGACGTCGCGCGCGGAGCCGAGAACAGCCTGGAGGAGCTCCATCGCCCCCTGCTCCTGGGAAACTCAAGCCAGAATCCGCGGCGTGAACTCACTCAGCTTCAGCTCTTCGAGGAGCAGCGAGTCGCCGGGATCCTGGTCACCCCGGCCGGAGACATCCTGGATCGACTCCGCCAGATCAAGGACCGAGGCATCGCCGTGGTGATCGTGGACCGGGAGGCCGGCGCCGATGAGATCTCCTCCGTCTCCACGGATGACGTGCTCGGCGGGCAGCTGGCCACTGAGCACCTGCTGGAGCTGGGACGGCGCAGGATCGCAGTGGTCGGTGGACCGCAGCACATCCGCCAGGTGGCTCACCGCTTTCAAGGCGCGCAGTCCGCTGCCGCAGCACGGGAGGACGCGCAGGTGCGCCTGTGGGACACCGGGGCCATGGACGCGAGATCAGGCCGGGAGGCCACCCGGAGACTGCTGGAGCTACCGTCCGGGCAGCGCCCGGATGCCCTGTTCGCGACCAATGACCTGGTGGCGCTCGGAGCCCTGCAGGAACTCGCTCGCGCCGGGGTCAGGGTGCCGGAGGACATCGCGCTGATCGGATACGACGACATCGCGTTCACCGCCTCCGCCACCGTGCCCATCAGTTCGATCCGCCAGCCTGCTGAGGAGATGGGAACCCGCGCTGCGCAGCTGCTGGTCACCGCGATCGACGATCCTGAAGCGGGAGTGGACCATCAGGTCTTCACGCCCTCCCTCATCGCCCGGGAGTCCACGCTGGGCCGGTGACTCGCCTTCACGCCCCCGTCCAGGGCACGCGCAACGTGTGTTCTCCGCTCAGCAGCTCCTGAGTCTCCTGTCCGGGAAGGACCAGATCCGCCTGCACCCCGGGGGGAAGCTGCACCGTCAGCACCAGGACCCCTTGGTCGAGCTCCCAGCGGACGCTGACCAGCCCCCGCGGAGTCAGCATCGTGCTCTGCGCCCACGACATCTCGGTGGCCAGACCCGGCCCCGGCGGGCGCGGCGCGACGCGCACCCGGGAGTAGCCCGCCGTCGCCGGTGCGATCCCGCCCACGACACGGTGCAGCCATTCGGCGACCGCTCCCAGCGCATAGTGGTTGAAACTGGTCATCTGCCCCGGATTGATGCTGCCATCGGGCCTCATCGCGTCCCATCGCTCCCAGACCGTGGTCGCACCCATCGTCACCGGGTACAGCCACGACGGGCACTCCTTCTGCAGCAGGAGCCGGTAGGCGTCCTCCACGTGGCCGGTGCTGCTCAGGGCCTGGAGCACGAAGGGCGTGCCGGCGAAGCCGGTGCTGATCCTGTGGCCCGCGCCCTGAACGAGGTCGGCGAGCCGTCGTGCCGCCAGAGGACGCTGCTCCTCGGTGAGCAGGTCGAACACCAGGGCCAGCGCATAGACCGTCGCACTGTCAGACCGTATGAGCCCGGCCGGAGTCACATAGCGCTGATTGAACGCATCCCTGAGACGCCGCGCCAGGTCTGTGAACCTCCGGGCGTCCTGCTCATGTCCGAGGATGAGGGCGCTCTGCGCGAGAAGCCCCGCGGAGCGAGCGGCACAGGCAGTGGCCACCACCGCCGGATCGGCCTTGGCAGCTCCCGGCGCGTCCGGCGGCGCATCTGGGTCCAGCCAGTCGCCGAGCTGGAAGCTGCGGTCCCACACTCCGGTGTCGGAGAGCAGCGACTCGACGCGCTGCACGTGGTCCACCATGGACTCGTACTGGTCCTCGAGGACCTTCACATCACCGTAGGCCTCCCAGAGCGCCCAGGGGACCCAGACCGCGGCATCCGACCAGATCGCCATCGTCTCCCGCGGCGGAAAGTCCTCCGGAAGATCCAGGTACTTGATGATGTCGGGAACCACCAGCGGAACCACGCCGTCAGCGGCACGCTGCTCGGCGGAGAGGTCCTTGAGCCAATCGCCCAGAAAGGTCTTCACGTCGTAGAGATGTGCGGCGGCGGGGGCGAACACTGCGATGTCCCCGGTCCAGCCGAGGCGTTCATCCCGCTGCGGACAATCGGTGGGGATGGTCAGGAAGTTCCCGCGCAGACTCCAGAGCACGTTCTCATGGAGCCGGTTGACCAGCTCGTTCGAGCAGCGGAAGGTTCCCGTCCGTGTCATGTCAGCGTGGACGACGACGGCGACCAGGTCCCCCCGTCGCAGCTCACCGCGGTGCCCGCTGATCTCGACATAGCGAAAGCCGTGGATCGTGAACGTCGGTTCGAAGATGTCCTCGGCGCCGCTGAGGATGAAGCTGTCGGCGGCCAACGCGCTGCGAAGCGGCCGTGTGCCCAGTTCTCCATGTTCGAGCACCTCTGCATGTCGAAGCCTGACCGTCTCGCCGGCACGGCCCCTGACCGACAGACGCGTCCAGCCCACCAGGTTCTGGCCGAAGTCCACCAGCGTGGCCCCGCTCGGGGATGTCCAGATCCGCTCTGGCAGCAGCTCCTGCTGTCTGCGCATCGGAGGCCTGCGCTGTTCCATGAGGTCCATGACGAGCGGGGACCTCTCGACAGCGCCCCACTGTGAGTTCTCCAGCTCGAACGTCGGAGAAGCCCATCCAGGACTCCGCAGCCTCGCGTCGACGGTCTGTCCGTCGAAGAGGTCATCGGCACGCACCTCAGATTCCTGGACCACCCAGGTGCTGTCTGTCTGCACCGTCTGCACGTGCCCGTCCGCGAAGGTGATGTCGAGCTGCATCAGCAGACCTGGGCGTGAAGCATAGACATCGGCCACCTTGTCCCAGGCCAGCTGACCTCGGCACCAGCCGCGACCCACGACGGCGGCCAGCACGTGGCGCTGCCCGGCCTGGGTCTCCCGGAGCTGCGGTGTCAGGTCATGGCTCTGATAGTGCAGGCGCCACTCGAAGCTCGTCCAACCTGGAGCCAGCACGTGATCGCTGACGGCCTGGCCGTCCAGCAGCGCCTCGTACACGCCCAGGGCACTCGCTCGCAGCACTGCGTAACTCACCGGACCGTGGCCCTCCTCCACGCTGAACGTGCCGCGGAACCGTGGCGCAGAGGTGCAGGCGGCGGCGGGGGAGATCATCGGCGCGGTGAGCGGAGCGGGTGAATGCGGTGTCATGTCAGTGATCAACCTCCCTGCGGGCAGGACTGTCGTGCCCGAATGGGGCATGACGCTATCAGTCACCACTTGTTATACCGATACCCCACTTGTACGATCACAGCATGTCCTACGCACCTGATGCCATCCGTCACCTCACACTCTCTGCCGCCACCCTCCCGCTGGCCGGACCCATCTCCGACGCCAAGGTCTTCACCGGGAGACAGCGCCCCATGACCGAGGTCGCGATGCTCTTCGCAGAGATCACCACCGAGCAGGGATTCACCGGTCTGGGATTCTCCTATTCCAAGCGCGCCGGCGGACCCGCACAATATGCCCATGCCAAAGAGGTCGCGGAGCTTGTCATCGGGGAGGACCCGAATGACATCGCCAAACTCTATGACAGGCTGCTCTGGGCCGGCGCCTCCGTGGGCCGCTCCGGAGTGGCCACCCAGGCCCTGGCCGCCATCGACATCGCGCTCTACGATCTCAAGGCGCGCCGGGCCGATCTGCCCCTCGCCAAGCTGCTCGGCGCCCATCGGGACTCGGTGCGGACCTACAACACCTCCGGGGGCTTCCTGAACGCGTCGGTGGAGGAGATCTGCGAGAACGCGTCGAAGTCTCTGGCCCAGGGCATCGGCGGCATCAAGATCAAGGTGGGACTTCCCGATGCCCATGAGGATCTCCGCCGGGTCACCGCCATCCGCGAGCATCTGGGACCGGATGTCCCGCTCATGGTCGATGCGAATCAGCAGTGGGATCGGGCCACCGCGCTGCGCATGGGCCGCCAGCTGGAGGATTTCAACCTGGTCTGGATCGAGGAGCCGCTGGACGCCTACGACGTCGAAGGCCATGCCCGGCTGACGGCAGCTCTGGACACGCCGATCGCCACCGGAGAGATGCTCGCCTCCGTCGCCGAGCACGAGAAGCTCATCGCCGGGCGCGCCTGCGACATCATCCAGCCGGACGCCCCCCGAGTAGGCGGCATCACTCAGTTCCTGCGGCTCTCCACGCTTGCTCATCAGGCGGGACTCATGCTGGCTCCCCATTTCGCCATGGAGATCCACCTGCACCTCGCCGCGGCCTACCCCACCGAGCCATGGGTCGAGCACTTCGACTGGCTGGATCAGCTCTTCGAAGAGCGCCTGGAGATCGCTGAGGGACGCATGCTGGTGCCGCAGCGCCCCGGGCTGGGAGTCTCGCTGAGTCCCCGGGCGCGGGAGCTCACCCACGCCACCGCGGAGTTCGGCAGGAGTTGAGTCCGGCAGAGGCTGACCGGCCAGGCACCGAGCTGGCGGGGCTGTGGGGCAGAATCGGGGCATGAGCTTCCATCGCACGGCAGGCCTCGTCGCCCATCTCCGGCAACAGATCCTCGAGGACACTCTCGCCATCGGTGCGAAGCTGCCCAGCGAGTCCGAACTGATCGCCGAGCACGGGGTCAGCCGCACGGTGGTCCGCGAGGCCCTCACGCAGCTGCGCGCTGATGGGCTGATCCACACTCGCCGCGGCACCGGCAGCTTCGTGCTGACCGCACCCACGCAGACGCCCTCCGCCGCGATGATCGCCCCGCGCACCGCGGCCGAACGCGTCAGCCTCATCGAGTACCGCATCGCCGTCGAATGTGAGGCCGCCGCTCTGGCAGCCCAGCGTCGAACCGAGGCCCAGCTCAGAGGCCTGGGCGAAGCGCTGGCCGCCTTCGCTGCGGCGGGGGACCACCCCGCGACCGCCGTGGAGCACGACTTCGCCTTCCACAGGGCACTCGCCGAGGCGTCCACGAACCCCCACCTGCAGAAGGCGGTCGCCGACCTGGGCCCGGCCATGATCTCCATGCCGCGCACCCGTCTCGAAGCCGGCGCCGTCCGCCACCAGCTGGCCGCACAGGAGCACCGCAGCATCCTCGACGCCGTCGCCGAGTCCGATTCTGCGGGAGCCGCCGCCGCGATGCGCGCGCACCTCTCCGCCTCCCGCCGCCGGGTGCTGGACCCATAGGGCACCGCACGATCTCCTTTCTGCATCACGGATGCCCCCGCTTGAGCCGATGTGACCCGCGTGGCACGATGATGCTCAAATGATCACCACAACTCGATATTGATACTCGGAGCGCATTGTGTTCACCTTGGACCAGACCCGCAGCTTCGTCGCCGTGGCCGAAGAGCTGCATTTCGGGCGGGCGGCCGAACGCCTCAACATGACCCAGCCGCCGCTGAGCCGGCAGATCCAGAAGCTTGAGAAATCCGTCGGCGTTCGCCTGATCGAACGGGACAACCGCAAGGTCTCGCTGACCACGGCCGGCCGGGCATTCCTCAGCGACGCGCGCAAGCTGCTGATCGCTGCAGACCAGGCTCCGCTGACCGCCCGGCGCATCGCGCGCGGCCGCGCCGGGGTGCTGCGCATCGGCTTCACGGCCACATCGGCCCTGAGCATCCTCGGACAGGTCCTGGGCACGGCCGCGGAGCACCTGCCCCAGGTGGACGTCGACCTGCGCGAGATGGTGACGCGCGAACAGCTGGCCGCGCTGACCAGCGGGGGCATCGATCTCGGGCTGGCACGCCCCCCGATCGATCCCGACCACTTCGAGTCGCGGCTCGTCCAGACCGAGTCACTGCGCCTCGCCGTCCCGGCTGACCATCCGCTCACGGAGCTGGACCGCCCCGTGGAGGCGGCGGATCTCAGAGAGACGCCGCTGATCATGTACTCCCCGCTCAAAGCGCGCTACTTCTACGACCTGGCCATCCGGCACATGCCGATCCAGCATGGAAACGTGGTCCATACCGTGAGCCAGATCCTCACCATGGTCTCCCTCGTCGGCGCCGGGCGCGGAGTCGCCTTCGTCCCTGAGTCCGCGGCCCGGCTCGGGATCACCGGAGTGACCCACCTGGAGCTCGCCGAGAAGGCTGAGGACGTGGTGGAGCTGCATGCCATCTGGAGAAGGAACCACCGCAATCCGGCCTTGACCAGCCTGCTGGAGGTCCTGGGAGACGCTCCCCGGTGAGCGAGCTCCCCAGCGGTCGCTCCTGATGCGCGTTCGGCATCAATCCATACGAAACAAGGCTTAGACGGGCATCACTCGCGGAACCTAGAGTGGCAATGACTATCCCTTGAGCTATCGCTCAGCGGCATGCCCACCCCGTGAACACCGCCGCCTCCGGGAGGCCGGCGCGCTCGAACCATGACTAGGAAGGTCACCGTGTCCAAGTACACCCCGCAAGAACTGGCGGACCAGCTCAAGGACGGACTGCTGTCCTTCCCCGTCACTGCCTTCACCTCGGAGCTGGAGATCGATGAAGAGGCCTACCGCACCCACCTGAACTGGCAGGCACGTCAGGGCGTCGCCGGACTCTTCGCCGCCGGGGGCACCGGAGAGGGATTCAGCCTCTCTCCCGAGGAGAATGCTCTGGTGGCGCGCATGGCGGTGGAGGAGGCGGGCGACGTCGTCCCGGTCCTCGGTTCAGCCGGCGGGGCCACCTACCTCGCCGTGGCGAACGCCCGAGCCGCCCAGGCCGCAGGCTGCGAGGGACTCCTGCTGCTTCCTCCCTACCTCACCGAATGCGACCAGCAGGGCCTCGAGGCCCATGTGGACGCGGTCTGCTCCTCAGTGGACATCGGTGTGATCGTCTACAACCGGGCGAATGCGATCTACCGCGCGGACACGGTCGTCAAGCTGGCCGAGAAGCATGAGAACTTCATCGGGTTCAAAGACGCCACCGGCGACATCGAGGCGGTCACCCGGGTGGTCGCCACCGCCGGGGACCGGCTCTTCTACCTGGGCGGCCTGCCCACCGCAGAGACCTTCGCGCTGCCGATGCTGCAGCTGGGGATGAGCACCTACTCCTCGGCGATGTACAACTTCGTTCCTGAGTTCGCCCTCGAGTTCTACTCGGATGTCCGCCGGCAGGACCGCGTGGCGGTGACCGAGAAGCTCAACCGCTTCGTGCTGCCCTATCTGGACATCCGCGACCGGGTGAAGGGCTACGGTGTCTCCATCGTCAAGGGCGGACTCAAAGCTGTGGGCCGCGACGCCGGTCCGGTGCGTCCGCCGTTGCAGGACATGACCGAGCAGGACATCCAAGACCTGTCCGATCTGATCGATGCCGCCGGGATCCGGCCGGCAGAAGCGCCGGCTCTGGCCAGCGCCTGAAAGGAGCACACTCATGAGCGCAGAAACCATGCAGACCCACGACCTGACGGGTCGCTCCATCATCGCGGGAGAACGCGTGACCGGGGGCGGCAGAACCATCAACGGATACAACCCCGCGACGAATGAGATCCTTGAACCCGGGTACTCGCTGATCGATGAATCCCAGCTCACCGCGGCCACCGAGGCCGCAGCCGAAGCCTTCGAGTCCTTCTCTCAGCTGGACCCGGAGACGCATGCCGCGTTCCTGGAGAAGGTCGCCGAGAACATCGAAGCAGCTGCAGAACCGCTCACCGAGCGGGTGATGGCTGAGACCGGACTGCCGCAGGCCCGCGTTCAGGGTGAACGGGGCCGCACGGTCAACCAGCTGCGTCTGTTCGCCGCCGTCGTGCGACAGGGCGATTTCCGCGGCACCCGCTGGGACACTGCAGACCCCGAGCGTCAGCCGCTGCCCAAGCCCGACGTCCGCCAGCGCATGATCCCGCTCGGGCCGGTGGCGGTCTTCGGTGCCAGCAACTTCCCGCTGGCGTTCTCCGTGGCTGGCGGAGACACCGCCTCCGCCCTGGCCGCCGGATGCCCGGTCGTGTTCAAGGCGCACAACGCCCATCCCGGCACCTCCGAGATCGTCGGTGCGGCCATCACCGCGGCGGTCAAGGAGATCGGGATGCATCCGGGAGTGTTCTCGCTGATCTACGGCCCCGGGGCATCGATCGGTCAGGCCCTCGCGAGCGACCCGGCGATCAAGGCCGTGGGCTTCACCGGTTCCCGCGGCGCCGGCCTTGCCCTGATGAAGGCAGCCGCAGCCCGCGAGGTGCCCATCCCGGTCTACGCGGAGATGAGCAGCATCAACCCGGTGTTCTTCTTCGATGGTCTGCTCGAGGACACCGTCTCCCAGGGCGCAGAAGCCACGCAGAAGCTCGCCACGGCCTATCTCGGCTCGGTCACCGGCTCCTCGGGACAGCTCTGCACCTCCCCCGGCCTGGTCTTCGTTCCTACCGGTGCCAACGGAGATGCGTTTCTGGCAGCCGTGGCCGAGGCGGCGAAACCGGCCGCCGGTCAGACCATGCTGACCCAGTCCATCGCTGCCTCCTGGAACGAAGGGGTCGAACAGCTCGCTTCCCAGGATGGCGTGGAACTGGTGGGCAGGGGAACCGACGGGGCAGGCGAGAACGCTCCGGCGCCGGTGGTCTACCAGGCGTCCACCCCTGCGTTCCGGGACAACCCTGTGCTGCATGAGGAGATCTTCGGGGCCGCCTCCCTGGTCATCCGCTACGACTCAGCTGAGGACCTGGTCTCCGCAGCCCAGAAGCTGGAGGGTCAGCTGACCGCGACCCTGCACCTGACCGAGGCCGACCACAAACAGGCAGCACCGCTGATCCCCGTGCTGGAGGGCAAGGTGGGGCGCATCCTGGCCAACGGCTGGCCCACCGGCGTGGAGGTCAACCACGCCATGGTCCACGGCGGGCCCTTCCCGGCCACCTCGGACTCACGCACCACTTCGGTGGGCACGCGGGCCATCGAGCGGTTCCTGCGGCCGGTGGCGTACCAGAATCTCCCGGAGTCGCTGCTGCCCAAGCCGGTGCAGACGGAGAACCCCTGGAAGTTGAACCGCCGAGTCAACGGCACCATCACGCTGGCTGACTGAGACGACGCCGCTGGCCCGCTGGCCCAGCACGAGCTCGACCCCGGTCCACTTCAGGACCGGGGTCGAGCTCGTCTCAGGCCTCGTGCACCACGGCCACCCCACCGGCGGGCACGGTCAGCCGGCCCCGGGTCTTCTTCCCGGTGAGCAGATCGACACCTCGGACCCGCAGCCGGGCGTCCTTCCCGGTGTGGTTGAGCGCGAAGAGGAAGCTCTCCGCCTCCCGGCCAGTTCCCGCGCTGCGGCGGATCACGTCGACGCCCTCGGGTGCGTCCTCATGCACCGGCGCCACTCCGGCCTCGATCAGCAGCTCCGCAAGCAGGGCGCGCACTCCTTCGTGGTCAGGTCGCGTGCCGGCGTACCAGGCGGCGCCCTGACCCGTCTCTCTGCGGGTGACCGCAGGCCAGCCAGCCAGGGGGAACTCCCCCGTGGGCGCCACGGTGGGGGCGGGGGCTGCGGGGTCGGCATCCGAGTCCTCCGTCAGATTCAGGGACTCGAACCGTCGCACTGCTCGCGCAGCTGCCCCTGCGCCGTCGTGCAGGTGAATCTTCTCGCTCCACAGCTCGGCCCGCGTGCCGTCCTGCAGGCGCAGCTGCTCCTGGGCCTGCAGGGGCCAGAACTCTTCGGTGCGGATGCCCAGCAGCTCTCGGAAGGCGCCCGGGTATCCACCCAGCCGGACGGCGTCATGCTCGTCCACGATCCCGCTGAAGTAGGTGATCAGCACCGAAGCTCCCTGCGCGGCCGCCGCTGCGATGTTTGCGGCGTGGGCGTCGGTGACCAGATACAGCGTGGGCACGACGATCGCCCGGTAGCGGCTCAGGTCGGCCGAGGGATGGACGACGTCGACGCTGACTCCCGACTCCCACAGGCCGCGGTACCAGTGCAGCATCTCCTCCGGATAGGAGAGGTCATTGATCGGATGCGAGTCCAGCTCCGCGCCCCACCACGCCTCGTAATCGAAGACCAGCGCGACCTCGGCCTCGACCCGGGTGCCTTTGACCGGCGCCAGGCGCTGCAGGGCCTCGCCCAAGCTCACCGTCGTGTTCCACACGTCGCTGGCGGTGCCCGCGTGGGGAACCATCGCAGAGTGGTACTTCTCGGCACCGGTCTGAGACTGCCGCCACTGGAAGAACATGACCGCGTCCGCACCGCGGGCCACATGCGCCAAGGAGTCACGCATCATCTCCGCGGGGGCCTTGGTGTGGTTGCGCAGCTGCCAGTTCACGCCGGAGGTGGAGTGCTCCATGAGCATCCAGGGCCTGCCCCCGGCGACGCCGCGGGTCAGATCCGCGCTGAAGGCAAGTTCGATGTGCCGGTGCGCATCATCGGCGACCGTGTAGTGGTCCGTGGCGATGACGTCCATCTCCCCGGCCCAGGAGTAGTAGTCCATGTTCTTGGAGCGGGTCGTGCACATGAAGTTCGTCGTCACGGGCACCGTCGGGGTGACTTCGCGCAGGATGGCCTTCATCTCGCGAAAATAGTCCAGCAGCTCATCCGAGGAGTAGCGATGGAAATCCAGCTGCTGGGTGGGGTTGACGAACATCGGCGCTGTGCGCGGGGGAAGGACCTCGGCGAAGCTGGAATAGCGCTGGGACCAGAAGGCGGTGCCCCAGGCCCTGTTGAGCTCCTCGACGCTTCCGTACCGGGTCTCGAGCCAGGACCGGAAGGCCTCCGCCGCGTCGTCGGAGTAGTCGTGGGCGTTGTGGCAGCCCAGCTCATTGTCCACGTGCCACAGTGCCAGGGCAGGGTGCTTCGCGTAGCGCTGCGCGATGGCTCTGGTCATCCGCAGCGCATACTCACGGAAGATCGGGCTGGAGACCGAGTAGGCCTGCCGCGCGCCTGGCCACAGGGTGACGCCGTCCGCTGTCTCGGGCAGGATCTCCGGGTGCCGATGGGTGAGCCACGGCGGAGGTGAGGCGGTGGCAGTGGCGAGGGCTGCGCGGACACCTGCGCCGTGGAGCCGGTCCATGGTCTGGTCCAGCCAGTCCCACTCAAACTCGCCCTCGCGAGGTTCGAGCATCGCCCAGGAGAAGATGCCCACGCTGACCAGGTTCACCCCGGCCACGCCCATCAGCTCAACGTCCTCCAGGCGCGTGGATTCGGGCCACTGCTCCGGGTTGTAGTCACCGCCGTAGGCGAGTCCGGGGACAGTGCTCGGCCACTGCGGCGGCGAGGCGTCCTGAGTCGGCTGGATCTCATGCGGGTCGGTCATGCGGGGCCCTTCCTTGCGCTTCAGGGTGGTCGAGTCTCAGAGCCGTCTGTGTGGCATCCACCGGATCGAGCACCGGAAGCAGCTCCTCCCAGACGGCGTCGAGGATGATCTGGTGGTCGTCACTGCGGTCGAAGGTGCTGCCGAGGGTCACCAGTGCGAGGTCGTAGTCGGGCAGGCACAGGGCGATCTGCCCGCCGATGCCCCAGGCGAGGAACCCGTGATGCCGGGTGCGCCAGAACTGGTAGCCGTAGCCCTGGCGGTTGTCGAGGCAGGGGAAGCTCTCATCGGCAGTGGGAACCTGCCAGCCGGTGGCGGCGGCCATGAACTGGGCAGAGATGATCTGCCGGTCCTGATGACGCCCGCTCGCCAGGCAGAGCTGGGCGAACCGCGCCAGGTCACGGGCGGTGCAGAACATGGCCGAACCGCCGTGGGTGACGCCGTCGGGGTTCACGGGGACCGCTTCCCAGCTGGGACTCCCGTCCAGGGACTCCATGGACATCCCCTGCGGACTGCGCCAGGCGCTCAGCGCGGGTCGGGTCCCCCGGGTCTCGGCCCCGAATCCGAGGGGGCCGAGGACGCGTTCCAGCAGGAACTCTTCGAGCCATCGACCGGTGAGCTTCTCCACCAGTGCGCTGAGCACCACGGAGGCGGAGGTGTCGTAGCTGAACTCGGTGCCGGGCTGCTGCGTGGGCGCGACGGTGAAGAAGGTCCGCACCCAGTCGGTGTCCGGCACCTGGACGAAACTGGTGGTGCGGTGTGCTGTGCGCATGGTCATCAGATCCCGCACGCTCATCGCAGCGATCCACGGGTGGACCTGGGCCGGCAGCTTCTCCGGAAAGTGATCGACGATCCGGTCCTCGAGGCTCAGCCGCCCCTCGTCGCACAGCGCACCCACGGCGAGCGCGGTGAAGGATTTCGCCACCGAGTAGAGCCGGTGAACATCGGTCATGCTGTGCCCGGGATAGTACTTCTCGGTCACCAGCGCGCCGCGGTGCAGGACCAGCAGGGCATGCACATCCAGCTGCTCAGACTCGATCCGCTCCAAGAGTCGCGCCAGAGCAGGTTCGGGGATCAGGGAAGGCATGGCCGCTCTCTCGCCCGGGGGCCCGGGCAGGGTCGCTGGTATCGACGCTCTGTGAGTAAATCGTTTCATACGCTAATGTGACCCGATTCACTCGTCAATCTTGCCACGGTCGCCCCGCCTCGGAAGTGTCTCCTCCTGACAGGGCGGCGTCAGCCTACTTTCAGCTGCACCACCGACCACGAGAGCGCCGGCAGGCTCAGGTGCACTCCGGCACCCTCAGTGGACTCCTCGAGCCGGATCCCGTCCAACGGCACGAGCCCCACGGCCTCCGGGGTCTGGAGGTCGTTGGCGGCATGCCGGTCTCCGCCTTCGGGAATTCGCAGAACCTCTGCCCGGAGGATCGATTTCGCCGCCAGTCCGCGCAGATCCAGGGATACCTCGGCGGGCTCCTCGAGGCCTCGGTTCGCGACGAAGAGGGACACCGTCCCCGCTTCCGCGTCATAGGTGCTCGCAGCGTCGACGACGTCCACATCCCCGTAGCGTTCAGTGTGCACCTGATCAGCCTGCACTGCGAGCCGCATGATCTCCCCCGTGGCCAGCTCCGCGATCCGCGCGAAGGGCCAGAAGATGGTCTGCCGCCAAGCCGGTCCGCCCTCCTCGGAGCGGATCGGAGCGATCACGTTCACCAGCTGCGCCTGATTGGCGATCCGCACGCGATCACCATGGCGCAGCAGCGAATGCATCAGCGTACCCACGACGACGGCGTCCGTGACCGAGTACTTGTCTTCGATGAGCCGCGGATGGGTATTCCACCCTTTGGCCACCTGGTCCGGCTGGTCCTCGGTGTCGAGCCCCTCCTGGTACCAGACGTTCCACTCGTCAAAGGAGATGTCGATCTGCTTCGAGTGCTTGCCGGCCGCCTTGACGGCATCGACCGTGGCGATCACGCCTTCGATGAAGCCGTCCATGTCCACCGCCTCGGCCAGGAACGAGGCGGCGTCGCCGTCGTGCTCCTGGTAGTAGGCATGCATGGAGATGTAGTCGACCTCCTCATAGGCGTGGGTGAGCACCGTGTGCTCCCAGGAGCCGAAGGTCGGCATCCGCCGGTTCGAGGAGCCGACGGCGACCAGTTCGATAGCCGGATCGACGAGCTTCATCGCCTTGGCGGTCTCCTGCGCGAGCCTCCCGTACTCCTCGGCGGTCTTGTGCCCGATCTGCCAGGGTCCGTCCAGTTCATTGCCCAGGCACCACAGCTTGATCCCGAAGGGCTCCTCACTGGTGCCCATCGCCGCGGCGTTCTTGCGTCGCAGATCAGACCAGTAGGTCCCGGAGGGATGGTTGGCGTACTCCACCAGCGCGCGGGCCTCATCCACCCCTCGCGTGCCCAGGTTGATCGCCTCCATGACCTCCATGTCCGCGCGCCTCGCCCACTCGACGAATTCATGCAGACCGAAGGCGTTGGTCTCGATGGTGTGCCAGGCGCCGTCGATCCGCACGGGACGGTCCTGGCGCGGACCGACCCCGTCCTCCCAGTTGTAGCCCGAGACGAAATTGCCTCCGGGATAGCGCACCACAGTGGCCCCGAGCTCCTTGGCCAGGGCCATCACATCCTTGCGGTACCCCTGGTCATCCGCCTCAGGGTGTCCGGGCTCGTAGATCCCGGTGTAGACGCAGCGACCCATGTGCTCCACGAAGGAGCCGAACAGGCGGGCAGGGACATCAGCGATGGTGAAGTCGCGGTCGAGGGTGATACGTGCGTGAGACATGGGGCTCCTTGGATCGGCGCTGCTGGTCAAGATGGCAAAGCGGTGAAGAGGGGAAAGCTTGCGGGGGCGGGGAGGCAGCAATGGTGCAGCACGGCGACTCACTGTCCGCCGAAGCCGGTGGTGGCGACCCCCTTGACGATCTGACGCTGATAGAAGAGGAAGACGACCACCAGGGGAAGGGCCGCAAGCACGGCCTGGGCCATGACCTGGGAGTACTGCACCCCGTAGGCGCTCAGCACGGTTTGCAGCCCCACCGGCAGCGTCATCAGCGTGGTGTCGTTGATGATCAGGAAGGGCCACAGGAAGTTGTTCCACGCCTGGATGAAGACGAAGATCGAGACAGCCCCGAGGATCGGTCGCGAGAGCGGGAGCACCACCGAGAAGAACACCCGCAGCCGCCCTGCGCCGTCGACCCGGGCGGCATCTTCAAGCTCCACGGGTACCGCATCGAAGAACTTCTTCAAGATGAAGATGATCGGTGCCATCACGATCTGCGGAAGGATCAGACCCCAGTAGGTGTCCACCATGTTGAAGGTCAGCATCTGGTAGTACAGCGGGATGATCAGCGCCTGCGGGGGCACGATGATCGAGGCGATGATCGCCAGGAAGATCCAGCGACTGCCTTTGAAATCGAGCCGGGAGAACGCATAGGCGGCCAGCGCCGAGATCGTCACCGTGATGAGCGTGATCACCGCTGAGGTCCAGAGGCTGTTGAGGGCCCAGATATATACGTTGCCCTGCGAGAGGATCGCCTCGAAGGCCTGGGTGGTGAAACCGCTGGGCCCGATCAGATCCAGCCCCCCGGAGGCGGCATCGGCTTCGGTCTTGAAGGAGGTGATGATCGCCCACAAGACCGGGAGCAGCCAGAGCAGCGCCATGAATGCCAGCGCGGCGAACGCCAGGACCCGAGCGATGCCGAGCGGCTTCTCTCCGGGCAGCCGGTTCGTCCGTCGGACGTTGGTGACGTCGACCTCTGCGACGTCGACAGGCGCGGCATCGGTCCTGGTGGCGGTGACTGTGGAACTCATGAGTCTGCCTTTCGATGGCGGAGCACGACCATCTGGAAGATCCCGACGATGAGGATCAGGACGAAGAAGATATAGGAGATGGCAGAGGCATAGCCGAACCTGTAGCCGACGAAGCCCGCCTCGAAGATGTACTGGACGATGGGCCGGGAGGTCTCCGAGGAGCCGCCCTCCATCATCTGGTAGGCCTGGTCGAAGAGCTTCAGCGAGGCCAGCATCTGCAGAACCAGAATGACTCCGGTGACCGGTCCGAGCTGGGGAATGGTGATCGAGAACAGCTGTCGCCAGCGCCCCGCGCCGTCCACCGCAGCAGCCTCATACTGCAGGTCGGGGATGTTCTGCAGCGCCGCGAGGTAGAGCAGGAAGTTGAATCCCACCGTCCACCAGATGGTCGCAATGGCGATCGAGATCAGGTCGACGTTCGCGGTCTGCAGCCAGGCGATGGGTTCGAGTCCGACCGCGGAGAGGATCTCGTTCGCCGCGCCGATCTCCGGGTTGAAGATCCAGACCCAGATCTGCGAGATCACCGTGGAGGCCAGCAGGAAGGGCATGAAGAAGGACAGTCGCCAGAGCCACTGTCCCGGGAGCCCGGTGTTGACCAGCAGTGCCATGATCAGCGCCAGCAGCACCAGCGGCACCGTTGTGATGACGGTGAACCAGACAGTGTTCCCGATGGAGCTCCACATGACGGGCTCCGAGAGCGCCTCGGAATAGTTCTCGAAGCCGATGAAGCTTCCGCCTGCCCCGGTCAGCGACTGGTCCGTCAGTGACAGGACGATGCCGTGGATCAGCGGCCAGATCACAAAGAGCAGGAAGGCGGCCATGAACGGAGCCAGGAAGGCCCAGGCTGCGAGTTGCCCGCGTCGGCTGGCCTGCCCGCGGGTGGGCGAGGTCCGGCGGCCCCCTGAGTCCTCTCCGGGAGTCACCTCGGGCTCCGGCCCCGCAGCGCTGCGGCTTGCCATCACGTCTGTCATGACCGTTCTCCCTGGGGATCAGCAGGATTGGGTTGGGCGAGAAGACTGTTCACATAGCTGCGGAACCGCGTCAAGGCCTCTTCATATCCGCTTCCCGAGACGATTGGATTGCCGACGATCTGGCCGAACTGCTGGACGAAGTTCGACCCGGACCCGGTGAACCAGGCCACCGGGTCATAGACGAGATGGTCCGCAGCAGCCGCGTAGTTCGACTGCGGCGTCAGCTGCGCATACTCAGGCTTCTCCGTGATGGGCAGGTAGGCCGGGATGTGCCCGGCTTCGGCCCAGGTCAGCGAATTCTTGAGCAGATCGGCCACCACCGTGTAGGTGTATTCGCGGGCCTGTTCATCGGGATCCGCCTGATGGGGCAGCACGAAGGAGTGGGAGTCCGCGTAGACGGCCTCCTCACCGAAGAAGGGTGGAATCATGGTGGCCCCCACCGGGACTCCGGCAGACTGCATGGCCGGCAGCTCCCACACTCCGGTGAAATGGATGCCGGAGCGCTGGGCCGCAAACTCGGCGATGGCGGAGTCGATGGTTCCGCGCTCCGCGGTGATCTCGCCGTCGGCCAGGGTGTGCATGAACTCCAGCGAGGCGATGAAGGCATCCTCATCGACCTCCACCGTGCCCCCTTCCGGAAAGGTCATCCGCTCGCCGTGCTGGCAGTAGAGCGTGTAGAAGAGGCGCCACATCTGCATTCCGTCGCCGATGAACCCGTAGGAGAGCCCATGGGCTCCGGTGACCCCGGCGATCTCTCGGCACATCTCGAAGAAGTCCTCCGGATTGTCCGGGCGCAGCAGCCGCCCATCCGAGTCCAGGGCGCCGGCTTCTTCGCAGATCTCGGTGTTGTACAGGGCGATGAACGGATGAGCATCCAGCGCAACGCTGTAGAGCTGACCGTCGACGACGCTCGAGCTCCAGACGGGTTCGGTGAATGTCGATTCATCCACGCCCAGCGCGCTGAGCCGCTCGAGGTCCCAAGGATCCAACAGTCCTCCGGGGACGTAGCCGGGAACACGAGACGAGTGCATGACCGCAAGCTCAGGAGCCCGCCCGCCAGCTCCCGCCATCGAGAGCTTCGTGTAGTAAGGGGCGCCCCATGCCAGCACGGTGGGACGCACATGGAATTCCGAGTGCGAGGCATTGACCTGGTCGATCAGCCCCTGAAGCGCGACGCCGTCTCCGCCGCTGAGCAGGTGCCAGAACTGCAGGGTGGTCGTCTGTGAACTCTGAGCCGGGGTGCAGCCCGCGAGAGCTGCCATACCTGCCGCTGCCAGACCCCCGGCGAGGACGCTGCGGCGGTTGATGCGTGTGTCGATCATGAGTAACCACTCCGGACGTACGCGGAATCAAGCTCCACCATCCGGAGCCCGCGTCTTTTACATCGATGTAAAGACTGCGTCCATGCTACATAGATGTGTCCTGAATCACACCAGTTCGGGTGAATTCCTTCTTCCGCTTCCTGCGGGAGGGCCGGCCGTGCTCGCTCGGACGAGCAGCTCGTGGGGAATCGTCTGAGCTCGCGGCTCCAAGGAACGATCAGCCACACGTGTGGCGAGCAGGTCCAACGCCGCCCCTGCATAGCCAACATGATCGAAGCCGATGGTGGTCAATGGTGTTCCCGCATATCGAGCATGTTCGACGTCGTCGAATCCGCAGATCAGAACGTCAGCCGGAACGCTGAGGCCCGCTTGATCCAGCTCGTGCAGGGCTCCCAGTCCTATGGAGTCCGTGAAGGCGAGCACCGCGTCGAACTCGACGCGCCGATCCAGGATCTCGCGCATTCCCGCAGCGCCGCCCGTGATCGTCCACTCGGGGACCTCGATCTCCAGGGACGCGTCCCGCGGCAGGCCGGACTCAGTCAGCGCGTCCAGATAGCCGCGCAGCCGCTGTCCCACGGTGGCTTTGCCCGAGACGGCCCCGGCCTCGGCACCACCGAGCGCCACGATTCTTCGTGCCCCGTTGGCAACCAGGTGAAGCACCGCCTCGCTTGCCGCAGCTCTGGAGTCGATGAAGACCCGGTCCGTACGGTGCTGTTCCACCTCACCGATCAGGACGATCGGAGGCAGGTGGTCCAGGTGCTCGACCACACTGTCCTGCAGACGCACAGGATTCAGGATCATGCCGTCGATCTGGTGCGTACGGGCACGCGTCACGAGATCGTGCTCGCGCGCGGGCTCGGCGGCCGTCTCCTCCACCTGCACCACCAGGCCACGAGCATGGGCGGCCTCCACCACCGCATGTGTGATGCTGGCGGAGAACGCCGTCCGGAGGTCGGGCAGCGCCAGTCCGATGACTCCGGTCCTGCCATTGCGGAGCCCCCGAGCACTGAAGTTGGGGACGAAGTCGAGCTCTCGCATGGCCAGCTCCACGCGCAGCCGCGTGGGCTCCCGAACCTGGGCGGTGCCCGTCAGGACATTGGACACAGTCTTCGGGGACACCCCTGCGCGCTCGGCGACGTCGCGCATGGTGGGCCGGGTGCTGGGTGGCGTCATGGCTCAAGCTTAGGCGCGCACCGACGGCCGTGACGCGCCGGTGCGACTTCAGCGCTGGTCCAGCGGCACGGCGCTCGGTCGGTCCGCCCGCGAGCTGATCGTCACCGAGGCGCCGGTCTCCGCGGCGGTGAGCACCCCGGACATCACCTCCAGCACATGCAGTCCCAGGGCGCCCTGGGCCCGGCCGAGCGTGGGGTCGCCGTCGAAGGCTCCAGACCACAGCAGGTCCGCGAGACCATAGCCTCGCGCGGCGCCGACGTAGCCGCCGGCGACCTCCAGGGACTGCCACTCGCCCCGAGCGTGCGCCAGCTGCACCTCTCCGGCGAAGTGATTCGGGTCCGGGACCGACAGCGAGGCCTCAGTGCCGTGCACCTCGATGGGAGGCGCCTGGCTGGCCGTGCCGTCGAAGCTCATCACCAATGTCGAGATCGCGCCTGATGCGTGGATCAGCGCCCCGGTGATGTGGCTCGGGGTGGTGACCGGCACACGTTCCCCGGCGCGCGGTCCTGAGCCGATCTCGCGCTCGGACCGCGTGGCGCTGGCGGCGCCGATCACCGAGGTCACGGGGCCCAGCAGGGTGATGAGGCTCGTGACGTAGTAGGGACCCATGTCCAGCAGCGGTCCGCCGCCGGGCTGATAGTAGAAGTCCGGGTTCGGGTGCCAGCGCTCGTGGCCCGGGGTGACCATGGTGGCCACCGCGCTCATCGGAGTGCCGATGAGCCCAGCATCCACAGCCGCCCGTGCTGTCTGCACACCGGTTCCGAGCACGGTGTCCGGAGCGCTGCCCATGACCACCCCGCTGGCCTCTGCGGCGGCCAACATCGCCCGGCCCTCCGCCACCGTGGCGGCGAAGGGCTTCTCCACGTAGACGCCCTTGCCGGCTGCGATGGCGGCCAGGGAGGTCTCCGCATGGGCGCGCGGGATCGTCAGGTTGATGACCGCTTCCACGTCCGGGCTCGCCAGCAGCTCCTCGACGCTCATCCCATGTGCCCTGCCGGTCTCCGCCACCTGACGGGCGCGGTCCAGGTCCAGATCTGCCACGGCGAGCAGATGCAGGTCGTCCAGCCGATTCAGCGTCTCGATGTACTGGCCGCTGATGTTGCCGGCCCCGATGAGCCCGACACTGAGCCGTCGCGCTGGCGCTGGTCCGCCGTTCACCGGCTGGCCCACAGCATGCCGCGCTCGATCATGGTGCGCACGTTCGGGTTCGCCAGCACCTCGACGCGGTGCCCCGGGGTGGAGACGAAGACTCTGCCGCGGCCCCACCGCCTGGTCCAGATCGCGGGATTCACGTGCGGCTTCTCCCAATCGTCGAACTCGCGCTTGGGCAGCGTGGTGGTGGCGAGCACGTCGATCAGCTGATCATGGAGCACCCAGTACTGCTCGGTGACCAGATCGAAGCTCTCGATGCCCTGTGTGATCGGATGCTCGGCGGCCTCGGGGAGGATGTCGATGCGATGTGGTGTGTAGTAGTCGGACTGTTCGCCGGTCCGCTCATCGGGATGGACCGCTGGGTGGTGCGCGAACTGCCCGCCGATCAGCTGCAGGTACTGATCGCTGGCCCGGTAGGAGTCCGCGATGCCGCCATGCCAGCCTGCCAGACCGGCGCCCCCCGCCACGGCCGCGCGGAGCCCGGCGACCTGGTCCTTCTCGATGGTGGACATGGTCATGCACTGCACGATCAGGTCCACGGCATCCATCGTGGAGGCGTCGGAGTAGACCTCCGGAGACTCATGGATCTGGATTTCGTAACCGTTCTCCTGCAGGAACGGCAGGAACATCTCGGTGGTCTCCACGGGCTGATGCCCGTCCCAGCCGCCGCGGACGATGAGCGCTCTTCTGGTCATGGTCTCTCCAGTCTCGTGTTTTCGGAGTCGTTCAGGGCAGCGACTCGGGTCTCGATCGGCCGGTCCAGCCTGTTATGCCTGCGCGGTGCGTGCCACCGTGGTGTACCGGCTGCTCTCGGCGGCGCTGGACTCCACCGCATGGAGCACCCGCTGGACCTGAAGGGCCTCGCCGAAGTCGGGGCGCGGGGCGGTGTCCGTCTCCAGCGCCGCGACGACGTCGGCCACCTGGTGCACGAAGAGATCCCCGTAGCCCAGGCCATGTCCCACCGGCCACCAGTGATCGGTGTAGGGGTGGACGGCGTCGGTGACCTGGATGGTCCGGAAGCCCTGGGCCGCCTGATCGTCACGCCCGTCGAAATACTCGAGCTGGTTCATCTGCTCGAAGTCGAAGGCGACGGAACCCGCGCTGCCGTTGATCTCCAGCCGGTTGGCATTGCGCCGCCCCAGGGCGAACCGCGTCGCCTCGAAGACACCGATCGCGCCGCCGCTGAACCGGGCGGTGAAGGCGGCGGCGTCATCGACGGTCACCGGGCCCCGCTCCGCTCCGGCGGCCGCGCTGCCGCCCAGACCTTCGGCGGTGCCGGCGAGGGGTCGGGAGTCCACGAAGGTGTGCATCATGGCGGAGACCCCGTCGATGAGCTGCCCGGACACCCACTGGGCCGCGTCCACGGAGTGCGCGCCGATGTCTCCGAGCGCCCCGCTGCCTGCCTTCTCTCTGTCCAGCCGCCAGTTCAGCGGAGCGTCCGCGTCACTGAGCCAGTCCTGGAGATACTGCGCCCGAACATGTCGGATCTCGCCCAGTCGACCCTCGTCCACGAAGCGCTTCGCCAGCGCCAGCGCAGGAGTGCGGCGGTAGCTGAATCCGCAGAAGCTGCGCACACCTTCGGTCGCCGCCTTCTCGGCCGCGGCAGTCATGGCCTCCGCCTCGGCCACCGAATTCGCCAGCGGCTTCTCACACAGCACGTGCTTGCCCGCCGCCAGAGCAGCCAGTGCGATCTCCGCGTGGGTGTCCCCCGGGGTGCAGATGTCGATGACGTCGACGTCATCGCGTTCGACGGCGCGGCGCCAGTCTGTCTCGATCTGGTCGATCTCCAGACGATCGGCCGCCGCCCGGGTGCGCACCTCGTCCCGACCGACGAGCACTGTGACCTGCGGGGCACGCGCCATCGGGAAGAACCTCGGCGCCGTCCTCCAGGCGTGGGCATGAGCCACGCCCATGAAGGCATGGCCGATGATCGCGACGCGCAGCGGAGCGGACTCGGCTCCGGTGCTCGATGGCTGGACTTCGGTCGACTCGGTCACTCAGACTCCCTCACGGCGACGATGATGTTGTCCGAAGAAACAATACGCCGAGTGGCGTGGAACACGTCACCGCGAGACCCTGCGCGCTGCGCCGAATGCTGGACGCTCAGAGGTCCTGAAGCGCCGAGCCGTCCCCCTGGCTCTGTCTGGAGATGACGCTGAGCTTGCCATTGGTCTCCAGCACCACAGCGGCGATCGTGGAGAGATCCCCCGAGCCGCTGCTCCGCACGGCCTGGTACACCTCTGATTCGGCGAGCCGGTTCCGCCGCAGCGCCTCCGGACGCATCTCCCCGTGCCAGAGGACGACCGCCGGGCGTGCCGTGATCAGCGTCCGGAAGGCCGGCACACGGGAGGAGATCCACGCCAGCACGAACTGGAGCCCTGCCAGCAGGATCAGCGCGGATGCACCTTCGGTCCATGACACATCGCTGCTGAGCAGGATCGTCGCCAGCGTGGAGCCGAGGGCGACCGTGACGATGAAGTCGAAGGCATTGAGCTGACTGAGCGTCCGCTTGCCTGAGAGCCGGATCACCGCGACGAGCACAGCATAGGCCGCGACCCCGATCAGCAGGACCCGCCCCAGGTCGGCCCAGGTGTCGAACCACATCTTCTCTACTCCTTCTTCTCGGCAGCTCTGCTGAACAACATGCGTTCCAGGAAGTCATTGCGGAAGGTGCCGGCGGGGTCGAGCCGCGCTGCGAGCTCGAGGAAATCATCCGCTCGCGGATACAGGCCGACGATCTCAGTGGTGACGAAGCGCTTGCCCCAGTGCGGGCGCGCCTCCAGCGGAAGCAGCTCCTCCTCGATCTTCAGCAGGACCTCTGACACCTCTGCGGGACGCTGGCGCCAGGTGAAGTGGAATCCGACGGTGTCCCGGTCGAATGCTCCGCTCATCCACTGCTCGTCCGCGGCCATGGTGCGGATCTCGCTGATCAGCAGCAGGGGCTCGATCTCTGCGGCGAGGGCACGCATGCGGCGCAGCCCCTCGACCGCGTGCTCGCGCGGCAGCAGATACTCGCTCTGCAGCTCCTCGCCGTTGCTGGGCGTGAAGTCCAGACGGAAATGCGGCAGACGCTGGTCCCAGCTGCCCCACTTCCCGCACTGGTCCGTGGCATATTCGGCAGGGCCCTCGGCGAGGCCGATGTCCTGCGTCAGTGCAGAGACGCCGAGAACCTGAGCCGGAGGCTCTGCAGTGGACTTCATCCACACCAGACCGAAGTCCTCACCGGTCCATCGGGTGAACAGACTCACGCTGTACGCGGAAGCGGTCAGCTCGTCGAACTCGGCCAGCACCCCGTCCCATCCGACACCGGCGTAGACGTCCTGGCGCAGCTGAAAGCTGGGGATCACATCGAGGGTGAGCTGGGTGACCACGCCCAGGGCGCCGAGACTGACCACAGCACCGTCGAAGTCTGCCGCCCCGCGGGTGAAGGTGCGCAGGCTCCCATCGGCGAGCACCATGTCCAGGCTGCGGACCGAGGAGGCCAGCGGCGGATTGCGGTCGCCTGATCCGTGGGTGCCGGTCGCGACCGTGCCGGCGACGGTGATGTGTGGAAGCGATGCCATGTTCGGCAGCGCCCAGCCCCGCGCCTGGAGCGCGGCGGCCAGGTCCCCGTAGCGGGTGGAAGCATCGATCGTGACGGTGTGCGCCTCGGCATCGAGCTCGAAGATGCGTGGCATGGCGCTGAGCTCGATCAGGGTGCCGGTCGTGTCCGCCACGGAGCTGAAGCTGTGCCGACTGCCCAGGGCCTTGACCCGGTCCGAGGCGGCCACGATCTCACTGAGTTCGGCCACGGTGCGAGGCCGCTCCAGCTGACTCGCGGAGTAGGTGAGGTTCTTGGCCCAGTTCATCTGGACCCCCTGCTGTTCCTGGGTGCGACTCTTCTCCACGTGGTTCCTTCCTGGAACGTTCTGCCTTCTTGTTCTTCCCTAAGCGTGCCTGCGGGTGTAGCTTACGGCCGCTCGCCCGGCCACGTTCACCTCGGCGGTGATGACGCGGCCATCATGACGCGTGGGCGAGTCGAGGTGCTGGGTGGCCGAGGTGACCATCACCCGGTAGGGAGCCACGGAACTGATCGCGATGCTGGTCGGCTGACGCACCGGCACGGGGATGCGCTCCAGCAGCTCTCCGGCAGGGGAATATCGGTGCAGACATGACGCGCCCCAGACCGCTGACCAGAGGCATCCTTCGGCATCCACGGTCATGCCGTCGGGCCCGCCCTCGCTGACGTGGACGAAATCCTCCCCCGGGCCGAGGTCGCCGCTGGAGACATCCACGGGGAATCGGCGGATCCATCCCGTGGTGGTCTCCGAGAGGTACATGGTGTCGCCGTCGGCGGTGAAGGCCGGGCCGTTGGGGATGGCCAGACCCTCCAGGACGATGTGGATGGAGCCGTCCGGGTCCAGACGGAGCACAATCCCCTCCCCCGGATCTCCGTCGTAGGTCATCGCCCCGGCCCAGAACCGTCCGTGCGGATCGGCCACGGCGTCGTTCATGCGCAGCGGGACCTGTGCTCTGCCGGCCGCCGGCTTGCCGAGGAGTTCGGTGATCACCAGTTCCCCGCTCGGCGTCTGATCAAGGATGACGAGACCCTCGCCGACTGCGGCCACCCAGCCGGTCTGCGACTCGCCCTCTGCCCGGGCAGCCGAGCGCCCCCCGGACGACTGGGCAGGACGATCTCCACCGCCCAGCGGGGCGAGAGCCCCCAGCGGCTCATCGAGGTGTGCGCGGCGGGTGAGTCCGGAACCTGGTTCCGCCGTGGTCGAGTAGAAGTCGCCGTCCAGGATGTCCACGAGGATGAAGTGATGGACGGAAGGTGCATCGGGCCCATCCCCCTCGGCGGTGCCAGCGGCCTGCCCCGGGAGCCCGTCCTGCAGGAAGCGCGCCCCCTCCCCCAGGCCGAGGCGCTGGTCATCCACAGGCGCCCACTCGGAGGAGATCACTGACGGCTGGAGGACTTCTTCGGTGTTCACCTGATCATCATCACAGACCCGTCGCCGCGGAGACACGGCGACACAGAGACATGGCGACACAGAGACATGGCGACACAGAGACACGGCGACACAGAGACATGGCGACACAGAGACACAGAGACACAGAGACACAGAGACATGGCGACATGACGACACAGAGGGAGGGGATGACCTGCTCGGCCATCCCCTCCCTCTGCAGTCCTGGACAGGGAGCGCGCAGCTCCCCGACCGGATCAGCCCAGCTCGGCCTCCATCTCACCGATCATGGCCTCGGCGGCCTCTTCCGGAGTCATGGACTCGAAGAAGACCTCGGACTCATAGCGGTAGAGGATCTCCTGCAGGGAGGAGAAGCCCAGAGCCGGAACGGGCTCGACCTCCTGGGCCTCCACCTCGGATTCGATGTCGCTGATGAAGTCGGCGGTCTTCTGATCCGGCTCCGAGGCATCTTCCAAGACGTACTCACGGATCGACGCGTTCGCAGGCAGTCCTCGGTCGAAGCCGTTGAAGTCTGCGGCCTCCTCGGAGTTCACGAACCAGTCGATGAAGGTCTGCACCTCCTCGGGGTGATCAGTGCCGGCGTAGCCGGAGAGCATCATCGAGGATTTGTACCACATGCCGCTCTCGTCGGTGTTGCCGTCCTGGGTGGGGAAGCGCAGCAGTTCAAGGTCAGCACCCGAGGCATCGGTGAGGCCGCCCAGCTGGTTGGTCCACCAGGAGGCCATCGCGGCAGTGCCGGTGCCCAGCATGGACTGGTCGGGACCCTGGGCCTGGTTCTCGGCGAGCTCCGACGGCGAGCCCATGCCGTTGCCGACCATGTCGAGCCAGTACTGGAAGTATTCGGCGGCCTGAGCCTGGTCGAAGCCGAGCTCGCCGTCCTCGGTGGTGAAGTTCGTGTCCTGCTGACGCAGCCAGACCTGGAACGAGCCTGGTTCATTGGGGTTGTTGGTGCCGTAGACGTCATCGCCGCTCTCGCTGATCTCGGCCGAGATCTCGGCGAAGTCCTCCCAGGTCCACGAGCTGTCATCGGGCATCTCCACCCCGGCTTCTTCGAAGATGTCGGGGTTGGTCACCATGGCGAGGGAGTTGATGCCGGTGGTGATGCCGAAGAGACCATCCTCGGTGCGACCGTTGTCCAGAGTGCCCTGGTCGAACTCGGAGGTGTCCACGTCCGAGAGGTCGAGCAGGCTGCCGCGGTCGGCGTATTCACGCAGGTATTTGTCGTCCATCTGGATGATGTCCGGGGCGTCATTGCCCGCAGCCTGGGTGGCCAGCTGGTCCCAGTAGCCTCCCCAGTCGCCATATTCGCCTTCCACGGTGATGCCGTCGTGTGATTCGTTGAACACCTCGATGGCTTCCTCGGTGGCCTGGTGCCGCGTGTCGGATCCCCACCAGCTGAATCGAAGGGTGACATCGCCGTTCTCGTCTCCGCCGTCGCCGCCGGCGTCCCCGCCGCAGGCGGTCAGCGCGACAGCACCGACGAGCGCAGCGGCGGCGAGCTTGGTGTACCGAAAGTTCTTCATGGTGTCCTCTTCATTGAGTGAAACGGTGCGAATGCTGCGCCGGCCCAGAAGAGAGGTCAGTGGTGAATCACGTCACTGGGACAGCGGTTGCCCTTGACTGTAGGTGTGTGACTCAGGACACGTCAACGCAGTTTCGATCAGATGCGTGACCGCTTCGACATGCAGTGATACCGCAGACGTATCACTTCTGCTCAAGTGATGCTTAGCGTGGGTTTGGTCAGCAGGCCCGAGGCCACATCGGCGAGCGCCAGGTCCAAGGTCTGGATGCCGAAGCGGAGGCCGAAGGACTGCTGAGATTCGGCCACGAGGCGAGGAATCCCCGCGTCCGCGGCCAGGCGATGGCTGGTCACATTGGAGACGACCAGCGCGAGCTCGTGGGTGCCTCCCGGTCGCACCCGATCGGTGAGGTTGATGCGATATGGCGTCTTCCAGAGGAATCCGACCTCCTCGCCGTCGATCAGCACCTTCGCCGCTGCGCCGACCGGGGGCAGCACCTCTGCGCTGAAGGACGCCTCCATCAGTCCCGCAGCCTCTGGGTCCGTGAGTGCATGCGGCTTCGCCTGACCCAGATCCAGCAGCACGCTGTGCGCACTGTCGGGGATCTCGATTGCTGCGGTGTAGACCGCGGTCCCGGAGTAGAGGCTGCGAGCCGGGTCCTTCTCCCACTGATGCGGCAGCTCCACCGGCTGTGAGTGGTCCTGGTCGGTGAACTGGACTCTCCACCCGTCGATGCTGACCCGCTGGGGCTGCGGATCCGGGGCACCTGTGAATGCGGCACTGTCGGCACTCTCCGCTCGGGAGGTTTCCCCATGTTCGACCAGCACCACGGCCTCATAGGCCTCCAGCATCAGCTGGACGCGCCCGGAGGAGCGCTGAATCATGTGCACTGCTCCGGTCTCGGCGTCCCAGCGCTCGACGACGCGGTCGTGAGCCGCGCTCCCGATCGATCCGGCCGGCGCCAGGATCAACTCCACCTCCGTCGTGGCCTGGCCGGTGTTCGCCACGAAGTGCACCCGTGCCGCTCCCACGGCCCGGGTGGTGACGGCCACGGTCTCGTTCTTCGCCACCCCCGATTCCACGCCCGAAACGAGCTTCGCTCCAGGGAGGATTCGCACCGGAACCTCGGTCGTGATGGGAAGGTGGTCGGGAACCACATCTGGGTCGGTGATGGCCAGACCGATTCCGGCCGCGCCCCCCAGGTCCAGCACCACGCCGCCCGCCTCCTCGACCGCGTGCAGCCAGGCGATCGTCTCCGGCGGGATCTCCCGGGCGTGGGGAAGCACCACGAGCGGAAACCTGGCGGGATCGAGGACTGCTGCGGCGTCGTCGTCGAAGAGGTCGAAGTCGAGACCCGAGGTGCGGATGGCGTGAGGGAGATCGTCGCCGATGTGGAGCCTCGATTCCTTGTACAGGTCCACCCGCCCCGCCCCGCCGAAGCCTGTCGAGATGTCCCGGGCAGGCAGGTAGACGCCTACCTGGGAGAGCCGATGCCCTTGGCGCATGAGCCAGGACAGCCGGTGCAGCGTGCCCCAGAGCGCAGGAGCCGTGTCCCACCAGGCGTTGCGTGAGTCGAGGGCCGCCGAGGCGTAGAAGACACGTCCAAGCTCTGCTGCCGCCGGCGAGTGCGGGTCTGTCTCGGGTCGTGGCGAGCTGGGCCAGCCGTGACCGACGAACTGGTTGATGCCCATCAGCAGGTGGTCGTGGGCCTCGCCGAGGATGTCCAGCGGCGTGGATCGGAAGGAGGGGGAGTGATTCCAGGTCCAGGTCTCGGAGGAGATGACCTCCTTGCCGTAGATCTGCCCCGCCGAACTGGCCCAGCGGCAGGCGGTGATCGTGTCCCACCCCCATCCCTCGCCCTCGAACGCATCTGCGTGACGATACGAACTGATCGTGACCGGGGGCTGCCCGTAGCACTGGATCCGGAAGCTGAGCCCCCTGGATCGCGCCCACTCCCCGAAGACCTGCACGAAGTTCTCCTCGACCAGTTCGGTCAGGGTGCGGTGGAAGTCCGCCTGGAACTCGCGCCCCGCCCCCTGCGCAAGGGTCAGCTGCCAGAGCTGCGGCAACGGGTCATATCCACGGCGGTCGGAGAACTCCTCGACCAGGGTGCCGGTCCAGTCAGCGTTGAAGACCTCAAGGCTGTCGCAGAAGACGGTGCCGATGCGCTCCGCTCCTGCTGCGGCGACCAGCGGCTCGGCCACAGCCTGGATATGCGCCCTGGCGGCGGCCGGGTTCATGTGGTCCAGGACCCAGCCCTCGGCACCGCTGGCCGCGCGCTTGAGCGTCTGGCCGCTGAGCCGGCTGATCGCCATGAGCAGCACGCGGGGCCCGCGGCCGGGAGGGACGATGAGGTGATCACCCTCGCGCTGGAGCTGCGTATAGGAAGCAGGGGCCTCCCACCGGGTGCCCTCCCCGATATATCCCGCGATGAACCGGTCGCTGGCCCACGCGCGTGGAATCGGGATGCGCTGGGCCTGCATCAGAACCTCTTCGCGCTCCCAGTGCAGGCGTCGGGAAGCGGTGGACTCATCGATGTGCGGTCCGCCGTAGGGCCAGCCCGAGCCGAGTGTGACATCGAAGCGCAGTCCACGATCCTGTGCCGCCTGGGCGGCGAACCGGAGATCGGCCAGGAACGTGTCCGAGAGGAACGTGTCACTGGCTGCCTCCATGGGGTACACGAAGGAACACTCGACTCCGCCGATGCCCGCCGCAGCCATGTCGTTCAGGTCTCGCAACAGGTCCCCCCGCGCGACGTCAGGGCCGAACCACCACCAGCGCATCATGGCTCGGGCCGCGGGGTCAGGATTCCGGAACCCGGAGTGGAGGCGTTCAATCTCGGTCATCGTCATGCTGGTCTCAATCTCCCTCATGCGCAGCCTGGAAGGCTGCTCGGACACAGGCCCGCCGCCGCCCCCTCCGAGTGTGCCGGGGGGACGACGGCGGGCTGCTCAGCTGGATCTGCCGATCAGATGCTCAGCTGGTCACTCGTTGCTGGCAAGGATCTCTTCAACATCCGCGACGAAGGACTCGGCCGCTTCAGCGGGGGTCATCCGGTCGAAGTAGACATCCTGCTGACGGTTCGTCAACGCATCCGAGATGCCGGTGAATCCGACGGGGGGCAGCACCTCTGAGTCGGTGATCTCGTCATCGAGATCCGCCACAAACTCGGCGGCGACCAGATCCTGACCTTCGACCGACTCCAGGACGCTTTCACGCACCTGAAGGTTGGAAGGAAGTCCACGATCCATGAGGTTGGCCTCGCCAGCCTCTTCCGAGTTGATCATGAAGTCGATGAACATCTGTGCTTCTTCGGGGTAGTCAGTGGAAGCTGTGGCAGCGACGAGCATCGTGTTCTTGAACCAGAGGCCGTTGTCCTCCACGTTTCCGGTGGGGCTCGGGAAGCGCAGTGGGATGAGCTCATTGCCGGAGGCCTCAGACATGACCGGAAGCTGGTTGGTCCACGACATGCCCATGGCCGCCTGGTTGGTGGCGATCAGCGCTGCCTCCAACGTCTGCGACTCCTCCTCGACCAGCTCCGAGGCGCTGGCGAGCGCGTTGGAGTCCATCATGTCGCTCAGCAGGGTGAAGTACTCCTCGGCGTCCTCCTCGTTGAAGCCGATCCCACCGTCCTCCGTGAACATTGACTTGTCGTGCTGACGGAGCCAGATCATCATGGTCTGGGCGATGGGCTTGTTTGTCCCGTAGGCGCCGGTCTCCTCGTGGATGGTCTCGCTGATCTCCAGGTAGTCATCCCAGGTCCAGGTGGTGTCGTCGGGGATCTCGACACCCGCCTCCTCGAACAGCTGAGGATTGGCCATCATGACCAGGGCGTTGACACCGGTGGGAATCGCGTACTGCGTGCCGTCGGCCTGGCCGCCCTCGACCACCGCCGGAGCGATCTCGGATGTGTCCACGTCGGTGAGTTCGAGCAAGGACCCGCGGTCGGCGTACTCGCTGATGAATTCGTCGTCGAGCTGCACGATGTCAGGACCGTCACCGGAGGCGACCTGGGTGGCGAGCTGGTCCTGGTAGCCGGTCCAGTCGTTGTAGCTGCCTTCGACCGTGATGCCGGGGTTCTCTTCCTCGAAGGCATCGATGATCTCTTGGGTGCTTGCATTGCGGTCCTCGGAACCCCACCACGCGAAGCGCAGCTCCACAGGATCTTCCGCTGTGCCCTCGGCATCCCCCCCGCCGCCGCAGGAGGTCAGGGCTAGTGCGCCGATGGTGGTCGCCGCCGCCAGCTTGGAGAATTTCGTGATTTTCATCTGATCCCTCACGTCGATGTGCAAGTGGTAAATCGTTTCAATCCTCGGGCTGGTAAAACCCGGGACCCGCTGTTTCGAGCCTACTTGTGATCTGGAACACTATCAATAAATCGATTCAAGAAGACCCGATGGCTATCGGACGATGCTCCCAGCGCATGACCGGTCAGGTCTCCTGCGCTGCGACGCCCTGGCGGCCGGCCCGCAGATGGCGATCAGGGAGCGCCCCGGGACAGCCCGAAGGCGGTCAGCAGACGGCCGGACCCGGGAACGCAGAAGGCCGCCCCGATGTCTTCACCCGGAGCGGCCTTCAGCGTTCATCGTTCATCGTGCTGAGCGGGTCAGCTGCTCACCCTCGCCTTCTTCTTGCTCCAGACGTCGTAGGCCACGGCCAGGACGAGGACCACGCCGCGCACCACGTTCTGCGTGGACTGGTCGATGCCCATGATCTGCATGCCGTTGGACATCACCGCCATGATCAGGCCACCGATGATGGCGCCCTGAACCTTGCCGACGCCGCCGGTGACCGCCGCGCCGCCGATGAACGCGGCAGCGATCGCATCCAGCTCGAACATGTTGCCCGCGGCGGGCTGCGCCGAGTTCGAGCGTGCCGAGTAGACGATGCCGGCGACGGCGGCCAGCACACCCATGTTGACGAAGAGCAGGAAGTTCACGCGCCTGGTCTTGACGCCGGAGAGCTTGGCGGCGTCAAGGTTGCCGCCCATGGCGTAGATGTGGCGCCCAAAGACGGTGCGCTGCGTGACGAATCCGTAGATCAGCACCAGCGCGGCCAGCAGGACCAGCACGTACGGCATGCCGCGGGAGTTGGCCAGCTGCCAGCCGAAGGCCATGATCACGGCGACCACGACCACCACCTTGATGACGAAGAGCCACAGGGCCTCCACGGGCTGCTTATATTCAAGCTTGCGCATCCGTCCTCGCCACTGCTGCACGGCGAAGCCGACCGAAGCCAGAGCGAAGATCACCAGGGTGAAGAGGTCATACCCGGGTCCGCCGAGCAGCCCGTTGGAGAAGCCGCCGGCGATCTGTCGGTACTCGTCCGGGAACGGAGAGAGCGAGACGTTGTCCAGCACCTGCATGGCCAGACCACGGAAGATCAGCATGCCCGCGAGGGTCACGATGAACGCGGGGATCCCGACGATCGCCACCCAGAAGCCCTGCCAGATGCCGACCAGCACACCGGTGATCAGGGCGGCGATGACACCGACCCACCACGGCATCCCCTCTCGGATCACCACGACGGCGGCCACACCACCGGTGAGCGCCACCACCGAACCTACGGAGAGGTCGATATGGCCGGCGACGATGATCATCACCATGCCGATGGCGAGGATGAGGATATAGGAGTACTGTAGCACCAGGTTCGTGATGTTTCCCGGGCTCAGCAGCGTGCCGCCGGTGAGCACCGTGAAGAGCAGGACGATGAGCACGAAGGCGATGTAGATGCCGCTCTGACGCAGGTTTCGCGTCAGGAGCTCGATGAGATTAGATGTACCGGTCATGCCTCAGTCCTTCTCCATAGTCATGAGCTCCATGAGGCGCTCCTGGGTGGCATCTTCCACGGGAAGCTGCCCGGTGATCTGACCGGAGGACAGCGTGTAGACGCGGTCACACATGCCGAGCACCTCGGGCAGCTCCGAGGAGATCACGATGATCGCCTTCCCGGAGGCCGCCAATTTGTTGATGATCGAGTAGATCTCGTACTTCGCCCCGACGTCGATGCCGCGGGTAGGTTCGTCGAGGATCAGCAGCTCGGGCTCGGTGTAGAGCCATTTGCTCAGCACGACCTTCTGCTGGTTGCCTCCGGAGAGCTTGCCGAGGACTGACATCACGGTGGGTGCCTTGATGTTCATCGAGCTGCGGTATCGCTCGGCCACTGCGATCTCTTCGTTCTCGTTGATCCATCCACGCGGCGCGATCCGCTTCAGGGCGGAGGCGCTGATGTTGCGACGGATGTCGTCGATCAGATTCAGCCCGTAGCGCTTGCGGTCCTCGCTGACATAGGCGATGCCCTCCTTGATCGCATCCGAGACGTTCTCGATCTTCACCGGCTTCCCATGCATGTACACGGTTCCGGAGATGTCGCGGCCGTAGGACTTGCCGAAGACGCTCATGGCGAGCTCGGTGCGCCCGGCACCCATGAGGCCGGCGATGCCGACCACCTCGCCGGCGCGGACGTTGAGCGAGGCCCCGTCCACCACCTTTCGATCGCGCTGCGTCGGATGGCGCACGTGCCAGTCCTCGATGCGGAAGACCTCCTCGCCGAGGGTGACATCCCGTCCCGGATACATGTTCTCCATATCGCGCCCGACCATGTCGCGGATGATCCGCCTGGTGAGGTCCTCCCCATTGCGGGAGGCCTCCGCCATGTCGATGGTCTCCACGGTGCTGCCGTCTCGGATGACTGTGGTGGAGTCGGCCACTGCGGCGATCTCGCCGAGCTTGTGCGAGATGATGATGCAGGTGACGCCTTCCTCCCGCAGGTCTCGGATGAGGCCGAGCAGGTGTGCGGAGTCGTCGTCGTTCAGGGCTGCCGTCGGTTCGTCCAGGATCAGCAGCTTCACGTCTTTGCTCAGCGCCTTGGCGATCTCCACCAGCTGCTGCTTGCCCACGCCGAGGTGACCCACGGGGGTCACCGGGTTCTCACGGAGACCGACCTTCTCCAGGAGATCTGCGGCCGCCAGGTTGACCTCGTGCCAGTTGATGATCCCGGCGCGGCTCTTCTCATTGCCGAGGAAGATGTTCTCTGCCACGGAGAGGTGGGGCACCAGCGCCAGCTCCTGGTGGATGATGACGATGCCCAGGTCCTCGGAGTCATTGAGCGAGGAGAAGCTCACCTGCTTGGACTCGAAGTGGATCTCGCCCTCATAGGTGCCGGCGGGGTGCACGCCGGAGAGCACCTTCATCAGAGTGGACTTGCCGGCTCCGTTCTCGCCGCAGACAGCGTGGATCTCTCCCCTGCGGACCTGCAGATTCACGTCTTGGAGCGCCACCACACCGGGGAATCGCTTGGTGATGGAGCGCATCTCAAGGATGTTCTCATTCATGGGCCCTCCTTAGGACCTCTGCCGAAGGTCGGGCCCGGGGCTTTCACCCCGGACCCGACCGGCGAAACTGGTGAGCGGTGCTCAGCTCAGTGACAGATCGTGCTCAGTGTTCGATCACTGCTGGCCGGATTCGACCTGTTCCTCGGTGTAGAAGTCGGAGTCCACGAGGATCTCCTCGTAGTTCTCCTCCAGGATCATCTCCACCGGCAGCAGGTAGGAGGGGATCACAGCGGAGCCGTTGTCATAGCTCTCGGTGTCGTTGGCCTCAGGCTCTTCCCCGTTGAGGAAGGCGTCCGCGGCATTGACGGCCTCATCGGCGAGGTTGCGCGTGTCCTTGAAGATGGTCGAGTGCTGCACGCCCTCGGCGATCAGCGAGACCGAAGCGATCTCCGCGTCCTGCCCGGTCACGATCGGCAGACCGCTTTCGATGTCATCACCCATGCCGGCGCTGCGCAGAGCGTTGATGATGCCGCGGGAGAGCGGATCTGCCGGGGAGAGCACACCGTGGAGCTCCTCCTCGCCGCGGTAGTCACTGGTGAGCAGGTTCTCCATGCGCTCCTGGGCGGTCTCCTGCTCCCAGCGCTGGGTGGCGGCCTGATCAATGGTGGTCTGGCCGGAGGGAACCGCGAGGGTCCCGTCCTCGATATAGGGCTCCAGCACATCCATCGCACCGTCCCAGAAGAAACGGGCGTTGTTGTCATCCAGGGATCCGGCGAAGAGCTCCACGTTCAGCGTCTCCTCGGGAGCATCTTCGGCCTCCTCGAAGTTCTCATCGAAGACGCCGAGTCCGTAGAGCAGCGCATTGGCCTGTTCCTGGCCCACGGCGAAGTTGTCGAAGGTGACGTAGAAGTCGACGTTCTCGCTGTTGGTCAGCAGTCGGTCATAGGAGATCACGGGGATGTCTGCCGCCGCGGCGGCATCGAGCTGGCTGGTCAGCGCCGAGCCGTCGATGGAGGCGATGATCAGCGCGTCATACTCCTGGGTGATCATCTGGTCGATCTGCTGCTGCTGGGTGGGGATGTCGTCGTCAGCGAACTGCAGGTCTGCGGTGTAGCCGAGCTCCTCCAGTCCCTCCTCCACCGAGGCGCCGTCATTGAGCCAGCGCTCGTAGGTCTGGGTCGGCATCGCGACGCCGACTGTCATGTCCTCCGGTGCTGCGTCGGCGTCACCGCCGCCGTCGCCGCCGTCACTGCCGGCGCCTCCGCCGGAACATGCGGTGAGTCCCAAAACCAGGGCGGCCGAGGCGCCCAGCATCTTCATTGATCGGTTCTGCATGGTGTATTCCTCCTGGGTTTCGTGCCCGCCCCTGCGGTAGGCACGTGGTGCGAATGAGTGGGTTCTTGGTGCGCAGACGGGCTAGAGGCCCTGCGCAAGTCGGTGGTACGCCGCGTTGTGCCGCAGCTCCCGGGCGAAGCCCCGAGCAGTCGTCTCATCGTCGATGACCACCAGCTCCATCCCGGCGATCTCTGCCAGGTCCTCGAAGGCCTCAATCCCGGCCGCAGTGGAGAGCACCGTGTGATGCGCCGCTCCCGCGGTGAGCCAGCAGGTCGCCGAGGTCGCGAAGTCCGGACGCGGCTCCCACACAGCCCGGGCCACCGGCAGATTCGGCAGTGGCTCGTCCGGAGCCACCACATCCACCAGGTTCGCCGTCAGCCGGAAGCGTTCACGCAGATCAGACATCGCCACGACCACACCCTCGCCGGGGTCGGTGTCGAAGACCATCCTCACCGGGTCCTCCCGGTCTCCGATGCCCAGCGGGTGGATCTCGATCCGCGGAGTCGAGCGGGTCAGCGAGGGACAGATCTCAAGCATGTGGGCCCCGAGGATCTTCTCCCGCCCCGGAGTCATCTCGTAGGTGTAGTCCTCCATCAGCGACGCACCCCCGGGGAGCCCGTGGCCCATGACCTTCGCCGCGCGGACCAGAACCGCGGTCTTCCAGTCGCCCTCAGCGCCGAAGCCGTAGCCGGCGGCCATCAGTCGCTGCACCGCCAGGCCCGGAAGCTGACGCAGCCCGCCGAGGTCTTCGAAGTTGGTGGTGAACGCTTCGAACCCGCCCTCTTCCAGGAAGGAACGGATCCCTGCCTCCTGGCGGGCGGCATAGGCCAGGGACTCCCGGCGCGCCCCGCCTGCCTGAAGCTCGACGGCGACCTCGTAGTGCGCGTCGTATTCAGCCAGCAGCGCGTCCACCTGGTCCTGGCTGACCGCGTCCACACGCTCAACCAGGTCATTGACCGCCCAGGTATTGATCGAGGTGCCCAGCCGGATCTCCGCCTCGGTCTTGTCGCCCTCGGTGACCGCGACATTGCGCATGTTGTCCCCGAACCGACACACCCGCATGTTCTGCAGCGCGTTCCACCCCGCGGCGGCACGCGCCCAGGTGCCCACCTCGGACTGGACCCGCGGGTCGGTGCTGTGACCGACGACGGTCTTGCGGCGCACCCCGGTGCGGGTCGCGATGTAACCGAACTCCCGGTCACCATGGGCGGCCTGGTTCAGGTTCATGAAGTCCATGTCGATATCAGCCCAGGGCAGCGCCATGTTCGCCTGGGTGTGGAAATGCAGCAGCGGCTTCGCCAGCGCCTCGAGCCCGGCGATCCACATCTTCGCCGGAGAGAACGTGTGCATCCACACGATCACCCCCAGGCAGTCCTCATCGGCGTTGGCCTCCAGAGCAGCACGTCTGATCGCGTCACGCTCGGTGAGCACCGGCTTCCACACGATGTCCACCGGGATCTGTCCGGCGCCGTCGAGGGCGGCGGTGACCTGCTGAGACTGGGCGGCGACCTGATCCAGGGTCTCCTGGCCATAGAGCCCCTGAGACCCGGTGAGGAACCAGATCGACTTCCCCTCAAACGGCGGGGAAGCGGGGGTGTGAGACTTCGAGCTCATGCGTGGTCCTTCTGTCCATAGACGTTCTGATACCGCGCATACAGCGCGTCGATCTGGTGCTGGGCGATCCGCTGCGGCTCCCCGTAGGCCCGGGCCAGGTGCACCGTGCGGGCGACCTCTTCACAGAGCACCGCCGCCTTCACCGCCTCTTGGGCCCCGGCCCCGATGGTGAAGGGACCATGACGGTCCATCAGCACCGCCGGTGATCGGGAGCCCTGCAGGGTCTCCACGATGCCGCGGCCGATGGAGTCATCTCCGATCAGCGCGAAGGGCCCGACAGGCACGTCTCCGCCGAACTCATCAGCCATCATGGTCAGCACGCACGGGATGACTTCACCCCGGGCGGCCCAGGAGGTCGCATACGCCGAATGGGTGTGCACGACCCCGCCCACGGCGGGCATGTGCCGGTAGACGTAGGCGTGGGCGGCGGTGTCGGAGGAGGGGGACAGCCCGGTGGAGGTGTCGTCGTCGATCTTGGTGCCGTCCAATGTGCAGACCACCATGTTCGAAGCGGTCAGCTCGTCGTAGCTGACCCCGGAGGGCTTGATCACGAAGACCGCCGGGACCGGCTCGGGTGCGTCCTCGCCGAGGTCCACCCGTTGGGAGACGTTGCCCGCGGTCCAGGCGACCAGGTCATTGCGCGGCAGCTCCGCATGCAGATCTGCCACGATCTGCCGGGTGGCTGCGATGGCCTGGTTCGCCGAGTCCGAGAACTCGTTCAGATGCAGAGTGCTCATGCGGTCACCGCCTGAGCATGGGCGCGACGACGGATCGCCTTGAGCCGGCGCATCATGTCATTGGTGCCGCGACCGAAGTAGTCATGCAGGGCGCGGTATTCGGCGAAGAGCTCGTCATAGGCGGCCGCCGCCTCGGGCTGCGGGGTGTAGGCGTTCTTGCGTCGTCCGCCCATGATGGACCCCGCGGTGGAGACGTCCGGGTGGGCGCCCGCGGCCACGGCCGCGTGGATGGCGGAGCCCAGCGCCGGTCCCTGCGTCGAGGTGATGGTCGAGATCGGCAGTCCGGTGACATCGGCATAGGTCTGCATCAGGAAGGCGTTCCGGAGCAGTCCGCCGGCGACCACGAGCTCGGTCACCGGAACACCGGAGGCGTTGAAGGCCTCGACGATGGTGCGGGTTCCGAATGCCGTGGCCTCGAGCAGCGCCCGGTATCCGTCCTCGGGCCTGGTGGCCAGGGTCTGACCCAGCATCAGCCCGGACAGCTCGTGGTCCACGAGCACGGACCGGTTGCCGGAATGCCAGTCCAGGGCCACCAGTCCGTGGGCTCCCACCGGCTGCGCGGCGGCCTTCTCGGTGAGCAGCTCATGGATGCTGATGCCCCGGGATTCAGCCTCTTCGCTGTAGCTGCCGGGCACCTGGTTCTCCACGTACCAGGCGAAGATGTCTCCGACGCCTGACTGGCCGGCCTCGTAGCCCCAGAGTCCTTCGGTGATGCCGCCCTGGACGGCGCCGCACATCCCAGGAACCTCGGCGAGCCGGTCACCGTTCATCACGTGGCAGGTGGAGGTGCCCATGATCGCGACCATCTGTCCGGGGGCCACGGCGTCCGCAGCGGGGGCGGTGACATGGGCGTCGACGTTGCCCACGGCCACCGCGATGCCTTCGGGGAGCCCGGTCCAGGCCGCGGCCTGCGCCGTGAGGCCGCCTGCGCGTTCGCCGAGCTGACCGATCTCATGTTCGAGCTTCTCGGTCACGAAGCCGGAGAAGTCGGGGTTCAGGGCGTGCAGGAAGTCGGCGTCCGGATAGGACCCGTCCTGATAGATGCCCTTATATCCTGCGGTGCAGGCATTGCGGAGATATTCTCCGGTGAGCTGCCAGACGATCCAGTCTGCCGCTTCGACCCAGTGGTCCATCGCGGCATAGATCTCCGGATCCTCCTCCAGGACCTGCAGCCCCTTGGCGAACTCCCATTCGGAGGAGATGAACCCGCCGTAGCGGCCGATCCACGGTTCGTTCCGGGCATGGGCGAGCTCGTTGATCCGGTCAGCCTGCGCCTGGGCGGCGTGGTGCTTCCAGAGCTTGACGTATGCATGGGGGCGATCAGCGTATTCGGGGAGTTCACTCAGCGGAGTGCCGTCCGTCCTCGTCGGCACCATGGTGCAGGCGGTGAAGTCGGTGGCGATCCCGATGACGTCCTCAGGGCTTACTGCTGCCTCGCGCAGGGCTGCTGGAACCGCGTTCTTCAACACATCCACGTAATCACCGGGGACCTGCAGCGCCCATTCCGGCGGCAGCGGCTCTGAACGGTGAGCGGTCAGGCGCTGATCCATCACCGCGTGGGCGTAGGGGTGCACCGCCGAGCCGAGCTCCGCGCCGTCGCTGACCCGGACCACCAGGGCGCGTCCTGAGAGCGTGCCGTAATCGACTCCGATGACGACTGCATCCGCAGCTGGCATTGAACACCGTTCTTCCTTGAACTGGACCTGACCGTGAACGGCCTCTGAATGAACTGACTTGCTGACGCTCCGCACGTGGCCTTCGCCGCCCGCCGCTGATCCGGTGACAGGCATCACGTGATCCACGTCTCAGTCATGTTAACGTTAACATCCCAGGTTCCGTCAAGCCACGCCCAAGATTCTCTTCAGCTTTTGAAAGCGGTGGAGCCACGCTCCACGAGTTCAGGCGAGATGAAGTTCGGCACGTGGGTCAGGCCGTCGCTGACATCGAGCAGCAGCTCCAGCGCGGCACGTCCGGCCTCTTCAAAGGGCTGGCGAACGGTCGTCAGCGGCGGGGAGAAGTATCCAGCGGCGTCCACGTCGTCGAAGCCGACCACTGAGATGTCTCCCGGCACGGTGAGCCCCTGTTCCTGCAGGGCGCGGATCAGCCCCAGGGCGATGAAGTCATTGGCGGCGAACACGGCATCAGGCAGCTCATCGGCAGCGAGAAGCAGCTGGGCCGCGTCGTACCCCGCTTCGGCGGTCCATCCTCCGGCGCGGATCATCTGTGGAGCACTGAGGTCCGCGACGGCGAGCGCCTGCCGCCAGCCGACCACACGGCCCCGCGCATCGAACCAGTCCATGGGCCCGGCGATATGCGCGATCGACCGGTGGCCCTGATCGATCAGATGCTGAGTGGCTCGGCGAGCGCCCAGTTCCTGGTCGATCCCTGCCACGTTCATATTGTCCGCAGGCCACAGTCCGGAGGTCACCAGCACCAGCGGCAGTCGTGCGGAGAGCTGCTTGGCCGCTTCGGCGAGCGCCGGCACCGGAGTGATCACCACGATCCCGTCGATGCCATGGCTGAGGAAGAAGTCCAGCGTGGAGTCGATCGTCTCAGGACGCTGGTCGCGCACCACGCTCAGCGCGGTCGCATAGCCGCGCTGACGTGCCGCGCTCTCGATGGCCCAGGTCATCCGGGTCGGACCGAAATCGGTGTCTCCCTGGCCGACGACGCCGATCAACCCGCTGCTCTGGGTCTTCAGCGCACGGGCCTGGCTGTTGCGCCGGTACCCCAGCGCCGCCATCGAGCGCTCGATCCGCTGACGGGTGTCCGGATGGACCGCTTCGGGGGTGTTCAGAACTCTGGAGACGCTCTGGTGGGAGACGCCAGCATGCTTGGCGACGTCGATCATGGACGGCCGCCTGGCTCCTCTGCGCATCACCCCGCTCACCCTGCGGCTCCTCTCCCTCGCTGGAGTTGATCCTGCCATACCCCAACGAGGGAGACGCGCCTGCGGCTCAGCCTCCGAACACCGGGTGCCCCGGGCGGCTCGGACCGTTGCCGTTCCCGTTGTTACCGCCGGGACCGTTCCCGTTGCCGTTGTTGTTCCCAGGCCCGCGTGGGGGCCCGGACTGCTCCCCCTCGCCGCTGTCCCCCTCGGCTCCGACCGGAGGCAGCAGTTCGATGACCGTTGGGTCTGGATTCACGCTCAGCCGAGCGCCTGTGTCGGAGGGGGCCTCGCCGGTGAGCTCGAGCAGACCACCCATGTTGATCGATCCATCCTCGGAGATCTGCGGATGCAGCGAGTAGTCCGTGGAGCTGAACCAGGCTTCGCTGACCTCGACGGAGGAGTCGTCCGTCCGCACGCCGTCGAAGAAGTTGGAGGGGTCGCTCTGCAGGGAGGTGTCTTCCTGATCGAGCTGGATCGAATCCGCGGCTCCGCCCCCGAAGGAGAGAAGGCCGCCCACCTCATAGCCGGTCTGCTCGGCATTGGTGTACAGGTTGATGTTGGCTCCCTCTCGCCCCTCGGTGACGGCGCCGTTGCCCGCCGCCGTGACATCCTGGACCCGCACGTCGGGCCCGGAGTTGGAGGTGACCCCGCTGGCGAGGTTGTTGAAGGAGATCGAGTTGCTCAGCAGATGATCGCCCGGCATCGACTCTCCGCCGAGCTTGAATCCGTTGCCCTCGCCGAGCAGGTCGAACCCGCTCTCCTCGAGCCATCCATTGCTGTAGGCCACCGAATCCTCAATGACCACGGTGCCGATCGGCCCCTCGGTGGATTTGGCGTAGAGGTCCCAGCCGTCGTCGATGTTGTGATGCGCGATGCTGTCCCGGAACTCGTTGCCCTCACCCACGGTCAGCTTCGCGGCGAACCCGTCGGCGTCATTGGCCGTGGGGTCCGCGTTGTTGTGGGACTCCGAGGAGAGCACCAGGTTGTTCGAGGGCCACATCTCGGTGGGCTCTTCAGCCAACCCGGAGATCTGGATCCCCGTGTCCTGGTTGTGATGCGACTCGATCTTCTCCACCACGTTGTGGTGGCCCTGGATCAGCAGCGGCTTCTCGTAGCCGCGGGACTCCGTGATCTCCAGGTCATAGAGGTGCCAGTGGTCTCCGCGCAGGATGATCCCGCCGCCCTCGGATTCGGAGAGGTCAAAGGTGACCTGTGCACCGGGTTCCGCAAGCATGGTGATGGGCTCCTCTTCGGTGCCGTCGCGCCCACGTTCGATCACGATGGCCTCTTCGGGAAGGTAGGTCCCCTCTGTGAGCACGATCTGTTGTCCGGCGTCGGCATAGGCCACGGCGGTATGCACATCCAGGGGATCCTCCTTAGTGCCCGCCCCTTCGGCGGTCCCCTCTGGGGAGACCCAGATGGACTCACCTGTGCTGCCGTAGGAGTTCACCGTGAAGTCCAGCGCCAGCTCCACCGGGTCCGTGGACTCGAGCTCCTGGCGATCGGTGAACTGCGGCTGATCCTCATCCGGGGTGAACTCTGCGGTGAAGGAGTTCCCTCCGGACTGCAGAGCCCGCAGGTCCAGCAGTCCCTGCTCTCCCGGGGCCAGGCGCACCGTGTCGGTCACGGGGTCGCCCTCAGCGTCGAAGATCCTCGCCTCACCGTGCAGGTTCGCGACCAGAGGAACCTCGATCTCCTCCTTCGGGGTGGTGGAGGTGACGTCAGCGCTGAGCTCGGGAGTCACGTATACCGCCGGAGCCTCCTCGGCGGGCCCGTCATCCTCCGGGGCGATCGTGGTGAAGTCCAGGTCCGAGACCGTGACGGCGATGTCGCGGGCCGCGAAGACTCCCAGGGAGAAGCTCTCGGAGTCTTGAGTCAGCAGCATGTCCGGGTCGTAGTGGATGACCTCCTCGACCTCTCCATCCTCACGCTCCCAGATGGAGTGGAAGCCGGTGTTGGACCGGCGCAGCGTGAACTCATAGGTCTCCCCCGCCTCGAAGCGAGGCGGATTGACGTTGCTGCCCTCGGTGTAGTCGGACTTGTAGTCCCAGTCGAAGGCGCGTGAATCACTCATGTCTCGCGCCGCGCTGGAAGTGCCCGGACCTTCGGTGTAGCCGTGAACGAACTTCGCACCCGGGGTCCCGTAACGGACGCCCTCTTCGCCGTCGGCTCCGAAGGTGTACTTCGCCGCCATGGTTCCCGCGGAGTTGAAATAGCGCGCGGAGCTGTCACCGGGGACGAAGTCGTCCACGGCGATGAGGCCGAAGCCACTCTGGTTGTCCTTTCCGGCGTCCTCGTCCACTGTGAAGCTTGCGCTGAGGGTGAAGTTCTCGGTGCTCGGGTCGATCTGTGTGTAGTGGTACCAGAAGCCGTCCTCGGAATCGGCGATCTTGGAGTTGTTCCCGCGCAGATCGAACTCGAGGCTGTCGTCTTCCTCCTCGGTGACGGTTCCGCCGGAGCCCACGCCCGCATGGGCAGTGTCCCAGCGCTGGACTTCGCCGGCCACCGTGAAGTCAAAGGCCCCCGACGACGACGCCTGCTCGCCCCGTTCGGCCGTGACCTGCAGCTCGTAGCTGCTTCCCACGGTGAGGTCTCGGATCACCGCTTCGGTGCCCTCGACGGACTCCCCGACCTCGCGGAACTCCTGCTCCCCGGATTCCCGCACCGCGAGTCGGTATGACTCGGCCTCGGCGACCGCGTTCCATTGTGCGGTCGCCTGGGCGCTCTCCGACTGCACATCAGTGGTGAGCACAGACGTGATCTCCGGCACGCCCAGAGGCAGGACGAAATCCTCGTGCAGGACTCGTTCCGAGCTCAGCGTCTCCTCCTCGCCTTCGCGTTCGAGCTGGACCTGGACCTCGTAGTCTCCCGAGGCAGGAGGGGTCACAGCGATGGTGCCGCCCTCGCCGGGGGCGACATCGAGCTGATCATCGATGACCTCGCCCTCGGCGTCGAGAAGCTGGGCCCTCGCCCGGTCGCCGCCCTGCGCCCCCACGGTGCCGCTGTAGCTGATCTGGATCCGCGCGGGGTCGTCCTCCGCGACTGCCGTCTCCTCGATGACCGGTGCCGTGACATCCCCCCAGGCTGGGCGTTCCGGTGCGTCCGCAGCCTCCCCGATCTCCAGCTGATAGAGGTTGACTCCCGAGCTGGGGGAGGCGATCCAGTAGGTTCCGTCGGTGTCGATCTCGAAGGTCTGGGCCGGGAGCATCTCTCCTGAGTCTCCGCGGTAGGCGGGAACCCGATCCAGCTCGCTCCAGGAGTCGTCGTAGAGACCGAGCGCTCGGTCGGCCGTGCCGCCGCCCGACTGTGCGTAAACGGTCACCTGCTCGCCTGCCTCGGCCTCAAACTGGACCGAGCGATTGTCCGCCGCTCCGGCACCGTTGAGCTGCAGCCGCTGGGAGAAGGAGGTGCCCTGATCCGACGTGCGGTCATGCTCGGCGACGGTCACCGGGGACGAGTCGGTGGCCCGGACGGTGAAGTCCCCCGCCTCCAGGTCCTCCTGGATGTCCCCCAGCGGGAGATCATCGGCATTGAGCGCACCGGTCGAGTCGGTGGGAGCGGCGGCGGCCTGGGGGCCAGGCCTGCCAGCAGAAGCGCTGCGGCTCCGAACGTGGCCAGCGCGCGGTGAACCGGACGGGAGCCCGGGATGGATGAATGGAGCAACATGTATCTCCTCATTGAGACGTGAGTGACCCGGATCACACTATGTGTGGACTGGGTCGCGCTCAATGGAGAGAGGCTCGATCGGCGTGACCACTTCGACATGCGGCGATACCCCGCCCCCCGGGCGGTCGCCGGGGCTGCTGGATCGCGGCTTCCATCTCGGCAACGCCTCAGCGGCTTCAGCCGGAATGCCGCGCTCGAAGAAGACCTCTCCCCGACAGCGGGAGAGGATCTGGGAGAACGATGACCCGCCCTGCGCCGTTGCAGGCTCTGCCGGGCCGTGTCCGAACCCCGGAATGTGAAGCGCAGGGCGACATCCTCACCATCGCGTGATGCCGGCAGATGGAGGTCCCGTCATCCTGGCCTGAGGCCGGACTCAGCCCAGGCGCGTGGACTCCCGCAGCACCGGAAACCCCTCCACCACGAGGCGCCGATCCATGTCGCCGTCGGCGAGGAGCATCTCCGCACTCATCCGGCCGATCTCCTCCAGCGGCAGTCGCACGGTGGTGATCGTCGGATGCTGATCCGCAAGCGTGGGGATGTCGTCGAACCCGGCCAGGGCAACATCCCCCGGCACCGTGAGCCCCGCGTCGCGCACCGCCGCCAGTGCGCCGAGTGCCATCACGTCATTGACGCAGAAGACGCAGAGTGGCCGGGGCGCATCTGTCTTCAGGGCGCCGGACTCGATGAGTTCGGACATCATCAGGTAGCCGCCGTCGCGCGTGAACGCGCCTTCCACGACTCGCTCGGGAATCACGCCCGCCGAGCGAAGCTTTCCGAGAAATCCCGATGCCCGCTGAGAAGACGTGGACAGAGTGGCCGCGCCAGAGAGGACCGCGAACCGGCGATGCCCCTGGTGCAGCAGCGCCTCAGCCAGATCGGCGCCGCCTGACTCGTTGGCGATCTGCACTCCCCCGGCGTTGGGCAGCGGCTGGCCGATCATGGCAACCCGCCCCCCGTTGGCCCGGTAGGTGCGCAGCACCTGATCGAGCAGCGCGTCATCGGCGAGGCCCCGGGAGCCCGCGAGAAGAATCGCGTCAGTCCGATATGACATGAAGGTGCGCACCGCTTCGACCTCCGCCTCAGCCCCACGCTCCGTGGAGGCGAGCATGAGCTGGATCCCGGAGCCGACGAGGGCCCGCTGGGCCCCGCGTGCGATCGAGGAGAAATACGGGTCTGAGATGTCATGGACCACCAGGCCCATGAGCCCCGCGCTGGAGCGCGCCAGCGCCTGGGCCTGGGCATTCGGGAAGTACCCGAGCTCCTCGGCGGCCACTCGCACGCGCGCGGCGATCTCAGCCTTCGGACTGCGTGCAGATCCGTTGAGCACTCGTGAAGCAGTCGACGGGGAGACTCCCGCCGCCTCTGCCACATCCGCCAGGCGAACCGCCATGTGCACATCCTTCCGAACTCTTCGTGTTGCCGATCGCGACCGTTCGCCACTGTGATGGTTGACACAATACAGGTCAGGATACTAGCTTGGAAAGCGCATTCCACTGCCTGTCGACCAAGGAGTCCCCCCACAATGTCTGAGCCCCGCGTCCTGCGCATCGCCATGAACGGCATCACCGGCCGGATGGGATACCGCCAGCACCTGCTGCGCTCGATCCTTCCGATCCGCGACCAGGGCGGGATCACCCTGGCCGACGGATCGAAGGTCACCGTCGAGCCCATTCTGATCGGCCGCAATGAGGCCCGGATCAAGGAGCTGGCCGCCCAGCACGACGTCGAGCACTACACCACGGACCTCGACGGCGCCATCAACGATCCGAGCATAGACATCGTCTTTGACGCCTCGATGACCTCCCTGCGCCACAGCACGCTGTCCAAGGCCATCAGCGCCGGCAAGCACATCTTCACCGAGAAGCCCACCGCTGAGACGCTCGAAGAAGCGGTGGACCTGGCCCGCCAGGCCGAGAAGGCGGGCATCACCGCCGGCGTGGTCCACGACAAGCTGTACCTCCCGGGACTCGTGAAGCTGCGCCGTCTGGTCGAGGAGGGCTTCTTCGGCCGCATCCTCTCGCTGCGCGGCGAGTTCGGCTACTGGGTGTTCGAGGGAGACCATCAGCCCGCGCAGCGTCCCTCGTGGAACTACCGCCTCGCAGACGGCGGATCCATGACCACGGACATGTACTGCCACTGGAACTATGTGCTCGAGGGCATCATCGGCAAGGTCAAGACCGTGACCTCCAAGACCGCCACCCACATCCCGCAGCGCTGGGATGAGAAGGGCGAGCGCTATGAGGCCGACGCCGACGACGCCGCCTACGGGATCTTCGATCTCGAGACCCCGGACGGCGACCAGGTCATCGGTCAGATCAACTCCTCCTGGGCCGTGCGTGTCTACCGTGACGAGCTCGTGGAGTTCCAGATCGACGGCACCCACGGCTCGGCTGTCGCCGGACTGAACAAGTGTGTGGCACAGCAGCGCGCCCACACTCCCAAGCCGGTCTGGAACCCTGACCTGCCGGTCACCGAGTCCTTCCGTGAGCAGTGGATGGAGGTCCCCGCGAACGGCGACCTGGACAACGGGTTCAAGGCCCAGTGGGAGGAGTTCCTGGCCGATGTCGTCGCCAGCCGCGAGCATCGCTTCGGCCTGCTCTCCGCCGCCCGCGGCGTCCAGCTGGCCGAGCTCGGCCTGCAGTCCGCAGCAGAGCGCCGCACCCTCGACATCCCGGAGATCACCCTATGAGCAACTCCAGCCCGACGCTGCCCACGCTGCGCCTGCCCTCGCCCGAGGGCCAGCTGATCAGCTACACGATGAGCGGCCCGGGGGACTTCCCCCGCCCAGAGAAGCCGCTCACCTCTCGCAAGGTCTACGCCGCGGCCCATGTGGTCCCGGTGATGACTGCGGAGAACGTGCCCGGAGCCCCGGCGCAGCTGGACTGGGAGTCCACTCTGGCCTACCGCCACGAGCTGTGGTCCTATGGGCTCGGCGTGGCCGATGCCATGGACACCGCCCAGCGCGGCATGGGCCTCGACTGGAGCGCGACGAAGGAGCTCATCCGCCGCTCGGCCGCCGAGGCCGCCGACGTCGTGCGCACCCAGAAGCATCCGGCGCTGGCCGGGCGTTCCGTGCGCGATCTGATCGCCTGCGGCGCCGGAACCGATCAGCTGGACCCCGCCGCGGTGGAGGCCGGCCAGGCTGGGCTCGACGCGGTGCTGGCCGCCTATCTGGAGCAGCTGCAGGTGGTCGAGGATTCAGGCGCAAAGGTCATTCTGATGGCCTCCCGCGCGCTCGCCAAGGTGGCCCGCGGCCCCGAGGACTATGTCGCGATCTACTCCCAGCTTCTCGAGCAGGCCAAGGACCCCGTCATCCTGCACTGGCTGGGCCCGATGTTCGACCCCGCCCTCGCCGGCTACTGGGGCTCCGCCGAGGTCCCCACCGCCACGAGCACGTTCCTGAAGCTGATCCAGGATCACGCCGCCAAGGTGGACGGCGTGAAGGTCTCGCTGCTGGACGCCGAACATGAGAAGCAGCTGCGTGCCGCTCTTCCGGCAGACATGCGGCTCTACACCGGGGATGACTTCAACTATCCGGAGCTCATCGACGGCGACGAGCAGGCATACTCTGATGCTCTGCTGGGCATCTTCGCCGCCATCTACCCCGCGGCCTCGGCGGCCCTGCAGGCCTATGACGCCGGTCAGCCCCAGCGAGGGCGCGAGATCCTGGACTCCACCCGAGCCCTGGGCAAGCACATCTTCGCCGCACCTACGCTGTACTACAAGACCGGCATCGCCTTCCTGTCCTGGCTCAACGGACATCAGACCGGCTTCCAGCTGGTCGGAGGACTGCATTCCGGACGTTCACTGACCCATCTGGCGCACACCTTCGTGCTGGCAGACCAGGCGGGACTGCTCCGCGAGCCGCAGCTGGCCGCCGACCGCATGACCTCGCTGTTGAAGACCGGAGGCCTGGCATGAGCTTTGAACTCTCACTGAACACCGGCACCACGCCGAATCTGACCCTGGAGCAGGCCGCGGAGGCGGTGGCCACTTCGGGGCTCAAGCACATCGGTCCCTGGCGGCACCTGCTGCAGCAGGCGGGGGGTGCGGAGAAGTCGGCCTCGATCATCTCCGCCGCAGGACTGAGCGCCACCACCCTCTGCCGCGGCGGGTTCCTCACCCCGGCGGACCCCGAGGGTCGCAGCGCCGCGCTGGAGTCCAACCGCGCGGCGATCCGCGAGGCCGCGACCATCGGAGCCGGTGAACTGATCATGGTGGTCGGCGGGCTCCCCGCGGCAGCACATCTGATCGGTGGCAGCGGCGACCCGGCAGACAAGGACATCCTCGGCGCCCGGGCACGAGTGGCCGAGGGCATCGCCGAACTGGTCCCATACGCGGCTGAGCACAGGGTCAGACTCGTCCTGGAGCCGCTGCATCCCATGTATGCCGCAGACCGGGCGGTGCTCTCCACCCTGGGTGAGGCGCTGAGCCTCGCCGCTGACCATCCGGCGGAGACCGTCGGGGTCGTGGTCGACACCTTCCATGTGTGGTGGGACCCTCAGCTCGAGGAGATGATCGCCCGTGCGGGCGAGGAGAACCGCATCGCCAGCTATCAGGTCTGTGACTTCAACCTGCCCCTGGCCGCCGATGCGCTGAAGTCCCGCGGCATGATGGGCGACGGCTACATCGACTTTCCCACGATCAGCCGCTGGGTGGCTGCCGCCGGATACTCCGGACCGGTGGAGGTGGAGATCTTCAACGAACAGATCAACACTCAGGACGCCTCCATCACCCTGGAGACCATGAAGCAGCGCTATCAGCAGTTGGTCCTGCCGTCGCTGGAGCACGCACACGTCGGAGCCCCCGCATGAGATCGGCCCACGAGGCGGCTCCCGCAGCCGTCCGGACCGACGACGCCGTCCGGACCGTCGTGCTCATCGGTCTGGACGGCTTCGGGCGTCAGCATCTGCTCAACCTCGCCCGGCTCGCCACAGCCGGCCGCGCGAAGCTGATCGCAGGGGTGTCCTTCTCCGACCCGGGTCCCGAGGTCCGCGGTGAGATCCCGGTCTATCAGACCCTCGCCGAGGCGAGGCGGGATGGTCATCATCCCGACGTCGTCATCGTCTCGACTCCGATCAACACGCACTATGAGCTGGCGGCAGAGGCGCTGAGGTCCGGGGCGGACGTGTTGCTGGAGAAGCCTCCGACGGCCACCCTGGAGCAGTTCACCGAGCTGCTGGAGGTGGCCGAGGAGTCCGGCGGACGGGTGCAGGTCGGGTTCCAGTCGCTGGGCTCCCATGCGCTGCCCGCGATCGCTGAGCTGCTGGCGGGCACCCGAGAAGAACCCGGGCCCATCGGAGAGCTCCGCGCCGTGGGAGCCACCGGGCTCTGGGTGCGCACCGTCTACTACTACCAGCGCTCCCCGTGGGCCGGCAAGCGAGAGATGGACGGTGTGCCCGTGGTGGACGGGGTCGTCACCAATCCCCTGGCCCACGCCGTCAAGACCGCCCTGCACATCGCCGGCGCCAAGACGCTCGAGGACGTGGCGGAGCTGAGCACCGAGCTGCATCACGCCCACGACATCGAGGCCGATGACACCTCCATCGTGCAGCTGCGCACCGCCTCCGGGATTCCCGTCACCGCTGCGCTGACCCTCTGCGCCGCCGAGCAGCAGGACCCCTGGATCACGATCTCCGGGACCGAGGGTGAAGCGCTCTTCTACTACACCCGCGATGAGCTGGTCGTCCATCCGAACCCCCAGCGCCCCGGATATACGGAGACCGGACCGCAGACCTATCAGTTCGAGCGGACGGATCTGCTGGAGAACCTCATCGACGTACAGCAGGGGGCTCGCGCAGCCGACGGAGACCCGATCCAGCTGCTCTCCCCGCTGGCCTCCCACGGCGCCTTCATGCGTGTGCTGGAAGCCGTGCGCACCGCGAAGCCTCCTGCCGCTGTTCCGGCCGAGCACCAGAACTGGGTCGGCAGCGGGGTGGAATCACACCCGGTCCTCCTGCATATCGAGGAGCACCTCGCCCGGGCGGTGAAGGCGGCTCCGAGCTCCTTCTCCTCGCTGGGCGTGCCCTGGGCGGCCGCACCTGCTTCTTCGGGTCAGCTGGACGTCGTCGTCGGTGCGGAGCGCAGAACCGTGGCCGATCTGCGCACGGGCACCGACATCTCTCCCACCGACTCTCCCCGCCCATTCCTGGACGAGGTGCGGACCATCGGCGGTGTGGTGGTCACGGACCAGCAGCCCCTGGACCACACCTGGCACCTGGGTGTGGGCGTGGCCCTCCAAGACGTCAACGGCACCAATTTCTGGGGCGGGCGCACCTATACCCGTGACGCGGGCCGGTACATCTGGCGGGAGGACCACGGCAGAATCGAGACCGCGCACCAGGAGCTCGCCGACACGCAGACCGGGCAGCGGGTGAGTCAGCAGCTGTCCTGGATCGATGCGGCCGGCCACACGCTGCTGCGCGAGCAGCGCGAGATCACTGTCGGCCACGAGTCAGACCTGCCCTCCGGCTGGGCCATGGACTTCAACACATCTCTGAGCCCGGCGGGCGAAGAGACGGTGTCATTGGGCAGCCCCGGGTCGAACGGTCGCCTCAGGGGCGGCTACGGAGGATTCTTCTGGCGACTGCCGGCGGTGGGCGGTGCTGAGTTCTTCACCGCCGAGGCCAGCGGCGAGGAGGCCGTGCATGGCAGCCTGACCGACTGGCTGGCGGTCAGCGCAGAATTTCTGCCGCTTCCCAGCCGCGCAGGCTCGGCGGGTCCCGCGACGCTCATCTTCCTGCGCGGGACGGAGAATCCCGATCCCTGGTTCGTCCGGCACGAGTCCTACCCAGGCGTGGGAATGTCCCTGGCCTGGGAGAAGGCAGTGCCGGTGAGACCCGGCGAGAGCGTACAGCGCGGACTGAGGGTGCTGATCCTGGATGGCCGACTCAGCCGCGAGGAGGTGGCCGGTCATGTCCGCTGAGCCTGAGCACGCCGCCACGGAACAGAGCCGGGGACGCGTGGCAGGAGACCCGGTGCTGCACGAGTTCAGCGTCAAGCACTCCCGACTCGTCCGCATCTTGGACGAGCGGGGCGCTGACGCTCTCGTGCTGAGCACCGCGGGGGCCCTCTCCTGGCTGCTGATCGGGGCGCGCGTCCATGTCTCCCTGGCAGGCCCGCCCATCCTCAGCGCCGTGGTGCACCGGGAGGGCGTCGAGATCGGTGTGTTCGCCAATGAGGCTGCCCGGATCCGCGGGGAGGAGCTGAACACCCTGCTGGCGGCCTCAGCACCGGTGCGGCTGCATGAACTTCCCTGGTACGGGGCGCTGGGCATGACCAGCGACTGGCTTCCCTCCAGCACCGGCTGGAGGCTGTTGGACGAAGCGTCCGCCGCCCTGGAGCTGCGAGCGGCCCGCGCCTCGTTGCTGCCCGCAGAGATCGAGCGCTATCGCAGCCTCTGCACAGACGCGGCCTCCGCACTGACCGACGTGCTCTCCGCAGCGACCCCGCAGACCACCGAGCGCGAACTCACAGCGAGGCTCTCGCCGCTGATCATCGGCGCAGGAGCAGACCCGGTGGTCCTGCTCGCCAGCGGTGCCGCGCGCGCAGGCCACCGCCACCCGCTGCCCACTGACGCCGCTCTGGGCCGTCGAGCCATGGCTGTGGTGTGTGCCCGCCGAGGCGGACTGATCGCGAATGTCACCCGCTGGGTCGGCTTTTCGGAGCCGGTTCCGGGAGAGCACGAGCTGGACCAGGCGATCGCACAGGTCGAGGCAGACGCACTGGGAGCACTGACCCCCGGGGCGAGGCTGGAAGCCGTCCTCGAGGAGCTGAAATCGGCATACCCCCGCCACGGGCTGGACTCCGCGGAGTGGACCCGGCACCACCAGGGCGGCGCGGCTGGATACCAGGGTCGCGATCCGCGGCTCAGCCCGGGCGTGCCGGACCTCATCCACCCGGATCAGGCGTTTGCCCTGAATCCCAGCGGGTTCGACTCCGCGCGCGGCCTCGCAGCGAAGATCGAGGACACCGTGGTGCTGCGCAGCACAGCCGCTTCGGCGCTCCCCACCATCGATGTGCTCTCCTCAGATCCGCGCTGGCCCACCGTGCAGGTCGGCGGCCGAGCCCGTCCGGCGGTCCTGCGCCGCTGACGGACCTGCGCCGCTGATGGTCCACGTCGCTGACGCACCACGTCACCGGTGCACCTCGACTAGGCTGAATCGCAGCAACGCCCACCACCCGAGAAGGAGAAACATCATGACCGGACCGATCGTCGTCGGTGTGGACGGAAGTCCCACGGCTCAGCGGGCAGCGCAGAAGGCGCGGGATCTCGCGCTGCGCCTGGGGGTGCCCCTTCATGTGGTGTCGGCGCACACCGATGCCACCATCGAACATGTGAACAGCGGCTCGGACCAGTGGGTGGTCTCAGGCGCGGACAATGCCCTCTACATCGCGGAGCAGGTCGTCAAGGGCCTGCGAACCCCAGGATTGAAAATCCAGGCTGGCGCGGCCCACGGCAAGCCCTCCGAGGCGCTCATCGACTACGCGGAGAAGACCGACGCCGAGATGATCGTCGTCGGGAACCAGCGCTTGCGCGGCGCCAAGCGGGTGCTGGGCAGCGTGGCCAACTCGGTCTCGCACAACGCCGGCTGCGATGTCTACATCGCCAACACCAACGCCGAGTGATCCCAGTCGTCTGAGAGATCTCAGAGGTCTGAGCACGATCCAGACAGAGCAAGGCCCGCTCCGCATGCGCGCGGAGCGGGCCTTGCTCTGTCATGAGTCTTCGCAGTCAGACGTGCACGTCGCCGCAGCTCATGCCTGCAGCTCAGTGCGCAGCTCGGTGTGCCAGGAGCGCGTGGGTTCCCAGCCGAGCACCTCCTTGGCCTTCTGGATCGAGAACGCCGGCGAGTCACCGGTGAGCCCGTGGGCCAGGTGCGCCAGCCCGGGATGGTGCTCTGGGATCAGCTCAGCCAGCGGCCGCCGTGCCAGCGCGTCCTTGGCACCGACGAAGAACACCGAGCCGTTCTGCACCCGGTCGATGTTCGCCAGGGCGGTGAGCAGGAAGTCGGTCACGTCCCGTGCGTCGACATAGTTGAACAGTGCGACCGCCGAGAGGGCCGGGTCATCCAGGCGCTCGGTGATCGTGTGGCCCTGCTGGGTCGGCGCGCCCTCCCACTCTTCCGGCGCGATCACATAGCAGGGCCTGAAGCTGATGAACTTCACGTCCTCGGTCTGCTGGGCGAACATCGCCGCGACCTGTTCCGCCACGTATTTGCTCAACCCGTAGGCGTGCCAGGGCTGCGGGGTCACGTCCTCGTCCAGCGGCAGGCGCGGCGGCACCCACCCGGCGGGAGAGCCGTAGCCCATGATCGAAGGGCTGGAGGCGATGATGACCTTCTTCGCTCCCGAGGCCACCGCCGCGGCGGTGACATTGTGGGCGATCCCTGCATTGGTGCGCAGGATGACGTCCTCGGGTGCGCTGAAGGGCACGGCGATGGCTGCCAGCGAGACCACGGCCGAGGGCCTGATCTCTTCGAAGAGCGCCCGAGTGCCGGCCGCGTCGAGCAGATCCATGCTGCGATAGGTGACGCCCGGGACAGGGCTGCCCGGCACGGTCTGGTCGATGCTGATGACATCGTGGCCGTGCTCGGCAAAGCCGGCCACCACGCTGCGTCCGAGTCGGCCGGAGCCGCCGGTGATGATGACCCGCTCATACATGGGCAGCCGCCTCCAGACCCAGATCCAGGTCTGCGACCTTCACCGCCGCGCCGGTGGCCAGGGACTGGTTGCCGCAGACGCCGACGGCGATGGCCTGGATCCCGTCCACCAGCCCGGCCGGGCGCTGATAGGGATCCTCGCCTGCGCCGCGGAAGATGTCTGCCAGCAGGAGCTTGTCTCCGCCGCCGTGGGCGCCCTCGCCGTTGATGATCTCGACCTCGCGGGCCTGTTCCCAGTGACGCTGCAGCAGCAGCCGCTCGCCCTTGGCACGCAGCGTGTTGGACTGGGCATCTTCACTGACCGAGGGGTCCACCGGGGCTCCACCGGCCGCCGGCAGCACTGCTGCCCGTTCGATCACGTCCAGTTCGAGACGTCCTTCGGTGCCGTTCACGGCCACCCGGTAGCCCTCCCAGGGGCTGTGCGCGTTGAGCGAGTAGTTCAGGATCGCTCCCCGGGAGTAGTCCACCACGAGTGCGAGATTGTCCTCGATGGTGATGCCCGCGGAGAACACGTCCTGATCGCGCCGGTATCCGTCGTGGTGCTCGTTGTCGAGGTAGAGCGCCTGGAGTCGATCGTCCGAGCGCAGGTCCAGGGCGAAGGGGTCAGCCTCTGAGCCGTCGCGGGTGCCTCGTTCTGAGGCGGAGACTCCACGCTTGGAGGCCGCCTCGGCGCCATAGAACTTCAGGCCGCCGGAGGCGTAGACGCGCTGTGGAACATCGGCGAGCCACCAGTTGACCAGGTCGAAGTGATGGCTCGCCTTGTGGATCAGCAGTCCCCCTGAGTTCTCCTTGAGCCGGTGCCAGCGGCGGAAGTAGTCGGCTCCGTGCACCGTGTCCAGCACCCAGGTGAAGTCCACGGAGGTGACCTCACCGATGGTCCCGTCCTGGATGGCGGCCTTCAGCACCGTGTTGCGCGGGGAGTAGCGGTAGTTGAAGGTCACGATGACCTCGCGCCCGGTCTCCTGGACGGTCCTCGCGATCCGGGCGCTGGCCTCTGCGCTGACGGTCAGCGGCTTCTCGACGATGACGTCTGCGCCGGCGGTGAGGCTCTCCACGATGTAGTCGGCGTGGGTGAAGTCAGGGCTGGTGATGATGACCCGGTCGATGCCCTCACTCTGGATGAACTGGGTCAGGGCTGCGGGGTCGAAGCTTCCAGGCCGCTGGCCGTGTTCGTCGTGCACCTGCTGCTGGTAGTACTCGACCCTGCCGGGATTGGTGTCGGCGAGGGCGACCAGCTCGGCCACATCAGCGTGAGGACCCGCTATAGCGTTGATGTACATCTCGCAGCGGTTGCCCATGCCGATGATCACATAGCGGGTGCGTGCGGTCTCTGATGTCGTTGCTGCGCTCATGGGTGAGCCGCTCCTTTGTGCTGGTCTGGCTTGCTGGTCTGGAGAGGGGTCTGGCAAGGTCCTGCGCGGGATCGGAAGCCGTCAACGAGAAGCGACCGCCCACCGTCGTGGACGGGGACGGTCGCTTCTCCTTGAACCGGCACGGATCTATTTGATGCCGGTGGTGGCCATGCCCTTGATGAGGAACCGCTGACCGAAGAGGAAGATCAGGAACAGCGGCAGGATCGAGACGATCGACATGGCGAACATCGCGCCCCAGTTGGACTCGCCGGTGGAGTCGATGAACGCGGAGAGCGCCAGCGGCACCGTGTACATGTCCGGCGAGGTCAGGAAGATCAGCTGGCTGAACAGGTCGTTCCAGGTCCACATGAACGTGAAGATCGTGGTCGTGGCCAGCGCCGGGATCATCAGCGGCAGGATGATCTGCAGGAAGATCCGGATATGTCCGGCGCCATCGATGCGCGCCGCCTCGTCCAGGTCCTTCGGAATGCCGCGGATGAACTGGATCATCAGGAAGATGAAGAACGCGTCCGTGGCGAGCATCTTGGGCACGATCAGCGGCAGGAAGGTGTTCACCCAGCCGAGGTTCGAGAACAGGATGTACTGCGGGATGATCACCACGTGCACGGGAAGCATGATGGTCAGCAGCATGAGCGCGAACATCGGCTTCTTGAACCTGAAGTCGAGCCGGGCGAAGGCGTAGGCGGCCATCGAGCAAGAGACCAGGTTCGCGAGGATGGATCCGAAGACCACGATCGCGGAGTTCCAGAGGAAGTGGCTGAACGGGTGGCTCAGCGCATTCCAGCCCTGTACGTAGTTGCTGAACTCCAAGGTGGTCAGCAGAATGCCGGGCTCACGGAAGATCAGATCATTGGGCCGCAGCGAGGAGACGAGCATCCACAGCAGCGGATAGATCATCACCAGCGAGGCCAGGACCATCACGATGTGCTTGATCGTGGCCTTGACCCGCCGCTCCTTGTCGGAGACCGATCGCATCGGCTGCTTCGCGCCGGAACTGGTCGTGGCCGCGTCGGCCAGAGATGATGTCGCGACGGACATCTCCTTCTCGGCGCGGGTATCGGTGACCGCGCCGGACTTCGCGCCGGTCGGGGAGGTGAAAGTTGAATCAGTCATCGTAGTGCACCCAGTATTTCGAGAGCCAGAAGTTGACCACCGTGATGGCGGAGATGATCAGGACCAACAGCCAGGCCATGGCGGAGGCGTAGCCCATGTCGAAGCGGTTGAAGCCCTGCTGGTACAGATACAACGTGTAGAACAGCGTGGAATCTGCCGGGCCGCCCGTGCCACCCGAGACCACGAAGGCCTGGGTGAAGTTCTGGAAAGCACCGATGAGCTGCAGCACCAGGTTGAAGAAGATGATCGGGGTGAGCAGCGGGATGGTGATCGTGAAGAACTGCTTGAACCGGCTTGCTCCGTCGATGGAGGCCGCCTCGTAGTACATGTCGGGGATCTGCCGCAGCCCTGCCAGGAAGATCACCATCGGGGCACCGAAGGTCCAGACATGCAGGATGATCAGCGTGGCCAGTGCCGTGTCCGGACTGGAGACCCAGCCCCGTCCTTCGATTCCCACCATCGCCAGCACCTGGTTGATCAGACCGCTGTGTCCGAAGATCTGGCGCCACAGCACCGCGATGGCGACCGAGGCGCCCAGCATGGACGGCAGGTAGAAGACCGAGCGATAGAAGGGCAGCGCGCGCATGCCCCGGTCCAGCAGCATGGCGATCGCCAGCGAGACCACGAGCTGGATGGGCACGCCGACGAAGACGTAGGTGAAGGTCACCTGGATCGAATTGTGCAGACGATCGTCGCCGATCATCCGTGTGATGTTGTCCAGCCCGATCCAGTTCGGGGACTGCAGCAGGTTGTAGTCCGTGAAGGCCAGGTAGAGCGAGGCGGCCATCGGGAACAGCGTGATGCCGAACAGACCGACGGTCCAGGGCAGCAGGAACAGGTGCCCTGCCTTGTTGTCCTTGTTCTTGCGGCGCTCCCCCTTGGGGGTCTTGCGCAGCTCCCGGATTTCAGCGACGACGCTCATGGCGTCACCTCTCCTGCCACGGGGGGACTGCACTGACTGCGCAGTCTCCTGTGATGTGTCTGGGACAGCACGGCTGCCTCCTCATGGGTCATGTGGGAAATCGCTTTCCAAACTAGTTCGGGTCCACCGTAAGATAGCTCACATTGTGAGGTCAAGCACATCGACCTTCGTGAACAAAATAATCGCCCCGTTCCACCCGGGCGCCGGAAGCCTGGCGCTCGAACAGGTTCCCGGATCCGCCGAGGCGCCCGGATCCCTGCTGATGACCGAGCTTGCGCCCGTGAACTGATGCTCTTTGCGCATCAATTGATGCGGGATCGACCTGTGGACTGCATCACACGGCATGGATAGGCTCGAACGTGTCGGTGCGCGAGGGCCGCCGGGAACCGCAGCATCAGACCTTCAGAGGAGCGTCATGACCGAGAAGAAGCCCGCTGTGGCAGGGATCGAGCTGCTGCTGGTGTCGATGCCCTTCGCCGCGGGGCGACGCGTGGTGGGTGAGGAATCCGTGGACGAGTACAACGCGTCCTCGCAGTCCTTCACGCAGATGGAGTCCCTGATGGTGAAGCTGACCGACACCGAGGGTCGAGTGGGCTGGGGGGAGGCCTTCGGCCACCGCAGCAACCCTGCCTCCTGGGCGGCGCTGGAGGGCATCGTTGGGCCGTTTCATCTGCACCGTCCCGCTGACCCGCTCGATGCGCGCCACGAGGCGGAATACGCGTTCCACGCATTTGGACGCACTGGTCCGGTCCACTACGCGCTCTCGGCCATCGACACGGCGCTCTGGGACCTCCGCGCCCAGCGCGAGGACAAGCCGCTGCGGCACCTGCTCTCCGCCTCAGCACGTGACGCTGTGGACTGCTACGCCTCCCTGGTCCACTACGGGGAGGACCCCGTGGAGGTGGCCCACCACATCTCCCGCGCCCAGGCGCAGGGCTACAACTCCTTCAAACTGCATGAATCCACCCCTGAGGCTGTCGCCGCCGCCCGCGCTCAGGCGGGTGACGCCGCAGATCTGATGACCGATGTGAACTGCCGCTGGACCACCGAGGAGGCCGCCGCGGCCATCACCGCGCTGCGTCCCAGTCGACTGAAGTGGCTGGAGGAGCCGGTGTTCCCTCCGGACGACACTGCGGCGCTGGGTCGACTCAATCGGGAGTTCGGGTGCGTCTCGGCGGGTGAGAACGCCTCGGGGGTCCTGGGACTGCTGGAGCAGATGCGCAGCGGAGCACTCGCCTACGCCCAGCCGAGCGTGGGCAAGATCGGCGGGATCTCAGCCATGCGCGAGATCATGGATGCCGGCACGAAGATGGGCGTCGCGGTCGTCCCGCACTGCTTCTACTATGGTCCGGCTCTGCATGCCTCCGCACAGATCACCGCCGCCCTGGGCGCGGAGACGCAGCTGGAGGTCCCCTTCCTGCAGTGGCCCGAGCAGCTGCACGCCCTCCACGGCGCCGGTCCGCAGATCCAGCTCAGCAGTGCCCCGGGGCTTGGCTTTGACCCAGATGACGCCGTCCTGCAGAAGCACCTGATCCGCTACGCTTCGCTGAGCTGACCCGACGCCCCAGGACACGAGAGGCCCTCCCCACATGACCAGCCCCAGCACCGGTCCGCGCCGCATCGTCTGCGTGCCCGACTCGTTCAAGGGATCAGCCACTGCGGCCGAGGCCGCGGCCGCCATGGCTCGGGGCGCGCGACAGGTCTTTCCCCAGGCGGAGATCATCGAGCTCCCGTTCGCAGACGGCGGTGAGGGCACCCTGGCCGCGCTGCTCTCCGCCTGGGGCGCACCGGTGGAGAGCACGGTGGTCCAGGACGCGATCGGTCGCGTCGCGACTGCCGAATACGGGCGCTCCCCCGACGGACTCCTCGGCGTCATCGAAGCCGCACAGGCCAACGGGCTGCCCCAGGTGGCTGACCTTCCGCTGCAGCCGCTGCGCGCAGACAGCTACGGGGTGGGACTCATCGCTCGCGAGCTGCTCGCCGATCCTCGCTGCGAGGAGATCCTGCTCTGCATCGGCGGCTCCGCGAGCACCGACGGCGGGACCGGGCTGCTCCGCGCCCTGGGGGTGCAGTTCCTCGACGAGGCCGGTGAGCCGGTCAGCCCCGGCGGAGCCGGGCTCGCGCACATCGCCTCTGTGGACACCACAGGGCTGGATCCTCGTGCTCGCGCGGTGCGCTGGCGGATCGCTGTGGATGTGGACAATCCGCTGCTCGGCGCCCGCGGAGCCGCAGCGGTCTTCGGACCCCAGAAGGGCGCGACGGAGCAGGATGTCGCGCTGCTCGACGCAGGACTCGAGCAGCTGGCCCAGGTGCTGGCGCTCAGCACGGGACGCGACCCGCAGCAGCTGGACGAGACCCCGGGCTTCGGCGCCGCCGGGGGACTGCCGCTGGGGCTCTCGGCGCTGCTCGCCGCCGAGGTGCTGCCCGGCTCGCAGATGGTGGCCGAGGCGGTGGGACTCGAGCGGGTCCTGGCCGAGGCAGATCTGGTGCTCACCGGCGAAGGAGCCCTGGACGCCCAATCGCTGGGCGGCAAGGTGGTCCACGCGGTGCGGCGATACGCACCGCAGGAGGCCGCCGTCGTCGTCGTCGCCGGCACGGTCAGGCTCAGCGCGGCTCAGTGCCGCAGCGCCGGGCTGGCCGGGGCCTTCTCCATCGCCGCGGGCCCGGCGGCGCTCGAGGAGCTGCTCCGCCGGGCGCCCGAGCTGATCGAAGACACCGCCGCGCAGGCCTGCTCTCTTCTGCGCCATGCCCCCGGGCCTGAACCCCGGGCCTGAACCCGGGGCCTGCCGGCAGATCTCATCCCGGCCAGCGGCTGGAAGAGTTCGGCCTCATGCTCAGAGGTGGGTCTCGATCTCTGCATCGGAGCGGAGCTGCTCGACGTGATCCAGCGCGGCCTCATTGCGAGCATCAGAGGTCGCCTGCTCCGCGACATCGTCTCGGACCTCTTCGAAGGGCGGCAGCTCGGTCTGCTCCTCCTCGCCCGACTCCTCCTGCGCTGCGGCCGCCTCGTCATAGATCTCGCGCAGCTCCTCCTCAGAGGGTTCCTCCACGTCCAGGTCATCGAGGAGCTGGTTGATCAGCACCTGGCTGCGCGCATCCTCGGTCAGCTGCTCCTCGGACATGCCCTGCTCCTCATAGGCCTCGATGAACTCATCGGCTGATTCCATGCCGTTGGCCTCGGCCTGCTCGGTGATCAGCGCTTCGACGTCCTCATCCGAGGCCTCGAAGCCCTGGTCGCGGGCGTCCTGGAGCAGCAGCTCGTTGCCGATCATCGAGTCCAGGGTCTGCTCCTTGAGCTGATCCTGGTCGGGCTCCTCCCCGGTCATCTGCGACTGCATGGCGAGCTGCTGGAACTGCGATTCGTAGAGCACGGTGAAGTCTTCACCGCTGAGCTCGTCACCGTTGACCTCTGCGACGACGTCGGGGATGTCCTCCGTGTCCGCCTCGGGCATCTCCGGCTGCTCGCCGGACTCCGACTCACCGGCGGCGCCCCCTTCGGTGCTCTGCCCCTCGTCCTGGGCGCTCTGCGATGCCGTGTCGCCGCCTTCGGGCTCAGTCTCGGATGAATCCCCGCATGCGGCGAGGGCCAGGACTCCGGCCAGGGCAAAACTTGTCATCAGTTTCTTCGACATGACAAGGACCTCCTCATATGTAGTCGAGCGCGAAACGTAGCATCCCTGCCACAATGGTCAGACCAGCCTGCGTCCAGCTGAAATTCAGCTGAGGACCGCGAGCAGGCCCATGAGCCCGAGGCACAGTGTGGCGAGGGTCGTGCCCAGCACCGCGGGGACGTCGGCCTCGACCTGCTCCTCGGCGATGCCGTGAGACTGTTTCGCATAGCGCCTTCGCTGAGTGAGATAGATGGTTCCGGCGACGACGGCGCAGCCTGCCGTCAGTGCGACGGTCCACACCCCGTAGTAGGGCACCCAGCGCAGAAAGACCGCTCCGGCCAGCGCGAAGAGCAGCATGGTGCGGCCCCAGGAGAGCACGGTCCGTTCGGGCTGCAGGCCCGGATCCAAGTGCAGCGGGGCCCCGGGAGGCATCAGTCCAGAACCACCAGCACGATGACCACGGCCATGGCGGCACCGCAGGCAAAGCTCAGCAGCGGAATGATCAGCGGCATCGGCAGCGGCCGGCCCAGTCGCATGCTGCGCTCGATGTTGAGCCAGCGCAGGGCTGCGCCCACGCTGATCAGCAGACCCACGCTGATGGTGAGCACCGAGATCACTGTCCGGTAAGGATCGGCGAAGACGTCTGCGGCGAAGGCCTCCACAGCCACACCCCCGGCCAAGAACGCCAGCGCCGTGCGGATCCAAGCGAGGAAGGTGCGTTCGTTGGCCAGCGTGAACCGCGGGTCAGGCTCGCGGCCGTGGGCGAGCAGGCGCGTGGACAGGCGCCCTCTGGGGGGGATCTCGGTCACTGGTCCTCCTGCTGCTGGCCTTCGCGCCGATCCACCGGGTCACCGGCGGCGCGCGCCCAAGTCTGTCACACCGGCCCAGCGCCCCGGCTCAGGCGCTGGCCTTCGCGGGACGGCTGACCACCAGGTCCTTCATCTTCTTCGCGATCATCTCGATGCCCCGTCGTGGGGCCATCCGGGAGAGCAGGTCGAAGAGCCTGGCATCATTGCCGATCATCACCCGGAAGCTCCGCTTCTCCACGGCGTCGACGATGATCCGTCCGGCCTCCTGCGCGCTGGTCGTCTTGGAGGTGTCACCGCCGCTGCCGCTGAATCCGGCGCCGGAGTTCCTGCTGATCTCCGTGCCCACGGCTCCCGGGAACACCTCGCTGACCGCCACCGCGGTGCCCTGCAGCTCGGCGTAGAGTCCCTCGGTGAGCAGGCGCACCGCGGCCTTTGACGCACCGTAGGCGGACTGGCCCGGAACCGGCAGCAGTGCGCCCATGCTGACCACATTGACCAGCGAGGCCTCGGGCCGCGCCTTCAGACCCGGGAGGAAGGCCTTGACCATGTGCACCGTGCCCCAGAAATTGACGTCCATGACACGCTCGATCACCTCGTAGTCGAGGTCTTCGATGTGGACGAAGGGCTGGATGATCCCGGCCACGTTGATCAGCCCGTCGACCGCTCCGTGAGCCTGGGTGACCTGTGCGGGGAGGACGCCGACCGCCTCGCGGTCAACGATGTTCAGCGTGTGCGTGCTGAGCCGGTTCCCTGCCTGGGCGAGTTCGACCGTGCGCTGCAGCCCCTCGGAGTTGAGATCGACGGCGGCCACGCGGGCTCCGCGGCCGAGCAGATCCAGCGCGACTGCACGGCCTATGCCCGCCGCCGCCCCGGTGACGACAAAGACTCGTCCTGAACAGTCCATGCTCGTGCCTCCATGCCTCACAGACAGGCTGTTCCCGCCCAGGACCTCAGCGTAATCCAGGGGCACCTGCGGGGGAAGGCTGCGATGAGCCCCGATGGGCTCATCCGCGCGGCTTCATCCGTGCACTGGGCAGCGGTGGGGCTGGAAGCGGTGCGGACTGGCCCGGGGGGAAGTCTCCGAACTGGGGGAAGGGCCGCCCGTCGGCGTACCGGGACCCGGCCAGGACGTCCCGCAGCTGACCGTGCACGGGGTCCCCGAAGGCGCCTTCCTGCACCGGAACCTGATGTTCTGACCCGTCGGGCCGAGCCGCGCGCTCGGTGACCCCCTCCCCGGAGCCGCTGGCGTGGCCAGACAGCGGCGAGTCCGGTGTGGGGGACTCGAAGCCCATCTCCGCCTGGTAGGCGGCCCGGAAGGCCGAGATCTCCTCATGGCTGCGTCCCACGAAGTTCCACCACATCACGATCTGCTCCCCCAGCGGCTCCCCGCCGACCAGCAGCGCCAGCACCGGCTCATCCAGAGCTTCCACCCGGAGGGTGTCAGCTCCCGTCTCGACCACCGCCAGATGATCCTCGGGCAGCACGGCTCCATTGAGCCGGACAGCTCCGGAGATGCGCAGCAGGCCGTGCTCGTGCCCGGCGGGAACGTCGAGGTCCAGCACCGCGCCCGGCTCGAGCCGCAGCTCCGCCCCCGTCAGCGGGACATAGGTCTTCACCGGGGAACGCCGCCCCAGCAGCTCGCCGAGAAAGACCCGCACCTCCCATCCCGATCCCTGAACGGGCTCAGTGCGGTGAGTCTCCAGAGAAGGCTCCACGAACCGGTGCTCCTCTGGAAAGGCATACCAGAGCTGCGCCCCGTGGAGGACGGTGGTGTCCGCAGAGGAGTACTCGGAGTGACTGATGCCGCGTCCGGCATTCATCACGGCCACCTCGCCCGGGCGAACCGTGGCCCAGTTGCCGGCGGAGTCCATATGGTCGATCCGACCGTCGAAGAGCCAGGAGACGGTGGCCAGGCCCGTATGCGGATGGCGGGGCACCCGCATCGACGTGGCCTCGGTGAGATCATCCGGGCCGTAGAAGTCAAGGAAGCACCACGCCCCCACCAGCGATCGCGCGCGCTGGGGCAGCGTCCGCCGCACGTTCATGGCACGGGGTCCGCCCAGAGGCACCGTCCGAGGTTCGAGCAGCTCCACTCCCCCCTCCGCACGGGTGACGCCATCGCGCAGACCCTCGAAGGTATAGGGCCCGTTGATGCAGACCTGCTCCTGGGTCTCAAGGTCAGTGCCGCTCATCGCCGTCTCCTCACGCACGTTCTCCTGGTGTCCCCGTCAGTCTTTCAAATTTCAACGAGTAAGCCCAGGGTATGCGGCGGGGGTGCGCCGGGGGCGCAGAGACGCCCCGGCCCCGCGCCCCCGTCCCGCAGCACTGCTGAGTCCTCCGTGACGGTTCCGACTGAGCGATCGGTCACATCGGACCCCTCGCGGGAGGCGACCCTGCCCAGGGCGCCAGGGAGGCAGGCCCCGCAGCCCGCCGCGAAGAGCTGCTCGGGATCCGCGCCGGCACCCGCGCAGACCATGGTCTGCGCAGGCGTCATGTCGAGGTCGATCATGCCGTCTGAGGTGCGGCTGCGCCGTCTGCTCCAGTCACTGGCGGCCAGGGCCGCTGCGGGTGACCGATCTCGATCGCCATGGATGGTTCCTCTCGCTGCTTCTCCTGGGACTGCGGTCGCCGGGGTCCTGCTGCGGCGGTGCCGGAGAACGTCATGGAACACCACTGGATATGAAGTGGCACAATGGATCACCGTGCGAACAACCGATGCCGTCTGGCTGGCCCCTGGCGAGCCGCAAGAGATTCACTCTGACCTGATCAGCCGCTTCCAGGCGGAGTACGGTCGGCCGGCTTCGGGCGTCTGGTTCGCTCCGGGGAGGGCGAACCTCAACGGGGAGCACATCGACTTCCATGGCGGGCGCTGCCTCCCGCTGGCGCTGGCCCACGGCACCTACGTCGCTGCGGCCCCGCGCCAGGACGGGCAGCTGCGCCTGCGCACCCTGGACGCATCGCTGGACGACGGCGTCACCACCGTTCCCGCCGAGCAGATCGGCCCAGTGAACGGGTCCGGCACGGATCAGGACCTTCAGGATCACCACGCCCGCTCCCCCAGAGGCTCCGGACATTGGAGCGACTACGTCTCCGGGGTGCTCTGGTCGCTGCGCGAACTCGGCGTCTCCCAGCCGGACTTCCGCATGCAGGACGGCTTCGGCGCCGACCTCCTGGTGGTCTCCACTCTTCCGATCGGCGGCGGACTCTCCTCCTCCGCCGCGCTGGAATGCGCCTCCATACTGGCCTTCGTCGCTCTGGGCACCCCGCTCGGACGGCAGAACCCGCTCCAGGACATCAACGCGGCGCTGAGTCGCCAGCATCGCAAGGATCTGGCGGCCGCCTGCGTGCGGGCCGAGGTGGAGGTCGTCGGGGCCGGCACAGGAGGACTCGACCAGACCGTCGCGCTGCGCGCCCGGGCGGGCAAGGTCCTCTCGCTGGACTGTCGAGACTTCAGCGTCCAGCCGCTGGACATCGGATGCATCCAGCGCGGCTACCGTCTGGTCGCGGTGGACACCGGTCAGGCCCACCGTCTTGTCGACGGCCAGTTCAGCGATCGCCGAGCCGACGCCGAGGCGGCGGCCCACCTGCTGGGCTTCGATCGGCTGCGCGACGCCCTTCCCGAGAAGCCGCGCAAGGCTGATGTGCTGCACGTCCTCGAGGAGTTCGACAGACTGGCCGAGCAGCTGGACTCGGTGGACGGCAGAGACACCCAGGCCTGCCGCCGTCGGCTGCGCCATGCGCTGACCGAGATGGTGCGTTCGGAGAAGCTGCACCATCTGCTCTCCGGTGAGGCCTATGGGGTCCGGCACGTCGCCTCCACCGTGGGCGACATCCTCACCTCAGGACACATGAGCATGCGCGATGACGCCGAGGTGTCCTTCGCAGTGGCTGACCTCGTGGTGGAGACAGCACTGGCTCAGGGTGCCGAGGGGGCACGGCTCATCGGCGGCGGATTCGGCGGTTCGGTGCTGGTGCTGGTCCCCATCGGTGCCCTCCCCCGGCTGACTGCCGCCCTGGAAGGGATCAGCCGCAGCATCCGGCTGCTCGACGTGGTGCCCTCGGCTGCGGCCCAGGCGTTGTGACCCGACAAAGGCCCAGCTCAGCTACCGGCAAGGTCTCACCTGCCGCACAGCTCCTTCTCAGAGACGCTTCATAGACTCGGACGGAAACATCTACACCATCTGTCCGGCAATGCTCCGCCAAGCGAGGTGCATGAATGTCATCTCATCCAGCGCGTCACGACCACCGGCGAGCGGATTCCTCCGTCCCTGATCCCGCCCACAAAGGTGCCCCGCAGCAGAATCCCCACGAGCTCGGTCGCGCGAACTCGAATCGGACGGTGGCTGTGACGCTCGGCGTCGGAATCGGGCTGATCCTCTTCCTTCTGGCCCTGCCCTACCTCGGGTGGCTCTGACCACCGCCCGGCTCCCCGCTGCCGCACGCGCCGCGCGGTACGCTGTCAGGCTGTGAGCACCCCAAGGAAGAGCCAAGCCCGGAAGAGTCCAGCAAGACCCCCCTCTCCGGCCGCGAAGAAGAACACGGCGACGCGGCGCCCCTCCACCTCTCGCACCTCATCCGGGGAACCCCGCACCTCATCCGGAAAGTCTCGCACCACCGCCGCCCGAACCGGCACTGCAGCCAGAGGATCCCGCACCACGTCCGGCGGTCGCGCTGCTGCGACCAGGACCACCGCCTCGACGCCCGCGCGGCGCAGCTCCACCGCGACACGACCGGCGAAGAACAGCTCAGCCAGGCGCTCGGGGAAGAACTCCGCGACCAGTCGCTCGGGGAAGAACAGCTCCACAGGCCGCAGCGCTCCGCCCAGGGCCGAGGAGCGAAGCGGCCTTCGCCGATTCGCCGGCAGCTGGGGGCGCTGCCTCTGGGCAGTCGTGGTCGCCGTGGTCATCGCCGCCCTGATGTTCGAGTTCACCATGGCTTGGACGATCGGCGTGGGCTTCTACATGCTGGCCCTCGGGGAGTTCACCGGCCTGTGGCTCCTCGTGGCGGGCTACGCCCTGGCCTGCACTCCCGCGGCGTTCGGACTGCTCATCGCCACCGGCAGGTTCTGGACGGCACTGACGCACGCGCTGTGGATCGGTCTGCTCTACGGCGGTCTCGGGTTCGCCTTCCTCGACGTCGTGCTCCGCGCGATCTAGCTCGCCGCCGGGATCGCTGCGCGAAGGAAGGCAGCTCGAGAGCCGCTAGAAGTCCCGGGCCATGTCCTGAAAGCGGGCGTAGTGCCCCTGGAAGGCGACCGTGATGTCGCGGGTGGGACCGTTGCGGTTCTTCGCCACGATGATGTCCGCCTCCCCGGCTCGCTCGGTCTCCTTGTCGTAGACCTCGGGCCGGTGCAGCAGCATGACCATATCGGCATCCTGCTCGATGGAGCCGGACTCACGCAGGTCAGAGACCTGAGGCTTCTTGTCCGGCCGAGACTCGGACCCGCGGTTGAGCTGCGAGAGCGCGATGATCGGCACGTCGAGCTCCTTGGCCAGGAGCTTCAGCGTGCGGGAGAACTCACTGACCTCCTGCTGGCGCGACTCCACGCGCTTGCCCGAGGAGAGCAGCTGCAGATAGTCCAGCACCACCAGCTTGAGGTTGTGGCGCTGCTTGAGCCGGCGGCATTTGGCGCGGATCTCCATGAGTGACATGTTCGGGGAGTCATCGATGAACAGCGGCACGTCATTGAGCCGGTCCACCGCCTCCGACATCTTCTCCCAGTCCTCATCGCGGATGTTGCCCTTGCGCAGGTCGGAGAAGAGGATCCGCGACTCGGCCGAGAGCAGACGCATCGCGATCTCGTTGCGACCCATCTCCAGGGAGAAGAAGGCGGCGGTCATGCCGTTGCTCACCGCGGCCGCACGGGCGAAGTCCAGCGCCAGCGTGGACTTTCCCATGGCCGGGCGGGCCGCGATGATGATCATCTGCCCGCCGTGGAAGCCGTGGGTCAGGTCGTCGAGCTCGCGGAACCCGGTGGGGATCCCGGTGAGTCCGCCGTCGTGAGCCGAGTTGGTCTCGATCTCATCGATCGTGGGTCCCAGCACCTCAGAGAGCGAGACATAGTCCTCGCTCTGTCGGTTCTCGGCCACGTTGTAGATCTCAGACTGCGCCTGGTTGACGATGCCCTCGACCTCACCGTCGGCGGTGTGTCCGAGCTGGACGATCTTGGTGCCGGCATCGACGAGCCGACGAAGTATCGCCCGCTCGCGCACGATCTCCGCGTAGAAGCCGGCATTGGCGGCAGTGGGCACCGACTGCGCAAGGTTGTGCAGGTACGCCGGGCCACCGATGCGCTGCAGCTCGCCGCGCTTGGTCAGATGATCCGAGATCGTCACCACATCGGCGGGCTCGCCGCGTCCGTAGAGATCGATGATGGCGTCATAGATCAGCTCATGGGCCGGGCGGTAGAAGTCGGAGCCGCGCAGCACCTCGACGACGTCGGCGATGGCGTCCTTGGAGAGCATCATGCCGCCCAGGACTGACTGCTCCGCCACCATGTCCTGCGGAGGCGTGCGGGAGTCCACCCCAGCGGGGGAACCGGTGTCGTAGAGCTCGGTAGTCACCCCTCCACGATACTCGGTGCGCGCAGTCCCTCGACCACGGCGTCCAACCATGTGTGCATGGTCTCGCGAGCCTGTGCGGTGTCGGGATATCGGCAGCGCAGGTGCAGTCCCGTCTCATTGACCACGAACCAGATCATCACCCCGTCCGTCTGCACCACGGCTGAGACATGCTGGGCGTTGAGCGCCTCATCCACGTTGATGGGCAGCCGGCGATGATCGAGCCAGCTCATCGCGAACATGCCCGGCTTCGCCGGCATCCCGCCGTAGGGCCGCATGATCGGAGCCATCGGGTGCGAGCCGAGCCGGATGGCCTCCTTGACCGCCCGGTAGCTGGCGAGCAGGTCGTCGTCGTCGTTCTCCAGGACCGCGTTGGTGATGAACCACCCCACCGAATCGAACCAGCGCGGCTCATCCCTGCTGTGCACGGGGAACACGGTGCGCAGCGGCTGGTCCCCCAGCTCCCGGAAGAGCCGGGTCATCACCGAGACGGCGACGGCGATCAGCCTGACCCCCGCGGCCTTGGCATGGACCTCCAGCCGCTCCAGCTCGGTGGTGTCCAGCACGTCCCGGACCTCCACCTTCTCGCTGACCGGAAGCGAGATGTCCCCCAGCGGAAGCGGGAAGGTGGGCATCACACTCCCCCCTGCCTCAAGGATCTCCTGCCAGCGGGTGCGAACCTCCTCGGGAGGCAGGGGCTTGTCCTCCCAGGCGGCGGTGTGCGCGGCGAACGGCTCCGGCACGGGCAGGCCCTGCGCAGGGTCGAGCCCGGCGCGCAGATTCCCCAGCACGGCGGTGAAGTCCCGGACCAGGACCAGCAGCGACCATGCGTCCACGTGGGAATGATCCGAACCGATGACGATCTGTGGGGAGCCGGCGGTGTCACGGACGGCGGCCGACTCGCCGTCGTCGATCACGCAGATCCGATGCGAGGGGCGGCCGAAGGGATCGCAGACGGAGTCGAAATGGGCGCGCAGCGCGGCCTTGACCTCGGCGGCGCTGAGGTGCTGCTTGCAGGCGCTGAGGCGGCTCTGGTGGTCACCGGTGCTGAATCCCACCGAGTCCCGCGGCGCATCCGGGGCTTCGAGCCGCTCCCAGGAACCCGGTCGGATTCCCACCTCGCGGAGCAGCAGATCGCTGTCCGGGCCTCCGGAGCGGACCCCGGCAGCCGGTCGGGGATCCTGGTGATATGCCTCACCTGACTCTGCGGAGGCAGGGGGCTGCCAGTCAAAGATCGTGCGCAGGGTCCCATGGCGCTGGATGACCTCATGCCAGGCCGCCGCGATCTCCTCCAGGGAGGCGGGGCCGTCGAGCTGGAAAGAGACCGCCATCCAGGATCCCGGCCGTGACCCGAAGCTGACATGGCGGTTCTGATCGAAGGATACCGGCAGCGAAGCCGGTGCCTCGGGGGCACGCGAGGCGGACTCGGGCGGAGCCGAGCCGAAGCCGACACCGCGGCGCGGCTCCACGGCGCCACCGGAGACGGGCTGGGCCACCACCGAATAGCTGGACAGCCGGCCGGGCCGGGTGTGCATCTGCGCCACATTCGTCAACCGCATACGGCGTAGTCTAGAGGGCGTTCACTGCGCCTGAACCTGTTCCGGCGCAACTTGTTGTTGACCTGATGCTCAGGAGTCAGAGACTGTGGGGCTTTTCCAGACAGCCGGGGCGAAACTCGCCTACGAGATCTCCGGGGAGGGGCCCACTTTCGTCCAGCTGCATGGGCTGACCTCATGCGCCTCGCGTGAGCAGCGCGCAGGCCTGGACATGACCCTCGGACTGCAGGACTGCCGGGTGCTGCGCTACGACGCTCGCGGCCACGGCTCCTCCACCGGACGCGCCGTGCCGGAGGACTACGTGTGGCCTCGACTCGCCGACGATCTGCTCGCTCTGCTGGACGACCTCGCACCCGGGGAGAAGGTCCACGCCGCCGGGCCCTCCATGGGGGCGGCGACCCTGCTCCACGCGGCGGTGCGGGACCCGCAGCGGTTCAGCTCCTTGACTCTGCTGGTGCCGCCCACCGCCTGGTCCACGCGCGCGGGCCAGGCGGACACCTATCAGAGGTCCGCCGAGCTCGTGGAGGACCATGGCATCGGCGCGTTCGTCCGCGTGGGTCGCCAGGTGCTGCCGCCTCCGGCGCTGGCGGACCGGCCCAAGGAGCGGGTGCCTGCAGTGAGCCAGGAGCTGCTTCCTTCGATCTTCAGAGGGGCAGGCCTCACCGACCTGCCCGCGCCGGAACGCATCGCAGCGCTCTCCGTGCCCACGCTGATCCTCGCCTGGGTGGATGACTACGCCCATCCGGTCTCTACGGCGGAGAAGCTGCATGAGCTGATCCCCGGCTCACAGCTGAACATCGCCGAGACCCCGGAGGAGCTCGACACCTGGCCGCGCCGGGTGGCGGACTTCATCGCCGCCCACCCGGTGGAGAGCGGGAACGGATCGCCGGGATACACAGCAGAATCACGTGGCGTGAGCGCGTGATTCCCTTCCCTTGGCCGGTGTCCCGGCGACCCGATGTGTTGAGATCCAGCCGCGTCGGCCCCTGAGAGGCAATCGCTCAGCAGCTGCGGAGATCAGGATCTCCTCGGATTTCCCGAGTCCTCGGAAGCAGTGGCACGGGCCGACCCGCGAATCGCTTCCCGGCCCTCGTGTCTCCGCTCGGGCCGCAGTCTGCGACCCTTGTGAATGCGCGCTGGACGGTGCCCAGCCAATATCCACACCCGAGGGACTTTCCACACTTTAGGTCCAGAGCTCACCCGGGGCAATAGATCAAAATCAAGTGCCTGTGGAAATCATGTGGACTATGCGGCGTGTCTTGTGCACAACATGTGCAGAAGGCTGTGGATAGCCTGTTGATTCACCTGGAGAGATCCTCGTGACCTGGGGTTATGCAGCGACACGCCTGTGCATCGAAAAAACTACTGTTGAGTTTTCCGGGCTGTGGAACCACCTTGCCGTGGCCCGCTGTTAGGTGTATGCGGGGATATCGTCCCGATTTTCCACAGCCTCTCCACAGCCTGGTGAAAACACGTCCAGGAAATCCCAGGTCAGCCCTCAGGTTTCCCCGGGTAGCGTGGGCAGACCGATACCTCAGGAGTCACTCAGTGCACGAATCGATCAACAGCTATCTTCGCGAGATCCTCAAGGAGTCCAGTCAGGACGTCAGCGGCACGCTCGCCGGGTACATTCCGCGGCTCCGCGATGCCGATGAGAATCTGCAGGCGCTGGCGCTGGCGACGACCGACGCCCAGGCCTGCTCGGTGGGCGATGACGAGCATCTCTTCACCATCCAGTCGATCTCCAAGCCCTTCGTCTATGCCCTGGCGCTGGACGACGTCGGTCTGGAGCGCGTGCGCGAGATGGTCGGCATGGAGCCCTCGGGAGAGGCGTTCAACGAGCTCTCCCTCGAAGGAGGGACCGGACGACCGCTCAACCCCATGATCAATGCAGGGGCGATCGCCACCCACCAGCTGTTGGACCACACGCGTCATGACTCGCACTCCGGGGGCCGGGCGAGCGATTCACGCACCTCCCAGGTGCGCAGTCGCACGGCTCGCATCCTGGAGGGGATGGCGGGATTCGCAGGCCGCACCCTTGAGGTGGACTGGGATGCCGCCGAGGAGGAGTTCGCGACCACCTATCGCAATATGGCGATCGCCCATATGTTGAAGTCTCATGGTTCTCTGGACATCGAGCCCGACGAGGCCGTCCGCGGCTACATCGACAGCTGCTCCGTGCTGGTCACGGTCAGGGATCTTGCCCTGATGGCCGCCACGCTGGCCAACAGCGGCGTCAATCCGGAGACCGGCCAGCAGGTCGTCTCCGCCGAGTCCGCGCGCACCACGCTGGGCGTCATGGCCACCTGCGGCATGTACGACGCCTCGGGGCGCTGGCTGACCCAGATCGGCATCCCGGCGAAGTCGGGGATCTCGGGCGGGATCATCGGCGTGCTGCCGGGCCAGGTGGGGATCGCGTCCTTCGCACCTCGACTCGATGAGGAAGGCAGCAGCGTCCAGGGCGTGAGCATGTTCCAGCACCTCTCCAACGAACTCTCCCTGCATGTGCTGAGCAATCAGCGGATCAACGTCATCGAGGAGCTTCGGGCGCGCGCCTGAGGCCGCGGTCGCAGGCGCCCTCTCAGGCTGCGGACGCGCTGCCGCCTCCGGGCACGGGGTCGCGGCCCTCGCGCCTGCGGCGGGTCAGCACCGCGTGCGTGGGCGGCTCCGGAGTGCCCTCTGGGGCGCGTGCGGCCACCTCGCGGCGCAGCACCGGGACCACCTCTTCGCCCAGCAGGTCTATCTGCTCCAGCACGGTCTTCAGCGGCAGTCCGGCGTGGTCGATCAGGAAGAGCTGGCGCTGGTAGTCCCCCGCGTATTCGCGGAAGCTCAGGGTCCGTTCGATGACCTGCTCGGGGGTGCCCACGGTCAGCGGCGTCTGTGCGCTGAAGTCCTCCAGCGAAGGACCCCCGCCATAGACCGGCGCCCGGTCGAAGTAGGGGCGGAATTCGCGGATGGCGTCCTGCGAGCTTCGGCGCATGAAGACCTGTCCCCCGAGCCCGACGATCGCCTGCTCTGCGGGGCCGTGTCCGTGGTGCTCGTAGCGGCTGCGGTAGAGGTCGATCATCCGCCCGGTGTGTTCCTTGTTCCAGAAGATGTTGTTGTGGAAGAAGCCGTCACCGTAGTAGGCGGCCTGCTCGGCGATCTCCGGGGACCGGATCGAGCCGTGCCAGACGAAGGGCGGGATGCCGTCCAGGGGGCGCGGGGTGGAGGTGAAGCCCTGCAGCGGAGTGCGGAAACGTCCCGACCAGTCCACCTCAGACTCCCGCCAGAGCCTATGCAGCAGGGCATAGTTCTCCACGGCCAGCGGGACTCCGGCGCGGATGTCCTTGCCGAACCAGGGGTAGACGGGCCCGGTGTTCCCCCGTCCGAGGGTGAGATCGATCCGACCCTCAGCCAGGTGCTGCGCATACGCGTAGTCCTCCGCGATGCGCACCGGGTCAGTGGTGGTGATCAGCGTCGTCGCCGTGGAGAGCAGGATGCGGCGGGTCTGTGCCGCCAGGTGTGCCATCAGGATCGGAGGATTCGCCGGTGCCACGAAGGGAGGATTGTGGTGCTGACCCACTGCGAAGACGTCGAGTCCGACCTCCTCGGCCTTCTTCGCGATCGCCACCATCGAGGTGATGCGCTCGTGCTCGGTGGGGACCCGTCCCGTGGTCGGATCAGGTGTGATGTCGCCGATGCTGAAGACGCCGAACTGCATAGCTGCTCCTGTGCTGGAGTGGTTGACCCTGTGGATGGTTCTTAGGACGCCCGGGGGACGACCCTGAGTGATGCCCGTGCAGGCACGGTCTGGTGCTTTAAATTTGAAGCACCTCAGGGTCAACGCCTCCACGCGGCGGGCCATTCCCACACCGAGTCCAGCCCACACCGAGTCCAGCCCACACCGAGTCCAGCCCACACCGAGTCCAGCCCACACCGAGTCCAGACGCGCAAGAGGCTCCTGTCCCCCGCATCAGACGCGGGACAGGAGCCTCGTGCGCGTTCCACCGATGAACGGCAGAACTGCTGCGCAGTGCTTACTTCGAGCCGACGACCTGAAGGTCGAGGGACGCGGAGACGTCAGCATGCAGCCGGACAGTGGCGGTGTAGCTGCCGACAGCCTTGATGCGTGCTGGGATCTCCACGGTGCGCTTGTCGATGGAGCCGAGACCTGAGGCCTCGACGGCCTCGGCGATCTGCGCGGCACCGACGGTGCCGAACAGCCGACCGGAGTCGCCGGTCTTCACGGTGATCTTCACGGGGGCAGACTGCAGCCTGGCGGCCACCGCCTGTGCTTCCTCAACCGTGGCGATCTCGCGCGCCTTGCGAGCGGAGCGCAGGCGCTCCACGTCTTTCTCGCCGCCCTTGGTCCAGGTCATTGCGAAGCCACGCGGCAACAGATAGTTGCGTGCGTAGCCGCCCTTGACCTCGACCACATCGCCGGAAGCGCCGAGTCCGGTCACTTCCTGAGTCAGGATGAGCTTTGCCATTGGGTTGTTCCTTTCCTTCCCAGTCAGTCCCGGATCAGCCGCGGCCCGCGCCGGCGTACGGCAGCAGTGCGACTTCGCGAGCGTTCTTGATCGCCTGGGCGATCTTGCGCTGCTCCTGGACAGTCACGCCGGTGACACGGCGTGCGCGGATCTTGCCTCGGTCGGAAATGAACTTCCGCAGCAGGGCGGTGTCCTTGTAGTCGATGACCGTGATGTCAGCAGCCTTCAGCGGATTCGCCTTGGGCTTTGGCTTCTTGAGTTCAGCCTTTGCCATCGTGGTGCTCCTTTTCATAAGCGGAGCCCGCACCCTCTGGGATGCGGGATGGTGAATATGTGCAGATGAGCCGTGCTCCTCATCCTGGAAGCGTCAGACGCTCCTCAGGATCAGAACGGTGGCTCGTTGTTGTCAGGGGTGCCCCAGCTGCCGCCGCCGGAGGGCTGTCCGCCCCACGGGTCCTGCGGTGCAGAGTCGTTGCTCCACCCGCCGGACTGCGATCCGCCCCCACCGCCGCTGCCGCCGCCGCCGAAGGAGTCTCCCCCTGCGCCGAAGCCTCCGGAGGCTGCGCCGCCGGCGCTGGCGCCGCCGAACCCGCCTCCGGATCCGCCGGAACGACCGCCCTGTCCACCGCCGGAGCGCTGGACACTGGCAGTTGCGAAGCGCAGCGAGGGACCGATCTCATCGACGTCAAGCTCCCAGGAGGTGCGGTTCTCCCCCTCCTTGGTCTGGAACGACCGAGCCTTCAGGCGACCCTGTGCGATGACGCGGGTGCCCTTGGTCAGGGATTCAGCGGCGTTCTCTGCGGCTTCACGCCACAGTGAACAGCGGACGAAGAGAGTCTCCCCGTCCTTCCACTCATTCGCCTGTCGGTCGAAGAACCGGGGTGTGGACGCAATGGCGAAGTTGGAGACCGCGGCACCCGAGGGGGTGAAGCGGAGCTCCGGGTCTGCCGTCAGATTGCCTACAACGGTGATGATGGTCTCGCCGGCCATGGATCTGCTCCTTGGTTGCTGGTTCGCCCTGACAGGTGGATCAGTCCACCTGGAGGATTATTCGATCTTCTGTTCCTCGGGGCGAGTGATCTTGGTGCGCATGATCGTCTCGTTCAGGCGCAGCAGTCGGTCGAGCTCGGCAGCCGAGTCCGGTGTGGAGTGGAAGTTGACGACGGCGTAGACCGCTTCCGTCTTCTTCTGGATCTCGTAAGCCAGGCGGCGACGTCCCCAGACATCGACCTTGTCCACGGTGCCGCCGTCCTTCTTGACGATCTCCATGTACTTGCCGAGTGTCGGCTCCACGGTGCGCTCATCGACCTCTGGGTCGACGAGCACCATCAGTTCATAGTGACGCATGAGTGAACCCACCTCCTTCGGACTTGCGGTCACGGGATTTCCGTAACAGGAGGTTCTAATTGCATCTGCAGCTGACCTGATCCGCGCCACCCTCGGTTTGTGGGCAGGAAGGATCGAGGTCAGACAACCTGCACCATGCTACAGGTTCCAGGCGCGGAGATGAACCCGGGGTCTCATCGAATCGCAGCGGTTCGGCTGTCCAGCCTCAGCAGCTCAGCCTCAGCTGTTCGGTTCAGCGGCTCAGCTCGGTGGTGAAGAAGCTGGCCACCGCGTCACGCAGGTGCCCGAGATCATCCACCCCGCACATCTCCCGCGCCGAATGCATCGACAGCAGCGCGATCCCCACGTCTGCCGTGCGGATTCCCAGTCGAGTCGCGGTGATCGGCCCGATGGTGGACCCGCAGGGGAGATCGTTGTTCGAGACGAACTCCTGAGTGGGCACCCCGGCGTCCCGGCAGACCTTGGCCCACATGGCAGCGCCGGGCGCATCGGTGGTGTAGCGCTGGTTGGCGTTGATCTTCAGCAGCGGCCCGCCGTTGGGAAGGGGCCGGTTCGCCGGATCGTGCCGCTCGGAGTAGTTCGGGTGCACAGCGTGCCCGGCATCGCAGGAGAGGTGCCAGGAGCCGGCGAGCGCCTGAGCTCGCTGGGAGAGCGTGCAGGCGGACTGTCCGGCAGCATGGCCCAGACCCTCGTAGATCCTGCCCAGCACCTCCTCCAGGAAGGGACCGGCTGCTCCGGAGCGCGAGGCGGACCCGAGCTCCTCATGGTCGAAGGCGGCGAGCATCGGAATGACCTGTCCCGCTGCGGCCTGATCTGCCGTCGCCTCCAGCGCGCTCAGCCCGGCGTGCACGGAGGAGAGATTGTCCAGCCTGCCCGAGGCCAGGAACTCCTGCTCGACTCCGAAGGTTCCAGGCGCCTGCGCATCGGCGAGGACGACGTCGTAGCCGTCCACGTCCTCGGGGTCCACTCCCGCCGAGGAGGCAAGCACGGCGAGCACGTCGGCGGCGGCCGCCTGCTCGGAGGAGCCGGCGAGCCCGAGCACCGGCGCGGTATGTGCCTGTCGACTCAGGGTCAGTCCCTCATTGACCTGTCGATCCAGGTGGATGGCCAGCTGGGGGATGCGGGCCACCGGTCCGGTGGCCACCAGGTGTGTGGCGCCGTCGCGGGTGACCAGCCTCCCGGCCAGACGAAGCTCGCGGTCCAGCCACGAGTTCAGCAGCGGTCCGCCGTAGATCTCGACGCCGGCCTGCAGCCAGCCCTGCCGGATCAGTGTGGACTTGGGCTTGAGCTTGAACCCCGGGGAGTCCGTATGCGCCCCGAGAATCCGGACGGGGGTGGTCGGTCCCGCGGCGTCGGGCACCACCCAGCCCAGGACCGCGCCGTCGCGCAGCACCACATAGCGTCCTGGTTCGATCGGCCAGTCCTCGTGCTCGCCCAGCTGGGTGAATCCGGCCTCCACCAGGCGCTCTGCGGCGACTGCAGCCGCGTGGTAGGAGGAGGGCGAGGCGGTGACATACTCCGCCAGGTCTGCGATGTGCTCCCGAGTCGTCATGCCGGTCATCCTAATCGGGGGCTTTGCTAGCGTGTGTCCATGTCGATGATGTGGACCGGTCTCGTGGTCAACCTCCTGCTCCTGTTCCTCGTGCTGGCGGTGGTCGCTTTCATGCTGCATGCCGTCATCCGCGCGGGCGTGCGCAATGGACTGCGGGACCACGATCAGCACCTTCAGGAGCAGGAGCGCGCCGCTCGGCGTGGGGGAGCTCAGCTCTACCGCTGAGTCCCAGGCCCGGCGCGCCTCAGGAGGGGCTGATCAGCCCGGTCTGGAAGACATAGACCACGACCTGGACCCGGTCGCGCAGCTGCAGCTTGGTCAGGATCCGTCGCACGTGAGTCTTCACCGTGGCTTCGGAGAGGAAGAACCTGGCCGCGATCTCGGCGTTGGAGAGTCCCTCGGCCACCGCGAAGAGCACCTCCGTCTCACGCGCGGTCAGCGGCTCCCGCGGGACCCCGTCATCCATGGCCGCAGCGATCTGCTCACCGGTGGGCACAGCTCGTGGCTGCGTCCGACGCTCGGCCTCCCCGCGCAGGAGACCATCGTCGCGGGAATCCCGGTCCGCCCGTGCACCGGGACGAGTTCCCTGACGGCGTCCTGAGGCGTCCAGTGCGGCGGGAACGGCGGCGGCCGGGGCTGCGCCGGCACCGCGCAGATACACCTCCAGCAGGCGCTGGGTGATCCGGGGAGCCACCACGGCGTCGCCCTCAGCCACCACCCGCACCGCATGGACGAGATCCTCGGGGGTCACGTCCTTGAGCAGGAAGGCGCTGGCTCCTGCCTGCAGACCCGAGAACGCATATTCGTCCAGGTCGAAGGTGGTCAGGATGATCACCCGGGTCTGCGGGAACTGCGCCACCACCTTCGTGGTGGCCTCGATCCCATCCATCCGCGGCATTCGGACGTCCATGAGCACCACATCCGGGCGCCTTTCGGCGGGAAGCCCGCTCAGCGTCTCCAGCGCCTCCACGCCATCGGCGGCTTCGGCGACGACCTGGAGATCGTCTTCCCCCTCGAGGATCAGCCGGAACCCCATCCGCAGCAGATGCTGGTCATCGACGAGCATCACCTTCAGTGGTGCCCGGCCGCCGGCCTCTTCAGGCCCCGTCGGCTCGGCGGCGGAGCCCGCGTCATCGGCCGCTTCGTCGGCCGCCTCGTCATCGTTGATCTGGTTCATCTGATCATCCCTTCTGTGGCGGTTCAAGGACCGCCCGCACCATCCAGCCCCGGCGGGATGCCGGACCTGCGTAGACCGAGCCGTTGTAGAACGCGGCCCGCTCCTCCATGCCGTGGATTCCCTGTCCGCTGCCCACGGACTCCCGGCGCTCACCATGGGCCGGGTGCACGCCGTCGTCGGTGATGGTGAGCACCACCTGCCCGGCCGCAGGCATTCCCAGGGCAGCCTGATCTGTGGGGCTGAGTCCCTGCGCACGCAGACTCCGTGCCTCTTCGGCATCCGGTCCGGGCCGGTGCTCGATGCTCACCGTCACCTCGGTGACCTGACGGCCGTAGCGCAGCACATTGGTCAGTGACTCCTGGATGATCCGGTGAACAGTGAGTCCGAAGGCGGCGTCCTCGGGCAGCTGCGGGCCGGTCAGGCTCACTGTCAGCGGCAGGCCCGCCTGCCGGAAGCCCTCGGAGAGATCCTCCAGAGACTCTGCGACGGGTCGCCGCGCGGCCCCCACGTCCTGTCCCTCGCGCAGCACACCGATCACCCGGCGCATGTCGCCCAGTGCGGTGCGGCCGGTGTCGGAGAGCTCTTCCAGGACCGCTCCGGCGCGCTGGGGATCCTTCCGGGCCACGATGCGCGCGCCGTCGGCCAGGGAGATCATCACCGAGAGTGAATGGGCGATCACGTCATGCATCTCCCGAGCGATCCGGTTCCGCTCGGCCACCTGGGCGTACTGCTGGGTGCGCCGGGCCCATTCCAGCACCTCCTGCTCGTGGCTGCGCCCGCGGCGCACGGCTGCGCCGATGCCAGCGGAGATGCCCACCACGAAGAACATGGTCACGGCAACGATGCCCTGGGATTCGAACTCGCTGAGCCCCATGGGGTCGTAGTAGTTCTCCATCCACCAGCTGCGTCCATGCCGGGCGGTCCACAGATCGTTGCGCAGGAAGGTCAGGTAGCCGAGCACGCAGGCCGGCAGCGCGGTGACCAGACCCACCAGGAGCCCGCGGTGGCGCGCCACCGCGTAGGCGGCGAAGCAGAGTCCGATCATCTGGGAGCCGTGCCAGGGGTAGAGCAGCAGCAGGAAGGTTTCGGCCAGCGCAATCATCGCCAGCACGGCGATGGGATGGGTCCGACGGAAGGCCAGCGCGACGGCGATGGCTCCGTAGCCGATCAGCAGCCACCAGGCCCCGTCGCCCAGGTCGTAGAAGGCATAGGGATAGGTCCACAGGGTCAGCAGCACATAGACCCCGATGACGACGGCGTTCATGCACCTCGGGTGCCGGCGGAACCAGCCGCGCACGCCCCGGCGCCGCACGATCCCGAGCTCCTCGAAACCCGCGGGCACCGATGCTCCGGCGGGGGATTCGGGTGCGACCTGGGTGTTCACAGCCTCGACTGTACCGAGCCGGGCAGTGCCCCGGTGCGGAACCGGCAGGCGTGGAGCATCGGGCTCAGGCATCCCGCCGGATGAAGACCAGCCAGCCCGGCACCAGCGCGACCGCGGCCCAGACCAGCAGCAGCAGCCCGGCCACCGGGACCGGAAGGTCTGTGCTCATGGACGCTGACCCGGCGCTGAACTGACGCTGCAGGGCGAAGATCTCGAAGCGCATCAGGTCGGTGACCCACGCAGCCCCGCCGCTGAGCGCAAGCAGCAGGCCCAGCGCGATGGGTCCGCTGAAGAGCAGCAGACAGTAGGTGACCACCGCCCCGGCGGTGCTGCGCAGCAGCGCGCCCAGACCGAAGCCGATCGCCGAGGTCACCACCACTGCGGCCCAGCTGCTGAACACCAGCCACCAGATCTCGAACCCGAGCAGCTCCGGCAGCACGTCATAGAAGCCGCTGAGCGGCAGCAGGACGACTGAGCTGAGCACCACCAGCGCGGCGGTCAGCGCACCGATGAAGCCCAGCACCGCGAGCAGCTTCGCGAAGTAGAACATGGTCCGGTTCGGGACCGCCGCCAGCGAGGAGCGGATGGACCCGGAGGTGTGCTCCGTGGTGATGGACACCGCCGCGAGCGCGCCCATCAGGATGGTGACCAGGGTGAAGATCGAGAAGACGTTCTCGAACAGGCTGAACCCGGTCAGCTGGGCGTCACCGCCGCTCACCGAGGCGTCGGCGATCAGGAATCGAGTGCTGAGCACCGTGGCGATCAGCGTGAGGATCAGCAGGGCCACCGCGGCGGCGCACAGCCACCAGTTCAGCCGCAGCGCGGTCAGCTTCAGCCACTCGGCGCGCAGTGCCCGAGCGAAGGTCACCTCGCCGGAGACCACGCTCGGGGCGGCGGTCGGCCCAGGGGCCCCGATGGCGTGCGAGACGTCGGCATTCATGCGAGTCCTCCGGAACGGTGTTCGACGTAGTCCCCGGTGAGTTTGAGGTAAGAGTCCTCCAGCGAGGAATGCAGCGGTGTGAGCTCATGGACCACCACGCCGCTCTCCAGCGCCCGCCGACCGATCGTGCGGGCATCCAGGCCGCGCACCTCGAAGGTCTCGGCGTCCTGGCAGACCAGCGTGATCTCCGGCCCGGCCAGGGCGTTCATGAGCTCCTGGGAGCTCTCCGTGCGCACCAGCACCCGCGTCTCCCCGGCGGCGTCGAGGAAGTCTCCCACCGGCTGATCAGCGATGATGCGGCCGCGGCCGAGCACGATCAGGTGGTCGGCAGTCTGCGCCATCTCGGACATCAGGTGGGAGGAGATGAAGACGGTGCGTCCCTGACCCGCCAGTCGGCGCACCAGCTGTCGCACCCAGCGCACCCCCTCCGGATCCAGGCCGTTGATGGGCTCGTCGAAGATCAGCACCCCGGGATCGCCCAGCAGCGCGGCGGCGATGCCCAGCCGCTGACTCATCCCCAGGGAGTAGCCCCTGATCCGTTTGTCCGCCACGGAGGTGAGTCCGGTCATCTCGATGACCTCGTCCACCCGCGCGGTGCTGATGTCATGGGTGGCGGCGAGGATGCGCAGCTGCTGATGTCCGGTCCAGCCCGGATGGGCGGCTCCCGCATCGAGCACGGCTCCGACCTCGCGCAGCGGTGCCCGGTGTTCGGCGAACGCCTTGCCGTTGATGGTGATGCTGCCGGCGGTGGGCCGATCCAGGCCCATGGCCATGCGCATCGTGGTGGACTTTCCCGCCCCGTTGGGGCCCAGGAAGCCGGTGACCTTGCCGGGAGCCAGCGAGAAGCTGATGCCGTCCACCGCGGTGGTCGCCCCGTAGGCCTTGCGCAGGCCGCTCGCTGTGATCATGGCTCAAGATTAGGTCCGTCTTCAGGAGGGCACATCACGCTGAAGGATGATTCTGCGCCTTCGGATCGGCATAGGTCCACGCCCGCAGTGGGATCTCCACCGGCCCGCGCGCGAAGCGGCGCAGCCACAGCTGCGACAGGGTCAGCTGCACCGCCCACAGCACGACGACGACGAGACCCACCTGGCTCGCACTCAGCTCTCCTGCCAGACCCAGGCCCACCGGGGACCCGAGCGCGGAGAACATCACGGCAAGCACCAGGGACTGGCCCAGATAATTGCTCAGCGACATCCGACCCGCCGGAGCAAGGGCCCGCACGAGCCAGCCGAACCTCCGGTGACGCAGGATCAGCAGGGCTCCGACCACATAGCCGGTGGCCTGAAGGGGCCCCGCAAGGAAGATCAGCCCCGCGCTGAGCGTCTCCAGGCCGATCCCGCCGCCTGCCGGCCCTCCGGAATCCTCCGGCGCCCACGGGGCGCCCCAGGTCAGCCAGGCGGCGGTCAGGCTCAGCGCTCCCCCCACCGCCAGAGTGGGGATCATCAGCCAGAGCAGCCGCGCCGTCGTGGCCTCGCCGCTGATGATGCGCTCCAGGACCCGGCCGCGGCCCAGCACCAGTCCGAGCAGGAAGGCCGCCAGGGCAACCGGCCCCTGGACGATCAGCGTGGACGGCGCCACCAGGACATAGGCGCTGAGCTGGAAGATCAGATAGCTGCCGAGTCCCCCGGTGTAGGCATCTCGGGCCTCCTGCACCGAACCGGTCAGCATGGAGACGTCCATGGCTCCCCCGCCCTCGCCCATCGTCATTGAGGACTCCAGCACCAGGGTGAGCATGCCCAGACCGAGGATCGCCAGCGCGACGGCGACCCAGAGCCCGGCGGCGAGGAGCAGGGCGGTGCGCGCCCGGATCCGGCGCAGACCCAGCAGCGCGAAGCCGAGCAGCGCATAGGCGAGCAGGATGTCTCCGACGAACAGGAAGATCCCATGCAGCAGTCCCAGGATGATCAGCCCGATGAAGCGGCGGACCGAGCGGGTGACTTCACTGGCGCCGGCACGGTGCGCGGAGCCCCACTGCAGCACGAAGGAGAGCCCGAAGAGGAAGGAGAAGATCACATAGGACTTGCCCTCGAAGATGGCGGTGACGGCGAAGACCACCCAGTGATCGGCGAGCGCCCCGGCCCCCTGCCCGACGGTCTCCGAGGTCAGCCCGGCGGAGCGGGCCCCGCCGGCGCCGGTCAGATTCTCGGGGAAGGCGAAGTACCAGATGTTGACGGCCAGGATCCCGAGCAGCGCGAGGGCCCGCAGCGCGTCCACGGCGTGAAGTCTCTGCATCCCTCCAAATTACGGGACTTCCCCGCCCGCCTCCTCCTCGTTTTACCGGGCCCTCCGTGGAATACCGGGCCCACCGTCACGCCGGTAGAGCACGCAAGCGCCGGTAAAACGCTTGGCGGTAGGGTCGGGAGGAAGACATCGAGAGCGGAGTGTGGCTGTGGAGATCGTGCTGGTGATCGCGGGGATCGTGGTGATCCTGTTCGGACTGTGGGACATGTTCCACCAGCTGCTCCACCCCCGGGGGCAGGGTCCGCTGAGCGGCCTCGTGTTCGGGCTGGTGTGGAAAGCTTCCCGCGCCACCGGCCATCGATTCGGCATCGCTCTGGGACCGGCCACCATGGTCGCCGTCATCATGTTCTGGGTGCTGATCCAGGGAGTCGGATGGGCCCTGATCTACTACCCCCATGTCCCGACGGGCTTCCTCTACTCCGACGGCATCAGCCCTGCGGACTACGCGAGGTTCGCGGAGGCGCTCTACATCTCGCTGGTGACGCTGGCGACGCTGGGCTTCGGCGACGCGGTCGCGGTGGAGCCCGCGCTGCGGCTCGCGGCCCCGATCCAGGGTCTGACCGGCTTCGCGCTGCTCACGGGCGCGCTCACCTGGTTCGTCCAGGTCTATCCGCCGCTGTTTCGTCGTCGTGCTTCGGCGTTGACGCTCAAGGCGCTGGCCGAGGCGGAGTATGCGGAGAAGCTCCCGCAGCTGCAACCCTGGGCGGTCCTCGCTGAGCTTGATCGGATCTCCGAACAGATCTCGCAGATCTGCGTCGATCTGGACCAGCACAGCGAGACCTACTACTTCCAGGTGACCGACGCAGAGCTGTCCTTCTCCCACCATCTGCCCTATGCCCTGACGCTGCAGCGAGCCGCCCAGGCCTCGCCGGCGCTCGAGGTCCGGATGGGGGCTGCGAAGTTGCGCACGATGCTGACGCAGCTGAGCACCGTGCTCAGTCCTGGCTTCGTCTCCGGCGAAGGGCTGGATGAGATCTTCGCCGCCTACACCGCCGATCACCCGCATCGGCGGCGCGGCTGAGCGTTCGCCTCCGGGGTGGCGTGCCGACGGTGCCGCGCGAACCGGGTCACGGGGTCGTCGACCTTGTCCTCTCCCCAGCGTTTTACCGGGTCTTGCGGGGTTTACCAGTGCTGCGGGAACCACGGTAGACCACGTAGACCCCGGTAAAACGCGGGGAAGGATGGGAGAGGGGGTGGGTCAGCGGTCGACTTCGCCTCGGATGAAGGCCTCGACCTTCTCGTGGGCGATGTCGTCGTGGAACTGTTCCGGCGGGGACTTCATGAAGTAGCTCGACGCCGAGAGCAGCGGACCGCCGATGCCGCGGTCCAGACCGATCCTCGCCGCGCGGACGGCGTCGATGATCACGCCCGCCGAGTTCGGTGAATCCCAGACCTCCAGCTTGAGCTCGATGGACACCGGGGCGTCCCCGAAGTTGCGGCCCTCCAACCGGATGAAGGCCCACTTTCGATCATCGAGCCACTGGATGTAGTCGCTGGGGCCGATGTGCACATCGCGAGCGGCCAGCTTCGCCGAAGTGTTCGAGGTGACGGCCTGGGTCTTGGAGGTCTTCTTCGACTCCAGCCGGTCGCGCTCGAGCATGTTCTTGAAGTCCATGTTCCCGCCCACGTTGAGCTGGTACGTGCGGTCCAGATGGACCCCTCGATCCTCGAAGAGATGCGCCAGCTCGCGGTGGGTGATGGTGGCACCGATCTGCGACTTGATGTCATCACCGACGATCGGCACCCCGGCGGCGGTGAACTTATCCGCCCACTCCGGAGTGCCTGCGATGAACACCGGAAGCGCGTTCACGAACGCCACGCCGGCATCGATCGCGGCCTGTGCGTAGAAGCGCGCCGCGTCCTCCGAGCCCACCGGCAGGTAACAGACGAGCACTTCGACCTGCGCCTGCTTCAGCGCGGCCACCACGTCCACCGGCTCGGCCGCAGATTCTTCGATGGTCTCGCGGTAGTACTTGCCGAGCCCGTCCAGGGTCGGGCCGCGCTGGACGGTGACGCCGGTCTCCGGCACGTCGGCGATCTTGATGGTGTTGTTCTCCGAGGCGGAGATGGCCTCGGCCAGGTCCAGGCCCACCTTCTTGGCATCCACGTCGAAGGCGGCCACGACCTGCACGTCCGAGACGTGATAATCGCCGAAGCGCACGTGCATCAGCCCGGGGACCTTCTGATCATCCGGTGCGTCCTTGTAGTACTCCACACCCTGGACGAGGGATGCCGCGCAGTTTCCGACGCCGACGACGGCGACACGGATAGGTTTTGCTGCCAACTTGTTCTCCTTGTGGTTCTCGTGCTCAACGGTCACGACACAGCATCCGGTGAAGGTGACCCCGGTCATGGTGTGTCCCTGATCGAGAAGCCTATAGCCATCACGAGCCCCGGCCACCCGCCCGAGGGTTATCGTTGAGCCGATGACTCCAGCTCCGAAGGACAGGTTCCCGGTCGCGGCCAGCCGGGATGATCCGCTGCTGCGGCACCTCTCGGACCGCTTCGGCGGACCGGCGGGCCGGCGACTGCGGCCACGCTGGCGGCCGACCCAGGTGCTGCTCGGACTCGCCGTGCTGGCCATCCTGCTCTCGGCGCTGACCAGCCAGTACTGCCGGATCAACGGCTGGGGCGGGGTGGAGGTCTTTCACGCGGGCTGCTATTCCGACATCAGCGCCCTCTACAGCCAGCGCGGACTCGCTGAGGAGCCCTTCAGTCCGCTGATCGCTCCCGGGTACTTCGAGTATCCGGTGCTCACCAGCGTCGTGGCCGCACTTGCGGCGGCGCTGACCCAGTTCCTGCTGGGACTCGAGCTCCTCGAGGGGATCCTCTGGGAGGAGGGTCGCGCCTCGCTGCTCTACTGGGACCTCAGCTTCGCCGCCGCCGCCCTGGTGTGGCTGGTTCTGGTGCTGACGGTGATGAAGGCCGCCGGAGCTCGCCCCTGGGACGCCGCGATCGTCGCCGCGTCACCGGCCATCATCTTCGGCATCGGCATCAACTGGGACATCTGGGCGGTGGCCGCGCTCGCACTGGCGGTGCTCGCCTTCCAGCGCGGGGCCCATCTGAGCGCGGGGCTGATGATCGGCGTCGGGGTCTCCTTCAAGCTGTTCCCGCTGTTCATGCTCGGGGCCGTGCTCGTGCTGGTGCTGCGCCGGGACTCCGGGCTCTCCATGGCGGTCTTCCTGCGCACCCTGCTCGGCGCCCTGGCGAGCTGGCTGGTGCTCAATGTCCCGGCGATGATCCTGAGCTTCAGCTCCTGGGCACAGTTCTTCGAGCTCTCGGCTGAACGCGGGGCCGGGTATTCCTCCCCCTGGCACATCTGGCAGGTGATCGCCGAGCGCAGCGGCGGCACGGGCCTGGCCGCGGAGACCATCTCGGTCTGGTCCTTTGTGCTCTTCGCCGCCAGCTGCGCAGGGATCCTGGTCCTGGGGCTGCTGGCGCCGAAGCCCCCACGCATGGTGCAGCTGCTCTTCCTGATCGTGGCGGCGTTCCTGCTGGTCAACAAGGTCTATTCGCCGCAGTTCATGATCTGGCTGGTCCCGCTCATCGCGCTGGCGGCCCCGCGCATCAGGGACGCCCTGATCTGGCAGGGGTTCGAGGTGCTCCACTTCTGGGCCGTCTGGATGTACCTGGCCAGCCTTGCGGGCGAGCAGGATCCGCAGCATTCCTTCGACTCCGTGCTCTACGTGGCCGCCGTGCTCGGTCACATCGGAGCGACGGGCTACCTGATGGTGCAGGTGGTGCTGGACATCCTGCATCCGGCCCGGGACCCGGTCAGACGCTCAGCCGCGCAGGTGAAGCTCCAGGACCGCTCCCCGGAGTCCTCTAGGGCTGGGTCACGGCCCATTCCCTGAGGATCTGCACCGCCTGCTCCTCGGGCACGGGCCCGTGCTCCATCCGGTGCTCGAGCAGGAACTTATAGGCCCGTCCGACCTCGGGGCCGGGAGGGATCCCCAGCACGGACATGATCTGCTCCCCGTCCAGGTGCGGCCGTATCCGCTCCAGCTGTTCACGCTCGGCGAGCTCGGCGATGCGTGCTTCGAGGTCGTCATAGGCATGGTCCAGTCGGGCAGCCTTCTTGCGGTTTCGCGTGGTCACATCCGACCGCGTCAGCCGATGCAGCCGCTGAAGCTGGTCTCCGGCATCGGTGACGTAGCGTCGCACCGCGGAGTCGCTCCATCCCTGATCGCCGTAGCCGTAGAAGCGCATGTGCAGCTCCACCAGCAGGCAGACCGCAGAGATGGTCGCCTTGTCGAACCTCAGCGCCTGCATGCGTCGGCGGGTCTGCTTGGCGCCCACGACGTCGTGGTGCCGGAAGCTGACTGCCCCGCCCGGTTCGAAGCGGCGGGTCTTGGGCTTGCCGACGTCGTGCATCAGCGCCGCGAAACGCAGCACGAAGTCCGGTCCGGGCACCGGGCCCTCGGCGTCGGTCTCCAGCGAACATGCCTGCTCCAGCACCTTCAGCGAGTGCTGATAGACATCCTTGTGCCGGTGGTGCTCATCATCGGTGAGCTTGAGCGCGGGGACCTCGGGGAGCATGATCTCCGCCAGTCCCGACTCCACCAGCAGGTCGATCCCGGCACTGGGATCGGCGCCGCAGATGAGCTTCACCAGCTCCTCGCGGACGCGCTCTGCGGAGACGATCTCCACACGCCGGGCCATCTCGGTCATGGCCACTCGCACCTCGGGTGCGACCTCCATGCGCAGCTGGGAGACGAACCTCGCTGCGCGCATCATGCGCAGCGGATCATCAGAGAAAGACTCCTCAGGCGTGGCCGGGGTGCGCAGCAGCCGCAGGTGCAGGTCCTTCACGCCCCCGTGCGGGTCCACCAGCTCGAAGCTGGGCAGCTTCAGCGCCATCGCGTTGACGGTGAAGTCGCGACGCACGAGGTCCTCGCCCAGATCCGTCCCGAAATTGACCTGCGGCTTGCGCGAGGTCGCGTCATACGCCTCGGCCCGATAGGTGGTCACCTCGATGGTGTCCCCGCCCTTGCGCAGGCCGATGGTGCCGAAATCCCGACCGATGTCCCAGTGTGCCTCGGCCCACCCAGAGACCGTGGCGATGATCTGATCCGGACTGGCATCGGTGGTGAAGTCCAGGTCCGGGGATGTCCGCCCGAGGAAGAGATCCCGTACGGGACCCCCCACCAGGGAGAGCTCGAAGCCGCGCGCGGCGAAGAGTCTGCCGAGATCGACGACGACGTCCGGCAGCCAGGCGCCGTCGGGGAAACCAGAGGGGAGGTAAGGCATAGCGAAAACAGTGTCCCATATGCCCACAGCACGGGCTCGCCGTGTTCAGACCTGCACGGCCATTAGAGTGTTCTGTATGAACAGACCGGAGAGCGGTGGTGAACGGCGCACCCCATTGACAGTGTCAATGGGCGCCCGTCGCATGCCGAACCGGCAGTCCTCCCGCCAGCAGGGGAGCCTCCCCACCGTGGAGGAGGTCAGCGCCGGCGGGGTCATCATCCGGCCCGCTGCCACTGGTTTCGACGTCGCGATCATCGCCCGGTACAACCGCGGCGGCAGGTTGGAATGGTGCCTGCCCAAAGGACACCCGGAGGGCGCCGAGACGCACGAACAGGCTGCGCTCCGAGAGGTCGCGGAGGAGACCGGCGTCGAAGGTGCCATCCTGACCTCGCTGGGCAGCATCGAATACTGGTTCACCGTGCCCACGCACCGGGTGCACAAGACTGTGCACCACTATCTGATGGAGGCGGTGGGCGGGCAGCTGAGCATCGAGAACGATCCCGACCATGAAGCCGTGGACGTGGCCTGGGTCAACATGGACGAACTCGACCGCACCCTCTCCTTCCCCAACGAGCGACGCATCATCACGCTCGCCCGCCAGGTCATCGATGAGACCGTGCAGTCCAACTGACCCGGGCACTCCAGCTGAGCCGTGCAGACCAGCTGAGCCGGACGCTCCAGCCGAGTGATGCGGGTCAGGCGCACCGTGCCGGTTCGCGGCAGGGCGGGTCCCCGGTGACTGGGCTATAGTCCACTGACGATGACAGCTACTTCCCCACAGACCGAGACCGGCCCGCCGCCCCCGCCTGAGGGGGAACCCGCCGCAGCTCAGGGACACCTCCCGGCCAAGGGCATGGCCCGTGCCAGCGCCGTCATGGCCGCGGGAACCCTGGTCTCCCGAGTGCTCGGGTTCGTGCGCACCGCACTGCTGGCCGTGGCCATCGGCTCCACCACGCTGGTGGCCGACATCTTCGAGAAGTCCAACACGGTCCCCAATGTCCTCTACCTGCTGCTCGCCGGCGGCATGTTCAACGTGGTCCTGGTCCCGCAGCTGATCAAGGCCGCCCGCCGTCCGGATCGCGGCGCGGACTACACCTCGCGGCTGCTGACCCTGACCGCCGCCGTGCTGGCGGTGTTCACCGTTCTGCTCACGCTGGCGGCCTACCCGATCATGGTCACGCTGACCCGCGGCTGGACCGAGCCCATGCTCGCCCTGGGCACCGCCTTCGCCATCTGGACGCTGCCGCAGATCTTCTTCTACGGGCTCTATGCGGTCACCGGTCAGGTGCTCAACGCCAACGCCCGATTCGGCTGGTACATGTGGGCCCCGGTGCTCAACAATGTGATCGCCATCGGTGTGATCCTCAGCTTCATCATCACCTTCGGGCAGTACGCCGCCAGCGATGACCAGCTCACCGAATGGACCGCCCAGCAGACCATCTGGCTGGCGGCCGGGCACACGGTCGGGATCATCGCCCAGGCTGCGCTGCTGCTGTGGCCGCTGTCTCGGCTGGGGCTGCGCCTGCGCCCGAAGTTCGGCCTCAAGGGCATGGGGCTGGCCTCCACTGGGAAGATCGCCGGGTGGACCCTGGTCACGATGCTGATCGGCAACCTCGCCAACCTCGCCTATATGCGGCTGATCTCCGGGGCGACGGCGACGCGTGCGGACATGGGGGAGCTGGGCGCCGCCGTGCCGGGAGAGTATGCGGCCAACGTCGCCGAGCTGATCGCGATCCTCCCGCATTCGGTCTTCGTGCTCTCCATCGCCACGGTGCTGTTCAACCAGCTGGCCCGCGCCATGGACCTCAGACGCTATGGCCGGTCCCGGGAGATCATCAACGAGGGACTGCGGATCTTCGCCATACCGGTGATGTTCTCCATGGTGGCGGTGCTGGTCCTGGCGGGCCCGCTGGGTCGAATCTTCGGCGGTGCGGCGGCGGACGCGAACCTTGCGGGCGCGGCCATCGGTCAGCTGCTCGTGCTGCTCGCGCTGGGCATGCCCTTCCGCTCCGCCAGCTTCTATCTGATGCGCGTGTTCTACTCGGCAGAGGACGCCAAGACACCGATGCTGATCTACGCGATCATCGCGGCCGTGGGTCTCACCACCGCCTATGGCCTGGCCACCGTCGTCGACGGGGAGAACATCGCCTATCTCGTCATCGGACTGTTCTCCGCCCTGCATGTGCTGCAGTACCTGATCTGTCATCTGCTGGTGGTCCGCCGCTGGGGAGGCTACGACTTCGCCTCCGTGCTGAGCGCATACCTGCGCTCCGGCGCCTGTGCGGCAGTGGCGGGGGCCGCCGGGGCCGGGACGCTGTGGCTGCTGGGCGGCTACTCCTGGGGCTTCGCCTGGGAGTCGATCTTCACCGCGGTGGCCAGCTGCGCCGTCGTCGGCGTGGTCATGGCCGTGGTGTTCGTGCTGATGCTGCGCTGGCTCAAGGTCGAGGAGTTCACTGCGGCGATCGCGCCGCTGGCCCGCCGGCTCCCTGCATTGTCCAGGCTCGCCCGGTAGGCTTGCCCCTGATGTGTTCCTGGCCGCTTCCCATGAGCGGACAGGAAGTTTCCCGGACCCAGGAGGACTTGTGGCCCAGCCTTTCGGCGTCGGCGATGTTGTTGGAGGGCGATACCGCATCACCCACCATGTGGTGACCTCTGCCGATCAGGACATCGTCTTTCAGGCCAGTGACGAGGTCCTCGACCGCGACGTCAGCATCCTGCTGGCCTCCCGGTCCAACGCCAAGCAGGTCGCAACCTCCGCACGGGAGCTCGCCATCGGTGCCCGGGACTCCGACGTCCAGGTCCTCGACCTCGGACTCGCCGAGGAGCGGACCTATCTGATCTCCTCCCTGGTGGACCCCAACCACCTTCTCGACCTCGTGGTCCCCGACTCCGCCCCGTACGTGGAGCCCTTCTTCACCGACTCCCTCGGCTCCGAGCTCTTCGGCCAGTCCCGCGTGATGGAGCCGGAGACCTATGACGACGACGACGAGTACTACGCTGCCCTGCATGGGGAGGCTGAACGCCCGGAGGACCCCGCGCGCCGCTTCCGCCGCCGCCGACCGGCTTTTCTCGACAAGGTCTCCGACTCGCTGAACCGCCGCCTGAACTCCGAGAACGACGCCGCCGCGCTCGCCATGGCCGCCGAGCAGGAAGAACAGGCCCGCGCCGGGGCAGCGTCCTTCCTGCGCAGCGACATGGAGGTGCGTTCAGCCGATCCCGCGGGTGACACCGAAGAGGACTTCTCTGCGCTCCTCGACGCCGAGGCTGACGGGCGCAGCACCGGCGGAACGGGCGCTGCAGGTGCGGCATCCACGCGGACCGCTGGTGCAGGAATCGCCACCGGTGCCGCTGCAGGTGCACGCCGCGCCGCGGATGATGCGCCCCTGGGCACCGGCCCCGCCGAGGCCAGTGACTCGCAAGCCGAGGGCAGCGAGGTCGAGGACAGCAGCGAACATCGTGACAGTCATGACGATGAGGCCCGGCTGGCCGACGGTGAGGAGGTCGTGGACAATCCTCCGGATGGACCGGTGGACGACTACGACCTGCCCCCCGTCCTGCCCTCCCCTGGCGCCGGAGCCACCCCGCCGCCAGGCGCACCGGCTCGACTCAGGGACGCCCTGTCCTTCACCGGACTGATCCGTCCCGTCCCGAGCATCGAGGAGGAAGCAGCCCTGCAGGCACCGAGCTCAGCGCCAGGGCCGCAGGACGCACAGCCGGCCCCCGCTCGAGACTCTCCGCCGGCCGTCGACGCGGACCGTGCCGCGCCGGGCCAGACGCACTTCGAAGAGGAAGACGCAGACGCTGAGTTCCGGGATGAGAAGCCCGGCCCCCGCCGCTGGGTCCTCGCCGTGGCCCTCGCTGCCGTGCTGGTGGTGGCTGCGGTCATCATGTTCCTCAGCCTGCGCGGAGGCGAGGTCGAGGATGCCTCCGCCCCCGAGGACTCCGAGCAGCAGGACGCACAGCAGGACGAGCCCGCTGAGGAGCCGGCCGAGTCCGAGGAGGAGGAGCCCAGCGAGGAATCCTCACCCGCCGAGGACGCCGGTCCAGAGCCCGCCATCGCCGAGGTCAGCAGGGTCGTGCCCGACTCTCCGGAGCTCATCGCGGACCGCGATCCCCAGCTGCCCAACCTCTACGACGGCGACACCTCCAGCTCCTGGGTGACGCTGTCCTTCGCCACGGCGGACTTCGGCGGATTCAGCTCCAGCGTGGCCCTCGTCGCGGAGCTGGAGGAGCCCGCCGAGGTCTCCAGCGTCACGATCAACCAGGCGGACGGTGCCTCGGGCGGCAGCTTCGAGGTCCTGACCAATGACACGGCCAGTCTCGAGGGCGCCGAGCAGGTCGGAACGGGCACCCTCAACTGGAACGAGACCACTGTGGAGCTCGACGGCGAGACCGATGCCGCCTATGTGATCATCAACATCACCGAGCTGCCCACCCAGGATTCGCCGGATCAGGCCGATCTTCCCTTCAGTGCAGAACTGACCGAGATCAGCCTGGACTGAGAGCCGCCGCGAGGGCGCCTCGGCACCAGTGGGGACACACGCATGGCTCCAGTAGGCTGACGGATGAAGGAATAGGTTGAACATCGATGATGTTCAATATTCCAGACACCACGACCGTTGCTAAGGACATGTGATTGTGACTGAACAGACCCCTGACCAGGTACATGACGTGGTCATCGTCGGCTCCGGCCCGGCTGGCTACACCGCAGCCGTCTACATGGCTCGCGCGAACCTGAACCCCATCGTACTCACCGGCTCCGTCACCGCAGGCGGAGAGCTGATGAACACCACGGATGTCGAGAACTTCCCCGGATTCCCGGAAGGCATCATGGGTCCCGACCTCATGATGAACATGGAGCAGCAGGCGCGCCGCTTCGGTGCGGACATCCGCCATGAGGACGCCACCGAACTGATTCTGGACCGCCCGATCAAGCAGATCACCACCGGCGCCGGCGAGGTCCTGCATTCCAGGGCAGTGGTGCTGGCCACTGGCTCGGCCTACCGCGAGCTGGGCGTCCCGGGTGAGAAGGAGCTGTCCGGGCACGGCGTCAGCTGGTGCGCCACCTGTGACGGGTTCTTCTTCCGTGAACAGAACATCGCCGTGGTCGGAGGCGGCGACTCCGCCATGGAGGAGGCCCTCTTCCTGACCAAGTTCGCCTCTCAGGTCACCGTGCTGCACCGCCGTGAGGAGCTCCGTGCCTCCCAGATCATGGTGGACCGCGCCAAGGCCAACGAGAAGATCACCTTTGTCTGGAACACCGAGGTCACCGAGGTCCAGGGCGAGGGCAAGGTCAGCCGCCTCATCCTGCGTGACACCGTCACCGGAGAGCCCTCCGCCCTGGATGTGACAGGACTGTTCGTGGCAATCGGTCATGACCCCCGGACGGCCCTCTTCAAGGACCAGCTGACTCTCACTGCAGACGGCACCGCCTGGGTCGACGGACGAAGCTCACGGACCTCGCTCCCCGGTGTGTTCGCCGCCGGTGATGTCCTCGATCCCACGTACCGCCAGGCCATCACAGCAGCAGGCTCAGGCTGTGTAGCCGCGCTGGATGTCGAGCACTGGTTGGCCGACAACGTCCCGACCGATGCGGCGGAGGTTCCCTCCGAGACGACCCTCAATTCACCTGTACCCCTCTAAGGAAGGAGATCTATATGTCAGATCTCAAGAATGTCACCGATGCAACCTTCGAGCAGGATGTCCTGCAGGCCGACAAGCCGGTTCTCGTCGACTTCTGGGCGGAATGGTGCGGTCCCTGCCGCATGCTGACCCCGATCCTGGAAGAGCTCGCGGCTGAGAACCCAGAGAAGATCGAGGTGGTGAAGGTCAACGTGGATGAGAATCCCGGGACCGCCGCGAAGTTCGGCATCACCTCTATTCCTGCCGTGTACGCCTTCAAGGGCGGCGAGCACGTCCAGTCCTCCATCGGCGCCAAGCCGAAGCAGGTTCTGGAGCAGGAGTTCGCTGACCTGCTGCAGTAGGCATCAAAAGCGCCAGTTGTTGGGGCGCACAGGTCGGGCCCGGAGCGATTTCTCGTTCCGGGCCCGACCTGTTTCACGTGAAACCTCAGGGGCGACTGCCGATCATGTCCATCAGTCGATGCAGATCATCGATGGATCCGAAATCAATGGCGATGCGTCCCTTCTTGGCACCCAGGGTGATCTTCACCTGCGTGTCGAGCCGGTCCGTCAGGGCGTCCGAGAACTCCTCCAGCTGGCGGACCCGTGGGCTCTTCGCTCGCTCGCGTCCCAGATCCTCCGTCCCCTGACTCCGCTGCGCCAAGGTCACGGCTTCTTCCGTCGCGCGCACCGAGAGACCTTCCGCGACGATGCGTCCGGCGAGCTGCTCCATCTGCTCTGTGGACTTCAGACCGAGCAGCGCCCGTGCGTGTCCGGAGGACAGCACGCCAGCGGCAACGCGTCGCTGCACAGCAGGAGGCAGCTTCATCAGCCGCAGCGTATTGCTGATCTGCGGGCGCGAACGCCCGATGCGTTCGGCGAGCTCATCCTGGGTGCAGTTGAAGTCATCCAGGAGCTGTCGGTACGCCGCCGCCTCCTCCAGCGGATTCAACTGGGAGCGGTGGATGTTCTCCAGGAGCGCGTCACGCAGGAGGTCATCGTCCTTGGTCATCCGCACGATCGCGGGGACAGTCTGCAGATCAGCGGCCTTCGATGCCCTCCACCTGCGCTCGCCCATGACCAATTCATAATGATCGGGTCCCGCTGGGCGCACGACGACGGGCTGCAGCATGCCGATCTCGCGGATGGAGTGGATGAGCTCGTCCATATGCTCCTCGTCGAACTCCTGGCGAGGCTGACGAGGGTTGGGCACGATGGAGTCCACTGGAATCGAGCGGAACTCCGCACCATTCACGGATCCGCCTGTTTCACGTGAAACGGAACCAGTCCACGCGCCCTCGGGGGCCGTGGCGGACGGTGGTTCCCCTTCAGGCGTCCTCGCTGGCGGTTCTGCCGCACCTGAGGGATCGCTCGTCTTCGCGCTGCCATCGGAGGTGACGCTCTCAGATTCCGCCTGTCTGGCGCTGCTTCGCGACAACACGTCCGGCATAGGAGCGCGCTGACCCGGGCTGACCCGACGCGAGGTCGTGGCAGAGCGGGGAATCGCTGCAGAATCTCGGGCCACATACGGCCCCTCAAGGTCAGACTTCGCAGAGAAGAACACGTCGATCGGACGCGGGGCCGCAGCTCGGGGCCCAGATGTTCCACGTGAAACCTGCGTGGCAGGCGCAGCGTCGGCAGCTTCCTCAGGCACATCGGCTTCCGCCAGAGCCCCTGGCTCTGCCTCTGTCTCTGCGTCCTGAGAATCGCTGTTGATCAAGGCACCCAGACCTCGTCCAAGCCCGCGCCGTTTACGTTCCGCCATGCAGAAGCCTCCTAGAGTTCTCGCCTCAACCCGCGTGAACTTTGGCGCGGTAGATCCTATTCTACGGAGGAATCCTCACCGATCAGTCCAGAACAGTGCTGCGCAGCGGCGTTTCACGTGAAACAGCGTCCTCATCGCCATAGAACTGAGCTGAGAACGCCGAAAGGAAGGCAAGGCGGGACCTGGTCGAACCGCACGACAGAACAGACTCCGGTCTGCCGTGGATCTTGACGTGCCCAGCGCGGACAGCGGTCGTTGTTCCCGGCCGCCAATGGGCTCAACGCGGTCGCCGACGTTTCACGTGAAACCTGGCCTCGCCAGCCCACCCCATCACGCCCCGCGATCCACACTGCGGGCGTAGCGTCACTTGCTGCGTTTCACGTGAAACTCAGCAGAACACGCGTGGGCAGCGGCCGCACGCACCTCGCCCACGTTCGCGCTGCCACTGACCCCGCGCGACCCGCGCGACCCGCGCGGAGGCCGGGAAGTTCAGGAGCGCTGGACGAGTTCCGCAGCAGCCTCGAGGTAGGCCAGTGCACCCGTGGAGGAGCGGTCGTAGCTGATGACCGACTGCTGATAAGAGGGCGCTTCCGAGATCCGCACGCTTCGCGGAATGACCGACTTGAGCACCGACTCGGGGAAGTGCTCACGCACCTCGCCTGCCACCTGAGACGCGAGGTTCGTCCGCCCGTCATACATGGTGAGCAGAATCGTGGACACCCGCAGCGGCGGGTTCAGGTGCTTCTGGATCATCCCGATGTTGTTCAACAGCTGACTCAGACCTTCGAGTGCGTAGTACTCACACTGGATGGGGATGAGAACTTCCTGCGCCGCGACGAAAGCATTGACCGTGAGGAGACCTAGACTCGGGGGGCAGTCGATGAACACGAAGTCCAGGCGCTCCAGACCGTTCTCCTCCCGGTACCGGTAGTACTCGGCGAGAGCCCGCTGGAGTCGCTGTTCACGCGCGACCAGGGAGACCAGCTCGATCTCAGCTCCGGCCAGATGGATGGTCGCCGGAACGACCTGAAGTCGCTGGATGTCTGGGCAGTCTGCCACCACGTCCGCCAGCGCGAAGTCTTCGATGAGCACATCGTAGATGGAATCGGTGTCTGCGGAGTGCTCGATGCCCAAAGCCGTCGAGGCGTTGCCCTGCGGGTCGATGTCAATGACCAGGACATTGAACCCCTGGTCTGCAAGTGCAGCAGAGAGGTTGACTGTGCTGGTGGTCTTGCCGACCCCGCCCTTCTGATTCGAGACGGTGATCGCTCGCGTGTGGTCGGGGCGGTTCAGCTCCGTGGAGACGAGCTTCTTGCGGCGTCGGTTCTCGTCCGCGAGTTCTGCGGCCAGGGGAGAGGAGGCGCCGAGGGATTCCAGGATCGAGGATCCTTCTGCCATGCTCGCGGCCGCATCGGCGGCCTTCGCCGTACCACTGGTTTCACGTGAAACGGGGTTCTCTTGCACGGGCCACACTTCCTTCGTCACGACTGGTCCAGGTCACGCTCCCGCGCAGGGCACCCTCGAGATGGTGCACCGCCGGCACATCTATGAGTCTAGGCCACAGGCACGGCTGCGCCCTCCGGAGGCTGGACCGCGGCTTCAACGCCGTGGTCCGTATCCTGCTGGACGGCTCAGCGTGCTCGAGCGGAGCGGCGCCGGCAGCGCACCACGGTGCTCGGCTCCTCCAGGAGCCCTTCACCCAGAAGCTGCACCGTGGGCTTGTGCAGCTTGTGCCGACTGAAGGACTTCGATGCCGCCTCGATCTCGCCGTGGACGCTGCGGCCCTTGAGCAGGAGCAGCTCCCCGTCGTCGTCCAACAGCGGAACTGTAAGGGGCAAAAGCTTTTTCAGAGCTGTCACGGCGCGGGCAGTGACGACATCGGCCATGACCTCGTCAGTGACCTCCTCCGCGCGCGCCCGGATCAGCTGCACGTTGTCCAGCTGAAGGTCCTGGACCACCGAGCTCAGCCATTCAACGCGCCGCTCCATCGGTTCGATCAGGATGAACTCAACATCAGGCCGCGCGATGGCGAGCGCAAGTCCCGGAAGACCGGCTCCAGAACCCACGTCCGCGACCGTCGTGCCGGCGGTGAGCTCTGGGGCGAGCACTGCGCAGTTGAGCACGTGGCGTGACCAGATCCTGGGGACTTCCCGAGGACCGAGCAGTCCATGGTCGATGCCTGTGGAGCACAGGTGCTTGACATAGGTCTCGGCGAGTCCGAGGCGGTCTCCGAAGAGGGTCTGCGCTGCATGCAGCTCACCGGCGGTGAGCCCGGGAGCCTCCTGGGCGGGTTCGACCGTCCCAGTCTCCAGCGTCGGCTCGGCCATCCCAGCATCAGGAGCATGCTCAGCGGACTTCCCGCTCGACATCTGCTCCTGACCGTCGTCCTCGGGAGCGGGAGTCTGGTGGTCGTGCTGAGTGTCGCTCATGCCGGTGAGATGACCACGTGACGGCGCTTGCCCTCGCCGTCGGACTCGCTGACCAGACCCGAGTCGGCAACGAAGTCGTGGACGATCTTGCGCTCATAGGCGCTCATCGGCTCCAGGTGGACGTCCTCGCCGCGCTCCTGCACCTTGGTGATCGCGCTCTCGGTCAGCTTCTGCAGCTCTCCCTGTCGACGTTCGCGATGTCCGGCGATGTCGAGGACCAGGCGCGTGCGATCGCCCGTGGCGGTGAGCACGGCCAGGCGAGTCAGCTCCTGAAGCGCATCAAGCACCTCCCCGCTGGTGCCCACGAGGTCATCCAGCTCCTCGCCGCCCTCTTCGGTGAGGATCGAGACATAGGTGCGACCGCCACGGACCTCGATGTCGATGTCGCCATCCAGGTCCACGATGTCCAGGAGCTCCTCCAGGTAGTCCGCAGCGATGTCACCCTCGTCGGTGGCACCTTCCGTCGGAGCTGTCTCAGGCGTGCTCTCCAGATCGGCGGCGGGAGCGTCCTCATCAGACGCGGTGTGCTCCGCGGGCTGCGCGCTGTCCGCCGGCTCGCCGCTCTCAGCACCGGTCGAGTTCGCCGCGTCCTGCGGGCTGTCCGTATGCTCTGCGGGCGTCGGAGCCTGCTCCGGGCTCTCCGCCTCGGTCAGCTGCGTCTCTTTCTCGCTCATGATGGCTACTTCTTCCTCTTCTTCTTCTTCGCCGGCTGGGAGGTCTGGCCGAGGTGCTTGCCCGTCGGCTTCGGCTGCTCCACCGGTTTCGGGGTCTCGTTGAAGGGCGGCAGGCCGCGGGCGGCGCGGCGCAGGTTGAGCTCCTTCTCTGCCTGGGAGCCGGGGGTCGGGTTGTTGCGGATGACCCACCACTGCTGCCCCATGGTCCAGAAGTTGGTGGCGGTCCAGTAGACCAGCACACCCACCGGGAAGTTCACGCCGCCGACCACGAACACCAGCGGCAGGAGGTAGAGCATCATCTTCTGGGTCTGGGCGAACTGTCCGGTCAGTGCTGCCTCAGACATGTTCTTGCTCATCAGCTGCTTCTGGGTGAAGAACTGAGTGGCCACCATGGTGACGATCATGACCGAGGTCAGGAGGACGACGTCCCACCGAGTCGGATCTGCACTGAAGGAGGGCAGGAACATGTCCGACATGCTGACGCCGAAGATCGAGGAGCCGTCGAAGCTCTGCACCTCCTCGGCGGAGAGCGCACCATATCCCTGCTGCTGGTTCTGCTCCTCGCGCATGCGGTTGAGCATCCAGAAGAGCGCGAAGAAGATCGGCATCTGAGCCAGCAGCGGAAGACACGTCATGAACGGATTCACGTTGTGCTTCTTGAACAGCGCCTGCTGCTCCTGGGCCATCTGCTGACGCGAGACGGCGTCCTTCTTGCCCTTGTACTTGGCCTGCAGCTTCTGGACCTCGGGCTGGACGACCTGCATGCCCCGCTGGGACTTGATCTGCTTGACGAACAACGGGATCAGGATGATGCGGATCACGAGCACGAGCAGGACGATGGACAGAACCCAGTTCCATCCCGATTCTGAGGGCAGCCCGATGGCGCTCAACAGCCCGTGGAAGGTGCTCAGGATGAAGGAGACGGCCCAGGTGAAGGGCCACATGATTGTATCGAAAAAGCCCATGTATCTCTCAGATTTCGTGGCCAGGCGTCATGCGGAAGCAGCCTGCCGGCTCGGCGGCGCTGATGACATCAGTCATCATCGTCGCGTGGGATCGGTGGGTGGTTTGTCTCTATGATCGTCGGTACTGCACCCTGCGGCCAAATCCGAGACGTGGCGGGGACCGCGTCCACCCCGCCGCCGGTGAAGGGATTGCAGCGCAGGACCCTCCAGATGGTCAGCGGCACCCCACGGATGACTCCATGCGTGGTCACCGCCTCCAGCCCATAGGCGGAGCAGCTGGGGTAGAAGCTGCACACCTGCCCGTAGAGCGGCGAGATGATCCTGCGGTAGCCCCTGATCAGCAGAGCGAGCAGCAGGGAGGGTGCTGCCCTGAGCCAGCCCCAGCGGCCGCGCCGCAGCTCTTCCTCCTCGACGAGCGTGGAGGGCAGTCCCGGGGTCTCGTCCACGGCCACGTAATAGGCGCGATGTCGGACCCACTGCGCTCCCGAAGGTTCGGGGTGTGCGTGGTCTCTGTGCGGGATCACAGCTTCTCTGCCTTCCGGGAGCTCTTCTGCAGAGCCCGCTGAGCGCATCTGAGCACCTCGGCCCTCAGCCGCAGGTGATCGAGGTCGACGATCTCGGGGAACGCTCGGATCACCATGTCCAGCCGAGCGTCGGTCGGCACGGCCACGGCACCTTCCCGCATGAGGCCAAAGACGATGTGCCGCAGTCGACGCTGGATCCGGTGCCGCACGACGGCATTGCCCACAGCTTTGGACACCACGAGTCCACACCGCCAGGAGGTCTCCCTCGGCGACGACGGCGCCCGGAACCTCACTGCGACCATCACCCCTCCGCCACCGGCACGGACACCCTGCCTCATCGTGTCGCGGTGGTCGCGCGAGGAGGTCAGCCGGTGTTCTCGGGGAAGCACGGCGTCAGTTCTCCTTCGGTGCGGTGGAGCCTGTGCCGCAGGGCCCGGATCAGGAGCACACTGCCGCAGATGCACGAACGGCCCGTTCCCTGGTCTGTGGGACGGGCCGTGGTGTCGGGGAAGGTGCAGGCACTCTCCCCGGCTGACCAGCTGGTCAGCGTGGATGGTTCTGGATCAGGCCGAGAGTTCCTTGCGGCCCTTGGCGCGGCGGGTCGAGATGATGGATCGGCCGGCACGGGTGCGCATACGGGAACGGAAGCCGTGCTTGCGGCTGCGACGGCGGTTGCTCGGCTGGAAAGTCCGCTTGCTCACTGTGTACTCCCACTTGGATGGTTTGAAGTCAATCGGGCCCCGGACAAGTATTCTGTGTGCAGGCACGACAGGACTGTGGGGCGACCTGTCAACACTAGGGGAGTTCCCGGCGCGTCGTCAAGTCAGGCCGGGCTTCATCCACACCGCATCCTGGCCGACACCGGCCCGCAGCCCATTGGCCGCGGCATCGCTGAGATCTATCGTAGTATCTCCGGCCCAGGATCGGACGGCGAGAGGAGCGGACATGACTGCCGAGAACCCCGTCATCCAGGTGGAGCAGCTGAGAAAGACCTTCGGCCGGGTGCGAGCCCTGGATGGTCTGGATCTCAGCATCCCCGCGGGAGAGGTCCACGGCTTCCTCGGGCCCAATGGCGCAGGAAAGTCCACCGCGCTGCGTGTGCTGCTGGGTCAGCTGAGACCGGACTCGGGAACCGTCCGGGTCCTCGGCGGCGACCCCTGGCGCGATGCGGTGGCCCTGCACCGTCGCCTGGCCTACGTCCCCGGCGACGTCGAGCTCTGGCCGACTCTGACCGGAGGCGAAGTCATCGACATGTTCCTTCGCCTGCGCAGCCGTGCCGCCGGCTCCAGGCACGTCACTTCTCGTCGCGATGCCCTCATCGAGCGCTTCGCACTGGACCCCCGCCGGAAGACCCGCACGTATTCCAAGGGCAATCGGCAGAAGGTCGCTCTGATCGCCGCGCTGGCGGCTGAGGTGGATCTGTTGCTGCTCGACGAGCCCACCGCGGGCCTGGACCCGCTCATGGAGGTCGTGTTTCAGCAGGTCATCGCGGAGACCAGGTCCGAGGGACGCTCGGTGCTGCTCTCCAGTCACATCCTCGCCCAGGTCGAGGCGCTCTCAGACCGCATCTCCATCATCCGCGAGGGTCGCGTCGTCGAATCCGGGAGCCTCTCCCAGCTTCGTCATATGACGCGGACCACGGTGGAGTTCGAGACCGAGCGGCCGCCTGAGCGTCTGGGACACCTCGAGGGCGTCCATGATCTGCGACTCAGCACCGCAGGGGGCTCCCCGCGGACGATCGTGGAGGTCGACGCAGACCATCTGGCCGAGACCATGCAGTACCTGACGTCCCTGGGGCTCCGCGCCCTCACGGCCCACCCGCCCACCCTGGAACAGCTCCTGATCCGTCACTACGGCCCCGACGGCGCGACGGCCTCCAGCGGGGCATCATGACGACGCCGCCTCGGGCACCCTCCGCCACTCGCAGCTCGGCCGACCACGCCAGCCTGACCGGCACCGGCCTGCTGCTGCGCCTGATGCTGCGCCGGGATCGCCTGCGGCTGGGGCTCTGGGTCCTCGGCATCGGGCTGATGAGCTTCTACGTGGCCAACGCAGTCCAGGCCATCGTCGCCGACGAGGCTGAGCTGATCCAGATGGCCGGAATCTTCGCCGATCCGGTGGGACGGCTGATGACCGGTCCGGCCTACGGAATGGCAGAACCCACCTTCGAGCGGTTCTACGCCGCAGGCTACGTGCTCTTCATCTATCTCTTGACCGCACTCATGAGCATCTTCACCGTGGTGCGGCACACCCGGGGGGAGGAGCAGTCAGGCCGGGCCGAGCTGCTGCGGGCCAATGTGGTGGGTCGCCACGCCACCCTGGCCGCCGCGCTGATGCTGGTGCTGCTGGCGAATCTCCTGGCCGCGATCCTGGTCCTGCTGGGAGCACTCTCCGGCGGATTCGCCCCTGCTGGTTCGTTGCTGGTGGCAGGGTCAGGGTCCTCGGTCGGAATCTTCTTCGCGGCCGCCGGTGCCGTCGCTGCCCAGCTCACCGAATCCGCTCGAACCGCTTCGGGCCTGGCCGGATCACTGCTCGGGCTGAGCTATCTGATCCGCATGGGCGGGGACATGGCGGCTGCCGGAGGCACGGCTCTGTCCTGGTTCTCGCCCCTGGGCTGGTCACAGCAGACCGCCCCCTATGTGGAGGACCGCTGGTGGCCGCTGGCTCTCTTGCTCGTCCTGGCCCTCGCGGGCGTCGCCTGGGCCTTGAAGCTCAGCACGCGTCGGGATCTCGGTGCTGGCCTTCTCCCCGCGCGGCCGGGGCCGGCACGCGCTCGTGCCTCGCTCGGGACCCCGGTTGGAATCGCGGCCCATGGTCTGCGCAGCGGCCTGCGCGGCTGGGGCATCGCCCTGGTGCTGTGCGGGGCCATGTTCGGAGGCTATGCCCGGACCATGATGGAGGCCGCGGACGATCTGCCCGAACAGTTCCAACAGGTCTTCACCGGCGAAGACCTGATGCTGGGCTACCTGGCGTACATGGGGGTATTCCTGGCGATCTTCGTCGCCGCGGCAGGTGTGAGCGGGGTGGCCCATATGCGTCGGGAGGAGGCTCACGGGCGAGCGGAGCTGCTGCTCACCGCCCCGTTGGGCCGTCGAGGCTGGATGACGGCGCACCTCACCGTGCTGCTGGGAGGCCTCGCGCTGATCCTGCTCCTGGTGGGGCTCTCCACCGGCGGCGCGGCCGCTGCGGTGCTGCGTGAAGACTCGGGTCAGCACTTCGCAGACCTTCTCCTGGCGAGCCTTCATCAGGGCCCGGCCGTGCTCGCCGTGGTGGGGATGACTGCCGCGGCCTTCGGCTGGGCTCCCCGCTTCACCGGCGTGGTCGGCTTCAGCCTCGTGGGCTGGGCGGCGGTGATGACCAACTTCGGGCAGCTCCTGGACCTGCCTGAGCTCTTGCATGAGGTCAACATCTTCTCCCACCTCGCCCAGTACCCGGTGGAACCCATCGCCTGGGCTCCGGTGCTCTGGCTCAGCGGACTCGGGATCGGCGGGATCCTGCTGGGACTGCTCGGCTGGCAGCGCCGCGAGATCAACGCGGTCTGAGCCGGGATGACGCGGAAGATGCCGGTTTTCCCACAGGAGTATCCACAGAAGCTGTGGAATACTGTGTGCAGAAATTCGCCGATGTCCACGAGGGGAGCAGCGTGCCTGCTGAGTATGAGGTCGATGTGCCGCGCCAATGGCAGCAGGTGCTGGCCGAGCTCCGCGAGAACCACGGCATCGCCGGTCTGAAGCTCACCGATGTGGGCCGGGCGGTGCCGCAGGGAGACCAGCTCATCGGGGACACCCTGCTGTTGGCCGTCCCCCACGAGCGCGTGCGGGAACTCATGCAGTCCACGTTGGCCACCCAGCTCAGCGCCGCCCTGCGCACGGTGTTCGGAAAAGCGGTCCGCTGCGCCTATGTGATCGACCCGGAGCTCGCCCAGCGCCAGCGTGAGATCGGTCTCTCCGGCAGCGCCGCGTCAGCCCCTTCGGCGGCTTCGGCATCCTCCACCGCCGTGGATGATCTCTATCCCAGCGAACTGCCTCAGGAGGAGACCGGGCGCAGTCCCGCCCCCGCTCGCAGCGTGTACGAGCGTGCCGAGCCGGCGCATGACGGGTTCGGCCGGCGCAGCTTCGCGCCGACGGATTATTCCCAGTACGAACGCGCCGAACAGCCCCTGCACCAGGAGCGGCTCTCCGAGCGGAGGCCTCTGGCACGACCGGCTGCTCCGGCCTCCTTCGCGGCCAGCGGCATCGAGCACTACGAGACATCCCGGCTGAATCCCCGCTACACCTTCGACACCTTCGTGATCGGCTCCTCGAACCGCTTCGCCCACGCCGCGGCGAACGCCGTGGCCGAGGCTCCCGCCAAGGCCTATAACCCGTTGTTCATCTACGGGGACTCGGGCCTGGGCAAGACTCACCTGCTCCACGCGATCGGCCATTACGCGCAGCGGCTCTACTCCGGGATCCGCGTCCGCTACGTGAACTCCGAGGAGTTCACCAATGACTTCATCAATTCGATCCGCGACGACGAGGGCGCCAGCTTCAAGCACCTGTACCGCAACGTCGACATCCTGCTCCTCGACGACATCCAGTTCCTCGCTGACAAAGAACGAACCGTCGAGGAGTTCTTCCATACCTTCAACACGCTCTACAACAACAACAAGCAGGTGGTCATCACCTCGGACCTGCCGCCGAAGCGGCTCTCCGGCTTCGAGGAGCGGCTCAGGTCGCGGTTCGAGCTCGGACTGATCACTGACATCCAGCCTCCTGAGCTGGAGACGCGCATCGCGATCCTGCGGAAGAAGGCCACCGCCGAGAACTTCTCCTGTCCCGACGACGTCCTGGAGTACATCGGCTCGAAGATCTCCTCGAACATCCGCGAGCTCGAGGGTGCGCTGATCCGGGTCACCGCCTATGCCGCGCTGAACAAGCAGTCCGTGGACCTTGCTCTCGCGGAACAGGTCATGCGGGATCTGATATCCGATGACCACGCTCAAGAGATCACAGCAGACCAGATCATCAACGCGACCGCGGAGTACTTCACCTTCACAGTGGAGGAGCTGACCTCGAAGTCCCGCAACCGGAAGCTCGTCAACGCCCGGCAGATCGCCATGTACCTGCTGCGGGAGCTCACGGAGATGTCCCTGCCCAAGATCGGTCAGGCGCTGGGAGGCCGCGATCACACGACGGTGATGTACGCGGAGCGCAAGATCCGCGAGCTCATGGCCGAGCGGCGGGCCGTCTTCAACCAGGTCACCGAGCTGACCAACAAGATCAAGCAGCAGCGCTAACCGCTGCGCGCTCCGCAGTCAGGACCACTGTTGACACCTGTGGAGAACTCTCCGCTCCACAGCTCACACCATTGTCATTCCGCGTCTCCCATAGGATCAGGGGCCAGACCTCAGGGAGATCTCCACAGGTTTTCCCACATATCCACAGGACGCAGTGGAGTTTCCCAGATTCTCTTCAACGGCTGTGGATAAACCGGTGCAGTATGCGGTGCACCATCCGCTGACATTGGGGACCATGACCGTCGAGCTGGGGAAATGACATGTCGGCGGCGTGGAGATATTCCACATCCCTGCACACCCGAAGCGGAAAGCGTCCACCGCCGAGTACACAGGCAGTTCAGGCCAGACACCCGCATCGAGGGACTTATCCACAGTTTCCACAACACCTGTTAACACTTCTGCCCCTTAACCCTTTGAATGACAGAGAACAATCACCGGTCGGTGCAGAGCGGGGAAGAACGAGAGCCATCCCAGATCTTGTGCCTGCGTGCACCACAGAGACCTCATATGGTGGTCCTCTTCCTCTCTGCTAGCGTCCCCCTCGGATTTGCAGGTAGGCTCGACACTCGACACAACCCGCAGATGCTTGACATTCACCGACCCGGCTGTCGAAGCGCACCAAGGAAGGCAGGGATCAGTGGAGTTCACTGTTGAACGGGACGTTCTCTCCGAAGCGGTCTCATGGGCCGCCCGTTCACTCTCCCCTCGACCCCCCGCACCGGTCCTGGCAGGTCTGCACATCACCGCGGCCGACCAGACGGTCACCATCTCCAGCTTCGACCACGAGATCTCGGCCCAGCTGCACATCGAAGCAGATGTCGTGCAGCAGGGAACGATCCTCGTCTCCGGACGGCTTCTCAACGACATCGTCAAGTCCCTGCCCAATGCGCCGGTGACAGTGCAGCTTCAGGATTCTCGCGTGCTCCTGACCTGCCGATCCTCGAAGTTCACGCTCTCCACGATGCCGGTGGACGAGTACCCGGAGCTTCCGGGCATGCCCGAGACCGCAGGAACCGTGGACGGCGCAGCGTTCGCCCGGGCGGTCTCACAGGTGATCACCGCCGCCTCCAAGGACGACACCCTGCCCATCCTCACCGGCGTCAAGGTCGAGATCGAGGGCGACACGATCACCTTCCTGGCCACAGACCGGTACCGGCTGGCCATGCGCGAGATCCACTGGAGCCCCGTGACGCCGGACATCTCCACCTCCGTGCTGATCAAGGCCAAGACCCTCAACGATGTCGCAAAGTCCCTGGCCGGAGCCGGATCGCTGCAGATCGCCCTCTCCGAATCGGCCGAGCTGGTGGGCTTCTCCTCCGGTGGGCGTCGCACGACCTCAGTGCTCGTCGACGGTGACTACCCGAAGATCCGTCAGCTCTTCCCCGAGGACACCCCGATCCACGCCGTGGTCAACACCGCGGAGTTCATCGAAGCGGCACGTCGTGTCTCACTGGTCTCCGAGCGCAACGGTCACGTGCGTCTGCAGTTCACCGAGGACGACGAGGTCATCCTCGACGCCGGCGTGGACGACGCCGCCTCAGCCTCCGAGGTCATTCCGGCCACCCTCAACGGCGAACCGATCACCGTCGGCTTCAACCCGGCGTACCTGAACGAGGGACTCAACGTCATCGATTCCCAGTACCTGCGGTTCTCCTTCGTCTCGGCTCCCAAACCCGCGATGATCACGGGCCAGGCCGAGGCCGATGGGGAGAAGTCCATCGACTTCCGGTATCTGCTGATGCCGGTGCGTCTGATCAACCAGTAGACGCGGGCAGCCGAGGAGACCATGCGGCTGTCACAGCTGACCCTCACGGACTTCCGCAGCTACGCCCATGCGGAGCTGCAGCTGCACCCGGGTCCCAACGTGCTGCTGGGCTTCAACGGAGTCGGCAAGACCAACATCGCCGAGGCCATCGGCTATCTCTCCACCTTGAGCTCGCACCGGGTCACCCAGGATGCGCCGCTGGTGCGCCACGGCGAGAAGCAGGCCTTCATCCGCGCGGATGCACACCGCGGGAGCAGACAGGCCAAGCTTGAGGTGGAGATCAACCCCGGCCGCAGCAATCGCGCCCGGATCAATCGGGGAAACCCGGTCCGGGCCACCGATGTGCTCGGGATCCTGCGCACAGTGCTGTTCGCCCCCGAGGACCTTGAGCTGATCAAAGGCCCGCCCACCTTTCGGCGCCGGCTCTTCGACGACCTCGCCGTGCAGCTGCGGCCCGCGCTGGGACGCGTGCGGCTGGACTACGAGAAGGTCCTCAGACAGCGCAACGCTCTGCTGAAGTCGATCCGACACGAGGGTTTCAGCTCCACGCATGAATCCACGCTCGCGGTCTGGGACCATCAGCTCTCCGAAACCGGATCTCATCTGCTCAAGGCACGGCTTGAGATGCTCACCGCGATGCGACCGCATGTGGCGACCGCCTACGAGCAGCTCTCCGGGAGTGTTCGCACGGCCAGGGTCCAATACTTCAGCTCGCTCGAGCCCGAGGGGGATCCGGGATCGGTGGCCCCGGCCGCCCTCGGGCAGGAGCATGACCTCTCCGAGGTCGGGACCGAGCTGCCGGATGCCTCGGCGCTGGAGCTGCTCTCCCGCGCGGAGCTGGGTGCCCTGATGCTGCAGCGGCTGCAGGCCAGCCGGCGCGCAGAGCGCGACCGAGCCATCACCCTGGTGGGGCCGCATCGCGATGACATCGCCTTCAGCCTGGACGAGGTGCCTGTGAAGGGGTTCGCCTCCCACGGCGAGACCTGGTCCTTCGCGCTGGCGCTGCGTCTCGGCGCCTACCGCGTGATGGTCGATGACGATCCCGCCGAGGGCGCCCAGCCGGTGCTGATCCTCGACGATGTCTTCGCCGAGCTGGACGCGCGCCGCCGTCGTCGTCTGGCCGAGCTCGCGGCCGAGGCGGAGCAGCTGATCGTGACCGCGGCCGTGGACGATGATGTCCCGGAGAGCCTCATGGGACACGCGCTGCGCGTGGAATCGGTGGACCAGATCAGCCAGGTGTCAGTCCATGAACAGCCTTGAGGACCACCTCCAGGACCATGAGGACGCCGCCAAGATCCTGCTCGCCCGCATGCGGGCCGCCGCCAGGGGGCGCGGTGAACACCGACTCCGCGGGACCCCGAAGGGAACCTCGCTCGCCGGGGATCCGCGCAGCAGCGGAGGGGACCGCCAGAAGCGCGCCGCGGCGGCCAAGCGGGGACCCGGCGCCGATCGGCGGGACCCGAACCTGCTCGGCGGCGTGGTCGATGGACTGATCAAGACCCGCGGCTGGAGTTCGCCGGTGGCGGTGGGTTCGGTGATCGCGCGATGGGAACAGCTGGTGGGCAGCGCGATCGCAGAACACTGCAGGCCGGAGAAGTTCGAGAACGGCGTGGTCGAAGTCCTCTGCGACTCGTCCGCCTGGGCCACGAACCTGAAGCTCATGCAGCCCCAGCTGATGGATGTCTTCAACCGAGAGCTCGGACCCGGCATCGTGACGGGACTGAGCATCCGCGGTCCCCAGGCACCGAGCTGGAAGAAGGGCCGCTGGTCGGTGCGCGGGCGCGGCCCCCGCGACACCTACGGATGACCCCCGCGTCAGCTGCAGCGTCGGGCACCTTGCCGCGCACCTCGCCGCGCCTGGCACACGGTGCCGGGTCGGAATCGCCAGGCCGCGATATGCCGCACTGGGGCCCATAGGGTGGAACCCATCCCTGTCGGAAGGTCTGCTGATTGCTTGCAGGCCCCTTCGCCGGTCTCCAGAGCCTGGATCCATGCCTTCGGAGCGGTCGAGAAATGCGGATCTGTGGCCGTGGCGCGGTAGACTGGGGACACGGTCCGAGCGCTCATGCCACTCGGACTGGTCTGTGTCATGACAAGGTCAGCTTCCACGACCTTCCCGGCGACTCAAGGAGACGGCATAGCCCGTGACCTCGGCTAACGAGAACAAGCAGCATCAGGGCACCTACGGCGCCTCGGACATCACCGTCCTGGAGGGCCTGGAAGCAGTCCGCAAGCGTCCCGGCATGTACATCGGCTCCACTGGAGAGCGCGGTCTGCACCACCTGGTCTATGAAGTCGTCGACAACTCTGTGGATGAGGCCCTGGCCGGCTACTGCTCGCACATCCAGGTCACTCTGCAGGAGGACGGCGGCGTTCGCGTCGAGGACGATGGACGCGGCATCCCCGTGGACATGCACCCCAAAGAGGGTCGTCCCACTGTCGAGGTCGTGATGACTGTGCTGCACGCGGGAGGCAAGTTCGGCGGCAGCGGCTACGCCGTCTCCGGCGGTCTGCACGGTGTGGGCATCTCGGTGGTCAACGCGCTCTCCGAGGAGGTCCGCACCACCGTGCGCCGGCAGGGCTACGAGTGGAGCATCGGCTTCGGCAACGGCGGCGAGACCACTCATGAGCTGACCCGCGGTGCCGAGACCGAGGCCACCGGCACCACCCAGATCTTCTTCCCGGATCCGCAGATCTTCGAGAGCACCGAGTTCGACTTCGAGACCCTGCGCGCGCGGTTCCAGCAGATGGCCTTCCTGAACAAGGGACTGCGCATCACCCTGCGCGACGAGCGCAACATCGCTGGCAACGAAGTGGTCCACGACGAGATCCTCGAGGGACATCATGAGGACGACGCCGCCGCAGCCGAGCTGGAGCCCACCGAAGCTGGCGGAGGAAGCGACGGCATCATCGAGACCCCCAAGGGCCGTGTTGTCGTCTACCAGTACGACGCCGGGCTCCTGGACTACGTCAACCATCTCAACTCGACCAAGCGTGCCGAGGTGGTCCACGATGACGTGATCGCCTTCGAGACCGAGGACACCGAGCGCGGCATGGCGGCCGAGCTGGCGATGCAGTGGACGCTGTCCTACTCAGAATCAGTGCACACCTACGCGAACACGATCAACACTCATGAGGGCGGCACCCACGAGGAGGGCTTCCGCGCGGCCATGACCACGCTGATCAACAAGTACTCCCGGGACAAGCAGATCCTGCGCGAGAAGGATGACAATCTCACCGGCGAGGACATCCGCGAGGGCCTCACCGCGGTGATCTCGGTGAAGCTGCGCGAACCGCAGTTCGAGGGCCAGACCAAGACCAAGCTGGGCAACACCGAGACCCGCGGCTTCGTTCAGCGCGTGGTCAACGACTACCTCGGTGACTGGCTGGAGCGGAACCCCGGTCCGGCGCGGGACATCGTGCGCAAGGCCCAGTCCGCCGCGCATGCCCGCGTCGCCGCGCGAAAGGCCAGGGAGAACGCCCGCCGGAAATCTCCGCTGGAGACCATGGGCATGCCCGGCAAGCTCGCGGACTGCTCCTCCAAGGACCCCTCCGAGTCTGAGATCTACCTGGTCGAGGGTGACTCCGCCGGCGGCTCGGCCAAGCGCGGTCGCGACCCGCGCACCCAGGCGATCCTGCCGCTGCGCGGGAAGATCCTCAATGTGGAGCGCGCCCGGCTCGACCGGGCCATGGGCAATCAAGAGGTCCAGTCGATGATCACCGCCTTCGGCACCGGCATCGGTGAGGACTTCGACCAGGCCAAGCTGCGCTACCACAAGATCGTGCTGATGGCCGATGCTGACGTGGACGGTCAGCACATCACCACCCTGATGCTGACCCTGCTCTTCCGCTATATGCGCCCGCTGATCGAGCACGGCAACGTCTTCCTGGCCCAGCCGCCGCTGTACAAGATCAAGTGGCAGTCCGGACCCATGGACTATGTCTACACCGACTCCGAGCGGGACAGGGCCCTCGCCGAGGGTCGATCCAAGGGCCGCAAGCTGCCCAAGGAGCTGGGCATCCAGCGCTATAAGGGTCTGGGCGAGATGGACTACTCGGAGCTGTGGGAGACCACCATGGATCCGGACCACCGCACGCTGCTCCAGGTCTCCATGGAGGACGCCGCCGCCGCCGACGAGGTGTTCTCCATCCTCATGGGTGAAGACGTCGAGTCCCGCCGCGGATTCATCCAGCAGAACGCCAAGGACGTCCGCTTCCTCGACATCTGATCCCCGCATGCCCACCAGGGCCCAGGAGAAGATCAGCCGTCGAATTCCGCAACAGGGAGAACACCACACGTGAGTGACAACACCGAAGAACCACAGGATTCCCAGGGCGGTCCGTCCGAGGCAGTCGAGGGCGTCGTCGTCGATGACATCGTGACCACCGACCGGATCCGCCAGATTGATCTGCAGACCGAGATGAAGCGGTCCTATCTGGACTACGCGATGGCCGTGATCGTCGGCCGAGCGCTGCCTGACGTCCGCGACGGGCTCAAGCCGGTCCACCGCCGCGTGCTCTACGCGATGTACGACGGCGGCTTCCGCCCGGACCGGTCTTTCAACAAGTGCGCCCGCGTGGTGGGCGAGGTGATGGGTTCCTATCACCCGCATGGTGACTCGGCGATCTACGATGCCCTGGTGCGGCTCATCCAGGACTGGGTGATGCGCTATCCGCTGGCCACCGGGCAGGGAAACTTCGGCAACCCCGGCGACGACGGCGCGGCCGCTCCTCGGTACACCGAGACCAAGATGGCCCAGCTGGCCATGGAGATGGTCCGGGACATCAACGAAAACACCGTCGACTTCCAGGACAACTACGACGGCAAGCAGCAGGAACCGGTTGTCCTGCCCTCCCGCTTCCCGAACCTGCTGGTCAACGGCTCATCCGGCATCGCCGTGGGCATGGCCACGAACATCCCGCCGCACAACCTGCGCGAGGTGGCCTCCGGGGTGCAGTGGTACCTGCAGAACCCGCAGGCCAGCCGCGAAGAGCTGCTGGAGGCGCTGCTGACCCGCATCAAGGGTCCCGATTTCCCCACCGGCGCGCAGATCCTGGGCACCCGGGGCATCGAAGAGGCCTACCGCACCGGTCGCGGCTCGATCACCATGCGCGCAGTGGTCAGCGTCGAGGAGCTCCAGGGGCGCACCTGCCTGGTGGTCACCGAGCTGCCGTACCACGCCAACCCCGACAACCTGGCGCGGAAGATCGCACTGCTGGTCAAGGACGGCAAGGTCTCAGGGATCGCTGACCTGCGTGACGAGTCCTCGGGCCGCACCGGTCAGCGCCTGGTGGTCGTGCTCAAGCGCGATGCCGTGGCGAAGGTGGTGCTGAACAACCTCTATAAGCACACCCAGCTGCAGGAGAACTTCTCCGCGAACATGCTCGCGCTGGTCGACGGGATACCGCGCACGCTGAGCCTGGATGCCTTCGTCCACCACTGGGTCACGCACCAGATCGAGGTGATCGTCCGGCGCACCCAGTTCCGGCTCGACAAGGCCCAGCGTGAGGCGCACATCAAGGTGGGCCTGCTCAAGGCGCTGGATGATCTCGACCGCGTGATCTCCACGATCCGCGGCTCCTCCACCGTGGACGAGGCGAGGCAGAACCTGAAGTCGCTGCTGGAGATCGACGACGATCAGGCCCAGGCCATCCTGGACATGCAGCTGCGCAAGCTCGCCGCGCTCGAGCGGCAGCGGCTGCAGGACGAATACGACGAGCTGATGACCATGATCGCCGACTTCCAGGACATTCTGGGCTCGGAGGACCGGCAGCGGCGCATCGTCGGCGCTGAGCTGGACACGATCGTGGAGAAGCACGGCGACGATCGACGGACGCATATCCAGCTCGGCTACGACGGTGACATGGCCATGGAGGATCTGATCCCCGAGGAGGACGTGGTCGTGTCCATCACCCGTGATGGCTACGTCAAGCGCACCAAGATCGACAACTACCGCGCGCAGCACCGCGGCGGCAAGGGCGTGCGCGGAGCCCAGCTGCGCGCCGATGACATCGTCGAGCACTTCTTCGTCACCACCACACATCACTGGATCCTCTTCTTCACCAATCTCGGCCGGGTCTACCGCACCAAGTGCTATGACCTGATGGAGTCGGGACGGGATTCCAAGGGCCAGCACGTGGCGAACATCGTGGCGTTCCAGCCCGATGAGTACATCGCCGGGGTGCTGCCGCTGCGCACCTATGAGGACGCGCCGTACCTGGTGCTCGCCACCAAGCGGGGCCTGGTGAAGAAGACGGTGCTCACCGACTACGACACCCCCCGCCAGGCCGGCGTCATCGCGATCAACCTGCGCGAGGACGATGAGCTGGTCTCCTCCAAGCTGGTCTCAGCCGAGGATGACCTGATGCTGGTATCGCGAAAGGGCCAGTCGCTGCGCTTCACCGCCACCGATGAGGCGCTGCGCCCGATGGGACGCGCCACCTCCGGTGTGACCGGCATGAAGTTCCGCGAGGAGGACGAGCTGCTCGCCGCAGACGTCGTCACCGAGGGCTCCTATGTGTTCGTGGTCACCGAGGCCGGCTATGCCAAGCGCTCAGACGTGGACGAATACCGCGTGCAGGGTCGCGGCGGTCTCGGGATCAAGGTGGGCAAGCTCGTCGAGGACCGCGGCGATCTCGTCGGCGCCATGGTGGTCGAGGACGACGACGAGGTCCTCGTGGTCATGGAATCCGGCATGGTGGTGCGCTCCCCCGTCTCCGGCGTGCCCTCCAAGGGACGTGACACCATGGGGGTCATCTTCGCGAAGCCGCGCAAGAAGGACCGGATCCTCAAGGTGGCGCGGAGCTCTGCAGTGACCCTGGCGGTCACCGGAGAGTCCGAGACACCCGAGGTCGGCTCGGAACCAGCTGACAGCCCAGACCCCGCCGATGCAGTAGCGTTGGTCCCTGATGAAGCGGACCGAGACGAAGCGGCCCGAGATGATGCCTGATGGAGGTCTTCAGTGAGCGCAAGCAAAGGCGCAGGTAATTCAGGGAGCCAGACCGGCTCCTCCGCGGCGCGCCCGGCCAACCGGTTCCCCGCGCCGCGGCCTCGCGCCCAGTCTGCTGCGGGCGCCACCACGGCCAGCCCACCCCAGGGCGCGCAGACGGGGGCCCCGGGTCCCCGTCCCAGCGCCGGCTCGCGAGCCCCTGCCGGACGTCCTGCGGCCGGACAGCGTCCCGCCGGGTCCCGTCCTCAGCCCGGTCTCGTGCGACCCACGCCCAAGGCGAAGGTGCGCAAGGCCCGGCTGCTGATCTCCAAGGTCGATCCCTGGTCGGTGCTGAAGATGAGCTTCCTGCTCTCGGTGGCGCTGGGGATCATGACCGTGGTCGCCGCGGTCACCCTGTGGTCGGTGATGGACGTCACAGGCATCTTCGACCGGGTCAACGAGCTCCTGGGCCAGATTCTGGGCACCGAGGGCGGCGGCGGGACCTTCCGCGTGGAGGAGCTCGTCACCATCGGACAGGTCGCCTCCTTCGCGACGATCATCGCGGTGATCAATGTGGTGCTGCTGACCGTGCTCTCGATGCTGGCAGCGGTGCTGTACAACCTCTCCGCCTCCCTGGTGGGAGGCGTCGGCGTCACACTGACCGACGACTGAGCCTCGCGGCTCCCGTGGGACCGGATGCCGGTTCCCGATTTGGCGGCGCCGCTGGGGACGATGTAACGTGTAGTGGTCGTCCTGATGAGGATGACGCACCTTGTATGAGGTGTCGGGGGCGTATAGCTCAGGCGGTTAGAGCGCATCGCTGATAACGATGAGGTCGGAGGTTCAAGTCCTCCTACGCCCACCCCGGACTCCAGGAGGAAGCAATGAAGCGCATTGTCTTTGCGGCTCTCTCCGTGGCGGGGATCCTCGGTTATCGCCAATGGCGACGCGCTGAGGATGCTCGCGAAGTCTGGTCCCGGGCTACAGATTCGGTCTGATAGCCTGAAAAATCTGGGGGCATGGCGCAATTGGTAGCGCACCTGCTTTGCAAGCAGGGGGTTAGGGGTTCGAGTCCCCTTGCCTCCACCAGATGAGCTCCAGCTGAAGAAACCGGCTCTCCGCACCTGCAGGTGCGGAGAGCCTTTTCTTTTCGCTGAGCCGTTCTCACCTGCTCTGTTCCTGCTGAAGGCCGCCGGCGCACTGTCGCGCGAGGGCAGTTCGGCTATAGTCTCCATCTAACACAACATCCGAACGACTGAAGAGGTGCCTGACACAGGTGTACGACTTACAACGCGCAGTGCTCCGCCGCCGACGACATCGTCCCCCGAGCACTGCGTATGCCGGTCATGCTGACCGCTGCAGCGGCGCCCCGAGGGTGGCCCTCCGGTGATCGCCCTGCTGCTCCTTCTCCTCGGCATCGTGCTGATCCTGGTGATCATCGCCGCCAACGGCTATTTCGTGGCCCAGGAGTTCGCCTATATGTCGGTGGACAGAAACCGTCTGCGGTCCATGGCCGCCGGTGGCGACAAGCGGGCGCAGCGCGCGCTCGATGTCACCGGGCGGACCTCGTTCATGCTCTCCGGGGCACAGCTGGGCATCACGGTGACCGGCCTGATGGTCGGCTACGTGGCCGAGCCCTTCGTCGGCGCGGGTCTGGGCGAGCTGCTCGGCGGCGTCGGAGTCCCCGCCGCAGCCGGCATCGCCGTGGGCACCGTCGTCGCGCTGCTGGTCTCCACCGTGGTGCAGATGATCTTCGGGGAGCTCTTCCCGAAGAACTACGCCATTGCGAATCCCACCCCGCTGGCGCTGGGCCTGGCCGGCTCCACCAAGTTCTACCTGGCATCCTTCGGCTGGCTCATCTCGATCTTCGACGTGGCCGCCAACGCCCTGCTGAAGCTGCTGCGGATCGAACCGGTCCATGATGTGGAGTCCAGCGCCACTGCAAAGGACCTGGAGCACATCGTCTCGAGCTCGCATGAGAGCGGGGACCTCGCCGAAGAGATGTACCTGACCCTGGACCGGATCCTGGACTTTCCCGAACACGATGTCGAGCACGCGATGGTGCCCCGTTCACGGACCGGCCTGATCCACCCCGACACCACTCTCGGTGAGATTCGGACGCTGATGGCCGAGGAGCACACCCGTTATCCGGTGGTCGACACCCATGACGAACCCGTGGGGGTCGTGCATCTGGTGGATCTTCTGGGCACCGATCTCAGCGAGGACGTCCCGGCCACCGAGCTGATGCGCAGACCGGTCATCGTCCCCACGCTCATGCCGCTGCCTGACGCGGTCCGCACGCTGCGCGCCGCCGAGGCGAAGCTTGCCTGCGTCATCGATGAATATGGCGGATTCACCGGGGTCGTCACGATGGAGGACCTCGCCGAGGAGATCCTCGGCGACATCACTGATGAGCACGACGACGAGGCGCCCAGCGGCATCGAGGCCGTGAGCGAAGGATTCTGGCGAGTGGACGGTGACCTTCACCTCGATGAGGTGGAACGAGTCATCGGCCGAAGCTTCCCCGAGGGAGACTATGAGACGCTCTCCGGTCTGCTGATGGCCCAGGAGGGCTCCCTGCTGACCGAGGGGCAGGAGGTCCGTGTGGAGCTCCCGGCGGATCCCGCGGACTTCGCAGAGTCCTCCCCGCCGCAGCGCTGGCTCGATGTGACAGTGCTCAGCGTCGACCGACATGTCCCGGAGTCAGTGCACCTTCGCCTGACCGAAGAGAACGAGGAGGAACGATGAGCGACTGGGTCATCACTCTGGCGATCACCGTCGCCATCATCGTCATCTCCGCGTTCTTCGTCATCCTGGAGTTCGCCCTGCTGGCTGCACGCCGGCACCGGCTGGAGGAGTCGGCAGAGCACAGCCGCTCCGCCCGAGCCGCGCTGCGCGGACTCAATGAACTCACGGTCATGCTCGCAGGCGCCCAGCTGGGCATCACCGCGTGCACCTTTGCTCTGGGTGCGGTCAGCAAGCCGGCGGTGCACTATGCGCTGACCCCGGTCTTCGAGTCCTGGAGCCTGCCGTACTGGGCGGCGGATGCACTGGCCTTTGCGCTGGCGCTGCTGCTGATGACGTTCCTGCACCTGGTGGTCGGCGAGATGGCCCCGAAGTCCTGGGCCATCGCCCACCCTGAGCGGGCCGTCAAGCTCGTCGCGCTCCCCGCGCAGATCATCCTCTGGGGGTTCCGCCCCCTGCTGCTGTGGATCAACCACATCGCCAACCGCCTCGTCTCAGCCACTGGCATCACCCCGGTGGACCGGGCGGCGGCGGGAGGCTACGACTCGGAGACGATCCGGCATCTGGTGGAGCATTCCACCCGCACCGGAACCCTGGACGAGGCCTCCGCCTCGCAGATCTCCCGGGTCATCGATCTGGAGACGCTCACCGTCGACGACGTGATCGCCGCCCGCACGCGCCAGGAGACGACCACGGTGCCGGCCAGCGCCACGGCGGCAGATGTCCAGGCGGCCGCCCGGCGAACGGGGCACCTGCGCGTGCTGATCATCCCCGAGACGGGGGCGGATCCGCTGGTCGTCCATGTCCGGGACACCCTCACCGTGGACGCGGAGCACCCGGTCAGCGACCTGGCGCGTCCGGCGCTGGTGGTGAGCACCGGTGCCTCGGTCTATGAGGCGTTCCAGACCATGCGGGAGGCGGGGGAACAGCTGGCGGTGGTCTATTCGGACACCGGTCTGGCGGGCGCGATCACGTGGAACGACATCCTCAAACGGATGTGGCCCACCATGGAGGAGCAGTGGAGCGGCTCCAGCGCTGCAGAGCGCCGTCCGCAGGGTTCGGCCCCTCGGCGGTAGGCCCCAGGCCGCAGGCCGGCTCAAGGAAGCACCGGGATGCCGGATCCACCGCACGGTGGGTCCGGCATCTTTTGTCACCGGGACCGAGGCCGAGAAGCATTGTTCACAGGGTTTATCCACAGTGTGCATAAGTTACACGCGTGTGTTTCTCCAGCTCAGAGCGATATCCACAGTATGCTGTGAAGTGTGGATAAAACTGTGGATTAGTCCGGTTCACATCACGGCACGGTGTGGGGCCCGGGGATTCCTGCCGCGCCAGGGGGCTGCCGCTGATCAGGTGTAGGGATCCACCAGCTGCATGCCGAGGGCAGTCAGGGCGACCAGCAGCACGGCGACGCCGGCCAGTCCGAGTCCCTGCCACTTACCCTGGCGGCGGGCGTCCTTCTGCGGGTCACCTGAACGTGCCCGCGGAGTCTTGGAGATGAGCAGGGCGCACAGGGCACCGGTGAGGAGTCCGCCGAAGTGGCCCTGCCAGGAGATGCCGGGGATCACGAAGCTGATCACCACATTGATCGCGATCAGCGTGAGGATTCCGCCGGTCTGGGATCCGGTTGAGCGCATGAGGATGAACAGCGCGCCGAAGAGTCCGAAGACGGCTCCGGAGGCCCCGAGCGTCGGCGTCAGGGCGGGGGTGAGGTAGAGCACCGCCACGGATCCGCCGAGAGCGGAGAGGCTCAGCAGGGCGATGTAGCGGAGCCTGCCGAGTGCTGGTTCGATGCTCCGGCCGACGAACCAGATCGCAAACATGTTGAACAGCAGGTGCATCGCGTTCGACGGTGAATGCACCAGGGCCGAGGTCAGCATCCTCCACGGCTCGAAGGTCCAGGAGGAGGTCTGCAGGGGCGCATACCAGAGCGCGGCGGTGACGGTGTCGCTGACCAGCTGCAGGATATAGAGGATCACGCAGAGCCCGATGACCGTGAAGGTGACGACGGGGCGCTGGCCGGGTCGGATCACTGCCCCGAACTGGGAGCGAGTGGTGGGGCGTCTGCGCTGCCAGTCGGTGCGCGCCTGCTCGAGGCAGTCCACGCACTGGTACCCCACTGGAGCTTCCCGCAGACACTCCGGGCAGGCCGGCCGATCGCAGCGCTGACACTGCACGGAGGCCGGCCTGTCCGGATGCTGCGGACAGGATGTTGCGGTGATGCCCAGCTCCTCAGAGCTTCTTGATATCGATCTTCTCGATGACCACGTCTTCCTTGGGGCGGTCCCGGTTATCGGTGGGCACGGTGTTCAGCGCGTCCACGATCTTCTGGGACTCGGGGTCGCTGACCTCGCCGAAGATGGTGTGCTTGCCCTGAAGCCAGGTGGTCGCCACCGACGTGATGAAGAACTGTGAACCATTGGTCCCCGGACCGGCATTGGCCATGGCCAGCTTGTATGGTGCGGTGAAGTCCAGCTCTGGGTGGATCTCATCACCGAACTTGTAGCCGGGGCCACCCACGCCGAGACCCAGCGGGTCTCCGCCCTGGATCATGAAGTCGGAGATGATGCGGTGGAAGACGGTGCCGCTGTAGAGCGGAGTGTCGACCATCTTCTCGCCCGACTCGGGGTGGGTCCACTCCTGCTCGCCGGTGGCGAGACCCACGAAGTTGTCCACGGTCTTGGGCGCATGGTTCCCGAAGAGCTCGACGATGATCTCGCCCATGGAAGTACGGACAGTTGCCTGATGTGTTGCGATTGCACTCATGGGCCCTATTCTCTCACTCTTGGTGGCGCCAGGTGCCAGCTGGGGGGATGATGAGGGTATGGGCCGTGCCATAGCAGGTGAGCGGCAGACCACGTAAGCTGAAGAGAGCAACCTATCCGAATTCGGAGGACATGCATGTTCGGCAAGAAGAAGAAGCGGAACCACTCCTGGGAGCACATCGTGCTCGCCGGGGTGGAGACCGCACGCGATTGGACCGCTCCCAAGCTGGGCGCGGCTGCAGACTGGGCCGAAGGCACCTACCGGAAGTCCGCTCCGAAGGTGCAGGATGCCTCAGGGCGCGCGCTGACGGCAGTGAACGACGGGGCCTCAGTGGCCGGCCAGAAGGTCAAGGAGTACTCCTCCGTCGCGGGAGGCGGCGTCGCCTCGCAGTACGACAGGCTCCCCCCGCAGGCGCGGGCCGAGATCGCCAGGATCGTCGGCAGATATGACACTGCCAAGACGCAGTTCACCTCTGAGTACGTTCCGGCCACCTCGGCACGACTGGGCGGCTACGCGGACAAGACCGCGAAGCTCATCCACCGTGCCGAACTCGATCCGCGCGTGGAGAAGGCCCTGATCAAGGCCACCGGCGACAAGAAGATCGTCAAGAAGCTGCGCAAGAGCTCCGAGGCCTATGCCAAGGGCACCGCCAAGGCGCTCAAGGCCAGACAGCGCTCGAACAGCCGCAAGAAGGGCCTGCTGGTCTTCGGCCTCGTGGCTGCGACCGTGACAGCGGGTGTCGCCGCATGGCGCGCCAGCCAGCCGATCGAGGACCCGTGGAAGAAGCCGGAGCCGGTCACCCGCCCGGCCACCTCCTCCACGGCGGCTCCCAAGCCGGTGACCTCAGCCGAGAAGCCGGCTGGGCAGGGCACACCGGCGGCGCCGACCAAGCCGGCATCCACAGCCCCGCAGACCACCTCTGCCGCGCCCAAGCCCTCCGGAGCTCCGGAGACCAAGGCCGGGCCAACGGGAGAGACCAACGTCAACGCGCAGAACGCTGACGAGGCCAAGGGCAAGAACGTTCCTTCACCGAAGCCGGCCACCTGAGCCGAGCGGCGTAGAAGAACACAGCAGAACACATTGCGGGCCCGGCGATCACGCCGGGCCCGCAATGTGTGTCGAGAGGGTCTCTGCCCGCGGGGACATCTGAGCGGCGCCCGCGCACGCTGCTCAGCGGATCGGGTTGAGCTGTGCCGCCTTCTCCGCGGCGCCATGCTGACCCATCGATTCCAACCAGTTGCCGAGCATCCGGTAGCCGCCCTCGGTGAGCACGGACTCCGGGTGGTACTGCATGCCCCACAGCGGTGCGGTTCGGTGAGCCAGCCCCATGATGACGCCGTCCTCGGTGGAGGCAGTCACCTCGAGGATCTCGGGAACGGTCTCCGGGGCCACCGTGAGCGAGTGATAGCGGGTGGCCACAAACGTCTCCGGCAGTCCGGCGAAGGACGCATGGCCGGTGTGGGTCACAGGTGAGGTCTTGCCGTGCATGAGCTGCGTCGCGTGAGTCACCGTGGCGCCGAACGCCTCGCCGAGGCCCTGGTGGCCCAGGCAGACCCCGAGCATCGGCTCCTGGGCCTCAGCGCACCAGCGAATGAGCTCCACGGAGACACCGGCCTCCCCGGGAGTGCCCGGGCCGGGAGAGATGAGCACGCCGTCGTGTTCGGCGGCGAGCTTCTTCGCGTCGTCCACCGAGAGGTCGTCGTTGCGGATGACAGTGGCCTCGGCGCCCAGCTCACGGAGATAGCCGACCAGGGTGTAGACGAAGCTGTCGTAGTTGTCGACGACGAGGATGCGGGCTGCGGCCGGAGTCTCGCTCATACTGTGGTCCCTTCGCCTCGGAGGCCTTCCGAGGACGTCATCGTTTCAAGCGTGGAGTCATTGAGTGGGCTGTACTGGCTCAGCCACGGGAACACGAACTGCATCAGGACAAACACGATACCGGCCAGGATGAGCAGGGCGAGCAGAATCTGCACGCCGAGCGGACCGGGCAGCCGGCGGAAGAGCCAGGCGTACATCTCAGCCACCTCCCTGGGCGACGGCGGCGGGAGCCTCTGCCGAGAGGGGAGACCAGTCCACCAGCTCGGCATGAGTGATCAGCCGCTCCCGGTTCGAGAACAGCGGATGACAGGTGGTCAGCGTCAGCAGCGAACGATCAGCCTGCGCTGAGGGCTCGCCGGGCACCGGCAGGACCACCTCGGACTGATGCGGCAGCACGACGTAGCTCTCGTAGACCTCGTAGGTGTAGTAGCCGTCGGGGGACTCCACATAGATCTCATCCCCTGTGGAGAGCCGGTCCTGGTCGCGCAGCACGTCGCCGTAGGTCAGCCTGTGACCCGCCACCGCGAAGTTCCCGGCCTCCCCGGGAAGCTGGGTCTCCGGGTAGTGGCCCACGCCGCCGGCGTTCAGCGTCTCGTCGTCGACCCCGGCGCGGACCGGCGCGGACCAGTCGGAGCCCAGTGCCGGAGCGTAGAGGACCGCCATCGCGCCGGTGCCGACCGTCTCCATCTGCTCGGGACAGGTCGCCGCGGAGCCATCGGGCAGCTGCTGGCACTCGGTCTGCTCGGAATCTGCCGCAGAGTCGGACCCAGCATCGGCCTCACCCTGTTCGATGCGGCTGTGGAAATCATCCTCGATGGCCTGGGCCTCACGGTTCGCGTCGAGCCCGGTCCACCAGATCTCCCAGACCACGAACAGCAGACCCATCACGCCGAGGGTGATGAGCAGCTCTCCGGTGACACCGAGGATGCGGGTCCCAGCCCCGCGGCGGCGGCCTCGCGACATGGGTCCTCCGAACGGCGGGTGGGGCGGGCATCACAGTTGAACGGTAGAATGGCGCGCAGACAGAGGCCGCGCGCCAGGCGTGCACGGTCGTGGAACAAGGATACCGAACCGAGATCCGTGCCGAATCCTCAAGGGGGCCGAACCGACGTGGCAGAGTCCAAGCAGCGCAGGAACCGCAGGAAGTCCGAGAAGACCGCAGCCAAGAAGTCTCCGCTCAACGATGCCGAGCCCAAGGAGCTGAAGGATCTCGAGCTCGAGGACGAGTCGCTGCCGCTGTGGTACCGTGCCACGATGATCGGACTGATGGTCCTCGGACTGCTCTGGCTGATCGTCTGGTACATCACCCAGGGAGCCGCCCCGCTTGCCGCAGTCGGTGGCTGGAACGTGATCATCGGCTTCGGGATCATCATGATCGGCTTCTTCATGACGATGCGCTGGAAATGATCCGCGGCTGCGTCTGACCCGCGCCTGCATCCGACCCGGGGCGTCGCCCGGCCCGGGACTCGTTGACCTGCAGCGGCTGGACTCCTAGCGGGGCCGCTTGGTCGCAGTGGACCGCGCGAGCCGGGTGAGCTCGTCGATCGGCTGGGCTGAGCCCGCAGGCTCGATCGACGGCTGGATCTGCTCTCCGTAGCGGTTCGCCACCGCGGCTGCGATCAGGAAGTCGGCGATCGCGGGATTCTTCGGGAGCAGGGAACCATGCAGGTAGCTTCCCACGATGTTCCTGTGGCGGGCACCCTCGTGCGCGTCTCGGGCGTTGTTGCCCTCTCCCTTGGTGACCCGTGCCAGCGGCTCCACGCCCGGGCCGAGGTAGGTCTGTCCGGAATGGTTCTCGTAGCCGAGGATCTCGCCGAACTCCTTGGACTCAGCGACGACATTGCCGATCAGTCGTGTGTCGGTGCCCTCGGTCCTCAGGTCCAGGATGCCGACTCCCTGGATCTCCCTGCCCTCCCTGGTCAGGAAGGAATGACCGAAGAGCTGATACAGCCCGCAGATCATCAGCATCGGGGTGTCCGCCTCGGCGAGAGCATGCAGCCGATCGCCGAGGCGCAGCAGATCCTGCTGGATCTTGTCCTGCCCGCTGTCCTGTCCGCCTCCGCCGATGACGAGGTCCACCTGCTCGGGGAACTCGTCCTCGGGGTCATAGCTGTGCAGGATCGGCTCATAGCCGCGCCACTGCAGGCGACGCGAGAGCACCAGCGCATTGCCGAAGTCCCCGTAGATATTCATGTCTCGGGGGTAGAGCTGCAAGACGTGGATGGGCTTGGCTTCTCCAGATGCCATCAGAAGGCCTCCACTTCTGTATAGGCGCCCAAAAGCTTCCGCAGCGCGAGCATGGCCGTGTAGGTGCAGAAGATCCGGGCAGGCTGGTCGGGGTTGTCCGCGAGGAACGTCTCCAGCGCCGTCCGCAGATCCGGTTCCACGGCATCGAAGTCCACGCCGTCGTACTTCAGCCGAAGCGCCATGTCATAGGCGCGCACGCCGGAGATCATCCGGACACGCTCCTCGGCCAGGGAGGCGAACTCGACATCCCAGAGCCAGCTCATGTCGCGACCGTCGGCATAGTTGTCGTTGATCGCGATCATCGTGGCGACGCCGGCGGGGGCGAAGGAGCTGAGCCCCAGCCTGAATCCGGAGGGGTTCTTCACCAGGACCAGGTCCAGGGACCTGCCCTGGACGGTGAGGCTCTCGCCGCGGCCGAAGGCGGGTGAGACCTTCGCCAGGGAATCGATCAGGGCTGCCGAGTCCACCGTCTCGCCCAGGGTCTGACGCACCACGGCCAGCGCGGCGGCGGCGTTGAAGGTGTTGTAGGCGCCGTTGACGGTCAGCGCGGTGGTGACGCTCTCGCCGTCGAGGGTGAACCGTCCGCCGCCCTCGGTCAGCGCCTCGAGGACCACGTCGGCGCTGGGGTGATCGGCGGCGGCAGAGGGACCCGAACGGAAGTCGTCGTCGCTGGGGAAATGGCTGCGCAGGGCTTCGCTGAGGCCGAAGTAGTCCACCTGTTGGTCGCGGAGGCTGTGCGCGATGCTGCGGACGCGGGGATCCTCCCGATTGAGCACCACCCCCTGCTGGGTGTGTTCGGCGATCGTGCGCAGCAGACCCGCCGTGGTATCGATCTCCCCGAAGCGGTCCAGCTGATCCCGCATGACGTTGAGCAGCAGGCTGTGGTGCGGCTGCACGGCCTTGACGAAGTGCACTGCGTGGGCCTCGTCGAGCTCGAGGACGGCGATGTCGGCGTCCAGTCTCCCGTCGAGCCTGACCTCCCCCAGGATCGAGGCGACGACGCCGCGGGTGAAGTTCGAGCCGCTGCTGTTGGTGAAGACCTTCAGGCCCTGGCCCTGCAGCAGCTCGACGACCATCTTGGTGGTGGTCGTCTTGCCGTTGGTCCCGGACACGACGATCACGCCGCGCGGCAAACGATGCAGCGTGCGGGCCAGGAACTTCGGGTCGACCTTCTCGACGACGAGTCCGGGGAAGGCGGAGCCGCCGCCGCCGCGCAGCTTCGTCACCGCGCGGGCGGCACGTCCCAGCAGCACCGAACCTACCGAGCCCAGTCCGGAGCCGGCTGAGCCCAGAGCAGTGCCGACTGAGCCCAGGGCAGAGCCAGCTGTGCTGAGCACCGAGCTGCGGCTTCGAGGTCTTCCGGCCGCCGAACTGTGTGGATCATTCATCATCGGACGCGCCACCACCATTGCCGCTGTTGCCGCCGCCATTGCCGCTGTTGTTGTTGCTTGAACTTTGATCGCTGTTGTTGTCCTGGTCGCTGCTGTCTTCGTTCTGACCGCCATTGCCGCCATTGCTGCTGTTGCCGCCGTTGGTGTTGCCGTTGCCCTCACTGCCATCCTCGGCAGCATCTCCGCCGCCGTCGTCCGAGTCGGCGTCTTCACCCGAGGTCCCCCCGTCTGATCCGGCGTCGTCGTCTGCGGAGTCCTCGTCGTCCTCATCGGGGGCGGGCTCGGGGTCGGGCTCCGCTTCGGGGGCGACGGCGACCACAAGGGTCACCTGAGATCCCTGCGGTATGCCATCTCCGGCGCGAACGGACTGGCCGTTCACGCGCTGACCCACGACAGTGCCGGCGGAATAGTCGCTGCGCTCGTCCTCCACGGTCGTGACGCTGAGTCCGAGATCCTCCAGGACCGCCTGCGCCTCGGCACGGCTGCGGTTGAAGACACCTGGCATCTCCACCAGTCCGGTGGAGAGGACGAGGTCCACCTCGGAGCCTGGGCTCACGGAAGAGCCAGCTTCAGGATCGGTGCTGATCAGCATGTCCGCTTCGACCTCGGGGTCGTTCTCCTCACTGACCTCGCCGACCTCCAGTCCGACCTCTTCCAGGGCGTCACGCACCTCGTCCTCGGAGGAGCCCTGCAGTCCGTCGGGCACTCGCACGCTCTCCGGACCCGAGGAGAGGTAGAGGATCACTGTGCTGTCTGCGGGCACCGTGCTGCCGGACTCGGGATCGGTGCGGATCGCACGGTCCTCCTCGATGTCCGGATGCGGCTCGGTCTCCTCGCTGTAGCTCAGACCGGCGTCCTCGATCTCGCCGACGGCCTCCTCCCGGTCGAGTCCCTCGACATCGGGGATCGAGACCTCAGAAGAGTCGAGCATGTTCATCACCACGTAGGCGCCGCCGCCGACCAGCGCGAGGACGAGCAGCGTCCAGACCAGGATCAGACCCCCGCGACGACGACGGGGTCGTCGAGCCGGCTCAGGGTCCCTCTGGTAGAGGTCCGGATCCTCTGGAGTGCGGGCCGAGAGGCGTGTGTCCAGCGGGGCCGCTCCTGCGGCGAGGACCTGGTTGAAGTCCTGTCGACCGCCAACGGCTCCGAGTGCGGCCGTGGGATGGTCGTCGTCGTCCACGCCGATGCCGATGAGCGCCTTCTGGATGGCCTGGTTGAATTCTTCAGCGGTCTGGAAACGGCGTGCGGGATCCTTGGTCAGAGCCTTCTCCACCACGGACTCCATGGCCGGACTCACCCGCGGATTGAAGTCGCTGACTGCAGGCGCTGCCTCACGCACATGCTGGTAGGCCACGGAGACCGGTGATTCTCCCTGGAAGGGCGGCCGGTTGGCGAGCAGCTCGAAGAGCACGCAGCCGGCGGAGTAGAGATCGGAGCGGTGGTCGACCACCTCGCCGCGAGCCTGTTCGGGGGAGAGGTACTGGGCGGTGCCCACCACGGCCGAGGTCTGGGTCATCGTGGAGGCCGAATCAGCCAGCGCGCGGGCGATCCCGAAGTCCATGACCTTGATCTGACCGGTCTGCGAGACCATCACGTTGGAGGGCTTGATGTCGCGGTGGACGATGCCCTTCTCATGGCTGTAGCCCAGGGCGCCGAGGATCCCGTCCATATAACCGGCGGTCTCATGCTCCGAGAGCGGCTTGTTCAGCGCGTGGTCGATCTTGTACTGCAGCTGGGATCCGACCTGCTGGGCCGGCAGATGGTCCTCTCCCGCGTGCATTCTGCCGGTGTCGCCCAGGGAGAGCACATCCTCCTCCTGCCCTGCTCCGGGCGGCGGCGGTGGAGAGTCCGAGCCGGCGGCGACCCGGGTGGCCTCGTCATCGACATCTGCAGTGTCGATGATCCTGGGGGTGCCGTGGAGGATGTGGCGCAGCGTGACGCCGTCCACGTACTCCATGACGATGTAGGGGGTCTTGACCTCGTGATGGGACTGGTCCTCGACCTCCTCGCGCCCGGAGTCATAGACCGCGACGATGTTGGGGTGGTTCAGCGACGCGGAGGACTGGCCCTCGCGGCGGAACCGACCCTGGAACTGGGGATCGCGGGCCAGATCCGGACGGAGCATCTTGACCGCGACCTTGCGGTCCAGTGACAGGTCATGCCCCAGGTAGACGTCGGCCATCCCGCCGCGTCCGATCAGCGAGCTGATTCGGTAGCGGCCGTTGAGGACGCGTTCAGCAGTCTCGGTCATAGCTCAGTTCCTGTCTCCGATCCTGGACCATCCTCGGCTGAGACGCCAGCCCGTGGGCGGTCACCGGTGTCCCCGGCGCCTGTCTCCGGGCTGACCGGCTCATCCTGAGCGTCCGGATCGCTTCCCGCGTCCGCGCCCGACGCTGAACCCGTTGCTGAGCTGGTCGGGTCGGCCTCGGTGGCTTCGGGCTCGTCCTCGGCGTCGGTCTGCGAGTCGGGCGAGACCGTCTCGCTGGGCTCCGGAGAGGACTGCTGGTTGGGGCTCTGCTGGTCCTGTCCACCGGCCCCGTTGGGCTGGTCCTCTTCTGGGGCCTCGGGCTCCGCGTCCTGTTCCATCTCCTGGGACCCGCCGGAATAGAGCACGGTGATGGTGGAGCCCACGGGGACGCTTCCGGTGGGGGCGACGCCCGTGACCACGCCGGCAGGCTGGTTGGAGACCACCGGTTCGGGCTGGACCTGCATCCCGGCCTGCTGCAGCGAGACGGTGGCCTCGTCCAGGGAGAGTCCCAGGAGACTGGCCTCGGAGATCTCGACCATCTCAGTGCCGGGTGTGATGGTCTCGGTCACGGTGGGAGTGGGCTGTGCCCCGTCCTCCGCGTCCTCGGAGCCGCCCTGCGGGAAGAAATAGGAGGCCACCAGGGCGAGCAGCACCAGGGCGAGCAGGGCCATGAGGGGCCAGTACCAGCGGCGGCCGCCATGGAGCCTGTGCTGGTCGCTGCGCCCGTCCTGCGGGTCTGTGTTCTGCTGGCCAGCGCGGGGGGTCGCTCCATATTGAGCCGTATGCTCGGCCGCCGCGGGCTGCTCGGGGGTGCGCGCCGAGGCGGCGCCGGAACGAGTGCCGGTTCCGGCACCTGCAGCTGGGACCACGGCGGTGGGCTGAGTGTCGGCCCGCGGCACCGCCCGCGTGGCATCCGTGTCGGCATCTGCGCCGCCCATATGCGCGGCCATGGCCGGAACTGCCTTCAGCGCAGACTCCGGGTCGTGGCGCAGCAGCGCGTCCGCGGCCTCGGCGAGCTTGGTCGCGGTCATGGGACGGTTGCCGGGGTCCTTCTCCAGCATCGACATGATCAGTGCGCGCACGGGTTCAGGAACGGTCTCGGGCAGCGGCGGCGGGGGCTCGTTGACCTGCTTGAGCGCGATCGCGATCTGGGATTCACCGGTGAACGGGCGGTGGCCCGCCAGCGCCTCGTAGCCGATGATGCCCAGGGCATAGAGGTCGGAGGACCCTGTGGCGTGCTGACCGGTGGCCTGCTCCGGAGAGAGGTACTGTACGGTGCCCATCACCTGCCCGGTGGCGGTCAGCGGCACCTGGTCCGCGAGCCGGGCGATGCCGAAGTCGGTGATCTTCACCCGGCGGGTGGGCGTGATGAGCAGGTTCCCCGGCTTGACGTCACGGTGGACGAGACCCTGATCGTGAGCCACCTGGAGGGCGCGGCCGGTCTGGGCGATGATGGACAGCGTCTTCTCCCAAGAGAGGACCTTGTCCTTCTCCAGCAGCACCGAGAGCGGACGTCCGGGAACCAGCTCCATGACCAGGTACCCCGAGCCCGACTGCTCCCCATAGTCGTAGATGTCCGCGATGCCCGGGTGGTTCAGCAGCGCGGTGTGCCGCGCCTCCGCGCGGAAGCGGCGCAGGAAGGCCTCGTCTCCGGTGTACTCCTCCTTGAGGATCTTGATCGCCACAGTGCGCCCCAGGACCTGGTCAGAGGCCTTCCAGACCTCGCCCATCCCCCCGATGGCGATGCGTTCGGTGAGCTGGTAGCGCTCACCCATCAGGATGCCGACCGTTGGCCTCATTCGATCGCCGCCTCGAGCATGGTCAGCAGCGCCGGCGCGGTGAGCGCGGAGCCGGTCTCATAGTCGATCCGCTCATAGGCCACCGTCACCGCATACTGCGGGTCATCGGCAGGGGCGAACCCGGTGATCCAGGAGTTCACCTCTCCGGTCTCTCCGACGTCGGCCGTGCCGGTCTTGGCCGCGACCTGGAAGCTGCCCGTCTGGGCACGGGTGCCCGTGCCGGACTCCACGACCTCCACCATCATCTCGGTGATCTCGTCAGCGACGTTCTCCGAGGTCACGTCGGAGAGCACCTCGGGCTCGGAGGTCGAGAGCAGCTGCAGGTCCGAGCCGCGGATCGCGTCCACCAGGGTCGGCTTCATCAGCGTGCCGCCGTTGGCGATGGCCGCGGCGACCATGTTCATCTGCAGCGGAGTGGAGGTGACGTCGAACTGACCGATGGCCGACTGGGCCAGTGCGGCGTCGGAGAGGTCTGAGGGGAAGGTCGAGGTGGCCACGCCGAGCGGGATCCCGAGGTCCTCGGAGTTGAAGCCGAAGGCCTCGGCACTCTCCCGGATGGGGTCTTCTCCGAGCTCCATCGCGGCCTCCGCGAAGGGCGTGTTGCAGGACTGGGCGACGATCCAGGTCAGCTCCGCCTCCGGACGCTGCGCGCAGATGCCTCGGTCAAAGTTCTCCAGCTCGGTGTTCGAATCAGGAAGGGTGATGGAGTTCGGGTTCTCCAGCATCGTGTCCGGCTCATAGTCCCCGGACTCCAGCATGGCCACCAGGTTCACGAGCTTGAAGGTGGAGCCGGGAGACATCGTGCTGGAGATCGCCCGGGAGTTGTACAGGAAGTCATCATCGGCCTCCAGCTCCGCCTTGTTCTCGACATACTCCGCCGAGTCCTGCACGGCGAGGTCGTTGTTGTTGTAGCTGGGCTTCGTGGCCATGGCCTTGATGTCGCCCGTGGCGACCTCGGTGACGATGATGCTTCCTCGAGCGCCGTCCGGGATCTGGTCATAGGCGAGCTGCTGCAGCTCCCCGTCGAGAGTCAGCTCCACCTGGCCGCCGTCCATCGTGTCACCGGTGAATGCTGAGGCGATCCGGTCGAAGAACTGGCTGTCTGACTGTCCGGAGAGGTACTCGTTCAGGGTGCCTTCCAGACCGCTGGGCGTCTCAGCGATGGAGTACGTGCCGGTGATCCCGGAATACAGCTCGGGCTCGTGATAGACCCGCTGGTACTCGAAGCTGGAGTTCTCCGAGGGGACGGATTCGGCGATGGCGGTTCCATCCACGGTGATCGCCCCGCGGGGGGCGCCACGGTCTTCGTAGAGCTGGCGGACGTTGTTGGGGTGAGCGTTCAGCTCCTCCGTCATGCCCACCTGAATGATGGACAGGGCGGCGAAGAGCGTGATGAAGAGCCCCACGGAGACGACCCAGGTATGGCGAATGGCGTTGTTCACTGGGCTCCTCCCCGCTCCACAGGTGCGTGGTCTGTTCTGGTGTGTTCCTCGTCCTGGGCGGGCGGGGCCGGCGGGGCGCTGTGCCGGCGCACGGCTGTCTGCCGTGCTCCCGGCCCCTCGGACTGCAGCCGCGACTCCGTGCCCGAGGAGGTCTCACCGGTCGCATTGACCATGGGACCGACGATGACCGGCTGACGGGCCGCATGGGAGATCAGCAGCACCAGGGCCACGATCAGCCAGTTGGCGAGCAGCGCGGAGCCGCCCGCGGCCAGGAAGGGAGTGGCCAGTCCGGTCAGTGGGATGACCCGGGTGATGCCCCCGACGACGACGAACACCTGCAGCACCAGCACCACTGCCAGACCCACTGCGAGCAGCTTCCCGAAGGTGTCGCGGGTGCCCAGCCCGGCGCGCATGTAGCGGCTGAAGAGCAGCAGGTAGAGCAGCAGCATGGCGGAGAGGCCGATGAATCCCAGCTCCTCGCCGAAGGCGGCGACGATCATGTCGGAGTTGGCCAGCGAGACCATGTTCGGGTTCCCCGAGCCCAGTCCGGTCCCGGCGAGTCCGCCGTGGGCGAGGCCGAAGAGGCCCTGCACCACCTGATGAGAGCCTCCGAAGGCGCGGTTGTAGATCTCAGGATCGAAGGCGTTGAGCCAGATCTCCACGCGGTCACGGAAGTGTCCGACGAACTGGTACGCCAGTGCGGCGCCGAAGAGCATGAACACCGCGCCGATGGCGATCCAGGAGAACCGAGACGTGGCCACATAGATCACGGCGACGAAGAGGCCGAAGAACATCAGCGCGTTGCCGAGGTCGTTCTGCACCACCAGCACGCCGATCGCCACGATCCACGCGATGAACATCGGCGCGAGGTCGCGCAGCCGGGGGAAGGTGATCGGTCCGATCTTGCGGCCGGCGAGCAGGATCAGGTCGCGGTTGTTGGCGAGGAAGCCGGCGAAGAAGACGGCCAGCGTGATCTTGGCGATCTCGCTGGGCTGGAAGGACGCGAAGCCGAGGTCCACCCAGATTCTGGCGCCGTTCTCCTCGGAGCCTAGCCCGGGGAGGATGGGCATGAACAGCAGCAGCACGCTGACGGCCAGCGAGATGTAGGTCAGCTGGCGGAGGCGGCGATGGTCCTTGAGCAGCCAGAGCAGCACCATGGCGGCGAGGATCGAGACGCCGGTCCACATCAGCTGCCGGTCAGCGACTCCGGCGTAGTTCGGAGTGAAGTCCAGACGGTGGATCATGGCGATCCCGAGCCCGTTCAGCGTCACCACGATGGGCAGGATGAAGGGATCCGCGTACTTTGCGCGCAGCCGCAGGATCACGTGGAAGATGAGCACGAGTCCGCCGAAGACGGCGCCCTCGATGAAGTAGTCGGTGGTGATCGGCTCGTCCAGCGCGAAGGCGACCAGCATCTGGGCGCCGATCGCCACGGTCAGGGCCATCAGCAGCAGCACGAGCTCAAGGTTCCGCCGGGGCTTGTACACCTGGTGGGTCTGCGTGTTCACTGCTCACCTCCCTCGTCCTGTGCCGAATCGCCCTGTGCCGAATCATCCTCTGCCGGATCCTCCGGCGCCGAGTCGCTCTCCGAGCTGCGCGGCTCGGCATTGGACTCTGCCATCGCGCCGAGCTGGCTCACGATGTGTTCAGCGTGGTCCCGGTCATCGGCGGCGATGCCGCGCTCCACGCGCTGGCGGTGGTACTGCGTCAGATCCTCCACGGCGATGTCGGCATGTTCATCCACCTCGGAGAGTCTGATGGGCCCCAGTGACTGGGAGACGCCGCTGTAGATGGCGACCTCGCCCTGATCCTCGCCCACGTAGTACTGCGTCTGGGTCCAGACGTAGCCCAGGAAGGTGACCACTGCGACCAGCACCGCCAGCAGCGCCACGAAGGTGGGAAGGAACCAGGAGCTGCGGCGTCGGACGTTGCCGAGGGCCTCGAGCTCATCCTCGTCGAGGATCAGCTGCTCCTCCTGGATGCTCTCAGGGTCCTCGTCCAACCCCGCCCCTGCGCGGTGGGCTCCGTTCTCCGGGCCCTCACCGCTGGGCTGGTCGGAGGTGTCGTTCGTCGGGGCGGCTGCGGTGGAGAGATCTGCGGCGAACCCTGTGGAGGAATCTCGGGAGGAGGCGGGAGCCACGGCATCGGCGGAACCGGCCTCGGCGGGCCGCACAGACTCTGCGGAGACCGTCTCCTCCTCGGGCGCCGGGCTCGCCTCGGCGTCCGGGTGGTGGTCATCGAGCAGCTCGGAATATGTGTGGCGCACCGGGCGCAGCGGCTGACCCGTGAGCAGCGCCGCCATGGGGTGCTCATCGACATTCCGGCCGACCACCGGGACGGTGCCGGTGTCGGCCGCCTTGTTGGCGGCTCCGACCAGCAGGTGGGGGCGTGCTCCCAGCTTCTTGCGCACCATTGCGGCGGAGAGCGGGGAGAGGGTGTCGTCGTCGTCGTGTGCGGAGAAGGCGGCGGTGTTGACCACGGGGACCACGTCGAGCTCCATGGTCTCGTCGGGTCCGCCGTACTCGGTGGAGGCGGCTGCGACGGCGGCCTCACTCAGGGGCAGCTCCTCGCTGGGCTCCAGCGCGGACTCATCGGCCTCGACCACCTCCAGGCAGATGACCGTGACATTGTCCGGGGCGCCGCCGCCCAGGGTGAGGTCGACCAGGTCGTCGACGATGGACTCCAGCGACTGGGTGGAGCGCATCTTCTGTTCGATCAGCCGTTCGGAGACCACGGCGTTGAGTCCGTCGGAGCAGAGCAGCCAGCGCTCGCCCGCCTCGAGCGGGAAGGAGGTGATGTCCAGCTCCGGGGAGGCGTCCACATCGCCGAGCACGCGCATCAGGACGTTCTTGTGCGGATGGTATTCCGCCTGCTCCGGGTCCAGCCGACCCTCGTCCACGAGCCGCTGGACGAAGGTGTGGTCCTTGCTGACCTGCCGGAAGCGGCTGCGCTTGAGCCGGTAGGCGCGGGAGTCGCCGATATGGGCGAACTGCAGCCGGTCCTGGGTGATCAGCAGCGAGGTGATGGTGGTGCCCATCCCGGCGAGCTTCGGGTTGGCCTTGACCAGCTTGTTCAGGAAGGAGTTGGCGGTCTGGATCTCATCCGGGAGCACGGTGTCCGGGTCTGCGAAGCCGCGCGTGTCCAGATGGGCCAGATCCAGCACCGTGGAGGCTGATGCGACATCGCCGCCGGCATGGCCTCCCATGCCGTCTGCGACGACGGCGAAATAGCGCCCCGCGTAGCCGGAGTCATCATTCTTGGAGCGGACGGCACCGGTGTCGGAGCGCGCTGCGAAGCGGAATACCAGGGGCACGGGCTAGGTCCTCAGCTCCAGGACGGTCTTGCCGATGCGGATGCGGTCCCCCGGCTCCACGGTGGAGGCGCGGGTGAGCTGCTCCTCACCGAGCCAGGTGCCGTTGGTGGAGCCGAGGTCTTCAAGGAACCAGCGCGATCCCTGCGGGAACAGCCTGGCGTGCTTGCCGGAGGCGTAGTCGTCATCAAGGACCAGGGTGCACTCCTGGGCGCGGCCCATCAGGATCGGGGCCGAGCCCAGCGGAAGCTCGGTGCCGGCCAGGGGGCCCTCGCTCACCAGCAGGCGGCGTGGACGCGGCCGCGGAGTGGGGCCGCTGTGGCTCGGTCCGGCAGGTGCTGGGGGACCGCTGCGCGGGCCGGGCGCGGTGCTGGGCCCGGAGGCCGCGGCGCGGGCCCGAGACCGCTTGGAGATCGTCATGTCCCGTCCCTGGGCTCCGATGATGGAGAGGATCAGGATCCAGAGCAGCAGCAGCAGACCGAACTGCAGCACGGTGACAGCGAGTTCACTCATAGGTCGGTGTCCTTCAGCTCAGGCGGAAGCGCAGGCGCGCATTGCCGAGCGAGATGAGGGCGCCGTCGGCGAGCTGGACCTTGGAGTGATCTCCGGTGAGCTGCTCCCCGTCCACATAGGAGCCGTTGGTGGACCCGAGGTCCCGGGCATACCAGGAGCCTCCGGCGCGGAAGAGCTCCACATGTTTGCGAGAGACGCCGGTGTCGGGCACGGTGACGTCCGCCGAGGTGGAGCGGCCGATGACGGTGGAGTCCGGGCGCAGCGGGTAGGTGCGTTCCTCATATTCCAGGCTCGCCGCGCGCTCAGGCGCTGGAGCCGGGGCGGGCGCGGGGGCCGGGCGCGGTGCGACCTTGGGCTGTGCCATGGTGGCGGGCAGCGGTGCTCCTGCGGAGGGGCCCGCAGCCGGGGAGGAGGGCTGAGGCGCCACCGGGGAGGACTGCGCGTCCTTGTCCGTGCGGGACTCGATGCTGAGCTGTCCGCGCTTGAGCTCGGTGTTCTTCACGAAGGTGGCCTTGACCGGTCCGAGCAGCGTGTAGCCCTGAGATTCGGCGTGGCGGAGGATCTCCTCACAGAGCTCCTCGGCGAGGGTGACCCCGTACTTCTTGGCCTCGGCGAAGTCCTCCTCGGCGAGACGGATCTTGTACAGGTTCGGGGCCAGGCTGTGGCCTTCGGCGACGGTCTTGGACTCTCGGTCCATATGACGGCGTACGGCGGTGGCGATCTCCACGGGTCCGAGACTCCCTCCTCGTCCTGAGAAGGCACCGCGGACGGCCTTTTCGATGCCGCGTTCGAGGTTGTCGAGCAGTCCCACCGGCACCTCCTTCTGCTGATGAATGTCTGCCCAGCCTCAGGACCGCTGCGGTCAGAGGTGGGCGCTAAATCCCGAGTCTACTGTCTCACCCCCGGGCTGTGCCGCTCATCAGCCTCTGACGGACGCTGAGGATCGGGTGAGGACACGGTGGATCAGGCGGACTGGACTGTGACCCTTGCCACAGTCTGCAGATGGTGTTAGTTTCATCTCACCGTGAGAGCGCTCTCATAAGAGGCTATGGGGACCCGCTCGCACCTCACATCGAAGGAGATATCCGTGATGAGGACTACTGATCACCACCACGAGCACGACGAGGACCACAGCACCTCCGCGTCAGCGGCGCCGCTCGCACCGACGCGAGCCGCCGGCCCCGCACGAGGCCGTTCCCGCGTTCTGCAGGGGGTGGCGCTCACTTCGGTGCTGACGCTCGCCCTGACCGCCTGCGGCGGATCAGCCGACGGGGAGGATTCCGAAGACGCGGCCGCCGAGGGAGAGGACGTGACGCTGAGCGTCACCACCTTCAACGAGTTCGGCTACGAGGACCTCTTCGAAGAGTACGAGGAGCTCAACGAGAACATCACGATCGAGCACAACAAGATCGACACTGCCGAGAACGCGCGGGATTCACTGCGCAACAGCCTCGGTGCCGGCCAGGGCGCCTCGGACATCGAGCCGATCGAGGTCGACTGGCTCGCCGAGTTCCAGCAGTACCCGGACCGCTTCGAAGATCTGACCGATCCCGAGCTCGAGGACCGCTGGCTGGACTGGAAGTACGAGGATGCCGTGCTCGAAGACGGCAGTCTGATCGGCTACGGCACCGACAGCGGGCCGCAGGCTGTCTGCTATCGCGCCGACCTCTTCGAGGAGGCGGGGCTTCCGTCCGAGCGTGAAGAGGTGGCCGAGTTCCTCGGGGACACCTGGGAGGACTACTTCGACGCTGGCCGCGAGTTCGTCGCCGAGTCTGAATCGGCCTGGTACTCCGGCTCGGACAACATCTGGCAGGGCATGATCAACCAGGTGGAGGTGCCTTACCAGAACGAAGAGGGCGAGGTCATCGCCGATGAGAACCCCGAGGTCAGGGACCTCTATGACCAGCTTCTCCAGGCATCGGTGGAGGACGAGCTCTCCGCGGGCCTGGCGCAGTGGAGCGGTGACTGGTCCGACGCCTTCCAGCGGGAGGAGACCTTCGCCACCATGATGTGCCCGGGCTGGATGCTCGGCATCATCGAGGGAAATGCCGCCGAGGTCGAAGGCTGGGACATCGCCAACACCTTCCCGGGTGGAGGCGGCAACTGGGGCGGGTCCTACCTGACCGTCCCGTCCCAGGGAGAGAACATCGAACAGGCCAAGGAGCTGGCAGCCTGGCTGACCGCTCCGGAGCAGCAGCTCAAGGCCTTCGAGGTCGTCGGGGCGTTCCCGTCCACCACCGAGGCGCTGGAGGCGGACGAGCTGCTCTCGTCCACCAACGAGTTCTTCAACGACGCTCCCACCGGCGAGATCCTCGCCGAACGGGCGGACGCCGTGGAGACCCAGCCGCTGAAGGGCACCGAGTATCTGACCATCAATGTGGCGATCCAGGACGCGATCAACCGGGTGGATGTCGACGGGATCGATGATCCTGACGCCTCCTGGGAGAAGTTCGTCAACGACATGGAAGCCCTGCGCTGATCATGTCCGCCCCTGCTGCTGAAGCCCCCGTCACCACTGCACGCAGCGGCGGACCTGCCCAAGGACCGAGGACCGGTCGCCGGAAGCCGAAGTCGAGCTTCCGGCGCCGGGTCTCGACCTGGGACCGCCGGTATTCGCCCTACCTCTACATCAGTCCGTTCTTCATCCTCTTCGCCGTGGTGGGACTCTTCCCGCTGGTCTACACGGCCTGGGTCGCCACCCACGACTGGGACCTGATCATGGGTCAGGGCGAGTTCATCGGAGCCGAGAACTTCCTCCACGTGCTGGGGGAGCGGGCCTTCTGGGTCTCGCTGCGCAACACGCTCTCGATCTTCGTGCTCTCCTCCGCGCCCCAGGTGGTCGCTGCGATCCTGATCGCGTACCTGCTGGACTACAACCTGCGCGCCAAGACCTTCTGGCGCATGGGGGTGCTGGTCCCCTATGTGGTCACTCCCGTGGCCGTGGCGCTGATCTTCTCGAACCTCTTCGGGGACCGCTTCGGACTGGTCAACTCCGTCCTGGAGACCATCGGCATCGATGCGATCGGCTGGCACTCGGACACCCTTCCCAGCCATCTGGCGATCGCCACCATGGTGAACTTCCGCTGGATCGGCTACAACGCGCTGATCTTCCTGGCCGCCATGCAGGCGGTGCCACGCGACCTCTATGAGGCCGCGGAGATCGACGGCGCGGGCAAGGTCCGCCAGTTCATCTCGGTCACCATCCCCAACCTGCGACCCACCATCATCTTCGTGATCATCACCTCCACCATCGGCGGGCTGCAGATCTTCGACGAGCCGCGGATGTTCGACCAGTACGGGCGCGGCGGCACCGACGGGCAGTGGCAGACCATGACCATGTACCTCTACGAGCTGGGCTGGACCCGCTCGGACTTCGGACAGGCCTCCGCCGTCGCGGTGCTGCTGTTCCTGCTGATCGTGGCCATAGGCCTGGTCAACTTCATCATCACCCGCCGCATCTCAAGCTCGGAGGTCAAGCGATGAGCGCGCTCGAAGAGAAGCCGCTGCCGATCATCCCGCGCACGGGACCGGCGACAGCGACCAAGGACGACGACCCGGACGGGCGCAGAGGCTCCGGCTCCGGGGCCGGATCCCGGCGCAGGGCGGGCCGCCGTCGCTCCCGGGGTCCCGGGCGGGGACCCGGCTGGATCGTCTATGGCTGCCTGGCCGCAGTGATCCTCGGCGGCATGTTCCCGCTGTGGTGGTCGTTCCTGATCGGCAGCCACGACTCGACCATCCTGTCCCGGGACTCCTTCCCGATTCTGCCGGGCGGGAACTTCTTCGCCAACGCCGCCGCCGTGATCGACACGGTGCCGTTCTGGCGGGCCACGATGAACTCGGTCATCGTCTCCACCGTCACCGGGGTCTCCGTGGTGTTCTTCTCGACCCTGGCCGGCTACGCCTTCGCCAAGCTCCGCTTCAGGGGCGCGGTGCCGCTGCTGGTCTTCGTGATCGCCACGATGGCTGTGCCCACCCAGCTCGGCGTCGTGCCGCTCTACCAGGTGATGGCCCGACTGGGCTGGACCGGTGAGCTGCAGGCGGTCATCGTGCCGGGACTGGTCACCGCCTTCGGCGTCTTCTGGATGACCCAGTATCTGCGCCAGGCGATCCCCGATGAGCTCATCGAGGCCGCCACGGTGGACGGATGCTCCATGATCCGCACCTTCTGGCATGTGGCGCTGCCCGCCGCGAAACCGGCTGCGGCCATGCTGTTCCTCTTCACCTTCGTCCTGAACTGGACGAACTTCTTCTGGCCGTTCATCGTGCTCGGGCCGCAGAACCCCACCCTTCCGGTGGCTCTGCAGCAGCTCCAGGCAGCACATTTCGTGGACTATTCGCTCGTGCTGGCCGGCGCCACGATGGCGACCGTGCCGCTGCTCATCCTGTTCATCTTCGCGGGCCGTCAGCTCGTATCCGGAATCATGCAAGGAGCCGTCAAACAATGAATCCCTCCCTCGCCGCAGCAGTGGCAAGCTCACCCAGCACCGTCACCTTCCCTGCGGACTTCCTCTTCGGCTCGGCCACCGCCGCCTATCAGGTGGAGGGCGCCGTCGCCGAAGGCGGGCGCGGGCCTTCGGTGTGGGACACCTTCTCCCACACCCCGGGCAAGGTCCATGCCGGAGAGAACGGGGACGTCGCCTGTGACCACTTCCACCGCTTTCGCGATGATGTGGCCCTGATGAAGCGGCTCAACCTCAAGGTGTACCGGTTCTCGGTGAGCTGGTCGCGGGTCATGCCCGACGGGGTGACCGTGAATCCCGAGGGTCTGAAGTTCTATTCAGACCTGGTCGATGAGCTCCTGGCCGCCGGGATCCTGCCCTGGCTCACGCAGTACCACTGGGACCTGCCCCAGGCGCTGGAGGATGCGGGCGGCTGGGCGAATCGGGCGACCACCCAGCACTTCGTCGAGTACGCGGTGGTGCTGCATGAGGCGCTGGGAGACCGGGTGCGGCACTGGACCACCTTGAACGAGCCCTGGTGCGCGGCATTCCTGGGCTACGCGAACGGGCACCATGCCCCGGGTCGGACCTCCCCGGAGGACGCCCTGGCCGCGGCGCACCACCTGCTCCTGGGCCACGGGCTCGCGGTGGCGGAGCTGCGCCGTCGTGATCCGGAGCTCGAACTGGGACTGACCCTGAACTTCACCGACTACCGGCCGGCTGATCCGACCGCTCCGGGGGACGTGGACGCCGCGCGCCGGCTGGATGGCAGCTTCAACCGCTTCTTCGCCTCGGCAATCTTCGAAGGCGCCTACCCGGCGGATGTGCTCGAGGATCAGCGCGGACTCTGGCGGGAGGGTCTGGTCCAGGAAGGCGACCTGGAGATCATCTCCACCCCGATCGACGTGCTGGGCGTGAACTTCTACACCGGAGAGCTGCTCACCGGCCCTGACCCCGCGCAGGCCCCGGCGGCCGCCGCCCAGGCCCGGGCCCAGGGAGCGCCGAACCCCAACGTGGGCTCGGAGCACGTGGTCCCGGTCCCGCGCGGGCTGCCCGCCACCTCGATGGGCTGGGAGGTCTTTCCCGAGGGGCTGCGCGACCTGCTGCTGCGTCTGCACCGCGACTACGCCGGCCCGGCTTCAGTGGCGCTGTATGTCACCGAGAACGGCGCGGCCTACCCCGATGCACCGGACGGCGAGGGCTTCGTGCAGGACGATGACCGGCTGAGCTATATCCGCGAGCATCTGCGCGCGGTGCGCGAGGCCATGGACGCCGGAGCGGATGTGCGCGGCTACTTCGTCTGGTCCCTGCTGGACAACTTCGAGTGGGCCTTCGGCTATGACCGCCGATTCGGGATCGTGCGGGTCGATTACGATACGCTTCAGCGCACCCCCAAGGCCTCGGCCAACTGGTACGCCCAGGTCGCCGCCACGGGTGTGGTGGACTGAGACGAAGGAGGGATCATGCCTGCTCGGCGACTGCCGACTCTGGAAGATGTGGCAGCCAGAGCAGGTGTTTCCCGCGCCACCGCCTCGCGCGCGGTCAACCTCGATCCGCGGGTGAGGGCCGGTTCCAGGATCGCCGTGGAGGCCGCCGTCACCGAGCTCGGGTACCGCCCCAACCGGGCGGCGCGCTCGCTGGTGAACCAGGAGGCCGATTCGATCGCCGTCGTCGTGCCGGAGGCCGAGGATCGGGTGTTCGCGGATCCGTTCTTCGCGGCGATGCTGGCCTCAATCACCCAGCGGCTGGCGGACTCCCCGGTGCAGGTGCTGCTGGCCATGGGCCAGCCCGGGGAGGGGCGGCAGAAGATCGAGCGCTACCTGCGCGGCGGATACACCGACGGCGCGATCATCGTCTCCCATCACCGCGACGACGACCTCTCAGCCGTGCTGCATGAGACAAAGCTGCCCGCCGTGTATGTGGGCCGTCCCTACGCCGGTGACGTGGGGATCCCCTATGTGGACGTGGACAATGTCTCCGGTGCCGCGCTGGCCGCAGATCACCTGATCGCGCAGGGACGACGCCGGCTGGCCACGATCGCGGGACCGCAGAACATGGCCGCCGGCGCCGACCGGCTGATCGGCTGGCAGGCGGCGCTGCAGAAGGCTGGTCTGGGTGCTGGTCTGGTGGAGTTCGGCGATTTCTCCTCCGCCTCCGGGGCAGTCGCCATGGAGCGGCTCCTGGAGTCTGCACCGGATCTGGACGGGGTGTTCGTGGCCTCAGACCTGATGGCAGTGGCCGCGATGCACGAGGTCCAGTCACGGGGGATCGCGGTGCCGGAGCAGATCGCCATGGTGGGCTTCGACGACACCCATGCGGCCCAGCTGACCAGGCCCCCGCTGACCACCGTGATCAATCCGGTGGGCGAGCTCGCCGGCAGGGCCGTGGACCTGCTGATGGAGCTGATGAGGGGCGACAGCGTGGAACCGGTCGTGCTTCAGACCTCCCTGGTCAGACGCACCTCTGGATGACATCCGAGGGACTTGCTTCAGTTTTGAAATAAAACGAGGCACACTGCTGTTGGCCCCTATGTCACATACCGCAGCTCTGCGCTGATCGCGCAGACCCACAACCCCAAGGAGACCTATTCATGGCACATCTGAGCACCGGCACCTGGAACCTTGATTCTTCGCACTCCGAGATCGGCATGACCGTCCGCCACGCCGGCATCTCCAAGGTCCGCGCGATCTTCGAAGAGGCCGACGCCACCCTCACCGTCTCTGAGGGAGATGTGGCGACCCTTGACGCCAGCGTCAAGGCGAACTCCTTCAACTCCAAGAACGCCGACCGCGACGGCCACGTCCGCGGTGAGGACTTCCTGGACGCAGAGAACCACCCCGAGCTGACCTTCAAGGCGGACAACATCACCGCCAGCGGCGAAGAGTTCGAGATCACCGGCGACCTGACCATCCGCGGCGTCACCAAGACCGTGACCTTCGAGGTCGAGTTCGGTGGCCAGGCAGTGGATCCCTTCGGTGCCACTCGCGCAGGCTTCTCCGCCAACACCGTGATCTCCCGCAAGGAGTTCGGCCTGACCTGGAACGCCAGCCTCGAAGCAGGCGGCGTGCTGGTCGGCGACAAGGTCTCGATCGACCTCGAGGCAGCCTTCGTGCTGGCCCAGTGATCCAGCGGCTGCCCTTGCGGCGGCAGTGATGCAAGGGTCCGGTGCAGCGCCGGCGGGGAGGTCTCCCGCTGGTGCAGCCCGGGCCCTTCTTCTTGCCCAGACTCTTCCTCCCCATAGTCTGCCTGACGTGATGTGGAAGAGGCTAGGCGTCCAGAGCAGTGTCGTCCTGGGGGTCGTCCGAGTGAGGCGGGTATCCAGCGCTGAGCAGGTTGAAGGCGTCCTCGATCAGCAGCGGGATCTGTTCATCGGCCATCCCCGCGCGCGCCCAGATCATCAGTGAGGTCACCATGGCGGTGGCCGCAGCGGAGGCCACCATTGAGGGATAGAGGTCCGTGGCGGGGTCTGTCCCGGTGCGTGCGCCGATCTTGACGCTGAGGACCTCGACCAGCTCGACCTGCTGCGTGATGCGGAAGGGGCGCAGCCCGGGGTTCTCCTCCTCTAGGGCGATCATCCTGGCCGCCCGGTGCATCCGTTCGGGGCGCTCACGGGCATATCGACTGAGGACTCTGCAGAGCGCCTTCAGCGGCGGTTCGTCGACCGGGCTGGCCTCGAAGTCGGCCAGCATCTCCGAGGCGCTGTAGGACCCGCCCGCGACGACGGCTTCTTCCTTCGAGGAGAAGTAGTTCGAGACGGTCCGGGGAGAGACGAAGGCTTCGCGGGCGATGTCATCGATGGTGACGTTGGCCAGGCCCCTGTCCAGCGTCAGCTTCAGCGCCGCCGCTGCGATCGATTCCCTGGTCATCTGCTTCTTGATCTCGCGCAGGCCCACGCGCTCGTCGTCCATTCCGCTATCATACCGCAGACCTGCTGTCTGAGACCTTTTTCTCGTCCAGCAAAATTCTGGGGTTTTCTCCTGTCATCCCTGGTCAGCACCGGTTACGGCCATCGAAGATTGCGGCACCCATGTTCCGACACGTTCGAACGGGCATTGAGACATGCCGGAATGCCTTAATTGCAAGTCTGCTTACGCGGCAATAGAACCAAAAGAATAAACTTGCGCGACGTGCAAAACCCTGTCATGATCAACCAGGCACCTGATCCTGGATGGACGAGGGGCCGCCTTGCACGGACCAACCGGCTCCCACCTTGATGTGAAGGAAATCCCATGACTCGCACATATGCACTCATCGCCACCCTCCAGTCCTTCATGACTGACCGCTTCGAAGGCCGCAAGGACAAGGGCGCCACTGCCGTGGAGTACGGACTCCTGGTTGGTCTGATCGCCGTTGTGATCATCGTGGCCGTGACTCTTCTCGGTACGACGCTCAGCGGTCTCTTCAATGACATCGCCGGAGACCTCCCCGGCGCCGGAGAGGCCCCGGCCGGCGGCTAGTCGTAGTAAGAATCGCTTCCCATATCTAGTTGCCGGTGGAGCCCTCAGGGGGGTCCGCCGGCAACTTTGGTTCTAAGGCCTGTTTGAACTCCTGTGCTGCGGAAGGATCGAGACGTGAAAGCACGAGATCGTGATCGCGGAGCGTCCGCAGTGGAGTTTGCCATCGTGGCCCCGGTTCTTGTCCTGATGCTTCTCGGAATCCTCGCCTTCGGGCATGCCTTCCACGTGCAGTCAGTTCTCTCGAACGCTGCCCGTGATGGAGTGCGAGTCATGGCTCTTCAGGACACCTCCGGCGGTGTGGATCCCCAGGCTGTGGCTAAAGAGACAGCGATCAGTTCCGCCTCGCCCTCGGCGAGCATCTCTGCTGCTCAGATCAGCATCATTCCCTCAACATGTGAAGCAGCGGGAACTTCGGGCCCCGGGACCGCCACGGTGACCATCAGCTATCCGATGCAGCTGCTCGGGGGACTCGGGGCTGTCACGCTCACGGGCAAGGGGACCATGCGATGCAACGGCTGAAGAACCTCCGGTGCGATCGGGCAGAGAAGAACGACCGCGGTGCTTCTGCTGTGATCGTCGCTCTGATGATGGTTCCCATCATGATTCTCGCGGCACTCGCCATAGATATCGGTGCCATGCACGCGGACAAACAGCAGCTGCAGGCCGGCGCTGACGCCGGTGCCTTGGCCATCGCCCAGGACTGCGCTCGGGATGATTGCGGCAGCACCATTGCACAGGACACTGCGGAGGCCATGGCCGCAGCGAATTTCAATGCGGCGGGTGCAGAAGGAGGACTCAGCAGCTTCGACCCCGCCACAGGGGAGGTCACCGTGGAGACCAGCACGACGCGGGAGCACTGGTTCGCCCCGATCATCGGCATCGATTCCTCACCCATCCGAGTCCAGTCCAGCGCCCGGTGGGGGTACCCCACCGGCGGCACGGCCGTCATGCCGTTGACCTTCTCCTGGTGTGAGCTGGAGGGCCAGGAGGGGGTCACCGTGCTTCGGGATTCCGAGGGAAATGTGACTGGTGTGGACATACCTGAGGCGACCCCGGATGCCGTTCTCTACAACAAGGGCAGCGAGAAGAACCAGGCATGCCCTGGAACCTCCGGCTCGATTGGATCCTCGGAGAGTCCACTCCCGGGCGGATTCGGCTGGCTGACTCCGGGCGCGAGCTGCGGCGAAACCGAATCGGTCATTGATGGGTGGGTCGGTTCAGATACTGGAAACAACGTTCCCTCCGGCTGTGCCCCGGAGGACTTCTCCAAGTGGGTGGGAAAGACGGTCCTGCTGCCGATCTTTGATAAGACCACGGGAACAGGAAGCGGCGGTGAGTACCAGATCTTCGGCTACGCAGCCTTCACGGTCTCTGGCTATGATTTTGCCGGCTCGTACAGGAACAACTCTCCCTGCAGTGGAAGTGACCGGTGCATCAGTGGCAGTTTCGACCGCTTTGTGGACCTGACAGATGCTTTTGACTACAGCCCCGAAGGCCCCCGCATGGGGGCCGCGGTGGTTGCCCTGACCCTGACCGAGTAAGGCTCTCCTTTGTCCCGTCGCCTCATCGCTGCCATCGCGGCGTTCATCCTCGCCGCTCTCGCAGCTGTGCTGGTCATCAGCTACGTCAACGCGGCCGATCAGCGCGCTATGGACGGGATGTCACCGGAGACCGTGCTGGTGGTGACCGAATCAGCACCCGAAGGCACACCTGCCGAAGAACTCGGAGACTTCGTGGCCACCGAGGAGCTGCCCGCCTCAGCGACGGTGCCCGACGGCCTCGTCTCGCTTGAGGATGTGGCGGGACAGGTCACCACCACAACGCTCTATCCGGGCGAGCAGCTCGTCACCGCTCGGTTCGCGTCTCCGGAGGACCTGGCGGACCCCACGAAGGCGGATGCCCCCGAGGGATTTCATGAGATCACTGTCCAGCTGCCCACGACTCGGGTCATCGGCGGGCATCTCAGCCCCGGCGACACCGTCGGCTTCTTCGTCAGTCCTGCTGATCCTCAGGAGACACAGCTGACGCTGCAGAAGGTCCTCGTGACTCGGGTCCAGGGTGGTGTCACCGAGACCGTGACGGAGGATGGCGAAGCGACGACCGAACCTGCGGCAGAGACCCTGATGGTGACGCTCGCGGTAGAGGCACCCGATGCCAAACTCGTCGCCCACGCTGGCGAGTTCCACGGAATCTGGCTCTCCCTGGAGCCCGAGGATGGGCCCGAGGATGACACCGGGCCGATCCAAGTAGAGGACGTGCTCGAATGAGCCGCATCGCCTTGGCCGCAGCCGGCCCCGATATCGAATCGACCTACGCCGAAGCGGCGGGCGCCGGGCACCTCTCGCTGCCTGTGCCCTACTCGGAAAACCCTGCGGACCTGTTGGGGCGCCTCAACGGGGCCCCCGTGCCAGGGGTGCTGGTGATGGACTCACGGTCAGATCCGGATCTCTGTCTGAAGCTCGCGGCCCGGTTCCACACCGAGCACCCGGACACGGTGGTTCTGCTTGTCACGGATGAGCCTGAGGCGCTCGGGCTTCCTGCCATGCGGGCCGGGGTGAGAGATCTCCTTCCCGTCACGGCCGACGCGGATCAGGTTCGTGAGGCGCTGGGCGAAGCGTCTCAGCTGGCCGACACGATCGCGATCCGCAACGCCCGGCCCGAGCCCGAGGCCCCTACCGGTCGGGTGATCACCGTGGTCTCCTCCAAAGGCGGTGTGGGCAAGACCACGGTGGCGACCAATGTCGCCGTCGCCCTGGCTCAGGCGGTGCCATACTCCACAGTGATCGTCGATCTGGACGTGCAGTTCGGCGATGTCGCCACCGCGCTGAACCTCACGCCTGAACATTTCCTGCCCGAGGCGCTGCAGAGCGTCGCCAGCGGTGACACGATTGCGCTGAAGACTCGGCTGACCCTGCATGAGACGGGTCTCTACGTGCTTCCCGCCCCCGAGCACCCTGCAGAGGCCGACGGCATCACCAGCGCCCAGATCAGTCACCTGCTCCAGGTGCTGACCCAGGAGTTTCCCTACGTCGTGGTCGACACCGCCCCGGGACTGTCGGACCATACGTTGGGGGCCCTGGACTTCACCACGGATCCGCTGCTGCTGACCGGGTTGAGCGTCACCGGGGTCAGTGGAATGCGCAAGGTGGTCGACACTCTCTCCGTGCTCCAGATGTTCACCGACCGTTACCACGTGCTCGTCAACTGGGCCGACGCCGCCGACGGGGTCTCACTGAAGGACGTGGAGCACACGCTGGGCCTTCCGGTGGGAACGTCGATCGCTCGATCCAAGGGGGCTCCCGCCTCCATCAACATCGGGGTCCCGCTGATGCAGTCTCATGCGCGTGACCCGCTCGTGAAGTCCTTGGCCTCTCTGGTGAACAGGCTGCTTCCTGAGGGAGTCGTGCTGGATGGTCGGGGCAGGCTCCGGGTGAAGAGGAAGGGGAGGGCATGAGTCTGTCCGAGCGATTGAAGGCAGTGCAGAGCGGGGCTCAGCCTCCGGCGAAAGTCCCGGCCGCACCCGCTCCCGTGCAGGAGGCACCGAGGGAGAAGAAGTCAGAGACCGTGCCGGAGCCCGCACCCAGGACCGCTACGCGCCGGACCGTGGCCACAGCACGGGAGCAGCCCAGCGCCCCGGCACGCGCCGAAGAGCCCGATGACGCGCTCCGGCGACTGAAGGACAACGCCGCGGCGACCCTGTTCGAGCGAATCGGGGCCCGCCTGAATGATCCGAAGCTCGATGAGGCACAGCTCCATGCCCTCGTGAAGGCCGAGCTCAACGCCGTGATCGAGAAGTCCTCAATTCCACTCAGCGGTGAAGAGCGCAAGCGGCTGACCGCCGAGGTCCAGGATGACGTGCTCGGCTACGGCCCGCTTCAGCGGCTGCTCGATGATGAGACAGTCACCGAGGTGATGGTCAACGGACCAGACATGATCTACATCGAGAAGTCCGGACAGCTTCAGCGGACCGCGAGTCGCTTCGCCTCTGAGCAGCATCTGCGACTGGTGATCGAACGGATAGTCTCCCGGATCGGACGGCGGATCGACGAGTCAGCCCCCATGGTCGATGCGCGTCTGCTCGACGGCTCACGCGTCAACGCCGTGATCCCACCCCTGGCCTTCAACGGCTCCTCGCTGACCATCAGAAAGTTCAGCAAGGACCCCTTCAAGGTGGATGACCTGGTCCGGTTCGGCACGCTCAGCCCCGAGATGGCAGAACTGCTGAACGCCTGTGTGGCGGCCAAACTGAACATCATCGTCTCCGGAGGCACAGGCTCAGGCAAGACGACCCTGCTGAACGTGCTCTCCTCCTTCATTCCCGACGGTGAGCGGATCGTCACCATTGAGGATGCGGTCGAGCTGCAGCTCCAGCAGGACCATGTCGTTCGCCTCGAGTCACGTCCTCCGAACGTGGAGGGCAAGGGTGAGGTCAGCATCCGTGACCTGGTGCGTAATTCGCTGCGCATGCGTCCCGACCGCATCGTGGTGGGTGAGGTGCGCGGTGGAGAGAGTCTGGACATGCTCCAGGCGATGAACACCGGCCACGACGGCTCCCTGTCCACGGTGCATGCGAACTCTCCGCGTGATGCCGTCGCACGGTTGGAGACTCTGGTGCTCATGGCTGGGATGGAGCTGCCGCTGCGTGCCATCCGGGAGCAGCTCGCCTCTGCGGTGGACCTCATCGTCCAGCTCACTCGTCTGCGCGACGGCACTCGGCGCGTCACCGCAGTCACCGAGGTGCACGGCATGGAGGGCGAGACCGTGACCCTGCAGGACGTCTTCCTCTTCGACTACTCGGCAGGCGTGGACGCTGACGGCAAGTTCCTCGGAACACCCATCTCCACCGGGATCCGCCCACGGTTCACCGAACGTTTCGACGACCTGGGCATCACCGTGTCACCCCGGGTCTTCGCCCAACCGGAGACAGGACGCGGGAGATGATCGCTCTCCTTGCTGACTACGGTCTGCTCGCCAGTGCTGTGCTTGCCGGTGCGCTGGCGGTGGGGCTGCTCGGGTACCTGTGGCTCTCCCCTGGACCGGTTCGAATTCCCATGGAACGCAGGAGGCCGGGTCACGTTCCGGCGGCCAGTGCGCTGCAGCGCGGTGCAGGATCGGCGACGTCCCTCGTTGAACAGGTGATCAGGCGGCGCGGAGCTCCGGTGGGCGCCTCCACTCTGGAGCTCGCCGCCGTGAAGCTGCGCGCCCAGGACTTCGTCTTCCTGGTCATCGTGGGGTCGCTGGTCGGTGCCGCGCTGGGACTGTTGCTGGGCGGGGTGCTGCTGGCCGTCCTGTTGACGGTCGTGGTCCCCGTCGGGGCGCGCATCATGCTGGGGCTGAGGATCTCCAAGCGTCAGAGGCAGTTCGCCGATCAGCTCGACGACTCGCTGCAGCTCATGGCCTCGAATCTGCGCGCCGGGCACAGCCTGCCGCAGGCGCTCTCCTCGGTGGCGAGCGAAGCGGAGAGCCCGAGCTCTGAAGAGTTCGTCCGCATCGTCAACGAGACCCGGGTGGGCCGCGATCTCGGCGTGGCACTTGACATCACGGCAGCACGGATGGCCAGCGATGACTTCTCCTGGATCGCCCAGGCGATCGCGATCAACCGCGAAGTCGGTGGAAACCTGGCGGAGGTTCTTGACGGCGTGTCCAACACGATCCGCCAGCGCAACGACATCAAGCGTCAGGTGGCCACCCTCAGCGCTGAGGGCAAACTCTCCGCCCTGATCCTGATGGCCCTTCCCTTCGGGCTGGCGATCTTCCTTCTGGTCACAAACCCCGCCTATCTGGCTCCCTTCACTGAGAGCCTCCTGGGCTACGGGCTGATGATCCTCGGCGTGGTCATGCTCACCATCGGAGGGCTCTGGCTCCGAAAAACTGTCGAGATCAAGTTCTGATGGCCATGAACGAGATCGTACTTCTCTCGGCCACCACTGCGGCTCTTGCCGTGGGCCTGGGCGTCTGGCTGATATGGACCGGAGTGGACCCCGTGAGGCGGGTGGCGCGGGCCAACCTTCGCCGTGGCGGTGTGACTCTGGTGGCTTCCACGAATGGTCCGGCAAAAGCGGAGCAGGGCATTCCCCTGGCCACCGTGGCCCGACGGTTGACCCCCGACCTCATCGTGAGGGTGTTGGATCGCCAGCACACGCTGGCTGGACGTCCTTCCGCGTGGACTGTGGACAAGCTCCTCACCCTCAAAGTGCTCTGGGCTGTGGGAGCATCCATCGTCACGGTGCTGACCGTACTGGCCAGCCCACCGCCGCTGATGGTGCTGCTGACTCTGGCGGTGTCGCTGGTCGGATATTTCGTACCGGAGCTATTGCTGAACAGCGAGGGGACCAAACGCAGCGAAAAGATCGAGCTTGAGCTTGCCGACACCCTGGATCAGATGACGATCGCAGTGGAAGCAGGTCTTGGCTTTGATTCCGCCATGGCGCGAGCGGCGCAGAACGGCAAGGGACCTCTGGCGGAGGAACTGGTCCGGACCCTGCAAGACATCCAGATGGGCAATTCGCGCCGGCAGGCTTTTGAGGGGCTGACGACACGCACCACAGTTGTTGATCTGCGGAGATTTGTTCGAGCGGTCATCCAGGCGGACGCCTATGGAGTGTCCATCGCGGGTGTTCTGCGCACCCAGGCCGACGAGATGCGGCTCAAACGTCGCCAGCGCGCCGAGGAGAAGGCGCAGAAGATCCCGGTCAAGGTGCTCGCTCCACTGATGCTGTTCATCCTCCCGGTGATCTTCATCGTGGTCATGGGTCCCGCAGCGATCAATATCGTTGAGACCTTCAGCGGGCTGTGATGGTTGACGATCCCTGGGTTCTTGCCGTCGTCACGGGCCTGGCGGGCCTGGTCGCGCTCCTGCTGACTCCGACGATGAAGCCGTTCCTTGAGGAACGCACCGTCTGGTCGCGTTCGCGCATCCACGTGCCCCTGGCGGCGATCGCAGGAGCAGGCGCCGCCGCGCTCGCCGAGAACCCAGCGGAGCTCGTGGCCTTCGCGGCGGCGGGAGTCGGGGGTTCCCTGCTGACGGTCATCGACCTCAGCGTCAGGCGCCTGCCCGATGTCTTCGTACTGGCAACTGTAGCCGCACTGCTGGTGCCCCTCGGTCTCGCGGCTGCCATGGGAGAGGAGTGGGACGCCCTGGGGCGGAGCCTGCTGGGCGCCGCCGTCCTGTTGTTCGGGTATCTCTTGCTGGCGATGATCTCGCCTTCAGGACTGGGACTGGGAGATGTGAAGTTTGCCGCAGTGATCGGGGCGTTCCTCGGCTGGTTCGGCTGGTCCCACGTGGCCGCTGGGACGGTGTTCGGCTTTCTCCTCAACGGCGTGATCGCGCTGCTGGTGCTCCTCAGCAGGCGGGGCAGCCGGGACACTGACATTCCCTTCGGCCCGTCGATGGTCCTCGGCGCCATCTGCGCCGTGGCGGTGCTGTCATGATGTCCACGTTTCCACTGCCCTAGGTTTCCATCGACCGTGCGGCAGGCTTGGTTTAAGCGCAGCGACGCAACGGTGAGTCGATGCTCAGAAATCCTCCACCGAGCCCACGCGCAGCACCCGGCAGTTCTTGCCGGGTGTTCGATGCCCCGAAATGTGTCGAAGCTTGAGAAACCTTTTCAGAACGGGTTTTTCGGCATCACCGCGCCTCAGTACGTACCTGGTGATATATACCTGGTCAGAAGCCGTGAATGGACTCGTGGATCGATTCTCAGCACCGTAATATCTCGAATAAGTCACCCAGAGCACCGGTTTTCAATAGGTGCGGAATCTGTTGGGACACATGCGGACGACAACGTTCGATCGGCACCAATCGGATTCCTTTCTGGGGAAAATGAACATTACAACCGGCCCGGCTCGACCTGCGTCAGCGGTCCAGCGGGCAGATTTCAGTGCGCGATTGCGGCTTGGGCTGAGTGCCCTGCTCGTCGCGGTCATGGCCATGGCAGTGGCTCTGTCGTTCTCCTCCGCCGCTTCGGCGGTCACCACCCCAGCAGGACTGGGAACTGCCCAGTCCTTCTCGGTGCTTGGCGGCCAATCCGTGAGCAACACCGGACCGACCAGCTTGAGCGGGGACCTGGGTGTCAGCCCCGGCACAGCCATCACCGGCTTTCCTCCTGGCACCTACGGGGGAAGCCTGAACGCGGGAAATGCGGTGGCTGCTCAGGCGCAGTCGGACGTGACCACCGCGTACGACAATCTCGTCGGCCTCGCCCCAACCACGGATGAGGACTTCACTGGAGACCTCGTGGGCCGGACCCTGGTGGGGGGCGTCTACTCCTCCTCGAGCTCGATGTCGCTGAGCGGCACCCTGACACTCGACGGTCAGGGAGACCCAGACTCGGTGTTCGTGTTCCAGGCGGGCTCCAGCTTGACCACAGGCTCGGCGAGCAGCGTTTCTCTCGTCAACGGCGCCCAGGCCTGCAATGTCTACTGGCAGGTCGGCAGCTCGGCGACGTTGGGAACCGGCACATCATTCGTCGGCTCGATCCTCGCTCTGACCTCCATCAGTGTCACCTCGGGCACTCAGGTTCAGGGACGGGCGCTCGCGCGGAACGGTTCGGTGACTCTGGACAACAACGTCTTCACCGACGCGAGCTGCGCGACGGGGTCAGCTCCGCTGCCGACGACCACCCCGCCTGTGGAGCCGACGGAAGAACCCACCGACGAGCCCACGGGGGAGCCGACCGTCGATCCAACCGACACTCCGACGGAGACTCCGACCGACGAGCCCACTGTGGACCCGACTGACACCCCTACGGGTGAGCCCACTGCGGACGCGACGGATACTCCGACCGGCACCCCCACGGGCGAGCAGACAGACGAGCCCACTGACGCTCCGACGGGCAGCGCGACCGACACCCCCGCGGATACGGACGCTCTCGACGAGTCGGACGGTTCGGACGCCCCGGACGGGTCAGATGGCTCGGAGGAGCCCAACGAATCCGCATCGCCGACGTCGTCAGACGCTCCTTCCGGGACGCCATCGGCATCCACGGGTGACTCAGACTCACCGATCGACTCGGGCACGCCGGACGATTCGGACGGACCTGAGCAGTCAGACGCCCCCCGAGAGGACTCCAGCGAATCCGACGCCGCAGCCTCCGCAGATGATGCCAGGGCAGCGTCAGACTCCGGCGACCTTCCGTCCACGGGCCCCGGGGCGCTGCTCACTGCTCTGATCGCGATGAGTGCTCTGCTGATCATCGCTGGCAGCGCCTTGCTGATCACCAAGCGCCACCGGACGGGGTCCTCGGACTAAGACCGACCCCGGACACAGCAAGGGACCCCCTGGAGAACCTTCTCCAGGGGGTCCCTTGCTGTGGAACGGCACGCGCAGACTGCCGTGGCCGGCCCGATCAGGAGGAGGAGAAGGCCGCGTCGAAGGCAGCTGCCGAGGGGTCGAAGGCATTGTCCCGCACGAACTTCAGGGCCTGGGGGGCACCGGTGAGCCGGTCCATCCCGGCGTCCTCCCATTCCACGGAGAGCGGGCCGGTGTAGTCGATGGCATTGAGCATGCGGAAGGCGTCCTCCCAGGGGACATCCCCACGACCGGTGGAGATGAAGTCCCAGCCGCGCCGCGGATCGGCCCAGGCCAGGTGCGAGGACAGCCGACCGTTGCGCCCGTTGTTCAGTCGCTTCTTCGTGTCCTTGCAATGCACGTGATAGATCCGGTCCTGGTAATCCCAGAGGAAGCCGACCGGGTCCAGGTCCTGCCACACCATGTGGGAGGGGTCCCAGTTCAGCCCGAAGGCTTCACGGTGCCCGATCGCCTCCAGGGTGCGCTGGGTGGTCCAATAGTCATAGGCGATCTCAGAGGGATGCACCTCGTGGGCGAAGCGCACCCCCACCTCATCGAAGACGTCCAGGATCGGGTTCCATCGGTCAGCGAAGTCCTGGTAGCCCGCCTCGACCAGCTCCTCGGAGACGGGCGGGAACATCGCGACATACTTCCAGATCGCAGAGCCGGTGAACCCGGTCACCGTCTTCACTCCCAGCCGAGCAGCGGCGTGTGCGGTCTGCTTCATCTCCTCAGCTGCCCGCTGACGCACCCCCTCCGGGTCACCGTCGCCCCAGAGGTGATCCGGCAGGATGTCACGGTGCCTGGCGTCGATGGGATCATCGCAGACGGCCTGCCCCTTGAGGTGGTTCGCGATGGTGAAGACCTGCAGGCCGTTCTTCTCCAAGATGTCCAGGCGATTCTGGACATAGGCGTCATCCTCGGCGGCGCGCGCCGGATCGAGGTGGTCGCCCCAACAGGCGATCTCCAGACCGTCGTAGCCCCATTCCCCGGCGAGGCGGGCGACTTCCTCGAAAGGCAGATCCGCCCATTGCCCGGTGAACAGCGTGACTGGTCGTGTCATGTTCTCAACTCCGCTCAGACTGGTGGACCGCAGTCCACTGATTGGCTGCGCCGCTCGAGCGCTCGATGGCGTCCAGCACGTGCTGGACGTGGAGGCCGTCCTCGAAGGAAGGCCGCGGGGCCTGATCCGCGGCGATCCCACGCACCAGGTCGACGACCTGATGGGTGAATCCATGTTCGTAGCCCAGTCCATGGCCGGGGGGCCACCACGCCTCGACGAAGGGGTGTTCCGGTTCGGTGGCCAGGATGCGGGTGAACCCCGCGGTCCGGGCTGGAGCTGAGGCGTCGTAGTGGTGCAGGACGTTCATCTCCTCGAAGTCGAAGCAGATCGCCCCGCGGGAGCCGGAGACCTCGATGCGCATCGCGTTCTTGCGTCCCCAGGCGAAGCGGGTGGCCTCAAGGATCACCGGCGCCCCCGAGCTGAGCCGACCGGTGACGAGCGCGGTGTCATCCACCGTGACCGGACCGCGCGCGTCGCCTCCCACGCCGCCACCGAGACCGCCTCCTGCCCCGGCGCTCCCGGCGGCGCCGTCGGCACCGTCCCCTCCGGCCGGTGCGGCGATGGGCCGTTCCGGCACCAGGGTGTCGAGAAGTCCCGAGACGCCTGCGAAGCGCTCGCCGGTGAGGAAGTACGTGAGGTCCACGATGTGGGCCCCGATGTCTCCCAGGGCACCTGAACCGGCCTTCTCCCGATCCAGCCGCCAGGACAGCGGGACCTCCGGATCGGCGAGCCAGTCCTGCAGGTACTGGGCACGCACCTGCCGGATCTCACCGATGCGCCCCTCGCTGATCAGCTCGCGGGCCAGCTGGAGCGCTGGCACTCGCCGGTAGGTGAACCCCACCATGGCGTGGATCCCCTGTGACCGTGCCCGCTGGGCGGCGTCGACCATCCGCTGGGCCTCGGCCACGGAGTTGGCCATCGGCTTCTCCACCAGGACGTGCTTCCCTGCATCGAGGGCGGCCTCGGCGATCTCCGCGTGGGTGTCGCCCGGGGTGCAGATGTCGATCAGATGCACATCCTTGCGCTCAAGCACCTGGCGCCAGTCCGTGGAGACCTCCGCCCAGCCCAGGGTCGAGGCGGCGGCCTCGGCCCTGGGCTGGTCACGGCCGACGAGCACCTTCATCTCTGGCTCCAGCGGCAGGTTGAAGAACCGTGAGGCTGATCGCCAGGCGTGGGAGTGGGTCCGTCCCATGAAGGAATGCCCGATCATGGCCACGCCGAGGCGCGGCTTCGCTCGCTCTGCCATCGCTGCCGCTCAGGACTCGAAGGCGTTGGGCAGGTACTGGTCCACGTTGTCTGCCGTGACCACGGGTGCGTAGAGCTGGATCTCACGGGGCACCTCGATCTGGACGAGGTCTCCCATGGCGCGATCCTGGGCGAGCAGCCGCGCCAGACGCACGCCGTCGGCGGCCTGGGTGGCGGGGTAGACGACAGTGGCCTCGACCACGGACTCGCCGGATTCGATCTCGCGCATCATGTTCGCGGAACCGGCTCCGCCCACCATGAAGAACTCGTCGCGGCCGGCGTTCTCGATGGCTGCGAGGACGCCGACGCCCTGGTCGTCATCGTGGTTCCAGATGGCGTCGATCTCCGGTGCCGCCTGCAGCAGGTTGGCGGCGGCGCTCTCCCCGCCCTGGACCGTGAAGTCAGCTGCGACCCGGTTGTCGACTTCCAGTCCGCAGTCACTGAGGGCTTCCTCAAATCCTTCGCTGCGGTCCTGGGTCAGCGGCAGGGAATCGATGCCGGCGATCTCGGCCACCACCGCGTCCTCCTGATCGCCGAGCTGCTCACAGATGTACTCGCCCGCGGAGACGCCCATCCCATAGTTGTCCCCCAGGATGGTGGTCCTGGCGGCGAAGGGGCTGGAGAATTCACGGTCCACGTTGACCACGGGGATCCCGGCCTCCATCGCCTCGGTGGCGATCTCCGTCAGGGCCGCCCCGTCGAAGGGGAGAACGACGATCGCGTCGACCTCATCGTTGATGAACTGTTCGATGTGGCTGATCTGTTCATTGACGTCATCGGTGCCCTCTGAGACGCGCAGTTCCACGTCATCGAACTCGTCGCCCTGGTTCTGGGCGCCTTCGGTGATGGCGCCGATCCAGCCGTGACCGGCGGCGGGTCCGGAGAACCCAATGACGACGTCCTCACCTGCCTCGGCGTTGTCGCCCGCGGGTTCGGCGGCGGCGGCTCCGGCGTCGTCCTCGGCCTCCACCTCCTCGGGATCGTTGGAGAGGCAGCCGCTGACCAGCAGTGTGGCTGAGATGAGCGCGGCGACCGAGAGGTAGCGGGGGGTGATGCGAGACATGATTCCTCCTGATGAGAGTTGATTCAGCTGTGCGAGTGTCGTGGTGCGGGAGAAGTGTGGTGGGTCAGGTTCGACTGTGAGAGGAGAACCGTTGCTGCAGCAGGACGGCGCCGACGATGATCGCGCCTTTGACCACCGACTGGACTGAAGAGTCGAGGTTGTTCTGGACGAAGACGTTGGTGAGCACGGCAAAGATGAGCACGCCGAGCACGGTGCCGAAGATGGTGCCGCGCCCGCCTGCCAGCAGCGTGCCGCCGACGACCACGATGGCGATCACGTCAAGCTCATAGAGGTAGCCGTTGGTGGAGGACCCGGCGGTGGTGCGGCTGAGCATCATCACGGCGCTGATCCCGACGCAGAGACCGGAAAGTGCGTAGACCATCACGAGGTGGCGATTGACCTTGATGCCGGCCAGCCGGGCCGCTTCGCGATTTCCGCCCACGGCGATCGTTCGGCGCCCGAAGGTCGTGCGATTGAACAGGAACCATCCGGCCACAGCGACGAGAACGAACATCCAGACGATGACGGGGATGCCGAGGATGTCCCTGCGGAACGCGTTCGTGAATCCCGGCACGCTGACGATCTGGGTCTGCCGTCCCGAGATGAGCTCGGCGAAGCCTCGCGCGGCGACGAGCATGGCCAGGGTCGCGATGAACGGCACGACCTTCCCGTAGGCGATGATGATGCCGTTGAGCAGGCCTGCGGCGACGCCCACCGCAAGAGCCGTGAAGACCATGATCAGCCAGTGGAAGTCCATGGCGATGGCCTGCGTGCCCAGGGTGGTGGCCCAGATCGTGGCCAGCCCCATCACCGAGCCCACGGAGAGATCGATGCCTCCGGAGGTGATCACGAAGGTCGCTCCGATGCTGATCACCCCGACCACGGCGGCCTGCTGGAGGATGACCATGAGGTTGTCCACGCTCAGAAAGCGTGTCCCGCCGGTGATGATGCCCAGGACGACCAGAGCCGCCAGCGCGAGCACCAGACCGAGGCTGTGTCCGAGGCTCAGCTTCGTGCCCGTGGCTGTCTTCTTCCCGTTGCCGTTGCCTCGGTCTCTGCGGCTGCCGGGCTCCTGGGCCGAGACGGCGGAGGTGTCCGTGCCGGGGGCGGAGCCTGCTGCTGTTGTTTCGCTCATGCGTGAGCTCCTTCCATGATGAGGTCGAGGACCTGGTGTTCATCGATGTCCTTGGTGGGGCCGGTGTGGACCACCCAGCCTTCGGCGATGACGAGGACTCGATCGGCGAGTCCGAGCACCTCCTCGATCTCACTCGAGACCATCAGCACGGCGGCTCCCTGTCGGCTGAGCTTCCGCACCAGGGCGTAGATCTCGGCCCGGGCGCCCACGTCGACGCCGCGCGTGGGCTCATCCAGCAGCAGCACCTCGCATCCATGCACGAGCCAGCGTGCAAGCATGACCTTCTGCTGGTTGCCGCCGGAGAGCGTGCGGATGCTGCGCTGCACTTCCGGGGGTGACAGGTGCAGGGCCTCGGCCTGTTCCTGGGATGCGGCCTTCTCCGCGCGTTCGTTCAGCAGACCTGATCTGCCGAAGCGTGCGAAGGTGGAGAGTGTGATGTTGCGGTAGATCGGCTCGTCCAGGAGGAGTCCCTGACTCTTGCGCTCCTCCGGGGCCAGCCCCATACCGTGGTTCACGGCGTCGTCGATGGAGCCGCGGCGCAGCTTTCGTCCCTTGACGCGGACCTGCCCGGTGCTGGCGCGGCGAGCACCGTAGATGGTCTCCAGGATCTCTGATCTGCCCGCACCCACCAGACCCGCCAGTCCCACCACCTCGCCTGGGCGGATATCGAACGAGACGGTCTCGAAGACCCCCTCAAGGCTCAGCCCGTCCACCTCCAGCAGCGGTTCATCACCGAGGGGCCCGCTGGCGACTCCGCCGAAGTCGCTGCTCACCTCATGTCCGGTCATCAGCGAGATGAGCTCCGTGGTGGGAGTGTCGGCGGCGTCGAGGCTGGTCGCCGCTGTGCGTCCGTCCTTGAGCACGGTGATGCGGTCACCGATCCTGCGGATCTCCTCGAGGCGGTGGGAGATGTAGACCACGGCCACGCCCTGGTCCCGCAGCGAGTGCACCACTCGGAAGAGGTTCTCCACCTCCTCGGGATCCAGCACCGCCGACGGCTCGTCCATGGTGATCAGCTGCGCCTCGTGAGAGAGGGCTCGGGCCATGGAGACGATCTGCTTGCCCGCCGCGGAGAGGCGCCCCACCTCTCGCTGGGCCGGGATCTCGGGGTGCCCCAGCCGCTGCAGCAGCTCGCGGGTCCGCTCCACGGCCGTCGCGCGCTGCAGCACGCCGCCCGAGCTGAGCTCATGGCCGAGGAAGATGTTCTCGGCGACGGTGAGCCCCTCGACCACGTCGAGCTCCTGGTACATCGTGGCGATGCCCAGGCGCAGGGCGGCCATCGTGGTGGGGATGGTCACCCGTTCGCCCTTCCAGAAGATCTCACCCGCAGTGGGCTGATGTGCACCGGAAAGGACCTTGATCAGGGTCGACTTCCCAGCTCCGTTCTGGCCGAGGAGGCAGTGCACCTCGCCGGCACGGATGTCCAGGTCGACGCCGTCGAGCGCCTTGGCGCCAGGGAAGTGCTTGGTGATGCTGCGCATGTTCAGGAGCTCGGCTCCATCACTGTGTGTGACCATTCTCACAATCTAGGGGGGCTTATGTCGTGAGTCAATCAAAAGTGAAGGAAAAACTAGGAAACTTTTGATCTGGTTAATGCAGAAGTGGGGGTGGTTTACTTGGCACATGGTCTTTGTCTCCGTGATCGATGAGCAGAATGGCGCGGCAGCCGCGCCGGCGGGCAACACGCTGCCGAACAGTGCGGGGGCGCTGTTCCAGCTCCTTCGAGACGGGGTTCCGCGCACTCGGGCGGACCTCGCGGAGATGACCGGTTTCGCCCGCTCGACGATCTCTGCACGGGTCGAGGAGCTTCTGGCCTCAGCGCTGATCAGCCCCGCGGGGGAGAACTCCTCCACCGGTGGCAGACCGCCGAGCACCTTTGCCTTCAACCCCGAGGCGCGGACTGTGCTCGCGGTGGACCTCGGCGGGACGCATGCCCGGATCGCCGTGACCGACCTCGCGACCCGCGTGCTCGCGGAGCGGGAGGAGAGGCTCGACATCAGCCAGGGCCCGGTGGTGGTCCTCGATGCTGTGGGCAGGATCGCCACGACCCTGCTGGAGGAGGTCGGACGCAGTCCTGCCGACCTGCTCGGGGTCGGCGTGGGAGTGCCGGGACCCGTGGAGTTCGCCACCGGGCGGCTGACGAGTCCGCCCATCATGCCGGGGTGGGACCACTTCGACATTCCCGGCCACCTGCGCCGATGGTTCTCGGTGCCCATATTGGTGGACAACGATGTCAACGCCATGGCTCTGGGGGAGCACGCGGTCAAGTACCCGGACGTCTCGAACATGATGTTCGTGAAGGTGGCGACCGGCATCGGCGCCGGCATCATCAGCGACGGTCGGTTGCAGCACGGGGCCCAGGGGGCCGCCGGGGATCTCGGCCACATCGCCGTTCCTGATGGCAGCGCCACTCCCTGCACCTGTGGAAACACCGGCTGCCTGGAGGCCGTGGCCTCGGGGCCGGCGATCGCCGCTCAGCTGCGGGAGAGCGGCTTCGACGTCCCCCACCACACCGCCCTGCTGGAGCTGGTCCGCTCCGGAGACCCGGAGGCGCTGCTCACCGTCCGTCAGGCGGGCAGGCAGGTCGGGTCCGTGCTGGCCAGCTGCGTGAACCTGTTGAACCCCTCGGTCATCGTGATCGGTGGTGTGGTCTCCACCGCCGGTGAGCACTTCCTCGCCGGCATCCGCGAGGCGGTGTACTCACGCTCCCTGCCGCTGGCCACCCAGCACCTGCGAATCCTCGGCACACAGACCCGCGGTCAGGCGGGGATCCTCGGCGCCTCGGCCCTGGTGACCGGTCATGGCCTCTCAGTGGAGAACGTCAACCGGCTCATCGGCTGAGATCCTCCCGCGCAGGCTCGGTCGGCGTCCTCTGCTCGGTGCGCCGACCATGCAGCGTCAGCAGCAGTGCCCCCAGCAGCATCGCCACCGTGAGTCCCCACCCGAGTGCCGGGGCGAAGTCAGGGGCCTGCGGGATGGCCGAGAGCACCACGCCGATGGGGGCGAAGAACAGCAGGAGATTGACGGCGTTGCGGTGTCGTCTCATCCCTTCAACCTAGTCGAACCAGATCAGAACGAAGACCTCAGGACGAAGCTCGCACCGCGAAGGCGGCGCCCACCCGGTGCTGCAGCCGGGCCCACTGCTCGACGGGGTTCAAATCCGGGGACAGGGTGTGCAGCTGGACCCCGGCCGGCGCTTCTCCGGGCCCCTGCGCCGTGAAATCGGCAGGCTCTCCGGAGTCCGTGACCACGCGCTGGACCATGGATCCGGGCATCAGGTTCATCATCACCACCGCCAGCTGCCGAGCGGGTCCCTCCGGCAGGGCGAAGGGCGCCTGGACCACGCAGGGATCAATGTTCACGGGACGAGCCAGCGCCCGCCGGGCCACGTCGAGTCCGCCCAGCGCGGACTGCCCGAGGAACCAGCCGACCAGGACGACGCCGCCCAGCACCTGTCGCGGCCACCGGCCCGGTAGTGGCGGCCCCTGGGGCGGCAGCAGCGCGAGGCTCATCGCGGTGGCCAGGACCACCGAGACCGCTCCGTACACCAGATAGTCAGCACTGCCGCCGGACACTCCCCACCAGAGGAGTCCCAGCAGGACCCCTCGCAGCAGAGATGTCAGCACCCAGGCCGTGGCGGGAGGTCTTCCCGAGACGCTCATGGCACCCTCCCCAGCAGGATGATCGAGATCAGGACGACTCCGGTGAGCAGCGCCACCAGGGCCAGACCGGTGGACTCCCACCCGCTAAGTCGATTCTCCCCCGCCGAGATCCCCTGGCGCAGCCTGCCGGTGAGCCCGGCCCAGAAGCTGACCCAGCGCGCGGCAGCGTCAGCGGTGAACCGATGGGTGCGGGTCAGCACCGTCCCGCCGGAGCTGCGGATGCCCCGGATGATCCGCTCCTCGGCGCCCAGCAGATCCCCGGGCGGGACCAGTGGCACCAGCGGCACCTGCGTCGCCTGGCCTGCACTCCGGCGCGCCGGACTCCGCCGCCTCCGCGCGGCGGCGAAGGCGAGCCCGCTCAGCACCAGCCCGAGCAGGATCGGCCAGACAGCTCCCCAGAGCGTCGACGCATCCCAGGTGGGCACCTTGATCTTCTCCTCCTCAGCGACATCGACCACCCATCGGACACCGATGACCCAGGGGACCGCGATCCCGGCCGCGCACACCGCCAGCCAGGAGAGCAGCTCACCGTCCGGGCGTGACCGAGGAGCGCGTTCGGCAGAGAACATCACCACGGCGAAGCGCAGCAGCAGCAGGGTCGAACCGGTGGCGACCAGCGGCAGCAGGTGCCCCAGGCCCACGCCCAGCAGCCCGATCTCGCCCACCGCCTCCTTGGACACGTATTTTCCGAAGGCTCCGGAGGTCCACGGAGCGCCGGCCACGGCGAGGCCTGCGCCGAGCATCCCCACCAGGACCGGGAGCCGGGCTCTGCCGTGTCCGAAGTGTCTGACCACCGGCACACCGAGGAACAGCGCACCCTTGGCCAGGCCGTGGTGGGCCGCGTAGAGCACCACGGCCGCCGACGTCGCCCCCTGCAGCGCCGGATCCAGCAGGCCCACGGCGATCAGGGCGGTCATGAATCCCAGCTGGGAGACCGTCGAATAGGCCAGGATGACCTTGGGATCATGCTGGAGGACGCCCAGGACGACAGCGGCGAAGGCGCCGATGAGCGCCAGGGTCAGCAGCACCTCGCCGGCTCGGGCGCCCTCGGGCAGGAACCGGATCCAGCCGATCAGCCCCGCGTTGACCATCGCTCCGGAGAGCACCGCCGAGGCGGCGGGCGGGGCCGCGGGGTGGGCCAGCGGCAGCCAGACATGCAGCGGCACCGTGCCCGCCTTGACCCCGAGGCCCAGGAACAGCAGGGCCTGGATCAGTCCGGTGTGGGCGGTTCCCGCCGCGTCCGCGGCGTCATCCAGCATGAAGCCACCGGCCGCGACGATGAGCAGCAGCGCCGCCAGGATGGCGGTCTCGGAGAGCACGGACATGACCAGGTAGATCCGCGTGGCGCGCTGGGCCGTCGGAGTCCGGTGATGGATCACCAGTCCCGCGGCGGAGAAGCTCATCAGCGCGAAGGAGGTATAGAAGCTCACCGCGTCCGCGGCGATATAGGTGCCGATGTTGCCGACATAGCTGAGCAGCAGGAACGCTGAGAGGCCCCCGGCGCCGCGCTCGCTGTCCTGCCGCCGGACCCAGCTCACCGCCGTCAGGGCCGCTCCGTAGAGCAGCGCCGCGACCAGCAGCAGGGGCCTGGCATAGAGGTCCACCGCGAAGTGCGCGCCGAAGAGCAGCCAGGGCACGTCGAGGGTCGCGGCGGAGCCGGCAGTCTCCTCGGCTGAGCCGACTGTCTCCGCGCCGGAGCCGGCGAGCAGGGCCAGGAGCACCGCCGGCAGCACCGTCAGCGGAGCGAGGAGACTCAGCCGCCGCCGCACGAGGAAGGCGTGGGCGGGTCTGAGCAGCCCCGTCAGGGTGAGGCCGAGCACGGTCACCAGCGGGAGCAGCAGGCTCAGTGCGATCAGCATCAGCCCAGCACCCCCTCGGCGATGAACCGCGCGATCTGCAGCGGGGCGAACGCCAGGGAGGCGACCAGGCCCAGCAGCACCGTCAATCCGGCCGTGATCAGCGCAGGGATTACCAGGGATCTGGGCTCCTTGACGCGCAGCGGATCCGCCTCGCTCGGGCCGCGCGCCGTCGTCGTCCGGGGGCCTTCGGGATCTTCAGGGGGTTCAGGGGGTTCGTCGAACCACAGGGAGTAGACCACGGGCAGGAAATAGGCCGCGTTGAGCAGCGAGGAGGCCACCAGCACCCACAGCACCCAGGACTGGTCCGAGCTCACGGCTCCGCTGCCGAGCTGCCATTTGGAGATGAATCCCGCCGTGGGCGGCAGTCCGATCATGCCCAGGGCACCTGCGGTGAACGCCACCGAGGTCAGCGGCATCCGGCGCCCAGCCCCGCGCAGCGCAGTCACGGTGTGTGCGCGCAGGACCTCGGCGAAGAGTCCCGCACAGAAGAACAGGGTGATCTTCATGATGCCCTGATGGACCAGGTGCACCACCCCGCCAGAGGTGGCCAGCTCGTTGATCATGGTCACTCCCAGCACCACATAGCTGACCTGGGAGACCGTGGAGTACGCCAGTCGCTTCTTCAGCTCCTCCTGCCGCAGCGCCTGGTATGAGCCGTAGAGCACCGTGAAGGCGGCGAGGACCAGCAGGGGCGTGAGGACCCCGAGCTCGGCGGCGGCCTCCACGCCGAAGACGTCGTGGACCACGCGCAGGATCCCGAAGACGCCGGCCTTGACCACGGCGACCGCATGCAGCAGCGCCGAGACCGGTGCTGGGGCGACCATCGCCAGCGGCAGCCAGCCGTGCAGCGGGAACAGTGCGGCCTTGACCCCCAGGCCTCCCACCAGCAGCACGAAGATCGCCAGGGCGGGCATCGGCTGATCGCGGACCAGCTCGGCCACGCCCGCCGCCCCGCCGGCCTCGAAGCTCACCGGCCCGACGTAGATGGTCAGCCAGACCACCCCGATCAGCACGGCGAGGCCCCCGCTGAGGGCATAGCGCAGGTAGATCCGTGCGGCGCGCAGGGACTCGGGGGTGCCCCAGTGGGCCACCAGCGGATAGGTCACCACGGTCAGCAGCTCATAGAAGACCAGGAAGGTGATCAGGTTTCCGGAGAAGGAGATGCCCACAGTGGCGGTCACGCAGAGGCTGAAGAACCCGAAGAAGCGGCTCTTGTTCTGCGTGCCGCGCAGGTATCCCAGGGCGTAGATGGTGGTCAGCAGCCACAGCAGCGAGGAGAGCCCGGCGAAGAACAGCGCCAGCGGGTCCACCCGCAGCACCAGCTCGATCCCAGGCAGGAAGGGGGCGGAGAACTCGGGCCGGGCGCCGTCGGCCACCACGGAGGGGACCAGCGCGATGACCAGCAGCACCTTGAGCACGGCGGCGGTGAGGTTGATCCCGGCGCGCAGCCTCACCCTGTTCTCGGGCAGCGGGAAGATGACGACGGCGGCCGTCAGGGACAGCAGGACCATCAGCACCGGGATCACCGGGAGGAACTCGCCGGGCAGCCGCTCGAACAGGGTCACCATGGCGCGCCCACCTCCAGCACGCCGGTGAACCAGACGCCCAGGAAGCCGGTCAGCACGGTCAGGCTTCCCAGCACGAAGGGGGCCAGCTGCGCCCGACCGGTCAGTGCGGGGGAGCCCGCGGTGGTCTGCGCCTCGGGCAGCGACACCGCAGAGTCATCGTCCTCACTCATGACCAGCAGCGGGGCGACGGCCTTCACCAGATAGGCGGCACTGAGCAGGGTGCCGATGACGAGCACCGGCAGCATCCAGTAGTGGCCGGAGGCGACCGCCGAGGTCGCCAGCAGCCATTTCCCGGAGAATCCCAGCGACAGCGGCAATCCGATCAGTCCCACCGCGCTGAGTCCCATGCTCAGGATGAGCATGGGGTGCTCCCGGCCGGCCCCGCGCAGCACCGCGATCTCATCGGTGCCGTAGAGGTCCTTGAGATGTCCCGCGGAGAGGAACAGGCTCGCCTTGGCCAGACCGTGGCCCAGGGCCAGCGTCACTGTTCCGCTCAGTGCTCCGGCCAGGACCGAACCGTCCTCCAGCGTGGTGCCGGGCCGTGCCTCCATGGCGCTCGCGGAAGGGTCCAGGATCAGCGGCAGCAGCAGGAACCAGTACCCCACCTGGGCCACTGTGGAATAGGCCACCAGTGGCTTCAGATGGGTCTGCCGCAGTGCGAGCACCGAACCGATCAGGATCGCGGCCGCGCCCATGCCGGCCAACAGCCAGGCCAGCACGGTGAGTTCGGGCAGCGGCCCGGCGACCCAGAGCCAGCAGCGCAGGAGCACGAACAGCGAGGCCTTGATCACCAGTCCCGAGAGCAGCGGCGAGACCGCGCTGGGGGCACCCGAATGGGCGGGGATCAGCCAGCGGTGCAGCGGAACCAGGGCCATCTTCAGCGCCAGACCGAGGCTCATCAGGATCATCGCGAGCACCACCGGGGAGAGGTCAGCCGGCCCGGTCCCGGCAGGATCGCCGGCGCTCGGGTCTGCTCCGCCGATGCCGCCCGCACCGGCTGTTCCGCCCGTGCCGCCTGTTCTGCCTGTTGCGTCTGCGGCGCGTGCGAGTTCGGCGATGGCTGCGCCCGCGTCGAACAGGTCCAGCGTGCCGGTCACGGAATAGATCAGCGCCACCCCGACCAGGAACAGCAGCGATCCCAGGACGGTGATGAAGAGATAGCGCAGCGCGCTGGACCAGGACTCCCGGCCTCCGAGGGCGACCAGCGCCACTGCGCTGAGACCGACCAGCTCCAGTCCCACATAGGTGTTGAACAGGTCCGCGGAGACGAAGATCGCGTTCAACCCCGCCCAGCAGCCCAGCCACAGCGGCCAGAAACCGGTCTGGCCTGCGCGCCAGGTGTCCTTCCCCACAAGGCGCAGCCCGGTGGAGTCGGGCCTGGCCGCCGCATAGCAGGTGACCACAGCACCGACCACAGCGGTCATCGCGAGGAACAGCGCGGAGAGACCGTCGGCGCGCAGCGTGATGCCCAGCGGAGCGGTGAATCCGCCGAGCGCCAGCTCCACGGTCTGCCCCGCGGTCACCTGCGCCACCAGCGGAACGCCCAGCCCGAGCACCGCCGCCGCGGTCACCACGCCCAGAACCCGCCGGGCGCGTGAGCCGAGCAGCACGCTGACCGCACTGGTCAGCAGCGGGATCATCACCACGCCGGCGAGGCAGAGCTGAGTCAGCGTCAGCGGGGCGTTCACGGCTCTTCTCCCGCGTCTGGTTCTGCGCCTGATCCCGTGTCCGACCCTGCCGCTGGGTCTCGATGGGCGGGCTCCTGAATCCCCTCGATCCTGCGGATCAGCACCGCGCCGAGACCGGTGAAGGCCACTGTGATGACCAGCCCGGTGATCACCAGCGCTGTGAGCACGGGGTCATTCGCGCTTGAACCCCCGGCGAAGCTCGCCGCCTCCCGGGGCCGGGCCGCAAGGGCGAGGATGATCATCAGCGAACCGATGCTCGTCACGTTCATCCCGATCAGCCGAGCCACCAGATCTCGGGTCAGCAGCATGCGGACCGCGCCGATGACCGTGATCGCAGAGCCGAGCATGAGGTACCACTGGACCTGGGTCAGCGGTGCCTCGCCCAGCGTGAAGAGTCCCAGGGCGAGCATCACGTGGGGTTCTCCAGACTCAGATACAGGGCGTAGAGCCCCGCAGCGATCCCCAGCGCGAGCAGGATCTCCACGGTCAGCAGCACGGGGAAGGAGAAGGGTGCCGCAAGATGGGTCAGCGCGGCCAGGATGAACACGATGACCCCGGCCACCAGCGCGGGGCGCAGCCACACTCGGGTGAGGCCGCCGAGCGGAACCTGGGAGCTGCGCAGCAGGATCAGCACCGCACAGAGCACCGCGCCGGATTGAAAGGCACCTCCGGAGTCGGTGCTCCCGGCGAAGAGAAGCCACAGTCCCAGCAGCAGCAGCACCGGGGCCAGCACGCGGACGAGCCAGTGCAGTGTCGAGGGGATCACCGGCTGCCCCGCGGAGGAGAGAGGCTGGCTGACGGCGGGCAGGCCAGCAGATGTCTCATCCCGACCCAGCGCCAGAGCGGCGACGGCGGTGAGCATCAGCACCGCGGTCTCCAGCAGCGTGTCGTAGAACCGGAAGACGAGCAGGACCCCGGTGATCTCGTGTTCCACCCCGTCAATGGTCATCTCCTGGCGCAGCGCCGCGTCCCAGGCGGGCAGCGCCTGCTCCGCGCGGAGCCACACCGCGGCGAAGACCAGGACGAGTGCGGCGGCACACACTGTGCCTGCTGCCGGGCGCAGCCAGCTCCACCGCGGCTCGGCGGCGGCATCGGGGGAGGAGTGGGCGGGGGCGTGGAAGGAGAGCCAGACCAGGAGCGCGGCCAGGATTCCCCCGCCGATGCTCGCCTCCGCCAGCGCCACATCCACGCTGCCCAGACGCAGCCAGGCCAGGGTGCACAGCACGCCCAGGCCGAGCAGGCCCATGGACTGGGTGAATCGTGAGCGCGGAATCACGGTGCACAGCACCGAGGCGAGCAGTCCCGCCCCCAGGATCATGTCCGACACCGGGACCCCCGCCGGTGCGGGACCCAACACCGTCACGCCTCGCCCTGTTCCTGCGCGTCGATGCCTCCGAGCACCTGGGCCGAGATGGAGGCAGCGCTCAGCGCCAGCACCCAGGTCAGCCCCAGCACGAGAGCCGAGGCCCAGCTGCCGAGCAGCAGCGCGATGCCCGCGAGGATCAGGCCCAGTCCCAGGTTGTCCGCCTTGGTCAGCGCATGCAGGCGGCTGCGCATATCCGGGAATCGGATCAGTCCGAGGGTGCCCACGCTGAAGAAGAAGGCGCCCAACAGGAGCAGGATCAGCGCCGCGACCTCGATCACCGCCGTCACGCCGGCCCGGCCTGCGGTGAGTCCCCCTGCGACTGCTTGGCGGAGGCAGCGGCAGTGGCAGCAGCAGGCGCGGAGCTGCCGATCCCGGCCCGCACAGCCGCGGCCACCGCGGCTGTGCCGGTGAGGACCAGTGCCACGTCGAGGTGGCGATCGCTGCCCGGGTCCAACGCCGCCAGGACTGCGGCGAGCGCGGCGCCGGTGGTGCCGGTCAGCAGGATCACCAGCAGCCAGTTGGCGGTCAGCCTGCGGCGTGCAAAGACCAGCAGGACCACGATGTAGTTGAGCAGCAGCACGGCAAAGACCACCATCAGCATCGCGTCGGTCATCACTGCTCCTCCTCAGGTCGAAGGGGGCTTCGCCGTCACTGGCGCGGTTCGCTGTCCCCAGCCTAGCGAGCTGGATCGGGGTGCCCTGCGCATAGACTGCACAAATGTGATGTTGGTCTCAATCGAGCCGGGTTCATGCCTAGTTCACGTTGCGTCCGTCTTCCGGCCAGTGGTGTGGCTAACATGACATGTGTAGACACTGGAAGGAACCTGGATGAGCGCTGCTGTGCAGACTGAGCTGGAACGGACGCGCGTTCGCGCACGTCGGCGTCAGCAGTCGAAGAACTGGACCCTGTTTCTGCTCTTCGCAGGCCCGAACATCCTGCTGATCCTCGCGTTCATCTATTACCCGCTGTTCTCGAACATGTACTACTCCACCCTGGACTGGAGGCTGGGCTCCTCCAGCGCGACTCCGGTGGGGCTGGAGAACTACGCCTCGTTCTTCACCTCCGCCTCAGGGATCGAGGTGTGGCGGGTGACCGGCATCTTCACCGCCGGCGCGGTGCTCGGCTCCATGGTGCTGGGTCTGCTGATCGCCCTGGTGCTGAACAAGAAGATCCCCGGCAAGACGGCCGCCCGCACGGCGGTGTTCTCTCCCTACGTGCTCTCCGGCGTCGGGGTGGCCATGGTCTGGAACTTCATCTTCGACCCCACCCGCGGCGGCCTCGCGCACATCCTCGACTTCTTCGGCTTCGACTCTCCCGAGTGGTACCTCAACGAGGACTGGTCCCTGCTCATGGTGATCGTCGTCTACGTCTGGAAGAACCTGGGCTACTGCGCCGTCGTCTTCCTGGCGGGCCTGCAGTCCATTCCCAAGGACCTGATCGAGGCGGCGACCATCGACCGCGCCGGCCCGATCCGCCGTTTCGTCTCGGTGACCCTGCCGCTGCTGACCCCCACGGTGTTCTTCCTGCTGGTCACCAACATCCTGTTCTCGATGACCAACGCCTTTGACATCCTGCGCACCATGACCCCCAGCGGTCACGGCACGAACACGATCATCTTCGAGATCTATCTGCAGTCCTTCGGCGCCTACCAGCGGGCCGGATACTCCGCCGCCATCGCCGTGGTGCTCTTCTTCACCCTGTTCTTCATCACTGCGGTCCAGCTGCGCTTCGTCGAGCGGAAGGTGCACTACTCATGAGCCTGACCCGAACACGCAGCCCGGAGCGCGAGGCGAAGCCCCAGGGCATCGCGCCGGAGAAGAAGAACCTCACCAAGGCCGAACGCAAGCAGATGCGCCGCGGCAGCTGGTTGGACGCCTTCAGCAGGCAGAACCTCGCAGACACGATCTTCACCGGCTACCTGCCGATCTTCGTGGCCCTGCTGGTGATCGTGCTGCCGCTGGCCTGGATGGTCTCCTCCAGCTTCAAACCGCCGAGCGAGATCGTCACGCTCAGCCCCACGCTGCTGCCGCAGGACCCCACGGCGGGCAACTACGGCGACGTCGTCGACCGGGTTCCGCTGCTGACCATGTTCGGCAACAGCGTCTACGTGACGCTCGTGGGCTCCAGCATCAAGGTGTTCCTGGCCGTGACCACCGCCTACGCGCTGGTGTTCATCCGCGTGCCGGGCAGGAACTTCATCTTCCTGGGCATCCTGGTGGCGCTGATGGTGCCGCCCGAGGTGTCCATGCTGCCGAACTACCTGACCATCACCTCGCTCGGCGGACGCGACACCCTGTGGGGGATCATCCTGCCGGGTCTGGGCACCGCCTTCGGCACCTTCCTGCTGCGCCAGCACTTCAAGGCCCTGCCCAAGGAGATGTTCGAGGCGGCAGAGCTTGATGGCGCCGGACACTTCCGCAAGCTCTTCCAGATCGCCGCCCCGGTCTCCATCCCGGCCATCGCCACAGTGGGCCTGGTGACCGTGGTCAACGAGTGGAACAGCTTCCTGTGGCCGCTGGTGATCACCGGCAGCGCGGAGAAGATGACCCTGCCGGTGGGGCTGAACCTGCTCCAGTCGGTGGAGACCCAGGCCGGCAGCTACGGCATCCTCATGGCCGGCGCGGTCATCGTGATCGTGCCGATGCTGGTGATCTTCGCCGCGCTGCAGAAGTACATCGTGGCCGGACTTACCCAGGGCTCGGTCAAATGATCGCCCCCGTGAGGTTCCCCCGTCACGCCACCCAGACCTCCTGTCGATAATTCGAATCACTCACCGCACCACAAGGAGCACTCATGAAGAAGCTGATGAACAGCAGGACGACGAAGGGCGTGGCGGCCCTGAGCATCGCCGCGCTGGCGCTGAGCGCCTGCGGCCCCGACACCTCCGGCGAGGAGGAGACGGCGGGCGAAGGCATCGATTGGGCCGAGGTCGAACCGGCCGAGGAGATCGTCTTCTGGTCCAACCACCCCGGCGCGTCGGTGGAGCAGGAAGAGGCCATGATCGAGGCGTTCACCGAGGAGACCGGCATCGAGGTCACCCTCGAGAACTCGGGCGCCACCTATGAGGAGACCTCCCAGGGCTTCCAGACCTCGCAGGGCACGGGGGCGACCCCCGACGTCGTCGTCCTCTCCGACGCGACCTGGTTCCCGAACTACCTCAACGACTCGCTGCTGGCGGTCGACGAGGTGCTCGAAGCGGCAGAGGTGGACACCTCCGGCTACGTGGAGGCCCTCTATGAGGACTACAACTACGAGGACGCTCACTACGGCGTGCCGTATGCGCGCTCCACCCCGCTGTTCTATTACAACGCCGATCACTACGAGGAAGCCGGGATCGAAGCGCCCCCGGAGACCTGGGAAGAGGTCGGTGAAGTCTCCCAGCAGCTGATGGAGGCGGAGACTGCCGATTCCGCATTCTCCTTCCCGCCCCAGGAGGAGTACCCCGCCTGGTGGATGCAGAACCTGATCTGGGGCTATGGCGGATCCTGGTCTGAGGAGTGGGACTTCGCCCCGGTCGCCTCGGAGGAGACCGTGGAGGCCATCCAGTTCGCACAGGACGCCACCGATGACTGGGCCTCCGTCTCCTCCGGAGACCCGGCAGATGATTTCGGGGCCGGAGCGACGAGCCAGATCGTGCAGTCCACCGGATCACTGGGCGGCATCCTGGACATCGCCGAGTTCGAGGTGGGCGTGGCCTTCCTCCCGGGCGGTCCCGAGGCCGAGGGTGAGACCCCGACCGGTGGTGCAGGACTGATGATCTCGGCGGAGTCGGAGCCGGAGGAGCAGCTGGCCGCGGCCATGTTCATCGGCTTCCTGACCAACTCCGAGAACACCGCGACGTTCTCCGAGGCCACGGGCTATATGCCGGTCCAGCAGGATGCCGACATGTCCGCCGTCTATGAGGAGACCCCGCAGTTCCAGGTCGCCGTGGAACAGCTGGAGCGCGCACGCTCGCAGGACAACGCTCGCGTCTTCCTGCCCGGCGGGGACCTGGAGCTCTCGCAGACCCTGCAGGAGATCCTCACCTCCGATGTGGATGTCCAGGAGGAGATGACCTCGGTGCAGGAGTCCCTCGAGGAGCTCTACGAGCGAGATCTGGCCTCCGAGCTGGAGTAACACGCAGCAGCTGGTACCAGGTGGTTGTGGTGCGGGGTCGATTCGCTAGAGTCGGACCATGAGTGAAAAGACCCCGCACCAGAACACCACCTTCACGATCGACCCCGCGGCACAGGGACCGAGCACTGCCCACGGCTACCTGGCCCTGCCGCAGAGCGGCACCGGGCCCGGGGTCATCGTCATCCAGGAGTGGTGGGGTCTGACCGATCACATCAAGGACGTGGCCGATCGCCTGGCCGCTGAAGGGTTCGTCGCCCTGGCCCCTGACCTCTACGGGGGCAGCATCACCCATGACGGCGAGGAGGCCGGAGAGATGATGTCCAGGCTCCCCGCCGAGGAGGGCGCGCGGCTGCTGGCCGGCGCCACCGACCATCTGCTGAGCCTGGAGGCCGTGAGCTCGAAGTCCGTGGGTGCCATCGGCTTCTGCATGGGCGGCGGCTTCGTCCTGGCCATGGCCGCACAACAGGGAGACAAGGTCTCCGCGGCGGTGCCGTTCTACGGAGTCGGGCAGGGCGTCCCCGAGAGCTACAACGGCGTCACGGCAGCCGTGCAGGGCCACTACGCCGAGCACGATCAGAACTACCCGGTGGAGAAGGCCCGCGAGCAGGAGGAGCAGATCCGCGCCGAGTCCGGCGCCGAGGTCACCTACCACTACTACGACGCCGGCCACGCCTTCCACAATGACGAGAACCCGCTGGGCACCTATGACCCGGAGAAGGCCCAGCTGGCCTGGGACCGTGCGGTGACATTCCTGAAGGAGCGCATCGGCTGAAGCTTCGGTGACACGAGGGAGGGCTGCTCAACCTCAGGGCCGGGAACGTTTCCAGCTAGTGCCGACCTTCTGCAGGTGCAGCCGGGTGCGGTCGGCGCGGAAGAAGTCGTGCGCGTATTCCACGGGCAGCTCGTGGTCGTCATAGGTGGTGCGGTGGATCTCCAGCAGTCCGGCCCCGGGGGAGATCTGCAGAGGCTCGGATTCGACCGCTGTCGCCGTCGTCGCCTGCACGGTCTCATCGGCGCGGTCGATGACCAGGCCATGATCCCGGACCAGCAGCGCGTACAGCGAACCCGTGAGGTCCTGGGCCAGCAGGCCGGGGAAGCGGCGCGCGGGTAGGACCGAGGTGTCCAAGGACCAGGTCGCGCTGCCGGCGTGGCGGACCCGGATGAGCCGGACTACCGGCATCGACTCCGCGAGCTGCAGAGCTCGCTGCTCCTCCGGGAAGGGCTGGGAAAGTTCTGCGCGCAGCACCTGAGTATGCACAGTCAGCCCCTGGTGGCGAACCATGTCGGGAACACCCTGGACCGTGTTGAGATGCCGCTGGATCTTGCCGTCGTCGGCGAAGACCCCGCCGCTCTGGCCCATGGCGCGTCGGACGCGGTGTTCGGCCTCGAGCCGGTCCAGACCGCGCCGTACGGCGCTGCGCGGCACTCCCAGCTGCTCCGCCAGGGCCCGCTCACTGCCGAGGCGCTCGCCGGGGCGGAAGCGCCCGTCGCGCAGGATCTTCAACAGCCGGAGGTAGAGGTCCTGGGCGGGAGGATCGGCCTCTGTCGGCAGGTTCACGGTTCACCTGAGTGCTTTGAGTGATTCATCGAGCGCGCCGACGGCCCAGTCGATGTCCTGGCGGCCGAAGGGCAGAGGAGGCCGCAGCTTCAGCACGTTTCCATGTGGTCCGGCCACCGAGGTGAGCACACCGCGCATGCGCAGCTCCTCGAGCATGTCCAGCGCCAGGTCTCGGTCCGGCTCCCTGGTCTGCCGGTCCTTGACCAGCTCGAAGCCGATGAACAGCCCCGCGCCACGGACATCGCCCACCGCTGAGTGCGCGGTGCCGAGTTCCTGGAATCGGGCCAGCGCCTCGGCGCCGATCTCCTGAGCGTGCTGCTGGAGGCCTTCACGGCGGATCACGTCCAGCACCGCCTGGGCAGCCGCCATCGAGACCGGGTTGCCGCCGAAGGTGTTGAAGTACGGGATCGTGTCGCTGAAGGAGGACAGCACCTCGGACCTGGCGAGCAGCCCGGCGACTGGGATCCCGTTGCCCATGGGCTTGCCGGTGGTGATCATGTCCGGAACGACGCCGTGGGCGCCGAAGCCCCAGAACTGCGCACCGGTGCGGGCAAAGCCGGGCTGGACCTCGTCGGCGATGAAGACCCCGCCGGCCGCATGGACCGCGTCCACCGCCTCCCCGAGGTAGCTGCCGGGAAGGACGCCGTCGGAGGAGAAGATCGAATCGGCGATGAACCCGGCGAAGCGGACGCCCCTGGACTCCATATCAGTCACGGCTGCGCGGATCTTCTCGGCGAACCAGGGGCCGATCTCCGCGATGCCGGTGCGGTAGCTGTCCGGTGCTGGGAGGAGCCAGACGTTCTCGCCGATCGGCTGACCCGTGCCCAGCGCCGGGGAGACCGAGGAGCTGAGCTCGGAGTTGCCGTGATACGCCTCGGTGGTCGCGATGAATCCGGTGCCCCCGGTGTGGGTCTTCGCCACACGCAGCGCGAGATCGTTCGCCTCTGACCCGGTGCACATGAACATGGCCTTGTAGTCACCGGCCTCCAGTTCCGCCGGCAGCGTGCTCAAGAGGTCATCGGTGTAGTCCAGGATGCGTTCATGGAGGTAGCGCGTATGGGTGTTCAGCCGCTGCATTTGGGCATGCACCGCCTCCGCGACCGCAGGATGGGCGTGGCCGATGGAGGCCACATTGTTGTACATGTCGAGGTACTTCTCCCCAACGGCGTCCCAGAGGTACTGGCCCTCGCCACGGACCAGGTGCACGGGCCTGCGGTAGAAGAGCCGGTAGGAGCCCCCGAGGAGCTCCTCGCGGCGCTCCGTGAGCCTGCGCGTCTCGGGATCCAGGTCTGCGGCGTGCTCGGCGCGAAAGCTGTTGTTGTCCATGATGGTGGAACGCGAGGCCATGAGAGTCCTTCGAAGTTGAGATCGATCAGCGGAGGCACCCAGCCCTCGTCTGATGGAGTCCATCGTCTCAGCCCGCACCCTCGGCCGGCCCACAAGCATGTTTCCGCAGCGTTACAAAGATCCCAGCATTGGTGAATGGTTCGTTACGCCCCGGCACCTGCGTGAAGGGCCTGTAAAACCTGCCCGAGAACGGCCCGTGCCAGCGGCAGAAGACCTGAACCCGTGGCACAGTGAGATCGGCACCCAGCCCTCCTTGCATCTTGACGAGGAGATTGCTTTGCACAACGAGCCCATCGCGACCGAGTCGACGCAGACCATGGCGTCGGCGGCCGAACCGTTCATCGCGTTCGCGAGCCTGCACAGGGGCGAACCGGCCCCCGACTGGCTCAGTCGACAGATCATCTCCGCCTGGGGCCTCGATCCCGCTCGAACTGTCCTGAGCCTGATCGCGGTCTCCGAGAACGCGACCTTCCGCATTGAGGTCGACGGCGCTCCCTACGCCGTGCTGCGGGTGCACCGTCCGAGCTATGTCGACTCTCTGCAGATCCGCTCCGAGCTCCAGTGGGTACAGGCGCTGGGGGAGGAGATCGATGTCAGCGTCCCAGAAGTGGTGCCGCTGACTGACGGGTCTCTGGTGCATACCTTTCAGCGCGGTGCCCAGGAGGGCGCGGCCCCTGAGGAAGAGCCGTGGCACGTGGTGGCCTTCGCCTTCGTCCAGGGTGCCGTGCTGGAAGACATCATCGGCGCGCTGCCAGATCCGGCCTCCTACTACCGACTTATCGGGGAGGCGACGGCCAAGTTCCATCAGCATGCCGACTCGTGGCAGCGACCAGTCGGCTTTGACCGGTTCCAGTGGCGGCTGGAGGACATGCTCTGGGACTCCAGTCGCTGGGGAGACTGGCGCGCCGCCGAGATGAGCCCACAGCAGCAGCAGACCCTGGAGTCTGCGGAGGCGGCCGCTGTGCAGCACCTCAACGGACTGCAGCCCGGGGACCAGGGCTGGGGACTGATCCATGCGGATCTGCGTCCCTCGAACATCATGATGCACGAGGACAGCCTCACGGTCATCGACTTCGATGACTGCGGCTACGGCTGGTACCTCTACGACTTCGCCGCGGCACTGTCCTTCATCGAGCACGAGCCCTACACCCCGCAGATCGCCAGAGAGTGGCTCGCCGGCTACCAGGGCGTGCGGAGTCTCTCCGCACGGGATCTCCGCCACGCATGTGCCCTCAGCATGGTGCGCCGACTGACCATGCTCGGGTGGACCACCACCCACCGCAGGGACGCCCTGCCGCCGGCGATCTGGGACGCGCAGCTTCCCGGCGCCGTGGAAGTCGCCCAGAGGTACCTGGACTCCCCGACCTGGCTGGTGGACTGATCTGTGGCCTGGCCGGGCGCCTCGCCGCGGGCACTTCATGAGTCCAAGGACTCTCCAGGACAGAGGCGCCGAGGTAACCCCCACGTAAAACCTGCGGAGCGGAGAGGTAAAAGCTGACCGAAGCCCTTCCGGCCCGCGGGAAATTCACGGATAGTAAACAGTGACAACTAGGCAGAAACACCGTATCCACTCCGAGCAGGAGCATCCCATGACGCAGCAGACCGCACCGCACGAGCTCGAGACGCCGACGGCGTCACATCCACTGGAGCCGCTGAGGGCCGAGGAGATCAGCAGCGCCTCGGCCATCCTCAAGGAGCATCCCGAGTTCACCGCGGAGCAGCGGTTCGTCTTCATCGAACTCCGCGAGCCGTCCAAGGCGACAGTCCGGGCCTTCGACGCCGAGTCCTCCCCCTGGGACCGTGAAGCATTCATCCTGCTTCGCGACCATGCCCGGCACCGGACCCTGGAGGCCGTGGTCAACCTCCGCAGCCAAGCGGTGACCAGCTACACCGAGATCCCGGATGCTCAGCCACCGATGACCGAGGAGGAGTTCTTCGCCTGCGAGGAGATGATCCGTCAGGATCCGCTGGTCCAGGAGGCACTGCGCAAGCGCGGCGTCCAGGACTTCTCCAGGGCCATGGTGGACAAATGGGCGGCAGGCTACGTCATGGAGGACGACGCCCCCAGCCAGCGTCGAATTGCTCGTCCGATCGTCTTCATCCAGGGCGAGGATGACGCCAACGCCTACGCCCGTCCGGTGGAGAACCTGATCATCACCGTGGACCTGGACAACAACCAGATCGTCGACGTCAAGGACACCGGGGTGGTGCCGCTGCCGAGCAAGAAGGGCAACTACACCGCCGATCGCATCACGGATCCGGAGAACTCCCCGCACTTCGAGAAGGTCCGCGACCGGATGAAGCCGATCCACATCACCCAGCCCGAGGGCCCCTCCTTCCGCGTGGAGGGACACGGCATCGAATGGGCCAACTGGAAGCTGCAGGTCGGCTTCACCGCCCGCGAGGGAGTGGTGCTGCACAGCATCAGCTACAACGACCGCGGCACCGAACGTCCGGTGCTCTACCGGGCTTCACTGGCTGAGATGTATGTCCCCTACGGGGACCCCGCGGACACCCACTGGAACAAGAACGTCTTCGACGAGGGCGAGTACGGGCTGGGTGGACTCGCCAACTCGCTGGAGCTCGGCTGTGACTGCCTCGGTGAGATCACCTACCTCGATGCCGTGCTGAGCAATCAGGACGGTGAGCCCACCAGCATCAGCAACGCCATCTGCATCCACGAGGAAGACTCCGGCATCGGCTGGAAGCACACCGACTTCCGCACCGGCCTCGGCGAGGTCCGCCGCAATCGACGCCTGGTGGTGTCCTTCTTCACCACCGTGGGCAACTACGACTACGGCTTCTACTGGTACCTCTACCTCGACGGATCCATCGAGTTCGAATCCAAGCTCACCGGCGTCCTCTCCACCGGCGCCCTGGAGGAGGGGGAGGACCCCAGGTACGGAAAGGTCATCGCCCCGGGCCTCTACGGCCCCAACCACCAGCATTTCTTCGCCGTCCGCCTGGACATGAACGTCGACGGCCCCCGGAACAACCTCTACGAGCTGCAGTCCGAGGTGGCGGCCCCGGAGGACAACCCCTGGGGCAACGCCTGGTATGAGTCCAAGACCCTGCTGGCCTCCGAGTCGGCGGCCCAGCGCACTGCGGATCCCCTGCGAGGACGCTCATGGGTGGTCACCAACGCCGAGAAGAAGAACCGGCTCGGCGGAGACATCGGCTACAAGGTGGAGCTCGGGGGCACGCTCGCACTCCCGATGGCCCAGCCGGGCTCGCAGCAGCACGCTCGGGGAGCCTTCGCCCGCAAGCATCTCTGGGCCACCCAGTTCGCCGAACGGGAACGCTACGCCGCCGGAGAATACGTTCCACAGAACCCCAGCTCCGGAGGATTGCCGGAATATGTCCAGCAGGACCGGTCCCTCGCGGGCGAGGATCTCGTGCTCTGGCCCATTCTCTGCGCACACCACGTGGTGCGCCCGGAGGACTGGCCGGTGATGCCGGTGGCCACAGTGGGGCTGCACCTGAAGCCCTCCGGATTCTTCGACGGCAACCCGATGCTGGACCTGCCGGCGGAACAGCCCTCCAGCTGTCATTAGAGAGGTGCCGAGATGACTGCGCGGGCACAGCCCCTCCTGCTCGAGATCGTCCCTGCGGAGGGTCTCGGATCCTCATCTCGCGCCCGCCGTGGGCTGGCCGTGCTGGCAGGGATCTCTGCCGCGCTGCACATCATGATGCTCGGCCATGGCTCGTTCTGGCTGAGCATCATGATGGCCGCCCTCGCCTTCGGGTGTCTGTTCTGTGCCGGGCGGCTGTGGCGTGGTCCCTCGCCCCGCACGCTGGGCATGACCGCAATGATGAACGCGTCGATGGTGGTCATCCATCTGGTGATGATGGCAAGCGCGGGGACGCACTCCGTGGGGGTCGCGGCCGGCGTCTCCATCTCCGCGCATCACGGCGGCGCTGCCACTGTGTACTCGGGGATCCTGCCCCTGGACCACCCCGGCCTCATGATCACCGCCACCGCGATCGCCGTGGCAGAGGTACTCGGCGCCGTCTGGATGAGCAGACGCGGGTCAGAGCGGGGTGTTGTCCGGGAAGGCGATGACTGAGAGGAATCGAATCGGCAGGGTGAGCAGGGCCGTCGGACCGTGGGGAGCCTCGCCGTCGAACTGCAGGGAGTCGCCGGGGCGCAGGGTGTAGGTGGACATTCCGTGTCCGTACTGCATCTGCCCTTCGAGCATGTAGATGAACTCGGTGCCGGGGTGTTGAAACAGCGGATAGGCGTCACTGTCCTGCCGCAGCGTCACCAGCAGGGACTCCAAACGCTTGTGCTGACCGCGCAGAGATCCCAGGAGCTCATAGGCGTGCCCGGCCTTGGTGCCGTTGCGGGTGATCATGGGTCCGGCACCGGCCTCGGTGTACACCGCTTCCCGCTCAGCGTCAGCACCACGGAACAGCGAGGTCACCGGCACATCGAGCCCCTGCGCCAGGAGCGCCAGCGTGGAGAGGCTGCAGGAGGTCTGCGCGTTCTCGATCTTGGAGAGCATCGCCTTGGACAGGCCGATGTTCGTCGCCATGTCGGACACGGAGAACCCATGCTGGGTCCGCAGCGCCCGCACGTTGAACCCGATCACCTCCGCCAGGTTGTCTGCCGCCAGCGGCTCCGAACGTTCGCGGTCCCACGCGCTGCCCGCGCGGTTGCGCAGCAGCGACTCGGGAGCCGGTCCAGGATCTGGTCCGGTCTTCGGCGCAGGATCCGTCCCACGATCCGACCGAGGGCCCGGCCTGGGGCCCGGCCCGGGGTCCTCGCCGTGCCGAGCGCGCTGCCCTTCGGGGGATGACTCAGGACTCATGGAGCCCATACTACTGAACGTTTCCTGGCATGAGACAGCGTATCTGTCGAGCGGGAGCCGAGTGGTGATCCCGCTCAGCTCAGATCCCGTTCAGCTGCGCAGCTGAGCACTCACCTCACGCAGGACGCTCAGGAACAGCTCTGCGGCGGGGGAGACCTGGTGCTCGGAGAAGGCCGCGTAGACCCTGGTGCGTGGTCGGCCCGAGAGGCTCGCGAGGCAGATGGTGGGCGGCGCGAAGGCCGTGACCGAGGCCGGCAGCAGCGTGTATCCCAGCCCCGCCGCCACAAAGCCCAGGGCCGTCTCCTGCTGGATGATCCTGGCGTAGACCGGAGGAAAGCGCAGCCCCTCGAAGATCGGCCGGATCTCCGCGGCATATCCCGGCATCTCCCGCGGCGGGAAGAAGATCAGCGGACCCTCCACGAGTTCCCGGGCAGAGACCTCCGCTCGGCCCGCGAGATCATGATCCTCCGGCAGGCAGACGATGATCTCCTCCGCGAGGAGCTCCTCCGTCCGCAGCTCCGGGGCGCTGTCAGCACCTCTGACGATTCCCAGGTCCAACTGCCCCTCGCGCAGCGCCTCGGCCTGTTCACTGCTGGTCAGCGGTTCCAGCTGCAGCGAGACCTGAGGCGCGACCTCCCGAAAGCGCCGGATGGCGCGCGGCAGCAGCGCATAGCTGGCGGAACTGACGAACCCCAGGCGCAGCTGGCCGGCCGTCCCCTCCGCAGCCCCGCCGAGGCCGGAGCTGAGCTCATCGGCCGCTTGGAGCACCTCGATCACCCGGCGGTGAAACTCTCTGCCCAGACCGGTCAGCGTGACCTGCCGTGTGGTCCGGTGGAACAGCTGGTGACCGATCTCCTGTTCGAGCTTCAGGATCTGCGCGCTCAGCGGAGACTGTGAGAGGTGCAGGCGCCTCGCGGCCCGACCGAAGTGCAGCTCCTCCGCCACGGCGACGAAGTATCGCAGCTGTCTGAGTTCCATGGTCCTCCCCGGTTGTCCTGACTGTCCTGACTGTGCTGACTGCCCTGACTGTCCTGGGCGCCCTGACAGTTCTAATTATCCTGGTTTACAGCTTAGTTGTGCGGATATTGGTATTGGACCACAGCACAGTGAGTTCGTAGCGTGGAACCATGGATTTCTCCCGCTATGCCGTCATCGGCGCTGGTCTCGCCGGATCCGCCGTGGCCTGGAAGCTCGCCTCCGCCGGACACGAGGTCACTCTTCTCGAGCAGCAGGACTCCCCCGCGGGGGCGCGCGGAAGCTCACACGGCTCCGCGCGCATCTTTCGGTACCCCTACCCGGATCCGCACTATGTGGGACTCGTGAAACGCTCCGCAGGGCTCTGGTCCGAGCTGGAGTCTCAGCTGGATGAACAGCTGATCGCCCCCACCGGGGGAGTCGACTTCGGTGCCAGGCGCAGCCCCGCGCTGCTCTCCGAGATCCTGGAGAAGCAGGGGATCGAGAACGAGCTCCTCACCGCCGCCCAGGCCGAACAGCGCTGGCCCCAGCTGTCCTTCGACTCCGACGTGCTCTGGCAGCCCCAGGCCGGCGTCATCGACGCCGAACGCACGGTGGAGGGGATGGTCCGTCTGGCCACCGAGGCGGGAGCGACGGTGAACCTCTCCTGGGAGGTGTCTTCGGTCGCCCGGTCCGCCCGGGGCTACCGGATCAGCAGCGTCTCCGGCCAGCAGGTGGACGCCGAACGTGTGGTCGTCGCCGCGGGCGGGTGGCTGCCGTCGCTGCTGGCCGCGCTGGAGCTGCCTGAGAGCTTTCGCAGGGCCCTTCCGGAGTTTCAGGTCCGGCAGGAGCAGGCCTACCACTTCCCCTACCGCGATCCCACACTCGCGTGGCCGGTGCTGGTGCACAAGACCGACGCCATCCAGACCTATGGACTTCCCGGCGGGCGCGATGCCGACTTCCGCGGCCACAAGATCGCAGAGTTCAACGGCGGCAGAATCCTGCACTCCGCCGCCGACCAGGACGGCGTCGTCGACGCCGCCAACCGAGAGCGCGTGGTGGAATACGTCGAGCGCCACCTTCCCGGGGTGGTGCCTGAGCCCTATGCCGAGACCACCTGCATCTTCACCAACACCCCCACGGAGGACTTCGTCTTCGACCGTTGTGAGAACATCACCGTGGTCTCTCCCTGTTCGGGACACGGGGCGAAGTTCGCGCCGCTGATCGGTGAGCTCGCCGCTGCCGCAGCAGCAGCAGAGACCGACGACGCCGGCCGCGCCCTGCTGCCGGAGCGCTTCCTGACACCGTGGACGAGTACTCCCGGAGAGGACCCAGCCCCATGACCGCAGTCAAGCTGCTTGCAGAGATCGCCGAGATCGGCCGAGACCCGCAGCGAGGCGGATACAGCCGTCCGGTCTTCTCCGCACCCGAGCTGGAACTCCGCGCCTGGTTCACCGCAGCGGCCGCTGCGCGCGGCCTCGACGTGGAGGTGGACCGCAACGGCGCCCTCTGGGCCTGGCTGGACGCCCCGCACGGAGAGCGCGAAGAAGTCGTGATCACCGGCAGCCATCTCGACTCGGTGCCCGGCGGAGGAGCCTATGACGGCCCCCTCGGAGTGGTCTCCGGACTGGATGCGCTGGACCGGATCAAACAGCGCGGCCACCGGCTGAGGCGGGCCCTCGCCGTCGTCGTCTTTCCGGAGGAGGAGGGCTCTCGCTATAACCAGGCCTGCCTGGGCTCCCGGCTCATGGTCGGAGAGCTGGCCCCGGAGAAGGCCCGGGCGCTGACCGACTCGGCAGGCGTGACCTTCGCCGAGCTCGCCGCTCGGCATGGCCTGGACCCGGAACGCATCGGCGCAGATCCGGAGCGGATGAGGTCCATCGCCGCCTTCGTCGAACTCCACGTGGAGCAGGGCAAAGGGCTCGTCCACCTGGATGCGCCCGTGGCAGTGGCCACCAGCATCCTGGGCCACGGTCGCTGGCAGCTGCGGCTGGAGGGGGAGGGCAATCATGCCGGGACCACCCCGATGGATGACCGCCGCGATCCCGTGGTCGCCGCGGCGCAGATCATCCTCGCCATCCGCGAGGAGGCCGAGAAGATCCCGGAGGCGCGGGCAACCATCGGCAACCTCATCCCCGTGCCGGGGGGCACCAATGTGATCGCCTCCGCGGTGGACATGTGGATGGACGTGCGCCACCTTGACGACGCGGTGGTCCGCCGACTGGTGAGCGCCGTCGAGACGCGAGCCCATCAGATCGCCGCCGCGGAGGGGTGTCGCTTCACTCTGGCCGAGAACTCCTATTCACCCACGGTCACCTTCGATGTGGCGTTGCAACAGCGGATGCAGGAGCTGCTCCCGGGTGCGCCTCTGCTGCCCACGGGAGCAGGACACGACGCCGGTGTGCTCGCCGCCCATGTGCCCTCGGCCATGCTGTTCGTGCGCAACCCCGGAGGCGTCTCCCACGCCCCGGCGGAGCATGCTGGCGATGCAGACATCGAGGAAGGTGTCCAGGCGCTGGTCACAGTGCTGGAGGATCTCAGCCGATAGCCTCCGCGCCACCGGGGAACACCTGGACTGCTGCCACGGTGACCGACCCGGCGCCGCCCGCCCGTGCGGAGTCGAGCTCCTGGATCAGACCGTCGTGGAGCCCGCCGCCGGGGGCCGGGCCGCCGTGGGACGGGGTCCCGGAGTGCGCCCGCGGGGAGGGCAGGATCGCCTCCAGCGCGTTCACTGTCCTGCCGTCGCGCAGCACCAGCGCTCCGTCGATGACCACCACTGCCACAAGGTGATCAGCGGGCAGGACGAGCCGGCCAGAGCCGCGAATGACCTGCACGTCTCCCCGCGCAAGCCCGCGGGCGAGCATCAGGTTCAGCGCCTTCTCCGGTGTGCCTGCTCTGAGGCTGACCGAGACCTCGGTCTCCCCGGAGAACCTCTGCGGCTCACCTCGGGGAACCGTCCGGCTCTCCCCATCCACCGCCAGCCGGACGGGACCCGCGGAGAGCAGCGTGAAGACCCGCCCCACCCCTGGAAATGGCGAGAATTCTGCATCGCCGATCAGCTCTGCCTGGCTCAGTCGCCAGCTGAACCCCGGGCCGGCGTCGGCAGCTGCCACAGCGAGCTGCCGGGTCGTCCCGCCGCCGTTGCGCCAGGGGCTCGCCGGCAGGCTGGAGAGCGCTCGGACCTCAGCCCGCGGGGTCGGGCGCGGGGCGCGGGAGGCGTCTGTGCTCACTGGTCCGCGCCGAGTTGGTCCTCGGCAGGTCTCATCCGTCGCCGGTCGGATCAGTAACCGGTCGCGGACCCAGGGATCCAGCTGGTCCCGGCCAGCGGCACCCGTGCCATGGCCGAGCTCTCCACGGTCAGCGCCACCAGGTCCTCCGGCTCGAGGTGCTGGATATGCGATTTGCCGCAGGCCCGGGCGATCGTCTGGGCCTCCATGGTCATCACGCGCAGAAAGTTCGCCAGTCGGCGCCCGCCGGCCTCGGGGTCCAGCCGCATCTGCAGCTCCGGATCCTGTGTGGTGACGCCGGAGGGATCGGTGCCGTCCTGATAGTCGTCGAAGTACCCGGCAGCCGAACCCAGCGCCTCATAGTCCTTCGCGTAGCGCGGATCGTTGTCACCCAGCGCGATCAGCGCCGCCGAGCCGATGGAGACGGCGTCTGCCCCGAGCGCCATGGCCTTGGCCACATCCGCACCGTGACGGATGCCTCCGGAGATGATCAGCTGCACCTCGCGCTCCATCCCGAGCTCACGCAGGGCCTGTGCCGCCTGCGGGATCGCCGCCAGGGTCGGGATGCCCACATGCTCGATGAACACCTCCTGGGTCGCGGCCGTGGAGCCCTGCATGCCGTCGACGACGATGACGTCGGCCCCGGCATGGACGGCCAGCTTGGTGTCGTAATAGGTCCGGGAGGCTCCCACCTTCACGTAGATGGGCACCTGCCAGTCGGTGATCTCGCGCAGCTCCTGGATCTTGATGGTCAGGTCGTCCGGGCCGGTCCAGTCGGGATGGCGGGAGGCAGAGCGCTGATCGATCCCCTCGGGCAGGGTGCGCATCTTCGCCACCCGACTGGTGATCTTCTGACCCAGCAGCATGCCGCCGCCGCCAGGCTTGGCGCCCTGGCCGAGCACCACTTCGATGGCGTCGGCCATGCGCAGGTGATCGGGGTTCATCCCGTAGCGCGAGGGCAGGTACTGATAGACCAGGTGCTTGGACTGGCCGCGCTCCTCATCGGTCATCCCGCCGTCGCCGGTGGTGGTGGAGGTGCCCACTGCCGAGGCGCCGCGGCCCAGCGCATCTTTGGCGCGGCCGGAGAGCGCGCCGAAGCTCATTCCGGCGATGGTCACCGGAATGTCGAGATGCATGGGTTTCACGCCCTGCTCTGCGAAGCGGGTCCCCAGCAGGACGTCGGTGCCGCAGCGCTCACGGTATCCCTCCAGCGGGTAGCGGGACATCGAGGCGCCCAGGAAGAGCAGATCATCGAAGTGGGGGAGTCGGCGTTTGGAGCCCCCGCCGCGGATGTCGTAGACGCCGGTGGCGGCGGCGCGGCGGATCTCGGCCATGGTGCTCTGGTCGAAGGTGGCCGATTCGCGGAGCCCATGGGCGGTGGCCTGTTCAGTCATGACGGTGGTGTTCCTTCCGGAAGGGACTGCAGGACGCTCAGTAGCTGTCCGCGTTGTCGACGGTGAAGTGGTAGAGCTGACGGGCCGATCCATAGCGGGTGTAGGCATGGGTGTCGTCCTCGAGGTATCCGGCCGCCGCCAGCAGCGCGGCGAGTTCCTCATGGTGCTCCGGGCGCATCTCCTTGACCGTGCAGTCGGCGCCGAGGGAGGCCACCGAGCCCCGGACGTAGATGCGGGTCTCATAGATCGAGTCCCCGAGCGCCTCGCCGGCATCGCCGCGCACCACGAGCCGCCCGGCCTGAGCCATGAAGGCGCTCATATGACCGACGTCGCCGCCGACGACGATGTCCACGCCCTTCATCGAGATCCCGCAGCGTGCCGCCGCGTCTCCCTCGACCACCAGCAGGCCGCCGTGGGCGGTGGCGCCCGCAGACTGGGAGGCGTTTCCGGTGACACGGACGGAGCCGCTCATCATGTTCTCGGCGACGCCCACGCCGGCATTGCCGGCGATGGTGATGGCGGCCTGCTGGTTCATGCCGGCGGCGTAGTAACCGACATGTCCCTCGATCGAGATCTCCAGCTCCGCATTGACTCCCGCCGCCAGGGCGTGGGCGCCCCGAGGATTGCGGATGCTGAAGGCCCCGGCGACGCCTGGCACATGCAGGGCCCGATTGACCTCGCGCAGCGTGCTGCTCTGGAGATCGAAGGTGGTGGTGTCAGTCAGTGTGTTCATGCCGCGGAGACCTCCTTGCGGGACCAGGCGTAGATCCGGTTGGGCTCGGGCTCATAGAGGCGGGCCGATTCGATGCCGGGCAGGTCGGTGAGCGCCCGGTACTCGCTGGCCATGGCCACCCAGTCCTCGGTCTCGGCGATGACCGCAGGTTTGCAGGCGATGGCGTCGCGGACCACGGCGAAGGAGTCGCGGTTGGAGACCAGCAGGGTGTAGAAGCCGTCGAACTCCTCGCTGAGCGAGTGCACGGCTTCTTCCACTGTCGCTCCCCGGCGCATCTGCTCGGCGATGTAGCGGGCGCCGACCTCGGTGTCGTTCTCCGAATCGAACGTGACCCCGTCGCGGATGAGCTCCCGACGCAGGGTCGCATGGTTGGAGAAGGAGCCGTTGTGCACCATGCACTGGCCGTCACCCACGGCATAGGGGTGGCAGCCGCCAGGGGTCACCGCGGACTCCGTGGCCATTCGGGTATGCCCCACGCCCTGCCAGCCCTGCGCCGAGGCGAGTCCGAACTCCGCCGCGAGATCACGAGGGTGCCCCACGCCCTTGAGCACGGCGAGGTCCTGGCCGAACCCGGCGACCAGAGACCCAGGGGCAACGTCGCGGATGGTTTGCTTGAGCTCCTCGACGTCGACGGGAGCGCTGATGAGCTGGGTCTCTCCGACCTGGGCGATGCTCACCGAGGTTCCGAGGCGGGCAGTGACGGCAGTGCTCAGTTCCAGCGAGCTCTGCTGGGACTCCAGCACCGAGACGGTGACCGTGCCCGGAGGGCACCATTGCGGGTCCCCGTAGACGGCGACCCCTGCAGAGTCCGCTCCGCGCTCCTCCATCTCGCAGAGCATGCTGCTCAGCATCTCGCCGAGCCGCGGATACAGGTCTGGGTTTCGCAGATGAAGTCCGACGATTCCACACATGGCGGGTTCCCTTCTTCTATTCGGCCGTGAGGCGCTGGCTGTAGGGCCGTGAGGTGCCAGAAGGCGGTGAGGCTCAGACGGCGGTGAGGTAGCGCTGGATCTCCCACTCGGTGACCTGCGCATGGTACTGGTGGAACTCTTCACGCTTGAGGTTGTTGTAATACCTGCCCACGCCGGGATCGACGGTGTTGAGCACGTTCAGGATGGTCTGGTCTGCCTCCAGTGCTTCGACGGCGTCGACGAGGGTCAGCGGCAGACAGGGCTCATGCTCCCGCCCATCACCGGGCGTGCCCGGGTCCCTCTTCTTCTCGATCCCGTCCAGGCCTGCGCCGATGAGCGCAGAGGCTGCGAGGTAGGGATTCGCCGCTCCGTCACCGCCTCGCAGCTCGACGCGGTGGGCGTCGGGGACCCGGATGTAGTGGGTGCGGTCGTTGCCGCCGTAGGTCGCCGTCCGCGGCGCCCAGGAGGCCCCCGAGGTGGTGGCCACCGCCCCGGTGCGCTTATAGGAGTTCACAGTCGGGGCCAGCAGCGCCTGCAGCGCGTTGGCGTGTTCGAGCAGGCCGCCGACGAAGTGGTAGGCGTCCTCAGAGAGACCGAGTCCGTGGGCATCGGGGACCTCCGGCGCGCTGCCCCCCGGGAAGATCGGCTTCCCCTGGGAGGTCAGCGAAATGTGGAAGTGCAGCCCGGTGCCGGTCCGGTCGGCGAAAGGTTTGGGCATGAATGTGGCGATCATCCCGCGTTTCTCCGCGATCATGGTGATCAGATAGCGCAGGGTCACGACCCGGTCAGCGGTGATCAGAGCTTCGTCATAGTGGAAGTTCTGCTCGAACTGTCCGTTGCCGTCCTCGTGATCGTTGGCGTAGTTCCCCCAGCCCAGCGCATTCATCGCCTCGGAGATCTCTGAGAGATGACCGAACATCCGGGTCACCCCGCGGGCGTCGTAGCAGGGCTGCGCGTGGTTGTCGCCGTCGTCGGCGGTGACGAGTCTGCCCTCGGCGTCCTTCTTGAGCAGAAAGTACTCGACCTCGGCTCCCAGTTGGGGCTCGTAGCCCTTTTCCGCGGCTTTGGCGATCATGTCTTTGAGGATCACACGGGGGGCGTAGCCCCAGGGCCGGCCTTCCACGTGGGGGTCGCAATGCACGATGGCCAGACCCTCGCGGATGAAGGGGACGGGGGTGAAGGAAGAAGCATCGGGCATCGCCATGATGTCTGGGTCCTTGGGCTCCTGGCCCATCGCTCCGGCCGCGTAGCCGGCGAAGCCGACCCCTTCTTCGATCAGCTGGTCGACGGCTTCCACGGGCACGAGCTTGGCGCAGGGCTTGCCGTTGAGGTCGACGAAGAGCGCGAGGATGAATCTCGTCTTGTGCTGCTCGGTGAGTTCCTTCAAGGACGGGGAGGCCATCGAGAGTCCTTTCACTGTCATGAATCAGCGTACACCTGTAGTAAACACCGCTTCTGTTTCCGCGATGTGAACCCCCGGTCTCGGAAAGGAAAAAGGTGGGGATGCATGCGCGGAGCATGCATCCCCACCCTGGAGGGACCCTCCCTGGACATCGTCCTGAAAGGGAGGTCTTCTGGCGCTGCCGGTTAGATTGCGTCCTCGCCATGCTCTCCGGTGCGGACCCGCACGATGCCGGACAAGGGCGTCGCCCAGACCTTGCCGTCACCGATGGAGCCGGTCTTGGCAGCCGCCACGATGGTGTCGATGACGCCCTCGGCCTCGGCGGCCGGGACGATCACATCGATTCTGGTCTTGGGAAGGAAGCCGGCTTCGTAGGTCTTTCCGCGGAAGACCTCCTTGCGCCCCTTCTGCGTGCCGTAGCCCATCACATCCATCACGGTCAGCCCGCCGACACCCCGCTCGGCCAGAGCCTTGGTGACAGGATCGAGCTTGTTCCGCTGAATGACCGCGGTGATCAGTTTCATGGGGGTGCTCCTCAGTTGTAGTCGTAGGCGGTCTGGCCGTGGAGCTTGAAGTCGAGGTCTTCCTCGTCCTCTTCGCTGACCCGGATGTTCATGGTCTTGTCCATGACCTTGGCGATGATCCAGGTGACGCCGAAGGCGTAGATGCAGGTGACGCCGATGGCGATCAGCTCGCCCCAGAGCAGAGAGATGTCGCCGCCGAAGAAGATGCCGCGAATCGGCTCGTCATTGGTGTACGTGGCCCAGCCGAAGAACACGACGAACATGGCGCCGACGATACCGCCCATGCCATGCACGGCGAAGGCATCCAGTGACTCGTCCACGCCCAGCTTCGTCTTCCAGGTGCAGGCCCAGGCCACAAAGGCTCCGGCGATGAAACCCAGCGCCAGCGCACCGAAGGGGTCGACCGCGTCAGCTGCAGGGGTGATAGCCACCAGCCCGGCGATGATGCCTGAGCACATGCCCAGGACTGTCGCCTTCCCATCGCGGAACTTCTCGAAGGCCATGAAGCCCAGCATGCCTGTGCCCCCGGCGAACAGCGTGGTCATCGTGGTGTACTGCGCGACGTAGTTCGCCCCTGCTGCGGTGCCGCCGTTGAAGCCCAGCCACCCCATCCAGAGGATGCCGGTGCCGAGAAGGACCAGCGGCAGGCTGTGTGGACGCGCCGACAGGTTCCGCCGCGGGCCCAGGGCTACAGCGAGTGCAAGTGCGCCGAAGCCGGACGCCATGTGGACCGCTGTCCCGCCGGCGTAGTCGTGGAAGTTGACGTTGGCCCCGAGCCACCCGTCACCGAAGACCCAGTGTCCCAGGGGAAAGTACACCAGCGTGGCCCAGACGACCGAGAAGACCATCCAGGCTGAGAACTTCATCCGACCGAGGGCGCCCGAGGCGATGATCGAGACTGTGATGCAGGCGAACAAGGTGTAGAACGCCAGGTCCAGCGTCTCGGCGAAGCCGCCGTCGACCCCGACCTGGTCGTGGCCCACCATGCCGAAGTAGTCCAGCGGATTGCCGATGACGCCGCCCAGGGATTCACCCAGGACCATGCCATGGCCGTAGAGCACATAGATGATGGTGACGGTGCCCAGAGTGGTCATCACCATCGCGAACATATTGAGGACGTTCTTTGTCCCAGCCATGCCTCCGTAGAGGAGGGCCAGGCCGGGAAACATCAGAAGGACCACTGTCATAGCGGCCAGAACCCACGCTACATCTGCCAATTCCTGCATTTCGGCCATCAGTGCAGATCTCCATTCACGGGCGAGTGATTATTCAGGGCAATCGGTAGTATCGCCGTATTAAACAGCGTATTACGACAGTAAACAGCCTGGTGTTTCGTCCGCGTGACGGACGAGAAAGCTTTGAGTAAAACGGAGAAATTTCGGCTTTTACGCGATCATTGCGCATTCGTCACGCGCCTGAAACCTGCCTGGGTCCACCATGGGAAGACAACGTTTCCGCATGGGAATCGTTTCTTGAGGCGCTCCTGGAGGACAGATGTCACCGGTGATGGAACACACCAGCGTTCCCCAGTGGGCGCTGGAGCCCCTGGTGCAGCCGCTTGATCCCCGGGCCTCGCGCTGCACGATCCTCTCCTACGCCGCTGCCCCGGTCGCCGCGCGCTGGACCGACGGTCTTGATGAGCTCTCCATCCCCCACCGAACGCTCGAGCTTGCGCCCCGGGAACAAGCCTCGCCGGACGAGCGTCGGAGGGTGGACGCCGAGCTTCGCGACGCCGTCGTCGGATGGAGGCTGCTGATCGCCGGAGCGCTGCTCGACGTGCTGGGCACCCGGTCACTCGCCCTGGGGGCGGGCCTCCTTGATGCCGAGATCATCGTAGGAACCACCAGTGTGGAGGCCCTCCCGGTCACCTGCGCGCACTGCGAGACCACGATGATCACCTCCGCAGCCATCGCGGAGGTGATCAGCTGTCGCGGCTGTCAGGAGGAGCTGCTGGTCCACCACCACGTCTCCCGACGCCGTGGCAGCTTCCTGGGATTCAAGAACGATGCCGAGGAATGGGCTCCAGAGGGGGAGGCAGTCGAATGACCATGCTGCAACTCGTAGTCACGGAGATCACCGAGGCCTCCCCGCAAGTGCGCACACTCACCCTGGCGCGACCGGACCGAGCTTCGCTGCCGTCCTTCACCCCCGGCAGCCACCTGGTGCTGGAGTGCGGTCCCAGTGTCAACGCCTACTCGTTGCTGGGGGACTCACGGATGCCGAGCGCCTACACGATCTCCGTGCTCAAGCTCGGCGCCGGTCGGGGCGGCTCGCGCTGGCTGCACGAGCGCAGCCCGGGGGACATGGTCACCGTCCGACCCCCTCGCTCGATGTTTCCGCCCATGCAGAAGGCGCGCAAGCACCTGCTCATCGCTGGCGGCATCGGAGTGACCCCGATCCTGTCCCACCTACGCGCAGCGGCCCGCTGGGGACACCAGACAGAGGTCCTCTATTCGCATCGACCCGGACACGGCACCCACCTCGACGAGCTGCGCCAGCTCGCCCCCGAGTCTCTGCGGTGCTTCACCCGACGGAGCGAGTTTCACGCCGCGCTGCAGGAGAGCCTCGGCCGTCAGCCGATCGGCACCCATCTCTACTGCTGCGGCCCGGAGTCCTTCATGGACACAGTCTGTCGCAGCGCTGAGGAGTTCGGGTGGCCGGAGGGTCGCATTCACACCGAGCGCTTCGGAGCGGATGCACTCGATCCCGGAGCGCCCTTCGAAGTGGTCCTCCGCGACTCCCAGCGCACCGTGACCGTGGAGCCGGGGCGCAGCCTGCTGGAGGTGCTCGAAGAGACCGGCATCTCCGTCCCCAATCTGTGCCGCCAGGGCTTCTGCGGTGAGTGCCGCATCCCGGTCACCGCCGGGACGCCGCTGCACCGAGACCACTACCTGGAAGACCAGGAGAAGGCGGCAGACGATTCCCTGATGTGCTGCGTCTCCCGGGCGCAGACCGACTCTCTGGAGGTTCCGCTATGAACATCGACCTGGCATCCGACCTGGCGTCTGATCTGGCACCTGACCTGGTGAGGACCTTTCCGTTCCCCTTCCCCCAGGACATCTACCGATACTCCACCAACGTCGAGCGCGCCGGCGCTGCCGTGGAGACCCCTGCCGGCCAGTGGGGCGAGAGCGTCGTGCACATCGACAGCGAGTACGCCCACGAGCTCGGGGAGCGCCAGGCCATCCTCGGCAGGGATCCCTCCCGGATGCAGGTGCTGCCGCATATGCGGGCCTCCGCCTGGGACGCGATGCTCACGATCATGCAGGCGCTCGCGCTCGCCCATCCCGAGCAGATGGTGCTGGAGCGCGAGGGCGAGGGCGAGACCTTCCTCTGGACCAACCGGCTGCTGGGCATCGAACAGCGATTCAGCTACGGCGACGAGGACACCCTCCCGGATGAGCCGCTGACATTCATCGGCGCCCAGGTGCAGGAGGACATCGCGCTGCTGGATCAGCGTGAAGGTCAGCTCTTCGTGGACGCGGGACTGGTCACCTTCGCCGCCGACTGGTCTTTCGGGTTCGACGTGGGGATGAGCTTCCTGGAGATCCACGGCCCTGTGCCCCGTGTGCACCAGACGGGAGTGATCGCCCGCGCACAGAAGTTCCTGATGCGCCTGCAGGCCGATGCGCCCCACCGCCGGACCAACTGGTCGCTGACCGTCGGACGCCGGCTGGACGTCTCCACAGAGACCTACCCGGAATGGGGCCCGGATCGGACCCGGATCCTCACCGTGGACGACGACGCGTTCGGGGCTGAAGTCCACCTTCGTGTGGAGGTCCAGCACCTGGTGCGCCTTCCCGAGTCCGGCAGCGTCATGTTCCTGATCCGCACCTATCTGCTGCCCCTGGAGGCCATCGCAGGCATCGAGCCCTGGCGGGCCCGGCTGCATGCGGTCCTCGCGGAGCTCCCCGAGGACATGGCGGACTACAAAGGGTTCATCGCCTACCGCGACCGCGCCGTGCAGTGGCTCTCCGCCCGTGCACCGCAGGAAGGGTAGGCCCCGGATGCACGTCTCCGTGCTCTGCCGCTCCGAGCTCTTCAAGGCTCAGATCGGAGGCGGACCCTGCGACCCGCGGATGATCCTCCCCGACTGGGACCGGCACGATCGGCTGGGGGTGGTGATGAGCTCACCCCTGGGGGCGGTGGGAGCCAGCCTGATGATTCAGCTGGCAATGGGGCTCTCCTATGACGCGGAGCCTAGGCGTCGCGAGGACCAGTATCCGCCGGTGTTCCTCTTCCATGTCGGCGGCAGGTTCGGGGACTTCTCTCCCATGGACGTCTGGCCTCCGCGGCGAGAGGTCTTCGTTCCCGCAGATCCCTATGTTCTGCTCGGTGCGCTCAACGACCGGGGCATCACACGATTGCTGCTGCCCGAGACTGGGCTGGCCGACACTGGGCTCCCTGAGTCCGGGCTTCAGGGAGTCGGAGAGGCTCCGGAGGGCCCGGCCGCCTCCCCGGCGCCATGGAGGGGCAGAGACTGGATCTGTCGCTCCCCGAGCGGATGGACCGACGGCTCCAGCTTCTGTGAGCAGCTCGCCTCGGCCTACCTCTACGCGCCCCGGGGTGGGACCGCTGTGGGTGAGACCGTCCTGAGCAGCTCTGACCCGGAGTGTGAGGCCATGGTCGAAGATGTCCTTCAGCCCCATCGCTGTCATCAGAAGTTCGCCCGCCGCGAGGACGCGGCGCTGCTGGAGATAGGGGCGGGCCCCAGCTCCGTCAGCGATCTGCGGCAGTGGCTCGAGATCTTCGGGACGCGTCTGGATGAGGTGGACCCCGCCACGAGAGCCCAGATGCTCGCCTGCCGCCGAGCCTGCAGAGAAGCCGGCATCACCGCACAGACCTATCGACGACTCTCCGCCGATGAAGCCCTTGCGAGGTTCTCCACCGGGAAGGATCCCGCGGAGAACCTCTGAGAACCGAGAAGAACCACCCCACCCAGGAGGAACCATGGAAAAGCAGCTGCTCGGCACGATGACGAAGACCGGATCGATCCACAAGGTGACCGGTGCCAAGAAGGACATTCCCTCGATGAACGTGCCAGGAGTCGAGGCGTTCATCGGTGATGCTCTGATGAATCCCGAGGGCGCCCGCATGTGCAGTGGATTCTTCGAACTGAAGGCCGGGGAACCGCTGGAGTACGAGTACACCTATGACGAGATGAAGTACGTCGTCAAAGGACAGTTCAAACTCACAGACATGAAGACCGGGGAACAGGTCCTCGCCGAGGAGGGAGAGATCCTGTTCTTCCCCAAGGGCACGCCAGTCCGGTTCGAGACCGACGACTACGCCCTCGGATTCTTCACCGGGGACCGGGACTTCGTGGCGTAGGGTCAACCGATGCCCAACGAGCCAGAGATGACTGCCCGCATTGCCGTGATCGGAACAGGTCCGAGTGGCATGGCACAGCTTCGCGGCTTCGCCTCTGCCGCCGCGCAGGGAGCCGACATTCCAGAGGTCGTCTGCTTCGAGAAGCAGTCACAATGGGGTGGTCAGTGGAACTTCACCTGGCGCACGGGAATGGATGAACACAGCGAACCGGTGCACAGCAGCATGTACCGGCATCTGTGGTCCAATGGCCCCAAGGAGTGCCTCGAGTTCGCGGACTACTCCTTCGACGAGCACTTCGGCCGTCCTATCTCCTCCTACCCGCCGCGCGCTGTGCTGTGGGACTACATCAATGGGCGGGTGGAGGGAACGGGGCTCCGAGACTGGGTGCGGTTCTCCACCGCTGTACGCACCGTGACCCCGCACCCGATCAGCGGGTTCCTCGTGACCTCAGAACATCTTCCGAGTCAGTCCGAGTCCACGGAGCACTTCGACGACGTCGTGGTGGCCACCGGGCATTTTTCGTTCCCCCATGTGCCGGCTTTCGAGGGTATCGAGAGCTTCCCCGGCCCAGTGATGCACGCCCACGACTTTCGTGGGGCGGAGGAGCTGGCCGACAAGGACGTGCTGGTGATCGGATCAAGCTACTCTGCGGAAGACATCGGCATCCAGGCGCACAAGCTCGGTGCGGCCTCCGTGGTCTTCAGCTATCGCACCGAACCGATGGGTTTTGGCTGGCCAGCCTCTCTCGAGGAATGGCCGCTGGTGCGGCGTTTTCAGGGGCGCACGGCGTATTTCCGTGACGGGAGGACCCGAGGATTCGACGCGGTCATCCTGGCCACGGGGTATCGGCACCACTTTCCCTTCCTGCCGCAGGAGCTCAGGCTGCGCACAGCCAATACGCTCTATCCCGACAGGCTCTATAAGGGTGTGGCCGCCGAGGAGACACCTCATCTGTACTTCCTCGGCATGCAGGACCAGTGGTTCACCTTCAACATGTTCGACGCCCAGGCATGGCTCGTGCGCGACATGATCCTGGACCGCTTCGCGATCCCCGCCGCCGAGGTGCGGCGCAGGGACATCCAGAGGTGGCTGAACCGGATGCACGCGATCGAGACGGTCCGTGAGGATGTCGAGTTCCAGGCGGATTACATCCGTGACCTGATCGAGCTCACGGACTATCCGATGTTCGATCTCGATGCAGTGGTCGAGATCTTCCTGGAGTGGAAGCATGACAAGCAGGCAGACATCCTGACCTACCGCGACCGCTGCTACCGCTCCGTGATGACCCAGACCGAGGCGGTGCCGCACCACACCCCGTGGATCGAAGCGCTGGATGACAGCTCCGCCGCCTACCTGAGCACTGCGGAGGTGCCGGTGGCCTAGCGATCCGTAGACTGGAACGATGAAGCTGGGGACTGTTCCGGGTGCCACACCGGACAAATGGGTGACCCGCTGGCGGCAGCGCTATCCGGACTTCGCGCTGAGCGTGGAGAACTACGACGAGGCCGGTCAGCTCGAGCGTCTGCGCGCGGGGACGGTGGACGTGGGGTATATCCGCTTCCCCGAGGACGCGGAGACCGGCACTGGAGACGATCTGCACCGGGTCTGGCTCTATCGCGAGCACCCGGTGGTCTGCGCGGCCCGCGATCACTGGGTCGCAGCGGCGGAGGAGTCAGTGACCTGGGAGGAGATCGCCTCCGAGCCCTTCTTCGATCCGGCGAGGATGCTCGCAGAATCCGCGCGTGCCGCGGGCGTGGCGGATGCCGCGGGGTCGGGTCCGGTCGGGCCAGACCCGGTGGAGACAGATCCCAGCGGTGACGTCCACACGCCGAAGCTCGGTGCCGAACTGGCGGCGGGGGAGCGCCTGGCCCTGGAGGTCGTCGCCTCGGGCGCAGGGCTGGTGATCCTGCCGAACTCGGTGGCCCGGATGCTCTCGCGCCGCGACGTGGTGATCCGCCAGGTCGAGGGCGCCCCGGGCTATGACGTCGGACTGGCCTGGCTGCGTGAGGCGGACGGCCCGGTGATCCAGGAGTTCATCGGGGTGGCCCGAGGCAGGAGGCCCGGCAGCGGCCGCAGTGAGATCGCTACGGCCGCGCCGGAGAAGACCAAGCCCGCCAAAGCGAACGCTAAGCCGGGAGCTGGTCGCGAAGCGCCCGGGCGCTCGCGGCAGGGTCCGAAGCCTGGGTCACGGCGCGGACAACCACCACGCGGTCGGCGCCGGCCTCGGTGACCTGCGCGATGTTGGTCTCGTCGATGCCGCCGATGGCGAAGAAGACCTTGGAACTCTCCAGCGCCGCTGCCTGTGCGGGGAGCTCGAGTCCGACGGCGGCTCGGCCAGGTTTCGTGGGGGTCTCCCAGATCGGTCCGGTGCAGAAGTAGTCCAGGCCGATGTCTGAATCGGCTTCACGCACCTGCTCGATGCTGTGACAGGAGCGACCGATGACCACGTCGTCGCCCAGGACCAGCCGTGCCTCCTCCGTGGAGAGATCCTCCTGGCCCACGTGGAAGACATCGACTCCCGCGATCGCTGCGACATCGGCGCGGTCATTCGCCGCAGAGAGGCCGCCGTATTCATTGGCGACCTGGCGCAGCAGGACCAGCGCGGCGATCTCGGTCTGCACCGTGACCTGTTTGTCCCGGACCTGGATGATGTCCACGCCCCCGGTGTAGGCCGCGACGAAGAACTCGCGCAGCGCATCGAAGTCCAGCTCGTCCACGGGTCCGGCCTCGGGGCGGGTGATGAACCGCTGCAGGTCCGTGCAGACGTAGAGCCTGGCGGATAGCAGTCGCTCCCGGCGCAGATGGCCCAGGTGGGTGGGTTCAGGCGTGGTCGGCAAAGTCTCGCTCATGCCTCCAGGGTAGGCCACGGCGGTCGAGATTCACCTGAGCGACCAGCGGGAGACCTTCATGATGAATCCCTTGGGGGTCCATCATTCCGATCTCCCGCTGAGGGTGCTCACCGTGCTGTGCAGATCACTGGTTGCTGAACTCCTCGATGCAGGTCAGGGTCGCGTCCTGTGCCTCAGGGTCGGACAGTTCCTCAAGACCGGCCATGTATTCATCGAGCACTGACTCGGCGTTCTCGAGTCCCTGCTCTGTGGCGAGGTCGACCCAGGCGCTCTGCAGGCTGTCTCCGGTCTCTTCCTCCCAGGCCGCGGTGATGTCCTCGTCCCAGCGCGTGAAGCCTTCCAGCGTCTCCGCCTCCAGCATCGAGGGGCACTGCTCCGTCGCCTGAGCATAGAAGGCCTCGGCGCCGGCCCCTGCAGCCAGGTCAGCTGCGACTTCATCGATGACCTGCTGGAGGTCTTCCGACATCTCCTCGTATGTGTCGAGATTCATCCACATGCCGAAGGACGAATATTCGCCCACCCCGGGATCGGTCCAATAGGGCAGAAGCTCATTGAGGCGGTAGTTGACCGGGAAGTCGATGCTGGCCGCAGCAGAGTCCACGACACCTCGTTCGAGGCCCTCATACACCTCGTTGGCCGCGAGGGAGACGACATTGGTTCCCTCCCCTTCAAAGAGATTGATCGCCAACGGTCCCGAGACCCGGGTTGAGAGTCCATCGAGATCCTCCGGGGACTCCAGCGGCTCATGAGTGCCGATGAGCATCCGACCGACCGGCCAGGTGCCGACGAAATGCAGGTTGTTGTCGGTCATGACGGCTTCTGCATCGGCGTTGTTCCGATGCAGCTCATGCAGGGAATGTGTGATCCCCTGCCAGTTCTGCCCCACGAAGGGGACAGAGACGACCGAGGTCGAGGGGAAGTAGACGGGCGTGTAGTCCGGAATCGAGACCCCGATCTCCGCTCGACCGTCACGGACACAGTCGGCGATCTCGGGAGCGTCGCACAGGGAGTAGGCCTCCGTGCGTTCAAACTCGATACGACCCTCACTGCGTTCTTCAACTTCAGTCAGGAACCAGTCCTGGACTGCCGCGTTGGGTGTCCCGTCCATTGCGGCGGTGACCAGCGTCAGGGTCTCCTCCGCGGCCACATCTTCACCGCCACCATCCTCGCCCTGCACCACGCCTTCTGAACACCCCGCAAGCAGCGCCAGGGCGCCGATCGCCCCAGCTGCTGTTGCGACTCTGCGTCTCTTGGAAATCGTGAACATCGTTGTTCCTTCCTTGTAGTTCGTTGCTACCACTGTCCGCGGTAGGGAGCGTCACTGGTGGTCCAGCGGTGCATGACCTGTGCTCCAGCGACGAAGCGTTTCCGAGGGGCCGGCTACGTCATGAGAGATGGCAGGAAGAGGGTGATTCCTGGGACCAGGAACAGCAGCGTCGTCGTGATGACGTCCATGACGAGCAGAGGAAGGACGCCGCGGAAGACTGTCTCTGATCTGACGTTCGCGGTGCCCGCGATCACGAAGGTGATGATCCCCACTGGAGGAGTGACCATCCCGATCTCGATGAGTTTGACGATCATGATGCCGAGCCAGATGCCGTCGAATCCCAGGTCCGCGGCGATGGGGTACAGCAGCGGAACAGCCAGGACGAGTATCGACATCGATTCCAGGAACATGCCGAGCGGGATGAGACAGATGAGAAGCATCGCCATGATCAACATCGGATGGAACGACAGGCCTGTGACCCATACCGTGATGTCCTGCGTGACGCCGGCCGTCACCAGGAAGGCGGAGAAGATGCCGGAACCGACGATGATGAGGAAGACCATCGAGGTCGACTGCGCGGTGTCCAGGAGCGAGTCCTTGAACGCGGCGAAGATGTGGCGCCCTCCCCGCCGCCGGTTCTCGATGACAAGGATCACGAGTCCGGTGAGCGCACCGATGGCAGCGCCCTCCGTCGATGTGAAGACGCCTGTGTACATCCCTCCCATCACGACGAGGAAGAGTATGCCTACATGCACAACCCCCCGCCACGGCAGCTCACGGAGGGAGACGGTCTTGCTGGCCAGCTCCCTGCGCGCCTGCTCCACAGCCTCGCCCAGCCGTTCACCGTCACCGTCGACGCCGCTGTCACCGCCAGCACCTTCGCGTCGCGCCAGCTCCTTCCGCACAGAACGCTGACCGAAGATCATGATGTAGGTGATATAGCTCAGCGCGGAGAGGATCCCGGGGATGATTCCTGCCGCCAGCAGTGCGGCCACAGACTCGCGAGCCAGCACCGCATAGAGGACGAGAAAGGTGGAGGGCGGGATCATGACGCCGAGCGTGCCGGCGATGGCGACGATTCCGGTGGCGAGACTCGCGGGAAACCCAGAGGCTCGCATCTGACCCACTGCCAGGCGTGAGACGGTCGCGGCGGTTCCGATGGAGGAGCCGGACACGGCGGAGAACCCGGCACAGGCCATCACGGTCGCGACTCCTATGCCTCCAGGGGCCCTTCGTGTGAAGTAGTGCGCCACTGCAAAGACATTGACGGCGATATTGGCCCGCACCGCGAACATCCCCATCAGGATGAACATGGGGATGATGGTGAGGGTGAAGCTCGCCGTATCAGCGAAAGGAACCGAACCCAGGGTGCTCGTGCTGTAGTCGAACCCGCGCAGCAGCACCAGTCCGACAGCACCGGCGAGACCGAGTGCCAGGGCTACGGGCATCTTGATGCACAGCAGCCCCACCAGCAGGACCAGGGTGAGCAGGACGACGTGATAGATCTCCATTGGGCAGTTTCTCTTCCGGTCAGAGGCTCGCGTGCTCGCCGGTCTCAGCGACCGTGTCACGTCGGGGGAGTTCGTCGATCTGGGCCGGGAGGATGTCACGGCCACGGAGGGCCCGCACGAGATTGGCGAGGGACACGAGCAGCAGCGCCAGGAAGCCCGCCACGATCACCCACCGAAGCGGCCACGTCGGCCATTCCACGATGCCCATGCGTGTCTCACCCCTGCCGGTGGCGTTCATCGCCCTGCCGGCGGTCGCAAAGGTCAACCAGCTGACGAAGAGGGTGGTGAGCACCCAGACCGTGACAGCCAGGAGCCGGTTCAACCGCGCCGAGAGGCGGTCGGTGACCAGGGTGACTGACACATGCGCCCCGGAGGCGCCCGCCCACGCCAGCCCGAAGAAGATGGAGACCACGAGCGCGGATTCTGAGAGCTCCACCATGGCCGGCATGCTCGAACCGGTCAGGTATCGCGTGACCACATCGGTCACGATCGCGGCCATGAGCACGACTATCGCCAGGGCGGCGATGACCCCCATCACGCGACTCAGATTTACAACCAAACGCTCCATGTCAAGCTCCTCTCGGCCCACGCGAATGCGTGGGCACCGCCTGTGTCGACGTCACGTCAGTTGGTGTTCCAGTAGCTGAAGGCCTCGGTGTGGTCGACGTCCCCCAGCTCCTCGAGTGCGGCTCCGAACTGTCTGCTCACCGCGTCACAGACCGGCGACTCGTGGTGGACGGAGCGTTGGAGGCTCTCGGCGATGCGGACGTCTTTGGTCAGCAGCGGAAGGGCGAAGCCGCTGGCGAATCGTCCCTCCACCACGTGAGGCCCGAGGACGTGACTGGTGATGAAGCTTTGGCCCGTCGAATCGTTGAGGATGTCCACCATCAGCGCGGGATCGAGTCCGAATCGTTCGCCGGCCGTGACCGCTTCCGAGGCTGCGGCGAACGATGCCGCGGCGACGAAGTTGTTCAGGGCCTTCATGGCATGTCCGGTGCCGAGCTTTCCCGTCCGATAGATGCTGCGGCTCATGGTGTCGACCACCGGAATCGCGCGTTGCGCAGCGGCTTCGTCGTCGGCGCCCATCATGATCGCCAATGTTGCATCCAGGGCTCGCGCCTTCGCACCTGAGACCGGGGCGTCGATCATGGAGAGGCCGTGGGTCGAGAGAGCTGCTCCTGTGCTCACCGTCTCAGTGGGGTCGGAGGAGCTCATGTCGATGATGACGCTGCCCGGTTGCAGCGGAAGCTGCAGCCCACCGTCCTGCGTGAGAAGAACTGACCGAACGATCGCACTGTTCGGGAGCATGAGCACCACCACCGTGCAGTCCTGGAGGTCTCCCGGGGTCCGAGCCGCGTGGACTCGTGTCTCAGCACCTGTGTCCAGCTGGTCTGCAAGAATGGAGGCCCGCTCCGGGTCCGCGTCATAGAGGTAGACCTCGAAACCGCCCTTGACGACATTGGCGACCATCGGTCCGCCCATGGTGCCCAGGCCGATGAAGGCGACCTTCTCTGTTCCTGCGCGCATCATCGAGCTTCTCCGGCGGATTCGGCGAGGGGCTCAAGCGTGACGCCCTTCTCGGTGAAGACTTCATCGAGGGCTTGCAGCGCTTCGACCGCAGTGGGAATCCCGCAGTAAAGAGCCGCGTGCACCGCGATCTCGCGCAGTTCCAGGGCGGACACTCCGTTGGCGAGTGCACCGCGGGCATGAATGCGTGTCTCATGAGGTTTGCCCGTGGCGACCAGCATCGCAAAGGTGACCTTGCTGCGGTCGGATTTGGAGAGTTCCGGCCGCTGCCAGATGTCACCGAAGCAGTATCTGGTCACGAAGTCCTGGATCTTGTCATTGAGCGGGGTCGTATGGTCGGTCTGGTCTTCGGCACCCGCCTGACCAAACATGTGACGTCGTTGCTCGATCCCGGCGGTATAGAGCTCATCTTTGAGAACCATGGTGCGGGTGTCCTTTCAATAGGTGCTGATGCCTTGGGCCGACAGCACTCGCTGATCCAGCCTCGTCCGGACTGTCACGTGCCAGTCTTGCCCTCGCAGCACGTGAGGGCCTTGTGCTGAGGTGCACCCCACTCGGTCACCAGCGCATGGTCACCAGAAGGTCGACGGAGGCTCAGACGGGCAGGTGTGCGGCGCGAAAGTCTCGGGGGGCCACGCCGAATTGCAGCTTGAAGACTTTGCTGAAGTGACTCGCGTCAGTGAAACCGCGCCTTTGGGCGATATGCAGGACGGAGAGTGACGATTGACCTGGGTCCAGGAGATCCAGACGACACCTCTCCAGGCGACGAGCTCGGATGTATCCGGAGACAGTGATGTCTTCTTGGCTGAACAGATACTGCAGATAGCGCACTGAGACGAAGTGGGCACGCGCGATGGCGTCGGCGTTGAGCTCAGGATCGTGCAGGTGTTCATCCATGTAGAGCTTCAGAGCCTGCAGCTCATCTCGCCGTGCACCTGTCCTCTGGTCGTCTTCATCGGGAAGGTGCGTGTAGACGAACGCTGTCAACAGGTCAAAGGTGCTCCGCAGCATCCGCGCTCCCGTGACTCCGGAGAGCTGGTCCAGGTTCTCGGACAAGTGGCGCATGAACGGGGACACCATCTGCCCCAGTCCGCTGTCCCCCGGGAGACAGACGGCGGTCACGCGGCGCACCGATGCGAGAGGAACGTCCAGGCTCTTCAGCGGGAAGGCCATCACCATGCATCGCAGCGCTTCTGGGAAGTCGAGGGTGTAGGGGTAAGACGTCTCGTAGATCGCCAGATCACCGGGCTGGAGCGTCGCGAGGCGACCCCCCTGGCTGACGGTTCCGGTTCCCTCCAGCTGGAGACTGAGCTTGATGTATTGCCGACTGTCCTTGTCGATCAAGTCCCGGGAGCGCCGGACGGTGTGTGCGTCGGCGGTGATCTCGCTCAGGCACGTCTGCTCGATGGTTCGCCATCGGATGAGGCCGCTGAACCCCTCTGCGGCCGCAACTCTGACCGGGGTGATCCTGTTCGCCGCCACCTGGCGCCACTCCTCCAGAGAGTCCGCACGGTCGCAGTGGACGGCCTCAGTCGTTGAAGCATGATCAACCAGAGTGTGCATCACGGGACTTCCATTCCTCTTCGTTGCAGATCGGTGCGAAGTCGTAGGTGGGACCGCTGTGAAGGGAGCCGGCCGTGGGGGCCTCAGTGAGCGCTCAACCAGACCTCAGTGTGTCCTGCATCACATGTCCGGGTAAAGTACATTATTCCGGCCATACTCCACGGTTTGATCGTGGTTAGGCCTTGGGCTTCGCGGGATAAAGTTCGCTGGCGAGGTCGATGAGCGCGGTGGTCGCCTGGGAGAGCCGAACGGATTCCGGCCAGACGATCGACACCGGTACGTGGCGCACCGAGGGGGAGATTGGTCTGACCGCCAGACGGCGCCCTTCATAGGACTGATCACCGGCAGGCTGCTGCACGAGGATGGCGTAGCCCATCCCTCGCCCCACCAGGGATCGGGTGACCTCGTAGTCCGTCGTGCGGAATCGGATGTTGGGCTCCAGGCCTGCGGCTTCAAACATCGTGGTGGTGTTCTCCCGGCTGGGGTCGACATCCAGGAGAATCATGGGCTCCGCAGCGACGTCAGCGAGGCTGAGCTCGGCCCGCGGTGCGAGCGGATGATCCGCCGCCAGCACGATGGTGGGCTCAGCGTGATAGAGCCGTCTTCGACTCAGCCCCGAGGGCAGCGCCATGTCATAGGCGATCGCGGCGTCGAGCTCGCCCGATGCCAGCCTTCGGTGCACTTCTGTCTGAGCCCCGTCGAAGAAGTCCAGTTCGACCCCGGGGTATCGCCTCCCGTAGTGGTCCATGAGGCGGGAGAGCACGGTCGGGGCGAGCGTCAGGTAGCAGCCGAGCTTCAGCGAACCTCGGAGCTCGGTTCCGGCGGCGTCGGCATGCAGCTCGAGGTCCTCTGCCTGGTTCAGCAGATTCTTGGCGCGCTCCAACACGAAGCGGCCGTTCGGAGTGAGAGTGACCCCGTGAGCCTTCCGTCTGATGGTCAGCTGAGCGTCGAAGACACGTTCCAGATTGTTGAGAGCCCCAGCGATGGAGGACTGGGAGACGCGCAGGGCCTCGGCGGCCCCGGCGATGCTGCCGTTCTCCGCGACTGCCACGAAAGATTCGAGCTGCCGCAATGTGTAGCTTGCCACTTGTACCTCGATGAAAACGTGGATATAGGACGGGTTAATGTACTTTACCCGAGTATGTGACTGCAGACACACTTGTGGTGGCACACGCAGACATTCAGAGGAAGCAGGTATCGGCGATGACCACTGTGGGAGCACAAGACACCGTGAGTGAGGGGACCTTCCCCCGCGCAGTGCCGGACGCGGCATGGGTGACCATTCCCGACCTGCACCGGGACCCGTTTCCCATCTACCAGCAGATGCGCCGAGAGGCACCGGTGCACTGGGTGCCGGCGGTGAACAGATACATGGTCACGAGCTACACCGCCTGTCACACGATCGAACAGGACGCGGAGACCTTTTCGGCCGATGAGACAGATTCCCTGATGAAGCGGTCCATGGGCCATTCGATGCTGCGCAAGGATGACCCTGAGCACAAGGTTGACCGTGACTCCTATGGCAGCACGCTGCGCCCTGGCACGATCAAGAAGCACTGGAACGCCATCTTCGAGGCCAATAACGAGAAGTACCTGAGTGAACTGCAGGCCAAGGGCCCCGGGGCCGATTTCGTCTGGGACTATGCAGCGCCCTATGCGGCCGAGAATCTGCGCCTGATCTGCGGTTTCCACAACGCTACGCAGGAGGACATGCAGCGTTGGAGCCAGACGATGATCGACGGGACCGGAAACTACGCCGATGACGCCGAGGTGTGGGCCAAGAGCGCACAGTCCTCTGCTGAGGTCGACGCGGCCATCGACGAGATGCTGCCGCTGCTCGCAGAGAATCCAGACCACTCTCTGCTCTCCGGGCTGGCCTCCATGCCCATTCCATTGGAAGCCATCCGCGCCAACCTCAAGATGACCATCGGAGGAGGCCTCAACGAGCCGCGCGACGTCCTGGCCACCACAGTCTGGGCCCTGCTGAACCATCCCGAACAGCTGGCCTCTGTCGAGGAGGACCCCAGGCGGTATGCGGTGGCGTTCGAGGAGTCTGTGCGCTGGGTCGCTCCCATCGGCATGTATCCGCGGGAGACGACTCGGGACACCGTCCTGGAGGGCGTCCAGCTTCCCAGGGGTGCTCGGCTAGGCGTGGTGATCGGAGCGGCCAATCGTGATCCCGACGTCTTCGAGGATCCAGAGGCCTTCAACATCCATCGAGTGAAGAAGCCCCACTTGAGCTTCGGCGGCGGAGCCCACTTCTGTGCCGGCACGTGGGTCGCTCGCGCTCAGGTGGCCCAGGTGGCCCTGCCGAGCGTCTTCAAGCGCCTGCCCGGACTCCGCCTGGACCCGGCCGATCCTGCTGTCGACGCAGGGTGGGTCTTCCGCGGAATGACCAAGATGCCGGTCCGCTGGAACTGAACGTGTTTCACCTGATCAGAGGAGAACTATGAGTACCATCATCTTCACCCAGCCCTCGGGCACCACCGACGCGATCACTGTCGAGGAGGGCACGTCGCTGATGCGAGCGGCCGTGACCAACGGCGTCGAGGGGATCGTGGGAGAGTGCGGGGGCCAGGCGATGTGCGCGACCTGCCACGTGTACGTGCGTCCCGAGTTCGCTGCGGCGCTTCCGGAGATCGCCGACGACGAAGAGGAGATGCTCGAATGCACCACGGCGGAACGCACAGAGCGTTCACGCCTGGGCTGTCAGATACCTGCGACGCCCGAGTTGGACGGCATGGTCGTCGACGTTCCCAGCGATCAGGTCTGACCCATGGGAGTTGTCATCATCGGCGGAGGTCAAGCAGGCCTGCAGGTCGCAGACTCGCTGCGCAGCGGCGGCTATGAAGAACCCATTGCCGTGATCTCTGAGGAACACGGGCTCCCTTACCAGCGTCCTCCCCTCTCGAAGGACTATCTCACCCCGGGGGCCGATCCCGTTCCGCTTCCTCTGCGCGGGGAGACGTTCTTCACGGAGAAGAACATCGACCTGCGCCAGGGCACGACGGCGCTCGCCGTGGATCGATCCGCCCGAACCGTGGCGCTCGACGACGGGACCGAGCTCACCTACGACCACCTGGTGTTCGCCACCGGAGCCCGCAATCGCAGGCTGAGCTGCACCGGCGCTGATCTCGACGGGGTCTTCGGGCTCAAGACCCTTGTCGACGCGCAGCGACTCCACCGTGAGCTTGCCGCTGCGCAGGACGTCGTCGTCGTAGGGGCTGGATTCATCGGACTTGAGTTCGCCGCGGCTGCGCGAGCACACGGTTGCGGTGTCACCGTGCTGGAGTTCGCAGCGCAGCCCATGGGGCGCGCTGTGAGTGAGGAGACGGGAGCCTGGTTCACCTCCGCGCACGCTGAGCTCGGTGTTCGGCTTCGACTCGGTGAAGGCATCGAGCACTTCGAGAGCGATGAACGGGGACGTGTACGGGCAGCAGTCTCCACCATCGGCAGCCGATACCCCGCCGATCTCGTCGTCGTGGGCATCGGTGTCGTCGCCAACGACGCCCTGGCGGCCGCCGCTGAGCTGAAGACGGAGAACGGGATCGTGGTCGACGCTTCACTGCGCACCTCGGATCCCGCCGTTCTTGCCGTCGGCGACTGCGCAAACTTCCCCAATGTGCATTCCGGCACGAGAACCCGGCTGGAGTCCGTCCAGAACGCCACGGATCAGGGAAAGCATGCGGCCCGAACAATACTGGGGGAGACCACGGACTACACCCATCTTCCCTGGTTCTGGAGCACGCAGGGGTCCTTTCGGCTTCAGATCGCCGGCCTGTCGTCGAAGGATGACTGGACCGTGGCGACTGGAGACCCCGGGGCAGGGAAGTTCTCCGTGCTGAGCTTCCGCGGGGGGCAGCTGGCGGCGGTCGAGTCCGTGAACTCTCCCGCCGATCACATGTCTGCCCGCAAGCTGCTGGGCGGAGGCCTTGGACCTACGCCGGACGAGGCTGCCGCTCCGGGCTTCAGCCTGAAATCCTATGCTCGTCAGGCGGCGTCGAAACCCTCTGGAGGCTGAGCTGCTCAGCTTATGGAGAGTATAGGCGCGGGTGACGAGTGCTGCTCACGCTGGATCTCGGACTCCATACGGAGCGGACGAAGAGGCGGCCAGGACCTGTTCAACAGGTCCTGGCCGCCTCATTCTGCGGTTCGGGCTGGGTCAGCCCTGCGACACCAGCGTCAGGAACGCGTGGTTGAAGTCGTCCAGGTCATCCGGGGTCCGGGAGGTGACCAGTCCGTTGCTGACCACGGCGGCCTCATCGACCCACTCAGCGCCGGCGTTGGTGAGGTCGGTCTTCAGCGAGGGGAAGCTCGTCACGCGGCGCCCCTTGACCTGGTCCACCTCGGTGAGGATCCACGGTCCGTGGCAGATGGCGGCCACGGGCTTCTCCGCGGCGAAGAACGCGGAGACGAACTTCTGCGCGTCCTCGTTGATCCGGAGCTTGTCGGCGTTGAGCGTGCCGCCGGGCAGGACCAGAGCGTCGAAGTCGCCGGCTGACGCGGAGCTGAGCTGCACATCCACGTCGAAATGATCGGAGTGCTTCCAATCGCCCTCCATGGCCTGCAGCGAGGACTCGTTGGGGGAGATGATCTTCGCTGTCCCGCCCGCGCTGCTGATGGCGGCGAGGGGCTCCGTGAGCTCCGGGAGCTCGACGCCGTCGGTGACCAGCACTGCGATGGTCTTTCCGGTGATCTGGGGGAAGTTCTCAGCCATGATGATGCTCCTGTTCGTTGTCATCGAGGACGGGCCCTTAGGGCCGTGTGCACCCGTCGAATCTAGGGCGGGGCGCTGAAGATTGCCGTGGCGCTTCCTTGACGTGGGCTGGACCGCCGCCGCAACCGAGGGGCGTCAGAGGACCTGCGCCGCTTCGTCGAACGAGAATCGCGCGCCACGCGGGTACTGGGCACCTTCATGCTCGCTGGGACCGTGGCCCACATTGAGCACCATGAGTGTCTTCCATCCGGTCTCGGCGTGAACCTCGGCGTCCACGCCCGGCGCGTCGAGGCCCGCCATGGGGCCGACGTCGAGCCCATGCGCCCGGAGCGACACGATCAGGTAGCCCGCCTGCAGGAAGGCGTTGTCGCGACCCATGCTCCTGCGGAACTCCTCCATTCCGGAGAACTTCTCGCGCAGGCCCTCCACGTGGGGGAAGAGCGTAGGCATGTGCTCATGCCAGTCCGGATCATAGGCGACCACCACGGTCATCGGCGCGGCCGCGGTCTTCTTGCCGTTGTCCCCTTTGAAGTGCTCGACGACGGCGTCGCGGCGTGGCCCGGGCCTGAGCACTGTCAGGCGCATCGGCTGGCTGTTCATAGAGGTGGGTCCCCAGCGTGCGTCCTCGTAGGCCTGCTGGATGAGTTCCAGATCCACTTCACCGGCCGAGAAGAGGTTCGTGGTGTGCCGACCCTCGAAGAGTTGGTGCATCGTCTCGCGGTCCACAGTGGCGGTCGCTGTCGGCATAGGTGCTCCTTGTTCGCAGTAGATCAGCGCCCGAAGGCGGTGGGTCACGTCCCTCCAGGCCAACACCGTCAACCTTGGCGATCTTCCCGCGCGGCGAGGGACGTGCCTCAGAGCACGGGCCGGAACGGGATGAGCGCGAACTCCGTCGCCCGAGCCATGGGATTGCGGTCCCGCCACCGGCGGGGGTCCACCGCTTCACAGTGCTCGGCATCGCTGCGGAAGACCTTCTCCATCTCCGCGGCGAATCCCTCGTCGACGATCTCCACATTGGATTCGTAGTTGAACGAGAGGGAGAGCCGGTCAATGTTGGCGGTGCCGATGGTGGACCATTCGCCATCGATCGTTGCCGTCTTCGAGTGCATCATGGATGTGGCGTAGAGCAGGATCGAGATCCCGGAGTCGAGCATCTGTCCATAGAAGCCCCGGGAGACCCAGTCGCCCAGGACGTGATTGGACGCCTTGGGCACCATCACCTGAACGTCGACGCCCCGCTCGGCGGCCAGTTTCAGCGCGCGCAGGATCTGCTGATCCGGGATGAAGTACGGGGTGGAGATCCACACGTGACGCTGTGACCTCTCGATGGCCTTCAGGTACATGTTCCGAATCGGGTAGACCAGATCGACCGGCAGGTTGGCCGCAACCCGCACCGTGGGGTTCCAGCTGGTCGGCGGGATCCACGGGATCTGCTCCTCGGCCGACCGGTCCTCATTCCACTTCCGCGCGATGGTCTGTCGCAGACCCCAGGCGGCGGGTCCGGTCTCGCGCAGGTGGGTGTCGCGCCATTCACTGGCGAAGAGGGCGCCGATGTTGTACCCCCCGACGAACCCGGTCGTGTCATCGACCACCATGACCTTCGAATGGTTCATCCCCGTGTAGCGCAGCGGCCCCTTCCAGACCTTCCGTCCGATCGCGGGCAGCCGGAAGACGTGGACGGAGTCGCTCAGCTGCCGGTAGAAGGAGCTGGGCACCACCAGATTGGCGAAGCCGTCATAGATGATCCAGACGTCGACGCCGCGGCGAGCGGCGGCGTTGAACGCGTCGATGAACCGCTGCCCCACCTCGTCGTTCTTCCAGATGTAGGTCTCCATGAAGATGGAGTGCTGCGCCGAGTCGATGGCCTCGATCATGTCGTCGTACAGCGAGGAGCCATCGGTGTAGATGCTCAGCTGCGACTCTTCGGCCCGCGCCTGGAACGTTCCCGGCCGGGGCGCGCGGCGCGTCCTGCGCCCCCGTCGCTTGATCAGGTCCACCGCCACCACGGAGACGGCCGCCGCGGTCGGAACGGCCGCCACCGCCCCGGCCAGTGCAGGAAGGGTGTGTGGGAGCAGTCGTCTGCGACGCCGCTGGCGGTGTGACCGGGAATGCCTCATGGCGTCACTTTAGCTTTTCACCGGCGCTCCCTCGGTCTGATGCCTCTGCGGTGTCCTGCCCTGGCCAGCGCACCTGGTAATCTCGGGGCAGGTCCTTCAGCACTGAGCCGGAGGCCGAGATGCGGGCGTAGCTTAATGGCAAAGCTTCTGCTTCCCAAGCAGACGACGCGGGTTCGATTCCCGTCGCCCGCTCCGTGAACACCGGAACTGGTGTTGGTCGAACCCTGGGTCGTCAAAGACGCAGAACCGCTGATCAGAGCCCCTCCCCGACGTGGAACAGGGGCTCTATCTGTGTCATCCGAAGCTCCAGCGACTGCGGCAGGTGCCTCAGCGAAGGCGGCGTTGGAGGCAGACGACGACCTCGTCTCCGAGCTCCTTGCCGCCGAGCCGTTTTCGCACAGCGGCGCTGAGCGAGAGCATATGTCCGCCGCGACCGGTGACCAGCAGCCCGACATCTTGCATAGCTATGTCATCCACGGTCGCGTCCACGCGCACGCTCTTCCTGGTCTCGAAGAGCTCGGCCGAGCCTGGAATTTCGACACACGACCACATCTCGCCCTTGACGTCGACTCCGATCGGCGCGGTGAAGGTGTGGTCGAGGTTCTGTGGCAGGTCGGTCATGGCGTTCTTCCTGGTTGTTGGGTCCTGCGTGGATCACAGGTTCCGAAGCAGCGACGGCTTCAAGATGCAGTGTTGTGCAGGCGGCTCCGCAGGGTCGGGACCCCTGGTCCGTCGAGCTGGTCGAGGTAGGCGACGCGACCGGCCATGCTCATCACCAGGGCGAGGGTCGAACCGGTGACCTTGGGGCCGGAGCCGGCTGCAAAGGGTCCGTCGTCAGCTGACAGGTGGAGTCCGATGACATGCGTGCGGCTGGCCACGGTGAAGTCTCGTCGGGCAAAGAAGGCGGCCACGGGTGTCAGTGCCTCAATGCTTGGTGTGCTGGACAGTCCCAACGGGCAGCGGATGTCCTGAGCATGCACGAGGACCTCGCCGAGGTATGCCGGGGTGTGTCCGGACGGCGCGGTAGTGCTGCCAATCACGGCAAGGAACCGGTTGAGCGTCTCCTCGGGGGTCGCACCGAGGTGCTCGATGAGCCGACGTTGGTTGTGCACGTGGGGACGAAGACGCGCGCCGATCATGCTGCGCAGCCACTGCCATTGGTTCACGCTGGCGGCCGCTGTGAGATGGGCGACGACCTGCTCGACGTCCCACTCTCCGCACAGGGTGTCGTGCCCCCACTGCTCTGTGCTGAGGGTCGAGAGGTCATCTGCCAGTGCCTGGCGTTCGTCGTGCATCAATGACCACAGGCGGGAGTCCTGACTTGTTGACATGTTGATCGGTCGCTTCCTCACGGGTCACGCGGCTTGTCTGGGACCGAAGTGGACGTCGCGGCACGGGCGAGGCGAGGTGCTCCGCTTCCGGTGAGCCTCTCCGGGTCCACGGGACGCCCGGAGAGTGCGAGCAGCAGATCGATGGCGTCTCCCTCGACGTCCTCGCCCTGCCCTCTGCTCGCTCCGGTCCTGCGGTCGATCAGGCGCAGGCCCACAGCACGCTCGCGTCCACCTCCGAAGGAGACGGGCGTGCGCAGCTGGTAGGCGAGTGCTTGGTGGATCGCTGACTCCGGATACGTCGCGGCGATGCCCAGAGGCCGTCGAATGTCCTCTCCGTGCACGATGGCCTCCACCAGACGTGTTGCCAGGGCAGCCGGCGGTGTCCGGGTCAGGTCGGCCGCTGCCTCAAGGGCAGCGAGCGTATCTCGCGGATCCCGGTGCTTGTGTCGGGCGATGCCGTTCTCATTCGCGCGATCAAAGTCCAGGCGTGCTCCGAGCAGGTCACGGACGAAGGAAAGCCGAGTGGTCCGGGCGGTGTCGACCAGATGCGCCAACACATCGTGGAGATCCCAGCCCGGGCACAGAGAAGGCAGAGACCACTCATCCGCGCGCAATTGCGAGAGATCTGCGGCCAGCCGTCGCCTCTCGGCGTGAACGGTCTGCCAGGTCTCTCCTGATGAGGTTCGCATACCGGGCCGTTCTCTGGTGAGGTCATGGGTCCGCGGCCAGACGAGCCGACAGACCATGGAGATATTCTTTCTGAAGTGAATACTACTGTGAGAATAGTAGGCTGAGTCAATGGTGTCTCGACGGTCCTACGGTTCCTACGACGATGGCTGCGCCGCTGCCCACGCCCTTGACCTCGTCGGTGAGCGGTGGACGCTGATCATCGTGCGGGAGCTTCTCCTGGGCCCCAAACGCTTCTCCGATGTCCAGCGGGATGTGATCGGCATCGGGCCCGCCGTCCTCACCCAGCGCCTGCAGGACCTCGAGTCCCATGGCATCGCACGACGACGGCGCCTGCCCGGACTCGGGCACATCGACGTCTACGAGCTCACCGAATGGGGCTACGGGCTGGAGGCCGTGAACACTGCATTGTCGTTGTGGGCCGTAGGTTCACCAACCATGCCGTTTGAAGCGGGGATGAGCCCCGACACGGTGGTCCTGGCGATGCGCGCGCATGCACGATCGGTGCCAGAGTGCACGAGCGAACGACGTGTTGAGCTGAGCCTCACGGATTCCCGCCGTCAGGGGGCCCAGCCGGTCACCTACGTCGCGCGGATGTCAACGCGAGCTGCGACGGTGGTTCGATCGCTGGAGCCGGAACCGACCGATGCCCAGGTATCTGCCACGACGCAGGACTGGAAAGCCTGCGTGATCGGCGGTGTCGCCCTGGAGCGGCTTCCGAACGTCCGCGTGTCCGGCAGCGAGGATGCGGTGCGACAGCTGATCGGTGCGACGTCATTGAATCGTTCTCCGGGCTCGACTCTCGTCGCGGAGGCGTGATCGCCGCCCTGGGGACCGGGGACCACTGATCCAGCTCTGAGGGTCACGCTCTTCTTGCCCGAAGCCGAACGGATATCCTGTCGATGTCCAGTTTTTCGAGCCACGCCTGGCTGACGAGGAGTTCCTGTGAGCACCAGCGCGAGCACGGCAGTGATCGGCGCGGGCGTGGTCGGGCTGCTGACCGCCTGGCAGCTGCGTCTGGCAGGCCATGACGTCACCCTGATCGCCCCCGACGTCGCCCAGGACGCCTCCTATGCGGCGGCCGGCATGCTCGCGCCGATCAGCGAGGTCCAGTACGGCCAGGAGGATCTCTGGCCGATCATGACCGCCTCCCGAGCCGAGTACCCGGAGTTCCTCGCCACCCTCTCCCGCGCCACGGCGGTCCCCACCGGATACCGCGAGAACGGCACTCTGCTGATCGCCGCCGACCGCTCCGACCGTGACGCCGTCGCGGAGCTCGCGGCGATCCAGCAGGAGCACGGCATGGAGGTCACCGCCCTCACCAGCTCGACCCTGCGACGTCGTGAGCCGGCCCTGGCCCCAGGACTCGCCAAGGGCTGGGACGTCCCCAGCGATCACCAGATCGACCCGCGCCAGCTCGTGCTCGCCGTCCGTGCCGCCCTGGACGCGGAGCTGGACCCGCAGCAGTTCCCCGGCGCCGGGGATCCCGCACGATGGCTCACCGCCACCGTCACCTCCGTGGAAGAACTCCCGAAGGACAAGTCGCCGAGAGAAGAGGCCCCCGCGCCCGCCTCGCACGATTCAGGCCCAGCTCACCGCTTCATCATCACCACCGACGACGACGCCCACCGGTTCTCCGCCGCGGTGCTGGTCCCGGGCCTCGGCTACCCCGCCATCGGCGGCCTCCCCAAGACCTGCCCGCTGGACCTGCGGCCCATCCACGGCGACGTGCTGCGGCTGCGTGTGACTCCCGCCCAGCTCCGCGGCGCAGAGACCCATATCCTCGACGCCACCGTCCGCGCGAAGGTCAACGGCCGGTCGGTCTACCTCGTGCCCCGTGCCGACGGGGGCCTGGTCATCGGCGCCTCCTCTCGGGAGGACAGCCTCAGCGGCATCCACGCGGGTTCGGTGCAGGAGCTGCTCACCGATGCCGTGACCGTGCTGCCCGGGGTCAAGGACATGGAACTCATCGAGATCACCACCAGGGCGCGCCCGGGCACCCCGGACGAGCGCCCCTTCCTCGGTGAGCTGCGGCCCGGACTCGTCGTCTCCACCGGCTACTCCCGCCACGGCATCCTGCTCGCCCCGCTGGGCGCCCGGCTCGGTGCCGCTCTGCTGCAGAGCTCCCTGACCGACCCGGAACCCGGTACGGCTGCCCTCACCGCAGAAGATCGACAGCTGCTGCGGCGGATGAGTCTCACCCGGCACCGGTGACGACTCACTAGACTGGTCACGGCCGCGCTCGCCGGCCCGAGGCCTGGATCGGACCAGGAACACACCCGGCCCGCGCCGTGTTGTGCCAAGACCACCCGCACCTGATGACGTGGAGAATCATGCTCACCGTCCGCATCAATGAAGAACACGTGAAGCTGCCCGAGAACGCCACTGTGGTGGACGCCGTCGCGAAGACCATCGGTCGCAGCCTCAACCCCGACGGCACCCCCGCCGACGGAGGGAGGCTCGGCGTCGCCGTCGCCCTGAACGCGTCCGTGGTGCCGCGCAGCCGCTGGTCAGCGACCACGCTCACCGGCGGCGAGGACATCGAGATCGTCACCGCCGTCCAAGGCGGCTGAGAAGAGAGACCTATGAACCCAGCACACGGCACCGAGACAGAGGCGCTTCCCGCCCTGCAGATCGGTGACTACACCCTGGCCAACCGGCTCATCATGGGCACCGGAGGCATCACTGACCTCGACGCGCTGCAACGCGCCCTGGTGGCCTCGGGCACCACGCTGACCACCGTGGCCATGCGCCGGTACAGCCCCGAGACGAAGACCTCCGTCTTCTCCATGCTGGAACGCCTGGGCATCGACATCCTGCCCAACACCGCCGGCTGCTACACGGTCAAGGACACGGTGCTCACCGCCGAGCTGGCCCGCGAGGCGCTGGAGACCGATCTGATCAAGGTGGAGGTCATCGCCGATGAGCACACGCTGCTCCCAGACGTGATCGAGACGCTCGAGGCCACCGAGCAGCTCGCCGATCGCGGCTTCGTCCCCATGGTCTACACCTCAGACGACCCGGCCGTGGCGCTGCGCCTGGAACAGGCCGGGGCCGCCGCAGTGATGCCACTGGGCGCGCCCATCGGCACCGGCCTGGGCATCCTGAACCGGCACAACATCGAACTCATCACCTCCCGTGCCGGGATTCCGGTGGTGCTCGACGCCGGCATCGGCAGCGCCTCCGAGGCCGCGCTGGCCATGGAGCTGGGCTGCGATGCCGTGCTGGTCGCCTCCGCAGTGACCCGTGCCCAGCGCCCCACCGATATGGCCACGGCCATGCGCCTGGCGGTCGAGGCAGGCTATCGCTCCGCACGCGCCGGCCGGATCCCGCGGCGCGAACACGCCCAGGCCTCTTCCGCTTTTGCTGGACGGATCTCCCCGATCGACGAACTCACCTGAGGACCTGTGCACCGATGAACGATCTCTCCCAGTACTCCCGCTCCCAGATGGAGCGGTTCCAGCGGCACTTCTCCCTGGACGGCTTCGGCATCGAGGCTCAGACCAGGCTGCTGAACTCCCGCGTGGTGGTCATAGGCGCCGGCGGGCTCGGCGCGCCGATCCTGACCTATCTGGCCGCCGCCGGCGTGGGCACCATCGATGTGATCGACCATGACGTGGTCGACCGCTCCAACCTGCACCGGCAGGTGATCCACTCCGAAGACAGCATCGGGCAGCCCAAGACCGCCTCCGCGGCCGCGGTGATGCGCGGGCTGCACCCCGAGATCATCATCCACGAGCATCAGGAACCGATCACCGCCGCCAATGCGCTCGAGCTGATCGCCGAAGCAGACATCGTGGTGGACGGCTCGGACAACTTCGCCACCCGCTACGTGGTCGCCGACGCCTGCGAGATCGCCGACAAGCCCATGGTCTCCGGCTCCATCCTGCGCTTCGCCGGGCAGGTCAGCCTCTTCTGGGCCGGACACGGACCGACCTATCGCGACCTCTACCCGGAGGCGCCCGACGCCGGCGAGGTCCCCACCTGCGCCCAGGCCGGGGTGCTCGGCGTGCTTCCCGGAGTGATCGGCTCCATCATGGCCACCGAGACCATCAAGTTCCTCACCGGCATCGGCCGCACCCTGCTGGGACGGGTGCTCACCTATGACGCGATGAACTCCAGCTTCCGAGAGATCACCCTGCACCCGGACCCCGAGCGCACGCCGGTCACCACCATCGGTGCCGATGTCAGCGGCCTCGGCGGCTTCACTCCCGAACCCGAGCCCGTCGTCGAGGACCCCGAGTTCAATCCGTTCACCGGGGAGCCCAAGCGCGACGACGAGCTCACCCCTGCTCAGCTGCGCGAGCTCATGGCGTCCGGGCTGATCGGCGGCATCGTCGATGTCCGGGAACCCTGGGAGCACCAGATGGGCACCATCGAGGGCGCCGTGAACATCCCGCTGGGCGACCTGCTGGGGAATCCCGGAGAGGACGACGCCGCCGTCTCGGGACTCCATCAGGACTCCGGAAGGCCGGTGGTGCTGTACTGCAAGATCGGGGTCCGCTCTCGCCGGGCGCTGGAAGCCCTGCGCCAGCGCCACCCGGAGGCCGAGCTGCGCAACCTCATCGGCGGATACGAGCTCTATAAGCAGCTCTGAGCTTGGAGCGGTGCGGTAGTTTAGTGGGGTGAGTGCATACCTAGCGGTCATCGGCGAGTGCCTGGTCGATGTCGTCCAATCGGAGACATCTGCCCCCAAGGCGCACGTCGGCGGCTCACCGTTCAATGTGGCAGTGGGTCTGGCTCGGCTGGAGCACGACGTCGTCTTCGCGGGGCGCCGCGGTGACGACGACTACGGGCGGATGATCGCGCGCAGCCTGCGGGCCCAGGGCATCACCGCCCTGCTCGAAGCCGATGCCTCCCCGACCTCCGTGGCACGCGCCACGCTGGATCCCACCGGACAGGCCAGCTACGAGTTCACCCTGGACTGGACGCTGCCCAGCGCCGATGAGCTCGAAGAGAAGTTCTGCACCCTTGCCGGACAGGCCAAGCAGGACCTCGGCGTCGACGGCTCCGGTCCGCTGGAGCATCTGCATGCCGGCTCGATCGGCGCCATGCTGCAGCCGGGCGCCGAGACCGTCAAAGGCGTGATCGACCGCGCCCACGCCGTCGCCACCATCTCCTATGACCCGAACTACCGGCCCACGCTGGTGCCCAACCGCGATGACGCGCGGCGGCAGGCGGAGGAGTTCATCTCCCGGGCCGACATCATCCAGGCCTCCACCGATGACCTCGACCTGCTCTACCCGGAGCGCAGCCATCGAAAGACCATGGACGCCTGGCTCGAGCTGGGACCCTCCCTGGTCACCGTCACCCGGGGGCCCTCCGGCGCGATGGGGCTGACCCGTGCAGGCTTCGCTGAGCAGGAGGCCTTCTCCATCGAGGTCGCCGACACCGTGGGCGCGGGGGACTCCTTCATGGCGGCCACACTCTCCACACTGCGCGGGATGAACCTCCTCGGCGCTTCCCGGCGCCCGGCGCTGCGCGAGATCACCCCCGAACAGCTGGCCACGGTGCTGCGCACGGCGGCCCGAGCGGCCGCCATCAACTCCTCCCGCTTCGGTGCCCAGCCCCCGACGGCGGATGAGCTCGACCACGCACTCGGGGACTGACCCGTGACCGAGCTCTCCGCCCCCACCTCGGCTCCCACGCTCGCCAGCGGTCCCGTGCAGCTGATCGCCAGCGACATCGACGGCACGATCCTCAGCTACACCCACACCGAGAGCGGGTCCGTCTCCACTCGGACGGTGGACGCGTTCCACGCTGCCCAGGCCGCGGGCATACGCGTGGTGCTGGTGACGGGCAGACCGGTGCGCTGGCTCAAGCACATCAGCGAGATGATCGGTGCCCTGGGCACCGTCATCGCCTCCAATGGAGCGGTGACCTACGATCTCGCCGCCGACCGGGTCCTGCATGAGAACGCGCTGGACTCCGCCGCCCTGTTCACCGTGAAGGACATCATCACCGAGATCGACCCGCAGGCATCCTTCGCCGCCGAGACCCTCGAGCACCTTCACATGGAGGAGCCGTTCATCGCCGGATCCCTCTTCTTCGAAGCAGATCGACGGCGTGCCGCCGGGGTCACCGAAGAGGAGCTGCGGCTCGGCCCGCTGGATGAGACCCTGGAGCGCGATGGACTGACCAACGCTGCGCAGACACCGGGCAGCGATGTCACCCGCGCCCACGTGACCGACCGCGTGGTCAAGCTGCTGTGCAAGACCGATGCCATGGACCCAGACGAGTTCCTCGCCCGGGTCCAGCATGAGGTCGGGGATCTGCTCACCGTGACGCACTCCGCCCCCGGGGTGAGTCTGCTGGAGCTCTCCGCCAGCGGAGTGAACAAGGCCTCGGGGCTGGCCCGATACGCAGCCGGTCATCAGATTCCGCGCGAACGCGTCATCGCCTTCGGAGACATGCCCAACGACATCGAGATGCTGCGCTGGGCCGGCACCTCCTGGGCGGTGGGCTCGGCACATCCGCTGGCTCGATCCGCCGCGGATCACATGGCCGCCTCGTGTGACGACGACGGCGTCGCGCAGGTGATCGAGAAGCTGCTCGCCGGAGAGCTCTGATGACCAGGCCCTACCGGCGGCATGTCTACCGCGAGGTCCCATACCTGCTGAACTCCCGTGCCGGGCCGCTGCACCACAGTCCGCTGGCCTTCGCCCACCGCGGGGCGGACCCGGGCCGAGAGAACACCATGGGTGCCTTTCGACGGGCGGTGGAGCTGGGCTACCGGTACCTGGAGATCGATGTGCGCACCGCGGCCGACGGCACGCTCGTGGTCTTCCATGACGAGGAGCTGGACCGCGCCACCACCGGCGCCGGGAAGCTCAGCGAGAAGACCTGGGAGCAGCTCTCCCAGCTCCGGGTCGGCGCCCGAGAGGAGTTCACCGAGCCGATGGTGCGCTTCGAGGAGCTCCTGACCGCCTGGGACGACGTCCACCTCAACGTGGACCTCAAGGATGGAGAATCCGTCACCGAGTTCGTCCGCCTCGTCGAAGAGCACGAAGCCCACGATCGCGTGCTCGCCGCAAGCTTCAACGACGCGCGACGACACCGGGTCCGAGGGCGCCTCAGCCGTCCGATCGCCACCTCCGGAGGGTGGGCGGCCACGGCGCTGATCCTGCTCCTGGGTCCGCTGGGAATGATGAATCGGCTCACTGGTCGGATCGCTGAGATCGACTGTGTTCAGGTGCCGATCTCTCAGGGGCGGATCCGTGTGGTGACCCCGCGCTTCGTGCAGCGCTGCCACCGGGCCGGCCTGCAGGTCCATGTCTGGGTGGTCGATGAGCCCGCCCAGATGCACCAGCTGCTGGACATGGGGGTGGACGGTCTGATGACCGACGACGCCGAGGCGCTCGCCGAGGTCATGCGCCAGCGCTCAGTCTGGCCGCAGCGCTGATCCCTCCTGGGCAGTTGAGCAATCCGGTCCCGACGTCCCCACCGGAAAGCTCAACTGCCCTGGAGGAGTGGAGCCATCTGGTCCCACAGTATGAGGACAGGGTCGAGAGCGGCTTCTAGACTGGAGGCGTGAATCCCTCAGTCATCGCCGGTGTCCTCCGCCCTCTCGCCGAAGACAATGCCGTCTGGGCCTGGGCGCTCGCGGTCACCGCCATCGGACTGCTGATCGCGGCCTTGATGGTGCTGGTCCAGGACACGGAGATGTCTGGGCGCGGCCGGGTGCTCTGGGGCTTCCTCGTCTTCGCGCTGCCGATCCTCGGTCCCGCCGCCTATCTCGGCTGGAGCACCATCGAGCATCGTCGCACCCACGGCCGCCACGAGAAGGGCCCGGTGGAGAAGTACGCTCCCGAGGAGGCCGCTGAGCACCGGGACGCCGCCAGGCGCGGGGAGCAGAACGTCCGCGATGCCGATCAGGCTCAGTAGCGCATGTCTGCGCTGACCGATGTCGGTGAGGCCAGCAGCCGCAATCGTCAGCGGCTGATCGACACCCTCGTCAAGGTTCTGCCGCTGCTCGTATTGCTGCTGTTCTCCCACGTCGGAGGGCAGCGAGCCATGGGTGAGATCGGCTGGCCGGTGCCCTGGTCGGTGGCAGTGCTCATCGAGGTGCTCACCGTGGCGTCGCTGGCCTTCTCGCGGACGAATCCCGGAGCCGCGGCAGGGACCATGGCAGCCCTCTGCGCTGCGCAGCTGATCACCGGCTCGGCTCCGGGGGTCTCAGCCTTCTCGGTGCCCTTCGTGGTCTACGCCTGTGCCAAATACGGCAGTCCCCGCGTCTCCAGGAGCTGTCTGGCGTTGGCGCTGCTGGGAGCCGCGGCGCTGGGTGTGTACTTCGTGCTCATCGACCTCACGTATGCCAGCCAGTACCAGGAGGCCGGGGTCACCCAGGAGACCTTCTGGGGCCTGCCTGTTCGCACGCTGGGGAGCGCCGCGCTCACCGGAGGCTTCGCCGGAGCCATCGCAGTGGTGTTCTGGTTGGCGGGGCACCTTGCCGGGCGTCGTCGTCGAGAGATCGCCGCCATCTCCGAACGCAACCAGCTGCTGATCCGCGAACGGGACCAGGAGGCGCGGCTGGCAGCCGATGCTGAGCGCATGCGGATCGCCCGCGAGATGCATGATGTGATCTCACATTCCATGTCAGTGATGATCGCCCAGGCCGACGGCGGACGGTATGTCCTGCAGCAGAGTCCGGAGCGCGCCGCGCAGGCGTTCGAGACCATCAGTGAGACCGGACGGGAGGCGCTCACCGAGATGCGCCGGATGCTCGGGGTGCTGCGCGAGGGCGACGGAGCCCTGCAGAAGCGGCCGGCACCCGGTGTGCAGGATCTGCCGCAGCTCGTCGAGGATGTCACCGCCTCGGGTCTCCAGGTGCAGCTGCACATGCTCAGCGAGTCCATTCCACGGCTCCCCGAAGGAGTCGGTCTGGCCGCATATCGAATCGTCCAGGAGGCCCTGACCAATACGCTCAAGCACGGGGGTCCGCAGGCCCGCGCCGAGGTATGGGTCGCGGTGGCCGCCGAGTCCGGTCCGGCCCTGATGCTGGAGATCCGCGACACCGGCCACGGGGCCGCTGTGACGAGCGACGGCGGGGGCTCCGGCCTGCTCGGCATGGTCGAGCGCGCCCGGCTCTACGGCGGCACGGTCCAGACCCGAGCCCACGAGCGAGGATTCGATGTGCTGGCGCGCTTCCCCCTGGGCGGCGAGACGACGACCGCAGGCGCACAGATGCCGGCCGAATCCACGAGAGAAGGCGAGGCGGCGTGAGCGCTGAACACCGAGCCATCCGCATCCTGCTCGCCGATGACCAGGCGCTGCTGCGGGCCGGCTTCGCCATGGTGATCGACTCCCAGTCCGATCTCCAGGTCGTGGATCAGGCTGGGAACGGACAGGACGCACTCGCCGCCGCGCGGGCGCAGCAGCCCGACGTGGTCCTGATGGACATCCGGATGCCGATCATGGACGGACTCGAAGCCACCCGGCTGATCACCGAGGATCCCGCGCTGAGCGACACCCGGGTCATTGTGCTGACCACCTTCGACACCGACGAGTACGCCCTGGAGGCCCTCCGCGCCGGGGCCTCTGGCTTCCTGCTCAAGGACGTGAAGCCGGAGACCCTGCTGGACTCGATCCGCACAGTGACCACGGGCGGTGCCGTCATCGCGCCCACCACCACCCGACGCCTGCTCGATGCGACACTCGGCGGGGGTGCCGGGGCTCGGCGACGCTTTCCCGACGCCCGGCAGCAGGAGAAGCTCAGCCGACTGACGAACCGAGAGCGGGGGATCCTGCTGGAGCTGGCCACCGGTGACTCGAACAACGAGATCGCCGCGCGGCTGTTCGTCTCCGAAGCCACGGTGAAGACCCATGTGGGCCAGGTGCTGGCCAAGCTCGAGGTGCGCGATCGCGTGCAGGCAGTCGTCTTCGCCTACGAGACGGGGCTGGTGGCCTGAAGCAGGCAGAGCGAGGCCCGGTCCGGCCCACCTCGGTACCGATCTTCCCCGGTGTAGGACAGACTTGGTCCATGACCGATTCAGCAGAGATCACCACCCAGGACTCGACGCTCGAGGAGTGGACGCATGCCTTGAGCAGACCGGTGGGTGCCCCCGGTGGCGGGGCCGGGGCAGGGGTGATGCTGGCCATCGCCGCCGCGCTGACCGCCATGGTCGCCGGGTACACCGAGACCGGAGCGGACCAGCAGGAGGATCTCGACCGGATCAGCGCTTCCGCCCATGAGCTGCGCCGGATCGCCCTGCAGCTCGCCGACGAGGACGCCTCCGCCTCCGCCGCCTTCGGCGAGGCGTTCGCTCTGGAGCGCGGAGCCGAGCGCGATGAGGCGATACGTGACGCCTCGCTCGGTGCCGCCAGGTCATCGGCGGTCCTGGGCGAGCACGCGATCGAGGCGATCGATGCGCTGTCCTGGCTGGCAGAGCACGGCAATCGCGCGCTGATCGCCGATGTCGTCGTCGCCTTCGGCGCACTGCGGGCCGCCGTGACCGGTGCCCGCACGAACGCGAGCTTCGACCTCGCCGCGCTGAGGTCCTCCGGCTCCACGCTGGACGAGGTCCGCGAGCAGCACCCGCAGCTCTGGGCCACGGTCGAAGAGCTGGACCGCGCGATCGAACGCATCGACGCCACCACGACCGCCGTGGATGACCGCGCCGCCCCCACAGACTCGCATGGCTGAACCCGGTTCCCGCAGGTCAGCTCATCCTGCAGGATGAGGGACAGACCGGCCTGGGGACCGATGTGGGAGCGTGTGCCCCCTTCGTAGGCTGAAGAGCATGATGACTGAACTGACCCCCGCCCTGCGCGCCAGGGACCTGAACAAGACCTACGGATCCGGAGATGCTGCGGTCCACCCGCTGCGCTCGCTGAGCATCGACTTCCCCGCGGCCCGCTTCACCTCGGTGATGGGCCCCTCCGGCAGCGGCAAGTCCACGCTGCTGCATGTGCTGGCGGGCCTGGACACCGCCGACGACGGCGAGGTCACCCTCTCCTCCCCGCGCGGCGAGACCACGCTGACCGGACTCAACGAGAAGCAGCTGACCCGAGTCCGCCGGGAGAGCATCGGCTTCATCTTCCAGTCCTACAACCTGGTCCCCGCGATGACCGCTGAGGAGAACATCCTGCTGCCCACCAACCTCGGCGGAGATGCCGTGGACCGGGACTTCTACCAGCAGGTCATCGATCGCCTCGGCCTGGCAGACAGGCTGAGTCACCGTCCCTTCGAGCTCTCCGGCGGACAGCAGCAGCGGGTGGCAGTGGCGCGCGCCCTGGTCTCCAGACCGGCCGTGATCTTCGCCGATGAGCCCACCGGCAACCTGGACCAGACCTCTGGAGCCGAGGTGCTGGGGCTGCTGCGCACCGCCGTGGATGAATTCGCCCAGACAGTCATCATGGTCACCCATGACGCCAACGCCGCCGCACAGGCGGACCGGACGGTGCTGCTGGCCGACGGTCGTGTCGCGGGGACCATCGAGAACCCGACCGCGTCCCAGCTCGCCGCCGCGCTGATCGAGGCCGGCTCATGAGGCGTGATCCTGTGCTCCAGGTCAACCTGCGCTCAGCCGGGAAGAAGCTGTTCGCGGCGGGGGCCGCCGTCGCGATCTCGGTGGCGTTCATCGTCGCGGGGATGCTGATGGTGGACTCCTTCAACCGCGGGCTGACCCAGGAGCTGGAGGCCGAGGCCTCCGGCACTGACCTGATCATCGACACCTCCATGCTGCTCAGCTCGGATGAGGACACGGAGGACTACCTCCGCGATGACATCCCCCTCGCGGAGGAGATCGAACAGCTCGACGGTGTAGCGGTGGCGGACGCGATCAGCAGCGGCTACCTGAGCCAGATCGCTGAGGACGGCTCTTCCACCATCGGCCTCCAGGCCGGTGAGCAGTCCAGCACTCGGACCGGGGAGATCAGCGAAGGCCGCGAGGCGCAGGCCGCGGATGAGGTCGTGGTGAGCTCTGCCGCGGCCACCGGACAGGGCATCGAGCTGGGGACCACGCTCACCGCCGAGCACTATGTCTTCGACGAGGACGCAGGTGCCGGCACGGAACCCACCGTCGTGCAGGAGGACTACACCGTCGTGGGTGTGGTGCAGGGCCAGGGCCCGCCCCGGGCCTTTCTCACCACAGAAGGCGTGGAGCGACTTCCCTACGACGCGAGCCCGGCGGAGATTCGCATCGTGCTCAACCCCGATTCGACCGTCTCTGCCGAAGAGGTCCAGGAACGGATCCAGGATCTGATCAGGGTCCAAGCTGAGACGCTGAGCGAGACCCGCGCGGCAGATCTCGAGAGCCTGCAGGTGCAGACCACCGAGGAGATCGTCGAGGCGCGGCTGGCTCAGCAGACCGGAGACGCGAACTTCCTGGCGTACATCGCCATCGGCTTCGGCGCCATCTCCGTGTTCGTCTCCACGCTGGTCATCTCCAACACCTTCCAGGTCCTGGTCGCCTCTCGTCAGCGCACGCTGGCGCTGCTGCGAGCCGTGGGAGCCACCTCCGCCCAGCTCCAGCGCGCCACCCTGAAGGAGGGCGCGGTGCTGGGGCTGCTCGGCGGGGCCGCCGGTGTGCTTCTGGGCACGGGCGTGGCACTGGGCTTCTCGCTGATCGCCCGGGCCACGTTCGCACCCGATCTGCCGCTGGCTGGCCCGACGCTGCTGGCGAGCCTCATCGGACTGGGCCTCGGGCTGGTGGTCACCGTGGTCTCCGCGCTGGCCCCAGCGGTCAAGGCGGGCAGGGTCTCCCCGATGGCTGCCCTGCGTCCCGCGGGGCTCGGCCCCGCCACGCAGCGGGTCTCCATGACCCGGCTGATCATCGGGGCCGTGCTGATGCTCGGCGGGTTTGGTGCGGTCATCGGCGCGACGCGGTGGGCCGCCTCCGGCGAGCAGTACTCCCTGCCCGCTCCGATGCTCGGGGTGGCCGGGGCGATCCTCGGCTTCTCCGGCGTGCTGGTGCTGGCACGGCTGGTCGTGCCACCGCTGGTGGCCCGTGGGGGACGACTGCTCGGGCTCCTGCCCGGGCTGCGGGTCAATGCACGGCTCGCCGGTCAGAACGCCCGGCAGGTGCCGGGACGCACGACGGCGACCGCCTCAGCGCTGCTGGTCGGTGTCACCCTGGTCGGAACCATGATGGTGGGAGCCGCCACGGCGCAGACGGTGCTCTACGACGAGCTCGCCGAGAGCTACCCGGTGGAAGCCAGCGTCAGCGCGATGGACGAGGACCTTGAAGCGGAGCTCTCCGAGAGTGAGCTCGTGGAGACGTTCTCCTCCGCCCCCGGCGCCTCTGCCACCATCACGGGGGAGCGGGGCAGCGTCGAGGGACGTGTGATCCTGGTCGATGAAGGGACCTTCGCCTCAGTCGCGCGCACCGAAGGCATGGCGCCGGGCGCCGGTGAGGCGATAGCCGCGGCACAGCTCAATGCAGAGGACACGATCTTCGAGGGCGATGACGCTGAACTGGAACTGATGCCCTACGGCACCGCCACCTCCGGGGCCGCAGACCAGTCGATCACCGTGGATGCCACGGTCGTCTCCTGGCTGCCGGCCGGGATGGTGCTGGTCTCAGAGGCTTCACTGCCGGAGGGGGCCACGGCCCCGGGTGAGTCCCCATGGACCTTCAGCCCGGAGAACGGGCTCACGCTGATCCGAGCCGCTGAGGGGCTCGGTCCGGACCAGTCCTACGGTCTGGCGCCGCTGCTCGAGGAGTACTCCGAGGAGTACAACGACGCCGGCGCGCTGATGCGAGCCAGCTTCACGGAGGCCATCGACATGGTGCTGCTGATCGTCCTTGTGCTCCTGGGGGCCTCGGTCCTGGTGGCGATCATCGGGGTCAGCAACACGCTCTCCCTCTCGGTGCTGGAACGTCGCCGCGAGGCTGCGCTGCTGCGGGCGGTGGGCATGAACCGTCGCTCGGTGGGACAGATGATCACCATCGAGGCGCTGCTGCTTGCCGGGGTGGCGCTGCTGATCGGCACCGCACTGGGCGCCTTCCTGGGTTGGGCGGGGGTCGCCTCACTCGTGGCCCGCCCGGACTGGACCGTGGTGCTGGAGATGCCGTGGCTGCGCATCGCTGGACTCTGGGCGGTGACCCTGGTCGCCGCTGCGCTCGCCGCGCTGCTCCCGGCGCGGGCGCTCTCCAGGGTGGAGCCGGCCGCGGGACTCAGCGCGGACTGACCCGCTCCAGCGCGGACTGACCCGCTCCAGCGCGGACTGACCCGCGTCCGGCGCGCGGGGTGCGAGACGGCGCGGCGCGAGACACAGAGAGACGGCGGGATCCGAATACTCGGATCCCGCCCTCTCCTCTTGCTGGTCTATCGAATCAGGTCACCAGGATGACGATGATCACGATAAGCAGAATTGTGGTCAAGCTGATTGGCAGTACTGACTTATGCATGATGTACCCGTACCTTTCTGTCGTTACGTCTGTTTCGCGTAGAGACCAAGTCCGCCATGGGCTGACAGGTCCCCGTCAGCGATGCTCTTCACTCTACGGGGGACTTCCTGGTCACTTCCTGGACGAAAGCCGAGCACATCATGCTCAATCTGGTTCTGCGTAACGCTGACCTGCAGTGATGCAGCCCGTGATCAGTCTTCGGAGTCCGCCAGGGCTTCCACGTCGGAGAGCGATGCATGGGGGGTGTTGGCGGGGACCTCGCCGTTGAGGCGCAGTCCGTTCTCGATGTCGAACAGGTGCAGATGCGCCGGGTTCGGCTTGATGAAGACCCGCTCGCCGCGCATGGGGGGACGGCGTCCGTTCACGCGGACGATGAACGGCTGGAAGGTGGAGATGCCGTCCGGGGAGCCGAAGATGTAGGCGTCTGCGCCCAGCTCCTCGACCAGGTCCACGGTCATCGGCAGCCCGGTGCCGTCTGTGGTGAGCTCCATGTCCTCGGGGCGCACGCCCAGGACGACCTCGTCCCGGGTGCTCTTGGCCAGGTGGCCGCCGGTGACCGGGATGATGTCATTTCCGAGCACCAGACCCTCGCCCTGGATCTTGGCGTGGAAGAGGTTCATCGCGGGTGAGCCGATGAAGCCGGCCACGAACACGTTGGCGGGCGTGTCATAGAGGTTGCGGGGGGAGTCCACCTGCTGGAGCACGCCGTCCTTGAGCACACACACCCGGTCTCCCATGGTCATGGCCTCGACCTGGTCGTGCGTGACGTAGACCGTGGTGGTCTGCAGCTCGCGCGTCAGTGCCGCGATCTGGGTGCGGGTCTGCACGCGCAGCTTGGCGTCGAGGTTCGACAGGGGCTCATCCATGAGGAAGACCTTGGGGGAGCGGACGATCGCGCGCCCCATGGCCACGCGCTGACGCTGGCCGCCGGAGAGAGCCTTCGGCTTGCGGTCCAGATAGGGGACCAGGTCCAGGATCTCCGCGGCCTTCTTGACCCGCTCGGCGCGCTCCTCCTTGGAGACGCCGGCGATCTTCAGCGCGAAGCCCATGTTCTCGGCCACGGACATGTGTGGGTAGAGCGCGTAGTTCTGGAAGACCATGGCGATGTCGCGGTCCTTGGGGGAGACGTGGGAGACGTCTTCGCCACCGATTCGGATGGCCCCTTCATTGACCTCTTCCAGGCCTGCGAGCATGCGCAGTGCTGTGGACTTGCCGCAGCCGGAGGGTCCGACGAGGACGAGGAACTCGCCGTCGGCGATCTCCAGGTGAAGCTGGTTGATGGCAGGCCGCGCGCCGGGGGTGTAGATGCGGCTGGCGGAGTCATAGGTCACTGAGGCCATGGTGATATGTCCCTTTCACGGGCAGGTACGTGCCCGACGATCCGTTGTGAAGGTGATTGTGGTGACATGGAGCCCGCGTGCCGTGGGTCACATGTCATGGAGATCACATCACAGCCGACCGCAGAAGTCCAAACCTCTCGCGCCCCGCTTCACGGGTGTCGCTGCAGCAGTCGGCGTCTGGAGACGAGAACGGCGCCCGTCCACCTGCTCCAGAGGGTGACTGGAGCAACAGGTGAACGGGCGCCGTCGAGCGCTGCGTGAGCTAGCCGATCAGGCGGTCTCATCCTCGATGATCAGCGGGTACACGCCGTTGTCGTCGTGGACCTCACGGCCGGTCACCGGAGGATTGAACACGCAGACCACGCGGATCTCCTCTTCGACCTCCACGCGGTGCTTCTCCTGTCCGTCGAGCATGTAGAGGAAGCCGTCGGTGATCGCGTACTTCTCTCCGGTCTCGAGGTCGGTCAGCGTGCCCTTGCCACCGACGCAGTAGACCGCCTCCACGTGGTTGGCATACCAGAACTCGTTGGTGGTGCCGGTGTAGAGGGTCGTCTCATGCAGTGAGAACCCGACCTTCTCCTTGGCCAGCACCATGCGGCGCGAGCGCCAGTTCTCCTGCTGGATGTCGCGGTCAGTGCCGTTGAGGGCGTCGATGTTCAAGGTGTACACGCAGATCTCCGATCAGTGGCTGTCAGTAGCGGGGGAATCAGTGACTGGAATCAGTGACTGAGGAACAGGTTCAGCGGGGTGCGCGCAGACGCGAGGGCTCGCCGAGCTGGCCCGTGGCGGCCAGAAGGGACTCCTCGATGATGCCGAGTCCCTTCTGCAGGTCCTCGGACTCGATGTTCAGCGGCGGCATGAGCTTCAGGACCTCATCCTGGGGCCCCGAGGTCTCCACCAGCAGGTTGCGCTTATACGCCTCTGCAGCGACCTTGCCGGCGGTGTCGGGGTTCTGGAAGTGGATGCCGGTCAGGAAGCCTCGTCCCCGGATGGTGGAGTCGGGGACATGCTCGGCGATCTTGACCAGACCGTCCTTGAGCTCTGTGATCCGTTCGCCGAGCTGCTTCTGGAAGCTGTCATCCGACCAGAAGAGCTCCAGGGCGCGCGCGCCCGTCACGAACGCGAGGTTGTTCCCGCGGAAGGTGCCGTTGTGCTCCCCGCCCTCCCAGACGTCGAGTTCGGGCTTGAACAGGGTCAGCGCCATGGCGAGGCCATAGCCGGAGATCGACTTCGAGACACACACGATGTCGGGGTAGAGGCCGGCCTCCTCGAAGGAGAAGAACTTGCCGGTGCGCCCGCAGCCTGCCTGGACGTCGTCGACGATCAGCAGGATCTTATGCCGACGCAGCAGGGCAGAGAGGGACTTCAGCCAGTCCATGCGTGCGGCGTTGAGGCCGCCCTCGCCCTGGACGGTCTCCACGATCACGGCGGCGGGCTTGTCCACGCCCGAGCCTGAGTCCTCGAGGATCTTCTCCAGCCAGAGGAAGTCGGGCATGTCCCCATCGAAGTAATCGTCATAGGGGATCTTCGAGGAGTTCGTCAGCGGAATGCCGGCACCGCGACGCTTCATGGAGTTGCCGGTGACGGAGAGTGCGCCGAGCGTCATGCCGTGGAAGGCATTGGTGAAGGAGAGGATGTGCTGCCGGCCGGTCACCTTGCGGGCCAGCTTCAGCGCAGCCTCCACCGTGTTGGTGCCTGTGGGACCGGGGAACATGACCTTGTAGTCCATCTTGCGCGGCTCGAGGATGAGTCGTTCGAAGGTCTCCAGGAAGTGGCGCTTGGCCGGGGTCTTCATGTCCATCGAATGGGTGACGCCGTCGTTCGCGACGTAGTCGACGACGAGGTCGCGCAGTTCGGGGTGGTTGTGGCCGTAGTTCAGCGCACCTGCTCCGGAGAAGAAGTCGAGGTAGCGGGTGCCGTCCTCGGTCCACTGGTAGGGGCCGGAGGCCTTGGCGAAGGTGGCTGGCCAGTTCTTGCAGTAGCTGGCGACCTGAGATTCGCGTGTTTCGAAGATGTCTGTCGGCATAGTGCGTTTCTGTCCTTAGATTCCGGGGAAGTCGTGCTGGAAGTTCGCTGCGACGCTCAGTCGGCGTTCGGGCCCAGGGGGGCCACGGTGTAGAGGTCCTCGGGAGCGTGTTGCTCCCCTGATTCTTCGGCTGAGGGGAAGTCCTTCTCGGTGAAGAACCTCGTCGTGGTGATCTCGGCGCCCTTGTCGCGGGCCAGGCCCGTGAACAGTGCGATGGATGCGGCGTTGTCCGCGGTGATCGTGGTCTCGAGCCGCTGCGGCGCCACGGCTTCCACCAGCGTGGTGAGCATGCGGGAGGCCAGGCGTCGCCCGCGGAATCGAGAATCCACGGCGACCTGCCAGATGAAGAGGGTCTGGGGGTCCTCGGGTCTGCGGTAGCCGGAGATGAAGCCCGCAGGCTCCCCCTCGACCTCGGCGATCACCGAGGTCTCAGCGAAATCTCGGGTCCACAGGATGTACGCGTAGGGAGTGTTCACATCAAGGACGCCGGTCCCGGCGGCGAGCCGCCACAGAGAGGCGCCATCGGCGACCGTGGGCGTGCGAATCTCAACTCGTTCCGAGGCCGGGGAGGACTCGGCGGAGTTCTGGGCAGGGGTGTCTGCAGTGTGAGGCATCGTTCTCCAGAGTAGTGAGCTGGTTCCCAGATTCAACTGGGGACTGCATGAATACCCGGTGAAACAGCGGTCAGCGGTGTCCTCTGGAGTTTAGCGCCAGGGATAGCAGTGCCGCCAGAGACCATGCGTGCCGGGGCACAGCATCGATCGTCCTGCTCTCTTCCCACAATTGCCATGAATGTAATCATCATGTGATCTCATCAAACAATGAGTAAAGAACGACGGGTGATCTTGGGCACGTCAGCCGCACAGCGTGTCTGTGCGCCGCTGCGGCTACTGTGGCTGGAATGACTACGCAGAGGAAGAGCCGCTTCCCCGGGTTCGGGTGGACGCTCCATGGTGACGGCAGGACTGTACGACCCGGCGCAGTGGTGACCCCGGGGGAGCGCCTGGGCTGGCTGCAGACCACCGGAGTGGGGATGCAGCATGTGGTCGCGATGTTCGGCGCCACGTTCCTGGTCCCCCTGATCACCGGCTTCCCGCCCTCCACGACTCTGCTGTTCTCAGGCATCGGGACCCTGCTGTTCCTGATCATCACCGCAGGGCGCATCCCGAGCTATCTGGGGTCCTCCTTCGCCTTCCTCGCCCCGGTGGGCGCCGCCACCGCGCAGTACGGCATGTCCGGTGCCCTGGGCGGGATCTTCCTCGCGGGGCTCGGCCTGGTCGGCGTCGGCGTCCTTGTCCATTTCGCCGGCAGTCATTGGATCCAGCGCATCATGCCGCCGGTGGTCACCGGCGCCATCGTGGCGCTGATCGGTTTGAACCTCGCCCCCGCCGCATGGAACAACGTCAATGAAGCCCCCGTCACAGCCGCGGTGACGATCGTTTCCATGCTGCTGGCCAGCGTGCTCTTCAAGGGACTGCTGGGGCGGCTCTCCATCCTGGTCGGCGTGGTGATCGGGTATGTGGTGGCCGTGCTGCGCGGCGAGGTGGACTTCTCCACCGTGGGCTCCGCGGGCTGGTTCGGGCTGCCAGAGTTCACGGCACCCACCTTCCACATCGGGGTGCTGGGCCTGTTCATCCCGGTGATCCTGGTCCTGGTCGCAGAGAACGTGGGGCACGTGAAATCCGTGGCGCTGATGACGAAGCAGGACCTGGATCCGATGACCGGACGGGCACTGATCGCCGATGGCGCCGCGACGATGCTCGCCGGCGCCGGAGGCGGTTCAGGGACGACCACCTATGCCGAGAACATCGGAGTCATGGCCTCCTCGCGCGTGTATTCCACCGCGGCCTACTGGGTGGCAGGTCTCTTCGCCATCCTGCTTGCGCTGCTGCCGAAGTTCGGCGCACTCATCGCCACGGTCCCCGTGGGCGTCCTCGGCGGGGCGGGCACCGTGCTGTACGGGATGATCGGCGTCCTCGGGGTGCGCATCTGGGTGCAGAACCGCGTGGACTTCGCGAACCCCATCAATCTCGCCGTGGCCGGCGTGCCGCTCATCATCGCCGTCGCCAACTTCACCATGGTCTTCGGGGAGATCGTCTTCGAGGGCATCGCACTGGGCAGCTTCGCCGCCCTGGCGATCCACCACGTGCTCAGCGCGATCGCTCGACTGCGCGGCACCGACGTCGGCTTCTCGACCGAGGACGAGGGGGCACTGGCCACTCCGGTCAACGCGGAAGACCTCAGGCACCAAGATCCGGGCGGAACGCACGCGGATTAAGACCCGGGAACAGTTCACTGGGAGTTCCCTGAAAAATCCTACTTCTGAGTGACAGGGCACAGTGTGGTCTGTAGCGTGACGAGGGACTTGTCCGCCGACGAAAGGAGTCACCCATGGGACTCGATGACAAGACGAACAACAAGTCCGAAGAAGCAAGCGGCTCCGCAAAGGAAGGCTTTGGCAAGCTGACCGGCGATAAGGAGACCCAGGCTGAAGGCAGCAGTGAGAAGACCCAGGCGAAGGCCAAGGATGCCGCCCAGGATGCGAAGGACAGCGTCAAGGGCTTCGTCCAGGGCATGAAGAACTGACCTGCCTCTGACCAGCGGCCCGCTCACGGCGGGCGGCTCGAGAAGTTCCCTCACAGCGCCGGGTCCGTGCACGTCGGGTCCGGCGCTGCTGTGTCCGGCTCAGCCCTGCAGCATGGTGGCCGCCAGTGCCAGGAGATGCTCCTCAGAGCCGCTGCGACCGATGAGCTGGACCGACCAGCTGAGGCCCTCGGCGTCGGTGTGTGTGGGCACATTGATCGCGGGCAGCCCCATCACATTGACCACTGAGCTGAAGGGCGTGAAGCGGCACTGCTCCCGGTAGTTCTCCTCCGGCGTCAATCCGGTGAACCACCCGATCTTCGGCGGTGCATAGGCGAGCATCGGCGTGACCAGAATGTCCCAGGGCCCCAGGAGAGCGTCCGCATGCACCGCGAAGTCCTCCAGCGCCGCAATGGCCTTCTGCGTCTGATCGGCCGGGCGGGCCGCGGCGTGTTCGATGAAGTACCGGGTCAGCGGGGTCATCGCCGCCACCTGATCGGCCGGGAGATCCAGCTGCCCGAGCCGAGAGGTCCACAGCGTCTGGAAGTTCTGGTGATAGCGGGCCGGCCAGAACGAGTCCGCTCCGGTGCAGTGGCTGCTCCCCTGGACGACGTGGCCGAGTCCCGCCAGAGCCCTCAGACCCTGCTCCAGCGCCTCCACGGCCGGTTCCTGGAGCACGATGTCCAGCTCCGGGGAGAATGGAGACTCCGTGGTCACACCGATGCGAAGCGGGGCCAGCCCGCGCCGCAGCGCCTGGTCCACCGCATGCATCGCGCGCCCGGCAGGGAGCCCCGAGGCGCCGGCTTCGAAGCGGTGTCCGGCCATCACGTCGAAGAGCAGCGCGGCGTCCTCTGCAGACTCAGCGATCGGACCTGAGACCGCCAGGTTCTGCACGCCTGTCTGCTGCCGGTCATCAGGAAGACGCGCACGTCCGGGCTTCAGACCGATCAGTCCGCATGCCGCCGCGGGGATCCGGACCGAACCACCGCCGTCGTTGCCCGGTGCCATCGGCAGCATGCCGGACGCCACTGCGGCGGCCCCGCCTCCCGTGGATCCTCCGGGCGTGCGTTCCGGAGCCAGAGGATTCCGGGCTGGGGCGGCGAGCTCGTTCTCCGAGTAGCAGGGAAGACCGAACTCGGGCACCTGGGTCTTGCCCAGGCTGATCGCCCCGGCGGAGTGCACCCGCCGGGCCAGCGGGTCATCGCGACCGGGGATGGTCGTGGGAAGGGCCGCAGTTCCCATCGTGGTGGGCATTCCAGCGACGTGGACCAGGTCTTTGAACCCGGTGGGCATCCCCAGCAGAGGAGCCCGCCCGGAGAGTTCAGCCATGGCAGCGGTGCGTGAGCTGCCGCTGCGCGCGTCCAGCACGGCGGCCCGCACCAGATCGATCTCCTCCGCGCGGCGCAGCGCGTACTCCGCATCGACGTGGATGAAGGCTCCCAGGGCGGACTGGGTCGCCGCGGAGGTCAGCGCAGTGGTGATGATCTCGACTGCGCTGACCTCGCCGGCGATGAAGTCGCTGCGGATCTGGGCGGCGGAAGGTAAAAGGGCTGGATCAGCGGAGTGTCCCATGGGCTCACTCTATGTGCGCAGATCCGGCCAGGCGCTAGTGTTGAGGACGCACCAGACCTGATCGACCCGCTCTGAAGGAGGCTCGGAAATGTCGGACTTCGAGACCGTTCGTGCCGCAGATGTCCCCGCCGACGCCGCGCTGCTCGACGTCCGTGAGGACTACGAGTTCGCCGAGGGGCATGCCCCGGGCGCACTGCACATCCCTGTGGGCGAGATCCCTGCTCGGTTCCAGGACGAGCTGGATCCGGACGAGGACTATTACGTCATCTGCCGCACGGGTGGGAGATCCGTGCAGATCACGAGCTGGCTGACCGGGCAGGGCTACTCGGCCGTCTTCGTCGCAGACGGCATGGACGGGTGGCTTGTCGCGGGCCGACCGCTGGAATCTTCAACCGGCGAGGAGCCGCGGGTTCGATGAACACAGAGACCCAGAGCGAGACCCGCAGTCAGACCCACAGTGAGACTCAGACCCAGAGTCAGACCCAGAGCGAGACCCACAGTGAGGCCCGTGCTCCGCGGTACTCCTTCCTCGGTCCTGCAGGGACCTTCACCGAAGCGGCGCTCCTGCAGGTCCCGGGAGCGGCACGAGCCGAGCGAGTGCCGGCCGGATCGGTGCTGACCGCGCTGAACATGGTGGAGTCGCATGAGGTCGACGCCGCAATGGTCCCCATCGAGAATTCCGTGGAAGGCGGGGTCACAGCCACCCTGGATGCCATCTCTGTGGCTCATCAGCTGCATATCGTCCGTGAAGCCCTGGTGCCGATCAGCTTCGTGCTGGCCGCCGCCGCGCCGATCGCCCCGGAGGAGATCCGCACGATCTCCACGCATACCCACGGCTGGGCCCAGGTCCGGCGGTGGGCCGAGTCCGCTGTCCCAGGTGCCGAGTTCGTCCCGGCCTCCTCCACGGCCGCTGCGGCCCGCGGACTCCTGGCCGAGCCGGCCGAGGCCGAGGCCGCCGTGTGTTCGCCGCTGGTGGCGGAACAGCTGGGCCTGCATGTGCTGGCACGCGGCATCGAGGACGTCAGCGGGGCGGTGACCCGGTTCGTGCTGGTGGCGCCCCCGGGTGAGATCCCGGCGATGACGGGGGCGGATAAGACGACGATCATGATCCCGCTGCCGCAGGACCGGGCCGGAGCCCTGATGGAGCTGCTGGAGCATTTCGCCACCCGGGGAGTCAATCTCTGCCGCATCGAGTCCCGGCCCACCGGCAACGGCCTGGGCGAGTACTACTTCTCGATCGACCTCGAAGGTCACATCGACGAGGCTCGTGTGGCCGACGCGCTCGCCGGAATCCACCGCATAGCGCCCGGGATCCGCTTCCTCGGGTCCTATCCGCGGGCCGACGAGAAGCCACAGCAGACCACCGCCGAAGTCTCCGACGCCGCCTTCACCGCCGCCTCCGCGTGGATCAGCTCGCTGAGACACGCGTAAGGGAGCCCGGCGGGGGACCCGCGCTCGGCGCAGCCGAGGGTGGGAGCCGGGTGAGCGGGATCAGCTCGCTGAGACACGCGTAAGGGAGCCCGGCGGGGGACCCGCGCTCGGCGCAGCCGAGGGTGGGAGCCGGGTGAGTGGGATCAGGCCCGGGGCTCCTTGGTGACCCGGCCTTCGGTCAGCACGGGCCCGTCCGGCTGCGCCGCCTTCGGCTCGGCCTCGACGTCATGCTCCGCGCGGGAGTCCTCGCCACGCAGCTCCTGGACCCCCCGGACGGTGACTCCGTTGACCTTCAGCGCGTGAGCGTTCACCGTGCCGGCGACGCTGACCACTTCACCCACGGCGTCGCCGTCGATCTGGAAGGGCATCGGCTCGGTCATCGTGATCCTTGCCCGCTTGGCCTGGCGCACGGTCATCACCGGGATGTCCGCGGCGAAGCGGGTGACGGTCTTGGCCAAGATCCGGGCCCAGTCCAGGGCATGGCGCGGGGTGAAGAGCACCGCGTCCATATGTCCGTCATCGAACTCGGCGGAGGGCACCAGGAGCATGCCCGCCTGCAGTGACCCGCAGTTGGCCAGCAGGACCGAGCGCACCTTATGGGACTGGGCCGCGCCGTCGTCGAGCTGGACGGTGACGCTGGACCGGGCGCCGACGATGTGACGCAGTCCGGCCTCGCCGTAGGCGAGCCAGCCGGCACGCTGCTTCAGCGCTTCCCGGGTGTCGCCCATGACCTCAGCGTCCAGGCCGCCGCCGGCGATGACCAGGGAGATCTCCTCCTCCTTGCGTCCCCCCACACGTTCCAGGACCAGATCCAGGGTGTCCACGCGGTGGCTGCGGCCATGGATCGCCTCGTCCACGCAGGCGCGGAGGTCGTGGTAGGGCAGGCCCACATTGCGGGCGAACAGGTTGCCGGTGCCCAGCGGCACGATGCCCAGCGCGGTCTCGGTGCCGGCCAGCTCTGCGGCCACAGCGCGGACCGTGCCGTCTCCACCTGCCGCGACGACGACGGCGGCGCCCGCCTCCAACGCCCGGCGGGTCATCCCGTGACCGGGATCCTCCGCGCTGGATGCCATCACCAGGGGCGCGGGCATGCCTGCACGGGAACACGTGGAATGGATCTGCCGCACGACGTCGTCGGCAGAATCCTTGGTGGTGTTGACCACCACCGCCACCAGGCGTCCGGGAGCGTGCTCCGCAGGGGAGTGGGACACGGCTGTGCGCTCGAGGTCGCGGGTCAGCTCCGCGTTGCTGCGCCGGAGCCTCTGCTGAGCGACGCTCAGCCAGATCACTGCGATCAGCAGGATCGCTGCAGCGGCGAGGGCCAACCAGAGAAGTGTGCTGAGCGTGTCGGTAGTCATCAAGGGCAGTGTACTGGCGGCGGCTGGCGACACTGGGGGCACGGGGTGGGGACGGTGTGGCGATAGGCTGGGGCGGTGATCGACATCAAGGACCTCATCGAGAATCCCGAGACGTACCGGGCCAGCCAGCGCGCACGCCAGGCTGACGAAGCCGCAGTGGATGCGCTCATCGCCGCCCAGGAGTCTCGCACCTCAGCCATCGCCCGCTTCGAGACCCTGCGCGCAGAGCAGAAGGCCTTCGGCAAGAAGGTCGCCCAGGCCAGCGGGGAGCAGAAGCAGCAGCTGCTCGCGGAGGTCAAGGACCTCTCTCAGCAGGTGAAGACCGCCGAGGCCGAGTCCGGTGAGGCCGAGGATCAGCTGCGTCGCCTGCAGGGCGCCTTCCCGAACCTCGTCCGCGCCGGTGTCCCCGCAGGCGGAGAGGACGATTTCGTGGTTCTGCGCGAGGAGGGCTCGGCGCGTGACTTCGCGGCCGAGGGCTTCGCCCCCAGGGATCACCTGGAGCTGGCCGAATCACTGGCCGCAGTGGACATGGAGCGCGGGGCCAAGGTCTCCGGTGCCCGGTTCTACTTCCTCAAGGGGATCGGTGCCCGGCTGGAGCTCGCGATGATGCAGATGGGCCTGGACCAGGCGGTGGAGGCCGGTTTCACCCCGATGATCACCCCCACCCTGGTGCGCCCGGAGACCATGGCCGGCACCGGCTTCGATGTGGAGCACGACGACGAGATCTACCGCCTGGAGCGCGACGACCTCTACCTGGTGGGCACCTCCGAAGTGGCGATCGCCGGGTACCACGCCGACGAGATCCTGGAGCTCGACGCAGGACCGGAGCGGATCGCCGGCTGGTCCACCTGCTATCGGCGAGAAGCCGGATCCCACGGCCGGGACACGCGGGGAATCCTGCGGGTGCATCAGTTCAACAAGCTGGAGATGTTCATCTTCTGCTCGGCCGAGGATGCCGCAGCCGAGCATGCGAACCTCCTGGCCTGGGAGGAGAAGATGCTGCAGAAGATGGAGCTGCCGTATCGGGTGGTCGACATCGCCGCCGGTGACCTGGGTCTCTCTGCCGCCCGCAAGTTCGACTGCGAGGCCTGGGTTCCTTCGCAGTCCACCTACCGCGAGCTGACCTCCACCTCAGACTGCACCACCTTCCAGGCGCGCCGGCTCAACATCCGCGAGCGCACGCTGAAGACAGACGGCTCCAAGGGACCCACCCGGCCGGTGGCCACGCTTAACGGGACCCTCGCCACCACGCGCTGGCTCGTGGCGATCCTGGAGAACCATCAGCAGGCCGACGGCACCGTGCGGGTGCCCGAAGCGCTGCGTCCCTACCTCGGCGGCATGGAAGTGATGACACCGCCGGCCTGATCCTCGCAACTGAGGTAAGGCTCAACTGCCTGGCGGTCCCTTTTATGAATCACTAGTATCAACAGTGTCCGCGCCGAACAGCGCTCATGCATCAACAGCACAAGGAGTGTGACATGACTGAGAAGTACTCCGACTACACCGCACCAGGTCTTGCGCAGGAGAACGGCCACGAGATCGCCGGTCTGCTGCAGAGCCGCCTGTACGCGCTGAACGATCTTCACCTGGTCCTCAAGCACGTCCATTGGAACGTCGTGGGCCCCAACTTCATCGCCATCCACGAGATGCTCGACCCGCAGACCGAGGTCGTGCGTGGATTCGCCGATGAGGTCGCCGAGCGCATCGCCACCCTGGGCGGATCACCCTCGGGACTCAGCGGAGAGCTGGTCTCCAAGCGCCATTGGGAGGACTACCCGCTCTTCAAGGCCGATGGCACCACGCATCTGGCCGAGCTGGAAAAGGTCTACGACGGCGTCATCGGCGACCACCGCGACGTGCTGAACAAGGTCGGCGAGCTGGATCCGATCACCGAGGACCTGCTCATCGGCCAGACCAAGGCGCTGGAGCTCTTCCAGTGGTTCATCCGCTCCCACCTGGACAAGGCGGGCGCAGCCTCCTGATCCACTGAGGTTCTCGAACCTCGAAGAGCCCGCCCTCTGCACTGAGCCCAGTGTCGAGGGCGGGCTCTTCTGTTTCTCCCGCCTCAGGTGCTGAACATTTGTATTTGACGTTTGTTCTACGCCCCGTAGCATTGCATCTGAACCCTGGTACGAGTTGAGGAGTCCCCATGAGCAGTCAGTTTCGAATCGTCATCGGCAGTGACGAGGCCGGTTTCGCCTATAAGGAGGTGCTGAAGGCCCATCTGGAGGCGGATCCCCGAGTGGCCTCGGTCATCGATGTCGGCGTCGGCGATGACGCCGACAAGACGGCCTATCCGAACATCGGCGTGACTGCGGCGGAGAAGATCGTGGCCGGAGAGGCCGATCGGGCACTGCTGCTCTGCGGCACCGGCCTTGGCGTCGCCATCTCTGCCAACAAGGTCAGAGGTGTTCGGGCCGTGACTGCCCATGACGCCTATTCCGTGGAGCGGGGCGTGCTCTCGAACAACGCCCAGGTCCTGTGCATGGGTCAGCGCGTGATCGGCCAGGAGCTGGCTCGCAAGCTCACTGATGAATGGCTCAAACACGAGTTTGACCCCGCGAGCGCCTCCGCCGCGAAGGTCGGCGCGATCACTCGCTATGAGGACACCGGGAGCTGCGGCTGATCGGCTCCGCGATCAGTCCCGGCTAGAGCCGCCGGTCCACCGCTCGAGCGGTGGACTCGTCGGTGACCAGGATGTTGAACCATCCTGCGCTGGCGGCTGCAATGATGCTGGGCGCCTTGTGGGCACCGACAGCTGCCGCGATCCGCGTCGGCACGGCCCGAAGCGTCTGGCCAGGAACCCTGACCATGCGTTCGCTCCCCGGGAAGGTCACCTCGTTGCCCTGCGGGTCGTAGAACGCCAGGCAGACGTCCCCGATCGACTTCGCCAGGTTCGGATGATGGCGCGGGACGGACTGTGCGATGGAGTTTCTGGAGAGGGGTGCAGCGCCGATGCCCACCAGTGCCACCTTGGCGGAGTTCCAGTCGGCGACGACCTGGCGGTAGCCGGGGTCATCCTGAAGAGCTGAGAGCAATGCCGGCGACGGCATGGAGGGTGCGAAGAGATAGTGCGGGTAGCCGCCCGAGGTGGCGGCGAACGCGCGCACCACCTCGTTGGTCTGGTGCCACGGGTCCGGCTCAGCCTGGCCGCCCACCGTCGGGGCGATGACCACGCCCGAGAAGTCCCCCAGCCGCTGCTGGGCCAGGGCGTAGGTCGTCTCCCCGGAGGCCAGAAGCAGGACATCGCCCGCACGCAGCTTCGTCCCCGCCAGAGCCTGCCGTGTCATCGGCCCCAGGCCCAGGCCGACGCGCTGGGACTGGTCGCCCGGGGCCAGGTGGACCTCATCCACGCCGAGCTTCTGCTTCAGCCGTTCGCTGAGCTCGTCCATGCCGGTGGAGACGGGGCGATGCACGCGAATCTCCACGATTCCCTGCCCCCGAGCCTCCGCCAGCATGCGACTGACCGAGGGTCGAGAGACCTTCAGCTGCTCGGCAACTTCTGCCTGTGTGGCGCCCTGTTCGTAGTAGAGCTGCGCCGCCCGGTACAGCCTTTCAAGCTCTGACGTGCCCGGCGTCTCCTCCTCCGTGACCTCTGTTGCCTTCATCGGGCCATCGTATCCGCCCGGCCGACTCCCCGCGGCAAGTGGTGCTGATCACGTCATCTGTTCTAGTGTGGCCCCAGCACATATGTCAGCGAACATCTGTACGGCCGGCGACGGCGTGCAGATCCGGGATCACGAGGACTGCCATGACTTACCTGCTCAACTCCGCATCTGATTTTTCGCACGAGGCTGTGCTCGGCTTCGCGGCGGCCAACCCCCAGTACGTCTCCGCTGTGCACGGTGGTGTCGTGCGCAGCACAGAGACTCCCCGGGACCAGCCGGCGCTGGTGATCGGTGGCGGGTCCGGGCACTACCCCGCCTTCGCCGGATGGGTCGGACCGGGCATGGGCCACGGTGCGCCCTGCGGCAACATCTTCTCTTCGCCCTCGGCCTCCCAGGTCTATTCGGTGGCGCGCAACGCGGAGAACGGAGGGGGCGTCCTCATGGGCTTCGGCAACTACGCCGGCGACGTGCTGCACTTCGGCGCCGCCGCAGAGAAGCTCCGCGCCGAGGGCGTCGACGTGCGCATCATCCGGGTCAGCGACGACATTGCTTCGAACAGCAGGGAGAATCACCGCGACCGTCGAGGCATTGCGGGAGATCTGTCGGTCTTCAAGATCGCGGGCGCCGCCATCGAAGCCGGTGCGGATCTCGACGAGGCGGAGCGGATCGCGTGGAAGGCCAATGATGCGACCAGGTCCTTCGGGGTGGCCTTCGACGGCTGCACCCTGCCGGGTGCTCAGGACCCGCTCTTCCACGTGCCTGAGTCCACGATGGGCGTCGGTCTCGGCATCCACGGTGAGCCCGGGATACGTGACCTCGCCATGGGGACCGCCCGCGAGGTCGCGGACCTGCTCTTCGAAGGCATCCTCGAAGAGGTGCCCGAGGATCGGACCGGTCGTGTCGCCGTCGTGCTCAACGGACTGGGGCGAGTCAAGTACGAGGAGCTCTTTGTGGTCTACGGCCGACTCGCCGAGCGGCTCGACGATGCCGGACTGACCCCGATCCAGCCCGAGGTGGGGGAGTTCGTCACCAGCCTGGACATGGCCGGACTGTCCCTGACCCTGGTGTTCCTCGACGAGGAGCTTGAGCGACACTGGACCGCCCCCGTCGACACCCCCGCCTATCGCCGAGGAGACCTCCGCGAGCTGCCTGCGAAGAACGAGCACGCGACCCGGACTGAGTTCTTCACACCAGGCGCGGAGCCCGTGCCCACCGCGACTGCGGAGTCACGCAGCCTGGCAGCCTCGCTCCACGAGATCGTGAAGCTGCTCGAAAGCGTCTGCGCCGAGCATGAGGACGAGCTCGGCCGCCTGGATGCGGTGGCCGGCGACGGCGACCATGGACAGGGAATGGTCCTGGGCAGCCGAGGAGCCGTGGAGGCAGGACGCGAAGCGCTCAACCGCGGCGCCGGGGCCAGGACGCTGCTGGTCCACGCGGGCACAGCCTGGGCCGAATCGGCCGGGGGCACCTCCGGGGCGCTCTGGGGGTCGGCGCTCACGGCCGCCGGACGGGCACTCTCCGACGATGCCAGCGCGGACGCCGCAGCTGGAGTCGAGGCGCTGCTCAACGCCGTGGAGGCCGTGCAGCGCCTCGGGGGCGCCAAGCTCGGAGACAAGACCATGGTGGACGCGGCGGCGCCCTTCGCTGCGGAGCTGCAGGCACGCTTCGAGGGCGGTGCAGACCTGCCTTCCGCTCTGACATCCGCCGCCGGCGTGGCCACCCGTGCGGCAGCGGAGACAGCGGAGCTGCGGGCGAGGCTTGGTCGTTCCCGCGTGCTGGGGGACAAATCACTGGGCACCCCTGATCCAGGTGCCACCTCTTTCGCGCTGCTGATGGAGGCCCTGGCCGAGCACCTGAAGAAGGCATCCCGATGAGGCGCTGGATCGGCACCAGCTGGAAGATGAACAAGACCATCGGTCAGGCGCGCGCCTACGCCCGCGGGCTCAGGGCAGAGCTGAGCGATCGCGGCGAGATGCTGGACCGGGTGCAGCCATTCGTCATTCCCCCCGCCACGGCGCTGGCTGCCGTCACCGAGGAGATGGGCCCCCTGGCCAACATGGCCGGCGGGATCAGGATCGGCGCGCAGAACGCGCACTGGGAGGACAGCGGAGCCTGGACCGGAGAGCTCTCCATCCCGCAGGTCAAGGACGCAGGTGCCACGCTCATCGAGATCGGTCACTTCGAGCGCAGAGAACACTTCGGCGAGACCGTGGAGACCACGAGCTGGAAGGTTCAGGCGGCAGTCCGCCATGGACTGACGCCGTTGCTGTGCATCGGTGAATCGACCCAGATCCGCGAGGCGGGCAAGACCGCGACCTTCCTGCTGGACCAGACCCGGGGGGCCCTCAGTGCGCTCACCGTGGAGCAGATGAGCCGCGTGATCATCGCCTATGAGCCGATCTGGGCCATCGGCGCACAGGGCCGTCCCGCCAAGGTCGGCGAGCTGCGCGAGCCCTTCGATGTCCTCGCCCACGAGTACGGAGGGCGTACAGAGGCCCTGCTCTACGGCGGCTCGGTCACGCCCGGGAACGCTTCCGAGCTGCTGGGCATCCCGGGCGTCAACGGGCTCTTCGTCGGACGATCGGCGTGGACCCTGTCGGGATATCTCGAGCTGCTGGAAGTCGCCGCAGCACCCGAAAACCCCTAGACCCGGCCGATCCGGGCTCTCTGGAAGCGTCTCAGCACCCTGTGACGCTTGACACACGAAGTGAAGTGCTCAAGTATGAACCTCGCACGCACGTTTGAAGGGAACAAATGTTCACAGCAGCCACATGGCCCATCGCCGGCAATATGCTCGCCTTCGGAGGCAAGACCTCTGAGGGAGTTCCGGTCTGGCAGGCAACAGCGACCTACTGGTCCGACTGTCTGCGCCAGATGCGTGAGCTCGGGTTCGATCACATCGACCCCACCGACGCCTGGTTGCCCCTGCAGAAGCTCTCCGCTCCGCGCCTGGGGGAGTTCAAGCAGGTCCTGTCCGACGAGGGCCTGAAGATCTCCTCCATCTCGATGACCCGCAACTCGGTCATCGACCGCGAGCATGGCGAGGCGAATCTCGCCGACGCCCACAGGCTGATCGACATCGCCCCCGAATTCGGAGCGAGCATCGTCAACACTGGATTCATGCAGGCGCTGACCCCGGAGCAGCAGAACGCGCTCTGGTTCTGGCTCGCGGAGGGCCACCACGATGATCCCGCACTGCGTCCGCTGGCCGTGGAGCGGATCCGCGAGCTCGGTGACCACGCCCAGGCCAACGGGATTGAGCTCAGCCTCGAGATGTATGAGGACACCTTCCTCGGCACTGCCGATGAGGCCGTGGCATTCCACGCGGACGTCAACCACCCAGCCGTGGGCCTCAACCCTGATCTCGGCAACTTCATCCGGCTGCATCGCCCCATGCCGGCATATGAAGAGATGTTCGAGAAGGTGCTCCCACATGCAAACTTCTGGCATATCAAGAACTACACCCGAGACGAGGATCCGGCGGTCGGCGGATACTCCTCGGCGCCCATGCCGCTGAAGCACGGCCTGATCAACTACCGCAAGATCATCCGCCGCGCACTGGAGCTCGGCTACTCCGGCCCGTTCTGCTGCGAGCACTACGGGTCGGACTCCATCGGGGTCTGCGCCGAAAACCGTGACTACATCCAGCAGATCCTCACCTCGGCCGAGAGCAGTCCGCTCCTCGCCGCGTCCCGCGCCGACCAGGCCTGAGGCCCGCGGGGAGGATCCCGTGAACATCCCACAGACACCATTGCGAACCACATCTGACGAAAGAGACCTGAGAACCATGGCTAAGACCATCAACACCGTGACCGTCGTCGGCGCAGGATATATGGGCGGCGGCATCGCCCAGACCCTCGCACTGGCGGACCTGAGCGTCGAGATCGTCGACGTCGACGTCGAGGCCGCCAAGAAGGGGCTCGCCCGACTGCTCCACGAGGCCCAGGAGTTTGAGGACCAGGGCCTGTACGAAGCCGGCTCCACCGAGACCATCAAGAAGAACCTCACCGCAGGCCGGACCCTGGAAGAGGCCGTGGCGGACGCCGACTTCATCGAAGAAGCCGTCTTTGAGTCTCCCGAGGTCAAGCGCGAGGTGCTGGGCAAGATCTCGCAGCACGCGCGTGCAGACGCCATCATCGGCACGAACACCTCCACCATTCCTGTGCATGTGCTGGTCTCGGCGGTCAAGAACCCCGAACGATTCCTCACCGTGCACTTCTCCAACCCGGCCCCCTTCATCCCCGGTGTCGAGCTCGTCTCCGGCGAGGCCACCAGGCCGGACGTGGTCGAGGCCGTCAAGGATCTCCTTGCCCGGGCAGGTCGCGAGGGTGCTGAGGTGGCGGACACGCCCGGCATGGTGCTGAATCGCCTGCAGTACGCGCTGCTCAAGGAGGCGGCGTCAGTCGTCGAGGAAGGGATCGCGAGCGCAGAAGACGTGGACACGGTCGTGCGCACCACCTTCGGATTCCGGCTCGGCTTCTTCGGTCCCTTCGCGATCGCCGACCAGGCCGGACTCGATGTCTACGCCAAGGGCTTCAGCACTCTCTCCGAGGCTTACGGGGAACGCCTGGCGCCCCCGAAGCTGCTCGCCGAGAACGTCGACGCCGGCCGTCATGGCGTCAAGAACGGAAAGGGATGGACCGGGGACTTCGACGAGGAGACCAAGGCCGCGGTGATCGCCTACAGAAACAAGGCCTACGCCCGCATGGGTGATCTGCTGCGCGAGCTCGGCCCAGCACCGAAGGGCAAGAAGTGACAGATGACCTGACGCTCGCCTTCGAGCTGCCCACCCCGGCCCTGCTGGCCCTGGCGCTGGGTTCCATCATCCTGCTTCTGGTGCTGATCGTGAAGGTCAAGCTCCACGCCTTCTTCTCGCTGATCATCGTCTCGCTGATCACCGCTCTGGCGGCCGGCATCGGGGTCGGCGACGTCCTCTCCGTGGTGGTCGACGGCTTCTCCACCACAGTGGGCAACGTCGCCCTGCTCATCGGCTTCGGCGCTGTGCTCGGACGTCTGGTCGAGATCTCCGGCGGCGCTCAGGTGCTGGCGGACAAGATGCTCGCGACCTTCGGGGAGAAGCGAGCGCCCCTGGCCCTTGCCGTGGCCTCGCTGTTCTATGCCTTCCCGATCTTCCTCGACGCAGGATTCATCGTCATGCTGCCGGTGATCTACACCGTGGCGCGGCGGCTCGGCGGCAGCTTCATGCTCTATGTGCTGCCTTCCATCGGTGCATTCCTGATGATGCATGCGCTGACCCCGCCCCACCCCGGGCCGACGGCGGCCGCCACGGTCATGGGCGCAGACATCGGGCTGGTGCTGATCGTCGCCATGATGGTGGGCATCCCCACCTGGTACTTCGCTGGCTACCGCCTCGGACTGGTGATGGCCAAGGGCTACCCGAACTTTCCGGTCCCGAACCTCTTCGGCGAGTCCAGGGTCACCGAGGAGTATGCGCGGCCCGCCTTCGGCACCGTCATCTTCGCGCTGCTCCTGCCGCTGGCGCTGATCTTCTACAACGCACTGTCCAACACGCTGGAAGCTGATGGGCGGATCAGCGAGGACAGCTTCGGCTACGCGCTGTCCCAGCTCATCGGCCCCACACCGGTGGCGCTGCTGATCGCAACTCTGGCCGCGATGTACCTGCTCTTCATCAAGCCGCGCAGGGGCTCGGGCGGACTCGGCGACGCGATGTCTGACCTGATAGACAACGCGCTCGCGCCGGTCTGCTCGATCATCCTGATCACTGGTGCCGGCGGAGCCTTCGGCGCCGTGCTCACCGCCACCGGAATCGGCGGCTCCATCGCCGAGGGCCTGGACGCGATGGGGCTGCCGGTCATCCTGGCGGGCTTCCTGGTCGCCGTGGTCATCCGCGTGGCGCAGGGCTCAGCGACGGTGGCCGCGACTACAGCGGGCGGAATCATGGCTCCCGGTGTCATGGAGCTGGGACTTGACGGCTTTGCCCTCGCCGCCCTCGTGGTCGCCATCGTGGCGGGCTCGATCACCTTCTCGCACTTCAACGATTCCGGATTCTGGCTGGTGGGTCGCTTCTGCGGCTTCGACACGATCACGACCCTGAAGACCTGGTCTGTCATGGCCACCGCCATCGGCTTCATGGCCTTCTTCCTCAGCTGGGGCGTCTACGCCATCGCAGCATGAGGGTCCACGTAATGCACGACAACTCGCAACTGATGAGAAAAGGAACGATTTCTATGTGGGGACGAAAAGCAAGACTCAGCACTGCAGTTCTGGCAGCAGGGGCACTCTTCGGAGTCTCAGCCTGCGGCGGCGGCGATGGCGGAGGAGACTCCGGCTCCGCAGAGCCCGATGCCTGGGTGCTCAACGGCGGCGTCTGGAACGTCGTGGAGGAGGACTTCGAGGCCTGGAACGAGGAGAATCCCGATCAGGCCTTCACCGTCGAGAGCTTCGCCAATGACATCTACAAGGACCGCATCCGCACGGCGGTGGGCTCCGGCGAGGCTCCCACGCTGATCGTCGGCTGGACCGGCGGCGGTCTGCTGGAGTATGTCGAGGGCGACTATGTCGCCGACATCACCGAAGACACCGAAGAGCTGCGCGAGGGCCTGATCGAATCCGTCGTGGCCAACGGCGAGGTCGACGGCTCCACCTACGCGGTGCCGATGAACAACGTCCAGCCCGTGGTCATGTACTACAACCAGGAGGTCTTCGACGACGCCGGCATCGAGGTGCCCACCGACTGGGACGAGCTGCTCGAAGCAGTGGAGGTCTTCCAGGAGGAGGGTGTGCATCCGTTCTCCCTCGCCGGAGGCTCCCTCTGGCCCATGTTGATGTGGGCCTCCTACCTGACCGACCGCATCGGAGGCCCCGAAGCCTTCGATGCAGTCGTTGCCGGAGAGCCCGATGCCTGGTCGCACCCCGCCATCATTGAAGCCCTGGAGCGCTGCCAGGAACTCGTCGAGGCAGGGGCGTTCGACCCCGGCTTCGCCTCGGTCGTCGCGGACAACAACGAAGACGCCCACCTGGTCGCGGACGGTCTCTCCGCCATGGTGCTCCAGGGCTCCTGGGTCTACTCCCGTCTGCTCGAGGAGAGCCCGGAGTTCATGGAGTCCGGCAACCTCGGCGTCACCACCTTCCCGGAGATCGAGGGCGGCGAGGGGGATCCGAACAGCATCGTCGGCAACCCCGCCAACTTCTGGTCCGTCTCCGCCAATGCCACCGAGGAGGAGCAGCAGGCAGGCGTCGATTACCTCTCAGAGTGGCTCTTCAACGACGAGTATGTCGACGGCATGCTCGAGACCGGCAACATTCCCCCGCTCAAGGGCCTCGAGGACAAGATCGCCGAGACCGAGGACCCTGAGTTCCTGAGCTTCGCCTACGGCATCGTCCAGGATGCTCCCAACTTCCAGCTCTCCTGGGACCAGGCCGTGGACCCGAGTCAGGAGCGTCCGCTGCTGGAGAACCTGGGCCAGATCTTCGCCGGGGACATCACCCCCGAGGAGTTCGCGGCCAACATGAACGAGACTCAGCCCACCGACTGAGCCTGCTGAGCCGCTTCTGCAGCGGGGCCCGGTCGGCGCGCACTGCGCTGGCGATCGGGCCCCGCGACCAGAACCACCACCTCGCCTGGGGTGCTCCTGCACCAGGGTTCTCCGTGCCCCTGCACCAGGGTTCTCGGTGCTTCCGCACCAGGGTTCTCCGTGCTCCTGCACCGGGGTGCTCGGTGTTTCCTCACCCGGGTTCTCCGTGTTGCACCAGCGTGACGCCGGTCATCTGTTGTGTCTTGACACACACCCAGCGGCTATTTAGTCTTACGGCAAGACGAAATCCAGATCACAGTCTGCGCCAGCTCACTCCGGGCTTTCCAGACACGGATTTGGTTTGGACTTCGGCCCTGTGCCGCTGAGCCTCCCCACCCGGCCGATCCGGAGTGATGCAGAGCGCTTGGCCATGTACCGGTACAGAGCCGGAGCTCGCCCTGATGAGAAAGGACGCAACGATGCGTAGAACAACTCGAGTAGCCACAGCAGGCCTCGGCGTGACCTCCCTCCTGGCCCTCTCGGCCTGTGGCGGCGGAGACGGTGGCGGAGACGGTGGCGGCGACGCCGAGGCGAACGCCTGGATCCTCACCGGAGGCGGCTGGCCCGCCATCGAAGAGGACTTCAACCGCTGGAACGAATCCAACGAAGATGCACAGATCGACGTCGAGGGCATCGAGAACGACTCCTATAAGGGCCAGATCCGCACCGCGGTCGGCTCCGGGGAAGCTCCGACCCTGATCATGTCTTGGGCCGGCGGCGCGCTCCTGGAGTATGCCGAGCAGGACGCCATCATGGATCTCACCGGGGAGACCGGGGACCTCGAGGAGCGGGTCTTCGAGTCGGTCTGGCAGAACGGTCAGGTCGACGGCAGCACCTACGCAGTGCCGCTGAACGATGTGCAGCCGGTCGTCATGTACTACAACCAGGAAGTCTTCGACGAAGTCGGCCTCGAGGTCCCTGAGACCTGGGCCGAGGTCGAGGAGGCCATCGATGTGTTCAACGAGAACGACGTCGCTCCCTTCTCCCTGGCCGGCGGTTCCGTCTGGCCGGCACTGATGTGGCTGCAGTACCTCACCGACCGCCACGGCGGCGAAGAGGTCTTCCAGGCAGTCGTTGAAGGTGAGGAGGGCGCGTGGGACAACGAGTCCATCCTGTTCGCTCTGGAGACCATGCAGGACCTGGGCGAGAACGGCGGCTACATCGACACCTACAACTCCGTCACCGCCGATCAGAACGAGGACGCCCAGCTGCTCGCCGACGGCCAGGCCGCCATGCTGCTGCAGGGTTCCTGGGTCTACGCGACCATCAACCAGGACTTCCCCGAGTTCGCCGAGTCGGGCAACTTCGGCTTCACCTCCTTCCCCACCCTGGAAGACGGTGCCGGCGATCCGTCGAACATCACGGGCAACCCCGCCAACTTCTGGTCGGTCTCCGCTGACGCCTCGGAGGAGGAGCAGCAGATCGCCACGGACTACATCAGCGAGAACCTCTACAACGAGGAGACCGTGGACGCGATGCTTGAGGCCGGCTCGCTGCCGCCGCTCAACGACATCGAGGAAGAGATCGCTGAGACCGAGGACGCTGAGTTCCTCGAATTCTCCAGCGAGCTGGTCGGCGAGGCCAACAACTTCCAACTCTCCTGGGACCAGGCAGTCGCACCCGAGGTGGCCCAGCCGCTGACGGACAACCTGTCCCAGATCCTCCGCGGGGACATGACCCCCGAGGAGTTCGTCGAGGCGATGAACTCCCTCTGACGGCCCCAGATCGGTTCGGGGCGGCCACCTTCGGCCGCCCCGAACCGATCGTCTTTCCCCTCAACAAGAATCTGAATCGAGCTCATGACTGAAACCGCTGCTCGAAGCAAGGCCTCCGGGCTGGGCCACAAGGGACCCTCGTTCCTGATGGCAGTGCCCGCTGTCCTCTTCTTCGGAATATTCGCCCTGATCCCGCTCATCGGCGTCGTGGTCATCTCCTTCATGGAGTGGAACGTTCTGGGCTCCCCCACCTGGGTGGGGCTGAGCAACTGGACGGCAGTCCTCTTCGACCGTCCCTTCACCTGGACCGCGCTGAGCCTGACCCTCGTGTTCGTCGTGGGCTCCTACCTCTTCCAGGCGCCCGTCGCGCTGCTGCTCGGTGTCTTCATGGCAGGCCAGCAGCGTTACCGCGCCCTGCTCGCGGTCCTCTACTTCCTGCCCCTGCTGTTCTCATCGGTGGCCGTGGGTCTGACCTTCCAGTCGCTGTTCTCTCCGAACTACGGACTCTCTGCGGCACTGCCCTTCGAGTGGCTGCCCAATGATTGGCTGGCCAACTCGGATCTGGTCATGTGGGTGATGATCTTCGTGGTCGGCTGGTGCTTCGTCCCCTTCCACGGCCTCCTCTATCAGGCCGGAGTGCGCCAGATCCCGGCGTCCATGTACGAGGCCGCCACCATCGACGGGGCAGGCCGCCTGCGGCAGTTCTTCTCCATCACTCTGCCGCAGCTGCGCTACACCATCATCACCTCCTCCACGCTGATGCTGGTCGGCTCGCTCACCTACTTCGATCTGATCTACGTGCTCACCGGGGGACAGCCTGCTGATGCGGTGCGCATCCTGCCTCTGGACATGTACGTGACCGGATTCGCCTCATACAACCTCGGCTACGCCTCGGTCATCGCGGTGATCCTCGTAGCCATCGGACTGACCCTCTCCCTCTTGCTGAACGTCCTTTCGGGCTCCTCCAAGATGGACAGCGACAAGGCAGGCGCATGATGACCCACGCAGCAAGCACACAGTCAGCGACCCCCGAGGCCGGCAAAGGCGTCCCTGCCGAGGTGCCGGGAGCAGACCGGGGCGACATCAAGCAGAACAAGGTCCGACGCACCGGCGCCCCCGGGGAGAAGCCGAACATCCTCGCTGGGATCGGCGGCTGGCTCTGGCTGGCGGTCATCATCCTGCCCATCTACTACATCTTCATCACCTCGTTCCGCACCAGCGAGGACCTCCGAGCCAGCAACCAGCTGCTGCCCTCGACGAACCCCACGATCGCACCGTTCATCAAGGTGCTGCAGAACGACTTCCTGCACTACTTCAGCAACTCGGTCATCGTGACGCTCTCCACCGTGGCCGTGGTGCTCTCGGTCTCGGTGATGGCGGCGTACTACATCACGCGCTCGACCACCCTGGGCGGCAAGCGCCTCTTCCAGATCATTCTGCTCGGAATCGCGATCCCGGTGCAGGCCACGATCATCCCGGTGTACTACCTGATCCAGCAGCTGGGCATCTATGACACTCTCTGGGCGCTGATCCTGCCGCAGATCGCCTTCGCGATCCCGCTGAGTGTGCTCATCATCGTGAACTTCGTCCGCGACATCCCGGCAGAGCTCTTCGAGTCGATGAAGGTCGACGGGGCGGGTGAATGGCGGATCCTCTTCTCCCTGGTGCTGCCCATGGCGAAGCCGGCCCTGATGACCGTGGGCATCTACCAGGCCCTGCAGGTGTGGAACAGCTTCCTGTTCCCACTGGTGCTCACCCAGAGCAGCGATGTGCGCGTGCTGCCGCTGTCCCTGTGGGAGTACAGCGGCCAGTTCGGCATCGACGTGCCGGCCACCCTGGCCGCCGTCGTGCTCTCCGCGCTGCCGCTGCTGGTGGTCTATATATTCGCCCGCCGACATATCGTCGCCGGTCTGACTGCCGGCTTCGGCAAGTGACCGTCGGCTCAACCTGCTGACCCCACGGTGAAGCTGTCGATCTGGAGATCGGCAGCTTCGCTGTGCCTGCAATCAAGACGGCAGCCACGCTGCGCCTGCAACGAAGACGGCAGCTCCGCTGCGCTGACAAACCAAGGAGTTCATACGTGAGCAAGCAGACCCCCGAACGCATCACAGGCCCATGGAACGACCCGTCGCTCTCGGCGCAGGAGCGTGCAGATGCGCTGCTGGCGGAGATGACGCTGGAGGAGAAGGTCTCCCAGCTCGGCTCGCACTGGGAGATGCGCGAGGACAAGGACGCTCAGGGCGAGGTCGCCCCGATGGAGGACGCGATGTCCTCCGGCAAGCTGCCCTTCGAGTCCGAGATCATCGACGGCGAGGGTCACCTGACCCGCACCTATGGCACGGTGGCACTCTCCGTGTCCGAAGGCGCCGCAGATCTGCGCAGACGCCAGTCAGCGGTGGTGGCGGCGAACCGCTTCGGCATTCCCGCGATCGCCCACGAGGAGTGCCTCACCGGCTACACCGCGTATCAGGCCACGGTCTATCCGACGTCGCTGGCCTGGGGAGCCACCTTCGACCCCGAGCTGATCGAGGAGATGGCCGCCGCGATCGGTGCGGACATGGCCGCCACCGGTGTCCAGCAGGGGCTCTCCCCGGTGCTCGACGTGGTCCGCGACGCCCGCTGGGGCCGAGTGGAGGAGACCATCGGTGAGGATCCCTACGTGATCGGCACCCTCGCCACCGCCTATGTGAAGGGTCTGCAGTCGGCCGGGATCATCGCCACGCTCAAGCACTTCGCCGGCTATGCAGCGTCTCGGGCGGCGCGCAACCACGCCCCGGTGCACATGGGTCGCCGCGAACTGATCGACCTCATCCTCTACCCCTTCGAACTTGCCGTGCGGGAGGGAAAAGTCGGATCGGTCATGAACTCATATGCCGACATCGACGGCGAGGCTCCGGCCGCCTCCCACTGGCTGCTCACCGAGGTGCTGCGCGAACAGTGGGGCTTCGAGGGCACTGTGGTCGCCGACTACTGGTCCGTGGCCTTCCTGGAGAAGATGCACCGCGTGGCCGCCGATCAGGCGGAGGCCGCCCGACTTGCCATCACCGCCGGTCTCGATGTGGAGCTTCCGCACACCGGCGGCTACCGCACCCTGCCCCAGCAGGTCCGCGACGGACTGCTCGAGGAGTCGGTGCTCGACACCTCCGTGCGCCGGGTGCTGCGGCAGAAGGCCGAGCTCGGTCTCCTCGACCGCGGTGACGACGACGCCGACTGGTCCCCTGCGATCGACGAGTCGGTGAACCTGGACTCCCCGGGCAACCGCGACCTGGCCCGCAAGGTGGCCGCCAAGTCCCTGGTGCTGCTGAAGAACGACGGCGTGCTGCCGTTGAGCCCCGCCTCCCAGGCGGCGAAGCGGATCGCCGTGGTCGGGCCCTCCGCCGATGAGCCGCGCACCATGATGGGCTGCTACTCCTTCCCCAACCACGTGCTGGCGAAATACCCCGCCGGCACCTTCCCGCACAAGGGAATCGGCGTGCCGATGCCATCGGTGCAGGAATCTCTGCGCGAGACCTATTCCGAGGCTGAGGTCACCTACAGCTATGGCTCGCCGATCGTGACCCACGACGACAGCCAGATCCCAGAGGCCGCAGCGTCGGCCGCAGCGGCGGACATCGCCGTGGTGACCGTGGGCGATCTCGCCGGCATGTTCGGTGCCGGGACCTCCGGCGAGGGCTGTGACGTCGAGGACCTCAGGCTCCCCGGGGCCCAGCACGAGCTGGTCGAGGCCGTCCTGGCCACCGGCACCCCGGTGGTGCTCGTGGTCATCTCCGGACGTCCCTACGCGCTGGGCGGGCTGGCCGAGCGCTGCGCCGCCGTCGTGCAGGGCTTCTTCCCCGGCGAGGAGGGCGGACCTGCCATCGTGGATCTGCTCAGCGGAGCCATCGAGCCCACCGGACGGCTCCCCATCGGCGTCCCGGTGCATCCGGGAGGCCAGCCCAGCGGCTACATCGCCGCCCCGCTCGGACTCAACAGCCAGGGCGTCTCCAACCTCGACCCCACGCCGCTGTATCCCTTCGGCCACGGGCTGAGCTACACCACGGTGGAGTACTCGGAGCTCTCAGTCTCGGCCGCCGAGCTTGCCGTGGACGGCGCAGCACAGGTGTCGGTGACGGTGAGCAACACGGGCGCCCGCCCGGCCGACGAGGTCGTGCAGCTCTACTTCGGCGACCGCGTGGCCTCCGTGGCCCGCCCGGTGCGCCAGCTGCTCGGCTACGCCAAGGTGGAGCTGGATCCCGGCCAGAGCCGCACGGTGACCTTCGAGGTCCACGCGGACCGCTTCTCCTTCACCGGCGTGGACCATCGCCGGATCGTGGAGCCCGGTGCGATCGATCTCTGGGCGGGGCGTTCCGTGGGGGACCTGCCGCTGCAGACTGAGCTGCATCTCACCGGAGCCGTCCGGGAGATCCAGGGCCAGCGCGTGCTGACCACTCCGGCCACCGTGAGCTAGACGCTCCGCACGTCCCACTGAGACAGAGAGCCCCCGCCAAGTCGATGGCGGGGGCTCTCTGTGTCTTGGCGGCGGTGTGTCTTGCAGGCTGTGTGTCGCCACGGCCTGCGAACCGCTGGACGCTGGCGCGGATCAGGACATCAGTGCTTCTCGGCGATCAGCGACCGGCGGGCAGCATAGGTCTCGCGCACCTCTGGAGTGGGGGTGCCGCTGATGGTCTCAGACTCCACGGTGGTCCAGGACGGCGCCTCGGCCGCACCCGAGAGCACCCATGCCGCTTGCCGGGCGGCACCATCGGCCACGTACTCGCCGGGGGCGGGCACCTGGACCTCGCGGCCGAAGATCGCGGGTGCGATCTGCTGCACGGCTGCGGAGCGGGCAGCCCCACCGATGAGCTTGATGGACTGGACCGGAACGCCCAGCGAGGTCATCGCCTCCAGTCCGTCGGCGAGACCGCAGAGCAGCCCCTCCACGGAGGCGCGGGCCACATCCTGCGGGTTCATCGACGCCAGCGTGAGTCCCACGAAGGACCCGGTGGCGTGGGGCAGGTTCGGGGTCCGCTCTCCCTCGAGGTAGGGCACCAGGGTCAGACCATGTGCGCCCGGTTCGGCGGCCAGAGCAAGTTCGGCCAGGCCGTCGTGGTCCACCCCGAGCATGCGCGCGGCGCCGTCCATGACCCGTGAGCCGTTGAGCGTCACCGCCAGCGGCAGGAACTCGCCGGTGGCGTCGGCGAAGCCGGTGACCATCCCGGAGGGATCCTGGATCGGCCGGGGGGAGACGGCGGAGACCACGCCCGAGGTGCCGATCGAGATCGCGACGTCGCCGGTGCTCATGCCCAGTCCCAGAGCGGCCGCGGCGTTGTCCCCGGCCCCCGGGCCGAGGACCAGGTGGCCCCAGCCCCGTGCGGCATCGCCGGTGCCCACCTGTTCCCGGTGACCACAGACGCGGGGGAGGATGATGGCCCTCGCGGACGCCTCGCTGATCCGCAGCGCCTGGGCCAGCAGGTCATGGCGGTAGGTGCCCGCGGCCGTGTCGAAGTACCCGGTGCCCGAGGCATCCGAGCGATCGGTGGCCAGGTCGTTGAGGTCTGTGGAGCCGGAGAGCTTCCAGGTCAGCCAGTCATGGGGGAGTGCGACGGCGGCCACGCGTCCGGCGTTCTCCGGTTCAGCATCGGCCAGCCAGCGGAGCTTGGTCACGGTCAGCGAGGCCACCGGCACCGAGCCGGTCATGGTCGTCCATGCGGCCGCGCCCTCGGATCCGCCCCCGTGCTCGGCGATCAGCTGGGCGGCGGCATCGGCGGAACGGGTGTCGTTCCACAGCAGCGCATCCCGGATGACCTCGCCGTGGGCGTCGAGGGCGACCATCCCGTGCTGCTGACCGCCCACCGACGCTGCGGAGACATCGGCGAGTCCGCCGGCGGACTCGATGGCGCGCAGAAGGACGTCCCACCAGGCGGCGGGGGCGACCTCGGTGCCCTCCGGATGTTTGGCGGAGCCGGTGCGCACCAGTGCTCCGGTCTCGGCGTCGCGGATGACGACCTTGCAGGACTGGGTGGAGGAATCTATTCCTGCGACGAGTGTGGGCACCGCAGTCTCCTTTCTTGAAGCCGCCCGTCAGGGCCGCCTCGGGGTGGGTCAGGAACGCTCAAGAGGATCTCACAGCGGTGGCCGGCCGCCCCAGAACACTGGGGCGACCGGCCACGGGCGAAGCTCAGCTGAGAATCAGCCGATCAGGTGCTTCATCGCCAGCTGGTTCAGGTTCACGAAGCCGTAGTCGCGCTCCGCCGCCTTGTCCACGTCGAACTTCTCGTAGGTGGAGGTGTCGGCGAGGAAGTCGCTCAGCGACTCTCCGGCGGCCAGCGTGGGCTCGCCGAGCTCGTAGACGCCCGAGGCCTTCAGCGCCGCCTGCACCTCTGGGTCCGCGCGGAATGCCTTGGACTTGTCGGCCAGCATGGTGACCATCTCGACGTTGGCCCTCGCGGAGTCCCAGATGCCCTGCACGTAGTCCGTGCGGGAGGGCTTGTAGTCGAAGTGCAGCCAGCCGTCATACTTCGGCCCGCCACCGGGGAAGCCGTTGACCAGCAGGTCGATGGTGAAGAACGCGGAGGCCAGCTCGCCGTGGCCGAAGACCAGGTCCTGGTCGTACTTGATGGAGCGCTGACCATTGAGGTCGATGTGGAAGAGCTTGCCCGCCCACAGCGCCTGTGCGATGCCGTGGGTGAAGTTCAGCCCGGCCATCTGCTCGTGGCCGGTCTCCGGGTTCAGTCCGACGATGTCGCCATGCTCGAGCTTCGCGATGAAGCCCAGCGCGTGACCGATGGTCGGCAGGAAGATGTCGCCGCGGGGCTCGTTGGGCTTGGGCTCCAGCGCGATGCGCAGATCGTAGCCCTTGTCCTTGATGTAGCTGGCGATGGTGTCCACGCCCTCGGCGTAGCGCTCGTGCGCGGCGAAGAGATCCTTGGAACCGTCATACTCGGCGCCTTCGCGGCCGCCCCACATGACGAAGGTCTCGGCGCCGAACTCAGCGGCGCGGTCCACATTGCGCAGCAGCTTCCGCAGGCCGAAGCGGCGCACGGAGCGATCATTGGAGGTGAGTCCACCGTCCTTGAACACCGGGTGCGAGAAGGTGTTGGTGGTGACCATCTCGACCTTCAGGCCGACCTCATCGGCGACGTCCTTGAAGCGGCTGAAGTACTTCTCCCGCTCGGAGTCGTCGGTGCCGAAGGGGGCGACGTCGTCGTCATGGAAGGTGACGCCGGAGGCTCCGGCCTCCTTCAGCTTGGGCAGGTACTCCCATGGCTCGAACTCGGGCCGCGAGGCCGAGCCGAACTGGTCCTGGGCGGTCCATCCGACGGTCCAGAGACCGAAGGAGAGCTTGTAGTCTGATGCTGGCGTCGACGCCATGGGGGCCTCCTGCAAGGGGTAGTTCCGGGGTGCACCGGGAGAGCTGTGACCCGGCACTCATTTTGTTTCTAGATGAAACCTAAATCGTATTGGGGCTAAGATCAAGTCCGTGACCCAAGACACTTCCAGCAGAAGGACCGGACCGAGGCCCAGCACCGCCTTCGGCGTGACCTCGCGCGGTTCGCTGGCGCGCCTGGGTCGCAGCTCGGGGACCGAACCTTCAGGCTACGCTCGTGCACCACGGATCGAGGGGGCCGCGCCCGCCCACAGCTCACGTCCTGGCGCGCGCCAGGAGACGCTGCGCGAGTCCAACCTGTTGCTGCTGACCGAAGAGATCTTCTCCGCCGTGGAGCCGCTCTCCCGCGCCGACCTCGCACTGCGCACCGGGATGACCCGCTCCACCGTCTCCCGACTCGTGGATGACCTGCTGGCGGCGGGAATCATCCGCGAAGGATCACCTGTGGTCGGGGGCGGCTCCCGCGGCCGTCCCGCCGTCCCGCTGCACCCCGCCCGCGCCACCCTGGCCGGTCTCGGTGTGGAGATCAGTGTGGACTTCATGGCGGCACGAGTCCTGGACCTCACCGGAGAGACTCTGGCCGAGGAGATCATCGACGGCGACTTCCGCGGCTCCGATCCCCAGGAGGTCCTTCCGCGGGCCGGTTCGATGGCGATCCGGGTGGCCCGTGCGGCTGAGGCCCGGGGCGCCACAGTGGTCGGCACCGTGCTGGCGCTGCCGGGGCTGATCGGCGCCGATGAGCACTCTCTGGTGTTGGCACCGAACCTGGGCTGGCGCGGAGTGGACGCTGTGCCGCTGCTGGTGGGCGAGGATCGTGAGGTCTTCGGAGGCTTCATCCACGCCGCCAACGAGGCCAAGCTCGCCGCGCTGGCCGTGGCCCAGGAGCTGGCAGCCGCTGACCAGCAGGAACAGACCTTCCTCTACGTCTCCGCCCAGATGGGCATCGGCGCCGCAGTGGTCATCGAATCGGTGGTCGACGTGGGGCAGCACGGCTGGGCGGGAGAGATCGGCCACATCTCGGTGGAGCCCGCGGGCCCGCAGTGCGGCTGTGGGGCGCTCGGATGCCTGGAGACCTATGCCGGCAAGCGCTCGCTGCTGGCGGCCGCGGACATGGACCACACCGCAACAGCTGAAGAGCTGGTGGCCCGCAGTCAGCGTGATGACGACGCCGGCCGCACCGCCTGCGCAGCGATCGACCGTGCCGGATGGGCGCTCGGCGTGGCACTCGCCGGCGCGATGAACCTCTTGGACGTCCATGACATCGTGCTGGGCGGGGTCTACGGTCCGCTGGCAGACATGCTGCGTCCGCGGATCGAGGAGGAGCTCAACTCCCGGGTGCTCTCCGCACAGTGGAGCACCTTCCGCGTGCGCACCACTGCAGGACAGCCCGCGCCCGCGGCCACCGGCGGCGCGCTGCGAGCCATGCGCTGCGTGGTGGACGCCCCGCTGCAGTGGGTCCCGCAGCCGCTCTGAGCCCGGAGAAGTCCGGCCGAGCTCAGTCGATGCGGATGGCTTCGATGCTGTAGCCCATCCGGAACCACTCGCCGGGGACCAGGTGGACGAGGTCCTCACCGGAGTTCAGCGCATTCGGCGGGCAGCTCATCGGCTCGACCGCCACCCCGGCGCGGTCGATCTGCTCGCCGGTGTAGACCTGCACCCAGGGGGAGTCCGCGATCATCCGGACGACCAGGCCGGAGGGCCCGTGGATGAGCTCTGCGGTCCATCCCTCCTCCGGAAGATCCGTGAAGGCGTGATCGATCCGACGCCCGGAGAGCAGCGGCCCGTTGCTCAGGTCGAAATCACCGGTGACGGCTGTGCGCCCGGTGACCCCGCCGTCGGCGGAGGTCGTCAGCATCGTTCGGGCCGGCAGGCGCAGGCGGCATTCGCGCAGCGAGGCCCCGCCTGCGGTGAGGTACGGGTGGAAGCCGGCGCCGAAGGGAGCCGTCTGCGGGCCGGCCGGTGTGCCGGCCTGCTCCGAGTCGCTGTCATCAGCCGCTGCGGCGAGGGCATCGGCGCTGCCCTCGTGATCGGCGCTGCTCTCGTGATCGGCGTCGACATCGTCGTCCGCCGCGCCTTCGCCGTAGGCACTGCCCTCATCGCCGGCGCTGGCCTCGTCGTCAGCATCGGCTTCGGCGTCGTTCTCCTCACCGGCGCTGGTCTCGTCATCGGCATCGGCACCGGCATCGGCTTCGGTGGCGGTCTCCTCGTGCTCCTGGGCCTCGGCGGCGGAGGCCTGGGACTCCTCGGCGAGGAGCGCGTGCTCGTCGGCGGGGCTGTAGCGCGCCATGAGCGTCGCCGTGAGGCCGACGTCGGAGGTCACCCGGTAGATCAGGGCGATGTCGAGTCCGAAGGGGTAGCCCGCGGAGGGTTCCAGGGTTCCCTGCAGCTGGACCTCAGAGTCCTTGTGCGCCTGCACGTGCAGCGGGAGGTCGAACATGAGTCCATGGATTGCGGCACCGGTGGCCTCCTCATTGACCGGCAGCGTGTAGTCCCGGCCCGCATAGGAGTAGGTCCCGCCCTGAGTCCGGTTGGGCCAGGGTGCCAGCACGGCGCCTGCGAAGGCTCCCTCGGTGTTGTGGTCTGCGGGAACGACGAGCTCGTCCTCATGGTGCCGCAGACCCAGCAGCTGACCGCCAAGGAGGCTGATCTCTGCCGTGTATCCGCCGCCGGTGATGGATACCGAGTTCGTCGCGTCCATATCTGGTGCCTCCTGTGAAGCGTCGCAGTCCTCCGCGTCTGCCAGCCACCGTCCTGACCAGGCTGAGGACCGGACGGACTGTGATGAAGAGACGGAAAGTTACATGTAGGCCAACACTACCCAAAAGGCTATAGTTCGACCTCTTTGCGCGGGGGTGCGGCGCGGTGAGGGTGTGAGACTGACCGATGAGGCATAATGGTCGGTTACCCTTTCGAACGAGTGTGAAGACGATGAATATATCTGCAATGACAGCTTCTGAAGAATTCGCAATCCCCGCCGCGGGGTCAGGCGGCAGCTTCTCCCATGCCCAGGGGAAGAAGATGGTGTGCCTGGACGTGGACGGGACGATCGTCCATCACGATGGACGGATGTCCGACGCCGTCAAGGAGATCGGACGCGCGCTGGTGGCCGAGGGTCATACCGTCGTGGTCTCCACGGGCCGGTCACTGCCGGCCACTCTGCCGGTGGTGGAGACCTTCGGCATCGAGCACGGCTACGCGGTGTGCAGCAACGGCGGTGTCACCGTGCGGATCGACGCCACGCTCGAAGACGGCTACGAGGTGCTGGACCGGCGGATCTTCGACCCCGCTCCAGCCCTGGACGCCCTGGTCGCGCGGCTGCCCAACGCCCGCTATGCCATCGAGACCTCTGTCGGGGACTTCCTCTCCACCGAGCGCTTCGAGGACATGTCCTTCGGCCTGGACGCCCGCGGCGTCAGCTTCCAAGAGATGAAGAGCGCCGAGGCCGTGCGCCTGGTCGTCAACTCCACCGACTCCACCGCTGAGGAGTTCACCGAGGCGGTGAAGGACATCGGCCTGCAGGGGGTCACCTATTCGGTGGGGTGGTCTGCGTGGCTGGACATCGCCGCCGCCGGAGTCAGCAAGGGATCCTCGCTGGAGGTCCTGCGGGAACGGCTCGAGGTCCCCGCGGCGGACACAGTGGCCGTGGGAGACGGCCGCAATGACATCGAGATGCTGCGCTGGGCCACCCGCGGAGTAGCCATGGGCCAGGCGCCCCAGGAGGTCATCGACGCGGCCGACGAGGTCACCGCGCCCGTGGAGCAGGATGGGCTCGTCTCCGTGCTTCAGCGCGTGCTCGAGCGCTGAGAACAGCCGCTCCTCGCGGGCGGCCTGCGGACCAGTCCGGCGTCAGTCCCGCCTCACTGCGGGCTCACTGCGGCCCCGCCGTGACCTCCACCCGGTCAGGATAGAACGCGAGGTGGTCTCTGATCTCGGCCACGGCCTTGTGCGGGTCCTCGTAGGTCCAGACCACGTTCGTGAGCTCACCGTCGGCGGAGAGCACCGTGAAATAGTGCGCCTCGCCCTTATAGGGGCAGTACGTCTCATGCTCCGTCTGCCGAAGCTGCGCCATCTCCACGTCGGCGCGGGGGATGTAGTAGGCGATCGGGTACCCCTGCTCACGCAGGACGAGGGCAGAACGTGTGTCCGCGATCATGACTCCACGCGCTGTGACGGTCACGCGCTCTGCGCTGGCGGTGACGCTGATGGGGTGCTCGGGACCTGGGTGGAGGACCAATTTCTCGCTCATGTCTGTGGACAACCACGCCGCCGTGCGCGCCATTCCGCTCCAACGGCATCGAGTGGGCGATCTGCGGGATCTCCAGGCGGCCAGCGCCGGAGAAAGTCCCTCAGATCGCCCACTCGATGGGGCGAGGACTAGCGCAGCGGCAGCTTCTCATCCTCGGTCAGCGCCACATCGTCCTCGGGCTCCTTCTCCCCGCGCCATGCCCGCTTCATGGACATGATGCATTCGGCGAGGACCCAGACCGCGGCGAAGATGATGATGACGTTGAGCGTGAACAGCAGCCACTCTCCTTCGGTGAAGAAGCTGAACACCTGGACCACTGCGGCGTAGGAGCTCATCGCCAGCACGAAGGCCATCGGGATGAGCACCGGCAGGAACGGGCGGTTCTTCTTCATCAGCATCACCACGATGATGCCCAGGGTCAGCGAGGCCAGCAGCTGGTTGGTGGTGCCGAACAGCGGCCAGATCAGCATGCCGCCCGAACCGTCGGCGCCCTGCGAGAACGTCAGGCCGCCGCCGATGACGATCACGATGAGCGTGGCCGAGATGACACCGATTCGCACCTTGGCCAGCTCGCCGATCTCCTGGACCACGAAGCGCATCAGGCGGACGCCGGTGTCCATGGTGGTGGCCGCGAAGAGCACGGCCATGGTCGCCAGGATGGTGGCCGAGAGTCCCTCCGGGATGCCCAGGCCGGCGTTGACGATGGTCGCGCCGCCTTCCACGAAGTTCCCGACCGGGTTGTCGTTGAAGGAGGCGTAGACCTCTTCCCACTGGGCCAGGGTCTGGAACCCGGCGGTGGTGGCGATGATGGCACCCAGAGCGAGCAGTCCCTCGCCCACGGCGCCGAAGTAGCCGACGAACCGGGCGTCGGACTCCCTGTCGAGCTGCTTCGAGGTCGTCCCGCTGGCCACTGTGCCGTGGAAGCCGGATATCGCCCCGCAGGCGATCGTCACGAACAGCAGCGGCACCATGGACGGCGTGCCCTCGGGCAGATTCGTGTTGATGGCGGGCGCCACGATCGTGGGGGTCGCGATCAGCGTGGCGCCGTAGAGGATGCCCAGTCCGATGAACAGCTGCACCCCGTTGATGTAGTCGCGCGGCTGCAGCAGCACCCACACCGGCAGCAGCGAGGCGATCCCGGCGTAGAGGAACAGCACGACGATCCAGACCCCGTTCGGTGCCAGGCCGAAGGTGCTCTCCGGAAGCTCGATGGGATAGGAGTTGCCCAGCACGATCAGTCCATAGAGGGCGATGACGCCCACGATCGTCACTGCCAGAAGGTTCCAGCGGAACCGGTAGATCGCCTGACCGACCAGCAGGGCCACGATCAGCGCGCCCCAGGTCGGGATGACCGATCCCGGCTGGGAGACCAGCAGGTTGGAGATCACCACGGCGAAGGCCGCCACGACCATGAGCAGCAGCAGGAAGACCACCACCAGGAAGAGGTTGCGGCCGCGGGCGCTGATATAGCGTCCGGAGAGGGTGCCGATGGACTGGCCGCGGTTGCGCTGCGAGGCCCAGAGCGCGCCGAGATCATGCATCCCGGCGATGAACACGGTGCCGATCGTGACCCACAGGAAGGCCGGGAGCCAGCCCCAGATGACCGCGACCGCCGGGCCCACGATGGGAGCCGCGCCGGCCACTGAGGTGAAATGGTGGCCCCAGAGCACGTAGCGGTTGGTCGGAATGAAGTCCACGCCGTCGTTGAACTGGTGCGAGGGGGTCTTGAACTCGGCGTTGAGCTTATAGACCTTCCTGGCCAGGAAGCGCGAATACAAGAAATAGCCGGCGAGCATCATCGCGACGCCGATGATGGCGATGACCAGGGAGTTGAGTCCGTCCATCTTCTCCTCCTCATTGAGGGGCGCCGGCTGAGCGCAGGCGCGGGGTGGGGCAGAAACGTGTGGTGCACGCCATGGTACGCAGGAACAGGGGCCCGCGACACCGCCGACATGCCCGCGCGGGCCGTGCTGACATGCCCGCACGAGGGCCTCGCTGACATGCCCGCACGCGGGCCGTGCCGACGCGGCGTCCCGCTCAGCCTCCGGCGGAGGCCTCGATAGGATCAGCAGATGCCTCGATCCCGTCTGCAGCCAGTGACTGTCAGCCCGGAGTGGGTCCGCGCCGCGGTGGTCCACGCGCAGCGGATCCCCACCCCCGCGGGGCAAGACTCCTACGGGACGGCCGCCGAGGTGCTGCGCGGCATCGGACTGATCCAGCTCGATCCGCTCACCCGGGTGTCCACCGCCCAGCGGCTGACCACGCTGACCCGGCTCCCCCGGCGTCACCGGGCCGAGGCGGTCGACTCCTCGCTCTGGCCCGCCGGCGCCCCGCTGCACGGCTCCCCGGTCTCCTTCGAGGCGTTCACCAAGGTGGCCTGCCTCTTCCCGCTGGAGGACTGGCCGCTGCTGCAGCTGCGCAGAGAGCGTGTGCAGGCGACCCATGGGGACCGATTCGCTCCCGGGATCCGGGAACAGATCCGTGAGGTGGTCGCCGCCCGGCCCGGGGGAGCACAGATCGGCACCATCGAATCCGCGCTGGGAGCGGCGCGGACCACCGGGTGGAACTGGTCAGAGATCAAGCAGGCCGCAGAACTGATGGTGCGCACCGGAGAGCTGGTCATCACCGCGCGCAACGGCATCGTGCGCCTCTTCGACCTGCCCGAGCGAGCCCTGCCCCCCGAAGTCCGGGAGGCCGAGCATCTGCCCCCGGATCGGCTGCGTGCAGCGCTGGCCCGCCGCGCCGCGGGAACCCTGGCCGTGATGACCGTGGCGGACTTCGCGCACCACTACCACCTCGCCGCCGCAGACGCCGCCCTGGGCGTCGAGCTCGCGGAGCTGGTCCCGCTGCGCGTCACGGGCTGGAAGGACACCGCCTACTGCCTGCCGCAGCTGCTCGAGGACATGCCCCAGGTCCCGGCGAGTCTCGGCGCGGGCCCGGCGGCCCAGGCGCGGCTCATCGGTCCCTTCGACCCGCTGCTGCGCGATCGCGGCCGCGCGCGGCGGATCCTGGACTTCGACTACACCTTTGAGGCCTATGTCCCCCGCGGAAAGCGCGTCTACGGGCATTACGTGATGGGTGTCCTCTCCGGGACCGAGCTGGTGGGCAGAGTGGATGTCCAGCGGGTCGGAGACACCCTGCAGGTGAACCGAATCTTCGCCGAGTCCGGGCAGAGCCACCGCACGGTGACCGCCCGCGCCGCCGCCGGTGCCCGGACCCTCGCGGCACAGCTGGGCACGCAGGTCCAGCTTCCGACCGCTGCCTCGACCTGAGCCGGCACCGGCGCCTCGACCCCTCGACCCGGCACCCGCGTCTCGACCCGTCGCCGGTCCGGTCGGTTCCCAGAATGTGTACGCTTGCCCCAGAGATGGATGCGCCCGATCCCGCCCCCGGCGGGTGCTCGGCGCACGGAGCCGCACAGCGTGCGCGGCGCACCTGAGAACACAGTCCCGACGCTCGACCCCGATGCTCAAATCCGATGCTCAAATCCGATGCCCAAATCCTAGGAGGACCCGTGGCCCTGACTCACGATGTCACCGTCGAAATCCCCGCAGGCTCTCGCGTGAAGTACGAGATCGATCATGAGACGCACCGTCTTCGCCTCGATCGCGTGCTGTTCACCCCGATGCAGTACCCGACGCACTACGGCTACTTCGACGACACCCTGGGGGAGGACGAGGACCCGCTCGATGCGATGGTCTGGATCCCCGGCGTGGACCTGGTCCCCGGCGTCGTCGTCGAGGCCCGGCCGGTGGGCGTGCTGAACATGACCGATGACGGTGGTGGAGACGCCAAGCTGCTGTGCGTTCCCAAGGACAAGCGCTTCGACCACATCCAGGAGCTCGAGGACGTGGACGAGTGGACCCGCAAGGAGATCGAGCACTTCTTCACCCGCTATAAGGACCTCGAGCCGGGCAAGTGGGTCAAGATCGAGGGCTGGGCCGGCCGCGAAGAGGCCGAGGCCGAGCTGACCCGCTCGATCGAGCGCTTCAAGGGCTGATCCGGCTCCATCTTCATCGAGTGGGCGATTTGAGGGAGTTTCCGGTCGTCTTCGACCGGATTCTTCCCGCATATCGCCCACTCGATGTGTTCCTGCCCGGCGGCACCCCCTCGCCCGCCGCCCCGCGACCCCACCGCCCCGCCATCCCGGGGCGAGGGATCCGCGCAGGCACCGAGGCTGTTGTGATGTGATGGAGCGATGAACAGCATCTCCGAGGCTCACGCAGGCGATCTGATGATCAACTGGGACATCGCCGGCACGACGGCGGCCAAGCTGGCCCCCGCGGGCCCCCGGTTCACCCCCGCCCAGGTCGCCGAGGAGGTCGCGGCCCTGCGCCGTGCCGCCGCCGAGGCGGTGGGCCACGTCCACCGCATCACCGGGCTCGCCGCCGCAGAGAACCTCGGCACCGATCCCGCAGAGACCCTGGTCGTGGACCGCGCCAGCTGGTCCAGGGCCAACCTGCAGAGCTTCCGGACACTGCTGGGGCCGGCCCTAGAGGTCGTGCTGGAGCAGAAGCCCGAGCTGGGCAGAGAAGGCTCCAGCGCCCAGGTCTTCGGATCTTCCTTCGCCGGGGCCGAACTCGGGGCGATGCTGTCGTTCCTCTCCGCCAATGTGCTCGGCCAGTTCGACCCCTTCGGGCAGAATCGACTGATCCTGGTCGCACCGAACATCGTGGAGATCAGCACCGAGCTCAATGTGGTCCGCGAAGACTTCCGCCTGTGGGTGTGCCTGCATGAGCAGACCCACCGCGTGCAGTTCGCCGCGGCCCCCTGGCTGGCCGATCACCTCAGGTCCAAGATCACCCAGCTGAGCTCTTCCACCATGGGCATGGCCTCAGGGTTCGGCGAGCGTCTGGGCGAGATCATCTCCGAGGTGCGCAAGGGCCGGGGGCTCATCGAGGTCATCCAGACTCCGCAGGATCGGGAGACCATGTCCCATCTGACTGCCGTGATGAGCCTCCTCGAAGGTCATGCCAACGTGATCATGGACGGGGTCGACTCCTCGATCGTGCCGAGCGTGAAGACCATCCGCCGGCGCTTCGAGGCCCGCGGCAAGACCCGCACCCCGCTGGAGAACTTCATCCGGAAGCTGCTGCAGCTCGACGCCAAGGCGGCCCAGTACCGCGACGGCCAGAAGTTCGTGGGCCACATCGTCGACACCGTGGGCATGGATTCCTTCAACATCATCTGGGAGTCTCCCGAGCACCTGCCCACCGAGCAGGAGCTGCACCACCCGCAGGAATGGATCGAGCGCATGGGGCTGGTGTGAGCCCGCGCCGACCGGACTCGGTCAACCGCGCCCGACGCGCCGTGGAGGCGATGCTGGACCCCGAGGGTCTGACTCTGGTGGCCTGCTCCGGAGGCGCCGATTCGCTGGCGCTCGCGGTCGCCGCCGCCTACCACCACCAGCGCAGCTCCGGTCCGCTGGCACAGGCCCGGGTGGGCGCCGTCGTCGTGGATCACCAGCTGCACCCGGAGAGTGAACAGGTCACCGCGACGGCGCTGGCCCAGCTTGCAACCCTGGGCCTGGCCCCGCTGGTCTCGCTGCGGGCAGCCGTGGACCCCAGCTCCGGGGTCGGTCCAGAGGCCGCCGCACGCACGGCCCGCTACCAGGCCTTCGCGCAGGCGCGCTCCGAGGCCGGAGCCAGCCGGATCATGCTCGCCCATACCCGCGACGATCAGGCGGAGCAGGTGCTGCTGGGCCTGGCCCGCGGCTCCGGCACCCGCACCCTGGCAGGGATCCCCGCCACCCGGGGTCCCTTCCGCCGTCCGCTGCTGGGCCTGACCCGAGCCGACACTGAGGAGATCTGCGCCGATGCGCAGCTGGTGCCCTGGCAGGACCCCGCCAATGCCGACCCACAGTTTCTGCGCTCCAAGGTCCGCACCCGCATCCTTCCCTTCCTGGAGGCCGAGCTCAGCGGATCCATCCGCGAGTCGCTGGCCCGCACCGCCCAGATCGCCGCGGAGGACGCCGCATACCTGGAGGAGGAGGCCAAGCAGGTCTTCGCCGCCCTGCTCGAGGATCCCGGAGCCCAGGGCCAGCTGCGCATGGACCTGGCGGCGCTGCACCGGGCGCCGCCGGCGATCCGCCGCCGAGTGATCGCGCTCGCCGTCGTCGCCGCGGGGGGCGCCACTCCCTCCTATGAACGACTCGGTGCGGTCGAGAAGCTGCTCCTCGCCCAGGGATCTGCGGGGCCCGTGGAGCTGGAAGGGCGCCTCAGCGCGCACCGTGGCACGCGCGAGAGCGCGGACTATGGGAAACTTGTCATCGTTCCACGCCTGAACTGAGGAACGCGAGACCATCTATAAGGAGCTGGACACCGCCCATGGACGCTCAGGATGTCAGTACAGATCTCACCGAGGTGCTCTACACCAAGGAAGAGATCGACGCGAAGATCAGGGAACTGGCCGCGCAGATCGATCGTGACTACGCAGACAAGGACGTGCTGCTGGTCGGAGTCCTCAAGGGCGCGATCATGGTCATGGCCGATCTGGCCCGCGCGCTGCAGTCCCATGTGACGATGGACTGGATGGCGGTGTCCTCCTACGGCTCCGGCACCAAGTCCTCCGGGGTGGTGCGGATCCTCAAGGACCTCGACGCCGATCTGATGAACCGCCACGTGCTCATCGTCGAAGACATCATCGACTCGGGGCTGACCCTGTCCTGGCTCAAGACCAACTTGGAGTCCCGCGGGCCCGCCTCGCTGGAGATCTGCACCCTGTTCCGCAAGCCGGAGGCGGTGAAGGTGGACATCGATGTGAAGTACGTGGGAATGGACATCCCGAACAAGTTCGTGGTCGGCTACGGCCTGGACTTCGACGAGAAATATCGCAACCTCGACTGCGTCGGGATCCTTGCTCCGCACGTCTACCAGTGAGCTGGCGGCGAAAGTCGCCTGAGCGGTGACCCGCGCGCCGTCGAGCCCGAGTACCTTTAGAGGCCCTAGCACCCAACGCCGGCTAGGCACATCTGCGTCTGACGGAGCTGCATGAACTTCAAGAAGATCTTCACCGGGCCACTGTTCTGGATCGTCCTGGCGGTGGTGCTGCTGGTGCTCGTCGTGCCGATGATGTTCTCCTCCTCGGCCAACGGGCAGCGGGTGGACACCAACATCGGCATGGAGCTGCTCGCCGAGGGCGAGGTCGAAGAGGCCTCGGTCGAGGACGGGGACCAGCGGGTCGATCTGAACCTGGCCTCCCCCTACGAGCAGGACGGGGAGGAGGTCGGCGACGTCGTCCACTTCTTCTACTCCACCGCTCGGGCGGAGACCGTGGTCGAGGCCATCGCCGAGGCCGACCTCGAGGGCTACACCGACGAGCCGGAGCAGTCGAACTGGCTGCTCTCCATGCTCGGATTCATGATCCCCTTCCTGATCATCGCGCTGCTGTTCATCTTCCTGATCAGCCGCATGTCTGGTGGGAACTCCCGGGTCATGCAGTTCGGCAAGTCCAAGGCCAAGATGTTCGACAAGGACATGCCGCAGGTCGCCTTCAGCGACGTGGCCGGCGCCGAGGAGGCGGTGGAGGAGCTCCACGAGATCAAGGAGTTCCTCTCCGAGCCCGAGAAGTTCCAGCGCCTGGGCGCGAAGATCCCCAAGGGCGTGCTGCTCTACGGCGCCCCCGGCACGGGCAAGACCCTGCTGGCCAAGGCCGTGGCAGGCGAGGCTGGAGGCGCCTTCTACTCCATCTCCGGCTCAGACTTCGTGGAGATGTTCGTCGGCGTCGGCGCCTCCCGGGTGCGCGATCTCTTCAAGCAGGCCAAGGAGAACGCCCCGGCCATCATCTTCGTCGATGAGATCGACGCGGTGGGCCGCCAGCGCGGCGCCGGCGTGGGCGGCGGCAACGACGAGCGCGAACAGACGCTGAACCAGCTGCTGGTGGAGATGGACGGGTTCGACGCCAACACCAACATCATCGTCATCGCCGCCACCAACCGACCGGATGTGCTGGACCCGGCCCTGCTGCGTCCCGGCCGCTTCGACCGCCAGATCCCCGTGGAGGCCCCAGACTTCGCCGGGCGACGCGCGATCCTCGAGGTCCACGCCAAGGGCAAGCCGATGGTCGATGACGTGGACCTCAAGGCGGTGGCCCGCAAGACCCCGGGCTACACCGGCGCGGATCTGGCGAACGTGCTCAACGAGGCCGCTCTGCTGACCGCGCGCTCCAACGCCGACCTGATCGACGACCGCGCGATCGACGAGGCCATCGACCGGGTCATGGCCGGACCGCAGAAGCGCACCCGGCTGATGAAGGACCACGAGCGTCGGGTGACCGCGTATCACGAGGGCGGACACGCGCTGGTGGCGGCCGCACTGAACTACTCGGCCCCGGTCACCAAGATCACGATCCTGCCGCGCGGTCGAGCCCTGGGCTACACCATGGTGGTGCCCGAGGAGGACAAGTACTCGACCACCCGCAACGAGCTGCTGGACACCATCGCCTACGCCATGGGCGGGCGCGTGGCCGAGGAGATCGTCTTCCAGGACCCCTCCACCGGCGCCGCGAACGACATCCAGAAGGCGACCGACACTGCCCGCAAGATGGTCACCGAGTATGGGATGAGCGCGAGGGTCGGCTCGGTGAAGCTCGGCACCGGAGACACCAGCCCGTTCCTGGGACGCGAGATGTCGAACGGCAAGGAATACTCCGAGGAGCTCGCCGCGGTCATTGACGACGAGGTCCGCGCGATCATCGACGAGGCCCACGACGAGGCCTATCACGCAGTGCATGAGAATCGCCATGTGCTGGACCGGCTCGCCGAGGAGCTGCTGCGCGTGGAGACCCTCAACGCCAAGGAGGTGGCCGCGATCTTCACCGACGTGGTCAAGCGTCCGGTGCGGCAGGTCTGGGAGTCCTCCCCGGGGCGCCCGGTGACCATCACCTCCGAGGTGGTGCCGGAGGACGAGCGGGACCCCGAACGCCGGTTCGGCGAGGGTGCAGATGACTGAGCATCCGTCAGCGGGCTCCGCGGCATCGCCGCTGAGCCCCCCAGCGCCGGTGACCGGAGCCGTGGACCTGCCCCGGATCGAGGCGGCGGTGAGGGAGATCCTGCTCGCCGTGGGGGAGGACCCGGAGCGCGACGGGCTCAGGGGCACCCCGTCGCGGGTGGCCCGTGCCTATGAGGAGGCCTTCCAGGGGCTGCGCGAGGATCCCGCCGAGCTGATGTCCACCACCTTCGACATCGGTCACGAGGAGCTCGTGCTGGTGCGTGACGTCCCGTTCTACTCCATGTGCGAGCACCACCTGGTGCCGTTCTTCGGGCATGCCCACATCGGTTACATCCCCTCACCGGAGGGCCGGGTCACCGGCCTGAGCAAGCTCGCCCGGCTGGTGGACATCTTCGCCAAGCGCCCCCAGGTGCAGGAGCAGCTCACCACACAGGTGGTGGAGGCGCTGATGGAGCATCTCTGCCCGCGCGGCGCGATCGTCGTCGTCGAGGCCGAGCACCTGTGCATGTCCATGCGCGGGGTCTCCAAGCCCGGCGCGCGGACCATCACCTCCGCAGTGCGCGGCCAGCTCCGCGACGCCGCCACCCGCTCCGAGGCGATGAGCCTGATGCTGCACGGGCGCCCGAACTAGCCGCCGTCGACCTCCCACAGAGCCTGAGCTGGGGGCATAATTGAAGCCCAGCCTTCCCGAGATCCAGCCTGCAGTTCAGCGACCAGCACTTCAGCGACCAGCACTTCAGCGACACCGAAGCGAGAGCCAGATGCCCACCACCATCATGGGGATTCTCAACCTCACCCCGGACTCCTTCTCCGACGGCGGCCGGTTCGACGACGGCGCCGGGTCGCCCGACGTCGTCGCCGCTGTCACCGAGGCGCTGCGGATGGCGCAGCTCGGCGCCGAGATCATCGATGTCGGCGGCGAGTCCACCCGCCCCGGGGCTCGGCCCACGCCCGCCGAGGAGGAGCAGCGTCGCATCCTCCCGGTGCTGGGGGAGCTGCTGCGCTGCAGGATGAGCGTCTCGGTGGACACCCGTCGCGCGGCCACGGCGCTGGCCGCGCTGAAATGCGCGGACGAGGCCGGGGCGGATCCGCGCTCGCTGATCATCAATGATGTCTCCGGCCTGCTCACCGAGCCGGCGATGCCCGAGCTGATCGCCGAGACTGGGGCGCAGATCGTCATCACCCACAACCGCGGCGATTCTCAGACCATGTCCTCACTCACCGTGTATGACTCACTGGTGGAGGACGTCATCGATGAGCTGCTGCAGCTGCGGGAGCGGTATCTGGCCGCCGGGGCGCGCCGCGAGCAGATCATCCTGGACCCTGGCATCGGCTTCTCCAAGACCCACGAGCAGAACTGGGAGCTGATCCGCGAGCTGGAGAGCTTCGTCCGGCTCGGGCACCGCGTGCTCTTCGGCGCCTCCCGCAAGGGATTCCTCGGCTCCGTGGTGGGCGAGCCGACCGGCGGCCGGGAACCGGACGCTGGCTCTGGCGATGCCGCCGCTGCCGGGGCCGCCCACCCGCTGGCCCACCCACGGGACCACGCCACGGCGGTGCTCTCGGCGTTGGCGGCCCAGGCCGGGGCCTGGGGGGTCCGGGTCCATGACGTGCAGGGCAGCCGAGATGCTGTGCAAGTCATCTCCAAGCTGAGAAGCTAGGGGCATGCCCAGCAGGAGCAGCTCCAGCGACACCATCCGTCTCACCGGCCTCACCGCCATCGGTCACCACGGGGTCTTCGACTTCGAGAAGCGCGACGGTCAGCCCTTCCGGGTCGACGCTGAGCTGACCCTGGACCTCCGTGCCGCGGGCCGCAGCGATGAGCTCGCCGACACGGTCTCCTACGTCGGCATCGCGGAGCTGATCGAAGCAGCCATCACCGGTGAGCCCTTCGACCTCATCGAGACGCTGGCCGATCACCTCGCCCGGGAGGTGCTGGGCAGCGATGATCGCCTGCTCGCCGCCGAGATCACCGTGCACAAGCCGCAGGCCCCGCTGACCCAGAGCTTCCAGGACGTCTCCGTGACCGCGCGCCGCAGCCGCTCAGACCTGGACCCGTGGCACGCAATCCCCGCGCTCTCCGCGCTGCGCCCCTGGGAGGCCGCGCAGGCTCCCGCGGCAGAGGTGCGCGCCGTCCTCGCCCTCGGCTCCAACCTCGGTGACTCCGCGCGGACCCTGTCCTCCGCAGTGGCTGATCTCGAGCGCGAGTCCGGACTGCGCGTGGTGGCGACCTCACCGCTGGCGCGCACCCGTCCCGTCGGCGGCCCGCCGTGGCAGCCCGATTTCCTCAACCAGGTGATCGAGGTCGCCACCGTACTGAGCCCGGAGGCTCTGCTTCGGCTGACCCAGCAGGTCGAGCATGCCCATCACCGGGTACGCGGTGCGGAGAACGGCGAGGTCCGCTGGGGCCCGCGCACCCTGGACATCGACATCATCAGCTACGCCGAGGCGCAGGTCTCCACGCCGTGGCTGCAGATCCCCCACCCGCGGGCCGAGCAGCGCGGCTTCGTGCTGGTGCCCTGGACGTGGATGGATCCGCAGGCGACCCTCGCAGGCGTGCCGGTGACCGAGCTCGCGGAGCGCGCCGCCGATGCCTCCGCCGTGCAGCGCGTGGAGGTGAAGCCATGAGCCGGCTGCGACCGCTGTGGCTGCTGTTCATCGCCGCGGCGGCGGCGCTCGCGGGCTTCCTCGCCACGGTGCTCATGGTCTCGGAGGGTCTCGGTTCCCCGGTGCTTCCCCGCACCTCGCTGATCACGCTGCTGGGCATCGCGGCGATCCTCCTGACCCTGGGTCTGCTGGTCTGGCGAGACCAGCGTCAGATCGCAGCCGCCGCCGAGAAGGGACACCGGACCTCGCGCCGGCTCCATCCGCTGCAGGCTGTCAGAGTCGTCGCGGCCGGCCAGGCCGGTGCCTATGCGGGGGCACTGATCGCCGGGTGGCACGCGGGCATCCTCATGGACCTGGTTCCTGCGGCCTCGCTGACGGCGCCTACAGTGAACTCATCCCTTCTGATGATCACGGGGGGCGTGATCTGGGTGATCATAGGATTCATCGTCGAGCTGCTCTGCCGGATACCTCCGGATGAGAATCCTCCCGGTGATGACGAGGCGAAGCGTGGACAGCCCAGGCGCAGCACCGGACCGATACCAGAGGAGGGCTATGCCCGCGGAACCCATTGATCCCACAGGTGTCACCTGGACCCGGGTGGACGAGCGGTACATCACCGTCAAGTTCATCACCGGAATCATCGGCTGGGTGATCACTCTGGCGGCAGTGGCGACGCCCATCGTGCTCGATGCCCTGGGCGTGATCGGCAACATCCCGGGCTGGATCGAGATCCTGGTGAGCTCCGTCGTGGTCGGCTGGGCGGCGCTGGACCTCTGGCTGATCCCACGCCGCATCAGGGCCATCGGCTATCACGAACGTGCCGATGACCTGCTCATCCGCCGCGGGATCCTGTTCCAGCGAGTCGTCGCGGTGCCCTATGGCCGGCTGCAGTACGTGGACATCGAGGCTGGCCCTCTGATGCGCCGCTTCGGGCTGTGCACAGTCCAGCTGAAGACCGCCGCCGCGGCCACCGACGCCGTGATCCCCGGCGCCTCGCGCGAAGAGGGCGCGCGGCTGCGGGAAGAGCTCTCCCTCCGCGGCCAGGCCCGGCTGGCCGGTCTGTGAGCCCACCGATGAGCGACGAGCCCACGGATCCAGCAGACCCCCGCCACGAGCACTCCGGCCACGAGCACCCTGGCCAGCAGCGCACCGCTGCGCAGCCGCCGGCCCAGGGCTCGGCCCAGGACTCGGCCGGCCGGCAGGACAGCGAGCCCGAGCGCTGGTTCGACGCCAGCTGGACCAAGGTGCATCCGCTGAGCCCCTTCGTGCGCGGCTGGGTCACCGTGGTCGCGATCCCGGGCATCATCTTCGGCTACAACTGGCAGATGTGGGCTGATGCCTGGCAGGCATTCCAGAGCGGGGACATCCAGCGCGATGTCTCGGCGAACCCGACGCCGTTCATCCTCGGCGGACTGGGTGCGCTGCTGATCATCCTGCTGATCTTCGGCAGCTTCGTGCTCTCCTGGTGGTTCACGCGCTACAAGATCACCACCGAGCATGTGATGGTGAAGTCCGGCGTCTTCGTGCGACAGCACCGCCAGGCACGCATCGATCGTGTCCAGGCAGTGGACCTGCGTCAGCCGCTGCTCGCACGCCTGACCGGACTGGCAGAGCTCAAATTCGAGGTGGCCGAGGGCGACGGCACCGCTGCCACCCTGGCGTTCTTGAAGAAGGCCCAGGCTGAAGAGCTGCGCGCCGAGATCATGGACCGGGCCTCCGGCGTCGCCGCAGATGCGGCCCGGCCCTCCGGACACACCGCGGAATCGGACTTGTCCACCGGATCCACGGGGTCCGGCGGAGCTCAGGAAGTCGGAGCCGCCGACGTCGGGGACCCCCGCACCGACCCCCGCACCGACCCCCTCACCGACTCCGGCACCGACTCCGGCACCGACCCGCTGCGACCCGCCGCTGCGCATTCCCCGTCCATGGGGTCCGCTGCCAGCCAGGACCGGCTGATCGCCAAGGTCCCGACCGGGCGGCTGATCGGTTCCGTGCTCAGCGGCTGGGGGACCGTCTTTCTCTGCGTGCTGATCATCATCGGCGTGGTCGCGATCGTCGCCGGTGCTGTCACCGCCTCCTTCACCCCCGACGAAGGTCTGGGCGAGATCTGGCCGGCACTGGTCGCAGCGTCTCTCCCGGCGGCGATCCCCATGGGCATCGCCGCGCTGACGATCTACTACCAGCAGTTCAGCTCCGGCTTCGGCTTCACCTCCATCGCCACGAGCGCGGGACTGCGGATCCGCTACGGGCTGCTCGAGACCACCAATCAGACCATCCCGCCAGGCCGTGTCCAGGCGCTGCAGATCCAGCAGCCGGTCCTGTGGCGTCCCTTCAAGTGGTTCAGGATCGTGGTCACCGTGGCCGGCTACGGAATCGGAGAGAAGCGCTCCGTGCTGCTGCCGGTGGGCAGGCTCGAGGACGTCATGGCCACGGCCGCAGAGATGTTCCCTGATCTGCAGGTGGAGAACCCTGAGGAGGTCTTCACCGCCGGACTGCTGGAGAGCGGCACCGAGCTCGACTTCACCGAGGTGCCCCGCCGAGCCCGGCTGTTCGACCCCTTCGTGCGGCGTCGTCGCGGATTCCGCACCACGCCCGCGGCGCTGATGTTCCGGGACGGGCGGGCCGCACGCCGACTGACCATGATCCCGCATGAGCGCATCCAGTCGCTGAGCATGCACCAGGGGCCGCTGCAGCGCGGACGCCGGGTGGCTGACGTCTTCATCCACTCTCCCGCCGGGCCCTTTCAGGCGAGACTGAAGAACCAGGACCTGGACGCGGTGCAGGAGCTCTTCGCCTACGAATCGGACCAGGCGGCGCAGGCCAGGCGCTACAGCGATCGCAACCACTGGATGCGCCCCGAGGAGCTGCAGGAGTTCGAGCGCAAGGCCGCAGAGGCCATCGCGCCCGATCAGCCGGACCAGAGGGGGCCCGTCCCAACGGCGGAACCCGCCTCCACACGCCCCCTCGAACAGGAGCCGCATCCCCGTGAGCGCTGAGCAGCCCGTCGATCCCTACGCGGCGGAGCTGCCGCCCTCCCAGCGGGAGGGCCGCCTCGGCGTCGGGATCATCTCTGCCGGCAAGGTGGGTGCGGTGCTCGGGGCCGCGCTGCGCGGTGCCGGGCATTCGATCATCGGGGTCCATGCAGTCTCCGAGGACTCGCTGACGCGCGCCGAGTCCCTGCTGGGCGGTGTCCCGGTGCTGGAGATTCCGGAGATCATGCGCCGCGCGGAACTCGTGCTGCTGGCAGTCCCCGATGACGCGCTGGGGGAGCTCGTCTCCGGACTGGCCGAGGCCGGGCACATTCAGGCCGGCCAGCTGATCGTGCACACCTCCGGGCGCTTCGGCACCGAGGTCCTCGCCCCGGCCCAGGCCCGCGGGGCCATCGGTCTGGCCATCCACCCCGCCATGACCTTCACCGGTCTGAGCATGGATCTGCAGAAGCTGCACACCTGCGCCTTCGGGGTGACCGCGCCGGGCCCCGTGCTGCCCATCGCCCAGGCCCTGGTCGTGGAGATGGGCGGCGAGCCCGTGGTGATCCGAGAGGCCGACCGGCTGACCTACCACGCCGCTCTTGCGCATGCCTCGAACCACCTGAACACGATCACCGGACAGTCTGCCGAGATGCTGCACCGGATCGGTGTGGACCACGCGGAGACCGTGCTGCGTCCCCTGATGCAGGCCTCGCTGGACAACGCGCTCGCCTCGGGGGAGGGAGCGCTGACCGGCCCGGTGGCGCGCGGCGACGTGGGGACGGTCCGGCACCATGCGCAGCTTCTGGCCTCCTCCGAGCTGCCCGCCGACATCCGCACCGCGTATCTGACCATGGCGCGGGCGACCACCCAGCGCGCCCTGGACCGGGGACTGATCTCCGCGGCGAAGGCCGCCGAACTGCTCGACACCCTCGAGGACTGACCCGCACCAGCTGCGCGGGAGTCCGCGGTCCTAGACTGTTGCGGTGACTCAACCCATCGTCCTGACCACTGCGGCGGCCTTCCGAGCGGCGCTCGCAGATGCCGTGGCTGATCATCTGCGCACCCACGGCGCCCACCGCACCCACGGCCCATCCGGGGACCGGGCGCCGGTCATCGGGCTGGTGCCCACCATGGGGGCGCTGCACCCGGGCCACGCCGCGCTGATCGATGCCGCGCGGAGACATTCGGACATCGTGGTGGCCTCGATCTTCGTGAATCCGCTGCAGTTCGACGACGACGCCGACTACCTCCACTATCCGCGCACGCCGGAGCGGGACGTCGCTCTGCTGGCAGAGCACGGGGCGGACCTCATCTTCGCCCCCGAGATCGAGGAGATGTACCCCGGCTACCCCGAGTCTCCTCGGGTCAGCGTCAGCGCCGGTGAGCTGGGACGCCGCTGGGAGGGGGCCGCGCGCCCAGGACACTTCGACGGCGTGGTCACCGTGGTGGCCAAGCTCCTCAACATCATGGCCGCTCCTGCCCCGGCGGCGCTGCATGCCTGGTTCGGCGCCAAGGACGCCGAACAGGTCGCGATCATCACTCGCATGGTGGCGGACCTGAACCTCCCGGTGACCATCAGAACCGTGCCGATCGTCCGGGATGCGAACGGACTGGCGCTGTCCAGCCGCAACCGGCGTCTTCAGGAGCAGGACTACGCCGCCGCCCTGGCGCTGCCGGCAGCACTGTCGGACCTGGTCGAGGAGGCCGCCTCGGGCCGACCGCTCAGTCTGGCTGATCAGGTCGCCGAGCTCACCTCCGCCGAGGGCCTGGAACTGGACTACCTGGTGGTGCTGGACCCTGCGTCGCTCCAGGAGATCGCGCCCGGCGGGCCGCTGCAGGACGAGCAGGGGGTGCTCCGCGGCGAGGCGCTGGCGCTCATCGCCGCCCGGGTGGGTCCGGTGCGGCTGATCGACAACGCCGTGCTGCGTCCCGCGAGCACAGCCGAGATGAGCAGCGCAGCGCCTCCGGAGTAGGCTGAGTCAATGACTGAGACCGCCAGCACGACCGCCAGCACGACCCCCAGCACGATCCCCAGCACTGCCAGCGCCGCGAGTTCCTTTCCCTACATCGATGACAGCGTGCGCCCGCAGGATGACCTGCAGAAGCACGTCAACGGCGAATGGCTCAAGACCGCCGAGATCCCTGCGGACATGGACGCGTACGGATCCTTCCACGAGCTGCGCGAGAAGGCCGAGGCCGATGTGCGCGAGATCCTGGAACAGGCGGCCGCTCGCGCAGACGACGGCGCAGGGACCAACGGCACGGTGCTCCCCGAAGCGGATCTGACCGGCGGGGAGGCCACGGACCCGGCCATCGTGTCCCGCATCGGCGCGTTCTACGCCGCATTCATGGATGCCGGGGCCGCTGAGCGCCGTGGTCTCAGTCCGATCGAACCGATGCTCGCGGAGCTCGACGCCGTGGGCAGCGTCGAAGAGCTGGTCCGGCTCTCCTCAGCCTGGCAGCGTCAGGGAGTGGACGGCATCTTCGTGGCGGGCGCCATGCGGGACGCGGGAGACCCGACCCGGATGCTCTGGCACATCATGCAGTCCGGCCTCGGTCTGCCCGATGAGTCCTACTACCGCGAGGAGAAGCTCGCGGACATCCTCAGCGCCTATCAGGACTATCTGGTGCACATCCTGCAGATCAGCGGAGTCGAGGATGCCGAGCAGGCGGCGGCCGCCGTCGTCGGCCTGGAGTCCTCCATCGCGGAGCACCACTGGGACAAGGTGACCACCAGGGACGCGCAGAAGCGCTACAACCTAGTGACCGAGACCGAGTCGCGGGCGCTGATGCCCCTGCTGCGTGAGGCCTTCGCCGGGTGGGGACTGGAGCCGCGGCACACCGAACAGCTGGTGCTCGCGCAGCCCGACGCGCTCCCCGGCATGCAGACCGTCCTGATGGAGCGGCCGCTGGAGACCTGGAAGCTCTGGCTGCGCGTGCAGCTCATCCGCTGGGCCGCGCCGCTGCTGCACGGCGAGCTGGTGGAGCAGAACTTCGACTTCTATTCCAAGAAGCTCTCCGGGGCGCAGCAGCTCAAGGAGCGCTGGAAGCGCGGGGTGGCGCTGACCAATGCCAATCTGGGTGAGGACGTGGCCCAGATCTACGTCGCCCGGCACTACCCGGAGCAGGCTCGCGCCGCGATGGATGACCTGATCGCCGCCCTCATCGAGGCCTATCGGCAGTCCATCAGCGCGCTGAGCTGGATGGGGGAGGACACCAAGGCCAGGGCGCTGGAGAAGCTGGATGCATTCACCCCGATGGTCGGCTTCCCCTCCCGCTGGATCGACTACAGCAGCGTCGAGGTGGATTCCGACGACGCGGTGGGCAATGTCCGCCGTGCGGCCGAGTTTGAATGGCGCCGGGACATCGCCAAGCTCGACGATGGCCCGGACCCTGAGGAATGGCACATGACCCCGCAGACGGTCAACGCCTACTACTCGCCCCTGGAGAACGTCATCTGCTTCCCGGCCGCGATCCTCCAGCCCCCGTTCTTCTCTGCGGAACGCGATATGGCCCAGAACTTCGGTGCCATCGGTGCGGTCATCGGCCATGAGCTGGGCCACGGCTTCGATGATCAGGGATCCCGCTACGGAGCAGACGGCTCGCTGCAGAACTGGTGGACCGAGGCAGATCGGGAGGCCTTCGAGGAGCGCACGAAGAAGCTCGTCGACCAGTACAGCGCACTATCCCCCTCCCAGGCCCCGGAGCACACCGTCAACGGTGAGCTGACTCTGGGCGAGAACATCGGGGATCTCGGCGGTCTCGGCATCGCGCACAAGGCCTATCGTCTGTGGCTGGATCAGCAGGGCATCGAAGCCCCCGAACTCGAGGGCTACACCGCGGATCAGCGCTTCTTCTTCGCCTGGGCGCAGGCGTGGCGCAACCTCACCCGTCCGGAGCGCGCCGTCACGCTGATCAGCATCGATCCGCACGCCCCGGCCGAGTTCCGCGCCAGCCAGGTGGTCAAGAACCTCGATGCCTTCCACGCGGCGTTCGGCACCCAGCCCGGCGACGGAATGTACCTGCCTGAGCAGGAGCGCGTCACGATCTGGTAGCCGCGGCGAGCAGCCGCAGCGGGCAGTGCTGAGAGGCGGCGGGTCGAGGCACGTAGAATGACCGACTGTGACTGACCAGAATCCCGCCCCAGCCGGCAGAAGAGACATCGACAACAACGACCAGCGCGCTGTGCGTCTGGACAAGCGCGAGCGCCTGCTCGAAGGCGGGATCCAGCCCTATCCGGTCACGGTCGAGCGCACCGCCTCGCTGACCGAGGTGCGCGAGCGCTTCCCCGAGCTGGAGCCGGGCGCCTCCACTGGAGAGATCGTCTCGGTGGCCGGACGCGTGATGTTCGTGCGCAACACCGGCAAGCTGTGCTTCGCCACGCTACAGGAGGGCGGCCCCGACGGCAGCGGCACCCGCCTCCAGGCCATGCTCTCACTGGCCGAGATCGGGGAGGAGGCGCTCGCCCAGTGGAAGTCCCTGGTGGATCTCGGGGACCATGTGCGCATCACCGGGGAGGTCATCGCCTCCCGCCGCGGAGAGCTCTCCATCATGGCGAGCTCCTTCGAGATCGCGTCCAAGTCGGTGCGCCCGCTGCCGGTGCTGCACGCAGAGCTCAATGAGGAGACCCGGGTCCGCCAGCGCTATGCGGATCTGATCGTCCGGGATGAAGCACGGCAGATGGTCTATCAGCGCGCCGCCGTGACCCGCTCCATCCGCGAGACCCTTCACGGGCACGGCTACGTGGAGGTGGAGACTCCCATGCTCCAGCTCATCCATGGCGGCGCACAGGCGCGTCCTTTCCAAACGCACCTCAACGCCTTTGATCAGGACATGACGCTGCGCATCGCCACAGAGCTCTACCTCAAGCGCGCCGTGGTCGGCGGCATCGATCGGGTCTTCGAGATCGGTCGGGTCTTTCGCAATGAAGGGGTGGACTCGACCCATTCCCCGGAGTTCACCACGCTCGAGTCATACGAGGCGTGGGCGGACATGTACGTGATGGCCGAACGGATGCGCGAGATGATTCTCCGCGCGGCAGATGCCGCGGGCGTGAGCCGGCAGATCGAGACCGAGCAGGGCGTCATCGATCTCGACAGCGAATGGAAGTGGCTCTCCGTCTACCCGGCGCTGTCCGAGGCGGTGGGTCGGGAGATCACTCCCGAGACCCCTGCGGAGCAGCTGCGCGAGATCGCGCAGTCCCAGGAGGTCTCCGTCGACCCGGACTGGGACGCGCAGAAGCTGGTCATCGAGCTCTTCGGCGAGATCGTGGAGCCGCAGCTGATCCAGCCGACGTTCGTCTGCGACTATCCACCCGCCGCGCAGCCGCTCGCCCGGGCCCACCGTGACAAGCCCGGGGTCATCGAGGCCTGGGACCTGGTCATCGGAGGCATGGAACGCGGCACGGCCTTCTCCGAGCTTGTCGACCCGGTGCTGCAGCGCGAGCGTCTCGTGGAGCAGTCTCGAATGGCCGCCGCCGGCGACGACGAGGCCATGCAGCACGACGAGGATTTCCTGCGGGCCCTGGAGTACGGCGCCCCGCCGATGGGTGGCATCGGCCTCGGCATCGACCGACTGGTGATGCTCTTCACCGGAGCAGGCATCCGCGAGACGATCCTGTTCCCGCTCCTGAAGCCAGAGGCGCAGGGCTGACGCTTCCCCCGTGGGGGTGTAGCCTGGCGCTGACCGCCGCTCATCTGAGATAAAACCTGAATGTAAGCAAGGAATTTAATGGAAAACTTCTGGACATACTTTGAAGTTCTTGCTCCCTCGATAGGGGTGGGTCTGGTCTTCTGGATGGCGATGCGCGCCATCTTCCGCGCCGATCGCAGTGAGCGTGCGGCCGAGGCGCAGGTGCGCGAGGACGCCTCTCACCAGGCCGGGGAGCGCCGGCACGAGACCCGGCAGGGGCCGGCGGCCTCCTCGGCGAGTCCGCACTGAAAAAGAATCCGCCCTGACCGTGCGGGTTGAACAACCAGGTCGCCGGTCGAAAATATCTTCCCAGCTGGGAAAACCCTGAATGCTTCCAGCTTGACCGTCAATTGTATTTCTTGAAATACTCAGAGATACATAGATCGTTCTTGGTCTGTCGCCGTGCGAAAAGCGCCGAAAGAGATGAGTTCGATTGACTCCCGGCGTGTGAGTGAGCAGTGAGGTGTTTGAAATGGCCCAAAAGGTAGAAGTGGTTCTCGTCGATGATCTTGACGGAAGCGAAGCAAAGGAGACGGTCACATTCGGCCTGGACTCCCGGTTTTATGAGATAGATCTCAGTGATGACCACGCGAGAGAGCTGCGCGAGACGCTGAAGAAATACATCCGCAAGGGCCGGGCGATCGCTCCGCCCTCACCCCAGAACGAAGCGCGCCAGATCCGTGACTGGGCCGTGAAGAACGGATATCAGGTCTCCAGCAGGGGTCGTCTGCACCGCGACATCGTCGAGGCCTACCGCAACGCCAAGAAGCGATAGGTCCCGCGAACCCTCGCCGTGACGCGTGGAGCCCGGAAGCAGCATCGCGCTGCTCCCGGGCTCCACGCATGTCGGACGGAACTTTCCCCTATGGCGAACAGCGGCGACGGGGCCGCTGAAGGCCCGTAGCCTTGAGGCAGAGCACCAACGCTAGGAGTGTCTGTGGCTATGTTCGAGAGATTTACTGATCGCGCCCGGCGCGTGGTTGTGCTTGCCCAAGAAGAGGCACGCATGCTGAACCACAATTACATCGGAACCGAGCACATTCTGCTCGGTCTCATCCATGAAGGTGAGGGTGTCGCGGCCAAGGCCCTTGAGTCGCTGGACATCTCACTGACCGGAGTGCGCGAGAAGGTGCAGGAGAAGATCGGTCCCGGCCAGAACGCGCCGAGCGGTCACATCCCCTTCACCCCGCGCGCCAAGAAGGTCCTGGAGCTCTCGCTGCGCGAGGCGCTCCAGCTGGGCCACAACTACATCGGGACCGAGCACATCCTGCTGGGTCTGATCCGCGAGGGCGAGGGTGTCGCAGCCCAGGTCCTCGTGGAGCTCAACGCCGACCTGAACAAGGTCCGCCAGCAGGTCATCCAGCTCCTCTCCGGCTACTCCGGTGGAAATCAGGAGAAGGCCGGCGCGGGTGTCGGACAGAGCAGCTCGAATGAGGGCACCCCCGCAGGCTCGGTGGTGCTCGACCAGTTCGGGCGCAACCTCACCGCCGCCGCGCGTGAAGCGCAGCTGGACCCCGTGGTGGGCCGCGACTACGAGCGCGAGCGCGTGATGCAGGTGCTCTCCCGCCGCACCAAGAACAATCCGGTGCTGATCGGTGAGCCCGGTGTCGGCAAGACCGCCGTCGTCGAAGGCCTGGCCCAGGCCATCGTCAACGGAGACGTCCCGGAGCTGCTCAAGGACAAGCAGCTCTACACGCTTGACCTCGGATCCCTGGTGGCCGGCTCGCGCTACCGCGGTGACTTCGAGGAGCGGCTCAAGAAGGTGCTCAAGGAGATCCGCACCCGCGGAGACATCATCCTGTTCATCGACGAGATCCACACGCTGGTCGGAGCAGGCGCCGCTGAGGGTGCCATCGACGCCGCCAACATCCTCAAGCCCCTGCTGGCCCGAGGTGAGCTGCAGACCATCGGCGCCACCACGCTTGATGAGTACCGCAAGCACATCGAGAAAGATGCTGCGCTGGAACGCCGCTTCCAGCCGATCCAGGTGGCGGAGCCTTCAGTGGAGGTGACCGTGCAGATCCTGCGCGGGCTGCGCGACCGCTATGAGGCCCACCACAAGGTCTCCATCACCGAGGAGGCCCTGGAAGCTGCCGCCTCGCTGGCCAACCGCTACATCAACGATCGCTTCCTGCCGGACAAGGCCATCGACCTGATCGATGAGGCCGGCGCCCGGCTGCGCATCCAGAAGATGACGGCACCGCCGGAGCTCAAGGAGTTCGACGCGAAGATCGAGGACGTTCGGCGGGAGAAGGAAGCCGCCATCGACGCCCAGGACTTCGAGGGCGCCGCCAGCCTGCGCGACAAGGAGCAGAAGCTTGTCGATGAGCGTCAGGCCAAGGAGGACGCGTGGAAGTCGAGCTCCAATGATGAGATCGCCGAGGTCGATGCAGATCTGATCGCGGAGGTCCTCGCCTTCTCCACCGGCATCCCGGTGTTCAAGCTCACCGAGCAGGAGTCGGATCGTCTCCGCCGCATGGAGGAGGAGCTGCACAAGCGGGTCATCGGCCAGGACGAGGCGGTGAAGTCGCTCTCCCGGGCCATCCGGCGCACCCGTGCCGGGCTGAAGGACCCGAACCGCCCCTCGGGCTCGTTCATCTTCGCCGGGCCCACCGGCGTCGGCAAGACCGAGCTGGCCAAGTCCCTGGCAGAGTTCCTCTTCGGTGACGAAGAGGCCATGATCACCCTGGACATGTCCGAGTTCTCCGAGAAGCACACCGTCTCGCGGCTCTTCGGCGCCCCTCCGGGCTACGTCGGCTACGAGGAGGGCGGGCAGCTCACCGAGAAGGTGCGGCGCCGTCCGTTCTCCGTGGTCCTCTTCGACGAGGTCGAGAAGGCCCACTCGGATCTGTTCAACTCGTTGCTGCAGATCCTGGAGGACGGTCGCCTGACCGACTCCCAGGGCCGCGTGGTGGACTTCAAGAACACGGTGATCATCATGACCACCAACCTCGGCACCCGGGACATCTCCAAGGGCGTGATGACCGGCTTCACCTCCAGTGAAGACACCACCACCAACTACGAGCGGATGAAGGCCACGGTCAGCCAGGAGCTGCGTCAGCACTTCCGGCCGGAGTTCCTCAACCGTGTGGATGACACCATCGTCTTCCCGCAGCTCAAGCAGGAGGAGATCGTCCAGATCGTGGATCTGTTCGTGAACCGTCTGCGCTCGAGGCTCGCCGAGCAGGCCATGACCCTCGAGGTCACCCAGCCCGCCCGGGTGTTCCTCGCCGAGACCGGCTACGATCCGGCGATGGGTGCCCGGCCGCTGCGCCGCACCATCCAGACCCTGATCGAGGACGAGCTCTCCGAGCGGATCCTCTACGGCGAGATCCCCCACGGCGCAGGCATCGAGATCGGCGTCGAGGGCGAAGGGCGCGAGCGCAAGCTCACCTTCGAGTGGCACGAGCCGCAGGACCAGATCGAAGCTGCAGACGAGCCGGCCGCGATCGAGAGCTGATCCCCGCGGTCCGGGCCCCGAACGGGGATCTGCCCCAGGCCAGGCCCCGGGCCGCAGATGAGTGAAGCGCCGTCGGAATCTTCCGGCGGCGCTTCACTCATGTCCGCCGCCGTGCAGACGGCCTCCCGGGGACCCGAAGCCTGCCGGACCTGGCGCGAGGTCCCCGTCCCCGGCTAGGAGCCCGGAGGGCCGATCACCAGCAGGGCGATGAAGACCAGGACGACGACGGCGGCCAGCGCACCACCGATGAGCGCGGGCCGGTTCAGCAGCACCCGCAGGGCGCGGTCGTGCCAGCTGTGATCACGGGGGTCGGCCGTGGCCCGGGTGCGCCATGGTCCGTCGAGCCGATCGCTGCGCTTGAGCCAGAGGTCCACCGGCACCGTGGCATAGGGGATGACGGCGCTGATCAGCGCGATCGCCGTGGGTCCGCCCGGCCAGCGCTGGTTCTTCGCGACGATCACCGCGGTGGCGGCGTAGGCCAGGAACACGAAGCCGTGGATGCCGCCGCCGATGCTCACGGCGACGTCCAGGCCGCTGGTGGCCCGCAGGATCATCCCACCGATGAGCAGTGTCCAGGAGACGGCCTCGGCGAAGGCCATCACGCGGAAGAAGATCTTGGGGGAGCGGAACACGAGTCTCCTGGGGTGGGCGGCAGGGGGGGGCGCGAGGATGCCGATCACCCTGGTCAGGTGCGACGCAGCCCCGCTCCGAGCATCGTACGGCGTCCCGCTGGATGCGCCGGAACATGTCATGGCCCGGCGGTAACGTAGGGGCATGGCAACTCGCACCGCTGCACGGAGCAGCTCCCGCTCCAAGGGGTCCCCGGCCTTCGAATGCACCGAATGCGGCTGGCAGACCGTCAAGTGGGTGGGACGCTGCCCCGAATGCCAGGCCTGGGGCTCAGTCCAGGAGAAGGGCCAGGTCACCGCCCGGACGACCGCGGCCAGCCAGCTCGCTGCCCCGGCCAGAGTCATCCATGAGGTGGACGCCTCGGAGGCCGAGTTCAGGCCCACCTCCATCGGGGAGCTGGATCGAGTCCTCGGCGGCGGGCTGGTGCCCGGTGCCGTGATCCTCATGGCGGGGGAGCCCGGTGTCGGCAAGTCCACGCTGCTGCTCCAGGTGGCCGCCGCCGTGGCCCGCGCACACACCGGCTCACCGGTGCTGTACATGACCGGCGAGGAGTCTGCGGCGCAGGTCAAGAAGCGTGCCGAGCGCATCGATGCGATCTCGGACGGGCTCTACCTCGCGGCCGAGTCGGATCTGGGCCAGGCGCTGGGCCAGGTCGAGAAGCTCTCCCCCCAGCTGACCATCATGGACTCGGTGCAGACCTTCTCCTCGGCGGAGGTGGACGGCGCCGCGGGGGGAGTCACGCAGATCCGTGAGGTCACCGCCTCGATGATCGAGGCCGCCAAGCGCAAGAACATGACCACCATCCTGGTGGGACATGTCACCAAGGATGGCAACATCGCCGGGCCCCGGATGCTCGAGCATCTGGTGGACGTGGTCTGTCAGTTCGAAGGTGACCGGCACTCGCGGCTGCGACTGCTCCGCGCGGTGAAGAACCGCTACGGGCCCACCGATGACGTGGGCTGCTTCGATCTCAATGAGGACGGACTGACCTCCCTGGCTGATCCCAGCGGGCTGTTCGTCTCCGCGATGACCGAACGCGTGCCGGGCACCTGCATCACCATCACGCTGGAAGGACGACGCCCGCTGACCGCCGAGGTCCAGGCCCTGGTCGCCGAGTCCCAGGCCGCCCAGCCCCGCCGCGCCGTCTCCGGGCTGGACTCTCCTCGGGTCTCGATGCTCCTGGCGGTGCTCCAGCGTCGCGCGAAGCTGACCGCCCTGATGAAGTCGGAGGCCTATGTGGCGACGGTCGGGGGAGTCAAGATCACCGAGCCTGCGGCGGACCTCTCGATCGCGCTTGCGGTGGCCTCGGCGGCGCTGGAGAAGCCGCTGCCGAACAGGTTCGTGGCCTTCGGCGAGGTCGGTCTGGCTGGTGAGGTCCGCCCGGTGCCCGGCCTGCGCCAGCGCCTGGAGGAGGCCCAGCGGCTGGGCTTCACCCACGCCATCGTTCCGCGCCGGTCCACCGGGACCGAGAAGGAGGCGGTGCCCGAGGGCATGCGCATCCGCGAGGTGGGATCGCTCACCGAGGCGCTGAGCCTGGTCCTCGACGGAGGGCAGTCAGGCGCAGGTCAGTCAGGCGCAGGCCAGTCCGACTGAGCCGAGCTGATCCCTGCCCAGCGGAGCAGCGCCGCCGGGCACGGATGGTCGGGACCTAGGCTCCGGGCAGGCTGACGCGGTCTCCGGCCTGTGCGGCCAGCCCGTCGGTGATCAGCGAATCGAGACACCGGGAGCGCTGCTGAGCTGATGCCTCGGGCAGCGCCAGCCCGTCCAGGAGCTCCGCGCGCGGCACCGCCGCCGAGGTGCGCAGCGCTGCCATGATCGCCCCACGCACCTGTCGGTCAGTGCCCGCCCAGGCCTGCCCCTTGGTCTGCTGCTCCTCGGTGGGCGCCGGCGAACCTGCGGTGCGCCAGGCGCAGAGGTCCGCCACCGGGCACACCTCACACTGTGGAGCACGCGCGGTGCAGATCAGCGCGCCCAGCTCCATGACCGAGGCGTTCCAGGCGCAGGCCGTGGCCCCGTCGTCAGAGGCTGTGGCCGGCATCAGGTCGTGGGCCAGTCGTCGCTGCGCCGAGGTGTAGGTCTTGCCCGGCAGGGCATGGCCGGTGAAGGCCCGCGCGTGGACCCTGCGGATGTTGGTGTCCACCACGACCTCGGGCTGGTTGAACGCGAAGCAGGCCACAGCGGCGGCGGTGTACTCGCCCACTCCGGGAAGTCTCCGCAGCTCGTCAGCGGTGCCGGGAACCTCCCCGCCGTGGTCGTCCACCATCGCCTGAGCGGCGGCCTGCAGACGCAGCGCGCGGCGCGGATAGCCCAGCCGATCCCAGGCCCGCAGAATCTCAGCGACCGGCGCCGCCGCCAGATCCGCCGGGCGCGGCCAGCGTCGCATCCATTCCTGCCAGCGCGGAAGCACCCGCACCACGGGGGTCTGCTGCAGCATGATCTCGCTGACCATCACGCCCCAGGGGGTGCAGTCCGGCTCCCGCCAGGGCAGCGTCCGGGCATGCTCCTCGAACCACTCGATCACGCGATCATGGACCAGCGTGGGCTCGGGGGTGAAGCTGATATCAGCGCGTGCGGACGTGGTGGAGGCAGGGTTCGGTGCGGCGGCTTTCATCGCCATGAGTCTAGAGACTCCCGGCGGCTGCCGTGGCTCGAGCAGCGGCGCGGCGTGGGATCAGACCGTGACGTTCAGCGTGCCGAGCAGCTCGCGCACGCGTCCCCGGATGTCATCGCGGATCACGCGCACCTTCTCTATGCTCTGACCGGCCGGATCATCGAGCTTCCAGTCCTCATAGCGCTTCCCCGGGTAGAACGGGCAGTCGTCTCCGCAGCCCATGGTCACGACGACATCAGACTGTTGCACGGTGTACGGCGAGAGCTTGTCGGGGATGTTCTTGGAGATGTCGATGCCCACCTCGGCCATGGCCTCGACGGCAGTGCTGTTCACGGAGTCTGCCGGCTGGGTGCCGCCGGAGAAGACCTGGATGGAGTCCCCGGCGATCTCGCGCAGGAATCCGGCGGCCATCTGGGAGCGGCCGGCATTGTGGACGCAGACGAACAGGACGGTGGGCTTCTCGGTGCTCATGACGTTCCTCCTGGAAAGGTGGGTGATTCGGCGGCAGACGATCTCGACGGGGAAAGGGGGTCAGAGCGTGGTGGGGGCGGCCCCGGCGATCGCGCTCTCCTGGGCGGCGGGAGTGTTCGAGCCGGTGAAGAACCGGCGGGTCCACAGGGCGACGTAGACCAGGGCGACGAGCACCGGCACCTCGATGAGCGGACCCACGACGCCGGCGAGGGCCTGGCCGCTGGTCGCGCCGAAGGTGGCGATGGACACGGCGATGGCGAGCTCGAAGTTGTTTCCGGCGGCCGTGAAGGACAGCGTGGTGGTGCGCTCGTAGCCCATGCGCAGCATCCAGCCGATGAGCATCGAGGCGCCGAAGATGACCACGAAGTAGACCAGCAGCGGCAGGGCGATCCGGACCACGTCCATCGGGTTGGTCAGCACCTGTTCACCCTGCAGGGCGAAGAGCACCACGATCGTGAAGAGCAGGCCGTAGAGGGCCCAGGGTCCGATCTTCGGCAGGACCGTGGTCTCGTACCATTCACGGCCCCGCACGCGCTCGCCGAAGGTGCGGGTGAGGAAGCCGGCCACGAGCGGTATGCCCAGGAAGACGAGGACGGAGATGGTGATCGCAGCGACGGAGAATTCAGCGGAGGTGGTCTCCAGCCCCAGCCAGCCGGGCAGGACCTGGAGGTAGAACCAGCCGAGCACACCGAACATGAACACCTGGAACACCGAGTTGATCGCGACGAGCACCGCGGCTGCCTCGCGATCACCGCAGGCCAGATCGTTCCAGATCAGCACCATGGCGATGCAGCGAGCAAGTCCCACGATGATCAGGCCCGTCCGGTACTCCGGCAGGTCGGGGAGGAAGGCCCAGGCCAGCGCGAACATGAAGGCGGGGGCCAGCAGCCAGTTGATCAGCAGCGAGGTGACCACGAGCTTCTTGTCCGTCAGGACCCTGCCGGTCTCGTCATAGCGGACCTTGGCCAGCACGGGGTACATCATCACCAGCAGTCCGATGGCGATGGGCAGTGAGACTCCGGCGACCTCCATGGACTCCATGGCGGTGCCCACCTGAGGGACGACGGCGCCCAGCGCGAGCCCCAGCGCCATGGCGGCGAGGATCCACACCGGCAGGAATCGGTCCAGGACCGAGAGCTTGGCCACGACAGCTGAGGTGTTGGGCATGGGTGGAGCAGACTGACTCACGGGGTCTCCTGAACGGATCGACAAGCTTCGATGCAACGAGTATCCTCAGAAACATCGACAGATGTCAATCCATGCGGCGCGGCCGCACTGCACTTGAGAATCCAGGAGCTGCGATGACCCTCCAGACCGACTGTCAGACTCCCATGACGGCCAGCGTCTCACTGGATCCGGAAGAGGCTGCCGAGCTCGCCGCAGGATTCAAGGCGCTCGCTGACCCGCACCGGATCACGCTGCTGACGCTGATCGCCGCGGAGGAGAAGCGGGAAGCCTGCGTCTGTGACCTCACCGAGCCGCTCGGGCTGGGCCAGCCCACGGTGTCCCACCATCTGAAGGTCCTTGTCGACGCCGGGTTCCTCACCCGCGAGAAGCGGGGGACCTGGTCCTACTATTCTGTCGTGCAGGGTGCCCTGCCCAGACTCTTCAATGCCATGACCGAGAGGACCGCCCGGTGACGGAACCAGCAGCAGCGAGCAGCCAGGACGCATCATCCACGCACCCCGCCGAGCGGCCAGTTCGCGCCGCCGAGGAGGAGGTCGCACCGGTGGCAGTTCCCGCTCCGCGCACCGAGGCTCCTGCTGTGCTCTTCGTCTGTGTCAAGAACGGCGGCAAGTCCCAGATGGCGGCCGGACTGCTGCGGCATGACCTCGCCGTCGCGGGAGAAGAAGGTGCCGTCCTCGTCTCCTCCGCCGGGACGCAGCCAGGATCTGAGATCAACGCGCTCTCTGCGGAGGTCCTGCAGGACATCGGAGCCGACATCACGGGAGAGACTCCGACGCAGCTGACGCCCGAGGCGATGCGTGAGGCTGGGCACGTTGTGCTCATCGGAGCCGAGGCTGAGGTTCCGGACCTCGACGGCGTGGAGGTGGAGCGCTGGGAGGTCGACGAGCCCAGTGCGCGCGGCATCACGGGGCGCGAACGCATGGAGCTTGTCCGCGACGACATCCACCTGCGTGTGCGGGAGCTGCGCGACCGCCTGCTCGGCTGAGGATCACCACCGGGGACCTCCGCTAACCTGGGGCCATGGGTTCGAAGCGAAGGCGGCAGTCTGCCGAGGTGTACCGGCGCCGGCGCATCCTCGTCGGTGTCCTGGCCGTGCTGTTCATGGCGCTGGGCGCATGGCTGGCCCTGATCGTGACGGGCTGGTTCGACTCTGCGGAGACCCGAGCTCCGGCAGGCTCCTCGAGCTCCAGCGCGGAGTCCTCCGGTCCCGCCGAGACCGGTTCGCCGACGCAGCCCTCCTCTGAAGCTGGGCAGGACCCCGAGGACACTGAGGACCCTGAGGCATCCGAGACCGGGGAGAGCGGCGAGGAGTCAGCCCAGGACCAGGACTCCGCGGACGGACCGCCCGAGGATGGCAGCTGCCGCAGCGGAGACCTTCAGGTCCGCGCCGACACCGGATCGGAGTCCTACGCGCCCGGCTTCGCTCCGATGCTCGTGATGGAGGTGGAGAACACCGCCGACTACGCATGCACGGCCGATCTCGGCACCACGGAGCAGGAGTTCGTCGTCGCCCACGCCGGCGCCACAGTCTTCTCCACGGCGGAGTGCACCCTCACCCGCGAGTCCCTCGAGGTCGAGCTGGAGCCGGGGCAGGTCGAGCAGGCCCATTTCACCTGGCCGCGCTCGGACTCCTCCGCGGACTGCACCGAACCGGACCGCTCGCTGAGCCCCGGCAGCTATGAGCTGACCGTCAGCCTGCAGGGGGTCCGCTCCGAGCCCCATGAGTTCATCCTCAGCGAGGGCTGAACAGGCCGCGGCCTAGACTGAGCAGATGGGTTCCTTCATCACCAGGCCGGCACGCACCGCCGATGTCTCGGCCATCATGGGCATGGCGGAGCCGCTGGTCGACCAGAGGGTCCTGGTGCCCAAGGAAGCCGTGGCCTACTACGAGTCCATCCAGGAGTTCCTCGTCGCCGAGGCAGAGGATCAGAGCCTCATCGGCTTCGGTGCGCTGCATGTGATGTGGAAGGACCTGGCCGAAGTGCGCACCCTGGCGACGGATTCACGCTGGCGAGGTCACGGAGTGGGATCGGCGCTGCTGGAGGGACTCACCACGCGGGCCCGTGAACTGGGCGTGGCCCGCGTCTTCTGTCTGACCTTCGAGGTCGACTTCTTCACCCGGCACGGGTTCGGGATCATGAATGACCAGGAGACCGTGGACCCTGAGGTCTATACCGAGCTGCTGCGCTCCCCGGATGAAGGTGTGGCCGAGTTCCTGGACCTGGCCCGGGTCAAGCCGAACACCCTCGGCAACACCCGCATGATCCTCGAGCTCTGATCCTCGGTCTCTGGTCCTCGAGCGCTGACCTGTGTGACCCTCTGATCCGCAGGCGCCGCCTAGAGTTCTGGCAGCTGGTCGCGCGCATCCTCGTGGCTGGCCCCGGCCGCCTGCAGCAGATCGACGACCAGCGTGCGCAGCAGCAGCACCACCGTCTCTCCCTCCAGGGTCACGATCCCCAGCCACTTCGGGTGCAGCTGCTGGGCAAGCGAGGCGAGCGCCTCCTGGGCCGTCTCCATCCGCTGCGAGTACGCCGAACCTGGTTCCGAGACTGCCTGGGACAGCAGCAGTGAGGCGTCGGCGAACTCGTCCAGCACGGCGGAGAGGTTCTCGACTCCGGCGTCGCTGAGGGAGGCGTTGTCCACGGTGCTGATGATCCGCCGGGCCACCACTCGCATGCTGCGCACCGAGAGGTCGACATGATCCGCCACCTCCCCCATATGCCGGACGTAGTGGCGGTGCTTGCGGTAGGCGGGGGAGAAGCTGGTGAGCTCCTTGGCCGAGCTCACCGCGCTGCGCAGCTCATCGATCTGCGGCTGCAGGCCGCGGCAGCGGATGAGCGAATGCCACGCCTGGCGGGAGTCTGAGCTGCGCACGGCCTCCGCGACATCGCGGAAGGAGGCGGTCATCGCGTCCACCACGCTCTTGAGCTCCGCGATGGGCTCCCGGCGAGGATCCTTCGGGGTCAGCAGCGTGATGACCAGGGCCACCGCTCCGCCGATGATGGCGTCGAGGCTGCGCGTGAAGGGCCCCAGCGCTCCGCCCTCCGGCGGCGGGATCAGGACCACGAGCAGCGCCTGCAGCCCCATCTGCATGGCCAGAACCGGGCCCGAGTCCAGGAAGCGGGCCAGCATGATCGAGAGGAACAGCACCACAGCTGCCGTGGCCAGGTTCGCGCCCAGCAGGTGCAGCAGCAGATCGCCGATGAGGATGCCCAGGGTGCAGCCCACACTGACCTCGAGGACCTTGCGCATCCGCGGCTCTTTGGAGAACCCCAGCGCGATGAGGGCCGCGATGGCGGCGAAGAGCGGGGCATCGTGGCCGACGACCCGTTCAGCCACGGTATAGGCACCCACCCCGGCGACAGTCATCTGCAGTGCAGGGACCACTGAGCGCCGGGCCCTGCGAAGACCGACCCGGGCACGTCGCTTCGCGAAACGGCGCGCACGGGCCAGTGGGGAGGAGGGGGTGCGCTCAGATGTCACCCCAAGAGTCTATTCCGCAGGGCTCCCCAGGGATACGAGTCGGCTCACAGTGCGGACACCGGTGCCCTGCTCGGCACATCCGTCACGCCGACGGCGTGGTCGTTCACCAAGCGTTCACCCAACATGGGAGCGCCCGACACTTTGGGAGGGTCGCAGTGTCATCTGCACTGCCTAATGTGAATCGAGGTTCGCCGGACGCACCCCCGGCAGGCCGCACAGACTCCTTCAAACGGCGCCAATGTCGCCCGATGAAACCTTAGAGAGGCATGTAAACGTGAAGATGAAGAACTTCGGTCGCGCAGCGGCCATCCTGTCCGTGTCATCCCTGGCCCTCGTGGCCTGCGGCGAGTCCAACACCCCGGCGGCGGAGGGCAATGCCGACGGCGGCGACAGCGCGAGCAGCGAGGTTGCGGGCACCCTCGTGGGTGGCGGTGCCTCCTCACAGGAGGCTGCCATGACTGCCTGGACCGACGGCTTCACCTCGGTCGCACCCGACGCGCAGGTCAACTACGCCTCCGTCGGATCCGGCGGCGGTCGCGACGGCTTCCTCGGCGGCGAGTACGATTTCGCCGGTTCTGACGCGGCGATGAGCGATGACGAGTGGGAGTCCTCCAAAGAGATCTGCGGCACTGAGGGCGCCTTCCACGTTCCGTCCTACATCTCTCCGGTCGCCGTGGCGTTCAACGTCGAAGGCATCGACGAGACCCTGAACCTCGACGCCGACACCATCGCCTCGATCTTCGCCGGTGAGATCACCAGCTGGGACGACGAGGCCATCGCGGAGCACAACGAGGACATGGAGCTGCCGTCCACTCCGATCTCGGTCGTGCACCGCGCCGACGACTCAGGCACCACCGAGAACTTCGTGGACTACCTGGCCACGGCCTCGGATGTCTGGGACTACGAAGTCTCCGGCGAGTGGCCCGGTGAGATCGCCGCCGAGTCCGCTCAGCAGACCTCGGGCGTGGTCGGTCTGACTTCAGAGACCGACGGTGCCATCACCTATGCCGATGCCTCCCAGATCGGTGACCTCAACACGGTCGCCGTCCAGGTCGGCGAGGAGTACGTCGAGTACTCGCCGGAAGCCGCCTCCCAGGCCGTCGCCTCATCCTCCGCTGTGGAGGGACAGGCTTCGAACAACATGGCCTTCGAGCTGGACCGCAGGACCGAAGAGTCCGGCGCCTACCCGATCGTCCTGGTGAGCTACCACATCTTCTGCAACGAGTATCCCGAGCAGGAGACTGCCGATCTGGCTGTCGCCTTCGGCGAGTATGTCCTCTCCGAGGATGGCCAGGCGACTGCCGAAGCCGCCGCAGGAAACGCGCCCATCTCAGACGAGCTGCGTGACGGGGCCATGGAGTCCCTCTCCGCCATCACCGTCGCAGAGTGAGCTTGAGCGAGTACTGCAACGCATGAATGATGCGGACGTCGGGCAGGTCGGGTCGCAGTTCAGACTTCGACCGTCCGACGTCCGTACATGCTTTACCCAGCACTATCGACCGAGATTTGAGAGGCAGACCAGGTGAGCAGCTCACTGACTCAGTCCGATAAACGGGGAGTCGCAGGAGACCGCGTCTTCTCCGCGCTGACGGTGTCCGCCGGCGTGATCATCCTGCTGACCCTGATCTTTGTGGTCCTGTTCCTGGCGGCAAACTCCCGGGATGCGGTCTATCAGGAGGAACAGGGCGGATGGATCGTCGGTGCGTTCTTCGACTACGCCTATCCGCTGGTGATCGGCACGCTCATAGCCTCCCTCATCGCGCTTGTGCTGGCCGCCCCGGTGGCGGTCGGGGTCGCGCTGTACATCTCCCATTTCGCGCCCCCGCGGTGGTCCAAGTCCATCGGCTACGTGATCGACCTCCTGGCCGCGATCCCTTCAGTGGTCTACGGCGCGTGGGGCATGAGCTTCCTCGGACCAGAGCTGATCCCGGTGTACAACTGGCTGCATGAGAACCTCGGTTTCATCCCGTTCTTCGCCGGTGACCCCTCGCAGACCGGTCGGACCATCTTCACGGCTGGAATCGTGCTGGGCGTGATGATCCTGCCGATCATCACCTCGGTCTGTAGAGAGATCTTCATCCAGACGCCGAAGCTGCATGAAGAGGCCGCCCTCGCGCTGGGCGCCACCCGGTGGGAGATGATCAAGATGTCGGTCTTCCCGTTCGCCCGGGCCGGCATCATCTCCGGGATCATGCTCGGACTGGGCCGCGCGCTCGGCGAGACCATGGCAGTGGCGCTCGTGCTCTCCCCGGGCATGCTCACCGCCTCGCTGATCTCCAACGGCAACAGCACCATCCCCGCGGAGATCGCCCTCGGCTTCCCCGAGGCTCCACCTGGGTCGGAGCGCCAGGCCCAGCTCATCGCCATCGGCCTGGTCCTCTTTGTGATCACTCTGCTGGTGAACATGACAGCACGCTGGATCGTCAGCCGCCACAAGGAATTCTCGGGAGCCAACTGATGACACAGACGCCCACTCCCACCTCTGTCCAGGGACCCGCAGGTCCGCCGCAGCTCAGCGAGCCCACTCCGCGCCGGAGCTCGCTCACGCAGAACGTGCTCCCGTCGTGGCTGTGGATGGCCCTGCTCGCCGCCGCCGTGGTGCTCGGCGCGGCACTCTCGGCGCTGCTGGGATTCAACCTCGCCACCTGGTTCATCTTCACCGCCGTGATCTATGTGGCCAGCAGCTACATCGTCACCCGCACCCGGGTGAACCGGCGCAGGGCCACTGATGCGCTGTGGACCAACCTGATCTATCTGGCCTTCACATTGGCGATCCTTCCGCTGATCTCGGTGATCTGGTCGGTCGCCTCGGTCGGCATCCAGGGCCTGATGGAGCCGGGGTTCCTGAGTTCGGACATGCAGGGCGTCACGGGCCTCGTTGACGAGGGATCCCAGACCGAGGGTGAACCGGTGCTCGGAGGCATCCGCCACGCGATGATCGGTTCGCTGTTGATCACGCTCGCCGCCACCTTCATCTCAGTGCCGATCGGGCTGATGACGTCCATCTACCTGGTGGAATACTCGCGTGGCGGTCCGCTCTCTCGAGCGATCACCTTCTTCGTCGACGTGATGACGGGCATCCCCTCCATCGTGGCCGGGCTCTTCGCCGGTGCCGCCATGGCGTGGTTCCTCTCGGTCTTCAGCGGCCTGACCGGACTGCTCTCCACCCAGCGCTCCACGCTGGGGGTCACCGCCGCCATCGCGCTCTCGGTGCTCATGGTCCCGGTGGTGGTGCGCACCACAGAAGAGATCCTGCGCGTGGTGCCCAATGAGCTGCGCGAGGCCTCCTACGCCCTGGGAGTGCGCAAATGGCGGACGATCCTCAAGGTGGTCCTCCCCACGGCGATCTCCGGCATCGCCTCGGGCGTCACGCTGGCGATCGCCCGCGTCATCGGTGAGACCGCACCGATCCTGGTCACAGCCGGATTCGTGGTCAACACCAACTGGAATCTGTTCCAGGGCTGGATGACGGCACTGCCGGTCTACATCTTCCGCCAGTTCCAGAATCCCACCTCGCCGAACTTCTCCGACCCGTCGGAGCAGCGCGCCTGGGCCGCGGCCCTGGTGCTGATCCTGATCGTGATGGGGCTGAACCTGTTCGCCCGCCTCATCGCCACGCTCTTCGCTCCCAAGCAGGCCGGGCGCTGACAGCCGTCGCTGCGGGCTGCCCCTGATCCACCCAGAGAAAGTGTGATGACCAGATATGTCTAAGCGTGTAGATGCCGTTGACCTCAACGTCTATTACGGCGACTTCCTTGCCGTGGAAGGCATCAACATCAGCATCGATGCCCGGGCCGTGACGGCCTTCATCGGTCCCTCCGGCTGTGGGAAGACCACATTTCTGCGGTCGCTGAACCGCATGCATGAGGTGCTTCCCGGCGCGCGGGTCAAAGGTGAACTCCTGCTCGATGGTGAGAACATCTATGACCCGGGCGTGGACCCGGTGACGGTGCGCACCCAGGTGGGCATGGTCTTCCAGCGCCCGAACCCGTTCCCCACCATGAGTCTGCGCGAGAATGTGCTGGCCGGCTATAAGCTCAACGGCGCGCGCCTGTCGAAGTCCGAATCGGATGACATCGTGGAGTCGGCGCTGAGCAGCGCCAACCTGTGGGCGGAGGTCAAGGACCGCCTCGACAAGCCCGGTTCTGGTCTCTCCGGCGGCCAGCAGCAGCGTCTCTGCATCGCCCGGACGATCGCGGTCAAGCCTGACGTGATCCTCATGGATGAGCCCTGCTCCGCATTGGACCCCATCTCCACACTGGCCATCGAGGACCTCATCGGTGAGCTCCAGCAGGATTACACGGTGATCATCGTGACCCACAACATGCAGCAGGCTGCCCGCGTCTCGCAGAAGACCGCGTTCTTCAACATCGCAGGCACCGGAAAACCCGGCAAGCTGATCGAATACAACGACACCTCCGCGATCTTCAACACTCCGAACGAGAAGTCCACCGAGGATTACGTCTCCGGCCGCTTCGGGTGAGCGGAGGGCGGGCCCCGGCGGGCTCGGCGGCCGTCAGCCCAGCAGCGGGCTGATGGCCAGGGTGAAGATCGCCGTCGCTGCACCCGCGGCCAGCGGGGTCAGCACCCAGTAGAGACAGATCCGGCGGAACTGGCGCCAGTGCACTGTGGCGAAGCGCTGATTCGACCCTGCACCGATGATCGTGGACGCCGCGGTCAGCGAGGTGGAGAGCGGCAGGGCGAAGCTCAGTGAGCCGACGAAGAGCAGCGCCGAGGTCGTCGTCGTCGCGACCATGCCGCGCAGCGGGTCGATGTCCACCAGCCGGTGCCCCAGCGTGTGCCCGATCCGCCAGCCCCCGGTCAGGCATCCGGCGCCGATCAGCACGGCGAACGTGCAATATGCGGCGGGGAGCCAGGACTGGGCGTCCTCGACCTGGGCGGCGATCAGTGCGGTGAGCAGGACGAAGGAGAACCGCTGGCCCTGCTGAAGTCCGGTTCCCAGCGAGGTGACCCCGACGCTGACCGACTGCGCCATCCGGGAGGTGGTGTTCACCGCGTCCGGGTCCTCTCCGCGGGCGACGCGCACGGCGGCGAAGACCAGGAGATACGCGAATCCGAACGCGACCAGCGGCGAGAGCAGAAGCGTCAGCACCGCACCGGCCCACGGCATGGCGAGGACCTCTGCGAAGTCGAGGTCGGCCACTGTGGAGGCGGCCACCGTTCCGCCCAGAAATGCGGCCAGCAGCGCATGGGTGGTGGAGGTGGGCATCCCGCGCAGATACGTGAAGAGGTTCCAGCCGAGCAGAGAGATCAGGGCCGAGAGGACGACGGCGAGCAGCACGCTCGACCTCATCTGTGGGAAGTCGAACCAGGTGTAGAGATACATGCCCAGCGGCAGCGCGAGCAGCACCCCCAAGGTGTTGAAGATGGCCGCGAGCCGAGAAGCGGCCTGCGCGGTGAGCGCACGCGTGCGCACCGGGATCGCGATCGCGTTGGGCACGTCGTGGAGCCCGGCGAGGAAGGCGTTGGGGACGAGCAGCAGGCAGATGAGCCCGAGCAGAATCGGCTCCACCCGGCGGCCTCAGGACTCGCGGACGATGATCGAACCGGCAGTGACCGCCACAGTCCGCTGATCGTGGACGGCGGCAAGCAGAGCGTCGGCGATCTGCGACTGCTGCAGTGCGATGTTCGGCTGGAAGGCATTGTCACTGGAGGTCATCCAGACCCGGTGGGTCCGATTCGCCTGTTTGGTCAGGCGCTGCATCTGGATCCAGTATTCCTCGAGCAGGTCGAAGTCTTCGAGTCGGGACATGGCCGCGACGGTGAGGTCCAGCTGCCGGCTCAGGGTCTCCAGCTGGTCGGCGCTCTGCGCCGGCAGACTCAGATTCGGCCGAGCCAGGATGAGATCACCGGCGGCCACCACATGCTCCATCGTGCGGTTCAGCTGCTGCGAGAGGGCGTAGATGTCCTGCCGCGGCAGCGGGGTGAGGAAGACGCTGCGGATGTGTGTCATCAGGTTGAAATGGAGGTCCATCGCGCGGCCCTCGAGATCGATCAGCTGTTCACGCAGTTCCGCTCGGTTCTCGTGGGTGCTGCCCAGCAGCTGGGAGATCAGGTGGACTCCGGAGCGCACTTCCCGGGCGATGCCGGCCAGAAGGTCGGTGGCCACAGGCTGGCGCTGGCCTCTGCGTACGATCATGCGATGAATGTCCCCAGGATGAACGATTGTCGACGTGTCGGGCCCGAGTGTATAGCGCAGAGATGAACATCCCTGCGCCATCCGGGCGACGCCCTCGGACACCTTGCCCGGCTGCCTGTCCCGCGGACGCTCTGACGATGCCTGGCGAACGGGTGACGCTGAGTGGGGGTGTGCCGGGCTGGGAACGCCTCACGGCGCGTGGCCGCTCGAAGCGGCTCGAGAATGGAGCCCGGGGGTTACCACAGCCCGGCACATCTCCAGTGTGCTCCTTCGGCAGGGGCGAGGTCAACCGGGCAGCCCGGGCCGGTGCCCCGGCTGCAGAAAAGTCCTGTGGACGAGTGATGCCCAGGTCCGCGCACGGCGCTGACCTGGGCATCACTGTCTTCCTCGGCGGAGCGCGGTGGGCCCTGCGGGACTCGAACCCGCGACCAGCGGATTAAAAGTCCGATGCTCTACCAACTGAGCTAAAGGCCCCTGTGAAGCCCCTGAAGACGTGCCCTATGGTATCGCCGCCGCGGCCTGCGGCATAATGACGCACACCGTGCGAGCACGGCAGTGCAGCCGATGAAGGACCGAAGCGAATCTCTTCTAGGAGGACGCGATGAGCAGCCAGCCTCGCCACCGCAGGCCCAGGTACATCGACCCAGCAGCTTTCGACCAGCGGGAAGGCGGGGCTGATCCGGCGATCATCGCCCAGGCGGCTCACGACACCGCCCACGCGCTCGTCTTCCACGGGCGGGACTCCGATGACCCGGAGGTCACCGAGCGGTTCATCCGGCTGGCGGAGACCGAGGGCATCGAGGCCATCGCGGAGCTGTGGTCCGATTCCCCCGCGCACTCGCTCGCCGGCGGTCTCTGGCGGATCTACGCGATCCGTGCCGCGGTGAACAAGGACCCTCAGCGGATGAGCGAGTACTACAGCCTGGGCAAGACGGATTCCGCTCCGCATGCCATCGCCGGCATCGCGGAGCCGCCCACCGCGCAGGAGATGGACCGACTGGCTGATCTCGTCCTGGCGGGCATGTACCGCGGGGACATCGACTCCGCCTTCGATCGTGCGGGCGCGTTCTGCCGCGTCGTGGCACGAGGTCAGGCGCTCTGGGCCGGAGGCTCCGAACGGCACAGTCCAGAAGCCGCCCGAAGGCTCACCGAACGTGCCAATCAGCTGCTGCGCACCGCCGAGGAGCTCGAGGGCGCGGCGCGCGGCTCCCGCGCCGGCACTCTCGACTGAGACGGATCCCCGCCGATAAGCCGATCGAGGCGATTTTGGCAGTACTGTTTGTTCTCAGAGGCGCGGGTCGGGCAGATGTCGCGCCTCCACGACCGAGCCATGCGGTTTCGGCGGACACAGCAGGTCAGGAGCCAGTGCAGGCTGGCAGCGAACGGGGCGCTACATGTCAGATCACCAGCCGACCTACGGGCCGCAGGGCCAGTCCGGGTACGGATACCAGGGCCAGTCCGGGTACGGATCGCAGGGCCAGTCCGGGTACGGATACCAGGGTCCTGCGAACACTCCCGGGGGACCGAGCTATCCCGACGGGCCCGGCGATCCGATGTATCCCCAGGGCCCGGGCGGGCCCAGCGGAGGAGGCAGCGGGCACGGCAAGGGGCTGTTCTGGACGCTGATAGCCGTCGGCGTCCTCGTCGTGGTCGCTGTGATCGCTCTCATCCTCCTGCTGGTGCGCGGGGGTGAGGCTGCGGCCGATGATGACACCACCCAGCCTCAGGACTCTGCGGCGGCCGAGGCGCCTGCCGTGGATGCCGAGAGCCCCGCCGCCGCGGTGGAGTCCTACTTCACCGCGCTGGCAGACGGCGAGGCGGAGGCCGCGCGGTCACTGCTCTATGAGGTCAGTGACGACAGCCTGATGACGGAGGAGGTGCTTGCGGCTTCACTGGAGCTGGCTCCGATCACTGACGTCGAGGTCACTGAGGATGCCGCGGCTGAAGAGGCCGCGTACTCCCAGGAGGTCCAGGTCAGCTACACCCTCGGCGAGGTCGGCGTGACCAAACGGGTCTACACCTACCAGAACCCGGACACTGATGCCTGGGAGGTCGATGCTGAGGCAGAGCTCATGCAGCCGGATCTCGGAGACCTGGCTGTCACGGTCAACGGTGAAGCCGTGGAGGGTGGCGAGGCCACGGTGTTCCTCGGTCTGATGTACCAGCTTGATCTCGAGGAGGAGAACTTCAGCTTCGACGGTGACGGAGTGGTCGAAGTGACCGAGACCTACACCACGGCCACGACCCTGGAGGTGGCCCTCACCGAAGCGGCCACTGAGACCTGGCGCGAGCTGATCATCGCCGACGTGGAGGACTGCATCGCCTCCAAGGAGATGGAGGCGGGCTGCGGACTGGACATGCCGGCGGACGTCTCCGGTGCCGCAGTCGTGGAGGGGAGCATCTCCCGATCGCTTCCGGCCGAGACTGACCAGGCGCTGCAGCGGCTGACTCCCAGTCCGAGCTACACCACGCCCACGCTGGTCAAGGCCGAGTACTTCACCGGTCAGGTCAACGTCGAATACGAGGCGGAGGAGGGCGGCGTGACCAGCCTCTACGAGCTCTACTTCGGGGATCCGGGCACGCTGGGCACACCGCTGGTCGACATGACCGCCGATGAGCCCGAGGTCATCTGGGAGTAGGCGGCGGGGGTGAGTGGCTTACACTCTCCTCGTGCATCAGAACACCTCCACGCCCGCTGCGGCGCTGCCCACCGGTGAATCAGTCCTGCAGAACCTCCCCTGGCGATGGAACACGCAGGGTCGGATCTTCGTCGTCGGCGGGCTCGGATTCATGTTCGACGCCTGGGACGTCTCGCTCAACGGCATCCTGATCCCGCTGCTCTCCGAAGAGTGGAACCTGACCGCCTCGGACGCGGCGTGGATCGGCACCGCGAACCTCATCGGCATGGCCGTCGGCGCAGTGCTCTGGGGCACGATCGCAGACCGGATCGGCCGCAGGAAGGCCTTCGCCTGGACCCTGCTGATCTTCTCGCTGTTCACCGTGGCCGGGGCGATGACCGGGAGCCTTGAATGGTTCGTGCTCTTCCGCTTCCTCGCCGGGGTCGGGCTCGGCGGCTGCATCCCGGTGGACTACGCCCTGGTCGGAGAGTTCACCCCGGCCAGGCAGCGCGGACGTGTGCTGACGGCCATGGACGGCTGGTGGCCCATCGGTGCGGCGCTCGCAGGCTTCGTCTCGGCATGGCTGGTGGGCACCTGGGGAGACTGGCGGCTCCCCCTGCTGGCGATGATCCTGCCCGCGCTGCTGGTCTTTGCGGTGCGGCTCTTCGTCCCCGAGTCACCGATGTATCTGATGCGCCAGGGACAGATGGCCGAGGCCCGCAGGGTCATCGACGGGCTGGTCGCCCGCACCGGTGCGCCAGTGCGCCAGTACACGCTTGAAGCCACTCAGGCTCCGGCGAAGCTGACCTTCGCCGCGGTGGGAGAGCAGCTCAAGCTGGTCTGGGCGCACAGCTGGAGGGTCACCACCGTCTCCTGGGTGCTCTTCCTCGCCATCATGACCGTCTACTACATCGCCATCCAGTGGATGCCCACGCTGCTGATCGAGGCTGGCTACGAGCAGGACCAGGCCTTCATCCGCACGGCCGGCATGGCCGCCGTCGGACTGGTGGGCGTGGTGATCTCCACCGTCCTGGTCGAGATCACCGGGCGCCGGGTGCTGCTCGCCGTCTCCGCCCCGGTGGCCACCGCGATGCTGGTGGTGCTCGGACTGACGATGCATCTGCCCACGGCCGTGCTGCTGCTTCTGCTCGGCTTCGGAATGGTGATCCAGATCAGCATCCCGGTGCTCTACACCTACGTCTCCGAGCTCTATCCCACCGAGCTGCGCGGTTCAGGATTCGGCTGGGCCTCGACCATCTCCAGGATCGGCGCCGGTCTGGGCCCGCTCGTCTTCATCGCGTGGATGGAGCCGACCTTCGGGCTCTCCGGGGCCTTCGGAATCTGTCTGGTCGGCGTCGTGCTCGCGGTCCTGCTGATGCTCAAGCTCGCACCGGACACCACCTCCAAGCACCTTGACTGAGGGATGACGGCGGGCATTGCGCCGGTGAACATCGGATGAAACATCTGTGCAATGTTTCGTGTGGAAATGTGTCGTACCATTGCCTGCATCACTCGTTTCACGGCACCCTCGGGGTGCCGTTCTTGCACCATGAGGAGCATCCCCATGAAGAGGTCCTTCAAGACCAGCGGCGCGTTCGCCGTGACCGCAGCCGCAGCACTCGTCCTCTCCTCCTGCGGCGAGGCGCCCGAGGAAGAGTCGGAGAACGGCGACGCCGCCGCCTCCGAAGAAGTCGACTACAAGGCCTGTGTCGTCTCCGATGAGGGCGGCTGGGACGACCGCTCCTTCAACCAGTCGGCCTATGAGGGCCTGGAGATGGCCATCGAGGATCTGGGCATCGAGCACGCTGAGGCGCAGTCCACTGCGGAATCCGAGTACGCCCCCAATGTGGACACCATGGTCCAGCAGGGCTGCGACGTCGTCTTCGGAGTCGGCTTCCTGCTGGAGGAGGGGCTGCGCCTCGCCGCGGAGGCCAATGAAGAGACCAACTTCGCGCTGATCGACTCCTACTTCAACGAGGAGGAGCTCGAGGGGGAGCTCACCAACGGCAAGCCGCTGGTGTTCAACACCGGTGAGGCCGCCTACCTGGCGGGCTACGTCGCCGCCTCGATGAGCGAGACCGGCGTGGTCGGCACCTGGGGCGGAGTCCAGATCCCCTCGGTGACCGTGTTCATGGACGGCTATGCCGACGGCGTGGATCGGTACAACGAGGACAACGACGCCGAGGTCGAGCTGGTGGGCTGGGACAAGGAAGAGCAGTCCGGCACCTTCTCCGGCGACTTCAGCGACCAGACTCAGGGCGGCGAAGTCACCGAGCAGCTGCTGAGCCAGGACGCCGACATCATCATGCCGGTGGCCGGCAACGCCGGTGTCGGCGCAGGCCCCGTGCTGGAGAACGCCGAGGCAAAGATGATCTGGGTCGACTCCGACGGTTATGAGTCCACCGACTTCCCAGACATCATGCTCACCTCGGTGATGAAGGAGATCGGCACCGCCGTCTACACCACGATCGAAGAGGGCGCAGCGGGCGAGTTCACCAGTGAGCCGTATGTGGGCACCCTGGAGAACGACGGCGTCGGCCTGGCTCCCTTCCACGACTTCGAGGACGAGGTCCCCTCTGAGGTGCAGGATGCCATCGAGCAGCTCCGCCAGGAGATCATCGATGGCGAGACCGTCATCGAGTCCGAGAACGCTCCTTCCTGACCCACGCTGAGCTGATTGGTGACACCGCAGAGATGAAGCTTGAGCTGAGAGGGGTCACCAAGCGGTTCGGCTCCTTCACCGCGAATGACCGGATATCGCTCACCGTCGAACCGGGCGAGATCCACGCTCTGCTCGGTGAGAACGGGGCCGGCAAGTCCACCCTGATGAACACCATCTACGGGCTCTACGCCCCGGACGATGGTGAGATTCTGCTGGACGACGAGCCGGTCAGCTTCAACGGGCCCGGGGACGCGGTGGCCGCCGGGATCGGCATGGTGCACCAGCACTTCATGCTGATCCCGGTGTTCACCGTCACCGAGTCAGTGGCGCTGGGCTACGAGCCCACCCGCGCCGCAGGCATCATGGACATGGGTCAGGCGCGCGAGAAGGTGCTGGAGATCTCCGCGCGCTTCGGATTCGACGTGGACCCCGATGCGCGCATCGAGGATCTGCCCGTCGGCGCCCAGCAGCGGGTGGAGATCATCAAGGCGCTCTCCCGCGACGCGAAGGTGCTGATCCTCGATGAGCCCACCGCCGTGCTGACCCCGCAGGAGACCGACGAACTGATCACCATCATGGGTCAGCTCCGGGACTCCGGGACCTCCATCGTCTTCATCACGCACAAGCTGCGCGAAGTCCGCGCGGTGGCCGACCGGATCACCGTGATCCGGCGCGGCGCCGTCGTCGGAGAGACCACCCCCGAGTCCACGGAGACGGAGCTGGCCGGGCTCATGGTCGGGCGTGAGGTCAACCTCACCACCGCCAAGGAGCCGGCATCCCCCGGGGAGGTGAGCTTCGCGGTGGAGGGACTGACCGTGCTCAGTTCGATGGACAAGGTCGTCGTCGATGATGTCGATCTCGAGGTGCGCCGGGGAGAGATCCTCGTCATCGCCGGGGTGGACGGCAACGGTCAGAGCGAGCTCGCCCAGACCATCCTGGGGATCCGCGAGCCTGTGGCGGGTCGGATCCTCCTCGATGACCAGGACCTTGCTCCGCTCAGCGTCAAACAGCGGCTGGCCGCAGGACTGGGCTTCGTGCCGGAGGACCGCAGCACCGACGGTGTCATCGGGGCCTTCACCGTCACGGAGAACTATGTGCTGGACATGTACGATCGGGCGCCCTACTCCGGGGGCCCGGGGAACATCGCACTGCGCCTGCCGGTGATGCGCGAGGCTGCGCAGGCCCAGGCTGAGCGCTTCGACGTCCGCATGGGCAGCGTGGATGACCCGATCTCCACGCTCTCCGGCGGCAACCAGCAGAAGGTCGTGCTGGCCCGAGAGATGAGCCGGGACCTGCGGCTGTTCGTGGCGAGCCAGCCCACCCGTGGGCTCGACGTCGGCTCCATCGAGTTCGTCCACCGCACCGTCATCGAGGAGCGGGACAAGGGCACCCCGTGTCTGATCGTCTCCACCGAGCTGGACGAGGCTTTGAACCTCGCCGACCGCATCGCAGTCATGTACCGCGGTCGGATCGTGGGCATCGTCCCGGCCGGCACCAGCCGTGATGTGCTGGGGCTGATGATGGCCGGTGTGCCCGTGGAGGAGGCCGAGGAGCAGGCCGCCACCCATCACACAGCGCTGTCCGGGACCGATCACTCGGCCGAAGCAGAGGAGAGCACGTGACCGATTCAGGGTCCCAGTCCGGGACGTCCCCTGCCCCTGCCCCGAACCATCAGGGAGCATGGGCCGAGGCGGAAGGCAGGCTCTCCCGCGCCCTGCGTGAACTGGGCCAGACCTCCTGGGTGGTCACGGTCTTGGCCGTCGTCGTCGCACTGGTGGTCGGAGCAGTGCTGATCCTCGGCGCCAATCAGGAGGTCCAGGGCAGCCTGAGCTACTTCTTCGCCCAGCCCACCGACTTCCTGGAGACCTCCTTCCAGGTTCTGCGCGAGGCCTACTCCTCGCTCTTCCGCGGCGCCGTCTTCGACTGGCAGGCACCCTCGGCCGCGCGATCCATCCGCCCGCTGACCGAGACCATGGTCTACTCGGTGCCGCTGATCCTGGCAGGTCTGGGCATCGCCATCGGCTTCCGCTCCGGGATGCTGAACATCGGCGGCCAGGGTCAGATCATCCTGGGCGCCACCTCGGCGGGCTTCCTGGGCTATGCGCTCTCCCTCCCGGCCGGGCTGCATGTGCTGCTGGCGCTCGCCGGCGGCATCCTCGGCGGCGCCATCTGGGGCGGCATCGCCGGTGTGCTCAAGGCGCGCACCGGAGCCAATGAGGTGATCGTGACGATCATGCTCAACAATATTGCGATCTACCTGTTGGCATGGCTGCTGAAGCAGCAGTGGTACAAGCAGACCGGCTCCAACCAGCCGCTCTCAAGCTCGGTCGACGATTCCGCCCAGCTCTTCTCGCTGCTGGGACCGGGCTTCCGGATCCATGCCGGGTTCCTCATCGCAATCCTCGCCACGCTCTTCGTCTGGTGGCTGCTGGAACGCTCTGCTCTCGGCTTCGAGTTCCGCGCCATCGGTGAGAACCCTGAGGCTGCCCGCACGGCGGGGATCAACGTGTCCAAGGCCACCGCCCTGGTGCTGATCGTGGCCGGCGGTCTCGCGGGCCTGGGCGGCGCCGCCCACGTGCTGGGCACCGAGTACCGGATCGCCGGAGGCATCGCAGGCACCCTGGGCTTCGACGCGATCACCGTGGCCCTGCTCGGGCGCTCGAAGCCGCTGGGCACCTTCCTCGCTGGGCTTCTGCTCGGCGGTCTCCGTGCCGGCGGCGTGCTCATGCAGGCACAGACCGGCACCCCCATCGACATCGTGCTGGTGCTCCAGGCGGTGATCGTGCTGATGATCGCGGCGCCTCCGCTGGTGCGCGCCATCTTCTTCCTTCCGCATGCCGACGGCCGTCCACGGTTCAAGAAGAGTCGACGCCGCAGCGGCGGTTCCTCCGGTTCCTCCGGGTCCGTCGGCACCGATGCGGCGGAGGACCAGGATCACAGCAGGCCGAGTCCCGCTCACCAACCGTCCAGCACCACGTCACAGGAGGTTGGCAAGTGAGCGACCAGACCGTGAGTCCCGCCGCTGTTCAGGCGCAGCCGGCCGAGCGAGCCGCCGCCAGCGTCCGGCCCGTCTCCTGGAAATACCCCATCACCTACGCGATCCTGGCTGTGCTCGGGCTGCTCTTCGCGCTGGGAAGCCCTGCAGGAGGGCGGACGCACTTCCGTCTGGCCTCCGCAGGGGACTTCTTCGAGATTCCGGTCATCGAGCTTCCCTCCCGGCCTGCCGGGTGGGTGCTGGCAGCGACACTCCTCGCGCTGACCGTCTACGCGTTCTGGCGGGCCTCGAACAGGGCGCAGGCGAGGCTCTGGCTCCCGCTGCTCTTCGGGGTGCTCTTCGTCGTGGCGTTCCTGGTCTGGGCCGGCGCTGACCGTGGGGCGGTCATCCCGCTGGTCACCATGCTCACCGGGGCCCTGGCGCTCTCGGTGCCGCTGATCTTCGGCGCCATGTGCGGACTCGTGGGCGAACGCTCCGGGGTCATCAACATCGCCATCGAGGCGCAGCTGCTGGCCGGGGCCTTCCTGGCGGCTGTCGCCGCCTCCGTCTTCACCAGCGCGTATCTGGGTCTGCTCTTCTCGCCGCTGGCGGGGGCCCTGGTCGGCGCGGTGCTGGTGTTCTTCTCGGTGAAGTATCAGGTCAACCAGATCATCGTCGGCGTGGTGCTCAACGTGCTGGTCATCGGTCTGACCGGCTTCCTCTTCTCCACCACGCTGACGCAGAACGCCGAGCTCTGGAACGCCCGCCAGCAGCTGCCTGACCTGCCGATCCCGGTGCTCTCCCAGATCCCGGTCATCGGTCCGGTGCTCTTCGACCAGACGATCCTGGTCTACCTGATGTACGTCCTGGTCGCGGTGCTGAACGTCTTCCTGTTCCGCTCCCGCTGGGGTCTGCGGACTCGGGCCGTGGGGGAGCACCCCAGGGCGGCGGACACGGTGGGCATCAAGGTCAACCGGATGCGCGTGTACAACGTCATCCTGGCGGGGGCCATCGCCGGGCTGGGCGGCTCCTTCTTCACCATCGGTCAGGGGCTGGCCTTCGGCAAGGAGATGTCCGCCGGCGCAGGATTCATCGCCCTGGCCGCGATGATCCTCGGTCGCTGGCACCCGATCGGAGCGGTCCTGGCGGCTCTGCTGTTCGGCTTCTCCACCTCGCTGGGCAACGTGCTCGCCGCGATCGGCACTCCGGTCCCCTCCGAGGCGCTGCTGATGCTGCCCTATGTGATCACGATCCTCGCGGTGGCGGGCTTCGTCGGTCGGGTCCGCCCCCCAGCAGCGAATGGAACCCCATATGTGAAGTAGCGTGGCGGCATGAGAATCGCAGTCACAGGATCAACAGGCAAGCTCGGCACGGTCGTCGCGCGGGAGCTCCGCGCGGCAGGCCACGAGGTGATCGGCCTCGACGTCGAAGGTGCGCGTGCGCCGGGCTTCGTCAAGGTCGACCTCACCGATTATGGCCAGGTCATCGACGCCCTCGGCGCGGTGGGGGACCGGCACGAGGGCGTGGACGCCGTGGTGCACCTGGCAGCGGTGCCCGCCCCGGGCATCCGGCCGGACGCCGCGACGTTCCACAACAACATCACCGCCAGCTTCAACGTGTTCTGGGCCGCGTCACGGCTCGGGATCAGACGCATCGTCGCAGCCTCCAGCGAGACCGTGCTCGGGCTGCCCTTCGACACCCCTCCGCCGTACATCCCTGTCGATGAGGAGTATCCGGCGCGTCCAGAATCCACCTACTCCCTGGGCAAGCACCTCGAGGAGACGATGGCCGTCGAGCTCGTGCGCTGGAACCCGGAGCTCTCCATCACCGCCCTGCGGTTCTCCAATGTCATGAACCCCGAGGACTATGCGGCATTCCCCGACTTCGACGCGGACGCGATGCAGCGCAGGTGGAACCTCTGGGGGTACATCGACGCCCGCGACGGGGCACAGGCCATCGAACGTGCTCTTGCTGTGGCGGGTCCGGGATTCGAGCGCTACATCATCGCTGCGGCCGACACCGTGATGTCCCGTCCCAATGCTGAACTGGTCGCGGAGGTCTATCCCGACGTTCCGCTCGTTGCGGACCTGGGTGTCAATGACACGCTGCTCTCCATCGAGAAGGCCCGCCGCGAGCTGGGCTATGAGCCCAGACACTCGTGGCGAGATGCCGAATCCTCGCTGACCGAAGAAGGCTGACACCCAGCGAGCAGGCGGCACAGCGACACAGCATGAACCACGAACATGAACCACGAAGCGGCCCCCGCACCAGGTCTGGTGCGGGGGCCGCTTCGTGGTTCATCTCCCGCCGGGGTCCTCTCTGACCCGTGCGGTCTCGATTCAGGACCGCACAGCAGCCGTTCGGGTCTGCGGATACCGGATCTCTTCGACCATCTCCTGGACCAGTGGGCTCGGCGGCTTCGTCAGCTTCGAGACGATGATGGTCACGGTGAAGTTCACCGCAGCACCGATCGCGCCGATTCCCTCCGGGGAGACGTTCAGGATGTGATCGTTGGCGCCGGTTCCGAAGACCTCCAGCGTGTAGATCATGTACGTCGCGGTGAACGCCAGACCGGAGAGCATGCCTGCGGTGGCACCCGGCCCGTTCGCCTTCTTCCAGAAGATCCCGAGGATCAGGATCGGGAAGAACGTCGAGGCCGCGAGTCCGAAGGCGAATGCGACCACCTGAGCCACGAAGGCCGGCGGGTTGATGCCGGCCCAGATCGCCACGAGGATCGCGACCGCCATGGCGATGCGTCCGACCAGCATCTGCTCCTTCTCTGAAGCACCGGTCTTCTTGATGACCCGGAAGTACAGGTCATGGGAAGCGGCCGAGGAGATCACGAGCAGCAGGCCTGCAGCGGTGGACATGGCTGCCGCCATGCCGCCGGCGGCCATCAGGCCGACGATCGGAGCGGGAAGCCCTCCGATCTCCGGTGAGGCGAGGACCAGGATGTCATTGTTGACGATCAGATCCGCGCCGGATGTCGCCAGGTTGGACACGGTTTGAATCGTCTCCGCGTCCTCGTTGACGGTCACCAGCCCTGTCGCACCCCAGGTGTTGATCCAGTTGGGCAGGGTGTCAGGACCCTGTCCCTGGACGCCCTGGAGCAGGTTCAGCTTGGTGAACGCGCCCACAGCCGGAGCCGTGAGGTAGAGCAGCGAGATGAAGAAGAGCGCCCAGAAGGCCGAATAGCGAGCACCGCGGACCGTCTTGGTCGTGTAGAAGCGGATGATCACATGCGGCAGACCCGCCGTGCCCAGCATCAGCGAGAGCGTCACCAGGAACACGTCGACCTGTCCGCCGGCACGGCCGGCGAAGGCCTCGGTGAATTCACTCAGCCCGAACTCGGTGCTCAGCGCGTCCAGCTCGGCGAGGATCCGTCCGTAGGAGATCTGCGGGACCGGAATGCCCGTGGTCTGGTACGCCACGGCGAAGGCCGGGATCAGGTACGCGATGATCAGCACGGTGTACTGGGCGACCTGAGTGTAGGTGATGCCCTTCATGCCCCCGAGCACGGCGTAGAAGAAGATGACGACGGCGACCAGCACCACGCCCCACTCGATGCTCAGGCCCAGGAAACGGCTGAAGACGATGCCGCCGCCGGCCATCTGTCCGACCACATAGGTGAAGGAGACGACGATGGCGCAGACCGCTGCGACGATGCGCACCGACTCTGAATAGCGATCCCCGACGAACTCGGGCACCGTGAACTTGCCCCATTTGCGAAGGTAGGGGGCCAGCAGCAGTGCAAGCAGAACGTAGCCGCCGGTCCAGCCCATCAGATAGACCGAGCCGTCGGAGCCCAGGAAGGCGATCAGGCCCGCCATGCCGATGAAGCTCGCCGCACTCATCCAGTCCGCGGCGATGGCCGCACCATTGGCGAGGGTCGGGACGCCCTGAGAGGCGACGTAGAACTCTTTGGTCTCCTTCACGCGGGAGCGCCACGCGATGATGATGTAGAGGCCGAAGGTCAGGATGATGAAGAAGAAGGTCCAGAACTGGGTTTCAGTCACTTGTAACCACCCTCTCCATTGCGTTCGGCGACGCCGAACTCGTCATCGATCCGGTCCATCCACAGCGCATAGACCAGGATCAGGATCACGAAGACGTAGATGGATCCCTGCTGGGCGAACCACAGGCCCAGCGGGAAGCCCATGATGACGATGTTGTTGAGCGGTTCGATCAGCAGGATGCCGAAGCCGAATGAGACGGTGAACCAGATGGCCAGCAGAACGATCATCAGCCGGAGGTTCTTCTTCCAGTAGCGCTGGCGCCAACTGGTGTCCTCCGCCTCAGGCGGTACACCTGAGGTTCCCTCATGTGCCACATCGGACATGGGAGGCTCCCTTCTTCCTAGTGCGAGGCGATTCACCCGCGCGGGATGCGCAGGGAGTCCTCTAAGACAGTCAAAATGTGGCTCAGATCACAAGTGCGAGGACCCTCAACGGTGCATCTGTGTTTGCCAGCGGCGTGAATCGCACGTTGAGCGGAGAAGCAGGCCAGAACGACCACTCGATCGGCAGAAACCGCCGTTCAGCGTCGAAAAAGCACCGCTGATCAGTTTCCCCGACACCCGCTTAGTCTGTGGTGCTGATCACATCTAGGATGACGGCATGACCACGACAGCGGACAAAGGCATCTACGGCGGCATCAGTGCTCGGCTGAAGGCTGGCAGCGCCACCGGCTGGGGCGTCTTCCATCCCGGCAGCAAGGCGATGATCCTCGGTGGACTCATGCTGATCGTCTCCGCGTTCCTCCCCTGGGTCTATCTGCCCTTCATGGAGCAGGTCACCGGTGAGACCTACGCACTGCGCGGCACCGACGGGCCGGGAGTCATCACGCTGGCCGTCGGCTTTCTCTCCTTCGCCGGGGCATTCGTCCCCCGGCGCAGGCTGGCCATCGCTCACGCGGCGATCCCGGGGCTCATCGTCGCCGTGATCGTGCTGCTCCAGGCATGGAAAATCATCGCGTTCTCGGTCCAGGCAGACGCCTGGGGCGGACTGCTGCCGGGCATGGGCCTCGTGCTGGCAGGCGGCGGCGCCGTCGTGCTGATCAAGTCTGCCTGGACCATGTACCGAACGTGGATCCCCGCCTGAGCCGACCCGAGCACGCGGTGTCGCAGGCCGGTCTCGGCGCATCCTCGGACCGCGAGGTGCGCGACACCCCCGCCGAGGTGGACGCGGCATTCCGCGCCCAGCGCGCGATCGCCCTGGCCTACTTCTTCGTGTTCCTCATCCTCGTGGCGGCCTTCCCCGTGCTGACCATGACCCTGCAGTGGTGGACCGGAGCGCGTGTCCTCGGGGAGCTCAGCCCCGGCTTCGTGGCCGCGGCCGGCGGCCTCTATCTGGTCTTCGCGATCCTCGGCATCGCCGCCGCTCGGCTGAGCGCCTCGGTGGAGTCCCGGATGCTGGGTGGTCAGCAGGAGCTCGACGATCCAGAGGTCTCGGCTGAGGAGAACCCGCCATGACCTCCACCGCAGTGGTGACTCTGGCCGCTGTGCTGGTGATCGTGCTCGGTGTCTCCTTCATCAGCCGTCCCCGCGGCCCCTCGACGGTGGACTTCTACCTCGCAGGACAGCGTGTGGGAGTGATGACGAACTCCTGGGCCATCTGCGGCGACTACCTCTCTGCAGCGTCCTTCCTGGGGGTGGCCGCCGCCGTATACGTCTCTGGGCTCGACGGAGCCTGGTACGCAGTGGGCTTCGCCGCGGGATTCGTGCCGGTGCTGCTGCTGATCGCCGCCCCGCTGCGCCGCTTCGGGGAGTTCTCGCTGGCAGACTTCCTCGGACGCCGGATGGACTCGGACCCGGTGCGCCTGGCCTCGGTGGGCGTGGTCCAGCTGGTCATCCTCTGCTATCTCGTCCCGCAGTCAGTGGGCGGCGGGATCACCTGGGAGCTGCTGGTCGGGCAGGGTCTGCTGGGATTCTCCCCCTACGCGACCGGAGTGCTGCTCTCGACCGCAGTGGTCGCCGTCGTCGTCGCCTTCGGCGGAATGCGCGGGACCACCTGGAACCAGGCGGTCCAGTTTCTGCTGCTCTTCGCCGCACTGGTCTGGCTCGCGGCGGTGGTCACCGCCGATGGCTTCCGCTACGGGGAGGCAGTGGAGAGCCTGAGCCGGTCTCCGCTGGCGAATCCCTCGCTCGAAGGCGCGGGAGCTGGAGGACAGACCTGGGTGCTGACCGAGGAGACCAATCACATGCACCCGGATGAGCCGGCGCGCTTCGGAGAGCCGGGCGCACGCTACGGGCCGCTGGGCCAGGTGGCGCTGGTGGTGACGCTGGGTCTGGGCACCGCCGGGCTGCCGCACGTGATGAACCGGTATTTCACCTCGCCCACCGGAAAGGCGGCACGGACCACGACGGTCTGGGTGCTGATCCTGATCGGGGCGTTCTATGCGATGGCGATCATGCTCGGCACCGCCGCTCGAGACATCATCCCGGACGCGGTGCGGGGACGGCCCTGGCTCGAAGAGCTGACCGTCAACGGCGTGCTGCACACTCCGGAACATGCCCTGCCGGTGCTGGGACGCATCTATGGTGACCAGACCGGTCTGGGTCTCATCGCCGCGGCGGCGCTGATCGCTGCGATGTCCACGGTGGCGGGCCTGCTGCTCGCCTCGGCGGCCACCTGGGGACATGACGTCTATGAACGCCACATCAATCCCAGGGCCACGCAGCGTCAGGCGGTCTGGGCCGGTCGGATCACCACTCTGGTCGGTGCGGCGCTCGCGGCCGCGCTGGCCATCGCGCTGCGCCCCGAAGCCTTCGCCCCCGCGATGCCCTCCCTTGTCGCCACCATGGTGACCTGGGCCTTCGCCGTCGCAGGCTCTGCGCTCACCCCGGTGCTGGTGCTCGCCATCTGGTGGCACAGGACGACGGCGGCCGGTTCCCTGGCCGGACTGCTCACCGGAGCGGGACTCTCCGTGAGCATGTTCCTGAGCGCGGGATTCATCGAGGTCGTATGGCTTCGGGAGCTGTTCGCCGCGCCGACCCTGGTGGTGGCTCCGATCACCGTGGCGGTGGTGGTGCTGGTCTCGCTGCGCACGACGGCCCCCGCCGGAGTCCAGAGCCACTGGGTGCGCATGCACGGCACGGCGGCTGACCGCCGAGCCGAACGCATGGCCCGACTGACCCGAGGAGGCATGGATGCGCGGTAGTGCGGTGCTGGCGGCGGCGGTCACGCTCATCTGGGTCCTGGTCTATCTCGGCACCCAGATCTTCGCCGATCCCGCCCTGCCCATGCTGCCCACGCTCGGGCTGGGGCTCGCCCTGACGGTCGGCGCGGTGCTGGGCTACCCCTCGGCCCTGCGCGGCGCCAGCGGGAGGCGGCGTCAGCGTCCCGTCTCCCCGCGCGAGGTGGAGGTGAGCCGCGGAGTGCGGAACCTCGCCGCGGCAGGGCGCTCCATGCCGCTCCGCGCCGGGCTCACCCCGGAGGCCGCCCGGCGCACCTGCGAGCTGCTGCGCCCGATGCTCTCCGGGGACGCGGTCTCGATCACCGACCGCGAGCAGATCCTCGCCTATGTGGGACCTGGGGCGGACCATCATCGGGAGGGTGCGCAGATGCAGACCTCGGCCGCCCCCCGCACCATCGCCAAGGGCAAGACCCAGGTGGTCCGGGACCGGGCCGGACTGGGCTGCCGCGTCCCCGGGTGCGAGCTGATCTCCGCCGTGATCGTCCCGCTGCGCGTCGGCGCCCGCGTGATCGGAACGCTGGGGGTCTATCAGGCCGAGACGGAGATCCCGCCGCGGCAGCTCGTGGAGGACATGGCGTCGATGCTCTCCCTGCACCTGGAGCTCGCGGAGCTGGACCGGGAGAAGCAGCTCGCCACCGATGCGAGGCTGAACGCTCTGCGCGCCCAGATCAACCCACACTTCCTGTTCAACATCCTCAACACCATCGCCTCGAAGGCGCGCACCCGCCCCGACGAGGCTCGTGAGCTGCTGCTGCGACTCTCCGAGTTCTTCCGCTATGCCGTGCGGCAGGAGGGGCACTACGCCGAGTTCGCCCAGGAGTACTACTTCGTGCGGACCTATGTCTCCCTGGAGCAGGCGCGCTTCGGGGACCGGCTCAAGGTCCGCTATGACATCGACCCCCAGGTGCTGACCACCAGAGTGCCGGTGCTGATGATCCAGCCGCTGGTGGAGAACGCGGTCAAGCACGGCATCGCCGGCAAGGCGGCGGGCGGCACGGTGCATCTGCGGGCCCGGGTGGATCCGTTGGCGCGCACCACCACGATCAGGGTCAGCGACGACGGCGTCGGGATGGCTCCCGAGGTGTTGGCGGAGATGGCGGACAGCACCGGAGAGCTGCGCGGCCGCGAGGCCGTCCAGGAGGACCCCAGCCATGCCGGGGTCGGACTGCAGAACATCAGTGAACGGCTCAGCTCGCTGTTCGGCGACCGCTATGAGCTGTCGATCTCCACGCCGCGCTCGGGCGGCACTGTGGTGGAGCTGACGATACCGCTTCGGTGATCCGGATCACAGGAAGCTGGGCATTGACCCTATACTGGGCGAATGCACCCCCGGGCACTGATCGTGGACGACGAGGCGCCCGCCCGCGAGGAACTGCGGTTTCTGCTGGAGGAGATCGGCGGAGTCCAGGTCGTGGGTGAGGCCACCAACGGCGAAGAGGCGCTGCTGCTGCTGAACTCGCTGGCCTATGACCTGGTCTTCCTGGACATCCGCATGCCGGGCCTCACCGGGCTCGAGGTGGCCGAGCGGCTGCGCGGCTCGGCGGGCGTCGAGGGTGCTCGCCGACCCCAGGTCATCTTCACCACGGCTTACCCCGACCACGCGGTGCAGGCATTCGATCTGGCCGCGGCTGACTACCTGGTCAAGCCCTTCTCAGCAGAGCGGCTTCAGCGTTCGGTGGAGAGGGCGCTCTCCAGCGCGGAGGCCACCGCCTCTCCCTCCTCGGCCGGAGCACCGGGCGAGGGTGCGGGCCAGATCACGGGCTCCGCCCCAGATCACGCGCCGGGCCACGGTCCAGGTGCTCTCGCCTCGGCGACGGCTGCCCCGCGCTCCGCTCTCGCGCAGGCCGGCGTCAGGGAAGCGCAGAACCAGCTCGTGCGCATCCCGGTCCAGCGGGATGGTCGCACTGTCCTGGTGGAGGGTGATGCGATCGTCTACGCGGTCGCGGCGCGCGGATACGCGTCACTGAAGCTTGCCGATGACCGCGTGCTGGTGTCCTTCTCGCTCAACGAGCTCGAACGCAGGCTGCAGGGCCACTTCTTCCGCGTGCACCGCTCCTACCTGGTCAATCTGCGCTATGTCCGGGAGCTCGTCCCAGATTTCCGCGGCACTCTGGTGCTGGTGCTCAACGACCGTCAGCGCAGCCGGGTGGAGGTCTCACGGAGGCACGCGCCGGAGCTGCGCCGTCGGCTCGGCATCTGAGGCCCGGCCTCGGATTCTCGGGTCCCCGGGACCTCAGCCCCGCGGGCGATCCTCGGGGAGGCTCTGCGGTATCGGCTTGGTGGGCTGGGTGCCCGGCTGAGTCGTCGGCGAGGATTCGCGGTTCGCGGGCGAAGTCCCGCGATCCAGGCCGCGCTGCGGTTGGGCCCCGGGGGCCGGCTTCTTCGTGGAATCGGCCGCCGTGCCCTGCGCGGGCCCGGAGCTGTTCGTGGGGCTGGAGCTGCTTGACGAGGCACGCGGGGCCTCCTTCGCTGTCCCGCCCGTCCTCGCGCTGGAGGAGACCGCCGGTGCGCCGGTCGACTGGCGTCCCCAGGCCTTGACGCAGCCGAGCACCACATACGCCACCAGCAGGGCGAGGGTCAGCAGGCCGTGCAGGACCATGTTCGCGGTGGATCCCTCCGCGTCCTGGTTGATGAAGGCCAGCGTGAACATCCCGGCGCTGTGCAGGATGGTCAGCTCCATCAGCCCTGGATAAGCCCGAGGACGCCAGGCCACCAGGGCGAACAGGCCTGCGAAGACCACGAGTCCGAAGGCGTGCCATGCCTCCGCGAGGAATGTCTCGGGTGTCGAGAGCTGCAGCTGCGCCATGGACCAGCCGGCGAATCCCGCGGTCCCCAGCGCTGAGACGATCAGCAGGGTGCGCCCAGTTGCTCGGCGTCGTGATGTCGTGGCCTCTGCCATCATGGGAGATCCTCTGCGTGGGGCGTGTCGTGACGTACATGGTGCGCTGCGCTGCTCAGGAGCAGGCCGCGATCTCAGCCTAAGCCCGTGAGCATCAGCTGACCAGTGAGGACAGGCTCGTGTGATGCGTGGAGGGCATCAGGCAGGTCCGCCCGCTCATCCTGTGGAATGAACCTGTGCACGGAGTGGTTCGCAGTTCAGGAGAGCACTGATGCTCTGCCCATGCACGCAGGACGAGAGAGGTTCACATGACTGCAGTTCCCACCATCGCGCTCAACGACGGGACTGAGATTCCCCAGCTCGGCTTCGGTGTCTGGCAGGTGCCGGCGGATGATGCCGCCGATGTCGTCGCCGAAGCACTGAAGGTCGGCTACCGGCACATCGACACCGCGGCCGTCTACGGAAATGAAGAGGGCGTGGGACGCGCGATCGCGAACTCCGGCATTCCTCGCGAGGAGCTCTACGTCACCACGAAGCTCTGGGTCGGTGACTTCAAGGCGGGCCGGACGAAGGAGGCTCTGCGCACCTCGCTGCAGAAGCTCGGCCTGGACTACGTCGATCTGTACCTGATCCACTGGCCATCACCGGCCGATGAGGCTTACCTCGACGCGTGGAAGGCCATGGAGGAGCTGCAGGCGGAGGGACTGACACGCAGCATCGGCGTGTCCAACTTCCTGCCGGAGCACCTGGATCGTGTCCTGGAAGCCGGGACCATCGTGCCTGCGATCAATCAGGTCGAGATCCACCCGGCCCTGCAGCAGCGCAGCATCCAGGAGGCCGATGAGAAGCACGGCATCAAGACCCAGGCCTGGAGCCCGCTCGCCCAGGGCGCGGTCTTCGAGGACGAGCCCGTCGTGGCGGCCGCTCAGGCGCATGGCGTCTCGCCGGCTCAGGCGGTCATCCGCTGGCACCTGCAGCGGGGACGCATCCTCTTCCCGAAGTCGGTGACTCCAGAGCGCATCGCGTCGAACTTCGACGTGTTCGGCTTCGAGCTCAGCGAGGCCGAGCTCTCGGCGATCGACTCGCTGGAGCGCGACGGCCGCTCCGGCCCGAACCCGGCAGAGTTCAACCCGTCCTGACGTTCACGCAGACACAGTGATGTTCGCGCTGACTCAGTGACAGAGAGCGGGGCCCCAGTTCACGGTGAACTGGGGCCCCGCTCTCTGTCTTTCGACCAGGGTTCTAGCGCGGCGTCTCCTCATCGGGCGCAGCCGGAGGGGTCGTCCCCGCCCCTGTGTTGCTGACGGCGTCGTCGTAGAGCTGCTCGGATTCCAGCTGCTGACCAGTGGCCGATTCAGCGAACTCGGGAGTCTCGAACACCTGATCAGCGATCGGATCGCTGAACGCGACGTCCTCGTCCCACCCCAGGGTTCCCGTCTCCGGGTTGACCGTGGTGGAATGCGACGGCACGTCCTGGATCGCGAACACCATGTCGTCGGAGGAGAAGGGATCGGCTGCGCCAGTCTCCTTCGACTCCGGCTTGTCCAGGCCGGACAGCGTCGCTGAGGTGGTGCCCAGGAAGCCCTTCAGCGCGGTGCGCTGACCGGTCAGGAGTGTGCGCAGATTGCGGTGGACTCCAGGCGTGGAGTCCCCGCCGCCGGCGGCGCTGCGAGCAGTGTCCACCAGAGCCGACTTGCTCGCGGTCGGACGGATCCGGATGTAGCGAGGCATGGTCTTGGTCTCGTAGTTGAACATCCTGATCTGTGCGATCACGGCCAGCACCATCACGATGGACAGCGGGGCCGCCGCGGCGATGGATGCCACCTGCAGCACGCGCAGGGAGGCGTCCGCCGCCTCGCCGCCACCGGCGGCCAGCAGCACGATGGCGGTGATGGCGATGAACACGGTCCAGAAGACCCGTGTCAGCTTCGGCGTGTCGGTGCGTCCGCCGTAGGCGAGCACATCGGTGACCAGTGACCCGGAGTCGCCGGAGGTGATGAAGAAGATGGCGATCACGAGGATGGCGACCACGGCCGTGATGGAGGCCAGCGGCAGCTGCTCCAGCAGCGTGAAGGTGGCGCCGACGGTGTCGATGCTGCCGTCCTCGCCGACCATGACGCCCTCAGTCATCTGGTACCAGATGCCGGAGGAGCCGAAGATGGTGAACCAGATCAATCCGACCAGAGTCGGAGCCAGCAGCACGCCTATGACGAACTGGCGGATGGTGCGACCGCGGGAGATCCGTGCGATGAACATGCCGACGAACGGCGCCCAGCTCATCCACCAGCCCCAGTAGTAGATGGTCCAGTCAGCGGACCATCCGCCCTCGTCGCCGCCGGCATAGCTGGCGCCGGTCTCGAACATGAGCTGGGGGAAGGCCATGAGGTATTCGCCCAGGTTGCCCACGAAGGACTGGAGCAGGAAGAGCGTGGGCCCTGCGATCAGCACGAACAGCGCCAGCAGCGCAGCAATCACCATGTTGAAGTTCGAGAGCCATTTCAGGCCCTTGTTCACGCCGGAGATCACCGAGAAGGTGGCGATCGCCATGATGATGACGACGATCAGTGTCAGCAGCGTGGTGTTCGCCGGGTCTTCGATCCAGCCCATGAAGCCCAGGCCGGCCGCAATCTGCTGCGTGCCGATGCCCAGCGAGGTGACGATGCCGAACACGGTGCCCACGATGGCGACCACGTCGATGACGTGGCCCACCCAGGACTCGATGAGCTTGCGGCCGAAGATCGGCTCCAGCAGCCAACGGATCGAGAGCGGGCGCCCGCGACGGAAGGTCATATAGGCCAGGCCGAGACCGATCACCACGTAGATGGCCCAGGCATGCAGGCCCCAGTGGAAGACCGACTGTCCCATGGCGGTGCCTGAGAGCGCGGACTCGGAAGCAGAGATCATCTCCCCGTTGGCATCCATGCCCATCTCGCCGGTGACCTCCGGGGGAGCGATGAAGTGCCACAGCGGCTCGGCCACGCCCCAGAAGACGAGTCCGATGCCCATGCCTGCGGCGAAGAGCATCGTGAACCAGGAGCCGAGCGAGAATTCAGGCTTCTCGTCGTCGCGGCCGAGGCGGATGTTGCCCGCCTTGGACGCACCGGCCCAGATGGCGAAGACCACGAAGCCGGTCGCGATCAGGACGTACCACCAGCCGACGGTGTTCACGATGGTGGAGTTCAGCGTTTCAAATGCATCAGCGCCGTTCGCAGCACCCCAATACGTGGCGAAGATCAGGCCGATGACGATGATGAGCACCGCCGGAATGAAAACGGGCTTGTTCAGGCCGCGCCAGGCATCAGCCGGCGACCAGTCCCGTAGTCGAGCTTCGGGTTGCGAAGCCATGTGTTCCTCCTCAGTCAGGTGAGAGTGTTCTCTTTGGTTGAGTGCAATGTGATTCAGCTCTGCGCAGTCGATTCCCCGCGGACACGCAAAAGACGACGCCGACTCTGTCGCCTCACCGGCGGGGTGTGTCCCGAGCCCGGCGTGACAGGCGGAAGAGGTCCTGCGTCGTCGTCAGAAGTGCTGTGGTGACTGCGTGTCACTGAGCAGACTCACCAAGATCGTTCTCCTACTATTTACACACTTCATGCGCTTATAATGCAAGCGCCGTCCGCCGGGGGAGATGCCGTTCAGACTCTCGCGCACCTGGCCCTCACGCGGCCTCCCAGGCCAGGCGTCGACCCGGCGGTGACTGTCACGCCTTCATAACTGTTTCCACAGGTGCCCGCCTGGGGTTGGCAGGGACAGGGTGCCCGGTTACGGTGTAACCCATGCCCAATGGCCAGAACTCACCCGCGCTCCGGGCCGGGGGAGCGATGCGCAGCGGATTATGCACCTGTCTCGTGACCGGCCTGATGCTTGCCGGAACCACCGGGGCCAGTGCCTCCGCTCAGGCCCCGAACCCGAACGCTTCCACTGTGGACGCGCCGCAGCGGGCCTCCGGCTACCCGACGCCGGGGCAGCCCGCCGCTCCCGCTGGTGATGACCAGCCCTCGACCACGGTGGCGAAGCAGGAGAGTGATGTCCGCGTCGCCACTCTGCACGCGGGACTGAGCGCCGATTCCTCGGCCGAGCTGCTCGAGGCCCTGCAGGGCGGCATGGACCCCTCAGCGCGAATGCTCGCCGAGACCGTGCAGATCAACGCCCCGGACGTGCTGGTGCTCACCGGAGTCAGCTATGACGAGAGTCAGCAGATCACCGAGACGCTGAATCAGCAGTACCTCTCCCGCGGCCAGAACGGCCAGACCGGGATGCAGTACCCCTACACCTTCACCGCGCCGACCAATTCGGGGATCGATTCCGGTGCGGACCTGGACGGCGATGGACGCATCGGTGGCCCCGAGGACGCGATCGGCTACGGACGTCACGCCGGTGAGCGGGGCATGGCGGTCTTCTCCGCCCACCCCATCGCCGAGGACGAGATCCGCACCTTCCAGGAGTTCCTCTGGCAGGACATGCCAGGGAACGCGATGCCCGCGGGGCGGTTCTCGGAGCTGGAGCAGTCCGTGCTCCGACTCCCCAGCACCAGCATGTGGGACATCCCGATCGAGGTCCCAGACCAAGACAAGCATGTCCACGTAGTTGCCACCGACCTGAACAGCTCACCCGGGTCCGGGGCACTCGACACGGCCCGCAACGAGGACCAGCGCCGCCTGGTGGCGGACTTCGTCTCGGACTCTTCCTGGTACCTCTACGACGACGACGGCGCGTACGGCGGCCTCGACCACGGATCATCCTTCGTAGTCGCCGGCGGCCTCGCCGAGGAGCGGGAGCTGCTGGACTTCTCCACCGAGGAGGTCCCGGAGCTCTCCACACTCCTGGAGGGCGATGCGCTGCAGGACCCGGCGCCGCAGGCGATCACCGAGGAGCCGCTCCCGGAGCGCCGCGACCCGGCATCGGACCTGCAGGCCACCCAGGGCCTGGACAGCGGTGGGGCCGTGCGCGCCTCCTATGTGCTTCCGGCCGCCGCGCTGGACGTCGAACAGACCGGGGTGTTCTGGCCGGCGGAGGGGGAGTTCGGCTATGACCTCGTGGACCCGGATGAACCGGCCGCCCCCGCTGGTCGGCTGGTCTGGCTCGACATCGCCGGGAGCTGAACCGCTTCCCCGGCAGGCCGGTCGAAGCTCTAGACTGAACTCATGGCACCCTCACGCCGGATGGCATCACGCGGCACGGCTCCGCACACGTCAGGGTCTTCGACCAAAGGGACGATCATGCGCACTGCAGCCACTGGATTCTTCCTCCAGCGCACAGTCGCCATGGCCAAGGACCAGGCCTTCGACGACCATGGCGGCCTGACTCCCCGCGCCGAGAGCATGTTGACGCGTGCTGTCACCGTGCAGCGTCCCCTGGTGCTCGCCAATCTGCGCCGCCTGCGCAAGGCGCACCCCAGCTTCTCGAATCGCCAGCTCGCAGCCCAGCTGGAGCGTGAGTTCGTCCGCGGCCTGACCGGGGGAGGTGCGCTCATCGGAGCCACCGCGGCGGTGCCTGCCGTCGGGACGCTGACCTCGCTCGGCCTCTCCGCCGCGGCCACCGGCACCTTCCTCGAGGCATGCGCCCTCTACGCGCAGTCCATGGCGGAGCTCTCCGGGATCAGCACTGCCGATCCCGAGCGGGCCAAGCTGCTGGTGATGGGCGTGATGCTCGGTGAACAGGGCCGCAAGCTCCTGGGAGAGCTCTCGGCGCAGGCCGGAGGAAAGGGCACGGGCCCGTTCGCCTCGCTGGTGCCGCTGAAGTCCTCCGCGAGCCCCTCGGGCTTGACGGGGGCAGTGGTCGACCAGCTCAAGCGCCAGTTCGTCCGGCGGTTCTTCATCCGCCAGGGCACCTCCATGGTGGGCCGGGCAATACCCTTCGGCATCGGCGCCGTCGTCGGTGGGGCGGCGAACCACTCTCTGGCGAGACAGATCGTGAAATCGGCCCATCTCACCTTCGGTGAGCTTCCCGAGCAGACGCCGGAGTCCCTGGTCAAGGACATGCTGCGTTCCTTGGAGCGCGAGCGGCTGCGGGCTGAACGCAGAGAGCGTCGGGGCCGCAAGCGCCAGATACTCACGCAGCGCAGGAGGCGGCGCGGCGACGAGGACCCGCAGCAGATCACAGACGTCGGCGCCGAGGCCCCGGTCAAGACCGTCGGCCACTGAGCTCAGGAGCCTCGCGCAGAGCCATGCACCCCGTGTTCACCGGTTGTTCTCCGAACATGCCGCAGGATGGTCGTGCCCCGTTGTCCTTCCAGGAGCAGGCTGAAGCTGTGACCACAGATCTCGCACACGCCCGCGAAGCTCCTGACACACTGCGTGCGGCGTCTCCCCTGGGCCGCGAAGTGCGGACCGGGCAGGGGCTCCGCTGCGCGGATGTTCTCGACCTCGAGCTGGACCGGCAGCTGGACCGTGAGCTGGACCCGGCGACGCGACGGGCGAAGATCTACGCCCACCGAGGATCCTCCGGGCTCTTTCCCGAACACAGTCGAGCCGCGTACCAGCGAGCTCTCGAGGAGGGAGCGGACGGACTGGAGATCGATCTGCACCTGACCGCTGATGGGGAGCCCGTCTGCTTCCATGACGCCACAGTGGACCGCACGAGCAACGGCACAGGTGCCGTGGCCGAGCTGAGCCTTCAGCAGATGCGATCACTCGATGTCACCAGCTGGAAGACCCCCAGACTCCCCGGAGAATATGGGCGTCGCCAGGATCAGTTGATGACGCTCGCCGATGTCCTGGAGCTGCTCACCGAGGCGGGACGAGACCTCAGCCTGGCCATCGAGCTCAAGCATCCGTCTCCGTTCGGGGATCGTCTGGAGACCAAGGTCCTGCGGACCCTGCTGCGCTTCGGCTGGGATCCCGAGACCTCCGTGATCCCTGCCGGGGGCGCTGACAAGTACGCAGTGACGGTGTCATTCATGAGCTTCTACCCCGGCTCGCTGCTCTACCTCGCGGATATGGTGGCACCGGACAAGCTGTGCGCTCTGCTGAGCAGGGTGACCGAGGCCCAGGTCCAGAAGCGGCTTCACGGCGTGCCCCTGGCCTTCGCAGTGCGCCCTCTGGTGGCCGCGGTGATGCGTGGGACCCTGCGTGACTCTGAAGCCCTGGTCTGGAACGGGCGGGCGGGAATCGCAGGCCCCGGCATCACCTACGTCAGAGATCACCGGGCCCAGGTGAAGGCCTGGCTCGCCCGCGGATCTCGGCTGCGCGTCTGGACCGTGGATGATCCCCAGGACGCGGGTTTCCTGCTGGACCTCGGAGTCCAGGAGATCACCACGAACTATCCCGCTCGCCTGCTCGATGCGGTGACCCTCCGCCCCTGAGCCCCCCGACGTGCGGGAACCCGGACCTCGCTGACGTGCAGGCATTCGACGCTCTGGGATGCGGTCTTCCGTCTGCGGGCACCGAAGCGGGTGTGTGCTCGGGGCTGGGGCGATATCATGGGCGCAAGCTGACCGCCACGGCCAGAGGAGCCCACCATGAACGATCCACAGAACCACGCATCTCGTGATCCCGCCTCGAAACGCCGGTCACGCGGCGTCGTCGTCGGAGTGGACGGCTCGGAGCAGTCCCTGCGCGCCGCTCATTGGGCGGCGGCCGAGGCGCATCGCCGGAGACTGCCGCTGACAGTGGTCACTGCCTATTCCATCCCAGCTTTCGCCGCCTCCTCCATGGATGGCGGATACGCGCTGATGGATGATTCTGCGCTGCGCCAGGGCTCGGAGAAGGTCATCGAGCAGGCCGCTGAGTTCCTCCGCGACTACCCGGGTGAGGTCCACTATGAGGTGGAGTCCGGTGATCCCGCCGGGGTGCTGCTGGACTACTCGCACGAGGCAGTCGTCCTGGTGGTCGGCAGCCGGGGCCGGGGCGGGTTCTTCGGGCGGCTGCTCGGGTCCGTCTCCTCTGCGCTGCCGGCGCACGCGAAGTGTCCCACAGTCCTGGTGCCGCTGAAGTTCTCCTCCAAGGAGTCCAACGCGGTGACCACCGCCACGGGGGCCATTCCCATCGTGGCCGCATCTCCGCAGCCCGGGGCTCCGGTTCCCGAATCGGTGATCGCCCAGGGTGCGCACCCGCTTCCGCAGCAGGATCCCAGGCCCGTGGCCGCCGGCGTGGACGGTTCAGACTTCGGTCGTGTGGCAGCGCTGGTGGCGGCCCGAGAGGCCAGTGAACGGGGGACGAGCCTGCGCATCGTCTGCGCGCTGCCTCCGGTGGGCGCCACGCTGGTGTGGATCCCCACCAGCATCGACAACGAGTCCGCTCTGGGGGAGCTGCGCGAGAAGCTCGAGGCGGGACGGCTGTGGCTGCACAGCCACTATCCGGACCTGCAGATCGACGCCGAGGTCATCGACGGCACAGCAGTGGATGTCCTGGTGCAGGAGACTCGCGGGGCCCAGCTCACCGTGATCGGGACCCGTGGCCGCGGCGGCTTCGCGGGGATGCTGCTCGGATCCACCTCACAGGGCGTGCTGCACCACGCCGAGGGTCCGCTGATGGTGGTGCCCGACAGCGAGGACACGCGACTGGACAACAGGCCAGAGTTCGGACCCGTGCTCGGAGAGTGAGCCCCCTGCCCTCCCGGCAGTGGAGAGGACCCTGCCTCGCAGCCCATTCGCGAGCAGCACAGACGCAGAGATGAGGGCTCCCGGTGTCCGACGCCGGGAGCCCTCATTCGTGTGATCATCTCTCCGCCCTACCGCGAGCGGGAGAATCCAGTGAGAGGTTATTCAGTTGTGGGTATTCTCCAGCTCACACCACGCGGCGAACCGCTGAGGGCGTCTGGTAGACCGAGCGAACAGTCAGACCCCGTGTGGGGTTCGAGGCATCGACCATCTGCCCATTGCCGAGGTAGATGCCCACGTGTCCCGGGGCGGTCGCGCTTCCGAAGAAGAGCAGATCCCCGCGCTGCATATCTCCCTGAGACACCGCCCGGCCCTCATAGACCTGGGTGTAGGTGGTCCGGCTCAGGCTGACTCCAGCCTGACCGAAGGCCTGCTGCACCAGGGACGAGCAGTCAAACGCATTGGGCCCGTTTGCGCCCAGCACGTAGCGGACGTCGCCGCGGTTCGCCTGTCCCACGGCCCAGTTGATCGCGATCTCGGCAGCGTTTGAGTTGCTGCTGGCCGGGGTCACGTTCGCCGACGACTGCGACTGATTCTGCGACTGAGTCGGTGCAGGAGCCTGAGTCTGCTCGACGGGCTCGGGCTCCGGCTCCGGCTCGGGCTCTGGCTCGGGTTCGACCTGGTCCTGCAGGTAATCGACATGCCACCGCAGCTTGTTCCACGAGACGTTTCCGTCCGCGTTGGTCAGTGCCCCATTGTTCAGCACGGCTCGGTAGTAGTCCTGCGCGCCTCCGTTGAAGGAAGACTCCAGCTCGGCGCCCTGGCGCATCAGCGTCTGCATGCTGGTGCTGAGGTCGCCGTAGGAGGAGATGACCGGCTCAGGCTCAGGCTCGGGCTCGGGCTCGGGCTCAGGTTCGGGCTCTGGTTCCGGCTCGACCTGGTCCTGAAGGTAGCTGACATGCCCACGCAGCTTGCTCCAGGAAGCGTTGCCGTCCGCGTTGGTCAGCGCATCGTTGTTCAGCACGGTCCGGTAATAATCCTGGGCACCGCCGTCCGCAGACTCCAGCTCGGCACCCTGACGCATCAGCGTCTGCATGCTGGCGCTGAGATCACTGAAGGAGGCGATGACTGGTTCTGGAGCCGGTTCCGGTTCTGGTTCCTCGGAAGGTGCGGCTTCCCCGTCCGCACCTTCCGAGGAAGTCTCTTCAGCCTCAGCCTCTGCGGCTGCCGCGGCATCTTCTGCGGCCTGGGCCTCAGCGGCTTCGGCTGCCGCGGCCTCATCTGCGGCTTCCTGTGCGGCGGCATCTTCTGCGGCCTGCGCCTCAGCAGCCTCAGCTTCCTCGGCCTCTGCTGCCTCTTCGGCTGCTTCTGCCTCGGCGGCCTCGTCTTCTTCAGCGGCGTCGGCCTCTTCAGCCTCGGCTGCCTCTGCATCCTCGTCGGTGACCCGAGCCTGCTCGGCATCGGCGCGGAGGGCAGTGATGCGGTAGGTGAGCTCCTCGTTGTCGACCTGGCCGTCCTCGTCGACGAAGTCGGCGTTGCCGAGGATCTGTTCGAAGAAGCTCTGCAGGTCACCCTCCCAGCCCTCGAGCTCCATGAGCGTCTTGAGGAGGTCCTGGAGGGTATCGCCCACCTGTTCCACATCTGTGCGAGTGGTCTCGGTGGCACGCTCAGCGTTCTCGCTGGCCTCGGCGGCACTCGTGGAGTCCTGCCGAGCCTGCTCCGCGAGGCTCTCGGCCTCCTGAGCTTCCTGCTCGGCGGAGACGGCGTCCTGTTCGGCCTGCTCCTCCAGCTGCGTGTCGGTGGCGGCGTCGGCCAGGCTGTCCTCTTCGGTCAGCAGGACCTCTGCGGCGGTGGTGTCCGGCTCCTGGTACTCCTCCGCGGCGGCGGCCTGAGTCTCTTCAGCTGCTGCACGGGCCTCATCGGCGGCGGCGGCGGCTTCATCGGCCTCGACCTGTGACTGCACTGCCGCCTGGTGCTGCTCCTGCATCGCCGCTTCCAGTTCCAGCGCTCGCTGGCTGGCCTGGGAGATGCGATCAGAGATCTCATCGATCATCTGCTCCGTAGCCTGAGAGGAACCTCGGGCGGAGGAGATCTCCTTGGCGGAGGGGACGGCGGGGAGCTCGGTCAGGGCGACGGAGTCGGAGTTGTTGTTGTCATTCTGTTCGACGGCATTGGCGGCACGGTCTGCCACGAGATCCGGGAGCGTCGTCCCGACCAATGCTGTCGTCACGACGGCGGCAGTGACTGCGGCCACCGCAAGATTGCGACGGTATTTCACGGTAGATCCTCACTTAGTCCTCACTGGGGGCAGCGCCGCAGCCCTTCTCAGGGGCCGGTCGAAACGCGGGTGCCTCAGCTCCTGAGTCCATGTGGCCAGGCGGACCCTGGGAAGAAGGTCTGGGAAACCCTCAACCGTGAAGTGATCGCCGTGCGGTGCTAGCCATGTGATTCAGAGGCCGAAGCGAAACGATGGGAACCGCGATTCGAGCCTTTTGGCGCTACGCCGGCAACGATAGTTGTGAATTCGTCATATTGGCAACAGGTCGTGTCGTTCCTGTGATCAAGCTGTGAACGCTGCTTCCGCGTCATTCCGGGGATGCAGGAGTAAAAGCTGCTTGGCTCAACCTTCAAGTAGGTTGAAGGTTGGAGGTTCCCAGACATTCGAATCACTCTGTGCTAACGATTTTCAGCGTCGCTGATTCATTCGGCAGTTGTGCGCAGTTCAGCCCCAGCCCAGGCGGTGCAATGTCTGGTCATCAATGCCGAAGAAGTGGGCGACTTCGTGGATCACGGTGATCGTGATCTGGGTGGTCACCTCGGTGCGGCTCTGACAGATCTCCAGGATCGGCTCCTTATATAAGGTGATGCGATCAGGCATCGACCACCCCTCCCCACCACGCTCGGTCAGAGGGATGCCTTCATAGAGTCCCAGCAGCACAGTGGAGGGATCCTCCCAGGGCTGGGGCTCGTAGCGATCCTCCACAAAGACGGCGACGTTCTCGAGCTGATCGGCGAGATTCGGCGGGATTCTGTCCAGGGCGTCGGCCGTGGCGGAGTCGAACTCCTCGTCGCTCATCTCAAAGGCCATGAGCACAGTCTAGGGACGCATGCACAGAGGTGTGACGCTGTCGTCGGATTTGCTCTGTGCGAGCTGTTCGACCTAGACTTTTACAGTTCCCTCATGGGGATCGGGCCCCCATCGTCTAGCGGCCTAGGACACCGCCCTTTCACGGCGGCGGCACGGGTTCGAATCCCGTTGGGGGTACGCTTCAGCAATGAAGAGTCGCGGCCAGTGGTCGCGACGTCAGGTCCAGTGTTGCGCGGAGCTTCGAGAGAGCGCGTGATTTGGACAGCAGGAGCGGGACTGGTAAAGTTTCTCTCCGTGCCAAAAGGCACAAAGTAAGGCCCTGTAGCGCAGTTGGTTAGCGCGCCGCCCTGTCACGGCGGAGGTCGCGGGTTCAAGTCCCGTCAGGGTCGCTTCACTCTCTGTACAGAGGATCTGGCCGGAGAGCGAGTCGTCGCTTGAGATGGCGTCGATGGCTCTGTAGCTCAGTTGGTAGAGCGTTCGACTGAAAATCGAAAGGTCACCGGATCGACGCCGGTCGGAGCCACCTTTACCCGGTAACGGGACAGAAAACCCCTGGATTTCCGGGGGTTTTCTTGGGTCTGGGACCAGATCCGGAAATGCTTTCGGGTTATCGGAACAAATGTGTGTATAGCCCCGGCGTGTCATGGCATCCCTGCCCATCCTGAACGGCCCCAGAGCCCCTCTTCAGCAGTGGCAGCCGTGCCATAGGTCGCAGGTCCGATATGTTCTTCCGCGATGAATCTGCGCCGTGCAGGTTCTGCAGTCCCCTCACGATGCCGGTGGGCCAGCATCCATGGGTCGTGTGGGTGTTCAATCATGGTGTTGAGCAGCCAGTCCACAGCGCTGCGAGCATGACTCTCGCTCAGTCCGCGGTGGCCACGCAGCAGATGCTTGATCGCGTTATTCGGTCCACCTTCTAACCGTGAAGTCGTCCGCTCCACCGTGGCGCTGCCCTCGGTGTGAAAACGGTCCTCGAGCCAGGTGAACAGCGATCGATCCCGCAGGAGTTGCCGGTAGAGTCCTTGGACTCGGCGCAGCCGGATGTGGGTGTACCACCACGCTTGATTCGGCTTCACCCACGAGGGTCGGTCCACCCCGGCCCTGGCGTAGGTGCGCTGTTTCAGAAACGACTCCCATCGTGCTTCCCAGGAGGCGTAGGCGCCCATCCAGGCCACGGCGGCATCGAGGTCCCTGACCCGCATGAGATCCCTGGTCAGCCCCAGGATCTCTTGGCCCGCCGGCAATCTCGGGGCCAAGGTGGTGTGCCTGCGTACCGCGGCGTAGATGTGGAAATAACACCGCTGGATCCGGGTGTGCCGCCACTGCTGATCCAGCGCGGCGCGGAGTCCGGTGCCGCCGTCGGTGACCACCACGTCTGGGGCAGGGAGCTGCTTCAGCAGCGCTTCCCAGGCGGCCTTCTTCTCTTGATCACACCACTGCCAGCCCAGCACATGTTGGCCCTTGTGGGCGATGAGTACGCACCAGCCGGAGAAGTAGGTCCCATCAAAGATGACCTGTCGGTGAATCTCACCGGTGGGCCCAGGCTGAGGGACCTCGATCTCCCAGCACCAGGCGGTCTTCTTCCGGAAGCCTCGGTCAGTGAGCCCGAAGTCGCTCTGAATCGCTCGGCCCAACAGCCAGTCCAGGAACCAGCTCAGCTCTGCGCGTCGAGAGATATCAGCCCGGGACTGTGTCGCTGAGGACCCGCATGATTTGCATCGCCATCGGGTGCGCCCGGCGCTGGTCTTACCGTTCTTCACCAGCTTGGTCGCGCATACACCACAGACCGGCTGATTCGAGGGAGGAGTCACAGCACATGCTTTCAAAGCATGTGCAACCCTCTACATCAGCGTCAGATCAGGCATCCAGGGCCGTGCTGTACACACATTTGTTCCTATAACCCATGCTTTCAGTCAGTCGTTCCGTATAAATTCCGTAAATTCAAATCAGTCCAACGAGCTGTTTCTCCATGACTCTGGCTGCTTCCGCCGCCCCCTTCACGGTGTTCATGTAGACATCCTGAGTCATGGACGGGTTCTCATGGCCGAGGTAGTCGGCAATATCGGTGGCCGAGAGCCCCGCCTTGTCCAGGATCGTAGCGACGGTCTTCCGGAACGAGTGTGTGGAAAGTTCGGGGTAGCCCAAAAGGTCTCGTCGATCCCGAACCTCACGTTGAGTGTTGGAGGGGTCCCTCAGTCGCAACAACGGCGTCGGGAACAGCAGGGTGGTCTCGTGCTTCAGTCGTTCGTGGCGACGGCGCAGCAGGTTCATGGTGGGCTTCGGTAGAGGAGTCGTGCGGCCAGACTTCGTGGTCTTGGGGAACGCCTGACGGATGACGCCCTGACCCTTCACCCGAACGTTGATGGCTTCGACCGTGGCAGTGCCCGCGGCGAAGTTCACCGACTTCACATCCAAGGCGCAGACTTCTGCCACGCGCCAGCCAGACGACAACATGAAGTCAATCAATTCCGCGGTGTCCCAGGCGAGCAAGCTTGAGTCGGCGTGCACCTTCTCTAAGAAGGTGGGGAGCTCGCCTACGGGGATTGCCGAACTGCCCTTCTTCTTGCGCTGCGTGATGCGCTCAAGCTCTCGAACGGGATTGTGGGTGATGGCGCCGTTTCGCACCGCGAGGCCCATCATCCCGCTTAGTGTCGATCGACAGTTCTTCGCAGCTCCAGGTCCAGACTCCTTCTCGACGCGAGTGAGGAACCTCTGGAGCCGCTCCGGGTTGGCCTCAGCAATGCTGAGGTCGCCGATCTTCTTCGAGATATGCGCGTCCACGGCGTAGCTGTAGGTCTCCAGTGTCCCTTCCGAGCGCCCCAAGTCTCGCTTGCTGACTAGGAACCTCTGACCAAGCGCGCGCAGACTTGTGCTGGGTTTCAGTTCACTGCCGACGTCGGGCTCTATCGTCAGAATCGCTGCTTTCAACGCTGCGGTCGCCCGTGAGCGGCTTGTGCCCCACGGCTCGATCTGCTGGTTCTTGCCGTTCGAGAAGCGATAGTACGTGCGGGCCCGGTACTGCTTGGCGCGTACCGGCTTTCCCGCTTGGGTGCGCTGCAGGTTGTCGTCCATGACCTTCTGTGGGATCTCGACCCGGATCTCTCCGTAGGTGCCTATCGGGGTGCGCGGCCTAGGTGTACTCGGCCACGACGTTGTTGACATGTGAAGAGGGCGGAGACCTCTTAGGTTGGTGGTTACCACACGCAGCCAACTGATCTAAGAGGTCTCCTTGTCTCACCGTACCGCCCGCCGCCCTGCGCTGAACCACAACTCCCGGCTGACCCCGCATGGCCGATTTCTGCTGGTCCAACGTGTCGCTGATGGCCAGCCAGCAGCCCACGTCGCGAAGGAACTCGGCATCTCGCGCACTGCGGCCTACCGGTGGCTGCGCCGCTACCGCGAAGAGGGCCCCACCGGCCTGGTCGACCGGTCTTCTCGACCACGACGCAGCCCCGGCGCCACCACACCGCAGAGGGTTCAGCAGGTGCTCCACGCACGCCAGCACCACCGGGAAGGCCCCGCAGACCTCTCCGTGCGCACAGGGGTACCGGCCCGCACGATCTCGCGAATCATCGCCCGCGCCGGGTGGCCCCGGCTCTGGGAGCTGGACCCGATCACCGGCGCCAGGATCCGAGCAGGTCGAGCCACCGAACGCCGCTACGAACATGCCGGCCCTGGGGATCTGCTGCATGTGGATGTGAAGAAGATCGGACGCATCCCCGACGGTGGCGGATGGCGAGCAGACCCAGGCCAGACGCGCGAAGTCCACAACACCGGGCGACAGCGGGTGGGTTTCGACTACATCCACGTGGCCGTCGATGATCACTCCCGGCTCGCCTACGCCGAGGCGCTGCCCGATGAGACAGGGCAGACCTGTGCCGACTTCCTGGCCCGGGCGGCGGTGTTCATGGCCGCTCACGGGGCCCCGGTGAAACGAGTGATGACCGATAACGCGATGGCCTATACCCGGTCCCGAGCATTCCAGTCAGTGCTGGGGCGGCTCGGAGCGAAGCATCTGCGGGGTCTGCTGACGGTTCGGTTGACTTCCTGACTGCTAAGAAAGCAGAGAGGATAGTCCCATGCCGAAGATCTACTCCGAGGAGTTCAAGGCCTCCGCGTTGGAGCTGCTCGATTCCGGGATGACTCAGAAGCAGGTCTGCGAAGACCTGGGCATCTCGAAGTCCGCCCTGCAGATGTGGGTGAGCAAGGATCGAGCACATCACCACGGTGTCGAGCCTGCTGAGGATGCGGCTGGCCGAGCTGACCAGTCGAAGATGCTCAAACGCATCCGCGAACTCGAACAAGAAAACGAGATCCTGCGTCGAGCCACGGCGTACTTGTCACAAGCGAATCTGAAGGTGACTGGCAGGAGGCCCAGCTGCTCAACGCCGCCTATGAGATCCATGCCGATGACCCTGAGTTCGGACACCGGTTCATCGCTGATGAACTCTGCGCAGCCGGACATCATGTCTCAGAGCGCCGGGTCTGGCGGCTGTGCTCGCAACAGCGGATCTTCTCGGCCACCATCCGCAGAGCCAGAAGGATGAACAAGAAACCAGGCCCTCCCGTGAGTGACGATCTGGTGGAACGGGACTTCACCGCGACTGCTCCGAATCAGCTATGGCTTACCGATATCACCGAGCATCGCACCGCGGAAGGCAAGCTCTACGCCTGCGCGGTCAAGGACGTGTTCTCGAATCGGATCGTGGGCTACTCGATCGGGCCCAGGATGAAGTCGCACCTGGCGGTGGCTGCTCTGAACGACGCGGTGGCCCGCCGCGGAGCTCGCGCAGCGGCGGGGTGCACCGTTCATAGCGACCGAGGGTCTCAATTTCGATCTCGGAAGTATCAGCGGGCGATCAAGGCTCATGGTCTGTTCGGATCGATGGGCCGGGTCGGTGCGGCAGGCGATAATGCCGCGATGGAGAGCTTCTTCTCCACGTTGCAGAAGAACGTGCTCAACAAGCGCCGCTGGTCCTCCCGGGATGAGCTTCGCAGAGAGATCGTCTACTGGATCGAGCGGACTTATCACCGGCGTCGTCGACAGCGTCGTCTGGGTAAGCTGACCCCGGTTGAATACGAGACCGTTTACAAAACGACCGTCGCTCTGGCGGCGTAAACCCCGAGGTCAACTAAACCGTCAGCAGACCCGATCGTTGACCTCGGTCATGCCGGGCCCCATCGAAGCCACGATCCTGGAGCGTTGGTAGCCGTCGTAAGCCAAGACGCGCCAGGGGCGGGGAATGAAAAACAGCGTTGCAAGAAGTCACCCTTGAAAGTTGGTCAAGAGCCCACTGCTTGAGCTGCCAGTTCAGCCTACCTCAGTGTTTCTGGAGGGTGAATCCGCATTGGAGCCTTGTTGACGGGACCGTCGCGTCGAGGGCTTCAGAATCCGTTGTGTAGATTCTTCCTGCGATTCCAGGGATCTCCTGGCTCGCTCCTCCTCTTCCATTCACAGATCGCCTGTAAATCGATCATCTTGCGGGCAGCAGGGTGTCATTTAGCGCTGCTAATAAGCCCCCGAAAAGTGCCCTAGGTCGTGAAGGTGCTAAGCCACTTAGTGTCTTCTCGAATCGTGTCGAGTCTCGTGCCTGGGGGGGGCTGAGCTGATGTGGTTCGCCGTCGTGGCGCGACACGGATGCGGCGGATTGATTAGTCGTCCTCCCTGGCTTCCCGGGAAGACGCGACATCGTCGACGATCGTGGCGACGTGACGCATGCTGGTGATGAGCGAGCCATAGGTCGGCCACGCGCTCTTGGGCAGGTCATGGCCGTCCGACATGTCTTGGGCCAGGACGGTCAGGCGGTCGCGGATGGGCTCGACGTCGGCGTCGGGGTCGGCGATCGACCGCCCGCAGTCACGGACCACCGCGACCCAGCGTTTGCGGAAACGAGCATCCCATTCACCCCCGGCGTAGGTGGCCTCCCGCAGAGTACGGGCCAGGTTGCGCAGATGCGAGATACCTTCATCGACGCGGACCAAGATCTCCCCATAATCGGCCTGCCCGGAGTCCGAGGATGGTCCTGAGCGGTTTTTCGTGCGGCGATGGGGGCCCAGGTAGTCGCGTGGATTGGCCCGGTGGCTTTCTCGGGCGAACCACACTAACTGCCAGGCCGAGTTCACTTCCCGCTCCATCGATCGTGTCTCTTCGAGCCAGGCATCTGCGCGGTCCGTGCTCCAGGAGGTGGAGAGCTCCTCGGCCATGTTGACCAGGACGTCGCCCATGCGTCGATTGATGGAATCGACGTGGCGGGCGGCCTGCCGGTCCCGCAGAGGCGGGACAATCAAGAAATTGACGGCAATACCGGCCGTGACTCCTACTCCGACCTCGAGCAGACGATCGAGCAACACGGGCGCCTCTTCGCCGAAGCCGTTGCTGAGAATGAAGATCGCCGTGGTGGCAACCGCAACCCCCTCGTCGCGGATCCACGGAATGCGGGCCGCCACCAACCCGACCAGCAGCGCCAGGGCGAAGGTCCACACGTCGACGCCGAGGTAGGTGCCGACCAGGAAGGACAGGCCGACGCCGAGGGCGGAGGCAATCGACATCTGCACGCCGCGTGACAATGACTGGTACACCGTGGCATGCACGGTCAGCAGCGCCGTCCACGGCGACAAGAACGGCAACGGTGTTTCCAGGACCGCGACTGAGAACCACCAGGCGCCCGCCGCCGCGATCACGCTCTTGAGGATCTGCGACGCGCCCGTGAGGAACACCGGTCTCTTCACCAGCTCGGTCAGCCAGGCCAACCGACGTTTAGCCGGCCGCGGTTGACCATTGTTCGCTGCCGGGTCCGTGGTCATCTCACCTGTGGTCATACAGCCACCTTATTGGGGCCACGCCAATGCGGGTCCGCACGTTCCCGGTTCAGGATGACGATCACGATCACACAGAGAGGGACTCCAGGTCTGCAGGGCGCAACGAAGGAACCCCGCCAACCCGCTGCTAGATCGCCGGGATCCCATCACCTGCCGTGCACCGTTCGCGGCAATCGACCTGTTCGTCCGTGGGACAGGAATTACGTGTCCCACCCTAGTCAGGAGGGCAAGATTCCGTATAGGGGGCCAGAGGGGTCCCGCGTGAGGTGCCCCGCCGTCTCTGGGAGGACGAGGCCTGAAGGAGCCGCAACGCCGATGTCGACACCGGGAGGTGTGTTTCATAGCCGGCCCTAGAAGAATGATTCGAATGCTCGTGGCTAGAGCTAGAACCAGATCATCCCTGCGCACCAGCACGGCGAAAGTTTTAATGGCGAACTAAGCCCTGCGAAGCAGGGACAACTGGGCCGGGCGCGTAAAGTCAGCTGTACCGGTCCCCGTCTGAGCTGGGCACCCCACCGGATGGAGTCCGTCATAAACACCTCGTACGCTGCGCGCGATCATTCCGCAGAACTCACCAAAGTTCTTCTCAAACACCAGGACATCTCTGGAGTCCTGAGTTCCATTTCTCGCCTGGCCGCGCAGCGCCTCTCGACCGGGCGGCGGATTCTCTGCGGGATCGTTCTCGAACGTGCCAGGAAGAACACTGTGGTCGCCAGCAGCTCCCCTGAGGCCCAGCAGATGGACGAGGCCCAGGCTGGTTTCGACGAAGGACCTTGCCTTCAGGCGCAGCGGTCCAACACGATCATCCGGGTCTTCGATGTGCGCCAGGAGAAGCGATGGCCCCAGTACATGGACGAGGTGCGCAGCCACGGACTCCGCAGCGCCCTGGCCGTGCCGCTGACCGTGAACGCCACCGCCACAGCCGCCATGAACTTCTACACGCACGAAGCCGCAGCCTTCACAGAAGAAGACGTTGAGGCCGCCAAGGAATACGCCGAGCTGGCCTCCACAGTGGTAGCGATCGCGCTGCACATCGCAGCCCACGCAGAGAACGCTGAAGACCGGCGAATCGCTATGGAATCACGCACCACGATTGATCTCGCGGCGGGCATCATCATGGGTCAGAACCGTTGCAGTCAGGACGATGCGGTCAGGATCCTGAAAGACGCGTCGAATCTCCGCAACATCAAACTGCGCGTTCTGGCTGAGCAGGTCATCGCCTCAGTCGGACACGGGCCGACATCGACGAATTTCGAGTCATAATCCGATCCTCCGGTCTACCGGGCCTGGACTCAGCTCCCGCTGTTGGATCGTATGGTGCTCGCTTGATGATCCCTCAGCGGGCGGTTTGGTGTGGATGTCCCTGTGTGGAGATCAATCGAGATGGCGGAGGTAACGTTCAGGTGCCTGGAGAAACAGTCGCCAGCTATGGACGAGGTCGAGGTCATCGTAGGAAGAACCTCGGATGCCCCAAGGTCCAAACTCGAACACCTCAGCGCCAGGAAATGCCGCCAGAATCGGCGAGTGTGTTGAGAGCACGATTTGGGACCCTTGCGACTGGACTTGGCGCAACAGGGTGATCAGGGCGAGACATCCCGAGAAAGAGAGTGCCGATTCCGGTTCATCCAGAATCCACAGACCGCGCACGCTCGACCGTGTACTCAGAAAGTCGAGGAACGCCTCGCCGTGACTGTGTTCATGCAGACTGCTTGGACCGATCGCTTCTAAGTAACTGAAGTGGCCGTGCATAGTCTCCGCGCGCAGGAAAACGCCTCTCTTGGAGGCACCTGCGCCACGCACGAGCTGAAGATGATCAGCGAGGTCAGATTCCGTGGGACGGGTTTCATGCGTTGCAGCGTGAGTTCCGCCTTCGGGGTTGAGACCGAAGGCGGCGGCCAATGCTTCGACCAACGTCGATTTCCCCACGCCGTTGTCGCCGACGAAAACAGTGACAGGGCCAAGGTCCAGGCCTGAGTCGAGAGTCTGCCGTATCGGCGCGAGCGTGGCTGGCCAGCGGTGTCGATCCATGGGAGCCAAGGCGTGCTCTTCGAGCCGTCTGACCGGCAACATGCTCATGGCGTCCATCCGCCCAGTCTCTCAGGCCGTCTCTGATGACCATCGGCTTGCGTGCAGCGGGATGACATTTAGCTCTGCGATTCTGCCGCCACCTATTGCTGCAACTCGCGCTAGGTCTGTGGGGAGTGTCCGCTGAGCGAGTGCCATACAGGCAATAGGTGGCAAGTCTCGGGCCTGCGCCCAGGAATGTGAGGAACACGCCAAGATGCACGAGCACTGCCGCTTGTGTGCAGAGGCTCGCCGACGCTGCGAGGCGGCCTGCGACGAGCTCCTCAACGCGCGGGGGTAGACCCACAGCGCACTGAGGTAGACCAGTCCGGGCCAGGGGCGCAAGCCTCTCCCGAACCGGATGTCCGTCTGTGCTCCCGAGCTCGGAAAGACGATGTCGCGGAGCGCCTATACCTGGACATGCCTTCGGTCGCGGTACTGAGGTTTCATCTTCGCTGTACCGGATCTCCAACCCGAGGAGAAGGGGCGGAGGTCAACGTCAGGACGCGGAGGCCGTGGCGCGCGGACCTAGATTTGAAGCGTTTTTGTTGGTTGTCGCGATCACGGCAAGGTGTGCGGGGTTGAGGTCGATGCGTCGCAGGAGTTGGGCGTTGAGGGCCACCACAATGGTCGATGCCGACATCAGTACCGCCCCGACGGCGGGGGAGAGTACGAACCCGACGGGTGCGAGCACCCCTGCGGCCAGTGGAACTGCAACGACGTTATAACCGGCGGCCCATATGAGGTTCTGGATCATCTTGGTGTAGCTGGCTCGAGACAGCTCGATCATTGACAGCACCGCTCGAGGGTCATTGTTGGCAAGGACGACTCCGGCAGATTCCATGGCCACATCGGTGCCGGCGCCGATGGCGATGCCGACCTCAGCCCGGGCCAGGGCAGGGGCATCGTTGACACCGTCTCCGACCATGGCCACGGTGTTGCCGCGTTCCTGCAGCTGGGCGACCTTGGTGTCCTTGTCCTGGGGCATGACCTCGGCGAAGACTTCATCGATGCCCAACTCTGCACCTATGGCCTGGGCGACCTGGTTCGCGTCTCCGGTGATCAGGGCGACTTTCACCCCGCGTGCCTGCAGGGCCGCCACTGCGGCCCGAGATTCGGGTCTGACCTTGTCCTCCAGTGCCAGCGCCCCGACGACTTCACCGTCGGCGAGGACATGAAGGACGCCCGCACCACGGTCAGTCCAGGCCTGTGTCTGCTCAGCGACATCAGAGGGGATGGACACGTTGTGCTCGCGGAGCATGTTAGGTCCGCCGACGGTGATCTCCGTGCCTTCGACGGTGGCTGTCACTCCGCGGCCGGAGGTGGAGCGAAACCCGGTCCCACGCAGACCCAGTCGCGCGGCCTCCGCATGATCCCCGGCGGCGGCGACGATGGCTCGAGCCACCGGGTGCTCACTGTCGGCCTCCGCCGCCGCGGCATAGGCCAACAAGCGTCCCTCGCTGGTCCCAGCAGCTGCAAAGGCACCGGTCACGGCATGAGCGCCCTCGGTGAGTGTCCCGGTCTTGTCGAAGAGCACGACGTCGATGGTGCGCATCCGCTCCAGCGCCAGCCGGTCCTTGATCAACACTCCGGAGCGGGCTGCCCGTTCGGTGGAGATGGCAGTGACCAGCGGGATGGCGAGCCCCAAGGCGTGGGGGCAGGCGATGACCAACACGGTGACCGTGCGCACCACCGCATCGTCGGGACTGCCGAGGGCGGTCCAGGCAATGGCAGTGAGGACCCCTGCGGCCAGTGCGAACCAGAACAACAGGGCGGCGGCGCGGTCTGCCAAGGCCTGGGCCCGGGAAGAGGAATCCTGGGCATCGGCCACCATCCGCTGGATACCGGCCAGAGTGGTGTCCTCACCTGTCGCCCCGACTCGGACTCGCACGGCGCTGTCGGTGGCTACTGTGCCCGCGACCACGGCGTCGCCGACCTCGCGGGAGACCGCCTGGGACTCTCCGGTGATCATGGACTCGTCGAACGCGGCCGCACCAACGGTGATCGTCCCGTCCGCTGGAACCCTGGCTCCGGAGCGAACCAACACGATGTCGTCGACGGCCAGTTCGGCGATGGAAACGGTGGTGGGCTCACCGTCGACGAGTTTTTCTGCCTCATCGGGCAGGAGTTCAGCCAGGGCGTCCAGGGCGGAGGAGGCTGCGCCCAGGGCGCGCATCTCCATCCAGTGACCCAGCAGCATGATGACCACCAGTAGGGCCAGTTCCCACCAGAAGTCGAGGTTGAAGTCCCTGATTCCCAGGGTGGTGATCCAGGACGCGATGAATGCCACGGTGATGGCCATGGCGATGAGCAGCATCATGCCGGGTTGGCGTGATTTCACCTCGGTGACCCCGCCTTTGAGGAAGGGGGTCCCGCCGTAGAAGAAGATCACGGTGCCTAGGGCTGGGGCGATCCAGCCGGATCCCGGGAACTCGGGGAGGTCGTAGCCGAGCAGGTGTCCCACCATGGGGCTGAAGATGACCACCGGGATCGCGAGCACCAGGGAGACCCAGAACTTGTTCTTGAACATCGCCGTGGAGTGCCCTGCGTGCTCCCCGTGGCTGTGTTTCTGATGGTCCTCGTCCAGGCCTGAGTGTGCGTGGCCGTCGGGCATGGTCTGTCCGTGGGTCTCCGCGTCAGCATGGTCGCCGTGGTGGTGAGAGGTGGTCATAGTGTTCCTTCCACTGAGCCCGGGGAATCAGGATCCTGGGAGAGTCAGTAGGTCCAGGGGTTGCTGGAGAGTCGGTGTGGAGTGACCGGATGAGTACTCAGGACTCAGCGCTCAGGATGTGGCCAGGGAGTAACCGGCTTCCTCGATGGCGGTGCGCACGGCCGCAGAGGTCGTTGAACCGGTCACGGCCACAGGAGAAACGCCGCCGGCCTGCAGATCGATCCGCACATCTTCGACTCCCTCCAGCGCCCTGATGGCCTCGATGACCGTGCCGACACAGTGACCGCAGGTCAGGCCTTCTACGGCGTAGGAGTCGGTCCGGGCCGAGAGCTCTGCAGTGGGAGGGGCGGAAACTTCTCGGTCGTCAGTGGTGGACGGGGCGCAGCAGCTGCAGCCGGTGGAGGCCATCGGCAGCAAAGGTCGGGATTCGGTGGTCATCTCAGGCTCCTTGAATCGCATCGGACGGTACCAGGGGTGTCCCGTACCTTCTGTATATACCCCTGAGGGGTATACCACAAGAGTGATTGCCGCGTCGGGCTCCTGGAACCGTCAGGCAAACCGCGTCTGTCACCGCCAGGACCGCGGATAAAATTTGGGGTCCATCTCGGCAAGGGTCGAGACTCTGGTTTCGATGTCGTCTTTTTCCAGCAGAATCTCTGACATCTCTACGGCTTGGGCGAGATGCATGACCATCCCAGAGATGTAGTCGACGTCTGCCTCGTTGTGCTGGTCCGAGACCTCTTCTGTGCTCTATGCAGTCTCAGGAGCGGACTCGCTGGGCTACTCATCGACGCTCCGCGGCCGGTCAAGGTTGTGGCGAAGGCGAATGCTCCCATGGTCGCTGTCAAAGTCTTCGTCTTCCTGAGGTCCTCCGGTGCCAGGCGTTTTTCGGGTGTAGGAGAGTCAACCCCGCGGGGAGTCACGTCCATGCGACGCAGCACGCTGCGACCACGACCCCCAGGCGCCACATGGCGTCTACGCGGGTTGCTGCGCCCACAGGTCCGGGCCGAACACCTCGTAGTGGATGTTCTCGCTCGGCACGCCCTGATCGATGAGCGATCGCCGCGCGCTCTGCATGAAGGGTAGTGATCCGCACATGAACACCTGGGTCTCTTCGGGAAGTTCCACGTCGGAGAGATCCATGAATCCAGATTTCGCCGGATGCAGGGTCGGGGCGATCTCGGCGTCCTCCTTGTACCAGTTCTGGGCTCGCGCATCGGTCATCGCGAGAACCTGCCGGCGGAGACCGTCGTAGAGCGCATGGTCGGCGTGGGACTTGTCGGCGTGGAAGAGCCGCACCGTGCGGTCGGGCTGACGCCGCGAGAGGTCCTCCATGATGGCAGCCACCGGGGTGATACCGATCCCCGCCGAGACCAGCACCAGCGGGACATCGGTCTCGTCGAGCAACACGTCGCCTGCGGGCTGTGACACATCCAGGAGCGTGCCCGGTTGGGCGTTGGCGTACAACCAGCCCGAGACCTGACCGTCGGGGGTGCCGTCGACGCCGCGGACCCGCTTGATCGTGACCCGCAGCGAGTCGCCGCGCGGTCCTGAAGAGATGGTGTACTGCCTGGGCTGACGCAGCCCGTCGGGGAGATCCACAGCGATCCCCACATATTGTCCGGTCCGATGTGAAGGAATCTGGCCCTGCACCGGGGCGAGCAGTAGCGAGAACACCTCGTCGGACTCCTCGAATCGCTCCACGACTCGGTACTTGGCGTAGGGGTGCTCGGGGTCCGTGCCGCCCTCGGCGTAGAGCTTGCCTTCCTCGGCGATCAGCGAGGTGGCGAAGAGCCAGTAGACCTCGTCCCATGCGGCGGCGACCTGCGGGGTGATCGCTTCCCCGAGTACCTTCTTGACCGCAGCAAGCAGGTAGCGTCCGACGATCAGGTATTGGGCGGCCTGAATGCCGAGCGAGACGTGCTTATGGGCGATACGTCTCATCACGGGTGTGAAGTTTGGTGCAGCTGGGTCGATCAGATGCACCGCGAACGCCACGACCGATGCCGCCAGTGCTTTTGGCTGCTCACCGACCGCCTGGTTGGCTTGGTTGAAGACGTTCAGCAGCTCTGGGTGGGCGTCGAACATGTCCGCGTAGAAGAGCTTGCTGATCTCCTCAGCGTATTCGGCGACCACGCCGGCGGTCTGCTCGACGACGATGGTGGACTCTGAAGAAAGTTTCATTAGTGGGCCTTCTGTGTAGCACTTAGCCACCACGACCTGGTGGACTTTTGGATGGTCTGGCATCGCCCGTTCGGGCGGACCGGGTGTAACCGCGGTTGTTAGCCGAATCTTTATGCATGAGCGCTTTGGCAGCTTCTGTAGCTGGTTATTGAGTAGCGGCCATCATGAGCTGGTAGTCCTTCACCGTGATTTGGTGGTCATAGCAGGTCCATGTCGATGACGACCTTTCCAGTGACGTGTCCCTGTTCTACGGCGGCGATGGCCTCACCGGCTCGGGCTAGCGAGAAGGTTGCGGTGATGTGCGGGTCGACCAGGTCGTACTCGATGACACTGGTAATCCTGGTTAGCGCTTCCTTGGTGTGTACGAGAGCTGTGCCTCCCAGTTGGACCGCGGTAGTCGGATCGGCGGCGGACACAATCCGCTCCGGGCTGGTAGCAAGCTCGGCGACCTCGCGGAGGGCGTCGCCGCCGACGAGGTCGAGTATGAGGTCCACCCCGTCCGGGGCTGCCGTGCGCAACCGGCTGAGGAGACCGTCGCCGGAGGGCACGAGGGTCGCGCCGGTGGATTCGACAATGGTGCGCTTCGATTCGCTTCCGGTGCCGATGACGCGGAACTCGTGCACCTTGCCGATCTGCGCGGCCATAAGGCCCACGCCGCCTCCGATGCCGGTGATGAGGAGCGTCTGACCGGGGGTGAGCTCGATCTGGTGGGTACCGTCATAGGCGGTCGCGGCCGCGATAGGAATCGTCGCAGCCTCGATGAAGGAGAGCTCCTCCGGCTTCGCCACAGCATCGGAAGCGACCATGATCGTGTCCTCAGCGAACCCACCGAAGTCCGGGGACACCGGCCCGAGGATCGCGTCGCCGACTGTGAAACCGTCGACACCGGCTCCGACGCCGTTGACGGTTCCTGCCACCTCGCGACCCATGGGTGCTGGTAGATCACGCTGTGATCCGAACAGCCCGGATCGGATTTTCCAATCCATCGGATTCACTGCGGCGGCATGGACGGTCACCCCCAGTTCTCCCGGGCCAGGTTGCGGGATGGTGCGGTCGATGAGCTCTTGGGTTTCGGGGCCACCCGTGCGGTTGTGGACGTAGACCTTGGACATGGTGTTTCCTCTTTCAGGGTGGTGGTTACCGGTCCGGTCGTGCATGGTGTCGGACATCAGCTCGCCAGTGTTTCGTGGTCTGCGTGGTTGCGGTCGTCCGTTGACGGTGAGGGCAGGTCACGGTGTGTCGGTGGTGTGCGGACGTCTTTACCCACCGGTGCGTGGCTGCGTAGGAGGCGCATGGCGTTGGCGATCACGATGAGCACGGACGCCTCGTGCACGAGCATCCCGATCGACATCGTGACTCCGCCCAGCAGCACACCGAACAGCAGCAGGGTCACCGTGATCAGTGCGATGGCAATGTTCTGGCGCATGTTGTTGACGGTGCGCCGGGCGAGGGAGATGGCCTCGGGGAGCTTGAGGAGGTCATCGCCTATGAGGGCGATGTCGGCGGTCTCCACGGCGACGGCGGAGCCCGCAGCCCCCATTGCGACACCGATGTCCGCGGTTGCGAGGGCGGGAGCGTCGTTGACGCCGTCGCCCACCATGGCGACTACGAAGCCGTCGGCCTGCAGCGCCGTGACGATGTCGAGTTTGTCCTCTGGCAGCAGCGAGGCACGTACTTCGTCGACTCCCGTGATCGCGCCGACGGCGTTTGCCACCAGGGGCGCGTCACCGGTGAGCATGAGCACGCGCGTCACGCCCGCCGCGTGTAGATCGGAGACCATGCGGGCTGCAGCGGGTCGAACCTCATCGGCAACTCCGATCACGCCGGCGACGGTGTCGTCGAGGACGACGATCATGGGCGTGCGACCTTCCTCGGCCAGGCGGTGAGCGGCGCGGACCGCGGCCTCGTTGTCAGCGATGCCGTACTCATCGAGCAGCGCTGGGTTGCCGATCAGCACGCGATGCCCGGTGACGGTGGCGGCAAGGCCCTTACCGGGGATCGGGTCGGTGACGTCGGGCAGGCCGGTGACGCTGATGCCCTTTTCCGTTGCGGCGTCAAGGATCGCGCGGGCCAGTGGATGCTCGGAGCCCGCCTCACTGTGGGCGGCCCAGCCTAGAACTTCGTCGGCGGTCATGGTCGGGTCGAGCAGCACGACGTCGGTGACACGTGGGCGGCCCATGGTGAGGGTCCCTGTCTTGTCGACCGCTACGGCGGTGATCTTCGCTGAGGTTTCGAGGAACTCTCCGCCCTTGATGAGGATGCCGTCCTTTGCGGCCCTGCCGATCCCCGCGACGATCGACACAGGGATGGAGATGACGAGCGCTCCTGGGCAGCCGATGACCAGTAGGGTCAACGCGAGCACGACATCGCCGGTGAGTACGCCGACCACAATTGCGAGCACCATGATCGCGGGGGTGTACCAGGCGGAGAACTTGTCCATGAACACCTGGGTCTTCGCCTTTGCGTCCTGGGCGTCTTCGACACGGTGAATGATCCTGGCGAGGGTAGTATCCGCGCCGACACCGGTCGCGCGCACCTGAAGGAACCCGCTACGAGCGACGGTCCCGGCGAAGACGCGGTCGTCGGGCACCTTCTCGACCGGCATCGATTCGCCCGTGATGGACGCCTCGTCCAACGAACCGGTACCGCCGATGACCTGTCCGTCCACGGGCACTTTCGTGCCGTTCTTGATGAGCACGGTCTCTCCCATCATGACGGCACCGGCTGGAACCTCCACCTGTTCTCCGTCGCGCACGACGACGGCGACGTCAGGAGCGACCGCGATCAGCTCGGCTAGCGCCGAGCGTGTCTTGTTCAGCGTCGCCGCCTCGAGGGCGTGACCGATGGCGAAGAGGAAAGTGACCGCGGCGGCCTCCCAGTACTGGCCGATGATCACGGCGCCGATAGCCGCGACCGAGACCAGAAGGTCGATCCCGATCACCTTCGCCCAAAGTGATCGTGCAGCGGCGATCACGATATGCGTGCCTGCGATCACAGCGGCGGCGATCATGACGATGTTTCCTGCTGTGTCGGTGCTGTTTACCTGCCGCAGGACCAGTGCGGCGATGATCAAGGATCCGGAGAGAGCCGGGATGGCCCACCGGTTGTTCATCCATGTGGTGAGAGCGTTCATGGGGTGTGCATTCCTGAGTGGCGGGACGATTAGAAGGTGGCCAGGCGCGAGCTGTAGCCGGCCTTTGCCACGGCGGTGATCAGGTCCTCGACACTGACTACCGACGGGTCGTGCTCTATCTCGATTCGGGCGGAGGCAAACCGAACCTTGACGGCGGACACACCCTCGACTCGTCCGACCTGCTTCTCGATCTTGGTGACGCAGGAGGGGCAGGAAAAGTTCTCAGCACGGAGGATCGTGTGGAGGGTGGTCGAAGCGGTAACGCTCATGATGTGTCTTCCCTTTCAGGGATATACAGATACTGGGTGAGGGATCGGGGCGCATCAGTGGGACCGGTAGCTCGTGCCGAAGCGTCTACTTTTGACCGACCGCGCGCGAATTCGATATGGCTCCTTACACCAGGCGGGTCAATGCTCTGGGAAGTGCCTGCACGGATTGCTGCCCACCGTCTCGGTGATGCCCGAGGTCCTCATGGACGGTTGGCGTGCCCTCTGATTCCCCCGGTACTCATCTGAGTGTGAAGGCGGCCCGAGGCGGGGGGCAGAGTCGAAAGTCCTGCCCACGGGCAGAACTTTGTTTACTCATCCGAGTGTCGAGCCTCCCCACCTGCGGGGACAGGGTCGAAAATCCCACCGGCGTGACAGGGACTTTCGCGTCTTCTGCTGTGAGAAATCGTTGGGGATAGTCACTACTAACGGAACCGCAGCGTGCCCGTCAGGCCAAGCCGACCGCGACGCACGGCACCAGGCCGTGATGCACGGTGCCAGATCCGCGACACATGACCTGGATCCCGGACAGCAGATCGTGGTCACCATTCGATCACCGACGATCACCACTTCACGTATGGAGAACATCATGACCATCAAGATTCATCAGCTCCCGCCCCGACTGGCATGCGGCGCTTTCATCCTCAACACCGGAATGAGCAAGAGATCGTTGAGCGCAGAGAAGGCGACAGGTCTCCGGGACCAAGCAGCCCGTCTCTGCCCGCCACTCAAAAGGAGGGAACCCGTGCGGTTCGGGAAGCTCCTCTCAGCCTTCGAAATCAGTCTCGGCACAGCACTTCTGATTCCCATAGTGCCGACGTGGCTCGTATCCGCCGGTCTGGGCGGGTTCTCCGGAACGCTGATGGGCGTTTACCTCAAGACACCCGAATTGACCAGGGACGACGGAATCCGACCCACCCCAGCCGGCATGAGCATCGCCAGCGACGTCTTCATGCTCGGGAGTGGAGCAGGACTGCTTGTCGAAGAGAGTTAACCGCCGCTAAGCGCCGCTGACCCGCGGGCCAGCGGTCGGAACTTCACCGCCTGTCTTGACGTCTATCCAGGCTGAGGTGCTTCGCCCATGGTCTCCGTCCTGGTCATATTTCTCCGGGTAGATACGACAGGTCATTGGGACTTACGCCTCTAGTTCCTGATCTAGGACGCCAGGGATAGTAGTAGCGACGGGCGCACAGCAGATCCCGGCCGACCAGGCCGGGAAGGCCATGCGGCGCCTGAATCGGAAGGCACCAGACTATGAAGTCAGCAGTCGTCACATCGTTCAAAGCCCCGCTCGAGATCGTGGACCGCGATACGCCGCGTCCGTCGACCGGTGAGGTACTCGTGCGTCTCGAGACCTGCGGTCTCTGCCACACCGACATCCACGCGGCACATGGTGACTGGCCTGTTCAGCCGGTGCTTCCCGTCGTTCCAGGACATGAGGGTATCGGTATCGTCGAAGAACTTGGCGCAGGGGTTCGGGACCGCCACGTCGGCGATCGGGTCGCGATCGCCTGGCTCGGGGAAGCATGCGGTGAGTGCCGTTATTGCATCGACGGTCGTGAGACCCTCTGCGAGTCACAGAAAAACAGCGGCTATTCCATCGACGGAGCATTCTCCGAATACGCGGTAGCCAGCTCGAAGTACGTCGTTGCCGTACCCGATGGCATCAGCTCCATTGACGCCGCTCCGCTCAGCTGCGCTGGCCTGACCACGTACAAGGCACTGAAAGTCGCGCAGGTGACCCCGACCGAGCGTGTCGGCATCTTCGGCGTCGGTGGTCTTGGCCATCTTGCCGTGCAGTACGCACGCATCATGGGCGGCACCGTCGTGGCCGTCGACATCGAGAAGACCAAGCTCGACCTTGCCGCGGAACTCGGGGCCGAACAACTTGTCAACGCTCTAGAAGTAGACCCGGTGGCGACGATTCAAGCGGAGGGCGGGCTCGATGTTGCTGTTGTCCTGGCCGCATCACCCAGGGTGTTCGAGCAGGCTTTCCAGTCCCTGCGCCGGGGAGGGCGTCTTATCTGTGTGGCACTGCCAGCCGAGGGAACGATGAGCATCTCGATTTTCGACACCGTCCTCAAGGGCATCTCGGTGATCGGAACGATCGTTGGTACCCGTCAGGACCTCGTCGAGGTTTTCGCGCTACATGCGGCTGGTCGCACCCGAGTGGTCGCCGAGACACGTGAGCTCGTTGAAGTCAACGAGGCGATGGCTGAAGTCCTCTCGGGGAAAGTCACTGGTCGCCTCGTCTTCCAGCTCTGACAGCAACGATCCAGAGCTGATCTCGGGCTGTGGCCCCTAGAGCCTCCTCTGAGAATGGAAAAAGTTAGCGGGTTACTCCGACAGGCGCTGTTGCTGGGTGTTAGGTGTCAGCGGCGCCTTCGTCGCAGCTTTCACGACACGCAGCTCGGCACTCGCGAGGATAACCACCACGGGATCACGGAGTTCTCTGAGCAGCCGAGAACTGGCTAGGGCCCAAGCCAGTCGCCATGACCCGTTACGAGCCGATGGAGCGTAAGTACTAATGAGCACCCCCACCAAAGAAGTCGTAGAGCCCGCTTCCAAGATCCACCTGGCCGAGAGCACCGGCGGCGGTGAGGCCCCCAGCTTCGAGATCACCCTCCAGGTGCGCCGCTACGACCCCGAGTTCTCCGACGACGTCCGCTGGGACGAGTGGAAGCTGACGATGTACGGCACCGACCGGGTGCTGGACGCCCTGCACAAGGTCAAGTGGGAGATCGACGGATCCCTCACGTTCCGCCGTTCCTGTGCCCACGGCGTCTGCGGCTCCGATGCCATGCGCATCAATGGTCGCAACCGCCTCGCCTGCAAGGTGCTGCTGAAGGACCTGGACACCTCCAAGCCGATCCTGGTCGAGCCGATCAAGGGCCTGCCGGTGGAGAAGGACCTGATTGTGGACATGGAGCCCTTCTTCCAGTCCTACCGCGAGATCATGCCCTTCATGGTCAACAACTCGCCGGCGCCGACCGCCGAGCGCCTGCAGTCCCCGGAGGAGCGCGAGCGCTTCGACGACACCACCAAGTGCATCCTCTGCGCCGCCTGCACCTCTGCCTGCCCGGTCTTCTGGACCGATGGGCAGTACTTCGGTCCGGCGGCGATCGTCAATGCGCACCGATTCATCTTCGACTCCCGCGACGACGCCGGCGACATGCGCCTGGAGATCCTCAACGACAAGGAGGGTGTGTGGCGCTGCCGCACCACCTTCAACTGCACCGAGGCGTGCCCGCGCGGCATCGAGGTCACCAAAGCGATTTCCGAAGTCAAGAACGCCATCATAAGACGAACTCTATGATCCATTCCCGTCCTTTGAGGCCCAAGGCAAGACGCAACACAACATGATGCAAACCACGCCCATTCACCAGACCCGTCACGAGACACGGGTAGGTGTTCTGCAGCTTGAGCATGTCATTGCTCAGGGGCGGGCGCGGGTGCGATGAGTCGTCCTCTAAGTGTTGCTCTCGCGGGGAGCGGGCATACGGCCGAGAGGGCCTGCTCACGCGCACAAGGATCGACTGCACGGAGCTCTATAGGACCTAGTGCCCTACTCGGATCCGGCCCGTGGCCCCAGAGTGGATCTAGCGGGCACATCAGCGCGCCGCAACGAAAGGACTCCCCCGTGGGCACCCTCACTTCAGGCAGCACCGACCACCTGATTCGAGCCAAGGTTCAGACCGAGATCGCATCGCTCTCCGAGGTCGAGAGCTCCAGGATCGGAGTCGGGGTTCACCACTGCGTGGTCACCCTCTCCGGGGAAGTCGGAGAGCACTCCACAGTGTTCGCTGCGAAACGAGCTGCGTGTCGTGTCAAAGGGGTCACGACCATTGTCAACGATCTCACCTTGCACTCGGCAGCAGACGAGCCCGCGACAGAGGCTGATATCGCCCAAGGTGTGACCCACGCACTGGGCAGCGCGATCAATGTGCCCGATGGAGTGCAGGTCGAAATACGCGACCACGTCGTGATCCTCTCGGGCCAGGTCGAGCGGAACGTCCAACGCATGGCCGCCGTACGGGCTGTCCAGCATCTTCCCGGGGTGCACTCCGTCGACAATCGACTGGTCCTGGCCCATCGGACTGCCGAGGCTGAGGACAGGTTGGGAACGCACTGGTCGGATCGCCCACCTAAGCCGACTGCGCGCCGACGCCCTCACGCAACAGAGTCCGCTCCGCCCACCCTTCCACAGCCCCGAGGAACTTCACATGCCACGCACTCTCCTGCGTTGCATTCCCTTCTCCGGGCTCGACAACATGTGTCGGGACCTCCGCGGTAAATCACCCACCATCGATGTTTATACCGCAGGCGACGAGGACCTTGTCATCGAGGCGCACCTGCACAACTACTCCCACAGCGATGTCGCCATCACAGTGGATCGAGGAAATCTCCTGATCCATGCCGAACGGCAGGACCAGGACGATCAGAAGCCGAGGTCCTATCTGATCAGAGAAAGCAGCAGCAGCTTCTACCGGAGCATCTCCCTGCCCGGACAGGCAGACCCGGCGCTGATACCGGCTGATTTCAAGGAGGGCATCCTGAGAGGCGTCGTCCCGCTGAGAAGGCGCATGATCCCTGCACAGAGCATTGCAATCGGTTCCGGACGTTCATTCACTTGACTCGGCGAAACCCACCAAGCTGCCCAAAAAATCTAGGACGAGGTACACATGTCCGACCTGAGCTACTACGTCAACGCGATCTGGTCCTCCGTCGGGGTCCTTCTCCTGATGTTCGTGTCATTCCTCGCTGTCGTCTGCTACTTCTTAGCACTTGACTCGGCCTCTAGAGGCCAGGACGTGAGTGAGCCAATGGAAGCTGATCCGTCGCGGGTCTGATCGCCGCGTCGGCGCAGACCTGATGGTGGATCCGATGTATGCAGCCACGGATGTCGCTGCGCTCATCGACACCGACGTCAATCAGCAGCTCCGGACGATCGGCGGTGTCTGTCGGGCGCGTGCGCAGCGGGGTCGGCTAGGTGCGCCATATGAATGGCGAGCCCAGCAGTGTCACCGCCGATTCGCACCTCGACCTGGGGTAAAGCCGCGTCCCTGGAACTCTACTTCAGTTCTCGACACGACGTCGAAGGTGGTGTTGGGTTGTCATATGCGAACCTCATTCCACGCAGACGACTCAGACGGCGATCCAGACTCCGAGTCGACGTTGCGCCACCTGTCCAAGGGCGAGTCTGCTGACCTCGATCGGGCCCGACGCGGTGAGAAGACCCAGAAGATCCTCGAGGATGCAGACGACAGAGACGATGCGGCGGCGGCCAGAGATGCTGTGGCAGAGCAACGGGCCCGTGTCGCGGACCGAGAAGCGTTCACAGACTCAGGCCGTTCATACTCGGGTCATGGTGAGCGGCGAGCGGCAGCCCAGGACCGCGCTGATTCCAAAACAGACAGGGAGTCCTCGGCGGAGGATCGCGCCCGCCTGGCCAAAGGTGATGCCTGAACCGGACCGGCTTGCCCGTAGCGTCCAGTTGACCGGTCTTGTACCTTGAGAGAAGAACGCTTTCCCCGCGGCTTGCGAACGATTCATCACTCACGGCGCATTGCACCGAGAGTGGTGGGTGTATCTGTCGGTCGTCCTATGTGGCAACGACGGCAGGCCTGATCACCGATGGACCAGAAGAGAAGCGAAACTCCGGACGCGCCGCGATCGGCCCGGGATAGCAAGATCGCGGAGCTCGTCGAGGAGACGCACCGCGTCCTCACCGCTCATCAGAGGCTGCGCAGCCTTATGACTGCCAGCAGCTCCGTGGTGGAGGAGCTCGATCTTGAGCATGTCCTTCGCCATGTGGTGGACACTGCGGTCTCGCTGGTGGACGCCCAGTATGGAGCTTTGGGCATCGTGGACTCCGACGGTCGCCTGGAACGTTTCATTCACGTCGGGATGCCGGAGCAGGTGGCGCAGGAGATCGGGAGCCTCCCTAGGGGCCATGGGCTTCTTGGAGCGGAGCTCTATCAGGACGGCCCCATCCGGATCGATCATCTTGGAGCAGATCCACGGTCCATCGGGTTCCCTGAACGCCATCCGCCCATGGACGCGTTTCTCGGGGTGCCCATTCGAATTCGCGGGGAGACCTACGGGAATCTCTACCTCACGAACCGTGCCGACGGGCCGTTCACGGAGGAGGACGAAGAACTCGTCGCCGCGCTCGCCTCCACGGCGGCCACTGCCATCACCAATGCCCGGCTCTATCTCGCCGCTCAGAACGCTCAACGTATGAGTGCAACGCTGACGGAGGTCAGCGGAGAGCTTCTGGCATCTTCTGGCAAGGACGCGTTCGGCGTGGTGGCAGATCATGTCTCTGACCTCATCGAGGCCGACCTGGTGAGCATCGTCGTGCCGGGGCGCGAGGCCGGAGAGTTTCGCGTGGAGACAGCCCGCGGTGATCAGGCGCCGAGCGTGCGGGGGATGAGGCTGCCCTCGGAAGATCGAGGACACACGCGGGGCGATACCGGCAGCGATGAGGGTCGGGAGCACGAAGCCCGGGGAAGGCCGCCCTTCGAGGAGCCGCTGCGGGGAGGGGCGACTCTCGCGGCCCCTTTTGTCATCTCAGGGGAAACGCTCGGGTTTCTCTGTGCCAGCCGCCGCGCACACGGGCCATCGTTCACCGCGCAGGATTTCGACACACTGTCCGAGTTTGCTGAGAAGGTCGGCATCACCGTTGCGCTCGCCTGGGCCAGGGCCGACAGACAGCGTCTCGACGTCGTGGAAGACCGGGCCCGGATGGCTCGGGACCTTCACGACCACGTGATCCAGAGACTGTTCGGCATGGGTCTGGGCCTGCAGGCTCTTGCCGCCACGGAGCCCGCCCATGCCGAGACGCTCGACATGCATGTGGCTCAGATCGATGCGGCCATTGCTGACATCAGAACAGCCATCTTCAGCCTGAACGTCGACGACTCTTTCGAGTCCGTGCGTCACCGACTCATGGACGTGGCCGCTGAGCTGACTCCAGCTCTGAACTACTCCCCACGCGTGACGTTTGGAGGGCCCGTGGACCTAATCGTCATCGGCCAGCTGGCCGACGACGTCGTCGCCGTGGTCCGAGAGTCGCTGACCAATGTTGCCCGCCACTCCCGGGCGACGACCGCCCTCGTCAGCGTGGACGTGACAGATGCCCTCGTCAGGGTTCAAGTCGTCGATGACGGCGTCGGTCTTCCGTCAGGGCCTGTTCGGGCCAGTGGAACGGCGAACCTGTTGGTTCGCGCTCGTGCACACAGCGGCGAGTTCACCCTCACCAACCGGAGTTCACACGGAGCGCGCGCGTGTTGGCAGGTGCCGCTCCCGAGTGTTTTGGAGGAAACAACATGACCCGAGTGTTCTTAGTCGATGACCATGAGATCGTGCGTCGTGGACTGTCGCAGCTCATCTCCGCCCAGCCGGGGCTGGAGGTGGTGGGTGAATCGGAGACGGTGCGTGGGACCCTCGACCGCATCAACGCGGTGCTTCCGGACGTCGTCGTGCTCGATGTGCATCTGCCGGATGGCAACGGAATTGATCTCTGCCGCACGATCACCTCAGCGCACCCGGAGATGCGCACGCTTATCCTGACGGCTTTCGACGAGGATGCAGCCAGTCTCGCGGCGGTGATCGCAGGGGCTTCTGGGTACGTGCTCAAGAACATCCGGGGTGGGCACCTCGTCGATGCCATCTACCGGGTGGCTGAGGGCAAGACTCTCATCACGCGGCAGCTGACCGAACGCGTGCGACTCTCCCTGCTCGCGCGCCAGGACGACGCCAAGACGCCGTCGGTGGACCTGACGCTGCGAGAACGCCAGGCCGTGGAACTGATCACCGAGGGTCTCACCAACCGGCAGATCGGTGAACGCCTGGGTATTGCAGAGAAGACCGTGAAGAACTACGTCTCTGGACTGTTGGCCAAACTTGGCATGGAGCGCCGCACTCAGGTCGCGACCTACGGCGCCCGTGAAGGGATGCAGGCTTCACGCGAGACCTAGTGCTGTCATGACCTTCTCAGACATGTGGAGCATCGGTCCGTTGGGCGGCGGCCGATAGGACCAAGGGCCCTGCCGCACGCCGGGCGGCTGATGGAGACTCGGGACAACGGGCAGACAAGCTCGTCCCGATCCCTAAGGACCATGCCATGAGCGCCGTCGCCCCGACCCGCACAGACCGCACCCTACAGACCGCGATCCTCGCTGAACTTGAATGGACCCCGGAGGTCGACGCCTCAGGGATCAGCGTGAACGTCCTGAACTCTGTGGTGACCCTCTCAGGCGAGGTGGGTGACTACCCGGAGCTGTTCGCCGCGAAACGCGCCGCTCGACGGGTGCGAGGCGTCTCCACCATCGTCGAGGACCTGCTCGTGGATCCGGCTTCCGGTGCCACGGTGACCGAGGCGGACATTGCTCGCGAGGCCACGCATGCGCTGGCGTGGAAGATCACCGTCCCAGACTCCGTCAGGGCCGAGGTGGATGGGCACTCGGTCACGCTCGCCGGCGAGGTCGGATGGAACTTCCAGCGCGTCGCTGCCAAGCGGGCCGTCCAATACCTTCCAGGGATCCACTCCGTGGACAACCAGATCTCGCTCACGGCGCGAGCCTCTGATGAGGCTGCCGAGGAGCGGATCAAGAACGCGCTGCTTCGCAATGCTCGCGTCGATGTGGAGCATCTGGAAGTCACTGTCACGGGGACCGTGGCTACCCTAACCGGTCATGTCCAGTCGCTGGCAGAGAAGCATCAGGCGGGAATGGCCACCTGGTCTTCGCCCTATGTGACCGAAATCGACAACCGCCTCGAAATCCGATCATCCCCATCAACACATTCTGGAGAAGCATCATGAAGAGCGACACCTATCCCGCAGCCCGCCCCAGCACTGACGATGCCTCCCATCGTGCGTTGGGCGTGATGGTCGGCTTCGACGGCTCCCAGCAGGCGATCTTGGCACTGCACTACGGTGCGGTGGCGGCTCTGCGCCACGGACGAGTCCTGACCGTGGTGAGCGCGTTCACCATCCCCACACCCGTGTACACCACTCTCGCTGCCCTTCCTGCGGCGTCCGAGGCGGAAGCGGCGGTCGCCGCAGCGGAGACGATGCTTGAGGACGCCCGGGCGTACCTGGAGGATTATCCGGGCGAGGTTACGTATAGGGCACAGCACGGCGACCCCTCCGGAGTGTTGGTGGACCTGTCTGCACAGGCGGACTTCGCGGTGGTAGGAGCCAGGGGTCGAGGAGGCTTCCTGGGCCGTGTGCTCGGGTCCGTGTCCTCGGCGCTGCCAGCCCATGCTCACTGCCCCACGGTAGTCGTGCCCCGGCAGTATGAGGTCAGCACGACCGACGGTGCGGAACGTTTCACGCAGGACGTGGATTCACGGCCAGTCCTGGCAGGATTCGACGGTTCCTCGGAGAGCAGGACCGCGGTGCTGCAGGCGGCCCAGGCAGCACAGAGCAACGAAGCTCCCCTGCGCATGCTGCTGGCGCTGCCGTCCCCGAGGGGGGCGCTCGAGTGGTATCCGGAACTCGATTCCCCGACCGAGAGCGTCACGGACCGACGAAAGACCCAGCTGGAGGAGTCACTCGACTCCGAGGTCGTCTGGGTCAAGACACACTACCCGTCACTGGAGATCACCGCGACGGTGCGCGCCGGCGACCCCGTTGCTGAGCTCGTCAAACAGGCTCGAGAAGCTCAGCTGACCGTGGTCGGAACGCGCGGCCACAGCGGGTTCGCCGGTGCGCTGCTCGGTTCGGTGTCCCGCGGACTGCTGCTTCGCGCGGCCGGTCCGGTGATGGTGGTTCCCGATATGCAGGACGAGCGACTGCGTGATCAGCCAGGACTCTTCAGATAGATCCGAGGCGGTCCAGCCATGGCCGGTGTGTGAGCCACACCTGTATCGACGGACAAGGGTCTTGGTCCGTCCCCACCAGAATCTGTGAAGGATCATATGAAGAACGACACTCACCCAGCACCCGCCCCGGCGCCCGGTGCGCGCTCTGGAAATCCTTCGGATGCGCAGGCGCGGAACGGTGCGCGCGACACCGATTGCTCACCTGCCGATTACTTGCCTTCCGACCACCGACCCGGAGAGGTACCTTCCTCCAACGTGTATGCAAGGAGCCTCGCCTCGCGGATGAACTGGCTCCGCGCCGGGGTCCTAGGAGCGAATGACGGCATCATCTCCACCGCGGGTCTTGTCGTGGGTGTCGCCGCGGTGGGACTTACGCGGGAGCCCATCGTGATTGCCGGAATCGCTGGTCTCGTCGCAGGGGCCGCATCTATGGCGCTAGGGGAGTACGTCTCCGTCAGCTCGCAGCGCGATACCGAGCGCGCGGTCCTCACCGAGCAGCGCTCCGACATCGCTGCACAACCAAGCCTGGAATGTGCACATCTCGCCGCCGTGTATGAGGCCAAGGGCCTCTCCTCCCTGACTGCGTGGACGGTCGCGGAGGAACTCACCAAGCATGATGCGTTCGCCGCCCACGTCGACGCGGAATTAGGCATCGACCCGGACGCGCTAGTGAATCCCTGGCATGCGGCCGCAGCCTCTGCCGGTTCCTTCACCGTGGGTGCGCTGTTCCCACTCATCGCCATTCTGCTGGCCCCGCTGTCCATGCTGGTGCCGATCACCGTGGTGGTGGTCGTCCTCGCCCTCATCATCACCGGAACCATCAGCGCATCACTCGGCGGAGCGAACCGTGTGGTCGCAGCCCTGCGCCTGCTGGTCGGCGGAGCCTTGGCGATGGCGTTCACCTGGGGTGTGGGGCAGCTCATCGGCATCGCCACCGGCTGATCGCACGTCACACGTCCTTCTCTCAACAGATCGGAACGATCCCATGCAGAAAACCTCTTTGATCGCACTAGCCCGGCATGAACTCGCGCAGGCGCGTGAAGCGTCCAGCGGCAGGAGCGCCAAGACTGTCTTTGGAGGCCATGAACATCAGCTCCGTCAGACACTCATGACGCTCACCGCAGGCGAAAAGCTTTCCGAGCACGAGAATCCCGGGGAGGCGACGATTCAGGTTCTCGAGGGTCGCGTGGAGCTGCACGGCGGGGGAGCCTCCTGGAACGGTTCGGTCGGCGACCTGATCACCGTCCCCGCGGGCCTGCATTCACTCGATGCGGTCGAGGACTCTGCATTCCTGTTGACCGTGGTCAAGCAACTCTGAGCAGGGGTCGCTCGTACGGCGGCCGGCAGGTCTAGAGAACCCAAGCAAAGCCCTGGTCCTATTGTTTGAACCGCACTGGGATTCTTGGAGACTCCATCGTTTGGAAAGGATGATGGAGACATGCCGAAAGAGATCAACCCGGGCAACGCGACCACGCGCCGATACTCGGAGCAGGAGAAGGCCGCAGCAGTCCGCATGGTCCGCCAGCTGCGCAAGGAGCTGGGCACCGACCGCGGCACCGTGAAGCGAGTCGCTACCCAGCTGGGCTACGGCCCTGAGTCAGTCCGGTCCTGGGTCCGCCAAGCTGACATCGATAAAGGCCACGCCCCGGGCCAGAGCACCGAGCAGTCCGCGCGAGAGAAAGCCCTGGAACAAGAGAACCGAGAACTACGGCGCGCCAACGAGATTCTGAAACGGGCCGCGACTTTCTTCGGGGCGGAGCTCGACCGCCAGTCACCGAGATAGTCGCCTTCATCGAAGCCAACAAGGACGACGTTGTTGAAGGCCGTCGACTCGGAGTCGAGCCCATCTGCACGATGCTGCAGGTGGCTCCGAGCACCTACTACGCCGCGAAACACCGCGCCCCCTCAGCTCGGAGCCTCAGGCATGCCGAGCTGATCCCGCAGCTGGTGAAACTCCATGCCCAGAACTACGGAGTCTACGGAGCCAGGAAACTCTGGAAAACCGCGAACCGGGCCGGCCTGCAGATCGGTAGAGATCAGACGGCGAGACTGATGCGCCACGCTGGCCTCGAAGGTGTGCTCCGGCGCAAGAAGATCCGCACCACCACACCTGACCCTGAAGCCCCGCGGCATCCGGATCTGGTCAACCGCGAGTTCACCGCGATCGCGCCGAACCGGCTCTGGGTCACCGATCTGACCTACGTGCCGACCTGGGCCGGTGTGGCCTATGTCTGCTTCATCATCGATGCCTTCAGCCGCACGATCGTCGGCTGGCGGGTCGCTTCCACTATGCGCACCGACACGGTGCTCGATGCCATCGAGATGGCCCGCTGGTCTCGAGGCCCGCGGCATATGCAGCTACGGTGCCACAGCGATGCAGGATCTCAATTCACATCCATTCGCTACGGCGAGAGACTGGCCGAAATCGGGGCCACTCCCTCGATCGGCACCGTTGGGGATAGCTACGACAATGCTCTGGCCGAGAGCGTCAACGGCTGCTACAAGGCCGAGCTCATCCGAGGACCGGTGCGCACGCAGCGCGGTCCATGGAAGACGGTCGAAGATGTGGAGCTGGCGACTCTGGGGTGGGTGCACTGGCACAACACTGAGCGGCTCCATGGGTACCTCGGTGACCGGCCGCCGGCTGAATTCGAGGCCCTGTTCTACGATGACAACACCAGACCCAATGACCTGGTGGAATCCCTATAGCCGGAGTCTCCATCAATCCCAGTGTGGTTCAGTTTTTCAAAGGTACATTCTCCTTTGCCTGGCTTGGGATGGACTGGTCAAACCAACAATCGAGGAACAAACGTATGGCACACGACGAGAGCTCCATTCCAGGAGACGACTCACCGGCGGGCGCTTTCGACCCGGCCTCTGCAGCCTCGAAAAGCTTCCGGGCGGAAACTGATCAGAAGCAGTACAGCGCCGTTGAAGATTCCTGGGCTGGTTCGGTGCCGGCGCAGTACGGGGTGGCACCGAGGGTGCGTATCGGCCGCAGCAGGTGGTTCAACCTGCTGTGGCTGGTGCCGATCGGATTCGTGCTGCTCATCACCGCCATCGCGGTCGCGAAAGGTCTGCGCGAGGTCCCCGCGGTGGCCCAGTTCGTCTCTGAGCACCCCGGCACGGTCCTGCCATCAGGTGCAGAAGACCGCCAGGGCATCCCGACGTGGGTGGGCTGGCAGCACCTCTTCAACATGCTCCTGATGATCCCCATCATCCGCTCGGGCCTGACCATCATTGCGGATCACCCGCGCTTCTACTGGACCCGACATTCCACCCCCGGAAGAGACTGGTTCCGCGTGCAGAAGCCGGTCCCAGCCGATCCGCTGTGGACCGCCAAACAGGATTCCATCACGCTGCCCGACAGCATCGGCCTTCCCGGAAGGCGACATTCCATCGGCCTGGCCCGCTGGTGGCATCTGGGGATCAATGTGCTGTGGCTGCTCAACGGAATCGCCTTCTACATCCTGGTCTTCACCACCGGCCACTGGCAGCGACTGATCCCCACCAGCTGGGACGTCATCCCCAATGCGGTCTCGGTCATGATTCAGTACCTGTCCCTGAACTGGCCCACCGACGATTCCTGGGTGGCCTATAACAGCCTCCAGATCATCGTCTACTTCATCACCGTCTTCGTCGCAGCCCCATTGGCGTTCATCACCGGTCTCGGTATGTCGCCCGCACTGTCGACGAAGTTCCGAAGGATCAGCCGTGTCTTCAGCATCCAGTTTGCACGGTCACTGCACTTCTTGGTGCTGATCTGGTTCCTGCTTTTCATCATCGTCCATGTCACCTTGGTCGTGGCGACCGATGCGCTGCACAACTTCAACAAGATGTACGCCAGCAGCAACGATGCCGACAGCTGGACCGGGTTCTGGATCTTTGCAGGTTCCCTGGTCCTGATGATCATCCTCTGGGTTGGCGCCACCCCCTTCACCTACCGGCATCCGCGCGCCGTTCAACGCATCGGCTATGCGTTGATCGGACCGGCGCAGCGGCTCTTCGAGCACCTTGATTCAAAGCCCGGCCAGTACACGGAGAAGGACATCTCGCCGTATATGTGGCACAACGGCAAATATCCGGAGACGACCGAGTACAAGGAACTCTTGGACAACGACTTTGCCGAGTACCGGTTGAGGGTCTCCGGGCTGGTCGGTAACCCTGTGGAGCTGGACCTGAAGCAGCTGCGCGAGCTTCCGCACCATGAGCAGATCACCCAGCACTTCTGCATTCAGGGTTGGTCCGGGATCGCCAAATGGGGAGGCGTCTCGATGCAGACCATCGTCGATCTGGTGAAGCCAGCACCGGAAGCCAAATGGGTCATCTTCTACTCGTTCGCGGAAGGGCCTGATGGCGGAATCTACTACGACGCACACCCGATCGAACAGATGGGGTACCACCTGACGATGCTGGCCTACGACATGAATAACGAGGCCCTTCCTTACGGACACGGGGCGCCGCTGCGGCTGCGCAACGAGGTTCAGCTCGGCTTCAAGCTCGTCAAGTGGCTCAAGGGGATCGAGTTTGTTGAAGATTTCGCGGAGATCGGTGGCGGTGAAGGTGGCTACAACAACGACCACGAGTTCTTCGGCTACAGGCAATCCATCTAGAGCGCCGCATCTCAGTGACTAAACACGACACTCACCGTCCCGAGGTGATGTCTACCCCGTGCCATCTGCAATGAGGAGACACAAGAAATGAAACACTACTCAGTCCCGTTGACCCCCGACTTGGCACGGGCAGCTAGGGCGCTCACCCAGGTTTCCGTGGACGAGATCGGTCGTTCAGCTTCGCTTGATCTCGCGCGGGTCCGCGACTTCGAACACCGTGGAATCCCTTTGTCCGTGGACGACAATTACCGACTGCGGGTGGCACTGGAAGAATTCGGGGCTGTCTTCTTCACAGAGGACGGACAGGGCGGCTACGGGGTGCGGCGTAAGCACACGGCTGCCAAGATTCGTCAATTGTCGCGATGGGAGGGCGAAGGCGGGCCTGCGCACGTTTGAGGATGACATCGGAGAAATACCGTTTTTCCTGGGTGGAGGCCGCCGTGTCCTAAACCGGTGTCGGGGTCTCCCGGACTTCTAGGTGTTTCGCGGAAGATTCCCCGCGATTTGGATCGGATGCAGACGGATAGACCGACTGAAGACCTCCGTGGCCGAGGCCCGGATATACCTGCCCGATCCTTAACGCCTTGAACTGCTCAGGCGGCGTCTCCGATCACCGGGGAATCGACTTCGCCGGACCATCTGGCTCAATCGTCGTCGCGCCGATGGATCTAGTGATCCGCGCAACCGGAGTGATCGACGGTTGGGGACAACTCGGCTGGGTAGTACTGGGAAGGATGCCCGACACCCCAGGGTTGCACGTTGAATTCGCTCACTGCGCGGCCAACAGCATCGAGGTAAACCCCGGTGACACCGTGGCAGCAGGAACCCCGCTATGTACCCAGGGCAACACCGGCTCATCGGCAGGGGAGCACCTACACTTCCAAATCGGTACCCCCAACGGTGACGAGAGCATTCCAGGGTGGAAAACCTCATCGACCCCGCCGTTCAGGATCCCGCGCCCGCGCGGACCACGCCGCCGAGCCCGTCAGCGTCTCAGCCTGAGTCGGCCGAAGCGACCTTGGATGAAGGTCAGGACGAAGATCCGCTAGCGGATCGAGAGGCGATGGAGAAACTGGGGATGGAGGTCGCCGAGATCATGATCACCTGGGACCTCAACGAGGACTTTAATCAGACCGCTGCAGAAATACGCGCAGCGGACCTCATGACCGAAGAACTGGCAGAGTCCATCACCGCGCCCGAGCGGCCTACTACCGGCACCGAATGGCTTGAAGCCGCCGAGTCCGGGGCAACGAGCCAGCCCACGGTGAAGCCGAACCGGGCGACCTCGAACGAGGTCGTCTCTATCGAGGCAATGTGGGTGTGGGTCACCGAGGACGGGGACGTGGTCAGCAACCCTACCGAGCGCCGGCTGTTCTTCTTCAATTTCGAGGAAGGCGACGACGGGGAGCTGTTGGTCAGTGACTACAGCTACGGCTCGGTGTAGAGGGCGTAGGAGATGCAGAGAGGTAGTCTCTGGGCGCGAGGCGAGCGGTTCGCTCGGGTCAGGCTTTCCTTCGTGGTGAGCATCGATATGCTCACGGAGCTGGACCTGCTGCTGGGTCCACCTGCGTCACATCGTGTCTGACGAATCCCCCCCCGTCAGTTTGGGCCTGATGTCTGGTAGTTGCTTGGGGTCGCCCACAGGGGCTCTTTATCCAAGACGGGTTCTGAGGTTGCTCTCCAAGGCAGCGAGGAACTCCTCGGTCGTGAGGTAGGGCTGATCCGGGCCGATGAGGGAAGCCAGGTCCTTCGTCATCTGGCCCGATTCCACCGTGGAAACCACGACATCTTCCAGGTCGTTCGCGAACACGACAACCTCGGGAGTGCCATCGAGGTCGCCTCTGTGCCGGAGCCCCCCGGTCCAGGCGTAGATCGAGGCGATGGGATTTGTAGAAGTGGGTTTCCCTGCTGGTGCTGTCGATAGTGACGGGTAATGGTGCCGTGGGCGGCCTCAGCTTCCACCGTGTTGCCATCGGGGGTCATGAGCACCGAGGCCATCAGTCCCAGCGAGCCGTATCCTTGGGCGATGGTGTCGGATTGGACGTCTCCGTCATAGTTCTTACAGGCCCAGACGTAACCTCCCTCCCATTTCATGGCTGAGGCGACCATGTCGTCGATCAGACGGTGCTCGTAGGTCAGTCCCGCTTTAGCGAAGAGATCCCCGTACTCTGCATCGAAGATTTCCTGGAAGATGTCCTTGAAGGCACCGTCGTAGGCTTTGAGGATCGTGTTTTTCGTCGAGAGGTAGACCGGGTAGTTCCGCTTGAGCCCGTAGGCAAACGAGGCTCGTGCGAAGTCTCGGATGGAGTCAGTAAAGTTATACATCCCCATTGCCACGCCTCCATTCGCGGGAAAAGTGACAACTTCCTGGTCGATCGTCTCTCCTCCGTCTTGCGGGACGAAGGTCAGGGTGAGAGTGCCGGCGCCGGGAACTTTGAAGTTGGTGGCGCGGTACTGGTCACCGAAGGCATGACGTCCGATGACGATCGGCTTGTTCCATCCAGGGACGAGCCTCGGGATATTGGAGAGGATGATGGGCTCGCGGAACACCACCCCACCTAAGATGTTGCGGACCGTGCCGTTGGGGGAGGCCCACATCTTCCGTAGACCGAACTCTGCGACTCGGGCCTCATCGGGAGTGATAGTGGCGCATTTGATGCCCACTCCGTGTTCTTTGATGGCCTCGGCAGCCTCGATGGTGATGCGGTCCGCGGTGGCGTCCCGATTCTCAATGGAGAGGTCGAAGTAGCGGAGGTCTACTTCGAGATAGGGGAGGATAAGTCGTTCTTTGATGAACTGCCAGAGGATTCCTGCCATCTCGTCGCCATCGAGCTCGACGATCGGTCCACGAACCGCAATTTTCTGAGCGGGTGCGTCATCCGGAACGTGGGACGGGTGGACAGTCGAGTGGGATGTGTTCTCGGGCATTGGTTCTCCTCGATGGTCGGTGGAGCGCACGTGGTTGGGATTGAAGCAGACGTCTGAATCTTCTGAAGCGAGCGTGACTGGCGCAGAGTCAGTGGGACGTGCCTCTGGAGGGTGTATTGACTACTTGTCCGGCGTAGGAGAATCCACCGCCGAACGCGAACAACAACACGGGACTATTCGGAGGCACGGCGTCGGTAGAGAGAATTTTGGCTGAGGCAATGGGGACGCTTGCGGACGACGTGTTTCCGGAGTCGATCACATCGCGGGCCGTGATATCCATGGAGATGCCCAGTTGCTTAGCGAGTGGCTCGATAATGCGCAGGTTCGGTTGGTGTGGAACGAAGGCAGCGAGGTCCTGCGGCTCAATTCCGGCAAGGTGGCAGGTCTGGCGGGCCAGGTCTGCTGCCTCGGTGATGGCCCAACGCATCACTGACATTCCTTCTTGCGCGAAGCGCAGGCTGGGACGTTCGATGCGCACTGTCTCGACCAATTCTGGCACTGATCCCCAGTGCACTGGGCCGACTCCAGGGGTCTCTGAGGCGGTGAGAACGACTGCTCCGGCCCCATCGCCGACCAGAATGCAGGTGCTTCGGTCAGTCCAGTCGGTAAAGTCGCTGAGCTTCTCTGCTCCGATCACCAGTGCGGTCGTGGCCGCCCCCGCCTTGATGGCGTGGTCAGCGGCTGCCAATGCGTGTGTGAATCCTGAACATGCAGCATTGATGTCGAATACGGTCGGCGCTTTTGCTCCGAGATTCGCGGAGACTCGTCCTGCCGTACTGGGTGCTCGATCTTGGTTGGTGACGGTCGCTACGATCACGAGATCAACTTCTGCAGCTGCCATTCCCGCGTCCGCAAGGGCTGCTCGTCCTGCGTAGGTCGCCATCTCGGTGACGGATTCGGTGCCAGCGATTCGTCGCGTACGGATGCCGACTCGGCTCGTGATCCATTCGTCGTTGGTATCGACGATATGACTTAGCTGGTCGTTGGTGATGAGCTGATCGGGTTGTGGGCACCAACTCCCACGAGTCGAGATCCAGGTGACGAATTCGATGGAGATTTCAGGCCACGTTCTGCGGAGTTCGTCATGAGATTCTCCTTGGCCTGGCGACAAGCGGCCTTACTAGAGGGCTGGTGGAAAACGGGTGGTGGTGGCCGCACGCCGAGATGTGGCAGCCCATGATCGGCAGGGCCTCTGCGACGCGCTAGGGCTCGTCACGGTTGCGCTTCACGTGACTGCGGGCGTGTTCGACTGCGGGCTCGAGCTCCGCGAAGAGGTGGTTGTGGTGACGAAGGGATTCCAGCACTCCGACCCGGGTGACCAGGACCAGATGTCTGTCCTGGATGCCCTTCACTAGGACCGTGATACCGCGTCGTTCCAGCGCGGTGACCATCTCTGACACCACCCGGGCGCCGGTCGCGTCGAGGATCTGCAGCTGGGACATCCGGATGATCACCACGTCGACGTTGCGGATCTCGGTGACCTTCTCCAGGACGCGTTCAGCGGCGCCGAAGAACAGGGCCCCGTCGAGCCGGAAGATCGCGATGTGCGCATCTCCGGAGTGGGCGGGTCCGGGAATCACCTCTCGGTGCACCCCGCTGGTGGCGACCATGGAGCGCAGTGCGAAGAAGGCGGCGACGACGACGCCGATCTGCACGGCTACGATCAGGTCCAGCGAGACTGTGATCACCGCGGTGACGAGGAAGACCATGGTGTCTGCGCGGGTCGAGCCGACGATCGCGCGGACGGTGGCGATCGAGACCATGCGCGCCGCGGTGACCATCAGCACTCCTGCCAGTGCGGCGAGTGGGATCTGGGAGACCGGACCGGTGGCCAGATAGACGACACCGAGAAGTACCGCGGCGTGGGTGATAGCGGCCAGTCGGGTGCGGGCTCCGGAGCGGAGGTTCACCGCGGTGCGCGCGATCGCTCCGGTGGCCGGCATGCCGCCGAAGAAGCCCGATGCCACCGAGGCCAGCCCCTGTCCGACGAGCTCGCGGTCGGCGTCGTAGGGGCCGGTGTCGGAGATCGAGGTTGCGACCCTGGCGGAGAGCAGCGATTCGATCGCTACCAGAGCGGCGATGGTGGCAGCTGGGGCGGCCAGCGCCATGAGGGTGGCGCCGTCGAAGGCTGGCAGCACTGGGGCGGGGAGGGAGTCGGGCAGGGCCCCGATCCGAGCGGTGGGCACGTCCAGCATTGTGGCCAGGACGGTGGCGCCGATGATCGCCAGGATCGAACCGGGCATCTGCGGATGGATCCGAGGAGTGCCGATCATGATCACCGCGACCAGGGTGACGAGTCCCACGGGGGCGGCGATCTCCTGCCAGGGCACGGTGGCCAGACTCTGCGCCGCGGAGATCGCCGCATTGGCGCTGGGGCCGGCGAGGACGCCGAAAGCTGCGGGGACCTGCTGCAGGAAGATGATGACCGCGATGCCGAGGGTGAAGCCTTCGACCACCGGCCAGGGCAGGAAGGAGACCACCCGGCCCAGCTTCAATGCTCCGGCGGCGATCACCATGACCCCGGCCAGGACGGTGACCACGGCCAAGGCCGCGATGCCCTGGGAAGCGATCACCGGGCCCAGCACGACCACCATGGCACCGGTGGGGCCTGAGACCTGCACGTTGGAACCGCCGAAGACCGCGGCCACGAATCCGGCGACCACCGCGGTGATCAGGCCGCTCGCGGCCCCGGCGCCGGAGCTGACCCCGAAGGCCAGCGCCAGCGGCAGCGCCACGATGCCCACGGTGACCCCGGCGACGAGATCGCCCTTCCAGGTGCGGGGGACTTGCGTGTAGTCGGAGCGTCTGGGCAGCAGCGCCTTGATGGACGCGACAGCCTTCATCGGGTCTCGGCGTCGGTATGCGTGGCCCGTGCTTCCGAGTCTGCTGCCAACGCTAGATTGCGTTCGGTGGTGCGCAGGATCTCCTGCAGGAGTACTTTCGCAACCGCTAGAAGTTGCGCCACCTGGGGGTGGGCAAGAGAGTAAAACATTTGCAGCCCGCGACGCTGGGAGACAACCAGGTCGTAGCGTCGCAGCACGGCCAGGTGCTGGGACAGGTGTGAGGCTTCCAGCTCCGTCTTCGCTAGCAGTTCCGTCACTGAGACCTCTTGTTCCTCGGTGAGGAGTTCTAGCACGCGGATCCGCACTGGGTGAGACAAACCCTTGAAGAGGTTGGCCTTCACCTGGTTGAGGGAGCCTTGACCGGTTACAAGATCCTTCACGGCTGTCTCCTGCTCAAGATCGACATATTTACTGTTTGATGTAATGATCATATACTGCTTGAGGCTCGGTTGTACCCAGAAAACTCTGTGAGCTGCTCTGCGGTGCAACCTCGGAGCACTGTTTTCCTCTCCGCTGCAGATCGCGGTGCCGGGCGGGGGTGCACTGGATCGGTCGAAATGGAAGTCCTCGAACTGCAGCGTCCTCATCGCTGCACCATCCACCAATTGAGTGCGCACTAGGGCACCAAAATCTCGGAGGACAAGCGTCATGGCGACAACGTTCCATTACACCGCTGACGACCCACGTGAGGCGTCGCGGGTCGTGCCTCGGTCCAAGGGGACGATCGTCGTTAACTGGCTGACGACCGCCGATCACAAGGTGATCGGGTACATGTACCTGATCACGTCCTTCGTGTTCTTCTGCGTCGGCGGCGTGATGGCGCTGCTGATGCGCGCGGAGCTCTTCGAGCCCGGCATGCAGCTGCTGCAGACCAAGGAGCAGTACAACCAGCTCTTCACCATGCATGGCACGTCATGCTGCTGATGTTCGCGACGCCGCTGTTCGCGGGTTTCGCGAACGTCATCATGCCGCTGCAGATCGGCGCCCCGGATGTGGCGTTCCCGCGCCTGAATGCGCTGGCTTTCTGGTTCTTCCTCTTCGGCGCGCTGGTCGCGATGATGGGTTTCCTCACCCCGCAGGGTGCGGCGTCCTTCGGCTGGTTCGCCTACGCTCCACTGTCTGACACCACCTACTCGTCTGGGGTCGGCGGAGACCTCTGGGTGTTCGGGCTGGTTCTGACCGGCTTCGGCACGATCATGGGTGGCGTCAACTTCATCACCACGATCCTCTGTATGCGGGCCCCGGGCATGACCATGTGGCGGATGTCGATCTTCACCTGGAACACGCTGACCACCTCGATCCTGGTGCTGATGGCCTTTCCGCCGCTGGCGGCGGCGCTGTTCGGACTGGGACTGGACCGGCGGTTCGGCGGTCACATCTTCGACCCGGAAGCAGGCGGTGCGGTCCTCTGGCAACACCTGTTCTGGTTCTTCGGACACCCGGAGGTCTACATCATCGCGCTGCCGTTCTTCGGCGTCGTCTCGGAGATCCTTCCGGTCTTCAGCCGCAAGCCGATCTTCGGCTATAAGGGTCTGGTCTATGCGACCATCTCCATCGCCGCCTTGTCAGTGACCGTGTGGGCACACCACATGTACGTCACCGGTGTGGTGCTGCTGCCGTTTTTCGCCCTGATGACCATGTTGATCGCGGTGCCCACGGGAGTGAAGTTCTTCAACTGGGTCGCCACGATGTGGCGAGGGTCCCTGACGTTCGAGACGCCGATGCTCTGGAGCCTGGGCTTCTTGGTGACGTTCCTCCTCGGTGGTCTCACTGGCGTGATCCTCGCGGCGCCGCCGTTGAATTTCCACGTCTCGGACACCTACTTCGTGGTGGCGCACTTCAACTACGTGGTCTTCGGCACCGTGGTCTTCGCGATGTTCGCCGGATTCTACTTCTGGTGGCCCAAGTGGACCGGCAAGATGCTCAACGAGCGTCTGGGCAAGATCAACTTCTGGATGCTGTTCGTCGGTTTCCACGGCACCTTCTTGATCCAGCACTGGCTCGGCGTCATGGGTATGCCCCGTCGTTATGCGGACTACATGGTCGAGGACGGATTCAGCACCATGAACCAGTTCTCCACGGTGTTCTCGATGCTCCTGGGCGCGTCGCTGATCCCGTTCTTATGGAACGTGTGGATCACCTCCCGTAAGGGCAAGAAGGTCCTCGTCGATGACCCGTGGGGCTTCGGCGGTTCGCTCGAGTGGGCGACCTCCTGCCCGCCACCGCGGCACAACTTCTACTCGCTGCCGCGGATCCGCTCCGAGCGTCCCGCGTTGGACCTCCATCACCTGAGCTCGCTGACCGTCATACCCTGCAGACACCGGGTGGAAAGATTTTTGGCCCGGCGGATCAGCGGGACAAAGAGATCGTGTAATGAGTGACGCGTAGTTTTTTAGACTTCCATCGCCTGTCTGTCGCCTCGGGCGGGGACAAGTTTTCTGGGCGGTGTTGGGACTGCGGTCTTAGGGTGTGCGGACCCTTCACCGTATGACGAAATCATGAGGAGTGAGACTGAGGAAATGTCGCCTGTGTGCGTCTACCAGCGCGGCGGGGAGGCTAGAAGCTAGCTCTCCTGCGCCGTGTCTCGGGAGATCGGCTGACTTTGTGAAGAGTTCCCGCTCTCAGTGAGAAGCACTGACCCAGGAGCGACTTATGGGTGCACTAGTTTCTCGAAGTGGCAAATTTTGGTGTTCAGCGGAATCGGGCAGGTCTGCGTGCCTCAAGTGTGGTCTCCGAAGGCGGGGCCGCCCTCGCCTTCCCAGCGGTTCAACTGTCGAGTCTTGGCAGCCGTGTACTTGTGTCGCACTCCGCGGCCACCGAAATCATCTTCGGCGAAGATCACAGCGCCGAATTCCTCCAGGGCTGCACGAAGTCTTTTGTTCGCGTCAGCCGGCAAGGGGGATCCGCGGTGCTCAAAGTCGCGGACCAGCGCAGGATCAAGCGCGGCTGCCTCGCTGATTTCCTCTACTGATACCTGGGTGAGGGCTCTCGCTGCTCGGGCCAGGTCGGAAGTCAGTGGGGCAGAGTATTGGCGCATAGCCCTAGCCTGTCAGATCCCATGTCATGAGAGAACAGTTCGCTTGGTCGTTCACCCCTGATACTCCAAACGGCTGATGCATATTAGGTACTCAGATTTGGCCCTGGATCGCGGTCAGATTAGTACACCTACCGCTAGGTAGACCCTATTGACCAGACAGTGCCCAGCCAGCCAAGGCTCGCTGGGACAACTGTTCTGTCATGCCTCGGTGCTGGGGTCACCCTTTACTGACGACTGCAAAAGGTCCTCCTGAGGGTTTTGTAGCTTATCGAATCGCCCACACTAATTATTCTGTAGCCCGAATCCCGCGTGCAACACTAGAGGACGGCCGCTGGCGCGTCCGGCTGTGCTGGTCCGGCCCTTGTGCTCGTTTCTCACTACAGTACCGTCTCAGTTTTTTCTCTCGTGCTGTCCTTCGGATCGTACGCCCGCGCGCCGCTGACACAACCCGGTTCGTTCCTCACCGGGTCTGCGCCGACCAAGACTTTCTTTCGGCGCTCGTTCCTCGCTTATTTCCTCGAAAAACTCCTTAACCGGCTGGGCTTCTGTGTGGCAGCTCCGTCGCGAGCAGCTCACAAGCTCGCCAGCACGAAGAAAAAACGATGAGGGGCTTGGGTCGGGGAGCTGGCACCGTCTCATAGTCCGGATACGGAACATCTGATGTTTGAGAACGAGAGCGACAAGGCCCTGAAGATCACCGAGGCGACCGGCTACCTTGCCACTGTCGTGATGCAGTTCGGATACCTGCCAGAGCGTTCCCTTGTGGTGCAGGGTATCCACGACGGAATCCTGACCTACTCGTTGCGCGTTGATCTGCCGGACCTCAACGACACGGGCCGCATATTGGCAATGGTCCGAGACGCGACGGTGGGCAACGGAGCTGAGGCAATCGTCGTTGGCATCTACGACGCCCACCAGGCCCCGGGCGGTGCCGAGGCCCTGGCCCCGCTGGTCTCGGAGATCACGGCCGAGTTGGAGCTGTTCAACGGCCCCGAGGTGGTCATGGGTTGGTATGTCGGTGCAGACGATATGCACGGGTTCAACACCCCGGAAGCATCATCGAACGTGGCGCAGGTAGTCACCGAGATATGCGATCGACAGTTGGCAGGACTCACCACGGAATCATTGGTGACCCCGGCTCAGCGGGTGGAACGGTTCGCCACCGTGGAGGCCCCCGAGTTTGCGGACCTCTTGGACGAGGCCCGAGCCGCTGACCTCGATGCCGCCCAGGTGCTTACCGTCTGGGAGTCGGCACTAGAGCGGATCACGTAGCACGATCCGATCCTGTCGAGCACCCTGGCCACCCTGGCAGTGTCCCTAGAGCGCACCAAGCACCGCGACGCGGTGATGGTGCTGGCGGCAGGAGATCGCGCCGCCGTCGGAGCTATCTACCTCGGTGCTGATGCGCCCCAGCACGAGCGCGCCGAGAAACTGCGTCTCGGACTCACCGGGCAGGCCCCCAACTGGGCAGGGATCGACGCGCTAGCGGAGATCCTCGCGGTGATCGTCTCAGGCTTGAAGGCGAACGGGCCGATCACGGCGCAGTCCTACACAGTCATGAACTGGGTTGAGTGGACTAAGGGCCGGGGCTCCATCGGGGGAGAGTTCGGAGACAAGGCACTGGCTATGAACCCCACGATCCAGTTGCCCGGATGCTGGACGGGATGGGTGTTTGCCGATGGGCCGCAGTGCGAGAGCACTCCTGGGGCCAGTGGAACCGCCACCGCAACCAGTGATCGAGTAGAGGCGAATCCGGCTCGGTCCTAGCTATCCAAACTAGCTAGGGCCGGCCCGGTCCTTTGCCTGAAAATCGGGGGACCGCTGCGTACCGCCGCGAGGGCGCGCAGCGGGCGAGAGCTGCCCGCCCTCGCGCTCCGCTGCGCAGCGCGAAAGCCGTGCGCTGCGCTAGTTGTACTGACCGGGGACGTTGGTTAACTCTGTGTGATCCGCTGATCTGAACCCTGGCACAAAGAGAGCCTCCTGCGGTGGAGTGGAACTGCCTAAGTATCCGCTCACGCACAGGAGGCTCCCATGTCCCACGCTAACGCTGCTCTGACTCCGCGTCACCGCCTGAAGGTCGCCCAGCTGGTCATCGATCGAGGCGTCCCGATCTCCGAAGTCGCGGCACGGTTTCAATGCGCCTGGCCGACCGTGAAGCGCTGGGCGGACCGGTACGCAGCCGGGGAGCCGATGGCCGATCGCTCCAGCCGTCCAGACCGCATGCCGGCAAAGACCCCGCCTGCGGTGACGAAGCGGATCGTGTCGCTGCGGCTTCGTAAGCGGGTCGGTCCGGTCCAGCTCGCCGCCGCGACCGGGGTCGCTCCCTCGACCGCTCACCGGGTGCTGACTCGGTGCGGGCTGCATCGGCTCGCCCATGTGGACCGGGCCACCGGTGAGCCCGTTCGCCGCTACGAACACGCTGCACCCGGGGATCTGCTCCACGTAGATGTCAAGAAGCTCGGCAACATCCCCGACGGCGGCGGCTGGCGCTTCGTAGGTCGCTCCCAGGGTGGACGGAACCGGGCCGCGACCCTGGGAAAGCCGAAGAATCAGTATCGCAACCCCAAAATGGGGTACGCCTTCGTGCATACGGTGATCGATGACCACTCCCGGGTGGCCTACGCCGAGGTCCACGATGACGAGACCGCCGCCACGGCCACCGCGGTGCTGAAACGGGCCGTGACGTGGTTCGCCGAGCGCGGGGTCACCACCCGAAGGGTTCTCTCAGACAACGGTTCGGCCTACGTCTCACACCTGTGGCGAGACACATGTATCGAACTCGGCATCCGGCACTGCCGGACTCGGCCTCGCCGGCCACAGACCAACGGCAAGATCGAACGATTCCATCGCACCCTGGCTGATGGGTGGGGTTATGCGCGTTGTTATACCAGCGAGACACAGCGCCGGGATGACCTTGCGGGATGGCTCCACGAATATAATCATCACCGGCCCCACACCGCCTGCGGGAACAAGGCTCCCATCACCAGATTGATTAACCTGTCAGGTCAGTACAGCTAGTGGTCCGGTGTTCCGCTCGTTCCTTGCTACACACTGGCATCCTCATCCCCGTCGTGCTGTTCTCCGGGTACCTTCTCGTAAGCTCTATGGCATCGGTAAACCGTATGAGGAGTGGTTCCAATGGCTGAATCAGTGGCATCTCGACCCTGGATAGTAGACGAGAGTCTCGTCAGCGATCTTTCAGAAGTTCCAGACGGTGTTCATAGACTTCCAACCCTGCGCCGAGGCGTTGAGGGGCCAGCTTGGTACTTCACCAGTGATATGCGAGACGTTCCAAAAGAAGGACGCGCCCGTGGAATTCCAACAGCCTTTTTGGCTCCCGAGGAACATCTCCATGGCGGCCGAGACCGCCAGAGCGCTGCAGCCGTCCCTCGTGGTGCTCGAAGACTGCGACCTGGTCGCCGAGGACCGAGACTTCGGCGACGCCGGACGACCCTTGCTCTTCGACACCCTCGACGGACTCTCCGAGGACGCCGACGTCGCCTTCGTGCTGACCACCAACCGCGCCGACGTGCTGGAACCGGCCCTGGCCCAGCGCCCAGGGCGGGTCGACCTGGCGATCGAGATCCCGCTCCCCGACCGTGAAGGACGGCTCAAGCTCTTCACCCTGTATTCCGAGAAGCTCGAGTTCTCCTTGGAATGTCTGGAGGACGCCGCAGACGCCACCGAGGGCATCACGGCATCCTTCGCGAAGGAGGCCATCCGCCGGGCGGTGGTCAACGCCGCGGCGGAGGGCAGGACGGCTCTGGACGCGGACCTGGTCACCGCAGTCGCCGAGCTGATGTCCGATCAGGATCAGCTGACCGCCAAGCTGCTCGCCTCCGCGACCGAGTGGCCCCAGGAGGACCTCGACGCAGACCCCGAAGGGCTCGACGAGGGACTCGAGCCCAATGCGGACGAGCACCCCCTGCGCTGATTCGCCGTCATCGCCGTCACCGTGAGCTTCAGCACCCTGGACGCCCATCCAGACCAGCGCACAGACAGCCCCCGTAGGCTGAGGGCACCCGATGACCCCGGCGATGAAAGAAGCCGCTGTGAGCTCACCCGCCCAGACCCCGTCCGCGCTCGACCCCTCCGCCGCCTCCTCCGCTGCCAGCGATGCAGCGGCTGTCGATGTCGCCACGGCCTACGCACTCGAACACCAGGAGGTGCTGCGCCGCCTGAAGGTCGAGCCCGAGCAGGGACTCAGCACCGAGGCCGCCGCGACCAATCTGGAACATCACGGCCCGAACCGGCTCGCGGAGCCGGACAAGGACAACGCCTTCATCCGGTTCATCGCGCACTTCAACGACGTGTTGATCTACGTGCTCCTGGGCGCGGGAGTCCTGACCGCGGTGCTGCAGCACTGGGCCGACACCATCGTGATCCTGTTGGTGGTCCTGATCAACGCACTCGTGGGCTTCCTGCAGGAGGGCCGCGCCGAACGAGCCCTGGAAGGCATCCGCAAAATGCTCTCGCCCAGCGCGGATGTCCGCCGTGAGGGTTCGTGGACCACGGTCGACGCCGAGCTGGTCGTCCCGGGGGACATCGTGCGACTGCGCACCGGAGACAAGGTCCCGGCCGATGTGCGGCTGACCGACACCGCCGACCTGGCGATCGAGGAATCCGCGCTGACCGGTGAATCCGTCCCCGCCGAGAAGACCACCGACCCCAGCGAGGAGGGCGCGCCGCTGGGGGACCGCACCTCCATGGCGTTCTCCGGCACCATGCTCACCTCGGGGACCGCGACCGGCGTCGTCGTCGGCACTGGTGATGACACCGAGATCGGGCGCATCAACACGATGATGTCCGAGGTGGAGACCCTCGAGACTCCCCTGACCCAGCAGATCGCCCGATTCGGGAAGGCGCTCTCTCTGGGCGTCCTGGTGCTGACGCTGCTGCTGGTGGGCCTCGGCTGGTTCGTGCACGGCACCCCGATCACCGAGCTGCTCCAGGCCGCCGCAGGGTTCGCCGTGGCCGCGATCCCCGAGGGGCTGCCGGCGCTGATCACCATCACCCTGGCGCTGGGCGTGCAGACCATGGCCAAGCGCAACGCGATCACCCGCAAGCTCTCCGCAGTCCAGACCCTGGGCAGCGTGACCACCATCTGTTCGGACAAGACCGGCACGCTGACCAAGAACGAGATGACCGCCGAGCGGGTGATACTCGCCGACGCGACCCTCGAGGTCTCCGGCACCGGCTACATCCCCGAGGGCACCGTGACCCAGGACGGGCGGCACCTCACCCTCGAGCATTCGGGTCTGCGTCGGTTCGTGGAGATCATGAGCCTGACCAATGACACCGAGCTGATCCGCAACGAAGCCGGCGGCTGGGGCATCGCGGGGGAACCCACCGAGGGGGCGCTGAAGTCCCTGGCCGGCAAGCTCGACTTCGACGACGCCGCCAGCACCCGACTGACCACGCTGCCCTTCAGCTCACAGAACAAGCTGATGGCCACCACCGCCGAGCTGCCCGAGGGGGAGACTCTCGTCCTGGTCAAGGGTGCCCCGGACCGGCTGCTGGCCCGCTCCAGCACCCAGCTCACCTCCGCGGGCCAGATCGAGGCGCTCGACGCGGCAGCCTGGAACGAACACATCGACGCCCTCTCCGCCGATGGTCTTCGCGTCCTCGGCGCCGCCTTCCGGCCTGCTCACGCGCAGGACGGCGAATCCCTGGCGGTGGAGCAGCTCGGTGAGGAGCTGACCTTCGCCGGAGTGGTCGGGATCGTGGATCCCCCGCGGCAGGAGGCGATCGACGCGATCAAGATCTGTCACGACGCCGGGATTCAGGTCAAGATGATCACCGGCGACCATGCCGGCACCGCCACCGCGATCGCCCGCCACATGGGTCTGGACAACGGTGAGGGCGCCATCTCGGGCCCTCAGCTCGAGGCCACCGACGACGAGGCGCTGCGCGAGCTGGCCCAGCGCCACCACGTGTTCGCCCGCACCTCCCCGGAGCACAAGCTGCGCCTGGTCCGCGCCCTGCAGGCGGAGGGTGAGGTCGTCGCCATGACCGGTGACGGTGTCAACGACGCCCCCGCGCTGCGCCGGGCCGACGTCGGCGTCGCCATGGGGCTCAAGGGCACCGAGGTCACCAAGGACGCCGCCGAGGTCGTGCTCGCCGATGACAACTTCACCAGCATCGAGACCGCCGTGGAGGAGGGGCGCAGGATCTATGACAATCTGCGCAAGGCGCTGGTCTTCCTGCTGCCCACCAACGGCGCCCAGGCCACCGTGGTGCTCTTCGCCGTGGCGTTCGGCTGGACGCTGCCGCTGACCCCGCTGCAGGTGCTCTGGGTCAACATGGTCACCGCCGTCACGCTGGCCTTCGCGTTCGCCTTCGAGCCCGCCGAGGAGGGGATCATGCGGCGTCGGCCGCGGGACCCCAAGGCCGCGATCGTGGAGTCGCGTCACGTGGTGCAGATCGTGGTGGTCTCGCTGCTGATCGCGGCGGTGACGATCATCGTGTTCCGCTGGCGCATCGACGTCGGGGATGACCTCGAGGGCGCGCGCACCCTGGCCACCACGGTGCTGGTGGTCTGCCAGGTCTTCTACCTCTTCAGCGTGAAGTCCCTGGAGAGATTCAGCCTGCGACCCTCGGTCGTGTTCAAGAACAAGGTCGCCTGGCTGATGGTCGCGGTGCTGACCCTGCTGCAGGTCGGATTCGTCTACCTGCCCTGGATGCACACCATCTTCGACACCGCCGTGCTGGATCCGTTCTACCTGTTGATCACGCTCAGCTCAGGCGTGCTGGTCCTGGTGCTCACCGAGCTGCTGAAGCTCGCGCTCTATGCGGGCCGTGTTCCGAACCCCCGCGCGGAGTCCAGCAGCTAGGCACCAGGCCGTCCCTGCGTCCCCGGGCCGCCTCGTCCGATGCTGGGCCATGAGAGCAGCGATGGCATTAGAGGTTCGAGTGTCGTTGCGCAGGGCGGGAGGGTGATGAGTTTCCTGGCAGGATGGATACGGCAAGTGAACGCCGCGGTCGGGCGCCCGAATCGTTGAGAGGTGCGGCAGGTCGAGATCGAGGACACGCAGCTGTGGATCTGAATAGCGACTGGAGCCCGTTCCGGATCTATTCCGTATATTTCCAAGCATCCGGTGCGAGCTGTCTGTAGGCAGATAGAACGCTGACCTGGGACAACGTCTGCTCGTGCTATTCCGTAGAAACCCTTGATAGGGCCTGACTCTTACTCGAAAGGTCACCGGATCGACGCCGGTCGGAGCCACCTTTACCCGATATCGGGTGAGAGAACCCCTGGATTTCCAGGGGTTTTCTTGTGTCTGGGATCTGCGCCACGTCCCACGCTTCTCCCTTGCGGATTGAAGAATGCCCGCGCCGCACTGCGACAGGCCGCCACCGCCTCGACGCACGAGAGGAATTCTCGAGGCCGGTATGACCCGGCTCGGGCTGGTCGTCGTCGGTACGCCCGTGGAGGCTCCACGCTCTGGGACAAAGTGAATCTTCGTTCCACAAAGGGGGCCTCCCGCCGCACGGCAGGGGCCCCTTTTTTGTGTTGGCTCTGACGACTGAAACGGAACGATTTGGGCGTAGTCCGTCTTCTTTGACGTTGCTGGGTTCACCCCAGGGCACCTTCGATCTCGTCATGCATGCGCTGTGCCGCCTCTTCGGCGCTGACCCGGCCGAAGAGGAACTCCTCCTCGTACCGCCAGATGATCTCCTGGACAGCGCCAAAGCCCTCGGGTGGGAGAGGCGGAGCATCAGCGACGACTTCTTCGAGACCTTCGTTGTATTCCAAGAGAGTGGTCTCCGCCTCGTCCAGGTCATCCCGGATTGCTTCGCGGACGTCCGCATTGCCGGGGATGCCGCGCTCGAGCTGCTGGAGCTGGCCGGCCTCTTCGCTATTGACCAGGTAGTCGATGAAGAGTTGAGCCTCCTCTGGATGCTCAGTACCTTCGTACACCGAGTAGAACATCGAGGGCTTGTAGTACAGTTGCGCGTTCTGAGCGTCTCCTGATTCGCTGGGAAGCTTCAACGGCGTGAGCTGGACGCCTTCGTTGCTGGAGAGAACGATGACTTGAGTGTCCCACCAGACGTCCATCGCCGCGTCGCCAGTCGCGATCATGGTCTGTTCCAGTGCAGCGGCGCGGTCCTCGTTGACCTGCGATCCCGAGGGGATCGCTCCCGAATCCAGGGATTCGCCCAGCATCTCGAAGTAGGGGACGACGTCTTCTGGGTCCCAGGCCACTTCCCCGTCTTCGGTGACCATGTTTGTCCCGTTGTGTTGGCGCAGCCAGACCCCCAGACCAGCATCGTTGAAAGGCCTTGCCTGGCCGTAGGCCTCCGAGTTCTCAGAGATCTCTGCGGCTGTCTGTGCCACCTCGTCCCATGTCCACGTATCGTCGTCGGGCATCTCCACACCGGCGTCCTCGAAGACCGCTTCGTTCGCCATCATGGTGAGAGATGTGCTTCCGACAGGCATCCCGTAGAGTGAACCCTCGTAGCTGCCGGTATCCAAGAGCTGGTCGGTGAATGCGGCCGTCTCCACCTGATCCAGCTCGTGCAACAGTCCGTTCTCGATGTATTCACGGATGTACGACAAGTCCATTTGCATGATGTCCGGGGTGTCCCGCGCTGCGGACTGTGTAGCGAGAGAGTCCCAGTAACCCTCCCAGGAGTCGAACTCCGGGCTGATCGTGATGTCCGGGTGCTCCTCTTCGAAGGCATCGATGATCTCTTGGGTATAGGCGTGACGGGTATCTCCGCCCCACCAGGTGAAGCGGAGGTTGACGTTCTCGTCATCGTCCCCACTGCCTCCGCCGCAGGCAGATATCGTCAGCGCAGCGAGGGAAGCGATGGCGACGGTCTTGGCACCGCGTGCTGTCTTGTTCATGGTTACTCCGATGTGTGGTGTTCTCGGGTGGACTTATCCTGCAACGGGTTCTTCGCCTGTCCATGTCTGGAGGCGGCCGCACATTCCGTAGAGGCGCGGTTGGGGGCGTGGTTCACCGCGGATGACGAGGGCCTGTTTCAGATGGGCGCCATCGCCCTGGGCGAGTGCGTCGAGTTGGGCGCGAGTACGTTCGGCCTCTGCGAGGACGTTGGCTTCCCAGATCTCCCTCCAGTGAGCGGTCTTGGGCCGGACCAGGTTCACTGCTGCCGCGTAGAGATCTTCCAGGGCCTGGGGGCCTTGTTCGGTAACGGTCTTCACCAGCTCTTCGTAGCCCTTGATGGCCAGGTCGCGGCGGGCCCGGGCGGCCTTCGCCCGCGTGGGCTCGTCGGCGTCGACGGGTAGGGCTGTAGCAGCCCTGTACTTCTCAGGGTCTGCGAGAACTTCGGCAGGGAAGGTGAGTACGGCGTCACCGGACTCTGGCAGCCCGGCATTGGACATCACCACCTGCATCTCCAGCTGGTCATGATTGATCAGCCTGTGCACTGTGCCGGGGGTGAACCACAGCAGCGAACCTGCGGACAGCTCGTCCCGGGCGGATCCCGCCGAACTGATGGTCTGGACTTCTCCGCGGCCCGAGGTGACGACATAAGCTTCCGTGGACACAGTGTGTAGGTGGGGGGATCCGCCGTGGAGCCCGTCAGCGGTCTCCCAGTCGTAGACGCACAGGTGGCTCAGTGAGGTCCCGCCGGGGAACCTCGGGAGGGATCGTTCCACAGGTGAGACCGCCATCAGAGCGCAAACTCCTCTCCGAGGGCGTTGAGTTCCTGAGGATCACATACCTTGGCAATGAAGACGAAGCGATGGTTCAGCGTGAGTTTGCCTTGGGCGGGAAGATGGATTTCCTGGTCGAAGGCGGGAGACTGGCTGGCCACTGCGAAGATGCCGGTGCGAGTGAACCACTTGATGGGCGGAACCTCGGCGTCATCAGAGGTGGAGGTCCCGGCGAACACCAATACGGTGCCTCCACCGTCGATGTCATCGTGCTCGGATGAGAAGGCAACCCAGTCGGCGACCTTGCCCATCGTGTTGTCTTCACCTTCATCGCCGTTGGAATTGACCACTGTGCAGCCAGTCCACGCCCGTGGTCCGCGCCAGAACCATCCGGTGTAGCCGGCATTGGGGCGTCCTGCCGTCGTCGGGCTACCGAGTGGGAGAGTCTGGTCGGAGACGTTCGTGAGCTCCGTGGTCAGGTCGATGGTCCAGATTCCGCGCGCTGCGTCCAAGGAATGGACGCGTTGCACACGGTGCTCGTCAACCCAGTGCTCGTCCCGGGAGGTCATCCATTCCAAGGTTTCGTCGAAGACGACGTCATCTCCGCCGACGGGCTCAGTGGCGAAACCGGTGTGCTTCATGCTTCCTAGATTTCCGCGCATCTGATAGCCGTCCTCCACGGCGAAGGTGGGACCACCCCAGAAGTTCTGGTCTGCCACGTGGGACCAGGTGAACTGCAGGCCGGTGTGCCAGCGGTGGTCCCAGGGGCGGCGGACTGCGGCGTCTCCGCCGTCGAGGAAGCGCAACGGGTAGAGGTAGGGCTTGGGAGCCTCGTCCTTCGGAGAGTCAGGGTGGATGACGTACCGAAGGATCTCGGTGTCTCCGACAGTGACGGCGATCGCGTCCCGGGAGGTTTCGACATCGAATTGGTTCACGGCGGGTGTGTCCTTTGGTGGTCTTGGGAAGCTGTCAGCGGGTGGTCTTGGTGCTGCTGGGCGAAGCTTCGGCTAAGCGGGCGCTGCCGTAGATGAAATTGGAGTCGTGCATCCCGGTGTAATAGACCCCCTCGCTGACTAGCTCGTCCCGGCGGATGGTCCGGTCGGTCTCCGCGGACTGGTACAGCGCGGAAATGAATTCCAGGGTTCGCCGGCCGTCATGGCCGGAGGCGCGGGGACGGACTCTGGCGGCCATGGCGTCCAGGAGTTCGCTGAGTTGTTGCTTGTGGGAGGACGGCACGTCCTCCTTTGGCCGCCAGGACTCGGTGACACGCTCTCGCTCGCCATCGTCTTGAGCGAGGTGCGGCGCGGGGGTCCAGGTCCATGAGGAGTTGTCATAGCCATAAAGGTGCTCCAACTCGACCGTGGCGTCTTGGAAGTCGAAGCGCAGGTAGCTTGTTTCCCGCGGGGACAGGACGCTGTTGACTACCGAGGCGAGGGCTCCGTTCTCGAATCGCACAATCGCGAAGGAGACATCCTCAGTCTCCACGTCCCGGTCCAGAGCCTCAGCTCTTGCTGTGACCTCTGACCAGTCGCCAAGGATCTCAAAGAGTAGGTCCATCTGGTGGATGCCGTGCCCCATGGCTGGCCCGCCCCCTTCGGTGTCCCACCGTCCGCGCCAGGGCACCTCGTAGTAGGAGTGGGGCCGGAACCAGAGCGTGTTGCACAGCGCCACCAGGGGCCGCCCCAAGTCCCCGTCTTGCACCTGCTGTTTCAATGCGGCAGCGCCGGAGCCGAAGCGATGTTGGACTACGAAGGAGGCGTAGGGCCCGCCGTTGGATTCCTCTGCCTGGATTTCGTCATACTCGGCGAGTGAGAGCACCGGGGGCTTTTCACACCACACCCAGGCCCCTGAGCGTAGACCTTTGATCACGGCATCGCGGTGGGCCGAAGGGGGGGTGCACACGATCAGCAGGTCCGGTTCTTCGGAAGAGAGCAGGTCGTCGACTGAGTCGTAGCGCCCCGCGATACCCCATTCATCGGCGACCTGGGTGACTCGGTCGGCATCCAGATCGGTGATGCCCACCACCTCGACGCGACTCTCCAAAGATCTCAATGTCGGCAAGTGGGCGACAGTGGCGATGCCGCCGGCTCCGACGAGTCCAACGCGGACACGTCCAGGGGGGCTGGGGACTGTTTCAGTGGCCATGAGATTCCTGACTGAGCGGCGGGCGGAGGGTGATCGCTCGTTGTGTGAACGATCACATTGTGGCGTTCATGAGCGTATTGAGGCACCGAGTAGGCTGTCAATAGGAAAATGTAAGAAAGGTCACTTTTTCGCGCCTCTGCAGGGCAAGCGTGTAAAAGGACGCCATCCACAGCAGGACCAAGGAGGCGGCATCGTAGTGGCAATTGATGTGGGAGGGACCTCACGGGCGCCCACCATCCATGAGGTGGCACGGCGGGCCGGGGTATCGCACCAGACCGTCTCTCGTTATCTGCGCGACATGGGTCCCTTCAAGCCGGCCACCACGGAGCGGGTGGAGAAGGCGATCCGGGAGTTGAACTATCGGCCGAACATGATTGCCCGGTCCATGCGCACCCGGCGAACCGGGGTGCTCGCAGTGATCCTCCCCTCCCAGCTCGACGCCATGCCCACTCCCACGCTCGCAGGAGCCGCGAAGGCCGCCCATGCCGCTGGCTGTTTCATGGAGATTTCGGTAGTTGATGGCACGGCGCAGGACCGCGCGGCACGGGCGATCGAGCTTCTGGAATCAGGACGAGTGGAGGGTGTACTCTCACTGAGCGCTCTTCCGGGTTTGACGGACCGCCCCAAGGGCCCGGGCACGGCCGCCCTTACGGTCCTGGACCAGTACGATGATGACCTGCGGGGCATCGGCCCCCTGGCCGACGCGTCCGTTATGGCCGATATCGTGCGCAGCCTTGCCGAGTTGGGGCACAGGAAGTTCCTCCACATCGCGGGGCCCCAGGACTGGGCTTCAGCACGGGCGCGGCGTCGGGTCTTCGAGGAGACGGTCGCTGAGCTTGGGCTCGTCTGTGGTGGCGTTGTCGGCGGCGGGTGGGGTCCTGAGGTCGGTTACGCGGCCGTCAGCGACTTGGATGCGGCAAGTGGAGTAACGGCTGTTGTTGCTGCTAATGACTATGTGGCTATGGGTGCCATGCGCGCGGCGCACGAGCGTGGCTGGCGCGTGCCCCAGGACCTGAGCGTGACCGGCTGGGACGACCTGGGCACCGGACGGTACGCCACGCCCTCGCTGTCCACCGTCTCGGTGGACCGGCAGGGCCAAGGCAGGCAGGCGATGAGCCGACTGATCGCACTGGTGCGGGATGAGGCACCTCCCGTGGTGAGTCCGGAGGCGAACCAGCTGATCCTGCGCGAATCCTCCGGACCCGTTCCACCATCGGGCTCAGCGTGGCGCGGCGATACCTAGATTCCCGGACCTCGCTGCTGGACTGACGCGCGGGGGACGCACATCAGCCGGTGAAAGCTTCAACGATCTCAGGGATTTCACGCAGATGTCGACGGAGCACCTTTGATGCCGTCCAACCCGGCAGACCAAGTTGCTCGGACCCACGGGATGATCTGATGATAGTCCGGCGGCCCGCATCGATGAGGTCGTTCTGGCGTCCCCAAGCGGGTCATGGCGACGCCGGCGATGATCCGATGCGGAGCTTCCCTGTTGGGTGAACGCAGGAGAGCCTCAAGTGCTCGTACTTCTTCGGGTTGAGGTGACTTTTGTCCTCAAACTCGCGATCGGGAAGGATCTTTCCCATATTGCGGCGTTCTGCGTTGCCGTGGCATAGAGGACCGGCACGGGTGGCGCGGATTAGAAGTCGTATCGAGCTGTCGACGACGCGTGAATACTGGTCACTTAGCGACGGGTGAATTCTGGACACCCGGACCATGCTAGGAGACATGATCACTGTGGAAGATTGGGCTGAAATCCGTCGGCTACATTTTGCCGAGTCCATGCCGAAGAAGCAGATCGCTGAGAAGCTCGGGGTCTCCCGAACCACTGTCTATAAGGCCTTGGAATCCAGTGGACCTCCGAAGTACCAGCGCGAACCTAAGGGCTCGATCGCCGACGAGTACGTCCCAGAGATCCACAAGCTGCTCAAAGACACTCCCCGGATGCCAGCGACGGTGATCGCTGAACGGATCGGGTGGGAACACTCGATGACGGTGCTCAAAGACAAGGTCCGGGAACTGCGCCCCCTCTACACCGGGGTCGATCCGGCTGACCGATTGGTCCACCGCCCTGGGGAAGCCGCTCAGTTTGATCTATGGTTCCCCGAACCTCAGATCCCGGTCGGTTTCGGACAGACCCGCACCTTGCCGGTGCTGGTGATGACCCTGACGTTCTCGAGATTCCTGACCGCCACGATGCTGCCCTCGCGGCAGTCCGGCGACCTGCTGGCCGGGATGTGGCAGCTGATCAGCGGAGTCGGAGCGGTCTCGAAGTCCTTGATCTGGGACCGTGAAGCTGCGATCGCCCCCAAGGGCAGACCGCTGCCGCCGTTGCAGGCCTTCGCGGGGACCACCGCGACGAAGATGGTGATCGCTCCACCCAGGGACCCGGAGTTCAAGGGCATGACCGAGCGCAACAACGGGTACTTCGAGACCAGCTTCCTGCCCGGCCGATCCTTCGCTTCACCGCAAGATTTCAACACCCAGATCAGCACGTGGATCACTGGCCGGGCCAATCAGCGCATGATCCGCAGCCTCGGGGACAGACCGGTCAACGTCCTGGGCCGAGATCTGGCGGCGATGACCGCGCTACCGCCCTCCCCACCTTCGACAGGTTTCTCGCACCAGGTGCGTCTGGCCCGGGACTACTATCTGCGGATCGATGCGAATGACTACTCGGTGGATCCGCGGTTCATCGGTCGGTTGGTCCAGGTCACCGCGACCTTGGACCGGGTGGTGGCCGTGTGTGACGGTGAGATCGCTGCTGATCACCGGCGGTGCTGGGCCCGAGCCCAGGTGATCACAGACCCGGCTCATGTGGGCACCGCGAAGGCCATGCGGGCTCATTACAACGACACCGTGCGCCACCAGGTGCGCGGGACCAAGGACACTGAGGTGGCCTACCGGCCGCTGAGCGTCTATGACGAGCTTTTCGGACTCACCCACACCACGGTGCCGGCTGATGATCACAGGAGTGCCGCATGAGTGCCACCAGTGGTGAGAAGATCGGCTCGACCCTGGCGCATCTGGTGAAGGTGATGAAGACTCCCACGATCGGCAGGGTCTGGGAAGACCTCGCCGAGATTGCCCGGGAGCAGGGCTGGTCCCACGAGGAATACCTCGCTGCTGTCTTGGAGCGCCAAGTCGCTGATCGAGAGGCCAACGGCACCGCTCTGCGGATCCAGACCGCGAAGTTCCCCGCGATCAAGACCCTCGAGGACTTCAACACCGACTATCAGCCCGGCCTGCGCCGTGACGTGCTGGCTCATCTGCAGAACACGAGCTTCGTGCCCAAGGCAGAGAACGTCATCCTGCTGGGACCCCCAGGGGTGGGTAAGACTCATCTGGGCATCGGGCTAGGAATCAAGGCCTGCCAGGCCGGGTACCCGGCGCTCTTCGACACTGCTGCGGGGTGGGTCAACCGGCTCAGCGACGCGCATCAGCGCCACGGTGGTCTGGATCAGGAGCTCAAAAGGCTTCGCAGGTACCGGCTGTTGATCATTGATGAGCTCGGCTATCTGCCCTTCGATGCTGATGCGGCGAATCTGTTCTTCCAACTGGTCGCTGCCCGCTATGAACAGGAGTCTTTGCTGATCACGAGCAACCTCTCCTTCGGCAGGTGGGGTGAGATCTTCAGCGATGACACCGTCGCGGCGGCGATGATCGATCGGCTGGTCCATCACGCGGAGGTCCTCACCCTCGATGGAGAGTCCTACCGCACACGGAGCCGCCGCGAGCTCATCGAGACCACTACCTCTAGAACCCCGTAAGGAAAACACGGCGTTCAGTTTTTACCCGTCGCTGAGTGTTCAGTTTTCGGCCGTCGTTGACACGAGCAACGGAGTCGCGATTTCAATGGCTCAACACCTACCAAGGAAGTCCCGTTCTGAGTAGGTAGAACCCAGTCGATGCTCCCGCGAAAGCTAGAAACGAGACCCCCATAAGCGGTCCCACGATACGGCTGGTAGTCCAATCGTGTCCCCCGAGTCGCCGCGTCAGCGGCACCAGAAGGCCTGCCTGCAAAAGGCCCAGGAGAGCGATGGAGATGTCTTGAAGGAGCAGCGCAAGAGGGAAGAAGTGCAGAGCCACCACGAGCGCTACCCACCAGGCCATCCAACGACGCCTGTCTTTCCGCCAGAGATAAAAGCACCCGGCACCTGCTAAGAGGACTTCAAACCCAACGAGAAGGCCGAACCACTCATAGTGGCCTTCAAGGACACTGTTCTGATCCCAGTGCATAAAGACGCTGTAACCGAATACGCCTGCCAAGAGCAACCCAAGAGCTGACCCTATTCCCAGGCGCACCTGCCAGTGCCGGGGCGGGTCCTCCTGGGCCCAGCCAAACCATGCCATCGCCATAAGCCCGAACCACGCGATACAGAACGCATTGATCCCGCACGAACTCCGTCAACACAGGCACCTCCGGGGTGTCGGCTATTTCCCTCAGCATAGAGACTTTCTGGGTGACGTAGTCCGATACTCGGGGGCAAGCCGTTCGGAGCGGGTTTACGCGGATGAGCCGACGAGGCTTGTCATCCGTGTCGTCTTCACCGTCTCAGCCTCGATTGGCTCACCGCGTGTATCGACAAATACCAGCTGCAACTGCGGGCCCTTCACCCCCTGGCGGGGAAGCCGGGGGAGAGGCGCTGGTCCTTCTGTGGTTCCAGCATCGCCGCGGGGCCTCATATACCCCGAGATCCGGGGGCCTCGAATGCGACGCAGAAGACGCTTTCAGTCGATCGCTCCGTGGATTGGGCTCTGTCCAGGGATCCGAATCTCCATCCCTCAATCCTGGTCGATATAGGGATCACGTCTCACCGGGGGTTGATCCGCAGCCTCGGGTTCGACGACGACCTCAGCTGCGTTGTGGCCGTGCTCCCCTTGGCGACGGCGATGCTCCTTGGGTGGGAGCACCTTCTTCCAGGAGCGCGTGCGCATGACAGGCAGCTCACTGGTGTCCTCTCTCAGGCCCCGGTACAGGGCGTACATCTGGAAGTAGCCCATCACGAAGAAGGGCAGACCGACCAGAACGATGGTCTTCTCCAGCGCCTCCAGCCCGCCCGATCCGGAGAACACCAGCAGGGTGGCAGAGATGACCGCGATGGCGATGGCCCAGAAGATTCGCTGGCCCAGGGGGTTGAAGTCGTCATGGCCGTTGGCCATCGTGTCGGCCACCAGCGCTGCAGAGTCGACCGCGGTGATGAAGAAGACCACGACCAGGATGATGGCGATCACCGAGATGAAGGTGGTCGCGGGATAGTGCTCGAGGAACGCGAACAGTGCCCCGGGGATGTCTTCTTCTTCGACGACGGTCTGGACGAGTCCGCCCTCGCCATTGAGTTCGATGTCGAAGGCGGAGTGCCCGAAGATCCCGAACCACAACAGTGAGAAGCCTGCTGGAATCCCAAGCACCCCGGCGACGAACTCACGGACCGTGCGACCCTTCGAGATCCGGGCGATGAAGATCCCCACGAAGGGCGACCAGCTGATCGTCCAGGCCCAGTAGAACACCGTCCAGGAGTCCTGCCACCCGGTGTCGGCGTAGGCGTTGTTCCACAGTGCGAGCTCGGGGAGATTCATCACGTAGCGGCCCGCTGACTCGATGGTGCCCTCGAGCACGAAGAGGGTGGGTCCTGCGATGAGGATGAACACCAGCAGTCCTACGGCCATCCAGACGTTGACGTTGGAGATCACCTTGATGCCCCGGTCCAGCCCTAAGGAGACTGAGATCATGGCCGTCCCGCCGACCACTCCGATGATGATCAGCTGCCACATGGCACTCTCGTCAACGTCGAGGACTCGGGAGAGGCCTCCGTTGATCTGCAGTGCTCCCAGCCCCACGGAGACGGCGACGCCGAAGACGGTGCCGACGATGGCGACCACGTCGATGAACTTGCCCACCGGTCCATGGATCCTGTCCCCGAGGATCGGCTGGAAGATTGAGCTGACCCGGGGTGGGAGGTTGCGCTTGTGAATGAAGTAGGCGAAGCAAAGCGCTGGCAAGGTGAAGATCGCCCAGGTGTGCAGGGTGAAGTGGTAAAAGGTGAAGTTCATGGCGTCGACGGCCGCTGCGGTCGTCTCGGCTTCCACCCCCAGCGAAGGTCCACGCGGGGGATTTCCGAAGTGGCTCACCGGTTCGGCCACGCCCCAGAACATCAGGATGCTGCCGATGCCGGCGGCGAACAGCATGCCGAACCAGGTCAGGCCCGAATGCTCGGGAGGTTCCTCGTCGGGGCCCAGCCTCACCCGTCCGAACCGGCTGATCGCGATGAGGATCAGGAACAGCAGGAACAGCGTCAACCCGAAGATGTAGAACCAGCCCAGGTTGGTGTACAACCAGTCCGAGGCGGCGGTCACGGCTGCATCGAGCGGGTCAGTGAAGGCCACGGTGGTGACCACGAACAGGATGATCACTGCAGCGGCACCGAAGAACACCGCCGGCGAGGTGCGCAGCCGCAGCAGGTCGTGGAATCGGGTCAACATGGGATCGGCTCCTCGAATACGTCTCGACGGGCTGTCTCATAGGGAAACGGAGAATTTCAACCCAAGATACCCCTTGGCGAGGAATGACCGGAGTACTCAGCTGCCTCGGCTCAAGGCAGCTGACCCGGGGATGCTCAACTAGACCAAGAACCACAGTCTCCGACTGGCCGAGTGGGTCACCGAGGAAGACCTGCAGGCGTGGGCCACTGCCCTGTGGTCCCAACATCGCCTGGTGACTTCGACAAGAATCAGTCTCACGGGAGAAGAGCGAGTTTCTCTATAGCCTCTCTGAGATGGTGTCGCGCCGTCGGTGGGAGTCCGCGGAGCGGGGCAGGCAGATTCGGGTGGTCCGTGAGGCGGAGATGTTCGGCGATCGCGGCCACGACACGAAGGCTGCCGTGGTCGGTGAAGAGGCCCCACAGCGGAGCGAGCCGCTGAGACTCGGCCACCGCCTCGGCGGCGTGTCCTGCGAGGGCGGGTCCGATGATGCGCTTCGCGGCGCGGGGCAGGGTGCCCGCGAGGACGGAGTACCAGGCATCGCATCCTGCCAGCATGCCGGTGACGGCGGTCGGATCACCCGAGACTCCGATGGTGACGTGCTCGGGGATCACCGCACGGATCTCATCGATGCGCGTCCGTGCCTGGTGGAGTTCCCCGGAGACGGCAGGGATCTTGATCGAGGCGATGCCGGGAAGGGCGGCGATTCGCCCGTAGAGCTCAGTGCTGAAGGTGAACCGGGTGGTGCCCGGGTTGTCATAGACGACCACAGGTGCTGAGGCGTTCTGGGTGACGGTGCGAAACAGCGAGTAGACCTCGTCCTCGGTCAGTGGCTGGTAGCTCATCGGCGCTAGCAGCAGTCCGGAGGCCCCAGCGCGTTGGGCGTTCTCCACGTGCGTCATGACATCGGAGGTGCGCAGAGCCCCGACTCCGACGAGGACCGGAACATGCTGTGCATGCTCCACAGCGAGTTCGGTGACACGGGCTCGTTCCCGCGTGGAGAGGTAGGCGTAGGATCCGGTCGAGCCCAGAGCCGTGACCGAGTCCACGTTCTCGGCGGCGAGGCGTTCTACCAGACGGGCGAAAGCTGTCTCATCGACGGCGTCGTCTTTGATGGGCGTGAGCGGAAAGGCACTGCGGCCGGTGAACATCATGCTTCCCTTACGGGGTCTGTGACACCTATGGGGTCAGTCGTGGGGGCCGAGGGTGGGAAGGGGGCTGGTCTCCAAGAGCGGGTGCTCGCGCCTGCCCCCAGCCCGAGATCACAGGCGGGTCTGCCCGGTGGTCTCGGCGGAGATGATCCGGCGGGAGGTCCGCAGATTCGGACTGAAGTCACTCAGGTGCTGCACGAGGGCATCTGCTGCCATGGTCAGGTCCTCGATGGTCACGGGTGCCAGCGCGTCCAGGATGAACAATGCCTGGGTTGTCTCTGCGGTGAGCTGGGTGCGCGGACCCTGGCGCCAGTTCCACCGCCGGCAGGTCACACCGGCGTCGTCGCGCCAGATCACCTCGCCCGGCTTGGGGTATTCAAGGCTGGGTTCACCGTCGGAGGTCACCTCGAAAGGTTCCTCGCCGCTGGCACGGACCAGGTGCGGGGCCCCGACATAGCCGGCGAGGTCCTCCCCGCCCAGGGGGATCTGGTGGAGCACCGAGATCGCGTTGTAGATGTCGGTCAGTCGGTTCACTCGCGGAAGCCCGGTCTCGGCGCGCCTGGTCAGCGCTTCGAGGCTGTTGCGGGTGCGCTGAGGCTTGGCACCGAAGGCTCGGTAGGCCTCCCGCCAGGCGGCGACGTGTTCGAGCTCCTCGATGGGACCCTCGGTCACTCTCTGCGCGGTGGATGCTTCGGCCTGGCTCAGCAGCGCCTCGCTGGACTCGTCGGAGGCACCGGGGACGATTCCCTCGACGATGAGCAGCAGCGCCTGGTAATCCGGCCGCAGGTCGAAGACCGCGTCGTCCACGTGCGCGGCCGCGAGAAGCTTCTGGTCGTCCGTGGACTCAGGCATGGTTGGTCTCCCTGCGGTGTGTAGGTGTCCTGCCGGGTTCAAAGACGGTCAGGGTGAAGCGGGCGGGGTGCGGGTGTGGATTGGTGTAGGAATGGGGCACGTCGCCGGGGAAGGTGATGGCATCGCCGTTCTCCAGCAGATGGAGCTGTCCGTCGACGTCGAGCGTCACCGAGCCGTCCAGCACCTGGAGCAGCTCTCGAGTGCCGGGAGTGTGGGCGGTGCTGGTGTGAGCGTCGTGTGCACCGAGACTCCAGTCCCACAGCTCCAGCACATCGGGGGTCTCGACTGATGCCACGAGCACTCCACGCCCTCCGGAGTCTCCTGACCAGAGGAGCGCCCCCTGGCCACCGCGCGTGACCTTGATGGACCCGGCCTCGGGGGACTCCACCAGCTCGGGCAGTCCCACGCTCAAGGCTTCGCTGAGTTTCAACAGGGTCCCGACGCTTGGGTTGGCGGCTCCCTGTTCAACGTTGATCAACATGCGCCGACTGACCGAGGAGGCCTCGGCAAGGTGGTCGAGAGTCCAACCGCGCCGGAGCCGATGGTGCCGGACTCGGTCCCCGATTGCGGCGGAGAGAGTGTTCTGACTGTGCTTCACTCGAGCACTATAGTGCACTTTCAGTGAACTCGTGAGAAGAGTGACCCCGAAGAGGCAGCTCTGCTGGTTCACACGTGCCGGGACCTCACGTCCCGCAGAAGGTTCGGTAGGGGCCGAAGCTCGCCGGCGCTGGAGAAGCATAGCGAGTGAAGCCGTCCCGTTCCTGGTAGGGATCGGTCACGGCTTCCAGGAGCTGGTGCAGCGGTGCGGTGTCGCCATCGGTTGCCGCCTCGAGAGCTTCCTCCACCAGATGGTTCCGCGGAATGTAGGCAGGGTTGACCCTGTCCATCTGTTCGGCGTCCGGGGCGAGGCTGCGCCAGCCTTCGAGCCAGGCGTCGAGTGTCTCCAGATTCAGGGCCTTCTGTCGAACAGGTTCAGTGTCGCCGCGGGCAGCGTCGCTGAGTGCCCGGAAGAACGAGGTGTAGTCGATCGACTGCTGCTGTAGCAGGGTCAACAGGTCATCGACCACCGGTGAGCTGATCTCGTCGTCCAGGTCCTCCGGCAGACCGAGCTTCGTCTTCATGCCGCGCGACCAGGCAGCACTGTACTCACCTCGGAAGGCCCCCAGGGCCTCCTGGGCCAGGGCAACGGCATGCTCGTCGTCATCGTCGAAGAGGGGGAGCAGAGTCTCGGCGAAACGGGCGAGGTTCCATTCGGCGATCACGGGCTGGTTCCGGTAGGCGTAGCGGCCGGTCTGATCGATGGAGCTGTAGACCGCAGCGGGGTCAAAGACATCTATGAAGGCGCAGGGGCCGTAATCGATGGATTCCCCGGAGATGGTCATATTGTCGGTGTTCATCACCCCGTGGACGAAGCCGACGAGCATCCACTGGGCCAACAGTTGCGCTTGAGCAGAGACCACCGAGGCGAACAGTGCGAGATATGGGTTCTCAGCGTTGACGGCCTCAGGGGCATGCCGGGCAATGGCGTGATCGGCCAGACGGCGGACCAGCTCGCTGCCGCCGGTGGCGCGGGCATACTGGAAGCTGCCGACGCGCAGGTGGCTCTTGGCCACTCGGGTGAGCACCGCACCGGGCAATGGCTTCTCACGCTGGACGACGTCACCTGTGGCGAGGACCGCCAGAGAACGGGTGGTAGGAATGCCGAGGGCGTGCATGGCCTCGCTGATGACGTATTCGCGCAGCATCGGACCGAGAGCAGCCTGACCGTCGGCGTTGCCGCGGGCGAAGGGGGTCCGTCCCGATCCTTTCAGGTGTATGTCGCACAGTTGGCCGTCGCTGTCGGTGAGCTCGCCCAACAGCAGTGCCCGTCCGTCACCCAGGCGCGGAGAGTATGCGCCGAACTGGTGGCCGGAGTACCCCTGCGCCACCGGCGCGGCGCCGGGTGGCACTCTGTTGCCGACCAGCAGGCGGAGGCCATCAGGGCTCCGCAGGTCTGCGGGGTCGAGTCCCAGCTGATGAGCCAGCGGGGTGTTGAGCACGATCAGCCGCGGGGCGGGCGCCTCTTCAGCAGTCCAGGGAATCGACAGCTCGGGGAACTCCTCGGCGAAGCGGCGATCCAGTGCGATATCGGGTTGTGCTGGGGCGCTCATAGGGCGGCACCTCGCGTCCTTCCACATCAGAGAGATGGTCTTCCAGGCAGGTATCACCATCGTAGATCGGCGGGCAGTGTCTTGGGGCATCCGCGAAGCTGAGGGCTCTGGAGCTGCTCGGTGTTCAAGACTGGTCCGAGGACCTCGGTATTCGCTGTGTTCCTGTCTGAGACGGCGGTGGCGTCTCCCGGGTGAGCTGCTGCTCTTCCCGGCGGGCTCGGGCAGCAAGCCGGTCAAGATCTCGGCGCCTGTGAGCAGCGCACCATTGGAAGACTTCGGCAGGAGGCAGAACGCCCGCGAGTGCATGGCCATCGAAGACCAGAAGGGGGGCGAATCTCGTTGTGGCTGAGCACCTCTACAACGCTGTCCATAGGATCATCGATCTGCACACGGAGTTGTTCCCGCACAGCGCAGGCGCACCGTTTGGAAGCCCACTTTGCCGGGTGCAGCTGCTTGAACTTCTCGATATCGCGCTCGGTGATCAGTCCCAGGGGCTGTTCGGACATATTGGTGATGACGACGTGACCGGCCCCGGTGTCACGGAGCAGTCGGGCTGCCCGGGCCAGTCCCTGGGTCTGACAGACCGTGAGACCTATGGGGTGGAGCAGTTCACGGAGATTCTTGGATCGCGGAGTCACGTTGTTCATCCTGCTCACCTCTGAGTGTGGAAGCGGGGCTGAAGTATGGCCTCAGCAGGATGCTCGACGCAGAGCACGCACGATGACTGAGGGTTCGGAGCAGATGCTCACATGAACTCACCTCAGTTCGGTGGATGGTCCTTCAGGGTACGCATGTACCCCGCGCCGGTGTCCATACCTGGTCGTCGAACGGTCGTGCCGAAGTCCTCCACAGGCGACCGAGACTGATCAGACTGTGCGGTCGGAGTACGGGTGCTGCCGCTATCGGTCGAGGGTGAACCGTCGCACAGGCGGAGCTGGATCCGGCCCGTGGGTGGTGCGGTTCTCACGCAGCGAGGTCGCACACGCCACTCCGGCGACGACACCTTGACTGATGGCCACCGGGACGAGCTGGATGCCGGGAGTGATGTCCCCGACGGCGTAGACCCCCTCGACGCTGGTGAGCTGGTCACCGTCCACCTGGATCAGACCTTCCTGATCCAGTTCACACCCGAGGTGGCGAGCGAGGTCGTTGGTCGGATGATGCGCGTAGGAGAAGAACACGGCATCGGCGTCCACCACGGTGCCATCGTCCAGTCGAAGCCCTTCCAAGGCCCCGGGAGGACCGATCAGGGCCTGGGCTACCCCGTCGACCACTCTGATTCCATGCCGGGACAGAGTCTCATACTGGGTTTCGTCGAAGACCGGCTCGTCGGCGTCGGTGACGACGCATACAGCCTGGGCCCACTCCAGCAGCTCGGCAGCGTAGGCCGGCACGTGTTCGCCCGCGCCCAGGGCGATCACGTTTCCCCCTCGGAACTCGTGGCCGTCGCAGGCGGGACAGTGGTACACATCTGTGCCGTAGTGCTCCTCGATGCCGGTGATCGCTGGGAGCTGGTCCCGGACCCCGGTGGCCAGCACGACGCGCTCGGCGAAGACTGGGGCGCCGTCGACCGTGGCGCGGAACCTGCCGTCCTCGGTGCGGTCCACGGCGGTGACCGTCCCGCTGTGGATGACCACCTGCTGGTACTGCTCAAGTCCAGCGTGAGCCTCAGCCAGCAGGTCCTGGGGGCTGATGGGGTCTCGACCCAGCAGTCCATGGACTTGGTCGGTGAACCGGTTGCGGTGCTCCCCGGCGTCGACCACCAGGGTGCGCCGCTGGTAGCGGCCCAACCAGGTTGCGGCGGCCAGGCCAGCGGGGCCGCCGCCCACTACCAGGGCGTCGATTTCAGATGGGAGGGAGAAGCTCATCGGTCCTCTGGGGTTCGCAGGGGGCGGGGAGGGGTCTATTCCTTGTCGAGCCTGTCCTGGAGCGCAACTGCGGTCTGTTCTGGGGCGGCCCTGCACGGAAGGGCTTGTTCATGCAGAAACATTGGGCTCCTCCGGTTGTTCTCGTGGCGGACTCCGCCGTGGGACAGTTCGCACGGGCATCCCTCGACCGACTCGAATCGCCCTCATCCCTCCTGGAAGAAGGGGACGATGAGGCTGCGGTTCTCAAGTTATGTCGTCTGGTGGCCTGGGGCAAGCGGACCCGGACCTATGGCGTCAGAGCGGAATCTACGGGGCCTACGGTGGGGGCGGTAGATCGCCTTGGTCCAGGTAAAACGCGGGGCGGGGGCAACCCAGAGTCCTCGACTGTTCAGGAGGGGCTCGTATAGGTTGAGTCCAGGGCGTAATGACCGCACAGTACAGGAGGCGCAATGACTGAACACCCAGGTCAGGACAGGTCCGAAGACGGCGAAGAGACTCCGAGTCGTGAGACTCCGAATGAGATGGACGGGGACACACCCGAAGCCGGCGATCAGACAGGCGGGCAGGCAGCAGGCTCCGGGGGACACAGGCCGACCGAACCCATTGCTCCGGGATACGGGCAGCCGACCCAGAGTCCCTACGGGCAGCCCACCTCGGGCGCGCACCAGGCGCAGTCGGCAGCCTCAGCCTCCTCTGGCTACGGCTATTCCCAGCAGTCCGGTGGGTACCCGCCCCAGGGTCAGCCCGGTCCCGGTGGGCCCCAGTACGGCGGCCAGCCACAGTCCGGCCAGGGTGGCCCGCCATACGGGGGCCAGCCCCAGCCGTACCAGCAGCACCCCTACCCGCAGCAGCCCCAGCAGCGGAACTCAGTCGAGGGCAAGAACTTCTTCGCCGCGCTGTTCGATCTCTCGTTCCAGAGCTTCGTGACGGTGAAGTTCGCCAAGTTCATCTACGTGATCCTGATGGTCTTCATCGCCCTGGGGTATCTGGTGGCCGTCATCTCTGCCTTCACCGAGGGGCCTGTCGCAGGGCTGCTGGTGCTGCTGCTGGGATGGATCCCTGCCGCGATCTATCTGATCCTGATCCGCATCACGCTGGAATTCATGATCGCCATGGTCCGCACCTCGCAGAACACTGCAGGAGTCCGGGTCGAGATGGAGCAGCTGCGCGGCGAACTGAGAAGCCGCCGCTGAGCCTGATCCGCCATACTGCACGCAACGACGACGGCGCCTGAACCTCCCCGGGGAGGCTCAGGTGCCGTCGTCGTATGGTCTGTGTCTGCGGGGTCAGTCCAGCTCCACGACCACGGGGGCATGGTCTGAGGCGCCCTTGCCCTTGCGCTCTTCGCGATCGATGAAGGCCGAGCTCACGCGCTCGCTCAGCGCCGGGGAGCCCAGCACGAAGTCAATGCGCATGCCCTCTTTCTTGGGGAAGCGCAGCTTGGTGTAGTCCCAATAGGTGTAGACCCCGGGACCGGGAGTATGCGGACGGACGACGTCGGCGAAGCCGCTGTCCAGGAACGTCTGGAAGACCTCACGCTCAGGCGTCGAGACATGGGTCAGCCCCTGTCTGCGGAAGAGCTCGATGTCCCAGACGTCCTCGTCCTGCGGCGCGATGTTCCAATCACCCATGAGCGCGATCTGCGCCTGCGGATCCTCGGCGAGCCAGGTCTGCGCATGAACCTGCAGGTGGCGGAGCCAGGAGAGCTTATAGCCCATGTGCTCGTCCTCGAGCGCGCGGCCGTTGGGGACGTAGAGGCTCCATATGCGGACCCCGCCGCAGGTGGCCGCGATGGCGCGGGCCTCCTGGATGGGGTCCTTGCCACCTTTGCCGAAGCTCGGCTGGTCCGGGAAGGTGCGTTCGACATCAGTGAGGCCCACACGCGAGGCGATGGCGACGCCGTTCCACTGGCTCAGCCCGAAATGCGCGACGTCATATCCGTTGTTCTCGAAGACCTCCCAGGGGAAGTTCTCGTCCTTGCACTTGGTCTCCTGGAGGGCCAGGACGTCCACGTCTGATCGGTCCAGCCATGCCTCGACCCGGTCGGCCCGGGCCCGCATCGAGTTCACATTCCATGTCGCAATCCGCATGGCCCCCAAACTACCAGCGGCTGCCAGTGGAACCCGCGGCGCTGGTCGGCGACGTGGACCCCGTCGCGCAGGTTCACGGACGGCCCGCACGCGGGCACACGGTTCAGCTCTCGCGCCACCAGTCGTCCGCGATGCTCACCGGGACGGTGCGCTTGTGTCGGGTGCGCAGGAAGTGCTTCTCGAGCACCTCTGCTTCGCTGTCCGGGATCTCCCGGCCCTCGAGGTAGTCATCGATGTGGTCGTAGCTGATGCCGAGCTCGGTCTCATCGAGCTGGCCGGGCTTGTCATCGAGAAGGTCCGCCGTGGGAGCCTTCGCCCAGAGGGTCTCGGAGGCCCCGAGATGCTTCAGCAGCTGGCGCACCTGACGCTTGTTCAGCGTGAACAGCGGCAGGACATCGGCCCCGCCGTCGCCGTATTTGGTGAAGAAGCCAGTGGTGGATTCAGCTCCGTGGTCGGTGCCGACCACCAACAGATCATGCTCCCCGCCAATGGCGTACTGCACGGTCATGCGCAGTCGAGCCTTCACATTGCCGCGATGGTAGTCCTCCAAGGGGCGCCCGAAGGACTCACGGAAGGCGACATCGACGCCGGTGACGGCCTTCTCGATGTTGAAGGTGTCGGTCTGGTCGGGGGCGATGAAGTCCACTGCCTTGGCGGCATCGTCGGCGTCATGCTGAACACCGTGGGGCAGGCGCACGGCGTGAAAATACGACTCGCAGCTTCTCGACCGCCAGCTGGCAGAGCCTGCCGGCCAGAGAGGAGTCCACGCCGCCGGAGATGCCCAGCACGAAGCCCGTGGAGCCGGCCGCCTTCGCGTAGTCCACCAGGAAGTCCACCCGTCGGGCGACCTCCTCGGCGGGATCGATCTCGGGCTTGACGCCCATTTCCTCGACGATGACACTCTGTAGCTCTCGCATGAGCCGAGTCTACTCAGCGAGACGTTTCTGTCAGGTCTCCGCTTCCTGTGAGTCTGCTCGACACTCCCGTGGTCCGGGGTGGGTGCGAAGCCCTGCTCGGTACGCTGGACGTCCATCACACCGCGGGTCCGAGGGGAATGCCTGATGCTACAGACTTCAGAATCGCGCTATGAGCGGTGGGATCGGTTCACAGAGTGGCCGATGGCCGTCATTGCGCTGCTCTTCCTCGGGATCTACGCCTATGTCGTGATCTCCAATCTCAGGCCCACTGATGTCTCCTGGCCGCAGGCATTCATGACGGGCGTCTGGGTAATCTTCGCGCTGCACTATGTCGTGAGCCTGGTGCTGGTGCAGAACCGGAGGCGGTGGTTCTTCACCCATCTCCATGAGCTGGCGATGGCCCTGCTGCCGTTTCTCCGGCCGCTTCAGCTGCTGCGTCTCGTGAAGCTGCTCTCGGTGCTGCACAAGACGGCTGGCTCTGCGCTGCGCGGTCGGGTCACGCTGTATGTGGCGGGCACGTCCGGGATCCTCGTGCTGGTCGCCTCCCTGGGCGTCCTTGATGCGGAGCAGAACGCGGAGGGAGCCAACATCAACAGCTTCGCCGATGCCGTGTGGTGGGCGTTCGTCACGATCACCACAGTGGGATATGGCGATCACTATCCGGTCACCGGCCTGGGCCGGCTGATCGCGGTCGGTCTGATGGTTTCTGGCATCGCGCTGATCGGTTCGGTGACGGCGACCCTGGCCTCGTGGTTCGTGGAGAAGATCGCTGAGACCCAGCAGGAGCCTGCCGAGGAGGCCGGACCTCCGTCAGAGCCTGCCTCCGCGCAATAGGATGGATTCCATGACATCCAGCACCCCCAGCACCCCCAGCACCCCCGGCACTCCGCAGTCCGCCTCCGCTCACGCCGCCGACCGACGCCGCCTGCAGGAGCTGATCAGTGAGCTCGCCGTCGTGCGCGGCCGGGTCACGCTGTCCTCGGGCAAGGAGGCCGACTACTACATCGACCTTCGGCGCATCACGCTGCAGCACGAGGCCGCCCCGCTGGTGGGACGGGTCATGCGACATCTCCTCGGTGAGGCCGACATCGACTATGTGGCCGCCGGCGGCCTGACCATGGGGGCGGATCCGGTGGGCACTGCGGTGATGCATGCGGCGGCGCAGGAGGGTGTCGCCACAGACACCTTCGTGGTCCGCAAGGCCCAGAAGTCCCACGGCATGGGGCGCCAGGTCGAGGGGCCAGGCGTGGACGGCAGAAAGGTCGTCGTGCTGGAGGACACCTCCACCACCGGCGGATCTGCCCTGACTGCGGTGGAGGCCGTGCGCGCCGCTGGCGGCCTGGTCCAGGCCGTGGCCGTGATCGTCGATCGCGACACGGGTGCCAAGGAGCACATCGAAGCCACGGCGGGGGTTCCGTACCTCTTCGCGTATTCGAGGAACGACCTCGGCCTCGACTGATCCGCCGAAGCCCGATCCCCGGTCCATTGACGTCCATCGATGAACAGAGTTAAGCTCAGTTCATCGAATGATATCGATGCGCATCGATGCCTCCACCTTCTTCGCGCACCGACCGCCGAGATGGAGCCTTCATGACAACCGAGACCGCCAGCACCGCTGAACTGCCCGTCGTCGTCATCGGAGCCGGGCCGATCGGCCTCGCCGCCGCCGCACACCTGCTGGTCCAGGGCCTGGAACCGCTGATTCTGGAGGCTGAGCACCAGGTCGGTGCCACCATTCGGGAGTGGGGTCATATCAAGCTCTTCTCGCCGTGGCGGTACAACATCGACACTGCCGCAGCAGCGCTTCTCGAGCCCACCGGCTGGGAGTCTCCGCGCCCCACGGCACTGCCGACCGGCGCTGACCTCGTGCGGGACTACCTGGAACCGCTGGCGGCACTTCCGGGGCTCGCTGGTCGGATCCGGACTGATCACCGGGTGCTGGCCATCAGCCGCGGTCAGCGCGACAAGACCCACGTCAAGGCCCGCGCGGGCCGGCCGTTCGTGCTTCGCGTGGCCCACGCCGGGGCGGTGACCGAGCTTCAGGCCCGTGCCGTGATCGACGCCTCCGGGACCTGGGGAACCCCGAACCCGCTCGGCGCCGCCGGACTTCCCGCCCTGGGCGAGGAGGATCCCGCCGTGGTGCAGCGACTGCTGGGTTCGCTGCCCGATGTGCTCGGCGCCGAGGCGGAGCGCCTGGCCGGCCGGCACACCCTGGTGGTGGGCGCCGGGCACAGTGCGGTCAACACTCTGCTGAATCTCGCCGCGCTCAAGCGCCGAGATCGTGCCACCAGCATCACCTGGGCCATCCGCGGCGAGTCCGCCGAGCGCGTCTACGGCGGCGGGGACGCGGACCAGCTGCCGGCCAGAGGCGCCCTGGGTCAACGACTCCGCCGGCTCGTGGAAGAGGGCGAGATCACGCTGGTCACGGATGCCGAGATCCACGCTCTGGAGGGTGCCGTGGTCAGCACCGGGAGCAGCACCGGGAGCAGCGCTGGAGTTCAGGAGAAGACCGACGACGACGCCGTGATCACCTCCTCCCTGCAGGTCGCCTTCGCCGACGGTCGCCGCGTCCGGGTCGATTTCCTGGCCGCTGCCACCGGGTTCCGGCCGCAGCTCGAGATGCTGCGCGAGCTGCGCCTGGAGCTGGATCCCGCCGTGGAGTCTCCGCGCCGGCTGGCCACGCTCATCGATCCCGAGTTCCACTCCTGCGGCACCGTGGAGGCCCACGGTGCCGATGTGCTGGCCCACCCGGAGGAGGGCTTCTTCATGGCCGGGATGAAGTCCTATGGGCGGGCACCCACGTTCCTCCTCGCGACCGGCTACGAGCAGGTTCGTTCCATCGCGGCCCACCTCGCAGGCGCTGACGCGGCGGTCCGGAATCTGCATCTGCCGGAGACCGGGGTCTGCTCGGGGGTGAGCGCGCCCGGCCCGCAGGACGAGCAGTCCTGCGGAGTCCCGGCGGCTGATCAGACGCAGTCCTGCTCTGCCCCGGAACGATCGGAGACAGAGAACGGGGTCGCGGTTCCAGAGCCGCTCGGGGCGGGCCTCGGCGCGTCCACCGGCGTGCTCCATGGTCGCCACGGCTGAGGTCAGCAACACTGAGCGGGTGCATCCCTCCAGACGGACGGTCCTCGCAGGACTCTGCCTGACCCAGATCATCTCCTGGGGCGTGCTCTTCTATACCTTCCCGGTCCTGCAGCCGCGCATCGCCGAGGAGACCGGCTGGTCAGCCACCGCGCTGACCGCTGCGTTCTCTGTTGGACTGGTGGTCTCAGGTCTGCTCGGCATTCCCCTGGGACGCGTCTTGGACCGGCGCGGTCCGCGACTGATCATGACCGCAGGGGCCGCGCTCGCCGTCCTCGGGCTGCTGGGTGTGGCCGCGGCGCCGTCGTACTGGGTGTTCCTGCTGGGCTGGCTGGGCATCGGCATGGCGATGTCAGGCACGCTGTACCCGCCGGCCTTCGCCGCGCTGACCCGCTGGTACGGGTCGCGGCGGATCTTCGCCCTGACCATGGTCACCCTCGCCGGAGGCCTGGCGAGCACGGTCTTCGCCCCGCTGACCGAGATCCTCGCCGTCCAGCTGAGCTGGCGAGAGGCCTATGTCGTGCTGGCGATGGTCCTGGGAGCGGTCGTGGTCCCGGTCCATGCTCTGGTGCTGCGCCGACCCTGGCCTGCCGAAGAGGTCGAAGCAGCCGCAACGTCCCGCGGACGCGTCGAGGCGGATGTCACGCGCGCTGCCGCCCGCCCCGCGCGGTCTGCTGCGGCGAACTCCGAGACCCCGCACGCTGAGCCCGTGCTCGCCGATACCGGCTACGCGCCTCGGATCATGCGCAGTCGCCCCTACATCCTGCTCGTGGTGGGGATGGCGCTGGGTGCCGTGGCCATGTACGCGGGCCTGATCAACCTGGTGCCGATGCTGGTGGAGCGCGGGGTCTCCCCGATGATCGCCGCGTGGGTGCTGGGTCTGGGCGGCGTGGGACAGGTCCTCGGACGGCTCTTCTACGCGCGGCTGGACCGCCGCACCTCGGTTCGGCAGCGCAGCGTGATCATCTACGCCCTGCTGGCGCTGACCACGGGGGCCCTGGCCTGGGACATCACGCCGACGGTCCTGCTGGTGCTGATCTCCATGGCCGCCGGCGTCGCCCGCGGGATCCTGACGCTGCTCCAGGCCACAGCGGTCACCGACAGGTGGGGGACCCGCGAGTATGGACGCCTCTCCGGGGTGCTCAACGGTCCGATGATGCTCTCCGTGGCGGTGGCGCCCTTTCTGGGAGCGATCCTGGCCGAATGGCTGGGCAGCTACGAGGCGATGTTCGGCGTCCTGGCCGGACTGGCCCTGCTCGGTATGGCGGCGATCGCCGCGAGTCTTCCCGGCCGGAAATCTCACGGGTGAGCGCGCCTCACCCCAGTCTCGCCCGCTCCTCGCCCGCTCCTCGCCCGTCCCCATCGAGTGGGCGATATGAGGGAATCTTGGGCCCGGATCGGCCGAGTAATTCCCTCAAATCGCCCACTGGATGTGCCGTTGTGGATAACTCAAGGATCCGGAAGGTTCTGGGCACACTGAGTTCATGGTGGATACGCTCCCGCCGGAGTTCTCAGGCCGGGCCTTCACGGCGGCTCAGGCCCTGCGCCGGGGCGTCTCCCGGGAGCGGCTGCGACGCAGAGACATCGTTGCGCTCGGATCCGGCGTCTACGCCCGGCGAGGGCTCGCCGCTGCGCAGACTCCATTCGGAACGTTGCAGCTCAAGGCCGCGGCTCTCCTCGGGGATCACCCGGGCATGTGGCTCTCCCATGTCAGTGCGGCGCGGCTTCATGGATTGTGGCTGCCGGACAGGGTGCTGCGTGATCAGCGTGTGCACCTGTCCTTTCCGGCGGCATCTGATCTTCGGGCACGCCGCAGCGGCATCTGCGGGCACCGCGTCTCGGTCAGACCTGAAGACGTGGTCGAACGCTCGGGGGTGAGGCTGAGTTCCCCCGCAAGGGTCTGGTTGGATGTCGCAGGACTCTGCAGCGTGGGAGAGCTGATCATCCTGGGGGATCAGCTGGTGCGGCGCCCGTACCCCAAGTTCGATGGGCGCTCGAAGGCACACGCCACGATCCAGGAACTCCAGGCCCTGCTCGACCACTCCCACGGCGCGCCGGGACGACGACGGTGCCTCGCAGCTCTCGGGTCGATCCGCATGGGGTCCGACTCCGTGCAGGAGACCCTGCTCCGGCTCGCGCTGGTCCGAGCAGGGCTGCCGGAGCCGGAGCTCCAGGTCCCCGCGCAGCCGGGAAGGCGGAGCTCTCCTCGTGCAGACCTGGGCTACCCGGCATGGAAGATCGCGATCCAGTACGAAGGTGACACGCACTTCACCCCGGTGCAGCAGCGCGCCGACCAGCGCCGAGACAACGTGTTTCTCGCGGCGGGCTGGCTGGTGCTGCGCTTCAACCTGGAGGATTCCCGCGAGGGCTTCGCCCAGGCAGCAGAGCAGGTCCGTGCGGCGATCGCCCGCCGGTGACGCCGCTGCACCAGGCGGGCCTCCCTACCAGGCAGGCTTCAGCGCCCCAGCGACCGCTGCATCAGGATCGTGCTCAAAGTGTGCCCGCGCTTGACCCCCACGTCAGCGAGCCGCCCCACCTCGGTGAACCCCAGCTTCAGGTGCAGGGAGTACGAGGCGCGGGTGGACTCGTCCTCGGAGATCACCGCGATCACCTCCCGGTGACCTGCCTGCTCGCAGCGGTCCAGCAGCTCGCCCAGCAGCGCGTGGCCGATCCCGCGCCCCTGCGAGCCCGGTCGCAGATACACCGTGTCTTCCACGGTGTGCCGGTAGGCGGACTTCTTCCGCCAATGCCCGGCGTAGGCGAAACCGAGGACGACGCCGGCCTGCACCGCCACCAGGAAGGGGTGGGCGGCCTGCCGCTTCTCCTCAAGAGCGGCCGCCCACTCGGCCACGCTCATCGGCTCCTCGCTGAAGGTGATCACCGTGTGGTGCGCGTAATGGGTCTGGATCATCACGACCTGGGAGAGGTCACGGAGCTCGGCGGGTCGAATCATGAGCGCGGCGTCGGGCATACCAGGAGCATAGACCTGTGCCCGTCGGGGTCTGCCAGCCATGGCCGAGGGGACCCCGGCGGGCCTAGGGTGCTGATATGGATGAAGAGCAGAACACATGGCAGGCCGTGGACCAGTACCTGATCGAGACGCTGGTCGACGAGGATGAGGCGCTCGCGGAAACCCGGCGCAGCTCCTCGAAGACATCAACTCCGGGGATCGATGTCACCGAGGGCATGGGCGCGTTCCTCGGGCTGCTCGTGCAGGTCTCCGGTGCCAAGCGGGTGCTCGAGTTCGGCACCCTGGCCGGGTACTCGAGCATCTGGATGGCCCGGGCGATGGACGACGACGGCGCCGTGGTCACCTTGGAGATCGACCCGGCGGCGGCCGCCGTGGCCCGGCGGAACTGCGACACGGCGGGCGTCGGAGACCGCGTGCAGGTGCGTGTCGGACCGGGCAGGGACTCCGCGCAGACCCTGATCGGAGAGGGCGCCGAACCCTTCGATCTGGTCTTCATCGATGCGGACAAGGCCAACAACCCGCACTACCTTGAGGCCGCCATCGCGCTGTCTCATCCCGGGACTGTGATCGTGGTGGACAACGTTGTGCGAGGCGGCGCCGTGCTCGACCAGGACAGCGCGGATCCGGACATCCAGGGCATCCGCACGCTGTTGGAGATGATCGCCGCCGATGACCGACTGACCGCCACCGCGCTGCAGACCGTGGGACTCAAGGGCTGGGACGGGTTCGTGCTGGCCCGGGTGAACTGAGCGCCTGCGGGGCGGCCACCTTCTTCGCCTCGAGGGTGAGCAGCCTCCCGCGCAGCCGCTGGGTCCCCAGCGAGATGATGACCGCGGCGACCAGCGCAAGGCCGCTGACCACGTTCTGCCAGAAGGTCTCCACCCCGAGCAGCGTCAGGCTGTTGGAGAGCAGCCCCATGAACAGCACCCCGATCAGCACGCCGAACATGTTCCCTTCGCCGCCGGTCAGGGCGATGCCGCCGATGAGCACCGCCGTGAGCACCGCCAGTTCGAATCCTGCACCGAGCTGCCCTGCAGGGGCGCTGTTGAGCCGCGCAGCCGTGAGCGCACCCGCGAGCCCCGCAGAGCCCCCGGCGACCACATAGAGCACCAGGGGGATCAGCTTTGTGGAGATGCCGGAGAGGTAGGCGGCTTCGCGGTTGACGCCCACTGCGTAGATGTGGCGCCCGGTCGGAGTCATGACCAGGTACACTCCGGCCAGGATGAACAGCAGTCCTGCGATGATCGCCGGCACCGGGACACCTGCGATCGCGCCCGCGCCGAGGAAGGCGAAGTCGGCGCTGAAGCCGCTGACCGGCAGGGGGCTCATCAGCTGTGCCGCGCCCCGCCCAGCGGTGAGCACTCCAAGCGTCGTGATCAGCGAGGAGAGACCGACGACGGCGACCAGCACCCCGTTCACGGCCCCCACCAGAGCGCCGACCAGGATCGCCGCCCCCACACCCAGCCACATCGATCCGGTGTTCTGCACGACCAGCGCCGCGCAGACCCCGCCGATGGCCAGCGTGGACCCGACGGAGAGGTCGATGTATCCCGCGATCAGCAGCATGGCCACGGGCACGGCCACGATGCCGATGACCGCGACGTCGAGCAGAACGCCTCGCAGATTCCCCCAGCTCAGCTGCGACCCGGTGGTGGCCTGCACGAGCAGGACCATCCCGATCAGGATGACGAGCAGCGGGTTCTGGATCAGCCCGTGAAGAAGACGTTGTGGCATGGAGCGATTCATGGAGTGGGACCTTCTTGGTTCTAGGTGCGGGAGAAGTGGGCGGGCGCGGGTGCGCTCAGGAGCTGGCCGGTTCAACGTGGATGTGGTCCATCAGCGTCTCTTCATCCAGATCTTCGGCGCGCAGGGACTCGTGGAGCGCACCGTCTCGCATGAAGATCACGCGATGGGCGAGCGCCAGCGCCTCTTCGGGTTCATTGGTCGCGAAGACCACGGCGATTGGCCGCGTCTCGGCCAGCTCCCTGATGACCGCGTAGATCTCGCTGCGAGCTCCGACATCCACACCCTGTGTTGGGTCATCCAGAAGCAGGACTTTGACGCTCGAAGCGGGGTTGACCCAGCGGCCGATCAGGATCTTCTGTTGGTTGCCGCCCGAGTAGCGCGAGGCGGCGAGGTTCGGAGCATTGGGCCGCAGTGACATCGAAGACGTGGTCGCTGTGACGACTCCGCTTTCACGGGTGCGGTCGCGGAACCCCATCCGGGCCAGTGCCGTCATCACCCGGGTGACCGTGTTCTCGGCAGCCGTGAGCCGTCCGAACAGGCCCTGTTTGAGCCGGTCACCCGGCACCAGAGCGATCCCGGCCTTCAATGCGTGGTTGGGACTGTGGATGATCTGGCGCTGGCCCTCCACAAGCACATGTCCCTGGGCTCTCCGCTTCCCGAAGATGGTCTCCAAGAGCCTTGTCCTGCCGGACCCGATGAGGCCGTAGAGGCAGACGATCTCCCCAGGCCTGACCGCCAGGGTCGCCGGTTGCAGCCCTTCCGTGCTCAGCCCCTCCAGCTCGAAGACAGGTGGGGCGTCCTCCGCGAAGGGCCGGGCAGGCGCGGTCTGCGTTCCGTGCCGTCCGCTGATGGCGGAGACGACGTCTGCCTTGGTCACCTCGGCGATCTTCTCGGTCCAGACGGCTCTGCCGCTGCGCAGCACAGTGGCCCTGTCGGCCAGACGCATGACTTCGTTGAGCAGGTGCGTCACGTACAGGATGGCGATGCCTTCGGTCCGCAGCTGCTTCACGAGTTCAGCCAGGCGTTCGGCCTCGGCCGGGCTGAGCGCGGCCGTGGGTTCGTCGAGGATCAGCAGTCTGGCGTCGCGGCGCAGCGCCTTGGCGATCTCGACCAGCTGACGCTGCCCCATGGAGAGCTCCCCGACCCGGTCATTGGGCCGCGCCGCAGCTCCGACCCGAGAGAGCACCTCCACGGCGATCTCGCGCTGCCGGGAACGTTCCACGAGACCGGCCCTGCTCATCTCCTGGCCGAGGAAGAGGTTCTCCGTGACGGTCAGTGAATCGATGAGGCTCATGTGCTGGTAGATCACCGCGATGCCCCGGTGGATCGACTCCTGGGGGGAGAGCTCGGTGAACTCGTCTCCATCGATCTCGATGACGCCCCCGGTGGGGGAGGTGCGACCGCCCAGACACCCGATGACCGTGGATTTCCCCGCGCCGTTGTGACCGAGCAGGGCGTGCACCTCCCCGGGGTTGATCTCCAGACTGACGTCATCCAGGGCCAGGGTGGCGCCGTACCGCTTCGTCAGGTTCCTCACGCTGAACGTCATAGCGCAGCGCTCACTGCTCAGCGCCGCCGAAGGCCTCGATGTAGTCATCAAGGTCCTCGCTCTCAGCGGTCACCAGGTAGGCCGGAAGATCGACGACGGCCTCGGCCTCGCCTTCACCCACGGCGATCGGCAGATCGATGATCTGGGCTCCGAGCTCGTCGAAGGCGGCGGTGACGATCCCCCGGACGAAGCTGCCCTCCTTCATGGACGCGAAGAGCGTGCCGTTGCCGTCGAGGCCGCCCAGATAGGTGTTCTCATCGTCAGTCGCCCGCCCGCTCTCCACCAGTGCCTGGTAAGCGCCCTGGGCCGCATCCCCGGAGGCGCTGAGGACGATGTCGATGTCTGGGTTCTGCGCGAGCACCGTGTTTGTGGCGGACAGACCATCGCCTGGGGTGACGGACTGCTGGGTGACGACCTCCAGCCCGGGTGCGGATTCCTCCAGGCAGTCGAGGATGCCATCGGTGCGTTCCTGCCCGATCTGGATCGTCTCGTCGATGAGCACCAGGGCGGTGCCTTCACCGTCGAGCGTCTCACCGGCCCACTTCGCGGCGTCTTCGGCGAGCATGCATCCGGACTCTTCGAAGCTGAACTGGAGGGTGGCGTCCTGATTCTCGAGGTCACCGCCGTAGGTGACCCAGTGCTTTCCCGCGTCCATGTACTGCGCGGCGATCGGGTCCAGCGAGGCCGGGTCTGCAGGGAAGACCACGGCGGCGTCGATGCTGTCGTCGTCGAGGTAGGTGGTGAGGTTGGAGACCTGCTGGCCGAGGTCCATGTTGTCGTTGGTGAAGACCACTTCGACTCCGCGGTCAGCAGCGTATTCCTTCGCCTGTTCGGTCAGGATCGAGTAGACCGGCAGGGCGTTGAACGGGTAGGAGAACAGGATCTTGTCCACCTTCTCCTGTCCCTGATCCTCGGTGGAGGCGTCGTCGCCGGCGGCGGCCGAGGCTTCTTCTTCGGGTGGCCCGGAGCAGGCGCTCAGAGCCATTCCCGCGGTCAGCGCGGTGGCAAGCAGCAGTGTTCTGCGCCGGGAGGGCGCGGTGGGGTCAAGGTGTGTCATGTCTGTGGTTCCTCTGGCTAGTGGTGCGGTGAATGCGGGACGATCTGTGACTCCGGGGAGGGTCACTCCTGGGTGTAGACCTGGTGTCCGGCGAACCAGGTCTCGAGGGCGCTGAAGTCCTTGACCTCTTCCATGTCGGTGCTCAGCGGGTTCTTCTCGAGGAGGATGAAGTCGGCGGAGTATCCGGGCGCGAGGCGCCCGATGACGTCGTCCAGGCCCATCGCCTTCGCAGGCCCGGTGGTGTAGACGTGCAGCGCCTCCTGAAGCGTGATCGCCTGCTCGGGCCAGAGCTGTCCCGGGAATTCGCCGCTGGGGTTGCGCCGGGTGACCAGGCCGTAGATCGCTGACCAGGGGTTGGGGTCCTCCGAGACCGGCCAGTCCGAACCGCCGGCCACGGTGGCGCCGGTGTCGAGCAGTTCGCGGTTCGGGTGGAGCTCGCTGGCGCGGGGTTCGGGGAGCACGCTGCTCAGCGCTTCGACGATGACCCCTGGGTACCAGAGGCTCGGTGAGATCTCGGCGACCACATCCAGCTGACCGAAGCGGGGAACATCCTCGGGATGGATGTAGTTGCCGTGGGCGATGTGGACCTTTATCTCGGTCAGACCGTCACTGCGGAGGGTCTCCACAGTGTCCAGCACGGCGCGCACGGAGGCGTCTCCGGTGCAGTGGATCTTGGTCCCGATGCCCAGCTCGGCGCAGCGCCGCAGCCACCCTTCGAGCTCCTGGATGGGCATGGTGGTGGCACCGAGGTGATCATGACCATGCAGGTCATCGGGCAGATACGGCTCCAGGAAGGCCCCGGTCCGTGAGGGCGGCACGCCGTCGAGGAAGATCTTGGCGAAGTCCGGCCTGTGGTGCACGGTTCGGTACTGCTCACCGCTGCTGATGAGGGGATCTCCGACGAACTCAGTGCCGAAGATGAAATCGTTGATGAGCATCGAGGAGACTACCCATGCTTTGAGGCGGCCCTCGTCGTCGAGCGTCTTCAGCCCGGCCATGATCTCTTTCGAGGCGGCCGCGTCCTGGAAGGCGGTGATGCCGTATCCATGCAGCATCTCGATCGCCCGTTCTGAGCTGGCCGCCACATGTGCGGCGTCGAGCGGTCCGCTCTCGGCGATCCGCGCCTGTTCCACCAGTGCGCCGGCGGATTCGATGAGCACGCCGGTGGGACGGCCTTCAGGGTCCCGGACGACCTGTCCCCCGTCGGGATCCGCCGTGAGCTCGAAGATGCCGCCGCGGCGCATCGCCGCCGTGTTCGCCCATTTGTTGTGCTGGGAGTCATCGGTCAGCAGGACCGGTCGGTCCCCGGTGGCGGCGTCGAGCAGGCGCAGCGCCTCGGGGGTGGAGAGGTCCGCGTAGAGTCCCGAGCCCCAGCTTCCACCGAGCACCCAGGCCCCAGGGCTCAGCTGTTCGGCCCACTGACTGACGGCCTGCACGATCTGCTCCACAGACGCGCTCGGGGAGATCTTCAGCCGGTGGAGATCCACCTCCCCGGCGACATTGTGATGGTTGTGTGTGTCGACCAGACCCGGCAGGACCGTCAGTCCACGGAGATCTCGGCGAGTGACCCCCGGCCCGTCCAGCCGCAGGATCTCCTCGGCGGATCCGACGGCGAGGACCCTCCCTCCGCCGAGCGCCATCGCCGTGGCTGTCGTGTGCTGGTCATCCATCGTCAGGATGACTCCGTTGTAGAGGATGAAGTCGACCGCGTCCATATGAAGTCCTGTCTCGCCGGTGCGCAGTGAGCGAAGTCTGTGTCTCGCCACTGGGGTTGCAGTGACTCTAGGTCCGACACGGTTCGGGCGACTTGGATACTCGTGCAGGCTCTTTGTCGTTTAGCGCGGTGCGGAATTCACCTTGGATGAGGAGTTCAAAACAATGGTGAAACAAACTGTCGGTCGATCTTTGACGTGAATTCCGGCGCACGTATGCACAAGGAGCATGCATCGGGAGGCAAACCTGATCTGGGGAGATCAGCACAGACTGGGCAGATCATCGAGAGACCGTCCGGCGAGAGGAAGCCATGCAGCTGGAGACAGCGCACGAACTTGCAGGAGTGGCACTGGCGGAGTTCGGCCTCGCCCCCGAGAGCCAGATCAGCTTTGTGAAGTACCGGGAGAATCACGTGTTTCGAGTGGATTCCCCTGCGGGGTCGTCCTTCGCACTCAAACTGCACCGGGCGGGGTACCGCACTGACGAGGAGATCCTCACCGAGCTGCGCCATATCAGCGAGCTCCGCGCGCGGGGGATCTCGGTCCCGGAAGCGCGCAGCACCCGCACAGGCGAGCTCTACGCCGTCGTCTCCCATGGTGGACACACCCGGCGGGTCTCGGTGGTGGGGTGGATCCACGACGCTGAACCCAGCGGGGATGCGGGGGCGGCCTTCGCGGGCGAGGAGGCTGCCGCCCCGGAGGACTTCACCGCGATGGGCGAGCTGCTGGGTCGCCTGCACCGGGTGAGCGAGTCGATGGAGCCTCTTGCCGGATTCCAGCGCGGCGCCTGGGACGCAGACGGGCTGGCTGGGCACGCTCCGCTGTGGGGCGACCCGCTGGCTCTGTCCACACTCGCCGCGGAGGAGCGGGCTCTGCTCGAGCACGCGATGAAGAGACTCCGTGCTGACCTCACCGAGCTCGGACCGGAACCGGGAACCTACGGAATGATCCACGGTGATTCCACCCCGGAGAACGTTCTGAAGACCCCCACGGGTCTGATGCTCATCGACTTCGATGATTTCGGGACCGGCTGGTACCTCTTCGACCTGGTCACTGCCCTGTTCTTCTACACTCCGGGTCCGCAGTACCAGGTCCTGGAGCAGGCGCTGCTGCAGGGTTATGAGAAGGAGAGGGTCCTCTCCGACGCCGAGCGCGGCGCTTGGGACGCGCTGATGCTGGGCCGCGCCCTGAGCTATCTGGGCTGGGCCGCTGAACGTCCCGGCGATGAGGCATCCTTGTTCATCGAGCACAGCGTGGTTCCCTGGGTGCTGCGGCTTGCCCGGGCCTACTGCGACGGCGCGCCTGCGCCATATGCTGCCGACGCCGAGTCCCTGAAGGAGACGACACTGTGAACAACACCCTGCTGAACCGGCGCTTCGCGACGATCGGCCGTCATTCGCCGTTGTTCTACGAGGAGCCGCTGCACCTGGTCTCGGGGGAGGGCGTCTGGCTTACGGACGTCGAGGGACGGAAGTACCTCGATGCCTATAACAACGTGCCGCACGTCGGGCACGCCCACCCTCGTGTGGTCGAGGCCATGCGAGCGCAGGCGGGGACTCTGAACGTCCACACCCGCTACCTCAACGACCGGGTCGTGGACTACGCCGAGGATCTGTTGAGCCGCTTCGAGCCCGGCCTGGACCGCGTGCTGTTCAGCAACAGCGGCTCCGAGGCGAACGATCTCGCCTTCCGGATGGCGCACCAGCACACCGGAGCTCGCGGCATCCTGGTCACCGATCACAGCTATCACGGCCACACCTCATTCCTCACCGAGATCACCACCGGATTGAAGACCCATGAGCCGCTCGGTGACCACGTGCGCACCTTCCACGTCCCTGACCTCGACGAGGCGGCCAACCGTGACCGCAGCGAGCAGGAGATTCTGACCGCCGCGCTGGCCGAGGTGGAAGCCTGCCTGGCCGACCTGGTCAGAAGCGGGCACGGGGTCTCCGCCGTCATCGTGGAGACGATCTTCTCCACCGAAGGGCTGCCCCGGGTGCCCGAGGGATACGTCACTGGGATCGCCCAGCTGGTGCGTCAAGCCGGTGGCCTGGTCATCGCAGACGAGGTCCAGGCCGGACTGGGCCGCATCGGGAGTCATTTCTGGGGCTACCAGAAGCATGGGATCGTCCCGGACTTCGTCACGATGGGCAAGCCGCTGGGCAACGGGCATCCGCTGGCGGGCGTGGTGACCACGGCCGAGCTGCTCGAGGAGTTCGGCGCTCGCAATGAGTACTTCAACACCTTCGCAGGGACCCCGGTCTCCTCGGCCGTGGGCCACGAGGTGCTGAAGATCGTCGACGACGAGGCCCTCGTGGAGAGCTCCGAGCGTCTCGGCGCGTTGATCCGCCCTCGAATGGCCGAGCTCGTGGAGGCGCGCCCGCAGCTGGGGGTTCCCAGAGGTTCGGGACTGTTCTTCGGCTTCTCGGTCTTCTCCGACGCCGACCAGCTGCACCCTGACGCGCAGACCACCAGGCAGCTCGTCGAGGCGATCAAGGCTCGCGGCGTGCTGTTGAGCAAGATCGGCCCCACCGGCTCGGTGCTGAAGATCCGTCCTCCGCTGGCCCTGCGGGAGGAGCACCTGCCGCTGCTGCTGGGCACGATCGAGGAGGCGGTGGACGAGGTCCTCGGCTGAGACTCGGTGGGATAGCCTCGAATCCATGGATCAGCAGGGGCACGCCGACGGCGCAGAACGGGACGTCTCCGCACGCGAGATCGGTGTCGGCCCCTGGGAGGGGGACTGGCCCGAGGGTGAGCACTATGATCCGGAGCTTCTGCGCGAGGGCGACCGCCGCAATGTGGTCGATGAATACCGCTACTGGTCCCATGACGCGATCGTCGCGGACCTGGATTCACGCCGGCATGACTTCCATGTGGCCATAGAGAACTGGCAGCACGACTTCAACATCGGCACCGTCGTCCGAACGGCCAACGCATTCATGGCCAAGGAGGTCCACATCATCGGCCGCCGCCGCTGGAACCGCCGCGGCGCCATGGTCACCGACCGTTACCAGCACGTGCGCCATCACGCGTCAGTGGAGGAGTTTGTGGTCTGGGCTGAGTCCGAGGGACTGCCGGTGCTCGGTGTGGATCTGTTCCCAGACTCCCGGCCGATAGAGACCTACGAGCTGCCCAGGCGCTGCGTGCTGGTCTTCGGCCAGGAGGGCCCCGGCCTCAGCGAAGAGGTCCGGGAGGCGGCGCTGGACACGCTCTCCATCGCACAGTTCGGCTCCACCCGGTCCATCAACGCCGGCACTGCGGCAGGGATCGCGATGCATGCCTGGATCCGACAGCACCGCTTCAGCGGCTGAACCGTCCTGCCCGGCCGGCCCGGGATCTAGGGCGTCTCCCCTCGCTCCAACTTCTCCAGGAACCGTTCGATCCGCCGAGCACGCGTCGCCGGGTTCGCCGCGATCATCAGCTGGTGCAGCACGTGAGACCTGCCCTGACTGGTCAGAGACTCGAAGGTCGCCTTCGCGGTCGATGAGACCTCCAGCGCCGCAGCCAGATCCTCGGGAACCACCGCGCCCGCCTGGCCGGCATAGGCTCGATCCCAGCGCCCGTCGGCCTGCGCCTTGTTGATCTCGGCGTGGCCCCGGGGCCGCATCCGTCCCTCAGCGATGAGTGCCTCGACGTAGCCGACATTGCGCTTCGACCACATGGAGGTCTTGCGCCGCGGGGTGAAGCGCTGCAGGAAGGTGGTGAAGTCGCGAGCGTTGCGCTGCCCGTCGATCCATCCGCTGCACAGGGCCTCCTGGAGAGCCTGCGCGTAGCTCAGCGACGTCGGCTCTGTGACACCCTTCTTCGCCATCACCAGCCAGACCCCATCAGAGCTGTCCTCGTGCTCATCCAGCCAGGCGCGCCAAGCGGCGACGTCGGCGACCCTCAGCAGCTCGTGTTCAGTCACGGCGTCCGGCCCTGGTGTTCTCAGGGTCTGCGGCCCAGCGGGTGAGGAACTCGGCCCCGGCCTCGTCATGGATCGCGCCGCTCTCCGAGGTGAGCACCTCGTAATCGGTCTCCGGGATGCCGTCCTCAGGGCGGACGTCCACGTGGGTCACGGGCAGCCCCCGCTCGTGCAGCCAGCCGGCCATGGCGTAGTCGGTGCGGGAATCACCCATGGTGAACCAGCTCTGCGCGGTGACGCCGCGTGCCTCGAGCAGGGTCAGGGAGCGTTCGGCGCCGAGGTCCTTGCCCACGCGTTCGTGCTCCACATCGGTGGAGATGATGGTCGGGTCGATCCGGACATGCTCCAAGCCGTGCTTCTGCAGCAGGCCGGGGATGGCGGCGTCGAACTCTTTCTGCGCTTCGAGGTAGTCCTTGTTCTCCACTTCGGTGGACTGCTCCACGGAGACCATGGCGCGCTTGGTCTCGTCGAAGAACATATGCTCGCTGAACCGTTCGGCGACCAGGTCCCGCACCTCATCAGAGAGCTCGGTGGGGAGTTTCAGGTCCTCGTCGATGTGGATCTCGCCGAGCCCCTCGGGGGTGACCTCAGCCCAGACGGCGCCCTTCTCGGCCACGGTGAAGACCGGCGTGTCGGGCAGCAGGCCAGCCGCACGCATCGGTGGGATCACCTGCCGCGCGATGAAGTCATCCGAGCGCCCGGTGTTGAAGATGACCGGGATGCCCTGGTTGGCCAGGGCGGCGAGATCCTGGGCGATGGACTCGATGGCGACGGTGCGGCTGACCGGAGAGGCGATGGGCCCGTCCACGTCGAGCAGCAGTCCGAAGGGCGGGGCGGGGTTGAAGACAGCAGTCTCAGCAGTGGAAGTCACGTCTCCATTATCCGGCAAGGACGGCCTCTCCGGGCTCCAATCGGATGATGACTCCCTTCGAGACCGGGGTGTTGCTTCCCTGGACCGTGTCATCAAGCGGCACCAGGACGTTTCCCTCCGGGTAGTACACGGCGGCGCATCCGCGGGCCGTCGGGTAGGACACCGCGCGGAAGCTGCGCAGCACACGATCCTTGCCGTCCTCGTACTCGCCGTGCACATCGAGGAGGTCGCCGTCGCTGAAACCCAGCTGCGCGAGGTCTTCAGGGTTCACAAAGACGACATGACGGCCCTTCTTGATGCCGCGGTAGCGATCGTTGTAGCCGTAGATGGTGGTGTTGAACTGGTCGTGTGAGCGCAGGGTCTGCAGAATCAGGCGTCCGGGAGGGCACTGCATCGGGTCGAGTTCATTCGCGGTCATCATCGCTCTGCCGCTGGGGGTGTTGAACGTGCGGGAGTCGCGCGGCCCGTTCGCCAGCAGGAAGCCGTCCTTCTCGCGAATGCGCCTGTTGTAGTTCTCACAGCCGGGCACCACGTGGGAGATGTGGTCGCGGATGCGGTCGTAGTCGTCCTCGAACCCTTGCCAGTCAGCAGAGACCCGGTCGCCCAGGGTCGCGTGTGCAAGTCGACTGATGATAGCGACCTCGGACAGCAGCCCAGGCGCCACCGGTTCCACCGTTCCCTGTGAGGAGTGGACGGCGCAGACAGTGTCCTCCACCGAGACGAACTGCGGACCGGTCGCCCGGTGATCGACCTCAGTGCGACCCAGCGTCGGCAGGATGAGCGCTTCCTCACCGAGGACGGTGTGCGAGCGATTGAGCTTCGTCGAGATCTGCACGTTCATCTCGAGGTTCTGCATCGCTGCCTCAGTGGCCGCGGTGTCCGACATCGCGCCCGCGAAGTTTCCGCCCAGCGAGAGGAAGAACTTGATCTCGCCGTCGCGCATCCCTCGGACGGCGGCGACCGAGTCGACACCGTGATCCCGCGGGGGTTCGAACGAGAACTCCTTGCCGAGCGCATCCAGGAACGACGGCGGCATCTGCTCCCACACTCCCATGGTGCGATCACCCTGCACGTTGGAGTGCCCCCGGATCGGCGACGCACCGGCACCCGGACGGCCGATGTTGCCGCGCAGCAGGAGCAGGTTGATGATCTCCTTGATCGTGCCCACACCGTTCTTCTGCTGCGTGACGCCCATCGCCCAGGTGATGATGACCTTCTCGGCGTTGATGTAGCGGTCGGCGAGTTCATCGATCGCGTCCGAGCGCAGCCCCGTGGCCTCGAGCACCGTCTGCTCGTCCAGGTGTGCGAGGTGTTCGCGAAGCGTGTCCAGGCCTTCGCAGTGCTGGGCGATGAAGTCGTGGTCCAGCACTGAGCCGGGGTTCTGGTCTTCAGCTTCAAGCACCCGCTTGGAGATCGCCTGGAGCAGCGCCATGTCTCCGCCCGCCCGGATCTGGAGAAACTGGTCGGCCAGATCAGTTCCGCGGCCGAGAACACCCTTGGGCTTCTGTGGATTCTTGAACCTGCGCAGCCCCGCCTCGGGCAGAGGGTTGATCGCGACGATCTGGCCGCCGTTCTCCTTCTGCTTCTCCATCGCGCTGAGCATGCGGGGGTGGTTGGTGCCGGGATTCTGGCCGATCACGATCATCAGATCGCACTCGAGGTAGTCGTTGTAGGCCACGGTCGCCTTGCCGATGCCGATCGTCTCGCCCATGGCGACGCCGGAGGATTCGTGACACATGTTCGAACAGTCAGGCAGGTTGTTGGTGCCGAATCCGCGGATGAAAAGCTGATAGATGAAGGCGGCCTCGTTTGAGGCGCGACCACTGGTGTAGAACGCAGCTTCGTTCGGGGAAGCAAGGCTCTTGAGCTTCTCGGAGATCAGCGTGATCGCCTTGTCCCAGCTCACGGGCTGATAGTGATCCTCACCCGGCGCCTTGTAGACCGGCTCTGTGAGTCGACCCTGCATTCCCAGCCAGTACTCGGAGCGTTCACGCAGCTCACTGATCGGGTGTTCGGCCCAGAATTCCGAGGCGACCGTGACCGGTGTCGCCTCCCAGGTGACGGCCTTGGCGCCGTTTTCGCAGTACTCGAAGGTGCTGCGTTCGCCAGAGGGATCCGGCCATGCGCAGCTCATGCAGTCGAACCCCTGCTTCTGGTTCATCCTCAGCAGCGTGCGCGCGCTTCGTTCCGCGCCCATGTGCTTCAGTGCCGGCTGCATGGAGTGATAGACACCGGGCAGGCCGGCGGCCCAGGCCTTGGGCTCCCCGACTTCGAGATCGTTCTCGTCGGCTTCCTCGACGGGAGGATTGGAGCGAGTCATCGGACATCCTTTCCAGGCCGCCCGCCCTGTTGCGGGACGCCTCAGTCTCGAACACGGTGGAGCAGACCTGAACGTTATGAGTCATTGTCGTCGAAAACCAGGATCAACGCATCTGTCCCTTCCTCACGGGCCAGCTGCCGCGCCGACATGCACAGGGGGCCTTCCCCGCGACAAGGATCAGGCGCGGATCTTGACCATGTCCGGGTCGACAAGCGGTTCGGAGACGACGCTCGCCCTGATCATCTTCCCGAAGTAGCCGATCTCCACCTTGTGACCCACCTCCAGCGTGGCGGGGAGCCATGCGTAGACCACCGGTCTGTGGACGGTGTGACCGAAGCCAGCGCTGGTGACGTAGCCGACCGCGCGTCCCTCGCGGAAGACCGGTTCCTTGCCCATCACCATTGATGTGCCGTCGTCGACGGTCAGGCAGCGCAACCGTCTGGCGGAGGGTTCATTGCGGCGGATCTCGGCAGCTTCCTTCCCGATGAACTCCTCCTTGGCCGCTCGAACGGCGAATCCCACCCCAGCGGAGAACGGATCGTGTTCGGTGTCCATGTCGTTGCCCCAGGAGCGGTAGCCCTTCTCGAGCCTCAGGCTGTTGAAGGCGCCGCGCCCGGCCGCGACGACTCCCAGGTCCTGGCCCGCCTCCCACAAGATGTCCCACAGGCGCAGTCCGAAGTCCGCGGTCGTGTAGATCTCCCAGCCGAGCTCCCCGACGTAGGACAGGCGCATCAGGCGCACCGGGACCCCCGCGATGCTGGTGCTGGCCGCACGGAAGAACTTCAATCCGTCGTTGGAGAGGTCCTGTGCGGTCAACGGTTGAACCAGATCGCGGGCCCGCGGCCCCCAGACACCGATGCAGCAGGTCTCCCCGGTGGTGTCACGCACCTGGCACCACAGTTCGGGGCTCTGCGCGGACTGGTCGGCGGCGTGCTTCAGGATGTGGTCGAGGTCCAGGCCCCCGTTGACGCCGATCTGGAACAGGTCCTCCTCGATGCGTGCGACCGTCAGATCGCTCTTCACCCCGGCCTTCTCGTCGAGCATCAAGGTGTAGGTCACTGAGCCGATCGACTTGTCCAGATTGCTGGTTGTCAGCATCTGCAGCAGGGGGAGCGCCCCGGGACCGGTGACCTCCAGCCGTTTGAGCGCCGTCATGTCGTACATGGCCACGTTGGTGCGTGTGGCGTGGGCCTCGACCGCTGCGATGGGCGACTCGAACTTCGCGCTCCACTCATCGCGCACGGGCGGCTGCCATTCCTCGGGCAGCCGCGTCACCAGGTCCGCATTGGCCTCGTACCACTGGGGACGTTCCCAGCCGGCAGTCTCCAAGAAGAACGCGCCGAGCTCGACCTGTCGCTGGTGGAAAGGTGAGACCCGGATGTTTCGCGGAGAGGAGCGCGGCTCCAACGGATGGCGGATGTCGTAGATCTCGTCGAAATTGTGCTGCGCGGTCTCCAGGACATAGTCCGGCTGCAGCTGCAGCTGCTCGAAGCGGGCGACGTCGAGTTCCCGGAGATCGGTCTCCGAGCGGCCGTTGACCAGCAGTTCAGCGACGGCCTTCGCCACGCCTGCGGAATGCGTCACCCAGACGGCCTCGGCGATGAAGAATCCACGCAGGTCCCGCGACTCGCCCACCAGCGATCCGCCGTCGGGGGTGAAGGAGAAGACTCCGTTGAAGGCGTCCTCGAAGGTGGCGTCCCGCAGGGACGGCACGAGCAGCTGGCTGTTCTTCCACGAGACATCGAAGTCTTCACCGGTGAACGGCATGCGTGAAGGCATGTTGTGCGTGGTGATCTCCGCCGTGTCCGGCATCTCGGCGTAGTCCACGGGCATCGCACGGTGAGCGTAGGAGCCGATGCCGATGCGCGCGCCGTGCTCCCTGAAGTACAGATCCTCATCCTGGTGCCGCAGGATCGGCAGGTCCGCGCTGTTTCCTGTCCCGCGCACGGTGCGCGCTGCGGCTGCGGATTGACGCAGCGGGGCGAGCGGAGAGGTGGTGATGTACTGGTGCGCCATAGGCACCAGCGGAACCTTCATTCCGATCAGGTCCCCTACCGCAGGGCCCCAGAACCCGGCCGCCGAGACCACGATGTCGGCAGGGAACACCGTCTCGCCGCTTCGCACTGCGGTGACCCGTCCGGCTTTGCGGTCGACCCCTGTCACCGGGGTCGAACCGATGAACACCGCGCCGCGGGACTCGGCGCGTTCGCGCAGCAGCTCCACGGCGAGCACTGAGGAGGCCAGCCCGTCACTGGGAATGTGCAGGGCAGCCAGGACCAGGTCCTCGTCGATGAGCGGGTGCAGCGCCTTGGCCTCTGCGGAGTCCACCAGCCGAGCTTCCAATCCCCACGACGTGGCCCAGCCCTGGCGGCGCTTGAGCTCTTCGACCCGTGCCGGGGTCGTGGCGACTTCGAGCCCTCCGACCTGGTTGAAGGCGCTCTCACCCCCGCGCACCAGGGATGCGAGCTTTTCTCCGGTATACGTGCCGAACCCGGTCATGGCCTTGGATGCGTTGGTCTGGAAGACCAGTCCGGGGGCATGCGAGGTGGAGCCCCCGGTGAGGGGGATCGGGCCCTTGTCGAGGACTGTGATGTTGTTCCAACCGCGCTGGGTGAGTTCATCGGCGAGGTTGGCTCCGACGATTCCGGCTCCGATGATGACGACGCGTGGTGGCTTCATGGTGACGTTCCTTTGGATCGGGTGGCGGTGCCGTGTGACGGCCCGTCGGTCATCGCGGTGGGCTTGCGCATCGGCTGCGGGCCTAGGTGAAGGTGATGGTCCGCAGTCCGTCGACCAGGACTCGGTTCTCGACGTGCAGCCGCACGGCCTTGGACAGGGCCAGGGCCTCGTTGTCTCTGCCCACCATCGCCAGTTCCTGAGGACTGAGCCGGTGGTCGACCCGGATGACCTCCTGTTCGATGATCGGACCCTCGTCCAGATCGTCGGTGACGTAGTGCGCTGTGGCGCCGATCTGCTTGACGCCGCGGACGTGGGCCTGGTGGTAGGGGCGGGCACCCTTGAATCCCGGCAGGAACGAGTGATGGATGTTGATGGCCTTCCCGGTGAGCTGCGAGCTGAGTTCGGGGGAGAGGATCTGCATGTACCTGGCCAGGACGATCAGGTCTGCGTCATATTCGTCGATGGTCGCAAGCAGCCGAGCCTCGGCCGCCGGCTTGGTCTCAGCGGTCACGGGGATGTGGATGAAGGGAAGGCCGGCGGATTCTGCCATTCGGCGCAGGTCCTCGTGATTGGAGACCACTGCGACCAGGTCGGCGGCGAGGGTTCCGGTGGTCGAGCGGAAGATCAGGTCATTGAGGCAGTGGCCCATCTTCGAGACCATGACGAGGACTCGCGGCCTGGTCCCGTCGTGGAAGGTGAAGTCCATCGAGAACTTCTCGGCCACCTCGGCAAAGTCCTCGGCGAGATCATCGACCGATTCCGCCTTCTCACGCTGGACGAAGGCGGTCCGGAGGTACAGGCGCTGCGCCGCTGAATCGTCGAACTGCTGGTGCTCGACGATGTCGAAACCACGCTCGAACAGGAACTTCGACACTGAGTGGACGATGCCGCTGTGCTGCGGACAGGAAAGTGTGAGGACCGCCTGGCTGCTGGCGGCCGTGTCTTCACGGGCGGTGAACAGGCGGGCGGCCCCCGAGGCGACGGTGGAAGGCAGATACGTCATGGCGGATGCTCCTTGGCTTGTCGAATCAGGGGCGGGCCGGCGGGGCCAGCTCGGATGTGCCGGGCGGAGCACCCGCTGATTCGCTCTGCATGTCGCCCGACGAAGCCTCAGCTGATGCTGCTCCAACGTCTCGCCGTCAGGAATACAACTGATATATAAGAGATCCTAAGTGCGCTGAACCACAGGTGTCAATGGTTGCGGCGGTCCGGATCCGTGCACCGCTCTTCTGCGCTGGCCTCCTGCGCTGGCCACAGAGCGGGGAAGACCGACGAGGGTGTCTCAGACGATCGTCCCCTGCCTGTTGCAGGGCCCGTTACAGGGCTTCGCGCACGCGGTTCTCGAAGTGGGTGATGTGGTCCTCGGCCAAGCGCGCAGCCAGGTCCGGGTCACCATCGATGATGGCCTGCAGCAGGGCTATGTGCTCGTTGATGTGGCTGCCGATGGGCTCGAGACCGGCCAGCACAAAGTTCCACATGCGCTGGGAGAGGTGAAAATACTGGATCAACGTGGTTTCCACGTAACTGTTGCGCATCACGGTGTAGACCGCGCTGTGGATGCGTCCGTCCAGGTCTACGGAGAGTCTGTTCGACGCGAATTCCTCAGTGGTGATCTCTTCCAGGCAGCTCCGCAGCAGCTCACGATCCTCATCCGTCGCCTGTTCGGCAGCCCGCCGGGCAGCGAAGGCCTCGAGCACCCGGCGCGCATCGGAGATGTCCTTGAGGTCGCGGATGTTGACATCGGAGACGATGGTGCCGCGACGCGGATAGACCTTGAGCATCCGGTCCGATTCCAGGCGCTTGACCGCTTCACGCATCGGGGTTCGTCCGACCGAGAGCTCACGCATGAGAGCTTCCTCATCGAGCGCAGAACCCGGCTCCAGGCGCATGTCGATGATGCGCGCGCGCAGTTCGAGGTAGGCGTGTTCCGCCTGCGTCCTGCCCTCCGGTGCCGGATTCGCGACGCTCACTGGCGCCCTCGATGCATGTGCGATCCCATACTCCCTCGTCGCTTGATATATCAGAGAGTACGGTACTTGTGCTTCGCCGCTATACCCGAGCGGGATCTCGAGCGCGAACGGTTCGACCCCTCCCGGAGATGGATCAGGAGTGGCCGAAACCGGACCGCATGGGCTAGTTGTTGAGGTAGCCGTTGGGGTTCAGCACATACTTGGTGGCCGCTCCCGCATCAAACTCCGCGTAGCCGCGAGGCGCATCCTCGAGCGAGATGACCTTGGCATTGACCGCCTCCGCAATGTGGATCTTGTCATGCAAGATGGCCATCATCAGCTGGCGGTTGTACTTCATGACCGGGCACTGACCGGTCATGAAGGAGAGGGACTTCGCCCACCCGGTCCCCAGACTCAGGGACAGGCTGCCCTTCTGGCTCGCCTCGTCTGCGGCACCAGGATCCCCCGTGACGTAGAGCCCGGGGATCCCCAGGGATCCACCGGCGGCCGTGATGTTCATCAAGGAGTTGAGCACGGTCGCCGGCTCCTCCTCAGCGGAGGCGCCATGTCCCTGCCCGCGAGCCTCGAAGCCCACAGCGTCGATGCCCGCATCGACTTCCCGGACGCCGAGGAGCTGCTCGATCTGGTCCGCAGGATCCCCCTGGGCGACGTTGACGGTCTCACAGCCGAAGGACCGCGCCTGGGCGAGTCGATCCTCGTTGAGATCCCCTACGATGACCACGGCCGCGCCCAACAGCTGGGCGCTGGCAGCCGCGGCCAGTCCGACAGGCCCGGCACCGGCGACGTAGACCGTGGAGCCGACACCGACGCCGGCCGTGACTGCTCCATGGAATCCGGTGGGAAGGATGTCCGAAAGCATGGTCAGATCCATGATCTTCTCGAGGGCCTGGTCCCTGTCGGGAAACCGCAGCAGGTTCCAGTCCGCATACGGGACCAGGACGAATTCGGCCTGCCCGCCCACCCATCCGCCCATGTCCACATAGCCGTAGGCGCTTCCAGGACGATCTGGATTCACGCGCAGACAGATCCCCGTCTTCTGCTCCTTGCAGTTGCGACACCGTCCACAGGAGATGTTGAACGGGACCGAGACGATGTCTCCGACCTCGATGAACTCGACATCAGGGCCGACTTCAATGACCTCGCCGGTGATCTCATGCCCGAGGACCAGGTCCACGGGAGCTGTCGTCCTGCCCCGGACCATGTGCTGATCGGATCCGCAGATATTGGTGGCGACGGTCCGGAGGATGACCCCGTGCGGGACTTTTCGGCCGACGTTTTCAGGATTCACGCCGGGTCCATCTTGCAGCTCGAAGGTCGGGAACGGGGTATCGATGAGTTCCACGATCCCGGGTCCCTTATATGCGACTGCCTTGTTCTCTGACATCTTTGTCTCCTGAGGTTGGCGGATGAATCAACGTGGTGGAAAGAGTCCGTGGAGCACGTGCGTCGGAGTGCTCCTGGCGGCTCGATGCTGGCGAGGGTTGTGGCTGCGGATCCGGAATCGGTCAGGCGTCGATCACCAGATCGGTGCGTGCCGTGGAGCAGCAGGGCAGGAACTTGCCGGCATCGATCTCCCGCGACCGGATTCCTCCTTGATGGTTCATCTCAACCTCCCCGGAGAGCTTGACGATCTTGCAGGAGCCACACATGCCTTCCTGGCAGTTGGCTCCGATCTTGATGCCTGCATGCCTGGCCGCCTCAAGGATCTGTTCGTCGGGGTGGATGCGGACGTTGATTCCGGTACGGATGAAAGACAGGGTGAGACTACCCGTTCCCACAGTGCCGAACGTCGATGTATCGAGAAAACCGGTCCCTGACTCCGTGTCCGACTCGCGGGCGGGGGGTTCCGGGAGCGGCGGATTCGCGTCCACCGATTCCAGCTGCAGGCCCGCGGCCTCCAGCGTGCCCTGGGAATCGTAGCCGGGTTCGTAGAGTCCGAACGCCGCGGGCTGGCTTTCGTAGTACTCCTCGGGGGAATCGGCGATCTCCTCCGCGATATCTTCGGCCAGCGCGACCTCGGCTCGGTATTCCATCCGTGTCTGGTGATCCCCAGAGAAGAACTCCATGTGGATCGAGGTGTCGTCGACGCCGAGCGAGCCCAGAAACTCGGCGGCGTTGTTGAGATAGCTCGCCGGGCCGCAGGCGTAGACCTTGCGACCGTTGGCGTCTGGAGCTACCTGATCGATCATTGATGCTGTCAGGCGTCCGTTAAGTCCCTCCCAGCCCTCCGGCTCGCGGCGATTGCCCAGGGAGTAGAAGACCTTGACGCGAGAGTCCACCGAGGCGATGTACCCCAGCTCCTTGAAGAAGGCGAAGCTTCCGGGCGCGGTGCCGTGGTAGAGCACAATGACATCCGCCTGCCCCGGCAGAGAATGGATGGTCCGCACCATCGACATGATGGGCGTGATGCCGGCGCCCGCGGCCAGCAGAAGGTAGCGCGCCCGTCGGTCGGCGTCGGGCAGGTGGAACGCCCCGACGGGACCGAGCATCTCGAGCACCGTGCCGGGTCCGACGTTCTCATGGACCCAGGGGGAGACCACTCCCGTGGGGTCACGCTTGACCGTGACGTTGAAAGTCCATGGTTCCGTCGGCGAACTGGACAACGAGTAGCTGCGGTTCAACGAGTCCTGGTCTTCGCCGTTCACGGGGAAGGCGATGTTCAGGTATTGACCAGGACGGAACGCCAGGGGCGCGCCGTCCACGCGGCGGAATATGAAGGTCATCATGCCGCCGGATTCGGGCACTGTCTCGACGCACTCGGCGAGGAACTCCTGGGGATGCCAGGGTCCAAGTGCTCGAGCGGCCCCTGCGGGTCCCGCGGTGCTGCTGAGCACCCTGTTCCACGGCATCTCGAGGCCACGAATGCGTTGCGGCTCTGCTCGAGAGATGGTCGTGCTCGTGATCATGCCAAGTGCTCCCGCACCCGCTGGACGTACCAGTTGATGAATGCCTCGACCTGATACTCGCTCTTCATATAGGGCCCGGGCTCGTAGGCCGGACTGTTGGCACCGGCTTGGCAGAGCTCTACGAACGCCTTGTCCTGCAGGTTGGTCTGTTTCCAGGTGTGGGTGAGCTTCTCGAGATCGTAGTCAACACCGGCCACTGCGTCGTCGGCCACCAGCCACGTGGTGCGGACCAGTGTCTGATGCTCGTTGACGGGGAACACTGCGAACGTGACCACGTGGTCACTCAGGAAGTGGAACCAGCTGTTGGGCTGCAGGTGCATCGAGCAGCGGCCGAGGCGGAAATCGCGCAGGTCTCCGAGCAGCTTCTTGGAGAGCCTGTGCCCGTCGGAGGAGAACGATTCGCCGTCGCCATCCAGGGAGTCCCGCGCGATGCGGATCCCCGCCACCCGGGTGTCGAGCTCCTCGACCACGCCGTGGGGGAGGTCATAGCGTCGGCAGCGGTCGATGAGCGCGTCCTGAGCCTTCTTGTTGCGCTCCCACACTTCTTCGAGGTGCGCAGGGATCAGGCCGTCGGTCAGTCCCCAGGTGGGGAAGAGGGAACAGGCCAGCTCGGGGTGGCCGTCGCAGTGATAGCACTCCCGGTTGTTCTCCATGACGAGCTTCCAGTTGCCCTCTTCGATGATGTTCTGCTGGTAGGCCACCTTCGTCTTGGCCAGATCGTGGGGCGCGAGGTAAGGCTCGAAGATCTCTGCTGTCTCGTCAAAATCCGTCGGCGGCTCGTCTGCCAGGCAGACGAAGATGAGTCCGGCGTGCTCTCGGCCATGGGCTCGCTTGAGGCCGAAGCAGCTCTTGTCGAAACTGGTCTCTCCGGGGGCCGAGGCGTGGATCAGGTTGCCCTCGGGGGAGTAGGTCCAGGAGTGGTAGCCGCACACCAGGTTTCCTGTGGTCCCTGAGGACTCGGTCAGGACTCGTGCGCCTCGGTGCCGGCAGACGTTGTGCATGACGTTCACCCCGCCGTCGTCGTTGCGCAGGACGATCACTGAGTAGGGGCCGTAATCGACCGTCACGAAGTCGCCCGGCTCGGGAAGTTCGGCAACGCTTGCGGCAAAGACCCAGTGCTGGCCGAAGATGGCCTGCACGTCGAGCCTGAACACCGCCGGATCTGTGTAGAAGGGCGCCTCCAGGGAGTAGCCTCCTCGCCGATGCTCGAAGAGCCTGGCGATCTCCGTCATCTGCTCGGCCGGAACTGACGACGTCAGACTGCCGCGTGCACTGTTCGGCACCTTGACTGAAGCAACCATGGATCTACTCCTGAGGAGGGGCGGGCAAGTGTGCGATCCGTGGGACTGGGAGTCGTTCCTGCCACCGTTGCTGAAATTGGTGTACTTCCGAGAGTAGGCAGTATCTCTCTGCAATAAAATCGCAAGATGCTGGCGACTATTCAGCGGAATGAGTGCATGATTGAGCCATGATCGATCCACGACTCACGACGCTCAGGACGTTCGCTCAGTGCGGCACCGTCGGAGCCACTGCGGAGCTCACCGGATATTCCCCCTCCGCAGTCTCCGCGCAGCTGCGAGAGCTGCAACGTGTGCTGGGGATGGAGCTGCTGACGAGGGACGGACGAGGACTGCGACTGACCACTACTGGTCGATTTCTTGTGACGGGCTCCGACGCGGTGGTTGCTGAATGGGAGCGACTGCGGGCTGCTGCGCTGGAAGCCGGTGGGCAGATCCAATCCAACTTCGAGATCGGTGGCTTCTCCACCGCAGCTGCGCAGCTGCTCGCGCCGCTCGCGGCCACGCTTCGCACTACGCGGCCCCTGTTGAAGGTGCGGGTGCTCGAAGTGAATCCGGCACGGTGCTTGGATCTGCTGGTCGCCGAACGGATCGACCTGGCCGTCATCGTGGTGATGCAGGACGACGAGCACGTCGACGAAGATCCACGCTTCGAACAGACGACGCTGTTCAACGATCCCCTCGACGTGATTCTTCCGTCTGACCATCGGCTGGCGTCGCGGGCCACGGTCACCCTCGAGGAGCTCGCGCTGGAGCCGTGGATCACCGAGGCTCCCGGGTCCGCCTATCATTCCCTCTTCGCGGCCGCATTCACGGCGATCGGGGTGACACCGCGGGTCGCGCATGAGGCCGTCGAATGGGAGACCCAGGTCGCTTTCGTCGGCGCTGGACTGGGTGTGGGTCTTCTGCCGCGGCTGGCTGCTCTGCGAAGCGCGGAGAATGTGATTCGACTGCCGATATCGGGGCGAGGGAAGCCCTCTCGTCGAATCGTGGCCGTCGCCCGCCAGGGAAGCACTGGTTCACCGCTCATCAGAGAGTCCATGGAGATCCTGCAGGCCAGAGCGCAGCGAATCCTGACCCAGCAGCTCAAAGACGATCTCTGAAGGGCGGGTCGCTCTCATCCCGCCAGGCGGCAGGAGGCCGCTCCTGCTTCTGCTGATCGAATCCAGGTGGCTGTGATCAGAGCGCCTCGCGCACGGTCACCTCAAAGTCGCGGACGTGGTCCCGGGCGAGCTTCTGCGCTGCGGCATCGTCGCCATCAAGGATGGCGCGAAGAAGCGCGCCGTGTCCCGCGATGTGTTCCGCGATCGGTGGGAGGCGGTCCAGGACCAGGCACCAGATGCGGGTCGCGAGATTGTCCAGTCGCACCAGCGACGCCTCCAGGTGGTGGTTCCCCGCGGCCCGGTAGATCAGGCGATGGACCTCGAGGTCGTACTCGATGAGTTCCCGGGGTGCACGCGTCTCGTCGATGGCTTCGACAGCGGCGGCGGTGTGTTCGAGCTCGCCGCGCAGAGCGGGCGTCAGCATGCGAGCTGCACGGCCGGCGGCGGCGGGCTCCAGCAGAAGGCGCACCTCGGAGATCGCCGCGAGCTCTGTGATGTCCACGATCGTGGCGAAGGTGCCGCGTCGCGGGTAGGACACGACAAGATGGTCGGTCTCCAGCCGCTTCAGCGCCTCCCTCAGCGGAGTGCGACCCAGTCCCAGCTCGGCAGAGAGCTGACTCTCGCTCAAGGGCGACCCGGGCGGAAGATCGAGCATGATGAGTCGGTCACGAAGGACGCGGTAGGCGCGTTCGGCCAGCGGCGGAGCCTGGCCCTGGCTCTCGATCTCGGTCTGCATGAGCGCTCACTCCCCAACTTCACCGGCGTGGGTATTGACCCCGTTATGAGGAAGATCATACTATGTATGCGTAACTGATATACCAGTTGTCGGCAGCGATCTCACCAGTGGTCCCCAAGCGATCTCATCAGCGATGCTGGCCACGATCGTCAGCACCTGCTGCACCCGATACTCGCCCTGATGGGAGCCTGAGCATGGCTGAGAAACTGCCCGAGCATCCGGATTTCCTGTGGAGGAACCCCGACCCGAAGTCCAGCTACGATGCGATCATCGTGGGCGGCGGGGGACACGGCCTGGCGACCGCCTACTATCTGGCCTCACAGCATGGGATGACCAATATCGCGGTGCTGGAGAAGGGGTGGCTCGGTGGCGGAAACATGGCCCGCAACACGACCATCATCCGCTCCAACTATCTCTGGGATGAGTCTGCTGCGATCTACGAGCACTCCCTGAAGCTCTGGGAGCAGCTGCCGGAGGAGCTCGACTACGACTTCCTGTTCTCCCAGCGCGGGGTGCTGAATCTGGCCCATACGCTGCAAGATGTCCGTGAGTCCCAGCGCCGGGTCAACGCGAACGCCCTCAACGGCGTGGACGCGTATTTCCTCTCCCCCGAAGAGGTGAAAGAGGTCTGTCCCATCATCAACATCGGTGACGACATCCGTTATCCGATCATGGGGGCCACGTACCAGCCCAGAGCCGGCATCGCCAAGCATGACCACGTCGCCTGGGCCTTCGCCCGCCGCTGCGATCAGCTCGGGGTGGATCTGATCCAGAACTGCGAGGTGACCGGCTTCCTCAAGGATGGTGACCGTGTGGTCGGGGTCGAGACCACGCGAGGCAGGATCTCCGCGGGAAAGGTGGGCCTCGCCGCCGCCGGCCACTCCTCCGTTCTGGCCGAGCTCGCCGGTGTGCGGCTGCCGATACAGTCACATCCGCTGCAGGCGCTGGTCTCGGAGCTCTTTGAGCCGGTTCACCCGACCGTCGTGATGTCCAACCACGTGCATGTCTATGTCTCTCAGGCGCACAAGGGCGAACTGGTGATGGGCGCAGGCATCGATTCCTACAACGGCTACGGACAGCGGGGCGCGTTCCACGTCATCGAGGAACAGATGGCAGCCGCAGTGGAGCTCTTCCCGATCTTCGCGCGCGCCCATGTGCTCCGCACCTGGGGTGGAATCGTCGACACGACACTCGACGCGTCTCCCATCATCTCCGATACTCCGGTCGAAGAGCTGTATGTCAACTGCGGCTGGGGCACCGGTGGCTTCAAGGGCACGCCTGCCTCGGGCTACACCTTCGCGCACATGATCGCCACAGGAGCGGCCCACCCGCTCAACAAGTCGTTCTCGCTGGACCGCTTCGAGACCGGGCACCTCATCGACGAACACGGCGCAGCCGCCGTGGCGCACTAGAAGGGCTCCGCAATGCTGCTGATCACCTGTCCCCACTGCGGTCCCCGCGACGAGGTCGAATTCCACTACGGGGGTCAGGCGCACGTCGCCTACCCCGACGACCCGCACGCGCTGACCGACCGCGAGTGGGCCGAGTTCCTGTTCTATCGAGACAACGCCAAAGGACTGTTCGCGGAACGGTGGCAGCACGCCGTCGGCTGTCGAAAGTGGTTCAACGCGGTGCGCGACACGGTCACCTATACATTCCAATCGACCTACGCCGCCGGAGAATCGGCGCCGAATGGGGTCGCCGCGACTCACGGAGGAACCCCATGACTGGCAGCCGTCTGGACGTTGGCACAGCTCCCGGACACGGGATCGACCGCAGCCGAGAGATCACGTTCACCCTGGACGGGGTGCCGTGCACTGGATACGCCGGTGACACCATCGCCAGCGCGATGATCGCCTCCGGACGTCTCGACTGCGGAGACTCCATCTACCTGAAGAGGCCCCGCGGAGTGCTCTCAGCCGGGATCGAAGAGCCGAACGCTCTGGTCAAGATCGCCGCGAGGTTCCCCGGACACGTGGATGAATCCATGCTGCCCGCCACTGCCGTGCAGATCGCCGAGGGAATGCAGGCGTCCTTCCTGCAGGGTCTGGGGCAGCTGGACCCGGGCCAGGACACCGCCGTCTACGACCACAAGTACGTGCACACCGACGTGCTCGTCGTGGGAGCAGGCCCTGCAGGTCTCGCCGCTGCCCGAGAAGCCGCGAAGACCGGGGCGCGGACCATGCTGATGGATGACCAGCCTCGGCCCGGGGGTGCGCTGCTTTCCTCCGACCAGGAACAGATCGATGGGCACGACGCCCGCGAGTGGGCGTCCTCAGTGGTGGATCGACTCTCGACGCTGGAGGATTTCAGCTACCTCCCACGGACCAGCGTCTTCGGCAGCTACGACTCCAACTACCTCATCGCGGTGCAGCAGCGCACCGACCACCTTGCACCACGCGAACGCCCAGGGGTGTCGCGACAGCGCATCTGGCATGTCCGGGCGACGCAGGTGGTGCTGGCCACCGGCGCCCATGAGAGACCTCTCGTCTTCGCCGACAATGACCGTCCGGGGGTGATGCTCGCCGGGGCCGTGCGGAGTTATCTGAACCGCTATGCGGTCGCGGCCGGCAGCGCCGTCGTGATCGCCACCACCAATGACAGCGCCTACGCACTGGTGGAGGACCTCGTTGCCGCGGGGACCCCTCCCGTGGCGGTGGTCGATTCGCGCCATGAGCCGTCTGATGCTGCGGCTCAGACCCTTGAGCGCACCGGTGTCCGCGGCATCTTCGGTTCGGTGCCCGTGGACACCGAAGGTTCAGGCGCGCAGGGCCGCTTGGCGGCGGTCACCGTCGCCGGTCTGGACGATGATGGCTCCCTCCGCGGAGCCGGTGAACGGATCGTCACGGACCTGCTGGCAGTCTCGGGGGGATTCTCACCGGTGGTGCATCTGCACAGTCAGCGCCAGGGACGCCTGCGCTGGAACGAGGACGTGGCGGGCTTCGTGCCGGCCACGTCCGTCGAGGCGCAGCAGACGGCCGGCGCCATGAATGGGACGTTCGTCCTTGGAGGGGCCCTGGCCGAGGGCGCCGTCGCGGGTCAGCAGGCTGCGCTGCAGACGGGCCGATCCGGCCCGCTGATGGTCCCTGAAGCCGCTATGCCGGAAGGACGCGAATACGGTGCCGGTCCTGTTCGGCCCGTGTGGCTCATTCCCAGCCGGGGGGAGGAGGACCAGGAGTGGGAACGCCACTTCGTGGACCTGCAGCGCGATCAGACGGTGGCCGATGTTCTGCGTGCGACCGGTGCCGGTCTCCGATCCGTCGAACATGTGAAGCGCTACACCTCGATCTCCACCGCCAACGATCAGGGCAAGACCAGCGCCGTCAACGCCATCGGGGTGATCGCCGCGGTGCTGAAGGAACAGATGGGTGAGGTGGGTGCCACGACCTTCCGCGCTCCCTACGTGCCGGTGGCCTTCACCGCGCTCGCAGGACGGCGCAAGGGAGAACTCTACGATCCCGCGCGCACCACGTCGATCCATCCGTGGCACGAGAGCCGGGGTGCGCTCTTCGAAGATGTGGGCCAGTGGAAGCGCCCCTGGTACTTTCCCCTCCCGGGAGAGGACATGGACACCGCAGTGCTGCGCGAATGTGCCGCCGTGCGCAGCTCCGTGGGCTTCATGGACGCCACCACCCTGGGCAAGATCGAGATCCGCGGTGCCGACGCCGGAGAGTTCCTCAACCGCGTCTACACCAACGGGTACAAGAAGCTCAAGATCGGCATGGGCCGCTACGGGGTCATGTGCACCCCCGACGGAATGATCTTCGACGACGGCGTCACGCTGCGCATCGAGGAGAACCGATACCTGATGACCACCACGACAGGTGGAGCCGCGAAGGTCTTGGACTGGCTGGAGGAGTGGCACCAGACAGAATGGCCCGCGCTCGACGTCGTCTTCACCTCCGTGACCGAACAATGGAGCACCATCGCGGTGGCCGGGCCGAAATCCCGCGCCGTGGTGGCGAAGATCGCCCCTGACCTCGATGTCAGCCAGGAAGCCTTCCCCTTCATGGCCTTCCGCGAGACGACCCTCGCCAACGGCATCCCAGCCAGGATCTGCAGAATCTCCTTCTCCGGGGAGCTGGCCTTCGAAGTCACTGTGGAGGCCTTCTACGGCTTGGCGGCCTGGGAGCTCATCGCCGAGGCAGGCGAAGAGTTCAACATCACCCCCTACGGGACTGAGACGATGCACGTCCTTCGAGCAGAGAAGGGACTGATCATCGTCGGGCAGGACACCGATGGAACGGTCACTCCCCAGGACGCCGGCATGGAATGGGTGGTCTCCAAGCTCAAGGACTTCATCGGGAAGCGATCGTTCTCCAGGCCAGATACCTCGCGCCAGGACCGCAAGCACCTGGTGGGGGTTCTGCCGGTGGACAAGACCACTCGACTGCCCGAAGGCTCTCAGCTGGTCGCGGCCGGAACCGCGATCACTCCGCAGGACGGTCCGGTGCCCATGATCGGTCACGTCACCTCCTCCTATCTGTCCGCAGCGCTGGGACGGCCCTTCGGTCTCGCCCTCGTCGAGAACGGACGGAACCGGATCGGCGAGATCGTGAAGTCTCCCGTCGGCGACGCCGTGGTCGACGTCGAAATCACCTCACACGTCCTCTATGACCCCGAAGGGAGTCGCCGTGATGGCTGAAGACACAGCGACGCTGCAATCCATGACCAGCTCCACCGGAACGATCGCCATCTCCGAAGAGCTCGCTGCGCTGCGGCGCGCACCAGCCGCCCATCTGTGGGAACGCATGGCCGCCGCAGAGGTGAATGGTTCACGCAGTGTCGCACTGCGGGAGATCGCCTTCCCGACCCAGCGGGGAGTCCGAGTGAAGCCTGGCAGCGAGTCCGCTCGGAGGGTCGAGCAGAGACTGGGGATCACGCTGCCAGACCGGCGCGGAAACACCACTGGAGATGCGGACGGTCTGCACGCCATGTGGCTGTCACCGGACGAGTACCTCGTGGTGGATGTCTCCCGGGAACAGATCCCCGGAGAGGTGGAGCAGGAGGCCGCCGCACTGGAGGGGCTCCCCGGGCAGATCCTCGACCTCTCGGCCAACCGCGCGGTGCTCGAGCTCTCGGGCAGCTGCGCACGAGAGGTGCTGGAGAAGGGGTGCCACATCGATCTGCACCCTCGAGAGTTTCCGATCTCCGCAGCAGTGTCCACCCTGCTCGGGCCCGTGCCTGTCATCCTTCATCGCTCCGGGGAGTCCAGCTATCGCGTTCTTCCGCGCTCATCATTCGCCACCTTCACGGTGCTCTGGCTGCTGGACGCGATGACGGAGTACAGCTCAGAGCAGGTGCTGTGAGGTTCGCCCGCACTCAGCAGCCGTCCGAATGGCGGGTGGGATCGAAGACCGGGTAGGAATTGGAGACCGCAGCCTCAGCAACGAAGTCGTCTATCCATTATCCTGTAAGCGCCGACGCCGCCCGTCCGGTAGGCCGGAGAAGTCCGGTCATCGTGACGAGCGGCAGGGCACGGGGCTATAGCTCAGCTGGTAGAGCGCGTCGTTCGCATCGACGAGGTCAGGGGTTCGACTCCCCTTAGCTCCACATTCTTTCTTCGCGTTTCTGCTTGTCCCTCATCGGTGTCGATCGACACGCTTGCCGGCGTCGGGGGGAAGCAGCCCACCGACGTCTCCTCCCTGAGCACTGCACCCGGTAGGATCGCCCCAACGTCGCCACAATGAGGTGGCGGCGCCACGAAGTGAGGGAGACCGCACCTATGTTCTCGAAGATCCTGGTCGCCAACCGCGGAGAGATCGCCATCCGCGCGTTCCGCGCCGGCGTCGAACTCGGCGCACGCACCGTCGCGGTATACCCGCATGAGGACCGCAACTCCTTCCACCGCCAAAAAGCAGACGAGGCCTACCGGATCGGCGAAGAGGGCCACGCCGTCCGCGCCTACCTCGACATCGAGGAGATCATCCGCGTCGCCAAGGACGCCGGCGCCGATGCCATCTACCCCGGCTACGGCTTCCTCTCCGAGAACCCGGACCTCGCACGCGCCGCCGAAGCCGCCGGCATCACCTTCATCGGCCCGCCCGCCGATGTCCTGGAATCCACCGGTGACAAGGTCAAAGCTCTCCGCGCTGCCAGATCAGCCGGCGTCCCGGTGCTGCAGAGCTCCGAACCCTCCAAAGACACCGAAGAACTCACCCGCGCGGCTGAGGAGATCGGATTCCCGATCTTCGTCAAGGCCGTCGCCGGCGGCGGCGGCCGCGGCATGCGCCGAGTGGATAAGCGTGAGGACCTCGCCGAATCCCTGCGCTCGGCCATGCACGAGGCCGAGACCGCGTTCGGCAACCCCACCGTCTTCCTGGAACAGGCAGTGCTGCGTCCCCGCCACATCGAGGTCCAGATCCTCGCCGACGGCGAAGGCAACGTCGTCCACCTCTTCGAACGTGACTGCTCCCTGCAGCGCCGCTACCAGAAGGTCGTGGAGATCGCCCCGGCCCCGCACCTGGACGAGGACATCCGCCAGGCCCTGCACCGCGACGCCGTCGCCTTCGCCAAGGCCATGAACTACCGCAACGCCGGCACCGTCGAGTTCCTCGTGGACACTGTCGGGGAGCGCGCCGGGCAGCACGTGTTCATCGAGATGAACCCGCGCATCCAGGTGGAGCACACCGTCACCGAGGAGATCACCGACATCGACCTGGTCTCCGCGCAGATGCGCATCGCCGCAGGCGAGACCCTCGAAGACCTCGACATCCGGCAGGAAGACCTGCGCGTTCGCGGCTCCGCCATGCAGTGCCGGATCACCACCGAAGACCCGGCGAACGAGTTCCGCCCGGACATCGGCACCGTGACGGTCTATCGCTCCGCCGGGGGCTCGGGCATCCGGCTCGACGGCGGCACCGTCTATGCCGGAGCTGAGATCAGCCCGCACTTCGACTCCATGCTCGTCAAGCTCACCGCCCGCGGCCGCAACCACGAGACGGCCATCGCCCGTGCCCGCCGCGCGCTCTCCGAGTTCCGCATCCGCGGGGTCGCCACCAACATTCCCTTCCTGCTCAACGTGCTGGACTCCAAGGAGTTCCTCGCCGGGGACGTGGCCACCGACTTCATCGACGCCCACCCCGAGCTGGCCAAGATCAACCGCTCCCAGGATCGTGGGTCCAAGGCCCTGCAGTACCTCGCCGACATCACCGTGAACCAGCCGCACGGGCCCCGCGTGGAAGGCATCGACCCGCGGGACAAGCTGCCCCACTTCCCCGGGGATAAGCGTGACGAACCAGACCGCAGCCCCTTCGACGGCCCCTCCGATCACCCCAAGCCCGAGGGCTGGCGACAAGTCCTGCTGGCTGAAGGCCCCGAGGGTTTCGCGAAGAAGCTCCGCGAGCAGAGGGCCCTTGCAGTCACCGACACCACCTTCCGCGACGCCCACCAGTCCCTGCTCGCCACCCGGGTGCGCACCCGAGACCTGCTGGCCGCCGCGCCCGCGGTCGCGCATGTGACCCCCGGTCTGCTCTCAGTGGAGGCCTGGGGCGGTGCCACCTACGACGTCGCGCTGCGCTTCCTCTCCGAGGACCCGTGGGACCGGCTGCGCCTGCTGCGCGCGGAGCTGCCGAACATCCCTCTCCAGATGCTGCTGCGCGGGCGCAACACCGTGGGCTACACCCCCTACCCGCTGGAAGTCACCGACGCCTTTGTGGCCGAAGCCGCCGCCACCGGAGTGGACATCTTCCGGATCTTCGACGCGCTCAACGACGTGAACCAGATCGTCCCGGCCATCGCAGCAGTCCGCAAGACCGGCACCGCCGTGGCCGAGGCCGCGATCTGCTACACCGGCAACCTCACCGACCCGGCCGAGGATCTCTACACCCTGGACTACTACCTGGGCCTGGCCCAACAGATGGTCGACGCCGGCGCGCACATCCTCGCGATCAAGGACATGGCCGGACTCCTGCGCCCCTCCGCGGCAAAGACGCTGGTCACCGCCCTGCGTGAACGCTTCGATCTTCCGGTGCACCTGCACACCCACGACACCGCCGGCGGCCAGCTGGCCACCCTGCTGGCAGCCGCCGAGGCTGGAGTCGACGCCGTCGACGTCGCCGTGGCATCCATGGCCGCGACCACCTCCCAGCCGCCCGCCTCCGCCCTGGTGGCAGCGCTGGAACACACCGAACGCGACACCGGACTGGGTCTGGAAGCAGTGGCCTCCATGGAGCCCTACTGGGAGGCCGTGCGCTCGATCTACATGCCCTTTGAATCCGGGCTGCCGAGTCCCACCGGCCGCGTCTACCGCCACGAGATCCCCGGCGGGCAGCTGTCGAACCTGCGCCAGCAGGCCATCGCGCTGGGCCTGGGGGAGCGGTTCGAATCAATAGAGGACATGTACCACGCGGCCGACACCATGCTGGGCCGGCTGGTGAAGGTCACCCCGTCCTCCAAGGTCGTCGGAGACCTTGCCCTGCAGCTGGTCGGCATGGACGTGGACCCGAAGGAGTTCGAGGCGAACCCGCAGAGCTTCGACCTGCCCGATTCGGTGATCCAGTTCCTCGCCGGTCAGCTCGGTGACCCACCAGGGGGCTGGCCCGAACCCTTCCGTTCCAAGGCGCTGCAAGGCCGCACGGTCAAACCCCTGGACCAGGACCTCTCCGATGAGGACTCGGCGTCGCTGCACTCGGAGCACCCAGCCGCACGGCGCGCCACCTTGAACCGGCTGCTCTTCCCCGGACCCACGAAGGACTTCGAGGCCGCCCGGGAGAAGTACGGCGACGTCCAGGTCCTGCATACCCGGGACTTCCTCTACGGGCTGCGCACCGGCTACGAGCATGTGATCTCCCTGGGCAAGGGCGTGCGCCTGCTGGTCACCCTGCAGACCGTCTCGGATCCTGATCCCAAGGGCTTCAGGACCGTGATGTGCACACTCAATGGCCAGGCCCGCCAGGTCGGGGCCCGCGACGACGCCGTGGAGGCCACCGTCGCCGTGGCGGAGAAGGCTGACACCTCTAAGCAGGGACACGTCGCCGCGCCCTTCGCCGGCGCGGTCTCACTCACGGTCGAGGAGGGTGAGACCGTCGAGGCCGGGCAGAACGTGGCCACCATCGAGGCCATGAAGATGGAAGCCGGGATCACGACCCCGGTGGCGGGAACGGTCTCCCGGGCAGTGCTCTCCGGCGTGCAGCAGGTCGACGGCGGGGACCTGCTCCTCGTCGTCGAGCCAGCAAAGTGAAGCCGTCGCCCCCTGTTGCAGAAACCCATCACCGATAGGATGGCGGCAGTGCACCGATGACGCTGCCGTATCTGACTTAACGCCTAAGGAGCTCACACGTGGCTGTTGCAACCCCGGACAAGTACAACCAGATGATCGATTCCGCGAAGGCCGGCGGATACGCCTACCCCGCGGTGAACGTGACCAGTTCGCAGACGCTGAACGCCGCCATCCGTGGCTTCGCCGAGGCTGAGTCTGATGGCATCATCCAGGTCTCCACCGGCGGTGCCGCGTACTGGTCCGGCGCCAGCGTCAAGGACATGGTGGTCGGCTCCCTGGGCTTCGCCGCCTTCGCCAAGCAGGTCGCCAAGAGCTACGGCGTGAACATCGCGCTGCACACCGACCACTGCCCCAAGGACAAGCTTGACGGCTTCGTGCTGCCGCTGCTGGAGGCCTCTGAGGCGGAGGTCAAGGCTGGCCGCGACCCGATCTTCAACTCCCACATGTGGGACGGCTCCGCCGAGACCCTCGAGGAGAACCTGCGCATCGCCGCCGAGCTGCTTCCCCGCAGTGCTGCCGCCAAGCAGATCCTCGAAGTCGAGATCGGCACCGTCGGCGGTGAAGAGGACGGTGTGGAGAATGCCATCAACGACAAGCTCTACACCACCATCGAAGATGCCACCGCGACCATCGAGGCCCTCGGCCTGGGTGAGCACGGCCGCTACATGACCGCGCTGACCTTCGGCAACGTCCACGGCGTCTACAAGCCCGGGGGCGTGAAGCTGCGTCCGGAGATCCTCAAGGACATCCAGGACCTGGCCGCCGCGAAGTACGGCCGGGATCGTCCCTTCGATCTGGTCTTCCACGGCGGCTCCGGCTCCTCCGAGCAGGAGATCTCCGACGCCGTCTCCTACGGGGTGATCAAGATGAACATCGACACCGACACCCAGTACGCCTTCACCCGTCCGGTGGCCGGCCACATGCTCGCCAACTATGACGGGGTGCTGAAGATCGACGGCGAGGTCGGCAACAAGAAGACCTACGACCCCCGCGTCTGGGGCGCCAAGGCCGAAGAGTCCATGGCCGCCCGCATCGTCGAGGCCTCCCAGCGCCTCGGCTCCGCGGGCAAGACCATCAAGTAGCTTCACCGGTCAGCCCGGTCAGCCCGGTCAGCCCGGTCAGCCCGGTCAGCCCGGTCAGCCCGGTCAGCCCGGTCAGCCCGGTCTGATCAGCTTGACCAGCACGACGACGGCGGCCGCCCCTTCTCAGCAGGGGGTGGCCGCCGTCGTCGTTGCCTGGGGTCCTATGTCCACCGATCAATGCTCTGCGGGACGAATCCACGCCCCGATCGCAGCCAGCGCGCCGCCAGCCAGGCAGAGGCCCGCGGCCACTGCCGCCATGACCGCCGGATTCCAACTGCCCTGCACCACTCCGAAGCCCGCAGATCCAGCGGCCTGTCCCGTCGCCAGCGCGATGAACAGCACGGAGGTGCCCGCTCCCGCGTGATCGGGCCAGACGCGCCGCGCCCAGAGGATCAACACTCCGGACAGCGCCATGTACCCCGCGCCGAAGATCGCCATGCTGGCGCAGGCGGCGGCAGCATGCTCCCCGAGCAGCGCCCAGGCCAGGACTGCGCTCGCGACCGCCAGCATGCCTGCTGTGATGCTCCACCCGGCATGTACGCCCACCCGGGTCACCAGCACTCCGGTCAGGGTGCCCAGCAGTCCGCCCGCGCCCAGCACGATCCAGAGCCAACCGATCTGGTCTGGGGCCACAGCGCCGGACTCAGTGACCAGCAACGGCCCGAAGGTCCAGATCAGCGCAGATCCTGAACCGGCGACCACGGCTGCGGTGCCAGGCAGCAGCAGCTTCCGCCAGTCGGGTGTCCTCACCACTGGGGAGGCTGCTGAGCCCGAGCCACTCTCACCGTCCGCGCCCCCTGCCGACGTCGGGGCAGCGGTCTCACCTCCATGTGAAGCCAGCTCTGTGCGTCCCTGCAGCGGAAGAATCACCGACGCCGCGGCCGCGGCACACAATCCCGCCATCAGCAGCCACGCCGTCCCGATCGAGGGGGCGAGGAACGCCACCATCCCGGCGCCGATCACTCCCGCGGCAGTGCCGGTGTTCACCACTGACTGGGCGGTGGCGCGTGCGTGGACGGCGACCACCGCGTCGATGACCGGCACCAGCGCGGGGGAGGCGAAGCCCCCGCCCATTCCCGCCACGACCACGGCAGTCACGAACACCGCCGGATCCGTGGCCACGGCGATGCCCAGAGAACCTGCCGTCGCTGTCGTTCCGGCGAGCACGAGTCCCGCACGCGGACGCCGATCTACCAAACGAGCCGCCATGACCGCCGCCACCGAGTAGGCGATGAACTGAGCCGCCGCCGCCCAGCCGAGCACCTCGACGAGCTCAGGCCGTTCGGCCGCCAGCCGCGGCGCGAAGAGTCCGACGCCGAAGCGCGCCATCCCGTACGTGGCGGCGATCAGCAGCATGCCTGCGAAGGAGATTCCCAGGCCTGAGCCACGGGCAGGTGAGCGCATGCCCGTTCGAGCATGGGCGTCAGTGCGCCGAGAAGTCTTGAGCATGGGGTGCCTCCCAGGGTCCAGGGTCGAAGCATAACGATCGTTTCAGTGTAACGAACGTTATACTATTTCCATGGCGAACCCCACACGCACCCGAGACCGGATCCTCGATGCTGGCGAAGGCTTGTTCTTCCAGGAGGGCATCGCCACCACCGGTGTTGATCGCGTGGCCGCCAGCGCCGGGGTGTCGATCGTCACCCTGTACAAGCACTTCGGATCCAAGGACAATCTCCTCCGCGAGATCCTCGCGCGGCGGCTGGCGGAATGGACCGTGCACTGGGATGCAGCGATCGCCGCTGCCGATACGCCGCAGGGGCGGCTGCTGGCGATCTTCGACGCCGTTGAGAGTTTCCGCGCCGCGGCCGGAGCGACCCAGTGGTGCTGCTTCCTGGCCACCGCCTCGGAGCGCCCAGCCCCCGAGCCGGGCAGTGCGGACTCGGTCTTCGACCTGATCCGGCAGGACACCGACATCGTGACCCAGCGACTGAGCGCATTCGCGCGCGAAGCAGCGTGCCCCGATCCGGACGCCGGCGCCGCGACCCTCCTGCTGCTCTACAACGGAGTGCTCTCCAGCCTGCTGCGCGGCGCACCCGCACAGCCTGTGGCCCGGGCTCGCGCCGCAGCCGGGCAGCTCATCGCCGCCTGGTGAGCCGAACGGCGCATGGCCTCTCCCCGGTGGAGGCGCCGCGGAGGTGCTGCGGCAGGGCCGCAAGGAGGCGCTGCGGGAAGGCCTCGAGGAGGCGGGGGCGGCCGCCGCTCGGGGAATGGACGGACGCTCGATAGGGTTGAGGCTTGGGAAATCGTCAGATTCGGCCACCACCCCGGGCGGCCGAGCCCCACAAAGTTCGGAGAATCTCATGGACATCTCTTCAATCGCCCTGCGCGCCGTGCCCGGAGCCTTCATCCTCAATGCCGGGATCGGCAAGCTGAAGCTGGACAAGGAGTCTGCCGCCGGAATGCAGGGGATGGCCGCCACCGGCGTTCCTGCGGTCAAGCAGCTCTCCCCCGAACAGTTCGGCAAGTCCCTGGCCTGGGGCGAGATCGCCCTGGGCAGCGCGCTGCTCACGCCGTTCGTCAGCAACCGCGTGGCAGGCGTCGCCCTCGGCACCTTCGCCAGCGGCATGCTCAGCATGTACTTCCGCAATGACTCCATGACCCAGCAGGACGGCGTTCGCCCCACGCAGGACGGCACACCGTTGGCGAAGGACGCCTGGCTCGCCGCCATCGCCGTCGCGCTCATCGGTCTCGGCAAGAAGTCCAGCCGCCGGAACAAGTGAGCCGCACCCAGTGAGTGCCGCTGGCCCTGCGAGAGAGCGATGCCCATGACCCGCGAGAAGCTGCTGCTGCTCGACTTCGACGGCACGCTCTGTCTCGGCGACGACCCGGTCCTCTTCTACGCCGACCGGGTGGACGCCCAGCTGGCGCAGCGGGGACTGGGGGGCTTCTTCGCGGGAACCACCGTGCGCGAGATCCTCAGCGGCGCCTTCGCCGCGAACACGCTGCTCGTCCCGCAGATCAGGTACGACGCAGAGGGCATCCCGCTCACGGTGCGCAGCGAGCCCACGCATGATGATGCCAAGGCGCACCCGGTCTCCTGGCCCCTGCAGGACGGCTATCAGCTCGTCCAGCTGCTGGCCCGGCAGGCCGGGCTCAGCGACGCAGAGTCGGGGGAGGGCTTCCGTGCGGCCCGCAAGGACCTCCTGGCGCATGGGCTCGAGCACACCGATGTGCATGCTCCATCAGGCGCGCGTGAGCTGGTGGCCGAGGTCGCTCAGCGCGCCGTCGTCGTGCTGGTGACGAATTCCCCTGCGGAGGTGTTCGCCCCGTGGCTGCAGGCGCTGGGGCTCAGTGGCGCCTTCGACCTGGTCATCAATGATGCGCGCAAACCCTTCGGCATGCCAGCGGCGCTAGAGCGCGCCCGCACCGCTGGCCGCGCTGGCGCGCCCGAGCGGCCGACTGATCCGAGGCGGGTCCTCTCGGTCGGGGACATCTGGCGCAACGATCTCGAGCATGTGGCCAGCCTCGGCGGCACCACGGTCCTGATCGACCGCTTCGGCACCGGCCTGGGAGAGCCCGATCACCGGGTGGAGGGCTTCGACGGCGCCGCCGAAGCAGTGTCCACCTGGTCTCATAGCGCAGCCAGGGTGTAATCTCCGTCACATCGCTGATAACCGGGTGTTAACAGTGTGTGACGGGTTGGCGAACAGCCCCTTCACCGGTTGGAGGGGCCTGAGGCGGCCCTTAGAGTGAATTCAGAATCGCACGAGGTCAGCGGCATCATCGCGCTGAGCTGGAGCGTGACTCGCCGAGTGCCGCAACACTGAAAGTCCTACGTGGTCCGGACCGGTGTCGCCCTTGCATCTTGATGAAGAGGAAACTCCATATGCGTATGAAGACCAAGTCCACGTTCGCTCTGGCGGGCGTGCTGACCCTGGCACTCTCCGGCTGTGTCGCCGACGGAGAAGAGGCTGGCGGCGATGAAGAGACCGAAGAGACCAGCGACTCCGAGGCCGCTGAGATCAGCAGCGTCGACGAGATCGTCATTGCGCTCGTCCCCTCCAACGACGTCGATGACATCGTCGAGAGCGCCGAGCCCCTGGCAGATGCACTCAGTGACGCCCTCGGCGGGTTCCCCGTCCGCGCTGAGGAGACCCAGGACTACCTCGGTGCCATCACCGCCATGCAGACCGGTGACGCCCAGGTGGTCATGTCCGGTCCCGTCGGCATGATTCAGGCCGAGGAGCAGGCCGACGCGGTGCCGATCACCCAGTCCGTCCGCTACGGCTCCGAGGTCTACGTGACCCAGTGGTTCACCAATGACCCGGACACCTACTGCATGGACGAGCCGGTCGACGTCCCCGACGACGACGGCAACTCCATGCTCTTCTGCAACGGCACCGACGAGGCGGAGCCCGGAGCGGTCGGGGAAGAGGCGCTCGAACTGATCGAAGAGGGTGCCACCGTCTCCTACGTGGACCAGGGTTCAGCCTCGGGCTACTACTACCCCGCCACCCAGCTCAATGAGCTGCTCGGCTTCGCCCCGGGCGAGGGCGACATCGACGAGCAGTTCGCCGGCAGCCACGACAACTCCGTGCTGAACGTCTACAACGACAACGCCACCATCGGCACCTCCTTCGATGATGCTCGCCAGAACGTCGTCGAGGAGAACCCCGACGTGGGTGAAGAGGTCGTCGTGTTCGCCTGGGCCGGTCCGATCCCGAATGACGGGATCGTCGTCTCCTCCGAGTTCAGCGAGGAGGAGCAGCAGATCCTGACCGACGCTTGGCTCGCTGTGGCTGAGGACGAGGACGGCCTGGCAGCTCTGGACGAGGTCTACGAGATCGAGGGCATGGTCGAAGCTGATGAGGAAGCACTGGACGGCGCTCGCCAGGTGTACAACGACTTCGGTGAGTGACCTGCAGACCCTTTTGAAGAGAGGAACCAGTCCTCCGTGAGTCCGCGGTCCGGGTGCGAAGCTCCCACGCTCCAGGCGTGAGCTTCGCACCCGGACTCGGCCGGGACACCAGACCATGATCACTTTCGAGAACATCGACGTCGTCTACCCCAATGGCTTCAAGGGGCTGAGCAACGTCAACCTGCAGATCAACAAGGGCGAGTTCGTGGCCATCGTCGGGCTCTCCGGGGCGGGCAAGTCCACGCTGATCCGGACGGTGAACGGACTGGTGCCCTTCACCTCGGGCACGCTGACTGTGGGCGACGTCGTCGTGGACCCCCGGAGCAAGGCCAAGCTGCGCCGGCTGCGCTCACGGGTGGGGATGATCTTCCAGTCCTTCAACCTGGTCACCCGCGTCTCGGTGCTGAACAACGTCCTGGTCGGACGCTCGGCGGAGACCCCCACCTGGCGCTCTCTGCTCGGCTGGTACCGGGCAGAGGACAAGGAGCTCGCCTTCCAGTCGCTGGAACGCGTGGGCATCGTGGACAAGGCCTATATGCGGGCCGCCTCGCTCTCCGGCGGCCAGCAGCAGCGCGTGGCGATCGCCCGCGTGCTGGCCCAGGATCCCGAGGTCATCCTCGCCGACGAGCCGGTGGCCTCCCTGGACCCGCCCACCGCACACAAGGTCATGCGGGATCTGCGCCGCATCCAGCAGGAGCTGGGGATCACCACCATCGTGAACATGCACCACCTGGACCTCGCCCGCAGCTACGCCGACCGCGTCATCGGCATGCGCGGCGGAGAAGTGGTCTTCGACGGCCCCGTGGAGGAGGCCACCGACGAGGCCATCGAAGAGGTCTATCAACGCTCGCTGACCGCCGAGGACATCGTCACCGCCGACTCGGCCCCGGAGTAGCGCGTGGCCTCCACCTCCCCCGCGACACCGTCCTCTTCAGCAGCACCGTCCTCTTCTGAAGCACCGTCCTCTTCTGAAGCACCTCCCGCTGCTCGGGGGCGCCGCCCCGGCCCGCAGACTGCGCAGACAATCCGCCCGGAGCCCCCGCGGCCCAGGGGACTGGTCTACCTGGAGCTGGTCGGCCTCGCCGTCCTCGCCTTCATCTTCTTCTGGGTCACCCAGGAGTCCGGGGACATCCTGCTGATCCCGCTCGGGTTCGTGACCCTCTGGGCGCCGCTGAATCCACTCATCGGCCTGCTGGTCATGCTGGTGGTCCTTGCGCTGTGCTTCAAGGCCAAGGTCGGCACCATGGCGGCCTTCGGGACGGTGGCTTTCATCGCCATGAGCTACTGGGCCGGAGCCACCGTCCGGTTCACGCTGCTGGAGATCCCCGAGCGCTGGTCAAATGTGGAGCCCCGCCTCATGGCGTTCCTTGACCCCAACTGGAGCTACATCTGGACCGTGCGAGACCAGTGGCTGATCACCATCTCCATGGCGGTGGTGGCCACCCTGATCGGCTGCGCCATCGGCCTGGTGCTCGCCATGTACGCCTCCCCGGTCTCCAGCCCGAACAAGGGCACTTCACAGGCGATCAAGGCCGTGAACTCCGTGATCCGCTCCATCCCCGACGTCGGCTGGGCGCTGCTCTTCGTGGCCTTCATCGGCGGCACCGCGCACGGCCTGGGCCCCATGGCAGGCATCCTCGCGCTGCTGATGTTCAACATCGGCATCGTGGCCAAGCTGCTCAGCGAGACCATCGACGCCGTGAATCCCGGGCCCGTGGAGGCGGCCGACGCCTCCGGCGCGAATCTGACTCAGCGCAACCGGCTGGCGATCCTGCCGCAGGTCCTCCCCGGATTCGTGTCCTACGGCCTCTACGTCTTCGAGTTGAACATCCGCGCCTCAGCCGCGCTGGGGATCGTCGGCGTGGGCGGCATCGGCTCGGCCATGATGCTGCAGCTCAACCGCTTCCAGTTCGAGAACGTCGCTGCCATCCTGATCGCGCTGATCGTCGTGGTGCTGCTGGTGGACCTGTTCTCCATGTACATCCGGAGGAAGCTGCTATGAGCAACGGAAGACTCAATGCCGGCCCGGGAAGCACCTCCCGCCCCGGTGCTGACAACGACCCTGACGCCCACACCGACCCCGACGCCCACACCGACCCCGACGCCCACACCGACCCCAGCGACCACGCTGCAGACGCCACCGCCGGCGATGCCGCTGCGCAGCCCAGACAGCCCGGTCAGCCGCGATTCGCCCCTGACGCCCTGGACCGTCGCCCGGTGCGGCCCTCCAAGCTCGGCTACAACATCGGCATGCTCACCGTGGGCATCATCTTCATCGCCGCGGTCTACGGAGCGGGCATGGACTTCGGCGCACTGCTGAACCTGCCCGCCAGCATCGTCCAATACGGCCAGCTCATGGCACAGGGCGTCTTCCAGGTCCCGGATGAGACGGTCGCGGGCTACTGGGCCCAGTCCTTCGACGCGATGTTCGAGTCCGTGGCCATCGCCTGGGTCGGCACCATGGTCGGTGCGCTGTTCTCCCTGCCCATGGGCTTCCTCGCCGCGCGAAACATGTCCCCGCTGCCGGTCTACATCGTGGTGCGCTTCATCCTCTCTGTCATCCGCGCGGTCCCGGAGATCATCTTCGCCATCGCCATCATGCTGCCGCTGTTCGGATTCGGCAGCGGAGGCGGCGGTGCGCTGGCAGGCGCCATGGCGCTGGGCGTGAGCTCTATCGGCACCCTCTCCAAGCTCATCTCCGAGGCCATCGAGGCGGTGGACGGCGGCCCGCTGGAGTCCTCCCGCGCCTCCGGCAGCAACCAGCTTCAGATGATCCGCTGGGCCGTGATGCCGCAGGTCATGCCCGAGGTCGTCGCGATCTGGCTCTACCGCTTCGAGGTCAACATCCGTGCCTCGGCGATCCTGGGCGTGCTGGGCGCCGGTGGAATCGGCTCGCTGCTCTCCGTCGTCTTCGGCGCCCGGGAATGGGACCGGATCGGGATCGTCCTGGTGGTCATCATCGTGGTCACCATGGTCGTGGACCAGATCTCCGCGTTCATCCGGCATCGGGTGATCCACGGGGGCGGCGCGCGCAGCGACGGAGGAGAGACCCCAGAGGACGACGACGGCGCCCCGGATCCGGGCCCCGAGCACGGTCCCCGGGTGGAGGACGATCCGGCTCCCAAGGAGAACCGGGCAGCTGCAGGGCTGTAGCTGTGCGGGCAGTAGGATGGGCGCATGAGCATCGTCGGTCAGAACCTGATGGAGCCGGAGCCCACGCTGCTTCCGGCTGAACCCGAAGTCTCCGAATCGCTGGCCACCGGCGAGGAGCCCGTCGACCTGGCTGCCAAGCACCCGGAATCCTCGCTGGTGTGGGCCCTGCTCGCCGAGGACGCGCTGGACCAGGGATACACCGTGGAGGGCTATGCCTACGCCCGCGTGGGCTATCACCGCGGGCTCGATGCGCTGCGCGGCTCCGGCTGGCGCGGCGCAGGCCCCGTCCCGTGGAGCCATGAGCCCAATCGCGGCTTTCTGCGTGCCCTCGGTGCGCTCGGACAGGCAGCTGCCGCCATCGGCGAGGCGGCCGAGGTTGAGCGCATCATGCAGCTGCTGCGTGACTGCGACCCCTCAGCGGCTGAGTCGATCAGCCGCCTGCGCTGAGCCTGCACAGACCGGCACAGATCGTCACTGACGTTCACGGACCTTCACTGACACGCATGCTGGGAGGGTGGCCCGACGATGGCTAAGCTCTATTTCCGCTACGGCGCCATGAACTCGGGCAAGTCCACCGGACTGCTGCAGGCCGCGTTCAACTATGAGGAGCGCGGCCAGCGGGTCCTGCTGGCCAAGCCGCAGGTGGACACCAAGGGCGAGGATGAGATCGTCTCCCGCCTGGGGGTCACGCGCAATGTGGACTTCCTCATTCCGCCCCGGGCCCCGCTGCGCCAGCTCGTCGCTCAGCATGCTGCGGGCACCACGCCGGGCACCCTGCTCGATGACATGGAGGCAGAGTCAGGAGCGCTGAACCGCCAGATCAAGCCCGTGGCCTGTCTGCTGGTGGATGAGGCCCAGTTCCTCGCTCCGGAACAGGTCGAGGACCTGCTGCGCATCGCTGTGCTCGACGATGTGCCGGTGCTCGCCTATGGCATCCGCACCGATTTCCGCACGACCGCCTTCCCCGGCTCCGCCCGGCTGATGGACCTGGCCCACGCCCTCGAGGAGCTCAAGACGATCTGCCGCTGCGGCCGCAAGGCGGTCTTCAACACCCGCCGCTCCGGGGAGGGCATCATCTTCGACGGCGACCAGGTCGCCATCGACGGCGCCGACATCTGGTACGAATCCCTCTGCGCCGCCTGCTACCTGGAAGCTTCCGGCGGCAGGCTCGGCTAGGACAGCCCAGCCAGGCCAGCTCAGTGTCGGCGGCGCGGCCGGTCCTGCTGTCGTCCCAGAACCGCCAGGCCCCCCGCGGCGGCGGCCACCAGGGCACCTGTGGCGAGCAGCCTCCGGCCCGCCTGGCGACGCCGCCCGTCCCACCCGCCGTGGAGCTCGTGGCGCTCGGAGGGGCTGGGCTGGAAGAGGTTGCCGTGGGTGGCAGCCGCCGGCTGGGTGGACGAGAGGTGCTTTTTGTCCACCTGCTGCGCCATGAGTGACTCCACAGAGGCTGGACTGACTCTGTGCTGACGGATCATCTGCTTGGCGGCGGAGCCCACCGGCATGTCGTGGCGAGGCTTCCGTGCGGCTTTCAGGAGCACCTCGGCGACCTCCTCCGGAGAATGCACAGGCGGCATGGCCAGGACCTTGCGACCCGTGGCGTTGGCCACCTGGTCGAAGAACGGCGTGTCGATCGTCGGCGGCAGAACTGTCACGACATGGATGTCCTTGAACTTGTCCAGGGCGAGCTCAGAACGCAGGCTCACCGACAGTGCGTTCACCCCGGCCTTCGAGATCGAATAGGCCGCGGTGTAGGGCTGCGGGACGTGGCCCACCACGGAGGAGACATTGATCAGGACGCCCTGGCCCTGCGGACGCATATAGCGCAGCGCCGCCCGGGCCCCGTGGACGTAGCCCATGATGTTGACGTCCAGCACGCGGCGGAAGTCCTCGAGCGGTGCGTCGGCGATGGAGGCGAAGAGTGAGACCGAGGCATTGTTGATCCAGACATCGATTCCGGCGAACTCGCGGACTGCCTCCTTCGCCAGCTGATCAACTGCGCGCGCATCCGTGACGTCGGTAGGGACCGTGAGCACTATGACCCCTTGTTCGCGGCAGGTCTCCGCTGCGTCCTCCAGCGCCTCAGCGTCGCGGGCCGCAAGGACGAGGTTGGCACCCGATTTTGCGTAGCGCACAGCGGCGGCCCGGCCGACTCCGCTGGATGCTCCGGTGATGACGACTGTTGACCCTTTGATTCGCATGGCACGCTCCAGACTTCTTGAGAGGGACAGGTGTGCGGTGCAAGTGGTCTGAGACTAGGGAGCCTCGCTGAGCGGTCGCTGGACACGAGCAGATGCCATGCGAGCCGGTGAAGCTGCTCGGCCGAGGGGCGCCCGGAGTTGCGGGTTGAACTGCGTTGATAGAATCACTCGGGACGCCTTTGCCAGCACGGGTGCTCCCAGACCAGCTCAGCCCGGGAAAGGACCGCCATGCCAGCCATTGTGATCGTCGGAGCCCAGTGGGGCGACGAAGGTAAGGGCAAGGCCACAGACCTGCTCGGTTCACGAGTCGACTATGTGGTGAAGCCCAATGGCGGCAACAACGCAGGACACACCGTGGTCGTGGGCGGTGAGAAGTTCGAGCTCAAGCTCCTTCCCGCCGGAATCCTCTCGCCGAACGCCGTGCCGGTGATCGGCAACGGTGTGGTGGTCAACCTCGAGGCGCTCTTCCACGAGATCGACGGACTCGAGGCCCGCGGCGCTGACACCTCGAAGCTGAAGATCTCGGCCAACGCCCACCTGGTGGCTCCGTACCACCAGACCATGGACAAGGTCGCCGAGCGCTTCCTCGGCAAGCGAGCCATCGGCACCACTGGGCGCGGCATCGGCCCGACCTATATGGACAAGGTGGCCCGGCTCGGGATCCGGGTCCAGGACATCTTCGACGAGTCCATCCTGCGGCAGAAGATCGAAGGTGCGCTGCGGCAGAAGAACGAGCTGCTGGTCAAGCTCTACAACCGCCGTGCGATCGCCGTGGATGAGATCGCTGAGTACTTCCTGGACTTCGCCGAGCGTCTGCGCCCCATGGTCGTGGACACCACCATCCTGCTCAATGACGCCCTGGACCGCGGCGAAGTGGTGCTGATGGAAGGCGGACAGGCGACCTACCTCGACGTCGACCACGGCACCTATCCGTTCGTCACCTCGTCCAACCCCACGGCGGGAGGGGCCTCGGTCGGTTCCGGCATCGGCCCCACCCGGATCAAACGCTCCATCGGGATCGTCAAGGCCTACACCACCCGTGTGGGCGCAGGCCCGTTCCCCACGGAGCTCTTCGACGAATGGGGCGAGTACCTGCAGAAGACCGGTGGGGAGTTCGGCGTCAACACCGGACGCCCTCGCCGCTGCGGGTGGTATGACGCGGTGATGGCGCGCTACGCCTCGCGCGTCAATGGCTTCACCGACTTCTTCCTCACCAAGCTCGACGTGCTCACCGGCATCGAAGAGATCCCCGTCTGCGTGGCCTATGAGGTCGACGGCGTGCGCCACGACGAGATGCCCATGACCCAGACCGAGTTCCATCACGCGAAGCCGGTCTTCGAGAACTACCCCGGCTGGACCGAAGACATCTCCGGCGCCCGGACCCTGGACGATCTTCCGCTCAACGCACGGAACTACGTGCTGGCCCTGGAGAAGCTGAGCGGCTGCCGGATCTCCGGCGTCGGCGTGGGCCCCGGACGTGACCAGGTCATCGCGATCCACGACCTGATCGAGGACTGAGACCGGCCCAGGGATTCACCGCGCTCCGGTGTGGCGCGGCCTGTGCGGACTGGCCCGTGGAGTGGACCGTGCCGAGACTGTCCGGTCGTCGCGCGGCCAGAACGCCCACCCCACTCCCAGCGTGGCTGCCAGCGTGACAGCGCCCAGCACATAGGGGTTGTTCATCTGGTTCACGGCGTTGGCGATATGCGGGATGTGGAAAAAGGAGACGCGGGCCTCGGTGATCGCATAGGGATACGGGTCCTCCACCTCGTTCGCGTCGCCCTGCATGCGGATGACACGCTGCTCGGGAATTTCTCCGGGATCGACGCTGGTCACACGGTGCGTCACCGGAAGCTGCCCGTCCCGGTCCACCGTGAGGACGTCACCGACCTCGACCTGGTCTGCCGGAATCTCGCGGACGACGGCGACGGAACCGGTCGGGATCGTCGGTTCCATCGACCCGGTGCGGAACATGATCAGTGAGACGTTCAGAGCCCAGCCGGCGATGACCAGCAGGATCGATATCACCCCGAGCGCAGCTGCGAGCCACAGGAATAGCTCGCTGAGGATATGGAGCAGGCGTCTCACACCCCGCGCTGATCCCATCAGCAGTCTGGCTGCAGGTGGTTCCGGATGTCCCGCTCGGTACCCAGGTCTAGCCTCGCGATGTCATGAGTAAAGGCATGGCCGCTCCTGATCAGGGCGGCCCAGTTGCCGGAAGGGAGGTTGTAGGAGTAAACGTGTCCAGCCTTGGTCGGCGGTGGCACGTTGTCTGGCCACCACACGATCTTGACGTCGTCGATTACATCCGGGCAGACGATCTCAGCGAGATCCACGGTGATGCCAAACGGAATATAGTACTCAGACTCCGTCTCCACCGTGGCGTGCAGGGCGATTTGCCAGTCAGACTCCCTCACGTCGAGGTCCCACGTGAACAGTGTCGGGTCGACACTGGGATAGGGGACGGTGCCCGTGTGAGTGCAGAAGCTCAGCGAGCGCGTCTCATTGGCCGCCATGAAACGAGTATCCCCGCGCCAGTCCTGGAAATCTTTTCCACGAATGGTCCAGATGGATGATGTGGAGTCGAAATCTCCGGTCCACCTGCCCTCTCCGTGTATGTCGAACTTCGGTGAACCGTCCGAGTCATAAGGCGTCCAGCCCCAGAACGGAGCTTTGGAGGTGTCGAAGCTGTACTCCCATTCAACAGCTTCAGCGGTGGCGTTGGTGAGAGTGAAGTTCTGACAGAAATCCGGTGCCGGCACGTATTGGGTCACAGACACGAGCTGATAGCTGACTCCCTCAGGGGCAGGGTCTTCATCCGTGCCGTCTCCCTCATATCGGAGTTCCGCAGCGGCGTACTCTGAGTCGGTCCATGCCGCTTCGGTAGGTTCCGGGGACTGATTCAGGGATCCGATCGTCAAGGCGGCGACGCCAAGTATGGCCGTCCAGGAGCCGATCCGGAGGCGGGTGGACATCATCCTCGGCCCTCTGCACCTTCTGTGGTCCCAGCCATCTCCCAAGAAGCATTGACAGAAGTGCCCCGCGCAGAGTCAGCATTCTCTTCAGGCAGGAGGACGGAGAAGCAGAAATCAACCTGATTTGCGCCGTGGGCGGCGAGGAGCTGGGAGCTCTCCGGACTCGCTCCTGTGGCGAGCGGCGACCCGAGCGGGACGATCTCCGCGCTGCTAGCGGCGAAGGTGTCTGCGTTGCACGCCGGGGACGATGGGGCCTCCGTCGGCAGGCGCCTGACGCCGTAGGTCAGATGTTCACCCAGTCCTGTGCCGTTGTCGGCATCGGCCACTGGGACAACGGTGCCGCCTACGGACTCAGCGGCGGTCGAGACGCTGAACAGGGCATAGACGGTGTTGCCGGGAGCGATTCGTCCCACGTCTGGCAGGCCCATGTCCAGCGAAGCGGGACTCTCTGGGCTGTACTGAGTGAACTCCTGGCCGTCTGTGGAGCTGGTCAGGATGAACTCCCCCGCCGTGAGCGTCGCCCCGGCGCTCTGCGGGGCGTTCCAGGATGCCACGGTCATGACGGCACCCAGTCCCAGCACAGAACCGCTCGCCAGGAGTGCGCGCACCTTGTCGCGGCGCACGTTCCGCGGGTTCTCAGGCAGTCCCCTCCGGGGCGGCTCAGAGGCAGGCGTGATCATGAAGAGAGCTTACGGGAGGATGTCCCTTAGTTGGCAGACGCAGAGGCAGGGGCGGACGCGGACGCGGTCTGGACTTCCCATGTGACGGAGGCTGACTCGCTGCTGATGAGATTCTCCGAGGCGGTGACTTGGAAGCAGAGCTGGGTGGTCTGATCAGTAGTGCCGCTGTCGTTGCCGAACTCGATCGACTGCTGCACCTCGCTGAGTTCAGTGAGATCTGTGCCGGTCGCGATTTCAGAGCCGGCAGTCGTCTCCGTCGTGCATTCAGCGTCCCGTTCAAGCTGCCTGACTTTGACCGTGTAGTTCTCGGTCTGTCCCGCGCTTGTGGGTGCCGTGATCGCCTCTATCTCGCCCGCGTAGCTGCTGGTGCTGGTCGTCTGCAGCCAGAGGCTGGCAACGTACTTGTCATCTGGCGCTGCGTTGGCAGCTCCAAAGGTGAGCTCTGCAACGTTCGACTCCCCGTGGTCTGTGTAGGTCACGTCATCGGCCGAGCTGACCACGTCGTACTCTCCGGCCGTGAAGTTTCCTTCTGCGAACTGGGAATCGTTCCAGGTGGCCATCGTCACGACCGCGCCGATGCCCAGCACTGTGCCGGAGGCGAGTATTGCCTTGATCTTCTTCCGGCGGGATGATCCGGTCGCGTTCTCTGAGTGTGCGGCGTGTGTGGGCGCAGGCATGAGGAGCCTCCTAGGCGTCATCGTGTCGGACCGACAGTTGTTCGCGTCACGGTCCTGGAAATGGAGCGGGCATGTCTCCGCCACGGGTGTTGAGCGGCCGCAGCGGGCAGTGGGGCGGGATTCTGATGGAGACCCATCAGGGAATTGCCAGGGCGATTCGTGGTTGGCGTGACCACGGGCCCTGTCCGTCCGGCGCCCCGTCCTCTCGGCAGGCGCATAAGTTTGGGTATAGGGGCCATCCTAGACATGGAGACCCGGAAATATAGACAAAAGTCTCTATTCGGACGAAAGTCCGGTGAAAAGTGCTGGGGTTCAGCGCAATACCCAGCAGGTATCACCAGGGCTCGTCAGCCGCGACGAACTCCACCGCGCAGCTTCTGGCGGATCTCATGGCGGGAGCTGACGTCGAACTTCACCAGGGCGTTGCGCACGTGAAAGTCGACGGTGCGCACCGATACTCCCAGTTCCGCGGCGATCTCCTTATTGGTCCAACCATCCGAGATCAGCACAGCGACCTGGCGTTCCCGTGCAGAAAGGCCATCCATGGGCCCTGCATGGACCGACGTGACATCCTCTGCCACGGGCCCCGACTTCGCGGCGGGCTGAGCTGGTGTCGGGGGGTAGGCGGTATGTGCGCCCCGCGGGCCGCCAGTGAGCCTCGGCCGCAGAGCCGACAACTCGTCCAGGGTGATCCGCAGCAGACCCGGCGAGCCGATGCTGGCAAATGCCGCAGCCGTCCACTCCAGCCCGTCGACCACCGTGCTGCGATGACGTCTGAGCTCATCAGGGAAGGCGAGCACCAGGGCTCCCATGTCCAGGAAGTTCAGGGCTTTGAACATGCGGTAGCCGCCCGAGTCGGATACCGGCTGACCATGGCGGAGCGGCGGCTGGGCATCCAGCCATTCGGAGACTCGCAGAAAGCGTGTCATCGCCGTTGCGGGATCGTGTGCCTGCCACGCACCAAACGCCTCACAGTAGTCTGTGACCGTCTCGAGGAACTCGGCCCGCGCGGGGGACTCTCCGGTCGCCACCGCTCGGCGCAGAGATGTCACCAGGGATCCCCAGCCTGCGTAGTGCGCTTCACGAACCAGCAGCAGCATCGGCTCTATGCCGGCTCTTGCCCAGCCCCCGGAATCATCGCGCATGCGGAGCAGCTGCTGAACCGCGTCTTCGTGTTCTCCTTCGACCACGGCCTTCCATGCATGAAGGTAAGCCAGTGCGGCCGAGACCACCGGGCCCACCTCTTTGCGCACGGCCGAGATCTCAGCGACCAGGGGAGCGACATCGTCGTACCGGCCGCGAGCCACGGGAACCAGCGCCCAGGTCAGATAGGAGAGGAGGGCGATCGAGTCCTCCCCTGCGGAGAGCGCACTGCCGCCTGAGGACGCCACCACGTCCTCACCTTCTTCCCAGAATCCTGCCATGAACAACACGTGGGACAGTTGGATTCTCGAGTAGGTCAGCAGCGGAAGGTCAGGCGGAATCACGCCGGTGCTGTGCAGGTCGGCGTAGGCGCTGTTCGGATCGCCGATGAGACGCAGCCGAGTTCCGCGGGCGGCGAGGAGGCCCAGCTGGAACAGCTCAGAACCTGGAATGTCGTGCAGCGTGTGGAGCTCGCCGGTGATGAGTTCGACGGCCTCACTCATCCGGTGTGGCTCCCGGCGCTCCATGGCGCGCCACATTCTGATCGAGGCCCTGAGTCCTGTGACATGCGCACGTTCCCACTCCAGAGCAGAACGCGGGGTCTCGCCCTGATCCTGCAGCTCTATGCGACGGCTCAGGTCCTGGTCCATGACCTCAAGCATCGCCAGAGTCTCGTTCTGGATGTCCCCGATATCAGCAGAGGCTGACCTGATGCCGAGCTGAACTGTCACATGAGCTGTCGCATAGGCGTAGGTCAGTCCGGCTGGGGATCCTGCGTCTGACCATCGTTGCTGCTCGAGTGCGGCGACCGCGCCGTGCATGTTCTCCCGGTCAAGCTCCACAAAGGCGATGCCTGCCTGCCGCAGCAGTCCCGGGACGAGGGATCTGATCGCGGACTCGAAGCGCACGAAACAGTCCAGGTGTCCCAGCGGCACCGCCAGGTCCATCAGCTCCTGCAGCGCATCGGGGTCTGGTCGCAGCTGCGCGATGTCGAGACGGCGGTGAAAGGCCTGGTCGAGTTCTCCACGATTGACGGCTTCGCGGGCGGCGGCCGCAAGGTCGCTGATCAACGCGCTCTCGGAGTCAGCTCCAGGGAGTATCCGTGCAATCTCCACACGATGACTCAGTGCCCGGGCGGCACCTACCACCGTCATAAGCTTCTGGTGGATGTCTGCCAGGTCCGTGACATGGATCTTCTCCACGAGCGCCTCCGCCACGAGGCTGTTGCGGACCTCGTAGCCGAGGGAAGAGTCATCCAGGATCACGAGCCCCGACCCGAGCAGCCCATGCACGTCTGCGGAATGTCCCAGAGCGGCGTCGAGCTGGTGCTTGCGGAGAGGCTCGGCGGCGACGGCGAGAAGCTGCAGCGCCCGCTGGGTCTCATCAGATACAGACTCCAGCATGTCGTCCAGGGCTCGGCGCATGCGGCGCGCGGCATGTCCCCCCTTCATCGCGGCCACGGAGGCAGCCAGCCTTCGCTGGCCGACGGGAGTCGCGGCGAGGTGCTCACCGACTTCACTGATGAGCAGCGGATAGCCCGAGGTCTCTCGGTGGACCGTCTCGATCAGACTCACGCTCAGAGGAGTGTGGAGATGCTGTGCCAGCAGCTCGTGAGTCTCGACCTTGCTCAAAGGAGTCAGGGTGAGGTGAGTGGCGTTCGGGCTGTTCCTCGCGAAGTCGCCCAGGCGACTGACCACTGGACGGGTGGAGGGCGTCCCGCACATCACGACGAGGACTGCGGCGTCCCGCAGCAAGGTGCAGATCCGCAGGAGCGCCTCGGCGGATTCTGAGTCGATCCATTGGATGTTGGCCAGGGTGATGACCGTGGGGCGCCGCAGGCTCTCGGCGCGGCCTAGGCCCTGGCTCACAAGCTCGTCGATGCTCTGATCCCCGACAGGGACTTCCGGAGGGAGGACCAGCCTTCGCAGCAGCGCCCCTGAGACCGAGCTCTGCTCTCTGTCCAGGACGACGGCGATCTCGCGCCACTGGTCGTAGGGTTTCAGCGCCTCCCGGAGCAGCTCGCTCTTGCCCGCGCCGACGAAGCCCTCGATGTAGACCACCTGGGCTCTGCGCTGCGAGGCGAGTTCGGCCGCCCGACGAAGCTGATCCACCTCTCTGTGTCGTCCCACATGGGTCCGCCCGGAGGACACAGCATCACCACGACTTTCCTGTTCGTCTCTGTCGGATGCATCCGTTCAGGCACTGCGCGAACGTGAGGCATCAGGGGCGCGATCTTCCTCCCCTGGGAGACCAGAATCGGACGGCTGTCCGCATTTCTGGAGATCCACGGCACAGCCTATCAACATTTATGTGTGATATACGCCACGTCGTGGTGTCGGGCGCTCCCCTGCGGAACCGGGCGCTCAGCCGTCGAGGATCTGGCGCTTCGCGGAGATGACCCCGGTGTTGAACCCGGAGAGATGAAGGTTGCCGTGGAAGCGGCCGTGCTCGATCTTGATGCATCGGTCCTGCACCGCATTGAGTCCGGCGTCCTGAGCCAGCTGCATGGCCTCCTCGGAGCGGATCCCCAGCTGCGCCCACAGCGTCTTGGCGCCGACCTCGGCAGCCTCTTCGGCGATGCCCGGCACGTCCTCGGGTCGGCGGAAGATGTCCACGATGTCGGGAGCCTCCGGAAGGTCCTTGAGCGAGGCGTAGACCGGCTGGCCCAGGACCTCCGTGAGCCGCGGATTCACGAAGTAGACCGTGTAGCTGGAGGAGCTCATCAGGTAGGTGGCCACGAAGTAGCTGGCTCGCGCAGGCTTGTCGGACATGCCCACGATCGCCACGGACTTCGCGCTGCGCAGCAGCTGCAACCGTCGTGAGGGCGACGGCGCGGTCCAGCGGCCATGGGGGTGTTCGGCCGTTGCCTCGCCGTCGTCATGCAGGGTCTGCTCGCTCATCACTTGTCTCCTTCGACTGCGGTGCTCAGCGCCTGGTCCAGATCCCAGATGATGTCATCGACGTCTTCGATGCCGACTGAGATGCGGATCAGGTCCTCAGGGATCCCGGCGGCGCTCATCTGCTCGGGGGAGAGCTGCTGGTGGGTGGTGGAGCCCGGGTGCAGGATCAGCGTGCGCACATCGCCGACATTGGCCAGGTGGCTGGCCAGCTGCAGGGACTCGATGAACCGTGCGCCGGTCTCGCGTCCGCCGCGGATGCCGAAGCTGAACACGGAGCCCACGCCCTCGGGCAGCATCTCCTTGGCCCGGTCGTGATCCGGGTGGGAGGGCAGCCCGGCGTAGTTCACGTAGTCCACGCGCTCATCGGCCTCGAGCCATTCCGCGACCTTCTGGGCATTGGCGACGTGCTCGTCAATCCGCTGCGGGAGGGTCTCGATGCCCTGGATGAGGTTGAACGCGGCCTGTGGGCCGAGCGAGGGCCCGATGTCGCGCAGCTGCTCGGCGCGCAGCTTGGTGAGGAAGCCGTATTCGCCGAAGTTGCCCCACCAGGAGAGCCCGCCGTAGGACGCCACGGGCTCGGTCATGGCGGGGAAGTTCCCGTTGTCCCAGGGGAACTCGCCGGATTCCACGATCACCCCGCCCAGAGTGGTGCCGTGACCACCCATGAACTTGGTCACCGAGTGGATCACGATGTCCGCGCCGTGCTCGAAGGGTCGGATCAGATACGGAGTGGTCAGCGTGGAGTCCACGACCAGCGGCACGCCGTGCTTGTGCGCGACCTCGGAGAGTCCGCGCAGGTCGGCAATGTCAGAGCTGGGGTTCGTCACCACCTCGGTGTAGACCACCTTGGTGTTCTCCTGCATCGCGGCCTCGTAGTCCGCAGGGTCCAGAGAGTCCACGAAGGTGGTCTCGATCCCGAAGCGGCGCAGCGTGACATCGAGCTGGGTGATGGTGCCGCCGTAGAGCTTGGAGCTGGCCACGATATGGTCCCCCGAGCCGCAGAGCGCCGCGAAGACCAGGAACTCGGCACTCATCCCCGAGGCCGTGGCCACCGCGCCGATGCCGCCCTCCAGGGAGGCGATGCGCTCCTCCAGCGCGGAGACCGTCGGGTTGCCGATGCGGGAGTAGATGTTCCCGTACTTCTGCAGCGCGAAGAGGTTCGCGGCGTCGGTGGTGTCCTTGAAGACGAAGGAGGTGGACTGGTGGATGGGCACGGCACGGGAGCCGTAGACCGCATCGGGCACGGCTCCTGCATGCAGGGCGCGGGTGCGGAAGCCGAACTGGCGATCGCTCATGTAGCTACCTCTTCTCTCCGCGGCGCGGTCCCGCGCCGTTGGCAGATCTCTTCAATTTTCGGAACACAGGGTTCATTCTGCAGGCTCGTGGTGTCCCCGAGGGTCTCACCGTCATGCAGCTGGGTCAGCAGCCGGCGCATGATCTTCCCGGACCGGGTCTTGGGCACTTCCGGCACCGGGATCACGCTGCGCGGTTTCGCCACCGGCCCGATCACCTCGCCCACATGGCTGCGCAGCGCGCTCAGCAGCTCACGTTCGGCGTCGCTGCCCGCGCCACCTGCGGCGTCCAGGCGTTCGCGGGCCGCAGTGGTGAGCACGGTGAAGGCGACGGCGGCGTGACCGGTCATCTCATCGAAGACGGGACAGACCCCCGCCTCGACCACGTCGGGATGGGAGATCAGCGCGGATTCGATCTCGATGGTGGAGAGCCGGTGCCCGGAGATGTTGATGACATCGTCGATCCGTCCCAGGATCCAGAGGTCCCCGTCCTCATCCCTCCGGGCGCCGTCCCCGGCGAGGAACCAGCCCTGATCAGCGTACTTCTCCCAGTAGGAGCTGTAGTACCGCTCGGGACTTCCCCAGACCGTCCTGGCCATGGAGGGCCCGGTCGCGGTGAGGACGATGTTCCCCTGCGTCCCCGCAGGCACCGGTCGGCCGGCGTCATCGACGACGGCGGCGCCCCAGCCCGGCATCTCGCGGCTGGCCGCACCGGGCTTGAGTCCCGGACGTGTGAACCCGGCGTCTTCGGGGCGTGGGGAGAGCACCGTGGACCCGGATTCGGACTGCCACCAGGTGTCCACCATGGGAAGTGCCGGCTGGCCGGCGTCGTCGGTGGTGTCTCGGCCGATCTGCCGACGGATCCACTGCCAGGCCTCGGGGTTCACCGCCTCGCCCACGGTTCCGGCGAGCCGGATGGAGGAGAGGTCATAGTGCTGCGGGACGCCGTCCGGGAACCAGCCCATGAGCGAGCGGACCAGCGTGGGGGCGGTGTAGTACGTGCTGACCCTGTGCCGCTCGATGATTTCGAAGTGCCGACCCTCGTGCGGGGTGTTCGGGGTGCCTTCGAAGATCACCTGGGTCGCGCCGGCGGCCAGCGGGCCATAGATCTCGTAGGTATGGGCGGTGACCCAGGCCAGGTCCGCCGTGCACCAGTGGACGTCATTCGCGCGTCGCGCCGGGTCCGGATGGGCGAAGAGCCGCAGATACGTGTAGAGCGCTCCGGTGAGGTAGCCACCGGTGGTGTGGACCAGGCCCTTGGGCTTGCCGGTGGTGCCAGAGGTGTACATGATGAACAGCTCGGTCTCGGCATCGAAGAACTCCGGGCTGTGCTCGGTCGAGGCGGTCTCCACCACCTCGTGCCACCAGAGATCGCGCCCCGGGGTCCATTCCACGGCTGAGTCGGTGCGCCTGATCACCAGGACATGTTCCAGATCTCCACCGTGCTCCACAGCGGCCTCGGCCACCGCGGCGTCAGCGTTGGCCTTCACCGGGACCGCCTTGCCGCGTCGGTACTGACCATCGGTGGTGACCAGCAGCTTGGCTCCGGTGTCCTCCACGCGGAACTTCAGCGCCTCGGCGGAGAACCCGCCGAAGACCAGCGAGTGCACGGCGCCGATCCGCGCGCAGGCCAGGGTGATCACGATCGTCTCCACGAGCACGGGCAGGTAGACCACCACACGGTCCCCACGCGTGATGCCCATATCGGTCAGCGCGTTCGCCGCCTGGTTGACCCGGCGGCCGAGTTCGGCATAGCTGACGTCTTCGCGGTCTCCGGGCTCACCCTCGAAGTGCAGGGCGATGCGTTCACCGCGTCCAGCCGCGACATGGCGGTCCACGCAGTTCACCGCGGCGTTGAGCGTTCCGCCCTGGTACCAGCTGATCTCCGGGCCCCGCCGGATCGCCGGGTTCGGCGGGACCCAGGAATGCGTCTGCTCCCAGGGTGTCTCCCAGTCCAGCAGGGTGGCGGCCTCGGTCCAGAAGGCCATGCGCTCGTCCTCGTTCACCGGGTCGGACCAGTGATGGACATCTGCCCGCAGCGGATCCGTGGAGGCGAGCGCGGCACGTCCTGCCTTCACCGAGGGCGCGCCGGAGGGCAGGGCAGGGGTGTGGTGGGTGGTCAACAAAAGGCCCTTCAGGGTCAGCTCAGCGGGGTCAGGGTCTTGAACTCATGCTGGTGGAAGACCAGTCCGGCGGCATCTTCGGTGAAGTCCAGATCCAGGATCTCGAGCACGATGATGTCGTGGTCCCCGGCCCTGACCTGGTCATAGATGCGGGTGCGCAGCCACATCGGCACCCCCTCCAGGAGCAGCGCAGAGCCGTGCAGCTGATAGCCGACCCCGGTGAAGCGATTGGCCCGGTCCTTGGAGGCGATCTGGCGGCACAGCCCGTACTGATCCCGACCGAGCACGGAGATGCCCAGCTCGCTGCCGCTGGACTGCAGCTTCGGCCAGGTGGAGGAATCGTGCTGGACGGCCAGGGTGACGAGCGGCGGCTCCAGCGAGACGCCCACGGTGAAGGTCGAGGCGATGATCGCCTCGGGGGAGCCGTTGACCTCAGCGCCGACGGCGACGACACCCTGTGGAAACTGGGCGAGCGCATGGCGCAGCGCAAGAGAGTCCACGCGGGATGTGGCGGGAGCTTCGAGAGTACGAGCAGGGACAGACATGCAGATCAACTCCATCGGTCCTGGCGTTAGCACCCGGCGTATCCGGGTTGCTGCGGCGTCTCTGAGCCAGATCTCTCAGCCGCTCGGGATGGTTACAGGGCAACGCTACGCGCTGGTCCCATCGACCAGCAATATTTGTTCGCACTGTGAGACGTCGTATGACGTCCGGTCGCCGAGTTGCAGAAACTGTGTTCAAGGACCGGCGTATGAACACAGCAGGACACCTGGCGTCATGATCATTTGACGAAACCCGTCGTTCGTCCTCTATATTTGGGTCCATCACCATCCAGAGCGACTGAGGGATCTGGCCCGTCGACGTCGCAGCAACCCGGGACTGCCGGGTGCTAACGCCAGGACCGATGGAGGAAAGTATGAACATACATCTGCCTGTGTCCCAAGAGCTGCGCGACGCCGTCGAGCGTGCCGGGCTCTCCGCGCTGGACCGGGAGCTCAACCGCGACCTGGCCCGTGACCAGGTGCGCGACCTGGCCGCAGCCGGCATCGGCAGACTGCGACTCCCGGCAGCCGTGGGCGGTTATGGCCTCGACTGGGTGCAGACCACCGAGGTCCTCCTCGAGCTTGCGGCGGCAGACAGCAACCTTCCTCAGGTGCTGCGCGGACATCTCGCGGTGCAGGAGGACCTGCTGTGGCGCTCAGCGACAGAGCGTCCAGAGACCGAGCAGAGTGTGCAGCTGTGGCTGGGCCGACTCGCTGCGGGGGAGCTGGTGGGAAATGCGTGGACCGAGCCGGGCAAGGGAGGCTTCCATCGCTCCGGGACAGTCGTCAGCGAGACCCCGGCAGGGCCCGTGGTCAACGGGGTGAAGTACTACACCACCGGAGCGATCTTCGCCGACTGGCTGGATGTCACGGCCCGAGACGAGGCCGATAATGAGCTTGCCGTGCTGGTGCGTCGGGATCAGCCCGGGGTGCAGGTCGAGAACGACTGGGACGGTTTCGGCCAGCGGACCACGGGCTCGGGCACCGCGAGACTCACCGATGCCGCCGTCGAGACCGCAGAGCTCCGCGGTCTCACCGACCGCTTCCCCTATCAGACCGCGCTCTACCAGCACATCCTGCTCATCGTCCTGGCGGGGATCGTGGAGGCCGCCGCGCGCGATGCCGCGGCGCTGCTGCATGAGCGCCCGCGGACCTATACGCACGCAAACACGCGGACTCCGCGCACGGACCCGCAGCTGCTTCAGGCCATCGGCGAAGTGGACGCGGTCGCCGCGCTGGCCCGAGCGCAGGTGCTGCACACCGCGTCACACCTGGATGCCGCCTATGCCGCGCGCACAGGCAGCCCCGAGGAGGCGATCGGCGCCGCGAACGCGGTGGAGCTGGCCACAGGACGGGCGCAGGTCGCGCTGCACCGGCCCGTGCTTGAGGCGGTCACCCGCATCTTTGATGTGCTCGGCGCCTCAGGAGTGAGCCAGGCCCGCGGACTGGACCGCCATTGGCGCAATGCGCGCACGGTGACCAGCCACAATCCCTGGGTGTACAAGGCGCGGATCGCCGGCGATCACCGCGTCAACGGCACCGAACCGGTCCGGCTGTGGAGTGTGGGCGAGCCCGATGTTCCGGCGGTCACCCAGCTCGCCTGACGCCGCCTCCGTCTTTCCAACGCCGCGCTGTCCTCAGACGCTGCAACGTCCTCAGCCGTTCCACCGCCCCGCCGGTCCTCGGCTCCGGGCAGGCGCCTCTGGCGGTCTCGGCACAGCACCCCGCCCAGTCCTTGCCCCCGCCCGACCTCGCAGCCCAGCCCGACCTCACAGCCCCGCCCCTCACTGCCCAGGAGAACCCGTGTCACATCCTTTGAACACCACAGCGGAGCCCCGCACACACTGGACCGGCGGGGCTTCCGCCGCAGAGCTCGAGGACTGGAGCTCCATCGCCACCCACGTGGCGCAGACCCTTGCCGGTGATGCCGTGGAACGAGACCGCGCGAATGAGACGCCCTACCGCGAAGCTCGGCTGCTCAAGGCCTCTGGGCTGGTCACCCTGCTGGTGCCCGAGCAGTTCGGCGGCGGCGGCGGCCATTGGGCCACGGCGCTGGAGGTGATCCGCATCCTGGCCCGCGCGGATGCCTCCATCGCCCAGCTTCTGGCGTACCACTACATCAACGAGGCGAACATCCTCTTCAGCATCCCCGAGCCCAGAGACCGCGAGCGCTGGTTCCGCGCCACGGCACAGGGGCAGTGGATCTGGGGGGATTCGGTCAATCCCACGGATCCGGACCTCACACTGGTCCCCACCGAGGACGGCTACCGGCTCAACGGCCGAAAGCGATACTCCACGGGCTCCGCCGTCGGCGATGTGCTCCTGGTCAATGCGCGGGTCTCCGAAGGTCCCGAGACCGGCCGCATCCTCGCCTTCGTCCTGGAGCACGGACGCCGGGGGGTCACCTATGTCGACGACTGGGACTTCCTGGGTCAGCGGCTCTCCTCCTCGAACACGGTGACCTACAGCGATGTGCTGGTGGGCGAGGACGACGTCCTCGGCTTCCTCACGGAGGAGCCCTACTCCGCGCTGGTCACCCCGGGGATCCAGCTCGCCTTCGGCAATCTCTACCTGGGCATCGCTGAGGGGGCGCTCGCCAAAGGCCGGGAGCTGATCAATGCCCGTCCCAATGCCTGGTTCCTCTCCACGGCCTCGAAGTACCGGCACGATCCCTTCGTCCAGCGGCTGGTCGGGGAGCTCAAGGCGAACACGGCCGGGGTCGCCGCGCTCGCCGAGCGGGTGAATCGGCGCTTCGAACACGTGCTGACTCTGGGGGAGGAGGTCACCGACACAGTGCGCGGCGAGCTCGCCATCGAGATCGCCGAGCTCAAGGTGATCTCCTCGGATGTCGCCACCCGCCTGACCCACCAGATATTCGAGGCCACCGGCACCTCGTCCACCGCCTCCAAGCATGGATTCGACCTCTACTGGCGCAACATCAGGACCCATTCGCTGCATGACCCCGTGGACTACAAGAAGCTCGAGGTCGGCGCGCACTTCCTCAACGGTGAATTCCAGCCCATCTCTCTCTACACGTGAACCGGAGTTCAGCCATGACCCGCAGACCACTCATCCTCTCGGCCTTCCTGATGAACACCACGAGCCACATCATCGGCGGCGCGTGGCGGCGCGAGGAGGCCGAACAGCACCGGTTCAACGAACTCGGCCACTGGACCTCGCTGGTCAAGAAGCTGGAGGACGCCGGCTTCGACATCGCGTTCTTCGCAGACGTGGTCGGACTCTACGGCGACCATGAGGGCGGCTGGGCCTCCCATGTGCGCCGGGGCCTGCAGATCCCCGCCAACGATCCGCTGGTGCTGCTCTCTGCCCTGGCAGCTGTGACAGACAGGATCGGTCTGGCCCTGACCTCCTCGGTCATCCAGGCGCATCCGTTCACCTTCGCCCGGCAGCTCTCCACCCTGGATCACCTCTCCGGGGGACGAGTGGGGTGGAACGTGGTCACCAGCGCCCAGGAGAACGCCCACCGCAACTACGACGCCGCAGGTCTGGCGCTCCACGAGGACCGCTACGCCTGGGCCGAGGAATACCTCGACGTCTGCTACAAGCTGTGGGAGGGGTCCTGGACGGAGGAGGCGCTGCTGCAGGACAAGGCGGCCGAACACGAACGCGGGCGGGGACTCCACGCAGATCCCGCAGGAGTGTCCAAGATCAACCACGTGGGTGCCCGGTACAGCGTAGAAGGTCCTCATCTGTCGGCTCCCTCCCCTCAGCGCACCCCCTTCCTGTTCCAGGCCGGGTCATCGGATCGAGGCCGCGATGTGGCCGCGCAGCATGCCGAGGCCACCTTCTCCATGGCTCCGCGCCGGGACATCGCCGCGGCCCACGCCGCAGACGTCAAGGACCGCGCTCGCCGCTTCGGCCGATCACCGGAGGATGTCAGCTTCATCCAGGGCCTTTCCTTCGTCATCGGTGCCACCGAGGCAGAGGCTGCGGCCAAGGCCGCCGAGCTCGACGAGTCCATCGATGACCATGCGCTGATCGCGCACACGGCAGGCAGCCTCGGGGTCGACGTCGGACACCTGCCGATCGACACGCCCCTGGATGATCTCGAACACACCGAGCAGGCACAGGGTCACCTCGAGGAGATCAAGAAGATGGCGCCGAACGGGCGGGTCACGCTGCGCGACCTCGCGCGGTTCCGCGCCCAGTCCACCCGTGTGGTGGGCACCCCGGAGCAGATCGCAGATGAGCTGGCGGACTGGCAGGACGCCGGGATCGACGGGATCAATGTCATCAACTCCACCATCCCGGGCAGCTATGACGAGTTCATCGAGCACGTGCTGCCGGTCCTGCGTGACCGAGGCCTGGCGCGCCGCCCCGGGGAGACCGATTCCGGACCCGTGACTCTGCGTGCCCGACTCACCGGCTCCGACCGGCTGCCGGACTCGCATCCAGCCGCCGGCTATCGGGGTGCCTTCAGCCACACCAGCGCCGAGGCCACCGAAGTGCCTCGGGAGGCGTTCCTGAGCTCCCGCTAGCCCCCCTGAAGACCCGCCCCAGCACCCAGCACACCTCGAGTGCACGACCCAGCACGACCCACAACCACACCTCAGCGGCACCGACGTGCCAGCAGGACAGACAAGAACAGGACTCACGCTCATGCGACCGAACACCTCCCTCCACCGGCGCGGACCGCTCGCGCTCGCCGCCGTCGTCTCCGTGGTGGCGCTCACCGCCTGCTCGGCGGACGCCGGGGCCGATGTCCAGGGCGACGCAGCCTCCGGAGACTATGAGGGCGAAGAGCTGAACCTGCTGCTCAACGCCTCCCACGAGGGTGCCGGCGAATGGCTGGCCGAGCAGTACGAGGCCGAGACCGGGGTGCAGATCAACGTCACCACCGTCCCCTATGACGAGATCGCCTCGCAGCTGACCCTGGATCAGCAGTCCGGGGCGAACACCTACGACGTCTCAGCTCCGTGGTATGTCTCGCTCGGCGATCTCGCCGACGACGGCAGCATCCAGTCGCTCACCGAGTACGTGGAGTCCACCCCTGAGGTCGACGTGGAGGACTTCATCCCCAGCATCTGGGAGCCCTATGCGCTCGTCGATGAGGAGATCTATGGACTCCCCTTCGACGGCGACATCCATGCGCTGTTCTACAACGAGGAGATCCTCGAGCGCAACGGCTTCGAGGAGCCCCCGGCCACCTGGGACGAGTACGCGGAACAGGTCAGCACGATCACCGAGAACGAGAGCCAGGACGGCGTCTACGGGGCGGCGGTGTTCGGCGAACAGTCTCCGATGATCCTCGGCGCCAGCTTCGCCAACCGGCTCGCGGGGTTCGGCGGAGACTTCCTCGACGCTCAGGGTCGGCCGGCCATCAACTCAGCGGAGGCCGTCCAGTCGCTGGAAGCGCTGGAGGACGTCTGGGAGGATGCGCTGCCCACTCCTGCCGAGACCGATTTCGGCGCCGGCAACTCGGCATGGTTCGCCGGCAAGGTCGGATTCATCGAGAACTGGACCGACCTGGGAGTGCGCTCGCAGGACCCGGAGTCCGGGTCAGAGGTCGTGGACGGATGGGGCGTGACCTATCTTCCCCGCGCCGAGGAGGGAGAGAGCCCCCGAGCCTCCCTCGTGGCAGGCTTCAGCTGGGTGGTCGCAGGGAACACGGACAAGGCTGACCTCGCGCAGCAGTTCATCACCTGGGCCGCCTCCGCCGAGGTCAATGCGGAGCTGCTGACTGCGCTGCCGCCCACCGGGATCGATCCGAACCGGGTCACCTCGCTGCAGGACGAGACGTACTCCGAGGACTTCCCCGAGCTCCAGCAGGTCAATGAGTCCACCCTCGACGGTGCCCTGGCCTGGCCCACCGGCACCAACGCCACCGAGGCGGCCCAGGTGCTCACGGACGAGCTCGCGGCATACCTCTCCGGGCAGCGTGGTTCCGCCCAGGAGACCCTGGACACGGTGCAGAGTGAATGGGAGAGGCTCCTTGTCGACTGATCAGCTCCAGCGCTCCCCGGCGGCTCCGTCGCCGCCTCCGCATTCACCTCGTCCACCGGCCGGCTCCGGACCGCGGCGTCGCCGCTCGGATCGGTTCCTGCACCGGGTGTTCGTGACCCCGAGCGTCCTGACGCTGCTGGTGCTGGCCCTGTATCCGCTGCTGTTCATCGCCGCGGCCGCCTTCTCCCGATCCAGCCTCGGCCAGCCGTTCCAGGAGTTCTCCGGTCTGGAGAATCTCCGGACGGCGGCGGGGGACCCGGCCGTGCAGGACTCCATGGTCCTCGGCACCGGCTATGCGCTCGGGGTCGCGGCGGCAAGCACCGTCCTGGGAACGATCACGGCCGTGGCGCTGTGGCGCTCGGTGCGTTCCGGGGCCGTGCTGCGCACGCTGCTGCTGCTTCCGATGATCGTGCCGCCGGTCATCGTCGGGATCCTGTGGAGCTTCATCTTCAGCCCCTCCGGCGGACTGATCGACACCGCGCTGCGGCAGTTCAGCTCCTACTCCGGGACCTTCGCGGTGCTCTCCGACACGAGCTGGGCCATCATCGGCGTGGCCGTGGCCGACACCTGGGAATGGACCCCGCTGGTGGTGCTGCTGGTCTTCACCGCCCTGCTCGGTCAGGATCCGGAGATCCTGGAGGCCGCACAGATCGACGGGGCCCAGCCCGTGCAGCAGTTCTTCCACATCACGCTGCCGACCATCGCGGGCACCGTGGCGGCGGCATTCCTGATCCGGCTGATCCTGGCGTTCAAGGTCTTCGACCTCGTCTACGTGATGACCTCTGGAGGCCCCGGGTCCTCCACCCAGGTCCCCGCCTATCTGATCTGGCGGGCGGCCCTGCAGAACTTCGACGTCGGGATGGCCGCCTCCATCACGCTCGTGCTGGCAGTGGTGGTCACCCTGGTCACCCTCCCGATCTTCTATCTCACCAAGAGGCTCCGCGATGATTGAGACCGCAGAAGCACCCAGCAGCAGCCTCGTCGAAGGCGCCGAGCCGCCCCCGCCTCGAACCTCACCCCGGACAGCTGCCCGGCGCGGGGGGCCTCGGCCCCGCCGGACACCGGGCCTGGTGCTGAGCTATGGCTGGGTGGCGCTCTCTGCCGTCGTCGTCCTGGTGCCGCTGGCCTACCTGGCCTCCCTCTCGCTGATGACCCAGGGGCAGATCTCCGCCGGGCTGCTCCTTCCTGCAGAGCCCGCCTGGCAGAACTGGGGCAACGCCTGGAACTCGGCGATCCCCCGCGGGATCGCCAACTCCCTGGCGGCGGCCTTCATCGGGGCGCTGCTCACGCTGGCGCTCGCACTGCCCGGAGCCTGGACGATCGCCCGGCACCGCACCGGCGGGTCTGCGCTGAGCGGGCTGATCCTCAGCCCCTGGCTGCTGCCGCCCGTGGTGGCGATCATCCCGCTGCTCACCCTGCTGCGGCTTCTCGGTCTGATCAACACGCTTCCGGGACTGACGCTGGTCTACGCGCTGATGAACGTGCCGGTGGCCATCTGGCTGCTGGATGGATTCATCCGTCGCATCCCCGTGGAGATCGAGGAGGCCGCGCGCCTGGACGGAGCCGGAGAGCTGCAGCTGCTCTTCAGGGTGGTCGTGCCGGTGCTGGGACCAGCACTGATCGCCGTCGGCGTCATCGTGGCCATCCTGAACTACAACGAGTTCCTCTTCGCCACCTTCCTGACCCAGAGCGAAGGCTCCCAGACCGTCCCGGTGGTCCTGGCGGGGATGCTCAGCGAGCGAGTGCAGGACTTCGGCCGGATCGCCGCGTCCTCGCTGCTGGCGGTCATCCCGATCTTCACCATCGCGGTGCTGCTGCAGCGTCACCTGGTCGAGGGACTCACCACAGGAGCCGTGAAATGAGTCAGCCGGGGCCCACATCTACTCCAGCACGATCCGATTCTGAAGGAGCATGAGAATGACCTATCCCACCACAGCAGAGGGCAGGCGCGAGATCCTGTTCAACGCCTTCGACATGAACTGCGTGGTCCACCAGTCCCCGGGCCTCTGGCGCCACCCTGAGGACCGTGCCCGCGAGTACAACACGATCGGCTATTGGACCGAGGTGGCGCAGATCCTGGAGCGCGGGCTCTTCGACGGCCTGTTCATCGCCGATGTCCTGGGCCCCTATGACGTGTTCGGCTCGAACCCGGACGCCGCCCTGCGCTCGGGCGCCCAGATCCCGCTGCAGGACCCGTTCCTGCTGGTCTCGGCGATGGCCGCCGTGACCAAGAACCTGGGCTTCGGCATCACCGCCGGCACCGCCTATGAGCACCCGTATCCGTTCTCCCGCCGGCTGGGCACGCTGGATCACCTCACCGGCGGTCGGGTGGGCTGGAACGTGGTCACCGGCTACCTGCCCTCCGCCGCGCAGAACATGGGCCAGGACGACCAGATGGAGCACGACCGGCGCTACGACCACGCCGACGAGTACCTGGAAGTGGTCTACAAGCTGCTCGAGGGCTCCTGGGAGGATGACGCCGTGGTGGCGGACAAGGCCTCCGGCGTCTTCACCGACCCCGCCAAGGTGCACCGGATCGAACATCAGGGGGAGTTCTTCAAGACCCCCGGCATCGGCGTCGTGGAGCCCTCCCCGCAGCGCACACCGGTGATCTATCAGGCAGGCGCCTCCGCCCGCGGGCGCGCCTTCGCCGGCAGGCATGCCGAGGCGGTGTTCATCAATCCGCCCACCAAGGAGCTCGCCAAGGCCTCCGTGGCGAAGATCCGTCAGTCAGTGGCAGAGGCCGGACGGGACCCCTACTCCGTGCGGATCTTCGCGATGCAGACCATCGTCACGGGTCGCGACGACGCCGCCGCGCAGGCCAAGTACGAGGATCTGGCTCAATACATCGATGCCGAGGGCGGACTGGTGCTGATGTCGGGCTGGATGGGGATCGATCTGAGCCAGTTCGACCTGGACCAGCCGATCGGGGATGTGGAGTCCAACGCCATCCAGTCCACCGTGGAGACCTTCCAGAAGGCCTCCGGCCGGGAGGACGAGGCCTGGACCGTCCGGCAGCTGGCCGAATGGGTCGGCGTCGGCGGATTCGGCCCGGTCATCGTCGGTGGCGGGGCCTCGGCGGCGCAGCAGCTCATCGAGTGGCAGGAGGAGACCGACGTGGACGGGTTCAACCTCGCGTATCACATCACTCCGGGCACCTTCGAGGACGTGGTGGAGCATGTGGTGCCCGAGCTGCAGAAGCTTGGCCGGTACAAGACCGAGTACACCGAGGGCACCCTGCGCAACAAGCTCTTCGGCGCTGGCGATCACCTGCCCGCAGAGCACCACGGAGCCCAGTTCCAGCTGCGCCGGAAGAGCTGACCGGCCCTTCTAGTGCGCAGAATACCGGGGCTTGCGCGATCTACCGGGCCGAGGTTCGGCTGGTAGAACGCGCAAGCCCTGGTAAAGCGCGGCCGGCGCGGGGGAGCGGAGGGTCAGGCCCAGGTCTTCAGCGCCTTGCGCTCGAGCAGGCCGAGCAGCGTATCGGTGAGCTTGCCCAGCAGGGCGAGCAGCACGATGGCCAGCAGCAGCCGGTCCGTGCGCCCGTTGTTCTGGGACTCGGTGAGCAGGAATCCGAGACCCTCGGAGGAGGCCAGCAGCTCGGCGGCCACCAGGAACAGCCACGCCTGGGCCAGTGCGAGCCGGAGACCGGAGAACACGCTGGGCACCACGGCGGGAAGCTGCACCGTCCCCAGCAGCCGCACTCCGTGGAAGCCGAAGGCGCGCCCGGCCTCGACCAGCTGAGCGTCCACATGGCGCAGCGCGGAGTGGATCGCGGTGAACACCGGGAAGAACGCGCCGATGGCGATCAGGATGACCTTTGAATCCTCATCGATGCCGACCCAGAGCAGCAGCAGCGGCACCCAGGCCAGGGACGGCACTGCCCGGAACGCGCCCACTGTGGGATGCAGCAGGCCGTCGGCGATGGAGGAGAGACCCAGAAGCGCCCCCAGCGCCAGTCCCAGGACGGCGCCGATGGCGAAGCCCAGCAGCACGCGCTGCAGAGAGATCGCCATGTGCTCGAAGAGCTCGCCCGATTCGAAGAGTCCCAGCCCGGCGCTGAACACCGCCTGCGGTGCGGGCAGCTGCACCTGGCTGAAGGTGCCGGTGACATCGGTGGCCAGCCACCACAGACCCAGCAGCAGCACCGGGACGACGGCGCCGATCAGCAGTCCGCCTCCCGGCACCTTCCTGGTGAGCCGGTTGCGGCGTCTCGGGGGCTTCGGGGTGGCATCGGGCACCGAGGCACCCGTGACGTAGAGGGTGTCTGTCACTCTTCGGTCTCCTCGATGTCAGCCTCGTCTGCGGCGTCCTCGGTGCCCTCGGCGTCGGTTGCTTCGCGGTTCTCGGCGAACTCGGGATGGAACAGCGACTCCAGCGCCTCGTCCACGTCATCCTGGCTGTCCACGTCGCCGTTCTCCACGAAGAACGGTCCGGCGGCCTCCATCGCGGCGTAGACGTCATCGCCGGGCACCGGATCGATGTCGAAGTTCGTGCGCTCGGTGATGACGGCCTCGGCGATCTCCGGCTCGATCCCGGCGTACTCCGCGAGGATCTCTGCAGTGCCCTCGGGGTTCTCGGTGGCCCATTCACGCGCCTGCTCGTAGACGTTGACCACGATCTGGGCGATGTCGGGGTGGTTCTCCACGAAGTCACCGGTCGCGTTGACCACCGAGTAGGTGTTGAAGTCGACGTTGCGGTAGAGCAGCTCGGCGCCGTCGGCCTCTGCTCCGGCCATGATGGGATCGAGGCCGGCCCAGGCGTCGACGTCGCCGTTGGCCAGCGCCTGGCGTCCGTCGGCATGCTGCAGGGCCTGGATCTCCACGTCGTCCACGCTGAGTCCCGCCTCCTGCAGGGAGCGAGCCATGAAGAAGTAGGGGTCCGTCGCCGGCGTGGCCGCGATCGATGCACCCTCGAGATCCTCCACCGATTCGATGTCCGAATCCTCGTTGATGACCAGGGCAGACCACTCAGGCTGATTCTCGATCATGATCGTGTGAGTGTCCGCGCCGACCGCGCGGTTGAGCAGCGCCGCGGATCCGGCGGTGGAGCCCACGTGGATGTTCTCGGCCCGGAGGTTCTCATTGGCGACGTTCGAGCCCTGGGACTGGACCCATTTGACGTCCACGTCGAGTTCCTCCAGCTCCTCCTCCAGCCAGCCGTTCTCCAGGATGATCAGGCTCAGCGGGTTGTAGGTGGCGAAGTCGATGTTCAGCGTCTCGAGCTGCTCGTCCTCGCCGCCATCGCTGCCGCAGGCGGTGGCGAGCAGGGCGACGGCGGCGGCGACCGAGACGGCCTTCGTGGCCGAGCCGCGGGAAGTGCCGAACGAGTGGGAAGCGGTGGTGCTGGGCATGGAGCGCCTTTCGGTTCTTCAACGGTGCAGCTTCGGATGAAGCTTCAGTGGTTATGTTCAGGGTTGGGCTTCAGCGAGCGGGGTGCCGCCGCGCGCATCCGCCCCAGGGCGGGCCGGCGGGCTGCTCGGATCGACCTGCGGCCCTCGGCGTGCGGAGAGGCTCCAGACGGCGACGGCGACGGTGCGGAGGTCAGTGGGTGTGGGAGTCCACGCCGAGGCCGGAGAACAGCTCCCCGCGCAGGGCAGCGAGCTCTGCGGAGGCGCGGTCTCGGGGGCGGGTTCCCGGCACTTCCAACAGCCGCGCGATCGTCGCACCTTCGGCTGCTGCGGGATCCTGCGGATTCCGGCCGAGCAGCAGGACCCGGTCCGCGAGCTGGAGCGCCTCGTCCACGTCGTGGGTGACCAGCAGCACAGTGGTGCCGGTCTGTGCATGGAGGTCGAGCAGCAGGTCCTGCATCTTCAGCCGCGTGAGGGCGTCCAGGGCGCCGAAGGGCTCATCGAGGAGCAGCACGCCGGGACGCCGAGCCAGTGCCCGCGCCAGTGAGGCGCGCTGGGCCATGCCCCCTGAGATCTCCCGCGGCCGCAGCGAGGCCCGGTCGCGAAGCCCTACCAGTTCCAGCAGCTCATCCACGCGTTCGCGCCCCTCGGCCTTGGACAGGCTGCGCGGCAGGCCGAGACTCACGTTCTTATAGATCGAGCGCCAGGGCAGCAGGCGCGGCTCCTGGAAGCCGACGGCGGTGCGCTCGTCATAGCGCTGCACCGGTGATCCGTCGATCAGGATCTGACCGGTGCTGCCGGTGTCGAGACCTCCGACGGCGCGCAGCAGAGTCGACTTCCCGCAGCCCGAGGACCCGAGGATGGCCAGCACCTCGCCGGGAGCGACGGTGAGACTGACATCGCGCAGCACGGTGTGCTCACCGAAGGAGCGACCGACGCCGTCGAGTCGAACATCGAGCGAGGTGTAGCCGGGTCGGCCGGTCGATGCCGCGCCGGAGCCGGAGGCGGGGGCACTGGAGCCGGTGGCAGCACCGGGTGCCGTCACGTCGTCCTCGGTCAGGGTGGAGGCAGGCGAAATCATCAGAGGAATACTCCCATCGATCCTGGCGGTAGCACCCGGCGAACAGGCACCTGATCAAGGTGCCCATACCCGGGTTGCTGCGGCGTCGACGAGCCAGATCTCTCGGCCGCTCGGGATGGTACGTCCACCAGGATACGCACAGGCCCAGAATCTGATCAAAATTGATTTCATTGGGTGAGACAAAACGACACAAAGAGCGTGGTCGTGCCCGGCCGGTCAGCGCGAGGCGCGGTGCAGCAGCTGGTCGATGATCGGATCGTTGACCCGCCGAGCCGTGCCATAGGCCGGGTAGTGGAACTGCATGAGGTTCGCATAGGGGTTCACGTCCAGCACCACGGCCTCCGCCGCACTTCCCAGATCCGGTGCGAGCATGTCCACCGCCCCCGCGCCCAGGCCGGGAACAGCCAGGAGCCCGTCTGCGGCGAGGTCTCGGAGCTCATCGCTGAGCAGCTCCAGGACATCGACGGCGAGCCCTCCGCCTCGAGCGGTGTCTGCCGTCGGGGTCAGGAGCTGCAGCGCGCCGCGCTCCGGAACGGTCTGCATCGTGATCCCCATCGGAGCGAGGAACGCGTCGGTGACTCGGGGCTGCCGGGCGGAGAGGTAAGCGTTGGGCCGGCGCCGCTCGAGCTCCGCGGCGGCGAGTTCTCCCACAGTGCTGAGTCCGTCGCCGATGACGTAGAACGGGACGCGGGCGACGGCGGCGACCACCGTCTCGCCGACCACATAGGCGCGGATGTCCAGGCCGGGCCGGTGCTCCTCCACCATGATCACGTACCGCGCGCTCGAGGTGGCCGAGCGTGCCGCCATCGCCGAGGTCCACGCCTGGCGCAGCTGCTCCTTCGTGGTCACAGCGGTGGTGATGCCGCGGCCTGCGCGCCCAGCGGAGGGTTTGACCGTCACCGGCCCGCCGGACTTCTTCAGATGCTGCACGGCGCGGCTGAACTCGGTGGGATTGATCGCCCGGCCCCTGGGGGTCGGGACCTCGGCCGCCTGCAGGTACTTCTTCGTCATGGCCTTGGAGGCGGAGACTCGGCGGGCCTGGTGGCTGACGAGGGAGGTCACCACAGTGTCCATCCCGCCGACCACCATCCCGGCGAGGAAGAAGAGGACGTTCGAATCGTTGATCTTGGTGATCGTCATCTTCTTGCGCCGGGCGGCGCGGTGGAGAAGCATCTCGTGGTCCATGATGTTCTGCCAGCGGTGCAGCTGATCGAAGGCCGGTTCGAGCTGCTCGGCGATGAACGTCTCGAGGGCCTGCGGCTCCGCGTCGAGCTCAAGTGCTGGGCGAGCTCGCCGGTCGGCCTCGGTCTGCCCGGGCTGGGTCTCCACTCTCATGGGGCTCAGATTATCGTGATGCACGAAGCAGGATCTCCTCAGCGATGGCCCCTGCGACGTCACGGGAGTCGCCGTAGGCGGGGAAGTGCGCGGGACTGATGTCTGCGTCAGGCAGAACTGCCCGGACGAAGGCTCCGTCGGCAGACCCCAGGTCGGGGATCTCGAGGTCGACGGCGGCCGCGTTGAGCCCCGGCACGGCGGCCACGGCCTCCACGGCCAGTTCATGCAGCGATTCGTGGATCGCTTCGGTCACGTCGACGCTCAGGCCTCCCGTGCGCATCTCCAGCGAGTCTCCCAGGCGCACCAGCTCCTGCGCCTCGGGAACCCGGGCGAGCTCCTCCGGCTGTTCGTGGAGGGTGGGCTGTGTCGCCTGCGTCGGAGGCGCGGCGAGCAGAACGTGCCTGCCGCGCGCCTGCGAGTCTCGTGCGATGAGTTCACGCAGGGTCGAGCGTCCGTCGCCCAGGACCATGGCGGGAAGCAGAAGCAGCGCCGCGCACACCCGGTCACCGACGACGAAGACACGGACGCTGCTGCTGAGCGTGACCGCGGCAGAGGCTCCCGGGGAAGATTCCTCCGCGGAGCCGGGCTCGTCTTCGGCGGCCCGCGGGTCCTGTGCCACAGCGATGTCCTGGATCTCCAGATGCCGACGCAGCAGCGTCGGGTCCGCGGTGATCCTCCGGGCATGAGCGCTGACCAGCGTGGTGACAGTGGCGTCCATGCCGCCGACCACGACCCCGCCGAAGACGAAGACGAGACTGCGCTCGCCCACGGGCCGAAGCTCCACTCGGCGCCAGCGCAGCGCCTTCCGAATCAGCTGGTCGTGCCGCGGCACCTCGGCATGCTCGTTCATCGGCTGGGTCGAGAGCGTGTCGATGATCAGGCGGGCGTCGGAGGTCTCAGGCGGCATAACTCTCAGGATATAGGTAGGCCGTGGAGCCGACCCCATGCAGTCCAGGGCGGCCCCACGGCCAGCTGCGCTCGTCAGCGCGGAGTCTCAGCTGCGGGAGGGGCCGGAGCCGTTGTTCGAGCCGGAGCCTGAGCCGCCCGTGGAGGGTCCGCTGCCTGATCCGCCCGTGGAGGAGCCTGAACCGCTGCCGGAGCCGCCTGTCGCGGGGCCGCTGCCGCCTGTGGAGGATCCGGAGCCGGAGCCGCCTGTGGAGGAGCCTGAACCGCTGCCGGAACTGCCGGTGGAGGATCCCTGCGTGGAAGACCCACCGGAGGAGGAGTCTGACTTCTGCCCGGCTCCCCCCGCCTTCTCGTTGACCTTCTCGGAGGTCTGGCTCGCAGCCTTCTCAGCGGGGCCGCCGATCTTCTTGGCGGCTTCCTCGGCGCGTGCGGCCGCGTCGACGGCGGCACCTGCCACGGGGCCCTTGGCGTCCCCGGCACGCTTCTTCACGGAATCCGCAGCCTCGGAGGCGTACTTCTTGGCGGTGTCCTCGGCCTTGGAGACCTGCTCCTGGACCTTCGGGTCCTTCCACTTCTCGGCGGCGTTCTTCTTCACGGTGCTGAGCGTGCGCTCGAATTCTGCCCTGCCGCGCTTGCTGCCGATGAGGTAGCCGATGGCTACGCCTGCGCCCAATGTGAACAGTCTCATGATCAACTCCGTTCTGCCGGTGGCTTGGATGCCTGTCGTACGTGACCCCTCCGAACTTAGCCGGAACAGTGCGCCTGTGTCACGGCCATGACCGCTTCAGAACCCTGAGAAAACCCTGATTCTGCCGAAGCTGCGCTGCCTGCTTCCAGCTCAGCGCAGGACTGCGGTCCGCGGATCCAGCTGGTCCGTTGCGCCGGGAACGGGTTCGGCGGGGTCGTTGCCCAGCTGGACGATCCGGTTCTCAGTGTCCACGTGCACCACCTGGGGCTGGTGCGCGAGGAGCTCCGTGGCGTCGACCATGACATAGGAGATCAGGATGATCAGATCCCCGGGCTTGACCAGATGAGCGGCAGCACCGTTGATGCCGACGACCCCGGAGCCCCGGGGCCCGGCGATCGTGTAGGTCTCCAGCCGCGCACCATTGGTGACGTCGACGACCTGCACCTTCTCGCCCTCGACGATTCCGGCGGCCTCCAGGAGGTCGGTGTCCACGGTGATGGACCCGACATAGTGCAGGTCCGCGTGGGTCACGGTGGCGCGGTGGATCTTGCCGCCCATGACGGTCCTCAGCATGTGGGGCTCGCTTTCGACGAAGAAGTGTGGAGAAGGCATCGGGCTGTCGGGGGATCGATGGACACGTGTTCCATTATCCAGCGTCGGAGCGCGGGCGAGTATTCCCGCTGGCGGAGCGGCGCTCGGTCAGCGCCGTGATGGCCCGACTCCCGACCTCCACCAGCCCGCAACCCACGATGCTGGCGACCAGGGCCACGGTGAGCAGCTCCGCCGAGGGCATCATGAACAGGTGGTACTGCTGCGAGACGGGCACGAGCAGCACAGCAGCCAGGAGCAGATACATGGCCCCGATGAGGGCCAGACGCGGCGGTGTCAGCGGTCGCAGCGCCACATTGAGCACCCACAGGCCCACTGCTGTCAGACACAGCGTGGCCGCTGTCTGGATCGCCGCCGCGGGCTCCTGAAGATGGCGACCGAACGCGCTGACCGTGATCACCGCCAGGACGATGGCGATCGCCGTCGGAATGGCGAAGAGCACGGAGCGGCGCAGGAAGCCTGGCCGGTAGAGACGGGCATTTGGCATCAGCGCCAGGAAGAAAGCCGGACAGCCGATCATCAGGAAGTCCACCGTGGAGAACTGGCGCGGCAGGAAGGGGAACTCCCAGAACAGCAGCCCGTAGAGCAGCCCGAGCAGGATGGCGTACGCCGTCTTGGAGAGGAACAGGTGTGCCACCCGTTCGGTGTTGGCGATGACCTTGCGTCCCTCCTCCAACACGGAGGGGAGCCTGTCGAAGCGTCCATCCAGCAGCACCATCCGGGAGACAGCCTTGGTGGCCGGGGCGCCGTCGCCCATCGCGATGCCCAGGTCGGCCTTCTTCATGGCCAGCGCGTCGTTGACGCCGTCGCCGGTCATCGCCACCACGTGGCCGGCATCCATGAGCGCCCCGACCATGGTGCGCTTCTGCTCGGGGGACACCCGCCCGAAGACGGAATGGTGCTCCAGGATCTCACGCAGCGCCTCAGGGTCACTGGGCAGGGTGGATGCATCCATCGCGTCACCCTCGATGACCATCCCCACCTCTCGCGCCACCGCCGCGGCGGTCTTGGGGGAGTCCCCTGAGATGACCTTCAGCGTCACGTCCTGCTCGCGGAAGTACTCCAGCGTGGCATGTGCCTCCGGGCGCACGTTCTCCTTGAAGGTCAGCAGAGCCACGGGCACCATGCCGTGCGGCAGGTTCTCTCCGCGGCCCAGCTCTCCGGTGCCGCCCTCGATGACGGGGCCCTGGAGGGGAGCATAAGTGAGCAGCATCGTGCGGAGGCCGCGGCTGGAGAGCTCATCGCTGCGCTGGAGCACCTGGTCCACCTCGACCTGGGGATCCACGGCCTCCTGGCGCAGGATCTCCGGGGCGCCGAGCACCCAGTGGCCGGCCAGCGCGCCGGCGTCCTCGGCGAAGCTCACCGCTGACCACCGGCGGACCGAGGAGAACTGAACCTGACTGGCCGCACGATGCCGCGGCAGCGCGGTGTAGGGCGCGCGCAGCGCCGCCGCGGTCGCGTTCGCGTGCTCGTCGGCGCCGAAGAACGCCAGGGCCTGCTCCCAGGCGGCAGTCCCGTCCAGGGCGGTGGAACCGTCTCTGCGCGGCGCCGTGACGGTGCGCCCCAGCGGTGTCAGCGCAGCGGCGCCGTGGAAGGCGATGGTGCCGTCGGTCAGCGTGCCGGTCTTGTCCAGGCAGACCACGTCCACCCGGGCGAGGATCTCCACTGCGGGCTGTTCCTGGATCAGGACCTTCTGGCGCGAGAGCTTCACCGCGGCCACGGCGAAGGCGATGGTGGTCATCAGGGCCAGGCCCTGGGGGATCATGGCGGTCACCGAGGAGACCGCGGTGACCACGGCGTCCCTCCACTGGCCGGAGGCCCAGGCGCTGTTCCACCCGCCGAAGGCCTGCATCTGACCGTTGAGCACCACGGCCACGATCGGGATCAGGACGAGGGAGAGCCAGAAGGCGATCTTCTCCAGCGCACGGCGCAGCTCAGAGTTGATCTTCTGGTACCGCTTGGCCTCGGTGGCGAGCTTGATCGCATGGGCGCGCTCACCTGCTGCGGTGACCCTGAATCTGCCGGATCCAGCCACCACGGCGGTGCCGGAGAGGAGCCGATCGTCCCGCCGCTTGGGCACGGCATCGGACTCCCCGGTGAGCATGGACTCATCCACGTCCAGTCCGGCGGAGGTGAGCACCGTGCCATCGGCGGGCACCTCGTCGCCGCGGCGAAGCTCGATCACGTCATCCAGGACGATCTGTTCCCGGTGGATCTCCAACAGCATCCCGTCGCGCAGCGCGTGCACGCTGTCCTGATGGAGCAGGGCGATCGTGTCCAGCTTGCGCTTGGCGCTGTACTCCTGGAAGAGGCCGATGAGGACATTGGCCACTGCGGCCACGGCGAAGAGCAGGTCCAGCCATCGTCCCAGCATGATGATCGCCACCGCGCAGACGCCGATGATCAGATTGAAGAGCGTCAGCAGGTGGGTGCGCAGGATCTCGACCAGAGATCGGGAGGTGGTGCGCGGCTGGACGTTCGCCAGCCCGAGCCGGTGCCGCTCGAGGATCTGGACCGAGTTCAGGCCGACGGCCTCCAAGGTCTCCGGGTCCACTGCAGACCGGGTCTCCGCGGGATCGCGGATCTCAGTCCTCTGGGCAGCCACAGGGCCAGAGTCTACAGTCCGGGCCTCGCCGCGCCGGTCACCGAGACGATCAGATCCTCCCCGCTGGCACCGACCTCGACGTCGAGCTCGAAGTCGACCTCATGGCTCTCCTCGAGGCTCGCTCCGTCGTGGAAATGTCGGGAGTCGAAGGTGATCGTGGCCTGCATCTGGTCCGCCGAGGTCTCCCATCCCTCCTCATCGAAGTCCAGGGCGAGCTCCTCCGGCTCGGGCATCTGCCAGCTGATGGACTCCGTGGCCACCTGATTCGGCGTGTTGACCCCCATCGGGCAGCCCGCCGGCATCAGCACCTGCTGGTCGGCGCAGCTGTCCAGGTAGGCCTCGACCTCTTCGTGCAGGACCTCTTCGGCGGCCTCGGAGGCCTCAAGGTCAAGCGTGATCTCGTGCGCCTGCGCCTCGTCCTCGGTGCCGGAGTCCTGGACGACCACGTAGCGGGCAGTGCCCACGAGCCACTCGCTGTCCACGGCGATCTCGACCACGGCCGGCACGTAGGAGCGCAGGGTGACGGAATCGTCCACCAGGTTGACCGGCTCCCCGTTCACGTCGATCTGGGCGATGCCGCCGGCGGCGGCACCCGGGACGTCGATCTGCAGCCGGCTCATCGAATCTGCGGTCAGCTCCCAGTTCTGGAAGAAGGCCAGGGTGGTCTCGTCCGAGTCCATGGGCAGCCGGGTCTCGTAGTCCTCCCCGTCGACCGCGAACTGCATCACGGCATCGTCGCCGTCCTCAGGATCCTCGCCGAAGCGAGGGTCCTCGATGGCCGCGCTGCTGAGCTCCAGGGCTTCGCCGTCGAGCAGGACGCTGTCCATCTCCTCCTCGCCCGCTGCCCCCAGCGCCTCGGAGTCGAAGAACCCCAGCGCCTCGGATCCGCTGCCTCGGGCGATCGAGTCCCAATACTCCTGGGCCGTGTGGCCCGGAGTGTAGACCTTCTCGCTCACCTGCCAGATGGCCACGCTGCCGGCTGCCAGCGCCATGATCAGCGCCGCCGCCCAGGCGAAGATGACCACACGCAGAGCGTGCGGCGACTGGTCCGAGTCATGGCTCGGGGAGGTGTCATGGGCCTGCGGCATAGGGTTCAGCGTAGCAATCTCAGCCCAGCAGCAGCGCCACGAGCACCACGACAGGGATCGCCGCGATGGTGGTGAGCAGGACCGTGTCCCGGGCGATCACCTCGCCGGTCTGATACCGGACAGCAGTGACCAGGACGTTCTGCGCGCTCGGCAGAGCGGCCATCACCACGGCGGCCAGCACCTGGGGCTCCTCGAGGTCGAACACCAGGGCGGCGAACACCCAGGCCAGGAGCGGGTGCAGGACCAGTTTCAGCGCTGTGGCCAGGAGCACGTCCCGCCGTCGGTCGGCACTCTTGTCCAGGGGTCGGCTGCCGACCAGCGCCAGCCCGAAGGCCAGCAGCATCAGCGGGATCGAGGCGCCCGCGACGAGTTCGATGGACTCCTGCACCGGTTCAGAGAAGTGCCACTCCTGCCAGGAGAAGACCAGCCCCAGCGTCGCCCCGACGATCATCGGGTTCACCGCCGACTGGCCCAGGCTGCGCAGCGCCGAGATTCGCGGCTGGGGGCGCACCTGCCTGGTGCTGCCCTGGTCTCTGGTGAGCAGGTCCAGAGCGGTGACATAGATCGGGGTGTAGACGGCCAGCTGAAACATGATGATCGGCGCGGCCAGGGCGATGTCTCCGAGCACGTAGGCCGCGATCGGGAAGCCCAGGTTGGCTGCGTTGACGAGCGAGCCGCTCATTCCACCGATCATCAGGTCGGAGCCGCTGCGGCCTCTGAGCAGCAGGAACCGGCCCACCAGGATGAACACACCCAGTGTGGTCAGGGCGCCGAGTGCCGCGATCAGGAACTGCGGCCCGAGCACCTGGCGCAGCGAGGACTCGGAGATGGTCACGAACAGCAGGCAGGGCGAGGCCACGAAGAAGGCGACCCGACTGAGCACGACTCGTGCCTCGCTGCCCAGCACGCCGAATCGTCCGATGATCCAGCCGACCCCGATGATCAGCCAGATGACTAGGAAACCAGAGAGGACCGCCCCCATGTCTCTCCTCTCGACCGTGCAGCGTGATTCAGCTGCTCACTCTAGCCGGACGGGGAGGGGGCGGTCCTCTGTTCAGGGTCCTCTGTTCAGGGTCTCTGTGCGGGGCTCAGCTCACTGTTGCGCCTCGGCATCCTCCGCGGGACTGATGAAGTCGGTCCGAATGCGCTCCACGCCCTCCGCCGAGATCTGGAAGCCGTGCTCCTGACCGGCGTCGATCATGATGCCAGCACCGGTGATCGACTGCACGACCGCGACTCCGGGGGCCTCCACCGCGTGGGGGGCGTGCTCCTTATAGTCCTCCGGGATGTTCTCGCTGGTGCTGAAGAGCGCGATCAGCGGGTTGCCCTCGTTGTCCTGCAGGGTCAGCGGGTTCACCGAGCCGGTCTCGTCGCTGACCTCCTCGGGGCTGAGGAAGTAGACGCTGCTGGTCAGGAAGGTGCGGATGATCTCGCCCGCCTGTGCCTTGCCGTCCTTGCCCTCGATCAGGATCTGCTCGAGCGAGGCGGGGGAGCTCACGGTCTCGGCGTCCTCCTCGGACTGGGGAGTCTGCTCTGGCTGGGTGTTGGGGGTCTCAGTCATGCCTCTACGCGATCACGGACGCGCGCAGAATGCAATGCGGGCGGGCCCGACGCCCTGCCCTGATCTGTGGCCTCGAGGTGGCTGCAGTGGGGTACTTTGGGCAGGTGCTGCTATCTGATCGTGACATCCGAGCCGAGATCGACGCCGAGCGGATCCGGCTGGACCCGCTGGACCGTTCGATGATCCAGCCCTCCAGTGTGGACGTGCGCCTGGAGCGCATGTTCCGACTCTTCGACAATCACAAGTACGCCCATATCGATCCGGCTGCGAACCAGCAGGACCTGACCCGCCTGGTCGAGGTGGCACCGGATGAGCCCTTCATCCTGCACCCGGGCGAGTTCGTCCTCGGTGCCACCTATGAGACGGTCACCCTGCCGGACGACGTCGCGGCCCGCCTGGAGGGGAAGAGCTCGCTCGGTCGCCTGGGGCTGCTGACGCATTCCACCGCCGGGTTCATCGATCCTGGCTTCTCCGGCCAGGTGACCCTCGAGCTCTCGAACATGGCCACGCTGCCGATCAAGCTGTGGCCGGGCTCGAAGATCGGACAGCTCTGCTTCTTCCGGCTGACCTCTCCGGCGGAGCACTCCTATGGCGCCGGGGCGCACCAGTCGCGCTACCAGGGCCAGCGCGGTCCCACCGCCTCCCGCAGCCATGAGAACTTCCACCGCACGCTAGTGGACTAGCCCGCAGGGGTCGACCAGCGTCCGGGGAGTCGTGGGGGCGCGGATCCTGCGGGGTCTGCGGATCAGCCGTCGCTGAGGATCCGGTGTTCCCGCATCCTCGCCGAACCGGTGGGATTGTGCACCAGCGTGAGCGTGGCCAGACCGATGCTCAGAATGACCACCACGCCGATGATGATCGCCTTGTCGCTTCCGCCGGCGCTCCAGAGCAGCAGCGCGATCAGCCCCGGGGTCAGGAAGGACACGCTGCGCCCGGCGGTGGCATAGAGCCCGAAGAGCTCCCCGGCGCGGCTCGGAGGGGCCAGCCGCGCGAGGAAGGCCCGCGAGGAGGACTGTGCGGGGCCGACGAACACGCACAGCAGCAGCCCGAAGACCCAGAACGCCGCCTGCGGGGACACCAGAAACGAACCGATGCTGCGCTCAACATCCAGGAAGTACAGGATCGCGGCCGTGATGATCAGCGCCGTGACGCAGGTGGCGATGACGCGCCGCGGCCCGACCTTGTCATCGAACCACCCGCCGATGAACGCCCCCACGGCCGCGGCCACATTCCCGGCGATGCCGAAGAGCAGGATGTCAGAGGTCGTGAAGCCGAAGACCGTCACGCCGAGGATCGCCCCGTAGGTGAACACCGCGGAGAGTCCGTCGCGGTAGATCGCGGAGGAGACCAGGAACCAGAACGTGTTCCGGTCCTCGGCCCAGAGTCCGATGACCAGTCCGATCAGCCGCCGGTAGGACTCCAGGATGCTGACCTTCTCCTCGACCACGACCTGGTCCGCGGTCTTCAGCGGAGTCAGCAGCAGCGGGAGCGAGAAGATCAGGAACCAGACGGCGGCCACCAGCGCCACCGCCCGGACATTGATCATCTCGTCGGTGCCCAGTCCGAACAGGTGCGGCGGCTCGCCCGCCACCAGGCCGAAGTACACGATGGCGAGGATCACGATTCCGCCCAGGTAGCCCGAGCCCCAGCCGATGCCGGAGACGCGGCCCATCCGGGGGGAGTCGGCGATGTCGGTGATCATCGAGTTGTAGTTCAGGTTCGCGAACTCGTCGAAGAGCGTCATCGTGGCCATCAGCGTGACGCCGAGGACCAGATAGGCCTGATCCGGCTTCACGAAGAAGCATGCGGCGACCAGCGCGATGACGATCACCGTGTTGATGGCGAGCCAGCGTCGTCGTCGGCCGCCGTTGTCCGCGCGCTGCCCGATGACCGGGGCGGTGAGCGCGATGACCAGCCCGGCGATGGTGTTCGCCGTGGTCAGGTACTGCGTCCCCTGGCCGCCGGGTCCGACCGCATCGGCGATGTAGGTGCCGAAGACGAAGGTCACCATGACTGCGCTGACCGTCGCGTTGCCCCAGCTCCAGAGGCTCCACACCGCGATGAGACGCTTCTTCAGCGGGACGAGGGAGGGGGCGAGAGCGGACTCACTGCTGGTCATTGCCGCATCGTAGCCCTGGTTTGTTAACATTGAGAGGATTGCCGCCGCTGATCCTGGTCTCAGGAACTCGCAGTCGGGCGTGTGAGGCACTGATGGCTGAGAGGAGCAGGGGCAGATGATGCTTGGGATGCTCACAGTGCTCTTCGCGATCAGCATCCTGACTCCCTTCATCTACCAGCGGTTCGGTCGACGCACCTTCTTCCTCCTGGCCGGGGTCCTCACGGCCGCGCTGGTCTGGGTGCTCAGCTACGTCCCCGCCGTCCTGGAGGCCGACCAGGCGGCCGCGACCGGTGCGCCCGGCGCCCCACCCTCCGAGGTCATGGAGTGGATCCCGCAGTTCGGCGTCGAGCTGGCATTCCGCATCGATGCGCTGGCGCTGGCGCTCTCGGTGCTCATCCTGGGCGTGGGCGCCCTGGTCATGCTCTACTGCGCCCGCTACTTCGCCACCTCCGAGCGCGCCGCGGGTCCCTTCGCCGCAGAGCTCTTCGCCTTCGCCGCCTCGATGCTCGGCCTGGTGCTCTCCGACGATCTGGTCATGCTCTTCGTCTTCTGGGAGCTCACTACGATCCTGTCCTTCCTGCTGATCGGCTTCTCTGCGCACCGGATCTACGCCCGGCGCTCGGCGATCCAGGCGCTGCTGGTCACCACCTTCGGGGGCCTGGCGATGCTGGTGGGACTGATCTGGCTGGGTCAGCTGGTGGGAAGCTACCGGCTCTCTGAGATCATCGCCGCAGGTCCAGAGCTGCTCGCCGACCCGGCGACGGCGACCGCCGTGGACATCGCGGTGGCGCTGGTCCTGCTGGGGGCCCTGTCCAAATCGGCGCTGGTGCCGTTCCACTTCTGGCTGCCGGCGGCGATGGCGGCACCGACCCCGGTCTCGGCCTATCTGCATGCCGCCGCCATGGTCAAGGCCGGCGTCTACCTGGTGGCGCGCTTCGCTCCGGGCTTCCACGAGTCCACCTTCTGGCTTCCGCTGGTCCTGGGCCTGGGGCTGCTCACCATGCTGGTGGGCGCCTGGCGGGCTCTGCGGCAGACCGACATCAAGCTGATCCTCGCCTACGGCACGGTCTCCCAGCTGGGCTTCCTCATCATGGTCAACGGGCTGGGAACCGAGGACGCGGCGCTGGCGGGGATCGCGATGCTCCTGGCCCATGGCCTCTTCAAGGCCGCGCTGTTCATGGTGGTCGGGATCATCGACCACCAGTCAGGCACCCGTGATCTGCGCAAGCTCTCCGGCCTGGGGCGCACCCAGCGGCCGCTGTTCATCGTCGCGGCGATCTCCACCGCGTCCATGGCCGGACTGCCGCCGCTGTTCGGCTTCGTGGCCAAAGAGGTCGTCTTCGAGTCCTTCTTCAGCTCCGCCGAGGTCACGGGCTCCGGGTCGCTGCTGACCCTGGGCTGGCTGGTGGTGGCCGGCGTCGTCCTCGGCTCGGCGCTGACCGTGGCGTACTCTGCTCGCTTCCTCTGGGGAGCCTTCGCCACGAAGCGACCCGTCCCGGGAGTGGCGGTCGCGCGGACCGTGTTCCACGGACCGGTGCCGCGGGTATTCCTCGCCGCCCCCCTGATCCTGACCGGCATCACGGTGCTGCTGGCGCTGTTCCCGGCGCCGGTGCAGGCGCTCGCGGCGGCCTGGTCCACCCTCTTTGAGCCGGTGGAGCCCGGCGCCGAGGCGACCTACCTCGCGCTCTGGCACGGCCTGACCCCGGTGCTCGGGCTCTCCGTGCTCACCTGGGTGCTGGGCCTGCTGCTGTTCCGCGCCCGCGATCCCTTCGGCAGGCTGCAGGCCCGCGTGCCGGCGGTGCTCGAGGCCGAACGCGGCTATCGCGGCACGGTGCGCGGCGTCGACCTGCTCTCCTCCTGGGTCACCGCGCGCACCCAGCGCGGCGCCCTGGGCTGGTACCTGTTCATCATCCTCGCCGTGGCGACGCTCGTGCCGCTGACCGTGGTGATCTTCGGCGCCCCCGGGGGCCAGGGCATCTCGGACCGCTGGATGCCGGACTCCTTCGTCATCGCCGAACAGCCGCTGCAGATCGCGCTCGCGGCGGTGATCCTCGCCGGCGCCTCCGGCGCGATCTGGGCGCCCAAGCGCTTCATGGCGGTGCTCATGGTGTCCATGTGCGGCTGGGGGATCGCCGGCATCTTCGCGCTGCAGGGCGCCCCGGACCTCGCGCTGACCCTGCTGCTGGTGGAATCCATCGTCCTGGTGGTCTTCGTGCTCGCACTGCGCAGCCTCCCGGCCGGGATCTGGACCCAGAGCCCGACTCGCTTCAAGTTCGGCCGTGCGGCCCTGGGCATCGGGTTCGGGGTCGTGATGATGCTCGTCGCGGCGATGTCCATGAACGCGCGCATCGCGGAGCCCATCTCCATGGAGTTCCCCTGGATGGCCTATGAGGTGGGTCAGGGCGCCAACATCGTCAATGTCACGCTGGTCGATCTGCGCGCCTGGGACACCTTCGGGGAGATCACCGTGCTCGCGGCCGCCGCCACCGGCGTCGCCTCGCTGATCTTCGTCAAGCGCCGTGACGTGCAGCGCCGCGAGCTCCATGAGGTCCCCTCCGGGACCGTGGGCCGGGTGCTCTCCGACAAGGCCCTCTCACCGCGCCAGTTCAAGGAGATCAAGGTCGCCCGGTCCTTCGCCACTGTGGCCCGCGAGGCATGGCTGGTCGCCGGGCGCACGGTGGCGCCCGAGCATCGCAGCATCGTCTTCGAGGTGGTCACCCGGCTGATGTTCCACGGGATCATCATGATCTCGCTGTACCTGCTGCTGGCCGGGCACAACCTGCCCGGAGGAGGCTTCGCCGGCGGACTGCTGGCCGGGCTGGCATTCGTGCTGCGCTATCTGGCCGGTGGACGGTACGAGCTCGAGGCGGCCATCCCCTTCTCGGCCGGGGCCCTCATGGGCTGGGGCCTCGCCGTCGCATGCTTCACCGGGATCGCCCCGCTGATCGCCGGAGGACAGGCCTTCCAGTCCTTCGATGTCGAGCTCACGCTGCCGCTCTTCGGCTATCACCACTTCGTCTCGGCCGTGCTCTTCGACGTGGGCGTCTATCTGGTGGTGATCGGCCTGATCGTGGACATCCTGCGCAGCCTCGGCTCCGAGATCGATGTGCGCAGCGAGCGTGAGGGCCAGCGCGCCTCCTCGCCCGGTCACGCCATCCATGGCGAGACCTCCGCGGGGGTGGCGCGATGACGGTCAATCTCACGCTGCTGATCCTGATGGGCGCGCTCTTCGCGATCGGGATCTACCTGCTGCTGGAACGCTCGCTGACCCGGGTGCTGCTGGGGATCATCCTGATCTCCAACGCAGTGAACCTGCTGCTGCTGCAGACCGCGGGACGTGCCGGCCTTGCCCCGCTCTACGACCCGGAGATCCCGGCGGAGGACTATCTCGACCCGCTGCCGCAGGCGCTGCTGCTCACCGCCATCGTGATCTCCTTCGCGCTGGTGAGCTTCATGCTTGCCCTGATCTACCGCTCCTGGGTGCTGGCCCGCCAGGATGAGCTCGCCGATGACGAGGAGGATCGCCGCGTGGCCTCCTACGCCGGTGTCCACGACATCGAGGAGGACGCCGCGGTGGAGGAGGAGGACACCGAGTTCGCCGACGAGACCGACGGAGACGGACGCGCGCTGTTCAATCCACGTCGCGGCGCTGACGAGGGGGCTGGCGACGGCGACGGCGAGGCTCGCCCCCGCGGGGCCGAGCCCGGCAGGGCCGAACGCGCTCGCACGGAGCCGGGCAACGGGCCCGCCATCGCCGAAGGAGGGGAGCGCTGATGGTCACCGAATTCCTCAGCTTCACCCCGCTGGCGGTGCTGATCCCCTTCTTCGGGGCCGCCTTCGCCTTCGCCTTCTACCGCAACAAGTCCACGCAGCGGGCGATCGCGATCGGAGCGCTGATCCTCACCGTGATCCTGGAGGTCACGCTGCTGAGCCAGGTCTGGAACGGCGGAGCCCACGCCGTGCACCTTGCGGGCTGGCCGGCGCCGTTCGGGATCGTCATGGTCATCGACCGCTTCGCCGCGCTGATGCTCGTGGTCTCCTCGATCATCACCCTGTGCGTGCTGCTCTACGCCGTGGGCCAGGGTGCTGCGGAGGAGAAGGAGGACTCCGGTCCGGTCTCCATCTTCTACCCCACCTATCTGATCCTGGTGGCCGGAGTCTCCAACGCCTTCCTCGCCGGTGATCTGTTCAACCTCTACGTGGGCTTCGAGATCTTCCTGACGGCGTCCTATGTGCTGCTGACCCTCGGCGGCGGCGAGTCCCGGATCCGGGCAGGCGTCACCTATGTGGTGGTCTCCATCCTGTCGTCGATGCTGTTCCTGATCACCATCGGCATGATCTACGCCGCCACCGGGACGGTGAACCTCGCGGATCTGGCGCTGAAGCTGGGAGACCTCGACCCCAGCACCCAGCTGACCCTGCATGTCATGCTGCTGGTGGCCTTCGGGATCAAGGCCGCCGTCTTCCCGCTGGCCTTCTGGCTGCCGGACTCCTATCCCACCGCGCCGGCTCCGGTCACCGCCGTGTTCGCCGGGCTGCTCACCAAAGTGGGCATCTATGCGATCATCCGCACCGAGACGCTGCTGTTCCCGGGGGAGCGGATCAACACCGCATTGATGATCGTGGCCGCGCTGACCATGATCGTGGGCATCCTGGGCGCCCTCGCCCAGGCGGACATCAAGCGGATGCTCTCCTTCACGCTGATCAGCCACATCGGCTACCTGGTCTTCGGACTGGCGCTGAGCTCGATCATCGGCATGGCCGCGACGATCTACTACGTCGCCCACCACATCACCATCCAGACCACGCTGTTCCTGGTCACCGGACTCATCGAGCGCCGCTCCGGCACGTCCAACGTGCTCCGGCTCGGCGGGCTGGCCAAGATCTCCCCGGTGCTGGCGCTGCTCTTCTTCATCCCGGCGATGAACCTCGCCGGAATCCCGCCCTTCTCCGGCTTCATCGGCAAGCTGGGCATGCTCCAGGGCGGCGTCGCGGAGAACACCTGGATCACCTGGACCCTGGTCATCGCCTCGGTGCTCACCTCGCTGCTGACCCTGATGGCGGTGGCCAGGATCTGGACCCGCGGATTCTGGCGCAAGCCCGAGGACGCCGATGAGGCCCCGGAGCGACAGCTGATGTCCAAGACCCTGGCGCATTCACGGGCGGCCAACAAGCGGTACCTGCCGATGTCCATGGTGGCTCCCACTGCGGCGCTGGTCCTGATGTCCATGTCCTTCACCGTGTTCGCCGGACCGATGATGGACTTCTCCCGAGCCGCGGCGCAGGACATGTACGAGCGGACCCCGTACCTGGAGGCTGTCTTCGGCCCGGAGCGTGTGGACGGCGTGCGTGAGGAGCTCCAGGACTTCGCAGGCACCTTCCTCATCGATTACGACACCGGCGACGGCGGTGCCGCCGAGCACGCGCCGGTGGAGACCTCGCTGCAGCCCGACGACGAAGAGGCAGAGGTCGTCCCCGAGCTTCCGGACGGGGATGATCGGTGATGAAGAGACCCAAGACTCCGCTGAAGCTGGAGCTTCCGCTGATCGCCTTCCTCGGCTTCTTCTGGATGGCCACCTGGCATGACTTCACGATCGGCACGCTGATCGTCGGTCTGATCTACGCCACGATCATCGTGCGGGTCTTCTACCTGCCCCCGCTGCGCGGCAGCGGTCGGCTCAACCCCATCTGGGGGACGATCTTCGCAGCGCGCTTCCTGGTCAAGACCGTGGCGGCCTCCTTCGAGGTCTCCTGGCTCTCAGTGGTCACCGGACCGCGGGTCAGGAATTCGGTGATCTCCGTGCAGCTTCGCAGCCATGATGACCTGATCGTCACGCTCACCGGACACTCGCTCTCCCTGGTGCCGGGTTCCCTGGTCCTCGATGTGGACCGCACGACGGCGACGCTGTACCTGCATGCGCTCAACGTGACCTCTGACGAGGATGCCGAGAAGATCCGTCTGGATGCGCTGAGGACCGAGGCGCTGATCATCCGCACCTGCGGCAGCCGGTCCGACCTCGCCGTGGTCCGGGCGGAGAAGCGGCTGGGCAGGATGTCGGGATTCTCCAAGACCGAGCGCGATGCGCCCTTCCACCGCCACGGCCCGGCCGCAGCGCCCCGCACCGCCGGGGGGCCCGGCCGGGACGCCGCCTCCCAGGTTCACGAGGCGGGCGGCTCCGAGGTGCGTGGCGGTGGCACCGGTGAGCGGATCACCATCGAAGAGGTGGAGGACTGATGCTCGAGATCGCTGTGCACATCACGCAGGCGCTGCTCGTCCTAGGCGCCGCAGGCGCCGTCTACCGGGTCTATAAGGGCCCGTCGGTGCTGGATCGCGTCATCAGCCTGGACGTCATGCTCATCATCGTGGCCTCGATCATGATTGTGGACATGGTGATCAACGACCACCAGGACTTCATCCTCTTCGTCGTGGTCACCGCCGTGATCGGCTTCCTGGGCGCCGTGGCGATCGCTCGCTACGTCGTCGTGCGCTCCCCGGAGGAGGTGGTCGCCGAGTCTCCCGAGGACGCGGTCCCGTTTCCCCCCGCGGTCCGGGTGGCGAGCTCCTCCCCGGCCGAGGGCGAGCCCGAGGCCCCGCACCAGCCCGTGGCCACGCCGGTCATGCCGGGCATCGCGCCGCCGGAGGACGAGTCCACGTCCTGGTTCTCGGCGCTGACGCGTTCGGGCTTCACCCCGAAGCCTCGTGACGACGACGCCGCGGCCGAATCTCGGCAGCCTGCCCCGCAGCCGGAGCCGGAACCACAGGCGCAGCCGGAGCCTGCCCCGCAGCCGGCGCCGGAGCCGGCTGACCCTGAAGAGGCCGACACGCCTGACCCCGAACGGCCACAGCCCGGCCCGGCCGGCCCAGACCAGTCCACGTCCGAGCAGCAGGAGGGTCGAGATGCCTGAGACGATCGATGCCGACGTGATCCTCGACGCGATCGCCTCCGTGCTCCTGGTTGTCGGCGGACTGATGTCCCTGGCCGCGGGCATCGGCCTGGTCCGGCTGCCCGATCTGCATTCGCGCATGCACGCCGCCACCAAGCCCCAGGTGCTGGGTCTGATCGCGCTGCTGCTCGCCGCGGCCATCACCTGGCGGTCCTGGGAGCTGGTGCCGATCGTGGTGCTGGCCTGGGGACTTCTGCTGCTCACCGCCCCGGTCAGCGCCCATGTCGTGGGCCGGTCGGGCTATCGCACCAAACACATGCGTCGGGACCTGCTGACCCATGACGAGCTGGCCAGCGCGGTCGAGCGGATCAGCCGCGACCAGCACCCGAACCGGCGCGGCTGACCCCTCCGCCGGTCTCGCGATCGGTCAGGACCAGACCAGGTTCCAGGTCCCCGCGGCGACTGCGGCCCAGACGGCGGCGGCCCCGATCGCGGCCCCGCCCAGGATGACCGGCAGATCCGCCGGGTGGAACCGAGCAGGCCGCGCCCAGGTGCGTCTGCCGGCGCCGAAGCCGCGCGACTCCATGGTCACCGCCAGTCGAGTGGCCATCCGGATGGCCTGCACCAGAAGCCCGAAGGCCTGGGAGAGCGTGCTGCGCATCCGTTGCCTGGGACCTCCATGGGCGCCCACCCCGCGTGCCCGGCGTGCATGCCCGATGGTGGTCCAGTGCTCTGCGAGCAGCCCGAGCAGTCGCATCGCCGCCAGTGCGCCCAGCACGAAGCGGGCCGGCAGGCGCAGCTGCTGGGCCAGCGAATCGGCGAGGTCGGTGGGGTCGGTGGTGGAGAAGATGATCACCGAGGGGAGCACGATCGCCAGCGCCCGGGTGCCCAGGGCCAGACCCAGGGACACCGAGCCCTCGCTGATCGTGGTGAACCCCAGATCGGCGATCACCCGGCCAGACTCCTCGGCCGCGATGGCGGTGCCCCACGCCGCCACCACAGCACCCAGGGCGAAGGGCCAGATGCGTCGGAGGAAGCCGATCGGACGGATGCCCGCCAGCGGGAGCAGCGCCAGGGTCGCCAGCACGACGACGCCGGAGCTCACCACATCGATGGTCATCACCAGTGCGGCGGTGACCAGGAAGACGGCGATGAGCTTCGCCAGCGCATTGCGCCGTCCCAGCCAGGAGCCGGACCGTGTGCCGCCGAAGAGCTCCCCTCCGGTGGCGGGTGCGGGCGCCCCCGCATCACCGCTCAGCTCCAGCTCCTCGGCATCCAGTGCGCGCAGGAAGGCGGTGTCATGGGTGACCGCGACCACTGTTCCACCGCTGCCCACATGTTCGCGCAGCAGGATGATGAGCTCACGGAAGGTGTGGGCGTCCTGACCGAAGGTCGGCTCATCGAGCATCAGCAGCGGCGGCCCGGCGGCGAGCACAGTGCCCACGGAGAGTCGGCGCTTCTCCCCGCCGGAGAGTGTGAACGGATTCGCCTGGGCGAGCTCGGTGAGCCCGAGCCGCTCCAGGAGCAGCGCCACCCGGGTCTCGATCTGCGCCTCGGTGAACAGCGGTTCCGTGCTGTTCGGGACCCTCGCCTGCACCGCCCCCAGAGCCAGCTCCTCCTCCACGGTGCCGCGCACGAACTGGTGCTCCGGCTCCTGGAAGACCATCCCGATCCGGGCCACCAGGTCTGCGGAGCACCAGTCATGGGGATCGGGTCCCAGCGCGCTTCCCGAGCCGGAGCCGACGCCAGCGCGAGAACCAGCTTCGGCGCCAGCGCGAGAGCCGGCGCCAGCACCGGTGAGCTCGGACGTGGCGGTGAGGACTCCGGCATGGGCGGGCAGCAGTCCGGCCAGGGTGAGCAGGAGCGTGGACTTGCCGGAGCCGTTCGCCCCGGTGATCCCCAGCGTCTGGCTCCGGCGGATCTCCAGATCGACCTCCCGCAGGGTCGGCGGGGCGGGTTGCCTGGTGCCCCACCCCGGCTTCGGCGAATGTCTGCCCACCGCCAGGCCGGTGGCGTGCAGCAGCGGTGCGCGCGGAGCCTCGCCGGCAGGCGGGGCGGGGAGCCCCTCCAGCGGGTCCCGGCCCGGCACCCAGAGTCCCATGTCGACGAGTTCGTCGCGCAGCGCCTGGTCCGTGCAGATGTCCGCGGCCGACACGGCATGGCGGACTCCGGCCCCGGGATCGAGCACCACGAGGCGGTCCATGTGTTCGGCCCAGACCTCGAGGCGATGTTCCACGACGATCACCGTCGCTCCGGTCGCCTCCGCCGCGGCGAGCACCGCGGCGCGGACCTGGGTCACCCCGGAGGGATCGAGGTTCGCGGTGGGCTCGTCCAGCAGCAGCAGCCCCGGCCGCATGGCCAATATGCCGGCCAGAGCGAGCCGCTGCTTCTGGCCTCCAGAGAGCCTGGCGCTGGGGTGCTCGAGATCGAACCCGCCCAGTCCGACGTCGCTGAGCGCGGCCTCTGTCCGCTCCCAGATCTCCTCGCGCGCCACGGCGAGGTTCTCCGCGGCGAAGGCCACGTCGTCGCCCATTCTGGAGAGCACCACCTGAGACTCGGGGTCCTGCTGCATGAGCCCGGCCCGGCCCCGGGCCTGTTCTGCCGGGACGCCGTCCAGGAGGAGCTGGCCGGTCGCCTGCGCCTCATCGTCATGAAGGACCCCTGCCAGGCCATGCAGCAGTGTGGACTTTCCGGCCCCGGAGGGCCCGGCCAGCAGCACCTTCTCCCCGGGGGAGATCCTCAGGTCCAGACCTGCGACCGCGGGGGAGTCCCGGTCCGCGTGCTGCCAGCCCCAGCCCTCCGCGACCACCGCCACACCCGCCGCGCCCGCCACGCCCGGTGCGCCGGGCACCGCCGTCGTGGTCTCGGAGATTGCCGGCCTGGATGCTGCCGGCCCGGATGCTGCCGGCCCGGAGGCTGCCGGCCCGGAGGTCGAGGAGCTTCGCGCCGGGGACCGGGCGGCCTCACCCACGGGGCCGGCCGCCCAGCAGCATCGGCTCCCGATGGGCCCGCCGTGAGGCCAGCGGACCCAGCACCGAGGACGCTGCCAGGCCGCGCGTGGCGAGCCAGGGAACCACCCCGGCGATGATCGCCCCGGAGAGCGCGAAGCAGGCGATATGGATGGCGGTCTCCACGGGCGCATAGGCGTACATCGGAACGATCCAGTGATAGGTGATTCCCCCGGTGAGGCCTGCGGCCGCTCCGGCGAGCATCGCGAGCTCCAGGCTGAACCGGCGGTAGAGGACCGCGAGGAAGACCAGCTCGGCGCCGAGCCCCTGGAGGAATCCCGAGGAGAGGACTGTCAGCCCCCACTGCGAACCCAGCAGCGCGGAGACCGCAGCGGCGATCATCTCGCAGTAGATGGCGGCACCGGGCTTGCGGATCACCAGGGCGCCCAGCACCGCAGGGAAGAGCCACATGCCGTGCACCAGCGTCTCCACCGGTGGATAGAAGATGAAGAGGTTCCCGATGAGGTGGTAGCTGAGGTTCCAGCCCCAGAAGATGACCCCGGAGGCGACGGCCAGGACCGAGGCGACCACGATGTCGGAGACCGACCAGGTCAATGACCTGGAGGTGGTTGTTCTGCTGCTCATGATGCTTCTCCCTGTACAGGTGAGGACGGACCAGGAGCACGCAGGAGGAAAGCTGTGCAGACCGCCACAGCATCCGAGTGAAGATTCTCGACTTCCTTCGCAGGTCCTAACCTGATCAGGTGCGAGGGTCTGGGCCTTCAGCCCACTCTCAGCGCCCTGGCGGTGACGTCACAGCTGGTCAGCTGTGTCTGGCACCGAGGGGCGCTCCCCTGTCGTGTCTCAAATGACGTGCACTAGAGTAGCACCCGAGACGATTGACCCACCCCGCGAGGAGGACACTGTGGACAAGCTTCTGGACAAGGGCGTGGCTCTTGGAATATCGCTGGCCGGTGGTTTCATCGCCACCCGCGTCTTCGACTTCGTGTGGAAGAAGACCACCGGTGATGAAGCACCCCGCGTCGCCAACGATGAGATGACGCTCAAGCGTGCATTGGCCTTCTCCATCGGTTCGGCCGCCGTCTCAGCCACCGTTCAGGTGCTCTCCCAGCGCGGGGCTGACTCCACGGTGAAGAAGCTCCGCGGCAGGCTCGGAGATCGCACGGAGGTCTGATCCATGCGCATCGCCGCTGCCCAGATCACCACGGGTTCCGATCCATACGCGAACCTCGCGCTGATGCGCGAGTACACCTACCGCGCCGCCTACGCCGGGGCGCGGGTGGTGGTGTTCCCGGAGGCCGCCCAGCGCGCCTTCGGGAACCCGCTGCCCCCGATCGCCGAGCCTGTGGACGGTCCCTGGGCCGAGGCGGTTCGTGAGCTGGCGCGCGAGTTCAAAGTCGTGATCGTGGCGGGCATGTTCACCCCCGGCGTTCCCAGTGCGGAAGGACGTCCCCGGGTCGTCAACACCCTGCTGGCCGTGGGCCCCACGGAGAATGTGGACGTCGCCTACGACAAGATCCACCTCTATGACGCCTTCGGCTTCAAAGAGTCTGACGGCGTCCAGGCGGGCAGAAGCCCGGTCCAGTTCCAGGTCGGCGGGCTCACCTTCGGCCTGGCCACCTGCTACGACATCAGGTTCCCGAGTCTCTTCGCCGCGCATGCCCGCGCGGGTGCGCATGTCACGCTGGTGCCCGCCTCCTGGGGCGCCGGAGACGGGAAGCTGGATCAGTGGCGGCTGCTCGCGCGGGCGCGGGCGCTGGACTCCACCCAGTACATCCTCGCCTGCGGCCAGGCCGACCCGTCTGCCGCCGGCGTGCAGGCAGTCCAGGGCGCCCCCACGGGTGTGGGCCACTCGATGCTGGTCTCCCCACTGGGCGTGCCCCTGGCCGAGGCTGGGGCGGCCCCTGAGCTTCTGCTGGCCGAGGTGGACCCGGAGGTCGTCTCCAGCGTCCGGACGATGGTCCCGGTGCTGGAGAACGCGCGCCAGTTCTGAGTCGGCCGGACAGAACATGGCAGCCCCGGGGCGCCGGGACCTCTCAGTCCTGGGGGTGGCTGACCGGCAGGTCCTGGTCCAGGAAGCTGTTCAGCTGTGCGGTGAGCTCCGGATCCACGGCCAGCTGCTGCTGATCCAGGCGTTCCACGGGTGCGGCCAGACGCACCGAGGAGAGCAGCCACAGGTGGTCGGCGGCGAAGAGGTCCTCCGGGGTGAGCGGTCCATAGCCGAGCTGCCATCCGGCCCGCTCCGCCGCGGTGAAGATGGCGCCCTGGGTGGTGCCGGGCAGTATCCCGGTCTCCAGGACAGGAGTGATCAGCGTGGGCGGCTCGCCCTCGGAACCGCGCTTGGCGATGAGCACCGTGGACGTCGGGCCCTCGAGCACCTGGCCGTCGGAGGTGGTGAAGATGACGTCGTCGAATCCGTGCTGGTCAGCGTGGCGCAGCGCCGCCATGTTCACCGCGTAGCTCAGCGTCTTCGCGCCCAGCAGGAGCCAGGGCGCGCGTTCGGCCGCAGTGGAGTCATATCCGCGGTCCAGCAGCGTGACCGCCAGCGGTGTCCCGCGTCCGGCCCGCGTGCTCTCCGCCACCGGGGTGAGCATGGCCCAGTAGGTGCCGCAGAAGGCTGGATCCTCAGAGGCAGGCTCACCCTCCACGCCACGTGTGGCCACGAGCTTGATCGCCAGCTCCTCAGGCACCCCGCCGCGCGCTCGGTACTCCTCGAGGCCGAGCCCGATGGCGGCCTCCCAGGAATCGGCGGGTGGGATCTCGATGTCGAGGATTCCGGCGGAGCGACGCAGTCGGCTCAGGTGCGCATCCAGCTTCCGCGGCGTCCCGTTGACCGCGAGCATGGTCTCGAAGATGCCGTCTCCGCGCACGGCACCGAGATCGGTGATGCGCAGCTGGGGCTGGTGGGGGTCGAAGACCAGTCCGGTGGGATGCTCGGCATCGATCCGTACAGCGACGGCGGCCACGGAGTCATCGCGAAAGTGCTCAGCCATGGCTACAGCCTAGCCCCTGCGGGGCCCGTCGAGGCGCGGGGCTCGACAGCACACAGTAGGCTGTCGACGAAGGGTTTGGAGGGGATCACGTGCTGTGGCCGATAAGCGGGTTGGGGATCGAGTCCCTTCCGCAGTGGATCTTTCTGATCATCCTGGTGCTGGAGGTCGGCATCCGGGTCGCCGTGATCGGCATCATCCCTGACAATCGGCGCCCGAACACCGCGATGGCCTGGCTGCTGGCCGTGTTCTTCATCCCCGCCGTCGCACTGCCGCTGTTCCTGCTGATCGGTCGCAGCAAGCTCTCCGCCAGACGGCAGGATCGGCAGCGCCGGATCAACGCCGCGCTGCTCGAGGCCACCAGTCATATGGACCTCTCCGATCAGCTCCGCGACTACGACGAGCAGCTCAGCGCCACCGCCGTGCTCAACCGGAATCTCGGGGCCTTTCCCATCCAGGAGGGCAATCAGCTGACGCTGATCTCCGACTATCAGGAGACGTTCACCTGGCTCGTGGATCAGATCGACGAGGCTCGCGAATATGTCCACGTGCTGTTCTACATCATCGGAGATGATCCGGACTACACCGGCCCGGTGCTCGATGCCCTGGAGCGAGCGACTGCCCGCGGGGTCAAGGTCCGGCTGCTCTTCGACCACCTCGGCACCGCCCGCGTGCGCGGGTATCGACGGCTCAAACGTCGGCTGCGCGACTCAGCGATCGAATGGTATCGAGTTCTTCCGGTCCGACCCCTGCGGCGCCGCTTCTCCCGGCTGGACCTGCGCAATCACCGCAAGATCGTGGTCATCGACGGACTCACCGCGCTCACCGGCTCCACCAATCTGATCGAGCCGCACTACCAGCGCGCCTCCGCCGTGCGCAGGGGCCGCAGATGGGTGGAGCTCAACGTGGTGCTGACCGGACCGGCTGTGACCGGGCTGGACATCGTCTTCGCCTCTGACTGGTACGCCGAGACCAATGAGAACCTCGGCGAGAAGCTGCTGGTGGACCTCGAAGCGGATGAGGCGGCCTCAGGGGGTTCCCTGGTCCAGGTGGTGCCCTCGGGGCCGGGCTTCCCCGATGAGAACAACCTTCGTCTCTTCAACGATCTGATCTACCAGGCCACCGAACGGATCGTCATCTCCACCCCCTATCTGGTGCCGGACGATTCGCTGCTCTACGCGCTGACCAACGCGGCGCACCGCAATGTGGATGTCCTGGTGCTGGTCTCCAAGAAGGCGGACCAGTTCACCGTCCAGCATGCGCAGCAGTCCTACTACCAGATCCTGCTCGAGGCCGGCGTGCGGATCTTCCGCTACCCGGACCCGGATGTTCTCCACGCGAAGTTCATGATCATCGACGACGACGTCGCGGTGCTCGGCTCATCGAACATGGACATGCGATCCTTCTCGCTGAACCTCGAGGTCACCCTGATGATCGTCGACGATGCGAAGGTCGCCGAGATCGAACAGGTCTTCGCGCGCTACATGATGCTCTCCGCCGAGCTCGATCTGGCGCAGTGGTCCAGGCGTCCGTGGCATGTTCGGTACCTGGACAACACGTTCCGGCTCACCTCCGCCCTCCAGTGAGAGCGCAGGGCCCAGAACGGACAGCACAGCACGACGCTGGCCCTGCGAGAGCCGAGGTCCTGGGTCCAGCTGAGCTGTCGTTATATACTCACTGCCGAAGACCCGGGGCGTGCCCCGGCTCCACTGCATCCTGCACCGATGAGACCTGAGGACACATGACCGGACTGCGATCTGCGGCCTCCCGAGCCGCGCCGTCCCGGGCTCGCGCTTCAGGTCTGATCGCCCTGATCGCGGCCGCCGCACTCTCCCTCTCGGCCTGCTCCGAGGGTCCCAGCGGGACCACGGACTCCTCTGCCGCCGTCGGGGCCTCCGCCGGTTCCGCCGGCTCCCCGGCCGAGGATGAAGCCTCCCCCGAGGCTGGCAGCGCCGAAGATGCTGGGGATGCTGACACCGACGGTGAGCCCGAAGAGATGCTCAGCGAGCAGGAGATCGCGCAGATCCTGCTCAGCGAGAGCGAGCTGCCCTTCACCCCGGACCGTCATTCGACGCAGACCGGACTGAACTTCTTCCAGGAGCAGCTGAGCGCGCAGCCTGAGATATACACCGAGAGCTTCGGGGACGGCGCCTGCACCTCCGCCATGGACCAGGTCAATGCCGAGCTGGTGGGGGAGGACCCGCAGGGCGGGGTCGTCCAGGAGTACGAGCATGAACTGGAGGACCGCACCGAGAGCCTGTATGTCTGGATGCTCGGCCTGCCGGATCCCCAGGACTCGGCGGCCGTCTGGGACGGCGTCGTCGAAGCCTGCGCTGACCAGCCACTTCGCGGTGAGACGGATTCTGTGCGCGTGGATGCCTTCGAGTCCCAGGGTTTCGAGGGCATCGAGCTCCACATGGACGTCCACAACGGCGAGGGGATGGTCGAGGTGCTCGGCTACTCAGCCAGCACTGACTACGGCAGGCACCTGCTGATGGTCAGCGCCGCGAACATGGACGCTCACACCTTCCGCGAGGTGGTGGAGCTGCAGGCCGCAAAACTGGCCACCCACGCGCACCAGCAGACGGACTGACCTGCTTTCAAACTCAGCTGCGCGGAAACTCAGCTCCGAGAGCCTCCAGCACGCCGCGGGATTTGACCCGGACCTCTTCCCACTCGGCCTCCGGCTCGGAGTCTGCGGTGATCGCGCCGCCCAGCCCGAGGTGCAGCCTCCGGGCGTGATCGGGACCTGTCAGCACGACCGTGCGGATCAGCACAGCGAGATCGGCGGCACCATCGGCGCTGAAATACCCGGCCACCCCTGAATAGGGCCCGCGTGGTCCGGACTCGAGCTCTTCGAGGATGTTCATCGTGGAGATCTTGGGAGCACCGGTCATGGATCCGGGCGGGAAGGCGTCGGCGATGACCCGGGCGCGGACCGCTCCCGAGGGGATCTGCGCACTGATCGTGGAGACCAGCTGGTGCACCGTGGGGTAGGTCTCCACGGCGCACAGACGCTCGGTGCGCAGTGTTCCCGGGGCCGCGTGGATGGAGAGGTCGTTGCGCACCAGATCCGCGATCATCACGTTCTCGGCACGGTCCTTGGGGTGCGTGACGAGGTCTTCGGCGAGCCGCTGGTCCTCCGCCGCGGTGGTCCCCCGCGGCCTGGTGCCCTTGATCGGTTCGGAGCGCACTGTGCCGCTCGCGCTGAGGCTCATGAATCGTTCGGGGGAGGTGGACAGGATCTCTGTCTCGCCGATCCGCAGGAACTGGGTGAAGGGGGCGCGGTTGCGCGAGCGAAGCCGTCGAAACAGGTCTATGCCGCACCGGGGGGCCGCCGTGCCCAGCCTGGCGGTCACCGCTGTGGTCAGGCAGATCTCGTAGCTGTTGCCGGCGACGATCTCCCGCTGGGCCGCCTCCACCGCGGCCAGGTACTCGGTGTGGGAATCGCGGACGATCAGGTCCGTGACCTCGACATCGCGGAGCCCCGCCCGAGGGTTCGGGCTCTGGGGGGAGGACTCTGCCAGCGCCGCGCGCAGGGCCTCTCTGACCGTCTCCACCCAGGAGACTTCCGGTTCGGGGGTCGCCAGCCATTGCAGCTCCAGCTGGCCCAGGCGGTGGTCGAGGACCACGGCGTGGGTGGCTCGGAACAGGCTCGCCTCCTCGGTGGGGAGTGCGCTGCGATCACCTGCGCCCGTGACCGGGGAGCCGGACTCACGCTTGAGCTCATGTCCCAGCCATCCGACCCAGCCGAGACGGAAGCTCGGAGTGTCCCGCTCACCGGGCTCGGCCCCCTGCGCGACCACCTTCTCGACCTCCTTCTGATCGGGCCAGTTCTGCTGGAGCCAGGAGAAGAAGCCCTGTTCGCGCCGCTGGGTCTGCCCTGCCGCGGCGACGGTGGTGATGCCGTCCGCATGACTGACCGTGGTGGCGTGGGGGCCGGCGGAGAAGGCGAGGATGCTGCGCCTGCTGCGAGTCGGCTGGGCGCTGTGAGCATGGTCGCTGCTGTCCAGCAGGGCGGCTGGCGTCCTCGGCATCTGTGCGCTGAGTGCGGCGAAGAGCGCCGGGGCAAGATCTTCGGGATGTCGCCATTCCGGATCAGCGGAGTCCGCCCAGTCGTGCAGATCGATGAGGGTGCTGCGGATCCTCGCTTCCATGGTCGTCAGATCCGTCCGAGCGCTGGCATGCCTCAAGGATGGCACAGGCCGCGGCCGGCGGCGGCGCGCTACGATGTCGCTCATGGCATGTGAGGCACAGCGATCCGGCACCGTGGAGACTCGTCGGGGGAGGCCGCGCAGCGAGGCCTCCCACCAGGCGGTCCTGGATGCGACCTCCCGGCTGCTCAGCGAGAGCTCGTATGAGGAGCTGACAGTCGAAGCCATCGCCTCCGAAGCGGGAGTCAGCAAGCAGACGATCTACCGCTGGTGGAAGTCCAAGGCCACGGTGGTGCTCGAGGTGATGCTCACCGGTGAGGCAGAGATCGAGATCGTCCCGATGCCCTCGACCGGCGATCTCCGTGCAGACTGCCTGACCTGGATACGTTCCATGCTGGTGGAGGCGTTCCAGGAGACCCACGTGGGCATGGCGCGCAGCCTCGTGGTGGCTGGTCTTCAGGGCGACCCGGGGACGGAGCGGCTGCTGGAGCAGGCCAGCATGTGGGATCACGGACCGCTTGCGGAGCGGCTGCGTGAGTCTGAGCGTGCCGGAGAGCTGCGTGAAGGCGTGGACATCACCGCAGCCGCCTCAGCCATGGGTGATCCGCTCATCTTCCGAATGCTCACCGGTGCCGCACCGACGACGAGCTGGGCGGAGAGTCTGGTCGACGTCGTCGTGACCGGTCTGCTGCGCCCGGAGGAGGACGCCGCACGCTGAATCTGCATGAAATATGTCACATATGGGGGGACAGAGCCGTGACTGAATTTCGAGACGCGGCGTTCCGTTTATGATCGTCTCATGGCAAAGCTCCTATATCGCCTCGGCCTGCTCTCCGCCCGCCGAGCCAAGACCGTCGTCGCAGCGTGGTTCGTCCTGCTCGCCCTCGCTGTCAGCTCGTTCCTCGCCTTCGGCGGTCAGCTGACCGATCAGATCAGCCTCCCCGACCTCGAGACCACCAAGGTGGCGGATCGGCTGGCCGAGGAGATGCCCGATGCCGGGGGAGGCAACGCGTCGGCTCTGCTGCGCACTCAGGACGGTGAGCCCTTCACGCAGGACCAGGAGGAGCAGATCGCTGAGTTCATCGACGAGCTTGAGTCGGATGAGGTCATCAGCAGTGTCGGAAATCCCTTCGCCACCCAGGAGGAGCTCGAGGATGCCCGCACCGAGATCACCGAGGGTGCCGAGGAGCTCGAGACCGGTCGTGAGGAGCTTGAGAGCGGTCGCGAAGAGATCGACGCAGGATTCGAACAGCTCGAAGAGGGTCAGGAGCAGCTCGACGAGGCCATCGCCCAGGCGCAGGAGCAGGGGGTCTACGAGGCCGCCGCGCCGCAGTTCGAGGCCCAGCAGGCAGAGATCGATGCGAACCGCGAGGCGCTGGAGGAGGCTGCCGCGGAGCTGGAGACCGGCGAGGAGGAGCTCTCCGAGGCGGAGTCCGAGCTTGAGCGCGGAGAGGCGATGCTGGAGCTGTCCTCCGGCGCGCAGGTCGTCTCCGAGGACGGCGACGTCGCAGTGCTGATGATCAGCTTCAGCGAGCCCATGGAGAGCGTGGGCACCGAAGAGCTGTCCTCCATCTCTGATGAGCTTGCTCAGGCAGACATCGACGGCGTGGACGCGCTCCCTGGTGGGGACCTCGACATGGAGCTTCCGCACCTGTTCTCGGTCGCCGAGCTGATCGGTCTGCTGATCGCCGCCGCGGTGCTGCTGATCATGCTGGGGACCTTCATCGGCGCGGGGCTGCCGCTGCTGAACGCGCTGATCGGCGTCGGGGTCGGCGTGGCCGGTGCGATGGCGCTCTCCGGAGTCGTCGAGATGATGTCGATGACCCCGATCCTGGGACTGATGCTCGGTCTCGCTGTCGGCATCGACTACTCGCTGTTCATCATCCACCGACATAGGCGGCAGCTGAAGGAGGGCATGGGGACCCACGACTCGATCGCCCTCGCCACCGGCACCGCCGGCAATGCAGTGGTCTTCGCCGGGGCCACCGTCGTGATCGCCCTGCTGGCGCTGAACGTGACAGGTCTGCCCTTCCTGGCGCTGATGGGCACAGTGGCCGCGGCCTGTGTGGCCATCGCGGTGCTGATCGCGGTGACCATGACTCCCGCGATGCTCTCGATCGTCGGCCGCAAGATCCTGCGCGGCAAGGAGCGCCGCCACATCGGCGAGTACCGGTCCAAGGTCGTGACGGAGCCGATGGGTCACGGGAAGGCCGTGGGCATCGCCGTTCTGGCTCTGCTGGGGCTGGGAGTGCTCTCGATCCCGACCTTCGACCTCCGCCTCGGTCTGCCGGATGCGAGCTCCAATGCCGAGGACTCTGCCTCCTACCAGGCATTCCATGCCACCGAAGAGGCGTTCGGAGCCGGCGTGAACGGGCCGCTGCTGGTCCTCGCGGATCTTCCCGAGGGACTCGATGACACCGCGGCGCAGGACTATCAGATCGACATCGGCAATGAGCTGCTCGCGAACGAGAACATCGCGGCGGCGGTCCCTGCGTCCCTGAACGATGACAACACCCTCGGCGTCTTCCAGGTCATCCCGGAGGATGGACCGGCCGCGGAGTCCACTGAGGCGCTGGTGCACGAGTTCCGTGACGGCGAGGTGCTCACCGGAGCCGACCTCGCCGACGTCGACCTCTCGGTGGCAGGCATGACCGCTGCACAGGTCGACATGTCAGATGTCATCTCCGACGCGCTCCCGCTCTACCTCGCGCTGGTGATCGGGCTTTCGCTGCTGCTCATGATCATGGTCTTCCGCTCGATCCTGCTGCCGGTGATCGCCACTCTCGGGTTCGTCGGATCCTTCGCGGCGGCGGTGGGCATCGTCGTGGCGGTCTTCCAGTGGGGCTGGTTCGCCGACTTCATCGGGGTCACCGAGCCAGGCCCGATCGTGACGTTCCTGCCGGTGCTGATGGTGGGCATCCTCTTCGGACTGGCGATGGACTATCAGCTGTTCACCGCCTCGGGCATGCGCGAGGCCTACGCCCATGGCTCAGCTCCGCGTCTGGCCGTGCGGCAGGGTCTGCATGCAGGACGCTCCGTGGTCACCGCAGCCGCACTGATCATGTCCTCGGTCTTCGCCGGCTTCATCTTCACCGACGATCCGATGGTGGCCTCCATGGGCCTGGGTCTCTCCGTGGGCGTGCTGCTCGACGCCTTCGTGGTGCGGCTGCTGCTGGTGCCGGCGCTGCTGCACCTGGCCGGCCCCGCAGCATGGTGGCTGCCGAAGTGGATGGACCGGATCATCCCCGATGTGGATGTCGAGGGCGCGAAGCTGGAGCGCAAGATGGTCGATGACTCGGCAGGCCGAGACATCTGACTCGGCAGATGAGAATGCCCGGCGTCCCCTCAGGCGGGCGCCGGGCAGTCTCGTCTGCGGAGTAGAAGGCTCAGTCGTCCTCGCCCTGCTCCGCGAGCGGCTCGTCCAGCAGCTCATAGACACCGTCGATGATCCGGTTCGGGCGGAACGGGAAATCCGCGATGCTCGACCGGCTGGATAGCCCTGACATCACCAGGATGGTGTGCATGCCGGCCTCCATGCCGGCCACGATGTCGGTGTCCATGCGATCACCGATCATGGCTGTCTCCATGGAGTGCGCGCCCAGGTGGTTCAGCGCAGAACGGAACATCATCGGATTGGGCTTGCCCACGACATAGGGCTCCCGTCCCGTGGCCTTGGTGATCAGCGAGGCGATGGCTCCGGTGGCCGGCAGCACGCCCTCCGCGCTGGGGCCGGTGGCGTCGGGATTCGTGAGGATGAACCGTGCACCGTCGTTGATCAGCCGCACGGCCTTGGTGATCGCCTCGAAGCTGTAGTTCCGGGTCTCGCCGACGACCACATAGTCCGGATTCGTCTCGGTCATGATGAATCCGGCGGCATGGATCGCGGTGGTCAGCCCGGCCTCGCCGATGACATAACAGCTGCCCTGCGCGTTGGAGACCGGGTCGATCTGGTTCGCCAGGAACGTCGCGCTGGCCAGAGCCGAGGTCCATATCCGCTCCTCGGGCACCACGAGTCCAGAGTGCCGCAGCCTGGCGCTGAGATCCCGCGCAGTGAAGATCGAATTGTTCGTCAGCACGAGATACGGGAGATCCTTGCGGCGCCACTGCTCCAGCAGCTCGGCGGCACCGGGGAGAGCCTCCTGCTCGCGCACGAGCACGCCGTCCATATCGGTCAGCCAGCATTCAATGTTCTCACCGTTCATGTACCGATCTTATGTCCTCCGCCTGTGGGTCCACTAGGCGCGGGCGCGCGAGCCGTGCCATGACCGACTCCTGAGCGCGCCACGCAGGTGTCGGTGTCGACCGCGGTCCATTGACTCTCGCGGTCCATCGACTCTCGCAGACCATTGACTCCCGTCGCCCGCTGTGGTCCATTAGTAGAGTAATTAACCAGAGAGGTAGTGAGCTGGGTATGCTGGTGCAGTTGCTTGAGGGAAGGTGAACGAGTTCGTGGAAGAAGGTCGGGCACTCTTTGTGCAGATCGCTGAGCAGCTGGAGGCGTCCGTCCTGGACGGCTCTCTGGCTGAGGGCGAGCGTGCCCCGTCCACCAATGAGCTCGCAGCCTTCCACCGGATCAATCCCGCCACCGCCGCCAAGGGGCTCAACCTCTTGGCGGACCGGGGAATCCTGGTCAAGCGCCGCGGCCTCGGGATGTTCGTCGCACCCGGGGCCCAGGCAGTGCTCACCGCGCAGCGCCGTCAGCAGTTCGCCGCGCACTACCTCGATCCGATCCTCGTCGAGGCCCGCACCGTCGGGCTCTCGGTCGAGACCATCATCGAGATGCTCCGCTCCAGAGCGTAGACAGCGCCACGTGCGCTGAAGGAAGGAGGCGGTCGTGAACACCGCCATAGAACTGATCCGGGTCTCGCGTCGATACCGCAGCACAGCGGCGCTGGAGGATGTGTCGCTCAGGCTCGAGGAGAACGCCATTCACGGACTGCTCGGCCGCAACGGCGCAGGCAAGACGACGCTGATGTCCGTCGCCACAGCCCAGGACTGGCCCTCCGCGGGGGAGGTGAAGATCCTCGGCGTGCGCCCACACGAGAACGAGCAGGTGCTCCCGAAGATCTGTTTCGTCCGTGAGGAGCAGCGCTATATCGACGACGCGCTCGCCAAGCACGCCTTCAGCGCCGCGTCCCGCGCCTTTCCGCGCTGGGATGCGGATCTGGCGGCACAGCTCACCCGCGAGTTCAGGGTCCCCGAGAAGACCCGGATCAAGAAGATGTCCCGCGGCCAGCGCTCCGCCGTGGGAGTCATCATCGGGATCGCATCCCGTGCTGAGGTGACCTTCTTCGATGAGCCGTATATGGGGCTCGATGCTGTGGCTCGGCAGCTGTTCTATGACCGGCTGCTCGAGGACTACGCTGCGCACCCGCGCACGGTGGTGATCTCCTCTCACCTGATCGATGAGATCGCGCATCTGATCGAGAACGTGGTGGTCATCGACCAAGGCCGGATCCTGCTCCAGGAGCCGGTGGAACAGCTGCGCGACCGCGCCGTCACCCTGGTGGGTCGAGAGGATGCAGTGGCTGAGGTCGCCGGCACCCGCGAGGTCCTGCACCATGAGTCCATGGGCCGGATCGTACGCACCACGGTGCTGGGCGCGCTCGACGAGACCGAACGCAGCCTGCTCCAGGCACGGGAGGTGGAGATCGTCCCGGTGTCTCTCCAGCAGCTCATCGTGCGGCTCACCGCACGCGAAGAAACGTCAGTGCAGACCACGATGGACCCATCCCAGGAGGTGGCCCGATGAGCAGCGTCGCAGTGCAGTCCATGACAGCTCCAGAATCGACCGGGCAGGAAGCAGCACGTTCGAGCTTCGCCCGAGTCCCATCAGCCTTCAAGCTGCAGTTCACCGTCCCTTCGCAGATGATCTGGGTCCCGCTGATCGTGTTCTTCGGCGCCTGGGCCGTGGCCATCGGCATCGGGCTCTGGGTGCGGCATCTCGCCGGCGAGGGAGCTGAGATCTATACAGGCGCGTCCCAGGCCACCATCTGGTGCTTGGCGTTCATCGCCGCCTATTCGGCCTCGCACACGTTCCCCTTCTCCATGGCACTGAGCTACAGCCGACGGGTCTTCGTGCTCGGGGCCTTCCTGGCCTTCGCGGCGGTTTCCGCCGGGTTCGGCACGCTCTTTGCGATCGCGATCCTGCTCGAGCGCGCCACCGACGGGTTCTGGGCCCAGACCTATACCTTCGACATCCCGGCGGTGACGCAGAACGCAGGAGCTCTCGGGGGAGGGATCCTGGCGGGCGCGGTGTGCCTGGGGGCGATGATGTTCGGGTTCTTCTGGTCGATCCTCTATCGCCGGGTCAGCCTCGTGATGCTGTGGGTCATCGCGCTGGCTCTCGTCGCGCTGCTGGCCGTGACCGTCATGGTGGTCACCCAGAATCAATGGTGGCCCCATGTCTGGGACTGGCTGGCCGTGCAGAGCTCATACTCGTTCGCCGGATGGGTGCTGCTGCTGACACTTGGGCTGACTGCCGTGAACTATCTGGTGATCCGGCGGGCAACGGCCTCCGCGTGAGGGGCGTGACTCACGCCTCGGACACAGAGAAAAGGAGCCCCGGATCGGCCAGCGTGAGGGGGACGCTGTATCGGCCGATCCGGGACTCCCGAATCACTCGCACCTTGATGAGGTAGTCCCTACTCTAGAGACTGTTCTTGGATGGGCACTTGCGATTACCTGGATAGTCACTGGGAATATCGGGCCGCTGTTCTGGACATGAAGAAGCCCCGGTTCGGCCAGCGTGAGGGACGCTGTATATGGCCGACCCGGGGCTTCCGAATCACTCGCACCTTGATGAGGCACTCTCTACGGTAATGATGTTTCTTGGCAGTACGCGGTGCAAATCCTGGGAGGTTGCTGGGTCTTTTCCGTGGACCTATTGCTCAGCCGGTCGGGGGGTGCCCGGATGGAGGATGAGCCGGTCGGCGTCGAAGGAGATTCGATGGGTCTTGACCGGGGTGAGGGCCGGGAGAGTCTCCGGAGCGCCGGTGCGCAGGCAGAACGCGGAGGCGTGCATCGGGCATTCCAGGGTGTCCTCTTCCACATAGCCGTCTGAGAGGGAGACGGCCTCGTGGGAGCAGGTATCGTCCAAGGCGTAGAAGGAGCCGTCCTCTGCGTGGACCACCGCGATGTCGTCATTCCAGCCGGTGGTCTCGGCTGGAACGCGGAAGACCTCGCCCTCTGGGTATCGGGCCGCGGGGCCCAGGTCGACGGGGGGAAGAGCTTCAGACGATGCCATGGGGCTGCCTCTCAGGAAGATGGACAAGTGCTGCCTGCATTGTCTCAGTTGTCGGAGCACATCTCACGGCACGTCCCAGGGCACGTCCCGAGCACGTCTCAGGGCCAGATCAGTGTCCGCGCAGCTGTTCCAGCTGGCGCCGCTCACGCTTGGTCGGACGGCCTGAGCCGCGCTCACGCACGGGCAGGCCGATGTCCCGTGGCCGGATGCGCTCCGGGGAGTGGTCCCGGTAGGCCTTCTGTGCCACGGGGGCGCCCACGCGCTTGGAGTGAGTATGAATGATCTCCAGGATCAGTTCGTGTCCGGGACGCCGGAGGTGGATGCGAGCACCGGGTTCCACCCGCATCGAGGCCTTGACCGGGTCTCCGTCGACAGTGATATGGCCCGCGCGACAAGCGGCTGTGGCGGCAGATCGTGTCTTGAACAGTCGGACGGACCAGAGCCACGCGTCGATGCGGACTGCGGCTCGCGGACCGAGGGGAGCGGTCTCAGTCATGGGCCCAGTCTAGGAGACATGCGGGCCGGCGGGGAATGCACAGACCCCGCGTACGGAGTGTGAGGGGACACTGTTCCGTGACGCGGGGTCTGCTGAATCACTCGCACCTTCAAGAGGCACTTACGAGACTAGGGTGACTTGGTGGGCGCAGAATGGGTGCCGCCTGGGAGAACCCTGGAACGTCAGCTCTGGGCGTCCTCGTCGCTGTGAGTCTGGTTGTGGTATTGGCCATCACAGAATTCGACAGTGAGCCATCCATCGACCGGTTCTGCCGCCACGAGAACCTCTTCTTCATCCAGATCCTCAACGTCTGTGTCCAGCAGCGTGAGAATCTTCTCGAGAGGTTCGCGCAACTCGACAGGAACAAGAATGTATGTCTGTTCGACAGCGGAATACGCATCATCCAGGATATCTTGTTCTTCGATCCCCTGATTCATATCTTCGTGGAGTCCATCAACCATAGATCCCACGGATAGACAGGCCTCCTCTTCGGAGAAAAACGCACCGAGTTCTTCCGTTCTTTCCATGTCCATTGCGTCTGGGTCTGGAAGGTCGGCATCTTCGCCGTCGTCGGCGGAGCCCTGGGAGGTCGGCTCCGCGGAGGCATCCGAGTCAGCTTCGGGTGCTGTGGACTCTTCTGTTCCTGTTTCTTCTGAGGCCGCCGCGCTCGGAGTCGCGGTCTCGTCGGTGCTGGCGTCGGACTCTTCCTCGACGGTGCACCCGATCAGCCCCAGGGGCGCGATCAGGGCGAGGGTTAGCATCCCGCGGAGGCGGGTGGAGGTGCGCACGGCGCGCGAAGGGAGGGCCGCCGACGGAGCAGGAAGCTGGTTCATGGGTCCAGTGTGGCACGTTGCTTCGACAACCGGTCACGTTCCGATCACAATGCCCTTCTGGCACGGTCAGGGTGCCGTTCCTGCCCCTGCTCAATGTGATACTTCTCGAGTGAGGGCAGTGTGACGCTTCCTGAATGTCCTGCGGTAGTGACATTCAGGTGTTGCACTGCCCTCCCGTCGTGATCGCAGGTCAGGTGCTGTCCCCGACGGGCAGGCCCCCGTTCATCGGCCGCCGAGTAACCGACGCGTGATGCAGCAGGGGACTCAGTTATACCCCGATCACGTCCTGGTTAAAGTCGGGCTGGAAGCTTTTCTAAAAACTCTTGTCACGGGTATCTATTCATGGGTTACAGTAGTCCTGACTCGGCAGGCCGTACGCGTTGGCTTCCCATCACCAAGTACGGTTCGCTGCTTCCCCAGTCGCCATATCTGCTTATGAATACTCATGCATGCGCGTGTCGCCGCATGTTGGCCCTCGTCGCCCCTACCTGGGGTTCTCTGGCTTTCCCAGCCGTGCAGAGAGGTCCGACAGCCGCCGCAGGTGTCTGCCGACGTATTCATGGAGCCGTTCGGATGTGAACGACTAGTGAGGAATCAGCTGTGCCGAAAAAACTCTCTTCTGCCGTTGTCGGCACTCTCGCCGTAGGCCTGACCATGCCGCTGACTGCCAATGCCGCAGCCGCTGCCCCCGTCGATGTGGCGCCGCTGCCCGCTGCGGGCGTGAACGCCCCCGCGGCCGGTGCCGCCAGTCTCAGCACGGTGGACATCGCTGCGACCCGCAGTGCCACCACGTTCCGCTACCCGCTCGCCAGTCGTTCCTTCAGCTATACGTCTCCCTACGGAGCGCGCTGCATGCCCACCCAGGGTGCCTCCACCTATCACCTGGGCCAGGACCTGGGTGCTGCGAACGGAAGCCCGATCTACTCCGTCGCCGATGGCACCGTGGTGCGGACGTTCAGCGGCAATCGCTACAACGCCGGCTACGTCGTGGTGCAGCATCGGATCGGCGGCAGGACCTTCCACAGCGCGTACTTCCACATGTGGGACGCCAACAGCCATGTGCGTATCGGGCAGAGCGTCAAAGCCGGTCAGACCATCGCCCGAGTCGGCAGCTCCGGCCCTTCCACCGGGCCTCACCTGCACCTGGAGATCTGGGAGGGCGCCTGGCTCAGCGGCACCTCCCATAATCCCACCACCTGGCTCGCCCAGCGCGGCGTCAATCTGCGCTCGGCAGCCAGCACCGTGCTGAACATCTCCGCCCCCGCCTCCTGTGACTACTACACGGCGAGCTCCACCCCGCTGCGCTCCACTGCGAGCAGCTCCGGCTCGATCATCAGGCAGCTGGGCGCAGGCACGGCACTGACGGCTGTCCCCGGCGACATCAGAAACTCCATGGTGCGGGTCAAGACCAATGGCCGCACCGGGTGGGTGGCGCATTCAGCCGTCACCCCGTCCCGTCCGAGCGGCTCCAGCACGGGCACGACCCCCGCCTCCAGCGCGCCCAAGGGCACCTCGGTCACGCCCACGAAGTACCGGACCACGACCTCCCTGAACGCGCGCAGCGGCCCCGGAACAAACTACGCGGTCCAGCAGGGCCTTGCTTCGGGCACCCAGGTGACAGTCACCGCCAAGTACGGCAGCTGGCTGAAGTTCAGCCGCAACGGTCAGACGGTCTGGTCCCACGGCGATTACCTCAAGAAGGTCGCGAGCTCCTCTTCGGGTTCTTCGACCTCGACTCCTGCTTCTTCCACCACCGCGGCCAGCGGCACCTACAAGGTCAAGAGCGGCGTGAGCCTGCGGGCGCGCAGCGGCGCTGGCACGTCGAACTCGATCGTGAAGGTCCTCAAGCCGGGCACCACGGTGAAGGTCACGGGCAAGAACGGTGGCTGGCTGAGCTATAAGGACGGTTCCCGGACCCTGTGGCTGCAGTCGAGTTGGCTGGACAAGTCCACGGCGTCCTCGACTCCTGCCTCTTCGACCACTTCGGCCAGCGGCACCTACAAGGTCAAGAGCGGCGTGAGCCTGCGGGCGCGCAGCGGCGCTGGCACGTCGAACTCGATCGTGAAGGTCCTCAAGCCGGGCACCACGGTGAAGGTCACGGGCAAGAACGGTGGCTGGCTGAGCTATAAGGACGGTTCCCGGACCCTGTGGCTGCAGTCGAGTTGGCTGGACAAGTCCACGGCGTCCTCGACTCCTGCTTCCTCGACCACTTCGGCCAGCGGCACCTACAAGGTCAAGAGCGGCGTGAGCCTGCGGGCACGCAGCGGCGCTGGCACGTCGAACTCGATCGTGAAGGTCCTCAAGCCGGGCACCACGGTGAAGGTCACGGGCAAGAACGGTGGCTGGCTGAGCTATAAGGACGGTTCCCGGACCCTGTGGCTGCAGTCGAGTTGGCTGGACAAGTCCACGGCGTCCTCGACTTCTGCTTCCTCGACCACTTCGGCCAGCGGCACCTATCAGGTCAAGAGCGGCGTGTACCTGAACGCGCGCACCGGTGCCAGCACCTCAAGCTCCAAGGCCAAGGTGCTGAAGCCGGGCACCACGGTGAAGGTCACAGGGAAGAGTGGTGTGTGGCTGAGCTATAAGGACGGCTCCCGCACCCTCTGGCTGCATTCGGGCTACCTGAACAAGGGCAGCAGCTCGAATGGGACAGGCTCCGGCTCCGGGACCGTCCCTGGCGGTCCTGAATCCTCCAGCTCCTCCGGTGAGACGACCACTGCGGCCAGCGGCACCTACAAGGTCAAGAGTGGTGTAAGCCTGCGGGCGCGCAGCGGCGCTGGCACGTCGAACTCGATCGTGAAGGTCCTCAAGCCGGGCACCACGGTGAAGGTCACCGGCAAGAAGGGCGAGTGGTTCAGCTTCAAGGACGGTTCTCGGACCCTGTGGCTGCAGTCGACCTGGTTGGACAAGTCCACGGCGTCCTCAGGCAGCAGCACCTCGTCGAGTGATTCGAGTGATTCGAGCAGCTCGTCGTCGAAGTCCTCCACCAGCTCCCCGAGCACTGCGAGCGGGACCTTCCAGGTCAAGTCCGGAATCTCGCTGAATGCGCGGACCGGTGCCAGCACCTCGAGTTCCAGCGCGAAGGTGCTCAAGGCAGGCACGAAGATCTCGGTCACCGGAAAGAAGGGTGAGTGGGTCAGCTTCAAGGACGGCTCGCGGACCCTGTGGGTGCATTCGGGCTACCTGATCAAGGCGACCGCCTCTGCCTCCTCGGGCAGCAGCACCTCGTCGAAGTCCTCCACCAGCTCGACGAGCACTGCGAGCGGGACCTTCCAGGTCAAGTCCGGCATCTCGCTGAATGCCCGCACCGGTGCCAGCAGCTCCAGCTCCAGCGCGAAGGTGCTCAAGGCAGGGACAAAGATCTCGATCACCGGGAAGAAGGGTGACTGGGTCAGCTTCAAGGACGGCTCGCGGACCCTGTGGGTGCATTCGGGCTATCTTGTGAAGGCTTCCTCTGCGTCCTCTTCCAGCGGTTCGACCAGCTCGAGCAGCTCGTCGTCGAAGTCCTCCACCAGCTCCACGAGCACTGCGAGCGGGACCTTCCAGGTCAAGTCCGGCATCTCGCTGAATGCCCGCACCGGAGCGAGCAGCTCCAGCTCCAGCGCGAAGGTGCTCAAGGCAGGGACAAAGATCTCGATCACCGGGAAGAAGGGTGACTGGGTCAGCTTCAAGGACGGCTCGCGGACTCTGTGGGTGCATTCGGGCTACCTGATCAAGGCGACCGCCTCTGCCTCCTCCGGCAGCAGCACCCCGTCCTCCAGTGACTCGAGCAGCACCGAGACTGCTCCGTCCTCGGACTCAGGCTCATCGACGAAGTCAGCAAGCGGGACCTACCACGTCAAGAGCAACGTCTACCTGAACGCTCGCAGCGGCCCCGGAACCTCGTACAGGATCGTGCTGAACCTGAACCCCAAGCGCGAGATCCAGATCACGGGTCGCAACGGCGACTGGGTGAGCTTCACCTACAGCGGCAAGACGGTGTGGGTGAACTCGGACTTCCTGAACTCCGGCTCCGCCAGTGCCTCCGCCTCGTCGAGCTCGAGCGACTCGAAGGATTCCAGCGGCGGGTCGAGCAGCAGCGAAGCACCCAAGGCCAACTCCACGAACAGCAGCAGCAAGGTCGTCGGCACCGCCTACAGCTCGAACACCGTGAATGTGCGGATGGGCCCCAGCACCAACAACAGCGTGATGTTCTCGGTGCCCACGGGAACCAAGGTCGAGCTGCTGCAGAAGAAGACGGACGGCTGGCAGGAGGTCAAGGTCAACGGAGCCACCGGCTGGATGTCCGCTCAGTTGCTGACCAGCAAGGCCCCCAGCTCCACCGGCACTGCCAGCTCGGGCAGCTCGAACACCGGGTCCTCCGGCTCCACCAGCGGCTCGGGGACCTCCACCTCCTCGAACATGCACGCCAAGAGCAAGAACGGACCGTACAGCCAGATCTGGGACAAGCTGGCCCAGTGCGAGTCCGGTCAGAACTGGAAGATCGACACCGGCAACGGCTTCTACGGCGGGGTGCAGTTCAGCCCAGAATCCTGGGAGGCTGTCGGCGGCTCGGGCTTCCCGCACGAGGCCAGCAAAGAGGAACAGATCAAGCGGGCCTACATGCTCTACAAGAAGCAGGGCTGGAACGCCTGGCCGCTCTGCAACCAGAAGCTGGGCCTCAGCGGAGATCCGGGCGGCTACGGGGACAGCTACTACAAGGTCCACCCGGACGCCAAGACGGTCTCCAACGTCTCAGCGGCCGGCACCTGGACTGCCACCTACAGCGTGCCTCTCCGCGAGTCGGCGGCCACCTCCGGTGACAAGCTGGTCCAGGTCCCGCGCGGCACCGAGCTCAAGCAGCTCAAGCGCGAGGGCTCATGGCTCAAGGTGGAATACACCTCCGGCGGGGAGACCCACACGGGCTGGGTGAACACCAGCTACATCTCCCAGGCCTGATCGGCCAGCACCGCAGACACACGACGGCGGGCTCGACTCACTCATTCGCGGGTGAGTCGCGTCCGCCGTCGTCGTCGTGATCAGCGGAAGCGAGCCTCCACGGCCTGACCGTGTGCCGGAAGTCCCTCTGCCTGGGCCAGTGCCGTGACATGGTCGGCCACCTGGCGCAGACCTTCTCGGCCGTAGGCGATGACCTGCTGGGACCGCAGGAAGCTCGAGACGTTCAGCCCGGAGGAGTATGCGGACGCGCCCCCGGTGGGAAGCACATGGTTGGATCCCGCGCCGTAGTCACCGAGAGAGACAGGGGTGAAGTCACCGACGAACACCGCTCCGGCGTTGTGGATCTCTTCGACGACGGTGGCATCGTCGATCGTCATCACCTCAAGGTGCTCGGCCCCGTAGGCATTGGCGATGTCCACCGCCTGGTCCATCGTGTCGACCACCAGCACGGCAGACTGCGCCCCGGTCAGTGCCTGCTTCACGCGAGCGTCGTGCCGCGTGGTGCGTGCCTGCGCCTCGACCTCGGTCATCACGGCTTCGGCAAGTGACATCGAGGTGGTCACCAGCACTGCGGCGGCCAGGGCATCGTGCTCGGCCTGGGAGATGAGATCTGCGGCGATCAGGCGGGCCTTCGCGGTCTCGTCGGCGAGGACCATGATCTCGGTGGGACCTGCCTCGGAGTCGATGCCCACCACACCCTGCACCGCCCGCTTCGCGGTGGCCACGAAGATGTTGCCCGGACCGGTGATCAGTGAGACCGGCGCACAGACCATCTCGCCTGCGTCGTCCCGGGCCCCATACGCAAACATCCCCACCGCCTGGGCGCCGCCGACGGCGTAGACCTCATCCACGCCCAGCAGGTGCGCGGCGCCGAGGATCGTCGGGTGGGGCAGCCCGCCGAAGTCCTTCTGCGGGGGCGAGGCGATCGCCAGAGAGGTGACGCCGGCCACCTGGGCGGGGACCACGTTCATGACCACCGAGGAGGGGTAGACCGCCTGACCGCCGGGCACATAGAGGCCCACTCGCCGGATCGGTGCCCACCGGTTGGTCACCCGGGCATCAGGCCCGGGGGAGACCACCGAGGCCGCTGGAAGCTGTGCGTTGTGCACCTCTCGGGTGCGCAGGATCAGCGTCTCGAGGGCGGCGCGCACGTTGGGCTCCAGCTGCTCCGCCGCCTCGCGCAGCTTCTCCGCCGGCACCCGGACGGAGGGAGGCCGCACCCCGTCGAACTTCTCCGAATACTCCAGCAGCGCGGAGACTCCGTTCTGACGCACATGCTTCAGAATCGGGGCCACGGTCTCGATCGTGGCAGATATGTCCTGGGCGGCGCGAGGGAGCACGGAGGCGGCATCGACCGAGCCTCCGCGCAGGTCTTTGAGAGTGAGCATGTTCCCATTGTCTCCACTGGCGTGCATTCCTGCCCACTTCGTGACGCGAGAGCCCACACACCGGACTCGCCGGAGCATCTCAGTGCCCATTCAGAAGGGCGTGGCATGATGCTGGCCATGGTCTTCTCCCGCATGGATTTCTCCGCAGTGCTCTCGGCAGACGCGTCGCCCCGGACCGTCCCGAGTGATCCAGAGCCCACCGATGGAGTCGACCAGATCGTCGAAGAGAGCGTGCCGGAGGGACTCGAGAGCCTGATCTCCCAGCAGGGTCCCTTCTTCGGGATCATCACGGGTCTGACCATCGCCGTGGTGATCGCACTGGTGGTCACGATCGCCTCCTCGATGGTGCTCAAGCAGTTCTTCCGGAACAACGAGCACGTGAAGCATGCGGTGAACCGCACCCGCACGCCGCTGTTCATCACACTGGTGCTCATCGGCGCGCGGCTCACGCTGGGGATCGTCGTGGACGAGGCCGAGTGGCTCCAACCGGTGTCCTTCGTCCTCCTCGTGGCGGTGGTCGTCTGCCTCGCCTGGTGGGCACTGCGGATCGTGCGGATCGCCGAGGCCATGATCCAGTCGAAATACATCGGATACGTGGACGGGGAGCTGGACGTGGACGACCGGCGCGGCCGCCGACTCTCCACACAGGTCTCCCTGATCCGGCGGATCCTGACTGCGGTGATCATCACGATGGCGGTGGCCGCGATCCTGCTCATGATTCCCCAGGTCCGCGCGCTCGGTGCGGGGCTGCTGGCCTCGGCCGGCGTGGCCTCGGTGGTGGTCGGGCTGGCCATGCAGTCAGTGCTGACCAACGTCTTCGCCGGCATCCAGCTGGCCTTCACCGATTCCATCCGCGCCGGCGACGTGGTCGTGATGGAGGGCAACTTCGGCTCGGTCGAGGACATCACGCTGACCGCCGTGGTGATCAAGTCCTGGGATGAGCGCCGCTTCATCTATCCCTCCAGCTACTTCGTCGCCACCCCGTTCGAGAACTGGACCCGGGTGGGCACCGAGATCCTCGGCACAGTGGAGCTCGACGTGGACTGGCGCGTTCCGATGGACCCGCTGCGCGCCCGACTGAAGCGTCTGCTGGACTCCGCCGAGCTCTGGGACGGCCGGGACTACTCCCTCCAGGTCACGGAGGCGGTCGGCGGCATGGTCAAGGCCCGGGTCGTGGTCTCGGCGCGAAACTCCGGGGAGCTCTGGGATCTGCGCTGTCTGATCCGCGAGGACCTGGTGAACTACCTCCGCGCGGAACATCCCTACGCGGTGCTCACCCAGCGCATGCTGCTCAGCAATGAAGAGGCGCTCTCGAAGGCCCCGGAGTCGGTGCGCACCGGTCAGGTGGGGGCCGTCGACGCCGCAGCGGACTCACAGCCGGTGGCGCACGCCGGGGAGGGCGCATCGATCTTCACCGGGTCGATCGCCGCTGTCCAGCGCAATCGTGAATTCTCCGGGCCGGGAGCGGGAGCTTACCGTGAGCGGCTCGAGCGTCAGGAAGACCGCAGCGAGCTCGAGAACGACGGCACGGCCTATGCCGAGGATGTGTCACCCGAGCAGGAGGACGAGGAGACCTTCGGCGCGGCCGCCACGCGTCGACCCGGAGAGCCAGCCCGTCCGCGCACAGAGGACCGGCCCCGCTGAGTCACGCTCAGCCTGCCGCTGCTCGCGAGGATCAGGCCGGCGGCGGAGGGGGCGTGTCGCGACCTCTGCCGGCCTTCGCCGTGCTCTTGGCCTTCGCCGCCTTATAGGCGTCCACCGTGTTGATCGCCTCGGTGGTGGGTTCGGCCGTGCCGTCCGCAGAGGTGCCATACTCCGCCGTGCCCGGGGCGCCGTGCTGCATGGTCGGATCCGCCTCGGACCCGCCCTGCTCGAGCCCAGCCTGCTCGGAGCCGCCGGTGCGCTTCTCCATGGCCCACTGCACCATGGAATCGGGCATGAACCGCAGACCCGCGGTGAGCATCTGGTAGCTCCGAGCCGGAACGCAGATGGCCGCACCCTGGGCATTGGCGGTCAGCGCCTCACGCACCACATCATCGGCCTCCAACCACATCCATCGCTTGGCGGACTTGATCCTGATGCCGGATCGCTGGTGGAACTCGGTCCGCACCAGGCCCGGCACCAGCGCCGTCACCGTCACCCCGCGTGAGCGCAGCTGGTTGTGCAGCCCCTTGGAGAAGTTGATCACCCAGGCCTTGGCCGCCGAATAGGTCCCGGTCGGCGTGTACCCCGCCACGGATGCCACGTTGATGATGCGCCCGCCGCGCCGCCGTGCCATGGCACTGGCCGCGGTGTGGGAGAGCTCGAGCGTGGTCTGCACGTGCAGCCGCAGCAGCCTGCGCTCGTCCTCAAGCTCAGAATCGATGAAGTCAGCGGCCAGCCCGTGCCCCGCGTTGTTCACCAGCAGGTGCACCGGGTGTGTGCGGTCGGCCAGGCGCTCCTGAACGGCCGCCACGCCGTCGTCCGTCACCAGGTCCGCCACGATCACCGACGTGCCCACGCCGTACTGGGAGGACATCGATTCCGCCTGCATCCGCAGTCGATCGCCGTCCCGCGCCACCAGGACCAGGTCGTACCCCTGCGCGGCCAGCTGGCGCGCGAAGGCTGCGCCGAGGCCTGCGGTGGAACCGGTGATGACAGCCGTGTGGTTGCTCATGCTGGCTATCCTAGAGTGCGCAGATGTGCAGCGGGTCCAGTATTGTTCAGGCTCTACCCAGACTCTCCGGAGATGCCCGGATCCGCCGCTGAGACGCTGGACACACCAGGAGGATCATTGCGCTGGAAAAGACGTGCTGCGTGGGGCCCCGCACCGCTGGCCGCCGACGAATGGGCGGTGCTCAGGGCCCAGATCGTGGCCGGGGACCTGATCTCCGTGGACGACGCGGTGGAGGAGCTCACCGGCTTCATGGACCCCTTCCGTGAAGACCTCGAGGGTCTGCCGGTGGTGGGCGTCACCGACGGTCAGCTCTCCGTGGCGAAGCACGAGGTTCTCGACGATCGCGGGCGACGCGCACTGGCGCTGACCTTCTATGCCGCTGACGGGTCGGGCAGCGCGAACTCTGATGCGTTCACCCGGCTGAACTCGGCCGCCTCCGCGCTGGTGGACTACTTCAACGCAGAGGGGATCACCGTGGAGTCGATCACCTGGACCGAGGGTGACCCGGTCAAGCGCCCATTCTAACTCGAACGGGGAGGGTCGAGCTCACCGAGGTGCTCGAGGTGCCCCAGCTGGGCGGCGGCGATCTTGGTGGTGATGCCGGCCGGCAGACCGCTCCGCTGCCCGTAGATGAGCCCGCCGAGCTCGGCGGCGCTGATCCGCCCGGCGTCGGAGTCGGTCTCGCGCAGCAGCGCGCGCACCTGGTCCAGCCGCTGGAGGCGGTGGGTCAGATACCGCTCGGCGACCTCGGCCACGCTGGGCTGTTCAGGTCCATGGGCGGGCAGCATCCGCGCCCCGCCGAAGCCGCGAAGCGTCTCGAGGCTGCGCAGGTAGTCCGTGAGGGTCCCGTCAGGATGGTCCAGCATCGTGGTCCCCTCACCCAGGAGCGTGTCTCCGGTGAGCATCGCCTGCCCCTGCGGCAGTGAACCTGACTGGATCCAGAAGCACAGCGAATCCGAGGTGTGCCCCGGAGTGTGCAGCACGCTCAGACGCAGACCCTCCAGAGCGATCTCCTCCCCAGGCGTCAGCGGTGCCGCTTCTTCGGTGCCGGTGCCCAGACACTGCTCCGGACTGTGCCCGCGGACCGGAGCCGCGAAAGCCTCGCTGAAGCTCGCCGCAGCTCCGGTGTGGTCAGCGTGACGATGTGTGACCAGGATCTGAGTCACCGGACGAGGTCCGACGACGGCGCGCACCTGCGCCAGATGTTCCGGGTGACCAGCCGGTCCAGGATCCACGATGACCACCGGCGCGCCCTCCCCGGCTCCCAGGACATAGGTGTTGGTCCCCTGCAGAGTCATGGGGGACGGATTGTTGCAGGTGATCCGCTTCACGGAGCTGGGCTCAGGCATGATCCCAGCGTACCGAGGCAGACCCAGATCAACCGATGAGCTCCCACGCGGACGCGTAGGCTTGGACCATGGCCGAGAACAGCGAACCAGCGACGACTGCAGGCAGCGAACATTCCACCAGAGGTGCCTATGTGACCGGTGGAGAGTTCACCCGGGACACCAACTACATCGAGGACAGGGTCGTCGCGGATCCGGAGGCGGTGCGTGCCGCCCCGCAGGAGGACTCCTCCTCCATCGGAGACCCGCGAGCGCTGGGACTCACCGAAGGGGGTCAGGCCTGGCAGGTGGAACCGGGGCGCTATCGCCTGGTGGCCGCCCGCGCGTGCCCGTGGGCGCACCGCTCGATCATCGTCCGCCGCCTGCTCGGACTGGAGGACGCCATCTCCCTGGGCACCCCGGGTCCCACCCATGACGCCCGCTCCTGGACGTTCGATCTGGACGAGGGCGGACGCGACCCGGTGCTGGGCACCGAACGGCTGCAGGAGAACTACTTCGCCCGCTTCCCGGACTACCCGCGGGGAATCACGGTGCCGGCGCTGGTGGACGTGTCCTCGGGCGGGGTCGTCACGAACAACTATCCTCAGCTGACCTTCGACCTCTCCACACAGTGGCGCGCCCATCACCGCGAGGGCGCGCCGGACCTGCTCCCGGAGGAGAAGATCCAGGAGATGCTGCCGGTGATCAAGCGGATCTTCACCGAGGTCAACAACGGCGTCTATCGGGCGGGCTTCGCCGGTTCGCAGAGCGCCTATGAGGACGCGTATGCGCGCCTTTTCACCGCGCTGGACTGGCTGGAGGAGCGGCTCGCCACGAGCAGGTACCTGATGGGCGAGCACATCACCGAGGCGGATGTCCGGCTCTTCACCACCCTGGTCCGCTTCGACCCGGTCTATCACGGCCATTTCAAGTGCAACCGCAACAAGCTCTCCGAGATGCCCAACCTGTGGGCCTACGCCCGGGATCTGTTCCAGACCCCCGGCTTCGGGGACACTGTGGACTTCGATCAGATCAAGCGGCACTATTACGAGGTCCATGAGGACATCAACCCGACCCAGATCGTCCCCGCCGGACCGGATCTGTCGAACTGGCTCAGCGGGCATGGCCGGGAGAGCCTCGGCGGCTCGGCCTTCGGCCAGGGATCCGCACCCGGCCCGCTCGCCGAGGCGGAGCGGCCTCCCGGGGCGAACCCGCTCAACCGCTAGCCCTCGTCGCCGCCGGGTTCAGTACTTCTGCGCCCACCGGTAGGGTTGCGGGTGAGAGAAGCACAGCGGCATGCGAAGGGGAGGGCTCAATGTCCGCATCAGATCAGCTTGACGGTCCTTTTCAGAAGCGATTCGTCGCGATGGGGGACTCGTTCACCGAAGGGATGGCGGACATCGATCCGTCAAGCCCCAACGGGGTGCGCGGCTGGGCCGATCGGGTGGCCGGACAGCTGATGTCCAATGACTCCTCCTGGGGCTATGCGAACCTCGCCGTGCGCGGCAAGAAGCTCGAGCAGGTCTTCGACGAGCAGCTGGACCCCGCCGTCGGACTCCAGCCCACCCTCGTCACCATCTACGCGGGCGGCAATGACATCCTGCGGCCCACTGTGAACGTGGATGCGCTCATGGAGCGCTACCGCTGGGGCGTCGAGAAGCTCATGAGCACCGGCGCCCGGGTGGTCCTCTTCACCGGATTCGACTCCGGACAGGCTCCGCTGTTCAAGGCCACCCGCGGGCGGACCGCGATCTACAACGAGCATGTGCGCAAGATCGCCGCCGATTTCGAGCTCGACCTCGTGGACTTCTGGCACATGCGGCAGTTCCAGGACTGGCGCTACTGGGACGTGGACCGCATGCACCTGGGGATCGCCGGTCATATGCTCATGGCCAAGGAGGTCCTCAAGGTGCTCGGCGAGAAGGACGAGATCGGGGACCCGGAGGTGGAGGATTCACCGCCGGTCTCCCTGCCGGAGCGCCTCCGGAGCGAGCTGACCTGGACCAGGGACTACTTCTACCCCTGGCTGAAGCGCCGGGTGACCCGCACCTCCTCCGGAGATGACATGTCGCCGAAGTACCCGCGACTGACCTCCCGGGTCTGGTGACCGGCAGCGCCTGAGCCGCCCGAGACCCGGCGCCTCAGCTGGCCGAGACCCGGCGCCTCAGCCGGCCGAGACCCGGCGCCTCAGCCGGCCGAGACCCGGCGCCTCAGCCGGCGACGACGGCGGTCACAGCTTCAGACCACAGGGCCACCGCCTGGTCGACCTCAGATTCCGAGACCACCAGCGCCGGAATGAACCGGACGACCTCGCCCCAGGAGCCGCAGATCAGCAGCAGCAGTCCGCGCCTGGCGGCCTCCTGCTGGGCGGCCATCGCCGTGGCCGGATCAGGTGCGCCGTCGGCGTCGCGGAACTCGTTGCCCACCATGAGGCCCAGACCGCGCACCTCGGCGATGCGCGCGGTGCCGACTGCCTCATTGACCGTGGAAGCGACGTGGCGCAGTCCGGCGCGGAGCTGCTCGCCGCGGGCGGCCGAGTTCTCCACGAGCTTCTCCTCCGCAATCACGTCCAGCGTCGCGACCGCCGCGGCGCAGGCCACCGCGTTGGCCCCGTAGGTCCCTCCCTGTGAACCTGGCCAGGCCTTCGCCATGAGCTCGGAGGAGGCGGCGATCCCGGAGATGGGGAAGCCGGAGGCGATTCCCTTGGCGAACATCATGATGTCCGCGAGGGCGGGTCCGCCTGCCGGGCTGAAGTGGTCGTGTCCCCAGAATCTGCCCGTGCGCCCGAATCCGGTCTGCACCTCGTCGATGATCAGCAGGATGCCGTGCCGGTCCGCCCGTTCGCGCAGGCCGGCGAAGAATCGCTCGTTGCCGGGCACGTAGCCGCCCTCTCCCAGCACCGGCTCCACCATGAACGCGGCAGTGTCCGCCGGACTGGACTGTGTCTGCAGCAGCAGGTCGAGCTCCCTGAGCGCGAAGTCTGTGGCCTGCTCCTGGTCCCAGCCGTACTCGCGGTAGTGGCTGGGATTCGGGAACGGCGACACCATCACACCGGACATCAGCGGGCTGAACCCCGCCCGGAACTTCGTGCCCGAGGTGGTCATCGAGGCAGCCGCCACCGTCCGGCCGTGGAATCCGCCCTGGAAGACCACGATGTTGGGCCGCCCCGTGGCCTGTCGAGCAAGCCGCAGCGCGGCCTCGGCGGCCTCTGAGCCTGAGTTGGAGAAGAAGACCGAGTCCAGGCCCGCGGGGAGCACCTCGGAGAGACGCTCGCTGAGCGTCAGCAGCGGCTGATGCATGATCGTCGTGTACTGACCGTGGATGAGCTGGCCCACCTGCTCCTGAGCGGCCGCGACCACCCGCGGGTGGCAGTGGCCCGTGCTGGTCACACCGATTCCTGCGGTGAAGTCCAGGTGGGGCTGTCCTGACTCGTCATAGAGCCATACGCCCTCGCCCCGGGTCGCCACCAGGGGAGTCGCCTGCTTCAAGAGTGGTGAGAGGGTCGCCATCGGGTATACCTTTCGGATTGTTGACAATCTGGTGTCCGGCCCAGGCTAGCGCCCTTGGCGGCACATGACCAGTGCGGCGCGTGACCGGACCGCCCGCCCCGCCCGCCCGCCCGCCCCGGCCCGCCCGTCCACCCCGGACCGCCCGCGCCGGTCAACGGGAAGGCCCGGGCGTGGTGTCCGTGCATGGCCGAGGCATGGCCGGGGCATGGTCGGCGCAATGGCAGCGGCGTAGGCTGAGCGCGCAGGCCCTGCGACCGGGACACCCTTTCGAGGAGGACACATGGCAGAACAGACCATCACCGCAGAACGCGAGTCCAGCCTGATCGAGGCTGTGCCCAAGCAGCTGTTCATCGATGGGAAGTGGGTCGACGCCGAAGGTCAGTCCACCCTCGAGGTCATCGATCCCTCCACCGGAAGGCGACTCTGCATGGTCGCGGATGCCTCGGCGCAGGACGGCTGGGATGCGCTGAAGGCGGCCGAGGCCGCCCAGCCGAATCTGGCCGCCATGGCCCCGCGAGAGCGCGCGAACATCCTCATGCGCGCCTTCGAGCTGATGCACGAGCGCAAGGACGACCTTGCACTGCTCATGACCCTGGAGATGGGCAAGCCGCTGACCGACTCCCATGCCGAGGTCGCCTATGCCGCCGAGTTCTTTCGGCACTTCGCCGAGGAGGCGACGCGGATCAGCGGGGGCTACCAGACCGCGCCCACCGGCAATGCGCGCTTCCTCGTGGCGAAGCAGCCCGTCGGACCTTCCATCCTGATCACTCCCTGGAACTTTCCGCTCGCGATGGGCACCCGGAAGCTCGGGCCGGCGATCGCCGCAGGCTGCACCTCGGTGATCAAGCCCGCCGAACTCACCCCGCTGTCGATGTTGGCGCTCGCAGACATCCTCGATGAAGCCGGCCTTCCGGCGGGGGCCGTCAACGTCCTCGTGACCTCCACCTCCGGCAAGGTCATGGAGCCGCTGATCCGCTCGGGCATCGCTCGGAAGCTCTCCTTCACCGGATCCACGCCGGTGGGCCGCAAGCTGTTGGAGCAGGCCTCGCAGCATGTGCTGCGGACCTCCATGGAGCTCGGGGGCAATGCAGGTTTCGTGGTCTTCGAGGACGCCGACATCGATGCCGCGGTCCAGGGTGCGCTGCTGGCCAAGATGCGCAACACGGGTGAGGCCTGCACCGCGGCCAACAGGATCTTCGTCCACCGCAGCGTCATGGACGAGTTCGCGCAGAAGCTCTCTGCCGAGATGGAGAAGCTTCCGCTGGGTCGCGGCGTCCAGGACGGCGTGCGCGTCGGTCCGCTGGTCGACGCCACACAGCTGGACAAGGTCGACGCGCTGGTGACCGATGCGGTGGACGGCGGCGCCAAGATCCTGATCGGCGGCAGGCCCGTGGATCGAGACGGCTACTTCTACCCGCCCACCGTTCTCACCGATATTCCGGACAACGCCCGGATGCGCGAGGAGGAGATCTTCGGTCCCGTGGCTCCACTGACCCCCTTCGACACCGAGGCGGAGGTCATCGAGTGGATCAACGCCACCGAATACGGTCTGGTCAACTACGTCTACACGGAGAACCTGCGCCGCGGCATACGCGTGGCCGAGGCTGTGGAATCCGGGATGGTCGGCCTCAACCAGGGGGCCGTCTCCAATCCGGCCGCTCCCTTCGGCGGGATCAAGGAGTCGGGGCTGGGCCGGGAGGGCGGTGACATCGGGATCGAGGAGTTCCTCGAGACCAAGTTCATCGGCATCGCGATGTGAGCGGAACGGATTCTGCCACCGGTCAGCGCGAGCTGATCCTCTTCGCCGAACGTGCCCCGAGACCCTCCGGGGAGCTGGGTCCGCTGTCGCTTCGGATCCACGGCAGGCCGCCACGTCGAACCCTGCCCGGCTGGCGGGCCTGACCGACCGAGACGCTCTGGCCCCGGGCTCCCGGGCAGACCTCGTCGTGCTCGGCGATGACTGGCAGGTGCGCTCGGTCCTGCGCGCCGGGAGGCGGCTGGAAGCTTCGGGAATGGATTCGGCAGGGGTGTCGTTGGACCGGAGGTAGAAGTTGAGTCACCTGCACTCAACTCAGTTTGACACCATGTCGAACGAGGATGAGACTTGAGTGCAGTTCGCTCAACGCAGCTCTCGACACAGCTCTCGAAAGGAGTCCGCATGTCACGCGCAGTAGGTATCGACCTCGGAACCACCAACTCAGTGGTCACAGTTCTTGAAGGTGGCGAGCCCACCGTCATCGCCAACGCAGAGGGTGCACGCACCACCCCCTCGGTCGTCGGCTTCTCCAAGTCCGGCGAGGTCCTGGTCGGTGAGGTCGCCCGCCGCCAGGCAGTGTCCAACCCCGATCGCACGATCGCTTCGGTCAAGCGCCATATGGGCACGGACTGGTCCACCGAGATCGACGGCAAGAAGTACACCGCGCAGGAGATCTCCGCCCGCACGCTGATGAAGCTCAAGCACGACGCCGAGTCTTACCTGGGCGAGGACGTCACCGATGCAGTCATCACCGTGCCGGCGTACTTCAACGACGCCGAGCGTCAGGCCACCAAGGAGGCCGGCGAGATCGCCGGGCTGAAGGTCTCCCGCATCGTCAACGAGCCCACCGCCGCGGCGCTGGCCTACGGCCTGGATAAGGGCAAGGAGGACGAGCTCATCCTGGTCTTCGACCTGGGCGGCGGCACCTTCGACGTCTCCCTGCTCGAGGTCGGCAAGGACGAGGACGATTTCTCCACGATCCAGGTCCGCTCCACCGCAGGTGACAACCGCCTCGGCGGCGACGACTGGGACCAGCGGATCATGGACTGGCTCGTCGCGCAGGTCAAGTCCAAGGAGGGAGTCGATCTCTCCAAGGACAAGATCGCCGTGCCGCGTCTGAAGGAAGAGGCCGAGCGTGCCAAGAAGGAGCTCTCCTCCACCTCCAGCGCCAACATCAACATCCCCTACGCCACCCAGAACGACGGCGTCCCGGTGCACGTGAACGAGACCCTGTCCCGCGCCAAGTTCCAGGACCTGACCTCGGATCTGCTGGACCGCACCAAGAAGCCGTTCAACGACGTCATCACCGAGGCCGGGGTCAAGGTCTCCGAGATCGATCACGTGATCCTCGTCGGCGGCTCCACCCGCATGCCGGCCGTGGCCGATCTGGTCAAGCAGCTCTCCGGCAAGGATGCCAACAAGGGTGTGAACCCGGACGAGGTCGTCGCCGTCGGCGCAGCCCTGCAGGCAGGTGTTCTGGCCGGTGAGCGCAAGGACGTGCTGCTGATCGACGTCACCCCGCTGTCCCTGGGCATCGAGACCAAGGGCGGAGTCATGACCAAGCTGATCGAGCGCAACACGGCCATCCCGACCAAGCGCTCCGAGGTCTTCTCCACCGCCGAGGACAACCAGCCCTCCGTGGCCGTCCAGGTCTTCCAGGGTGAGCGCGAGTTCACCCGGGACAACAAGCCCCTGGGCACCTTCGAGCTGACCGGCATCGCTCCGGCCCCGCGCGGAGTGCCTCAGGTCGAGGTCACCTTCGACATCGACGCCAACGGCATCGTCCACGTCTCCGCCAAGGACAAGGGCACCGGCACCGAGCAGTCGATGACCATCACCGGCGGCACCTCGCTGGAGAAGGACGACATCGAGCGCATGGTCGCCGACGCCGAGGCTCACGCCGAGGAGGACAAGGCACGCCGCGAGGCCGCCGAGAAGCGCAACGCTGCAGAGTCCACCGCCTACTCGGTGGACAAGCTCCTCAAGGACAACGGCGAGAAGCTGCCCGAGGAGGTCAAGACTGAGGTCCAGGCCGACGTCGACGAGCTCAAGAAGGCGCTCGAGGGCGAGGACAACGCCGACGAGGTCAACGCCGCGTACGAGAAGCTGCAGGCCTCCCAGGTCAAGATCGGCGAGGCGCTCTACTCGCAGGCCCCCGATGGTGCCGCTGACGGCACCGGCGAGCCCGCGGCCGAAGAAGAGGACATCGTCGACGCAGAGGTCGTCGACGAAGAGGACGAATCCGAGAAGAAGTAAGGGGTCTGACTCATGGCAGATCATAAGAACCCCGAGGTTCCCAGCGGCGAAGAGCCGGAGGAGCAGGACCCGGTGCAGGACCCCTTGGCCCAGGCTGAGAAGATCCTGCAGGACCTCCCCGTGGAGGACGCCGAGGACATCGAGACCATCGGAGCCGAGGGCGAGGCCGAGAACTATGGCGCCGCCGGAGATCCGGTGTCAGCTGAAGAGGTCGCCGGCGTCTCCTCCGAGGACATCGACCCACGGGTCGCCGAGGAGCCCGAGCTGCAGCAGGTCACCGGTGATGAAGGCATCACCGGCGGCGTGGAGACGGAGCCGGAGGAGCGCATCGACGCAGCCGATGAGTTCCTCCGCGGCACCGAGGAGGAGGAGATCGCCGAGACGGTCATGGCATCAGAGGACGAGGCAGACACTGCTGAGGACGCTGTCCGCGAGGCCGAGCTGCAGGCTGATCTGCAGCGGCTGCAGGCTGAGTACGTCAACTACCGGCGTCGGGTGGAGCGTGATCGCGCCACCGAGCGCGACCGGACCAAGGGTCAGCTCATCACCGAGCTGATGCCGGTCCTGGATGACATCTCTTCGGCCCGCCAGGCCGGGGATCTCCAGGACGGTCCCTTCGCACATATCGCCTCGCGGCTGGAGTCGGTGCTGCAGCAGCAGGGCCTGGTGGTGGTGGGAGAGATCGGGGAGGCCTTCGATCCCAACCAGCATGAAGCCATCATGACCCAGCCGAACGATGAGATCCCCGCCGACCATGTGGCCGTGGTGCTGCGTGCCGGCTATCGCCACGGCGACCGCCTGCTGCGGGCGGCCCAGGTGATGGTCTCTTCAGGGCCCGCCGAGAACTGAGCTGAGAGACAAGGAAGGAGGGAGGCGCCATGGCCTCACAGGACTGGATCGATAAAGATTTCTATGCCATCCTCGGCGTCTCCCGCGATGCCTCTGAGGAGGACATCAAGAAGGCGTACCGGAAGCTCGCCCGGAAGCATCATCCCGACAAGAACCCCGGGGATGATGCCTCTGAGCAGAGGTTCAAGGACATCGCCGAGGCCCACTCCGTGCTGGGAGACAAGAAGCAGCGCGAACAGTACGACGCCGTGCGCGCCATGGGCTCGGGTGCCCGTTTCTCGGGCGGCCCGGGCCCGGGCGGCGCCGCCGGCGGCGGCTTCGAGGACCTCTTCGGGAATCTCTTCAACGGCGGCTCAGGCCGTGGCACCGCAGGGGGACAGACCCCCGGCGGTCCGGACCTCTCCGACCTCTTCGGCGGAGGGGGATTCGGAGGCGGCGGGTTCGGCGGAGGCCGCTTCGGCGGTGGAGCTCCCGCCAAGGGAGCGGACCGGACCTCCAAGACCACGATCTCCTTCGCCGGTTCCATCCGCGGCACCACTGTCGGGCTCCGCGAGCCCAACGGAACGGTGATCGACGTGCGCATCCCGCCCGGCATCAGACCCGGGCAGAAGGTCCGGGTCAAGGGCAAGGGTCAGCGCGGACCGGGTGGCGCCGGCGACCTGCTCGTGGAGGTCGCCATCTCCGGACACAGGTTCTTTGAACGTGAGGGCGATGACATCCGCATTCACCTTCCCGTGGCCTTCGACGAGGCCGCGCTGGGCACCACTGTCCAGGTCCCGACCGTCCACGGGGAGAAGGTGCACATCAAGATTCCCGCAGGCGTGGCCTCGGGGCGCGTGCTGCGGCTCAAGGGCCACGGTGTGCGTCGTCGGGAGAAGGGCCGTGAAGTTGCGGGCGACATGCTGGTGACCCTGGAGGTCCAGGTTCCCAAGGACCTTCCCGCCGAGGCTCTGGAAGCCGTCAGGGCCTACGCGGAAGCCACCAGGGGCATCGATCCCCGGAAAGGCCTCGAGGCCAAGGCGGTGCTGTGATCATGGATGCCCGGACAGTGCTCAACGCACGGATGCTCGAGGCGGACCAGCGGCACGCGCCGCTGTTCGTGATCTCTGTGGCGGCCGAGCTCGCGGACATGCACCCCCAGACCCTTCGCCAGTACGACCGCATCGGTCTGGTCACCCCGCGCCGCCAGGGCGGACGCCACCGCAGGTACTCCCCGTACAACATCGAGCAGCTCAGGCAGATCCAGCAGTTCTCCCAGGAAGGCGTCTCGCTCGAGGGCATCCGCAGGATCCTCGAGCTGCAGAACCGCGTCGAGGTCCTCGAGGAGACCGTGGACGTGCTGCGTCACGAGCTGCGCGAATCCGAACGGCACTCCACGAAGCCCCGGATCTTCGCCGTCGGCCCCCACGGCGATGTCGTCACCGTGGCCCGCGGCCGACGCCCCCGGGCCAGCACCCAGGCGCTGGTCCTCTGGGACCCCGGCCCGCGCCGCCGCTGAGTCTTCATCCCGGCCCTGGCCTGCACCTCGGCCGGTGCTGGCTTGCGCCTCGGCCGGCGCTGGGCTGACGCGCTGACCTCTGTCCTGCGAGTCCTCCCTTCCCCGCGCCGGTCGGCCCGGGATACTGGAGGACATGTCTGCCTCGAAGCTTCCCCGTTCCCTTGCCGTCGGCGCGCTGGGAGTCGCGGCCGTCATGCTCATGACCGGCTGCAGCGCTGACCCGGCGGAGACCGTGGACGAGGCGGCCGAGTCCCTTGCCGGTGCGGTGAGCTCCGGGGACTTCTCCTCGCTGGACTTCGCCTCGGGCGACGCGCAGTCACTGACCTCCGCGGTGGAGAACCTTCACGAGCACCTCGAGGAGATCACCCCCTCGGTCACCCCCGGGGTGATCGCGCTGGATGAACCGGGGGAGGACTCCCCGCGCCCGGTCACCGCGACGGTCCCGCTGCAGCACAGCTGGGACCTCTCCGAGCTGGGCATCGAGGGCGAGACCTGGAGCTACGAGACCACCGCCGAGCTCGTCTATGACGAGGAGGCCGAGACCTGGGCCGTGGAGGGCACGCCGGAGATCATCCTCCCGGACTACAGCGGCCAGGAGGCCCTGAACCTGGTGACCACAGGGGCGGACCGTGGTCGCATCATGGACGACGAGGGCCGGGCCATGGTCTACAACCGCGACGTCGTGCGGCTGGGCATCGACAAGTCCCGGCTGGCCGAGGACGGCGAGCCCGCCGACGCGGAGACTCTGCGAACCTCCGCCGAGGAGCTGGCCGAGCTGGTCGACATCGACGCTGAGGCCTATGCCGAGACCGTCGTGGCCGGCGGTGAGCTCGCCTTCGTCGAGGCGATCACGCTGCGCCGCGCCGAGAGCGAGGTCACCGCCACCGAGGTGGAGGCGATCCCCGGCGCCTCATCCGTCTACGACCAGATGCCGCTGGCTGATTCCCGCGACTTCGCTCCGCTGCTGCTGGGCCGGGTGGGACCGGTGACCGCCGAGATCCTCGAATCCGATCCGAGCCTCGCCGTGGGTGACACGGTCGGCCTCTCCGGAATCCAGTCCGCCTATGAGGAGACTCTGCGCGGCACACCGGGCATGGAGATCCAGCTCGAGGGGGAGACCCTGTACGCGGTGGAGCCAGAGCCGGGAGACGACCTGGACACCACGATGGTTCCGCGACTGCAGAACCTCGCACAGGACATCGCAGACGAGCAGGACACCGCTGCCGGCATCGTGGCCATCCGTCCCTCCGACGGCGGCATCCTGGCCGCCGCCAGCCATGACCCCGAGGGCGGCTACGTGCCGATCGCCACCCAGTCCACCTACGCGCCGGGCTCCACCTTCAAGGTGGTCTCGGCCCTGGCCATGCTCCGTGACGGCCTGACCCCGGAGTCCTCCGTGGAGTGCACCGACCGCACCACCGTCCACGGTCAGGAGTTCGGCAACTACTCCGGCTTCCCGGCCAACTACCTCGGCAGCATCGACTTCCGCGACGCCGTGGCGGTCTCCTGCAACACCGTCTTCGCCGACGCCTGGGACGACGTGACCTCCTCTGAGGTGCATGATGCGGCCATGGACCTCGGCCTGCGCGAGGATCCCAGCATCGGCGTTCCCGCCCGGATGGGATCGATCCCGCAGGACTCCGAGCAGAACCTGCATGCCTCGAACCTCTTCGGCCAGGGCAATGTGGAGGCTTCGCCTCTGGGCATGGCCACGGTCACCGCATCCATCGCCGCGGGGGAGACCGTGCAGCCTCACCTCGTGGTGCCCGAGTCGGAACCGGCCGCGCCGGAGGACGGCCTCAGCGCCGAGGAGGCAGAGGACCTGCGCACGCTGATGACGGACACCGTGAACTTCGGCTCGCTGGAGTCCATGGGGGCCATCCCCGGGGAGCCCATCTACGCCAAGACCGGCACCGCGGAACGGGGTGAGGGGGACGACGCCTACTCCCACACGTGGGCGATCGCGATGCAGGGGGACCTCGCTGTGGCGATCTTCCTGGAGGAGGGCGAGTTCGGCGGCTCCACCAACGGCCCGCTGCTGCAGGAGTTCCTGGAGGGGGCCTCCGCTATCCTGTAGCGGTGACTTCCCAGCCCGACTCTTCCCAGCCCGACGCCTCTACGCCCGAATCCTCCACGCCTGAAACCTCCCCGCCCGACCCCACCGACACCTCCGACCCGGACGCCTCCGGACCTGGAGCCGCGCCTGAGCACTTCGAGCGCAGCCGTCCGATGCGCCGCCCGCTGTCCTTCGTGCGCCGCAGCAACCGGCTCAAGCCCAGCTATCAGCGGACCTGGGACGCGGCCCTGGGCCAGGAGCTGCTGGACATTCCGCACGGTGAGCGCGACACCTCGGTGGCTGAGGACTTCAGCATCGACTGGCCCGCCGAGTTCGGTCGCACCGCGCCGATCATCGTGGAGATCGGCTCCGGCTCCGGTGAAGCAGTCGCACAGGCGGCCGCGAACCACCCGGAGACCGATTTCCTCGCCATCGAGGTCTACCGTCCCGGCGCGGCCCAGCTGGCGAGCCGCGTCCGCCGCGAGGGCCTCCGCAACGTCCGGGTGGCGGTGGCCAACGCGCCCGAGGTGCTGGACCAGCTCTTCGCCCCCGGACAGGTCTCGGAGGTCTGGATCTTCTTCCCTGACCCGTGGCACAAGAAGAAGCACAATAAGCGGCGTCTGATCGATGCGGGGTTCCTCACCAAGGTCGCCCGGGTGCTGCCCGAGGGCGGCGTCTTCCGGCTCGCCACTGACTGGTCAGGCTACGCGGTGCAGATGCGCGAGGTCCTCAGCGCCTCGGAGCAGTTCAGCAATCCGCACGCGGGAGAACGCTCCGGTGAGGAGTCGCCGCTCACCGAGGTGCGCCTGTACGATCTGGACGCGAAGTCCATGGGCAGGGATCCTGCGCCGCTGCCGCTGGAGCAGGCCCGCGACGACGACGGCGGCTGGGCTCCTCGGTTCAGCGGCCGTGCCCAGACCGACTTCGAGTCCAAGGCGCTGGCGGTGGGCCGCAGGATCTTCGACCTCACCTACATCAGGAGGCAGGACACGCCCGACTGACATGCACGCCTGACATGCACGCCTGACATGCACGCGCGCCCGACTGAGCATCGCACCTGACTGACACTCGCACCTGTACAGAACTGCGCATCCACCTGATCCGCACCACCAAGAGATCGAGGTACATCACCCATGTCCGAAGAGCAGCCACCCAAGCGGAGTCAGCGAATCGGGGAAGAGACGCGGCGCGTCTCCCGTCGAGCGGGGCACGCCCTGGGCCAGCTGAACCCGATCTCCCGCGCCAGCTACCCGCACGACACCCACCCGGCGCTCGTGCCGGGCATCGGCATCGACGAACAGCGCCGGCGTTACAGCATCGACTGGTTCATCTTCGCGGTCACCGGTGTGCTCACGGTGGCCTTCGTCATCTGGGGCGTGGCCGACCCGGCCGGCGTCTCAGAGGTGGCCGGCGTCGCCTATGACTGGACCATGGTCCACGCCGGCTGGCTCTTCAACGCGCTGGCCGTCGTCGTCCTGGTCTTCCTGCTCATCCTGGCCGCCACCCGCTACGGCAGGATTCCGCTGGGCAAGGACGGGGAGCAGCCGGAGTACTCGACCTTCGCCTGGATCGCGATGCTCTTCGCCGCGGGCATCGGCATCGGCGTCCTCTTCTGGGGCCCCGCCGAACCGCTGGCATACTTCCACAACGTTCCCGCCCCGCTGGATCACGAGCCGGGGTCGAACCAGGCGCTGCACAGCGCGATGGCGCAGACCTATTTCCACTGGGGACTGCATGCCTGGGGCATCTACGCCCTGGTGGGCGGCGCCGTGGCCTACGCCGCCTATCGCCGCGGTCGCGTCCCGCTGATGTCGGCCATCTTCGAGAAGCTCTTCGGCAAGAAGCACTCCGAGGGCTTCGCCGGAAAGATGATCGACATGTTCGCGATCGTCGCCACCCTCTTCGGCACCGCCGCGGCGCTGGGCATCGCCGTGATGCAGATCGGGCAGGGCGTGGTGATCGTCTCCGGCGCCTCGGAGCTCACCAACACGATGATGGTCGTCATCATCGCCGTGCTCAGCGCATGCTTCGTGGTCTCCGCCGTCTCCGGGATCTCCCGCGGCATCCGCTATCTCTCGAGCATCAACATCGTGCTGACCGTCGGCGTCATCACCCTGTTCTTCATCGCCGGACCCACGCTGTTCCTGCTGAACCTGCTGCCCTCGGCGTTCATGGAATACCTGGGGACCATGTTCCAGATGATGGGTCGCTCGGCCTCCTGGGGCCAGGAGACCCTGGACTTCCAGTCGGCGTGGACCGTCTACTACTGGGCCTGGTGGATCTCCTGGTCTCCCTTCGTCGGCATCTTCATCGCACGGGTCTCCCGCGGCCGGACCATCCGGCAGTTCATCCTGGGCGTGATCCTCGTGCCCTCCTCGCTGCTCTTCGTGGCCTACGGGGTCATGGGCGGAACCTCCATGTGGCTCTCCCGGGAGGGCCAGGGCGGCGTCAGCCCGGACCTGAGCGCCCCTGAGGTGCTCTTCGCGGTGATCGACGCGCTTCCCTTCCTGCAGTGGCTGCCGATCGTCGTCGTCGTGATCCTCGCGATCTTCTTCATCACCTCGGCAGACTCCGCCTCAGTGGTGATGGGGATCCTCACCACCCGCGGCGATCAGGACCCGAACAAGCTCGTCGTGGTCTTCTGGGGCCTGGTCATGGCCGGCGTGGCCACGGTCATGCTGCTGCTCGGCGAGGGCACCGCGCTGCAGGGCCTGCAGTCACTGGTGATCGTCACGGCACTGCCGTTCGCGGTGGTCCTGATCCTCATCATGATCGCCTGGTCCCGAGAGCTCGCCACGGACCCGCATGCGCTGCGGGAGAAGTACGCCGATCTCGCCGTCAGCAACGCCGTGCTCGACGGCGTGCACCGCTACGGCGATGACTTCGCGCTGGAGGTCGTTCCCACCGATCCGGGTGAGGGCGCCGGCGCCCAGGTGGACTCCGAGCATGGTGACTACACATCCTGGTACCAGCGAACGGACGAGCACGGCGCACCCGTGGGCTATGACTTCGCCACCGGGGAATGGGCCGACGGCTGGGACCCGGAGACCGGTGAGATCGGGACCGTGGTGACCGGTGATGTTCCTGATTCCCCGGCCGCCTCCGATTCCCCCGCCGCCGAACCGGACCCGGAGGGTCAGACCACCAGTCGGTAGCCGCGCTTGACCACGGTCTTGACCATCCCCGGGTCGGGCAGCGAGTGGCGCAGCCGTGAGACCCACATCTCCAGGGCGTGCTCTGAGCCGCAGTGCGGAAGCACTGCCAACAGGTGCTCCCTGGAGAGAACGGCTCCCTGAGCCTTCATCAGTGCGCGCATCAGCGCCAGCGGTCCGGGGGCGAGCTGCACCGCGGAGGCGCCCGGATGGGGCAGGTGCAGGGTGTCTCCGGCGACCCGGATGTCTCCGTGGCGGGTGTGCAGTCGCAGGGCCTGATCCTCTTCAGGCGTCTGCCGCGCTGGAATCGCCATCACCGCTCCTCACCATGCCGGGGCCTTCAGGCATGTCATGGGCTGCCTGGGCTCAGGCTATGGCTCGGGCGTTTCTCGGTGTTGTCCTGGGTGTAAAGCGGAGATGTCCTGCGCCGCTCGGCTCGTGCGAGGGCTCAGGCGGGCTGCGGTCTCAGCGATTCGGCCCGTAGGCCCGGCGGGCGAAGACCAGCAGGCCGAGCAGCAGCATCCCCGGCAGGATCCAGCCCGAGACGCCCTGCAGCGTCGCCACCCGGAAGTCGACGGGCGCACCGGCCGAGGCGAACCAGAAGTGCAGAATGGCCGCTGCAGAGATCATGGACTGGGCGAAGGCGGCGGGCCAGATGGAGCCCGACCGCATGCGCAGCCAGGCCAGCACCCCGCCGATGATGATCGAGAAGCCGAGCATCAGCGCCAGTGAGACGAACACCGGCGTCTGGCCGTAGAAGAAGCCGGCCGCCAGCAGCGGCGCGTACCAGAGCCCGGAGATCACTCCGGTCAGCACGACGGCGGCGCGCGGCCCCCAGCGCAGCTGCAGCCGCGGGAAGAGGTAGCCCCGCCATCCCATCTCCATGCCGGCGTGGAGGAAGACCCCGAGCACGGCGCCGGAGAATATCCAGCCCACCTCCACCATGAGGCCTGTGGCGATGAACTCGGTGGCGTCCCGGCCGAGCCGGGTGCTCAGGTCCTGCACGAAGATCGGCATCGAGAGGTCCAGGGGGTATGCTCCCAGCGCCCCGCCCAGCGGCAGCGCGGCCAGGCTGAACCCGAAGAAGAGCAGAAGCGCAAGAATGCTCCAGGCCAGCAGTCTGCCCACGGGCCGCAGCGGCGTGATCCCCAGAGCATCGGTGATGCTCTGCGTCTTGAGCAGGCGACCGGAGGGTTCCTGGCTCGGGGCATGGTGGCCGTAGAGCGTGCTCAGCGGCTGGCGGCGTTCCAGGACATGGGCCAGCACAGCGGCGATCGCCGGGGTGAGCATGAACAGGTTGAGGTAGACCTCGCTCGGCGCCGCGCTGCGCTCCTCGGGGCTCATCAGGACCAGGGGCAGCCCGACCAGCCAGCCCAGGGTCAGGGCGAGCAGCACGAAGGTGCTGAGAATGACCAGGGGGGTGCGCGGCGTCGTCGCCAGGGTGTCGATGGGAGCAGTCACGCGACGACCCTATCGGCTCCGGCTGGACGGGTCAGCCTCGCTGGGCGTCCTGGCGTCGGGCGATGAAGAACATGCGACGGAACGGCAGGATGGTTCCGATGCGTGTCTGCGGGTAGGCCTCGCGCAGCGCGGCCTTGTACTCCGCGCTGAACTGCTCGCGGACCTCTCCGGGGAGCGCCTGGAGCACCGGCCGTGCCGCTGCGGCCGAGATCCAGTCGAAGACCGGGTCCTCGCCGTGGAGCACATGGTGATAGCGGGTCTCCCAGGCCTCGACCTCCCAGCCGGTCTGGGAGACGTCGAGCATGTAGTCCGTCAGCTCTGCCGTGGGCTTCAGCAGCGCGACCGGGTCGATGTGCTCGGCGTAGGGCCTCTTGGCGGCGAATTCGGCAAGCAGCTGGTGGCTCGGGGCGTTGAAGTTGCCGGGCACCTGCACGGCCAGCATGCCGCCCTCCGCCACATTGTCCATGATCGAGGGAAGCAGCTCGCGGTGCTCCGGAATCCACTGCAGCGCCGCATTGGACACGATCAGATCTGCGGGCTCCTGCAGGTGAAGATCGCGGATATCGGCACGGGTGTAGGAGATCCGATCGTCGTCGGTGGCCTCGCGGGCCCGCTCGAGCATCTCTTCGGAGGAGTCGATCCCGGTGATCTGCGCCGTGGGCCACATGCCGCGCAGCACCGGCATGCCGTTGCCCGGGCCGCAGCCGAGGTCCACGATCCTGGCGGCTCGGGGCGCGCGCACACGCTGGAGCAGGTCGATGAAGGGCTGGGTCCGTTCGGAGGCATAGGTCAGATACGCCCCCGGGTTCCACTGGGTGCTGGGCATTCGTCGAGTCTAAGCGGGGTCGGAGACGATCGCCCGGTGAGCGACACAATCCGACACTCGGATGAGTCAACACTAATGCGAACGATTTGCAATTGCCTGCTGATTCAGATGAGAATGGTTCGCATGAACACTAGATCACTCACACTGTCCTCGATCGTCATGGTCTCGGCTCTGGCGCTCTCCTCCTGCGCCGACGACGCCTCCGGCGCCGACGCGGAGGGTTCGCCGGAGTCCGCCGCCCCGACGGCCGCCGACTCCACGGCCGCCGCCGACTCCTCCGCCGCGGTCGAACCTTCAGACCGCGAGACCCACGAGGCCGGGGGGCCCAGTCCACGAGTCGCGGTGACCTATGACGGCGGGGTGGCTGTGCTCGACGGCGCCACTCTCGAGGTGCTCAGCGATCAGGAGGCCGAAGGGTTCGTCCGGGTCAATGCGGCCGGCGACGGTCGGCACTTCTTCCTCACCGAGGGCGAGAGCTTCCGGCTGATCGACGGCGGCACCTGGGCCGAGCCCCACGGCGATCACGATCACTTCTACACCACCGACCCCCAGCTCAGTGATGTCACAGTGGACGGACCGGAGCCCGGGCACGTGGTCTCCCACGACGGGATCGGCACCCTGTTCTTCGACGGCAGCGGCGATATCCACAGCTACGACCTCGCCGAGCTGGACATCGAGTCCGAGCTCGAGACGGACGTGACCTCGACCGAGGAGGCTCATCACGGTGTGGCCGCGGTCTTCGCCGACGGCGGGCGCTTCGAGACCCTGGGTGATGAGGACGAGCGCAGCGGCGCCCGCGTGCTCGACGCCGAGGGTGAGGAGATCGCCCGCAGCGAGGACTGCCCTGGTGTCCACGGGGAGGCCGCCGGACCCGAGGGGATCATCGCCGTCGGATGTGAGGACGGGGTGCTTCTCTGGGACGGTGCCGAGTTCTCCAAGATCGACTCCGGCGAGGACTATGCGCGCACCGGGAACCTCTTCCCGGCTGAGGACTCCACCGTCTTCCTCGGTGACTACAACCTCGACGCCGACGGTGAGGAGCCGATGACCCAGGTGGCGCTCGTCGATGCGGCGAGCGAGGAGGTCTCAGTGGTCGACGTCGGCGCTGCGTACAACTTCCGCTCGCTGGCCCGCGGCCCTGAGGGTGAGGCGTTGGTGCTTGCCGAGGATGGACAGCTGCATGTGATCGATCCGGAAACCGGCGAGCAGACCGACCAGCTGGAGGTCATGGACGAGTGGACCGAGCCCGAGGAGTGGCAGGAGCCGCGCCCGGCCATCCGTGTGCTGGACGACATCGCCTACATCACTGAGCCCGACGCGCAGACGCTGCACATGGTGGATCTGACCTCGATGGAGATCATCAACACCGCCGAGCTGGACTTCACGCCCAACGAGATCGCCGCTGTGGACGGCCGCGCCGCCGAGGGTGCGGAGGACCACGAGGGTGAGCACGCAGAGGGCGAGCACGAGGACGAGCACGAGGACGAGCACGCCGAGAACGAGGCCGCTGAGGAGGACGACCACGAGGGCCACGATCACGACTGATCGGTCGTGCTGACCGGCGTCTCGGCTGGGCGGAGCGCGCTCAGCGCTGTGGGTCCAGGGTGCTCTTCGCGGAGTCGCCTGCGGGAAGGGTCGGAGCGATCACGCGTCCGGCCCTTCTTCGTGCCGCCGCCGCGGTCCACCAGGCGCCACCGATGATCATCGCGCAGCCCAGCAGCTGCCAGGCGCTGGGGATGTCGGCGAAGATCACTGCGGCCAGTGCCACTGCGAAGACAGCGGAGAGCAGCATCAACGTGCTGGAGGCGGTCTCGGAGATGCTGGTCATTGCGATGTTGAAGCACAGGTAGGTCAGCACCTGGCCGACGAAGGCCAGCGCGAGCATCGCCCCCCAGCCCTCGAGCCCTTCGGGCACCTGGAGCCGGCCGAGTCCGGTGGCGGTCAGCGCCGTCGTCGCGCCTGCCGAGAGGCAGACCAGGCTCAGCACCGTGAAGGGTGCGGACCGGTGCTCCCGTCCTGCGCCCCTGCGGTCCCGGCTGTCCCGACTCTCCTGGGCGGAGCGTCGAATGATGGCGAGGTAGAGGGCATACCCCGTGCCCGCGGCAAGGCCTGCCAGCACGCCGGCCAGCTGGAGATTCTCCAGGTCCATCGCTCCGGCGGTGAGGGCCACCCCGGCCAACATCAGGGGGATGATGAGGGCGAGCTGTCGCATGGGACGGACGCCTTCCAGCATCCAGGCGAGCAGCGGCAGGATCACGATCTGCACATTGATCAGCACGGTGGCGATGCCTGGTCCGATCATGGCGATCGAGGTGTTGTAGAAGCTGTAGTCCACGCCCAGGGCGACGCCGGCGATCAGCGCGCCCATCAGCATGCGACGCGATGGTCCCGCCTGCCCGGTGCGGCGCAGCAGCTCCCAGGCCGCCATCGGGAGCAGCATCGGCACGGCGAGCAGACAGCGCCAGGCCGCGACGCTGAGCGGCTCGCCGTCGATGGCGGAGATCATCGCCGCCGAGGAGGCCATTGCCAGGGTGCCCAGCACCATCAGGACCACGCCACGGGCTGGGGTCATCCTGCCCGGCGTCCTTCTGCCTGGGACCATCTGTGCCGAGGCTGCCATGGAGCGGCTAGGACTTCACGAGTCGGCGGATGGCGGCGGTGGCCTCCTGGATCTTCTCCTCGGCCTCCTCCCCGCCAGCGGTGACCGCGTCGGCCACGCAGTGTCGCAGGTGATCCTCGAGCAGGGCCATGGCCACATTCTCCAGGGCGGCAGTCGTCGCGCTGATCTGGGTGAGGATGTCGATGCAGTAGGTGTCCTCATCCACCATGCGGTGGAGGCCGCGGGCCTGACCTTCGATCCGGCGCAGCCTGCTGAGGTACTTGTCCTTCTCGGTCATGTACCCGTGCTGGGCTTCCATGGATCCTCCTCCTGTGGCCACGCCACTTCTTCACGCCATCACTTCAGGCCATCACTATATGGTCCGTCGTGCACAAATATACCCTAAGGGGGTATATTGGTGACTGTTCTTGGATCACCGACATCCCCATCGTCCACAGAGGAGCTCACCATGGTCGAGACCCGCCGATACGCCGTCACCGGCATGTCCTGCAGCCACTGCGAGAGTGCCGTGCGCGAAGAGGTCGAACAGCTGACCGGAGTCGCGTCCCTCGAGGTGAGCGCCTCCACTGGACTGTTGGAGCTCACGGTCACCGAACCGGCGCTCGCCGACGCGCAGGTGCTCGCCGCCGTGGACGAGGCCGGCTATGACGCGACGAGGCAGCCGTGAGCCGCGCCGCGACCGACGCCGCGACGGGCGCCGTGACGGACGCCGCGGCGGAGCGCATCGAGCTCGAGATCGGTGGAATGACCTGTGCCGCCTGCGCGCAGCGGGTCGAGCGTCGACTCAACAAGCTTGAAGGTGTGACGGCCAGCGTCAACTACGCCACGGAGAAGGCCACAGTTCACGCAGGCGCCGGGGCCAACGCGGGCACAGGGGCCGGCGCCGGCGCGAGCCCGAGCACAGGCACAGGCCCAATCACAGGCACGGGCGCAGGCGGGGCGACCCGGCTCGACCGCGATGCCACCGTCGCGGAGCTCATCGCGGCCGTGGAGAAGTCCGGCTACAGCGCACAGGAGCCCGCTCCGCCCAGCGAGGACTCCTCAGGCGCGGGCGCCGGGGAGCGAGAGCTGGCCAGGCTGCGTCGTCGGCTGCTGGTCTCTGCCGCGCTCGCCGTCCCCGTCGCCCTGCTGGCCATGGTGCCTGCCCTTCAGTTCCCCTGGTGGAACTGGGTCTCCCTGGCGCTGAGCCTTCCCGTGGTGCTCTGGGCCGGGTGGCCCTTCCACCGCGCAGCTGCGCTCAACGCCCGGGCCGGCTCCGCGACCATGGACACGCTCATCTCGCTGGGCACGCTCGCGGCGCTGCTCTGGTCCGTCTATGCCATGGTCTTCGGGCAGGCAGGGGATCCGCAGCTGCGCCACGAGTTCGTGTTCTTCGCGGAGCCGCCATGGCTCTCCGACGCCGCGCATGCCGGGGGAGCGGCGAACATCTACTTCGAAGTGGCGACGGCCGTCACCGTCTTCCTGCTGCTCGGCCGCTATTTCGAGAAGCGGTCAAAATCCCGCGCCGGCCAAGCCCTGCGCTCGCTGCTGAACATGGGGGCCAAGGAGGTGGCGGTCCTGCGCGAGGGTGCCGAGGTTCGCATCCCCGTCAGCGAGCTCACCGTCGGGGACGAGTTCATCGTCCGGCCGGGGGAGAAGATCGCCACCGACGGCACCGTCACCGCCGGGGCCTCTGCAGTGGACATGTCCATGCTCACCGGTGAGTCGGTGCCCGTGGACGTCGCTGAGGGTGACAGCGTCACCGGAGCCACGGTGAACACCTCGGGACGCCTCCGGGTCCGTGCCACCCGCGTCGGCTCGGAGACCCAGCTCGCCCAGATGGCCGCGCTGGTGGAACAGGCCCAGTCGGGAAAGGCTCAGGTCCAGCGCCTGGCTGATCGGGTCTCCGGGATCTTCGTGCCCATCGTGCTGGGGATCGCGCTGATCACGCTGGGCGTCTGGCTGCTGGTCGGGCCCTCGGCGGAGTTTGCGTTCACCGCCTCGGTGGCGGTGCTGATCATCGCCTGTCCCTGCGCGCTGGGCCTGGCCACTCCCACCGCACTGCTGGTCGGCACCGGCCGCGGCGCCCAGCTGGGAATCCTGATCCGCGGTCCCGAGGTGCTCGAGACCGCGCGGGGGATCGACACGGTGGTCCTGGACAAGACGGGAACCGTCACCACGGGGGCCATGGAGCTGGTGGCGATGCATTCGGCCCGCACGTGGGGCGATGCCGGGGTCGGAGCTGGCGCTGGGGCCGGAGCTGGCGCGGAGGCCGGGGGCGACGTCGAGCTGCTCCGGCTGGCCGGGGCTCTGGAGTCAGCCTCCGAGCATCCCATCGGCCGCGCAGTGACCAATGCCGCGCGGGAGTCTCTGGGCTCCACCTCGGGGGCCCTGCCCGAGGTCCAGGACTTTCAGAGTCATCAGGGTTTCGGCATCTCCGGCACGGTGGCCGGCCGGGAGGCTCTCGTGGGGCGCCGTGAACTGTTGCGTCAGCGCGGGATCGCCGTGCCCGGTGAGGTGGAGGAGATGCTCGCGGAGGCAGAGTCCCGCGGCGCCACGCCGGTGCTGGTAGCGCAGGAGGGAGTCTTCGCCGGGGTGCTGATCATCTCCGACGCGGTCAAGGACACCTCTGCGGAGGCGGTCGCACGGTTCGCCGCCATGGGCCTGAGCACGGTCCTGCTGACCGGTGACAACGCGGGGGCCGCCCGTCGAGTGGCCGCTGAGGTGGGCATCGAGGAGTTCATCGCAGAAGCGCTGCCGCAGGACAAGGTGGCCGCCGTCGCTCGTCTGCAGGAGCAGGGCCGGAAGGTCGCGATGGTGGGTGACGGTGTCAACGACGCCGCCGCGCTGGCCCAGGCCGACCTGGGAATCGCGATGGGGACCGGGACGGATGCGGCGATCGATGCCGCAGGGATCACGGTCCTGCGCGGTGATCTGCGCAGCGTGGCGGACTCGATCGCGCTCTCCCGCCGGACGCTGCGTGTGATCCGCTCCAACCTGTTCTGGGCCTTCGGCTACAACACCGCCGCGATACCACTGGCTGCGCTGGGTCTGCTCAATCCGATGCTCGCCGGGGCGGCGATGGTCTTCTCCTCGCTCTCCGTGGTGGGAAACAGTCTGCGACTGCGCGGCTTCAAGGGCGTCTAAGCGGTTCTGCCCGAGATCTCAGGGGGGTCTGGCAGGCGTCTCGCGGGGGTCTGGCCGGGATCTGACCGGGTTCTGGCTGCAGGTCCTGCCTAAGATGAGTTCATGTTGAAACCCTTTCGCCAGGTCGACGTCTTCGGTGACGGACCGTTCGCCGGCAACCCTGTAGCAGTGATCGCTGAGGCCCAAGGCCTGACCGATGAGCAGATGCGCGCCATCTCGCGCTGGACGAATCTGTCCGAGTGCACCTTTCTGCTCCCGCCGAGCACGCCCAAGGCGGACTATCGAGTCCGCATCTTCGCCCTGGACAAGGAGCTGCCCTTCGCCGGGCATCCCACCCTCGGATCGGCCCGCGCATGGTTGGACCTGGGCAATGAGCCGCGATCTGCCGACGTCGTCGTCCAGGAGTGTGGTGTGGGACTGGTGCCGGTGCATATCGGCGCCGAGTACCTCTCCTTCGGCGCTCCGGGGCTGGTGCGATCCGGTCCCATCCCCCGGGCTGCGCGGGAGATGCTCACCGAGGCGCTGGGCCTGAGCTCCGGACAGGTGGTCGACGCTGCGTGGGTGGACAACGGCCCCGGCTGGGTGGCGGTGCTCCTGGACAGCGCCGAGACCGTGCTCGGCGTGACCCCGGACATCACCAAGATCCCAGAGTCCGAGTATCAGTTCCTCGGTGTCGTGGGTCCGCAGCCCGAGGGTTCCGCGACGGCGCTGGAGGTGCGCACCTTCTTCCCGGATGACACCGGGGCGCTGCGCGAGGATCCCGTGACTGGCAGCCTCAGTGCCTCCGTGGCGCAGTGGCTGGAGTACTCCGGCCGCATGTCGCCCCCCTACGTGACCAGCCAGGGCACGGTGCTGCAGCGCCGCGGACGGGTCCATGTCGAGGGCACCGGTGAGGCGCTGTGGGTCGGCGGCCGGGCACACGTGACCGTGAGTGGCAGCATCGATGTGGGGGCCGAAGCGCGCGTGGAGTGATGCAGGACCGCAGAGCGAACGACGGCGGGGACATCGGTGCATGCACCGGGGAAGGGCGCCCCAGCTTGCGTCTCAGGGAGGGTGTCCCAGCTGCGTCGTCGGGGACCTGGAAGAGAGTTCCTGGCGACCTTTTGAACTGGAACAAACTGGATCAAACCGCTACGTCAGGAACCCTTGTGGTTCATCGCATTCGAATGTATATTCGAATCATGCAGGTCGTACGCACCGATCCGATGACCGAACCGCTCTGGGAGTCACAGCGGGAGATCAATCGGGTTCAGGCTGAGCAGCTGAGGATGCTCGTCGATTATGTGGAGTCGTTCCTGCGTGAGGCCGAGGTGGTCGACCCTCACCTCATGAGCACCGCCCAGGGCCGCGGCACCGCTGAATCCGCAGCGATCATGAACGCCGCGGAGGCGCTGACCGCCGGCGAGGGACACGTCTGCAGCCAGTACCAGCAGGCTCGGTTCGCACGCCAGAACCTTCCCGCAGTGTGGGCCCGCACCCGGCGGGGTGATATTCCGGTGCGCTCGCTTCTGCGTGTGGTCTCGGCGGCTGAACGTCTGGTCTCGCCCGCCAGCGTGGAGCGCATGGACCGCGAGGCCGAGGTCTACGCGACGAGCCACAGGCCCGCGCAGCTCAACGCCTGGCTCAATCGATTCGTCGCGAGAGTCGAGCCGGAGCAGCAGGCCCAGCGCTGCCACCGCAACCACGCGGAACGCCGAGTCTGGCTGGAACATGTGGAGGACGGGCTCAGCATCCTGCACGCGATGCTGCCCACCTTGACCGCCGAGGCGATCAAGAATCGACTTGTTGAAGTGGCACGAAGCCCCAAGCAGCCCGTCCCCTATGACCCCTGCGTCGAACCGCCGTCGGTCCGGACCGGAGGCGCAGCCACCAACCATGTGCACACCGACTGGCTCGGGCTGCCCAGTGGCGAATCGTCAGTTGCCTGGGACGCCCGGAGCGTCGAGGGTTCGCCGGACGCCCGGCACCTCGAGAGTTCGCCGAAGGTGTGGGCGGCATCGCAGCAAGGAGCCTCCCGGACTGCTGGAACGGAGGGCGCGGACCCGCGGCACAAGGACCCTGGCGGGATGAGCCGCACCGGCGGTGACGACAGGACGCAGGGACAGCGCGAGGCGGACCTGCTCTCACATTGGCTGCTGATTGGCCAGGTGGATTCGGACACCCCGATCAACGGTCATATCGGCCTGCTCATCTCCGCCGAAAGCCTCATCGAACCTCGAGAGGGATCGACGAGGACTCCGGCCGTGGCCGAGACTCCAGCAGTGAGCCGGAATCGCCGCCATGCCTATCCGGCCGAGATGATCCGACGGATCGTTCAGGCCGATCACCACCGGCTGACCTGGACCCAGGTCCCGGAGGCATTTGACCATTCGACGCCCCTGGAGCTGCGGGATGCAGGTGGGTCGGGCGAACACCTGCCGAAGGATGGTCGGCCCGGAGCGTGGCCACCGGCTGAAGCTCGGCCCGGCGAGGAACCGCCCGACTATCGGCCACTGGGCGAGCCCCCGCCGGCCCTGGGCCCGCCGCATGGGCACCCGCAGCGAGGTGATCCTTCGGTGACGGGTTCGCCCCCTGAGGACGGACCGGTTCCAGTCCTCGAGCGGGTGTACCAGAGCAGATTCGTGCCGCGGCTGCTGCGCCGTGCCATCGAATTCCGGGACGGCACCTGTCAGGCGCCGGGGTGCATGGTCGCCGCAGAGCACTGCGACATCGATCACCAGATTCCCTGGCCACATGGGCAGACCACGGGTGCCAACCTCTGGGCGCTGTGTCGGAAGCATCACCGGCTCAAAACCGCGGGATTCCTCGACGTTCCCGCAGTCCGGCTCCCCTTGCGCACCACGTAAGCTGGCTCCAGCAGAGCGCCACTTCGCAAAGGACCCGATGACTGACGAATACCGCCTCTCCGCAGCAAGCCTGACCTCGGGCTACGAGGAGCGCCAGGTCCTGGAGGACCTCACCATCAGCATCCCGGACGGATCGTTCACCGTCATCATGGGGCCCAACGCGTGCGGGAAGTCCACTCTCCTGCGCAGTCTCGCTCGGCTCATCAAGCCCACCGGCGGGCAGGTGCTGCTCGATGGTGAGTCCATCTCCAACATGCCCACCAAGGAGCTTGCTCGGACAGTCGGGCTGCTGCCGCAGTCGGCCATCGCTCCCGACGGGATCACCGTCTTCGATCTGGTCTCTCGCGGACGACACCCGCACCAGCACATGTTCAAGCGCTGGGGAAACGAGGACGAGGCCGCCGTCCGCACGGCACTGGAGAACACCGCGATGACTCAGCTCGCGAGTCGCGAAGTCGATGCACTCTCAGGGGGGCAGCGGCAGCGCGCCTGGATCGCGATGGCGTTGGCCCAGGAGACTCCACTGCTGCTTCTGGACGAACCGACCACGTACCTCGACATCGCGCACCAGATCGAGATCCTCGAGCTGTGCGCACGGCTCCAGCGGGAGGGCCGCACCCTGGTCGCCGTTCTCCACGACATCAACCAGGTGCTTCGCTACGCCTCGCACATCGTCGCCATGAAGGACGGTCGCATCGCGGCGGAGGGCACTGCAGAAGAAGTGGGCACCGAGGAGACCATCCGCAGCGTCTTCGGCGTGGACTCCCGTGTCATCGAGGACCCGGAGACCGGCAAACCGCTCATGATCCCCAGGGCGCCGGTGCACTGAGGCGAAGCTCGGCACCTCGTCTCGCTGGCATGCCACACGCCGCCGGGACACAGCCCGGGCGCCGCCCAGCGATCGGCGCCCAGCCCGGGCGTCGCCCCGCCGAGCCCGGGCGACGGCATCTTCTGTTCCCGCCGTCCGCGTGCCACACTGCTGAGCGCCGACACCGATGCCGGCACCGACGCCGGCCTCAGCATTGGCGCGGCACACTAGGGAGGTCGCTGTGGGCAGGCTCATCTTTTCCATGATCGTGTCGCTGGACGGCTACGTCACCGATGAGCGGGGTGACTTCCAATGGGGCGTGCCGGATGAAGAGGTCCTCGCTGTGATCAATCAACAGATGACGGGCGTGGGGACGTTCCTCTACGGACGCCGAATGTATGAGGTCATGAGCGTCTGGGAGACGGACGCGTCCCTGCCCTACTCGCCCCGGTCGGTGGAGTTTGCCGAGATCTGGTCGGCGGCGGATAAGGTCGTCTTCTCCACCACGCTGAACCAACCGTACACATCGCGCACCAGGATCGAACGCGAATTCGTTCCCGCAGAGATTCAGCGGCTCAAGGACGCCACCGCGGCGGATCTGACGGTGGACGGACCCACTCTCGCGGCTCATGCCCTGCGAGCTGGACTGGTGGACGAGATCCACCAGCTGGTCTGTCCAGTGGTCCTTGGGGGAGGCCTGCGCATGCTGCCCGAGCGGAGAATGGACCTGCGACTGCTCGAGGAGCGAGGCTTTGCCAACGGAATGGTCCAGATGCGGTATGCGACGCTGCCCTGACCTGGCCTCGGGCGGGCTCGCCTCAGCGGCTCAGCCGCGACCACAGCTCGGCATCGAATGACTCAGGGGCGAGGGCGGACATGTGGCGCACCGCATTGTCCAGTTTCAGCCGCCACGCGAGGACTGCCCCCTCGGCATCGCCGGCGAGCACCGCCGCCAGCATCCGCCGGTCATCACTCACGATCCGCTCCACCGCCGGACTGTAGTCCAGCTGCAGCACCGCGATGAACATGCGCACGCGCAGGGTCAGCGCATGGAACCCCCGCGCAGACTGGCTCAGCCCGGAAGCCTCGGCAAGCTCCTGCTGAAACTGCAGGTCGGCGAGTCCGACGTCGGACCTGGTTCCCTGAGTCGCGGCGGCCTCCACCGCGCCGAGCGCCAGCCTGACCGGCAGCATCCTGTGTCGCGGCTGGGCAGCGCATGCCCGGAGCAGCACCATTCCCAGGTGCAGGCGGGCGGCGTAGAGGTCCACCACGTCAGCCCCGGTCACAGAGGGAACGCGGAAGCTGCCTTCACGCAGGTCCAGGAGTCCGTCGTCCACGAGGCGGTGCATAGCCGTGCGCACGACCGCGCGGCCCAGTCCCAGTCGTTCTGCCAGCGCACCGGGGGAGAGGCGGTCCCCGGCCCGGAATCCCGAGTTCGTGATCTCCTTGCGCAGGGCGATGGCGATCTGTTCGGTGACCGAGAGCTCGACCTGCGCGAACCAGGTATTGCGAGGGGACCGCTCGGGCTCGAGCAGCGGAGATCGAGCCTGCTTCTGTGAGTCAGAAAGACGGCCGATTTCTGCAGGGATGTCCCGGGGTGCCCTCTGCCACTCGGTCCCATGCAGGCCGCGGCCGGCCCGTCTGGCGAGCAGATCGAGGAGCTCTCCCGGGATGGCCTCGCCTCCCGGTTCGCAGCGGGAGAGAAGGGCCGCGGCATGATCCAGGAAATGCTCCCAGCGCTGTTCGCTCCGCGGGTCCCAGCGGGCACTCGTTCCGTGGGGCGGCCTCGCTGCAGCGGAAGGCGCGACCACGTCGCTGGTGCGCCACTGCGCCGCCTCGGAGACCCGCAGCGCGGCCATCAGTGCCGTGGCCCGGCGCTCGAACGCAACCCTCCCGCGGGCCGGAGAATCACCTGCGCCGCCGGCCTCGTCAGCCGCGTCGAAGTGGAACAGAATCTGCGGAAAGCTGACCCGCACCTCCACCAGGACGAGCGGCCGGTCATCCCGGTCAGATCCCCCAGGGAGGCCAGATCCCCCAGCACGGCCGGGGCTCTTCGAGCTGTCCCAGGATCGGCCGCCGGCCGTTCCGCCAGTCATTCCGCCGTCGGCCTGCGCCCGGCGGATGCGCCGGAAGGCCCGGCTGACCAGAGTCTGGCTCAATCCGGTCAGCTCGGCCACCCGGCGGGAGGAGAAGTCCGGCGTGCTCACCCGTGCCCCCGCGGTGGCCAGCACGCTGGCCACGATGTCGTCGGCCCGCTCCTGCATGCGCGGGCGACCCCGGCCGACTGAATCCATAGCTCTCATCATCGCTGATTTCTGACTCAGAAGATACCGCGGAACACGACTGCGCCGTGCCATCCGAGTGCCGCGCGCCACACACTGAGGAGCAGCAGATCGAGCTGTCCGACGGCTGCAGCCGCAGCATTGCGTGAATTGAGGCCACGATGTCCACTCTGAACACCACCGAGCTGACCGATCTTGCCGAGGCTGCGGTCTCCAAGGTCACCCGCTGGCTGCAGCGCACTCCCGGCGAGGCTGGCAGCTCCGCACAGGACGAGTCGAACGATGCCGCCACGTCCAGCAAGTCCGGCACGACCAGCAAGCCCGGCAAGCCCAGCACGTCCAGCAAGCCCAGCAAGAACCACGCCGCAGCGGACAAATCCGCGCAGCGTCTCTCCGCGGTGCTCTCTCACCCCAACGGTCTGGACTTCACCGTCGGGTTCGTCGACCGAGTGATCCGCACCGAAGACACCAAGGCTGCGGCCTCGGCGCTCTCCGAACTCGGCGAACTGGCGCCGGACACGCTCTCCGCCCTTGACCGGGCCCAGATCCGCGCCGGCAGCGCCCTGGCCAAGGTCCTCCCCGACGTCGTCGTCCCGGCGGCTCGGGCGCGCATGCGTTCCATGGTGGGCCATATGGTGGTCGACGCCCGCGACAAGCCCTTCGGCAAGGCCGTGGCCACGATCAAGCAGGACGGGCACCGTCTGAACATCAACCTCCTGGGCGAGGCCGTGCTCGGCGAGGCGGAGGCGGACAAGCATCTGCAGGACACGGTGGAGCTGCTCCGCCGAGAGGACGTGGACTACGTCTCCATCAAGGTCTCCTCCATCGCTTCGCAGATCTCCATGTGGGGCTTCGAGCAGACCGTGGACTACGTGGTCGCCCGACTCATCCCGATGTACCAGGAGGCGGCAAAGGCCCCCGCCGGGTCCAAGTTCATCAACCTGGACATGGAGGAGTACCGCGATCTCAACCTGACCATCGCGGTGTTCAAAGAGCTGCTCTCGCGCCCCGAGCTGCAGCACTACGAGGCCGGCATCGTGCTGCAGGCATACCTCCCCGACGCCCTCGGAGCCACCCAGGAGCTGGCACGCTTCGCCAATGACCGGGTCGCCGCAGGCGGAGCCGGGATCAAGATCCGCCTGGTCAAGGGTGCCAATCTCGCCATGGAGAAGGTCCACGGAGAGATCGCCGGCTGGCCGAAGGTCACCTGCGAGTCCAAAGAGGCCACCGACGCGAACTATAAGCTCGTGCTGCACTGGCTGCTGACGAGTGGGAACATGGCCGGCGTGCGCCTCGGCGTGGCCGGGCACAACCTCTTCGACATCGCCTTCGCCCACCTGCTCGGCGCACAGCGCGGGGTCACCGAGAGGCTCGAGTTCGAGATGCTCCAGGGCATGGCCACCGAGCAGGCAGAGGCGGTCAGCGCCGACGTCGGGCAGCTGTTGCTCTATGTCCCCGCAGTGCGCCCGGCCGAATTCGACGTCGCCATCTCCTATCTGGTCCGCCGACTGGAGGAGAACGCCGCGAGCGAGAACTTCATGTCCGGCATCTTCGAGCTCGAGGTGGACTCCTCCGGCCGAGGCAGCGAGGTCTTCGAGCGCGAGGCGCGGCGTTTCCGCGAGTCCCTGGCCCTGCTCGAAGAGATCCTGGCCAGCAGCGGCCACACCGCGCCCAGCCCTGCCCACACCCAGGACCGCGGCGCGGAGGAGCGCCACGGCGCCGGTGAGCTCAAGGGCGCCGGTGAGCTCAAGGGTGCAGGTCAGCTGAAGAACGACGACGACGCCGCCCTCCCGCCCTTCGTCAACGAGCCCGACACGGACCCGGCCCTGCCGGCGAACCAGCGCTGGGCCGCGCAGGCGATCGAGCGCGCGGGACAGCCGGGCTGGCTCGAGAAGCAGTCGCTGCCCGAGAAGATCAGCGGCGACCGCATCGACGAGCTCGTGGACCAGGCCCGCGCGGCCGGTGAGCAGTGGGCGGCACGCCCCGCCGTCGAACGTGCTCGCATCCTCTACCGCGCGGCCGACATCCTGTCCTCGCGCCGCGGACACCTGGTGTCCATCGCCGCCGCAGAGGTGGGCAAGTCGGTGGCGCAGACCGACCCGGAGATCTCCGAGGCCATCGACTTCGCCCGCTACTACGCGCACAGCGCTGTGGAGATCGAACAGGTGGACCATGCCCGCTTCATCCCCGACCGGCTCGTACTGATCACCCCGCCATGGAACTTCCCGCTGGCCATCCCGGCGGGCGGAACCTTCGCGGCCCTGGCCGCCGGCGCGGCCGTGATCCACAAGCCCTCCAATCACACTCCGCACTGCTCCATGGCGATCCTCGAGGCGCTCTGGGATGCGGGCGTCCCCCGAGACGTCCTGCACGGGGTCTATCCCTTCGAGGGGAAGGACGGCCAGCGACTGGTCTCCCACGCGGGAGTCGACCGGGTGATCCTCACCGGCGCCTCCGAGACGGCGGCGATGTTCCGCTCCTGGAAGCCGGAGCTTCAGATCAACGCAGAGACCTCCGGCAAGAACGCGCTGATCATCACGCCCTCTGCCGACCGGGACCTCGCAGTGGCGGATCTGGTGACCTCGGCCTTCGGCCACGCGGGCCAGAAATGCTCCGCCGCCTCGCTGGGGATCCTGGTGGGCAGCGTCTATGACTCGGAGCGGTTCCGTCGTCAGCTCGTCGACGCCGCCTCCTCCATGGTCGTGGACTGGCCCAGCAACCTGGCCGCCACCGTCGGGCCGCTGACCGAGGACCCCGCGGAGAAGCTGACCCGCGCACTGACCACGCTCGAGCCCGGGGAGTCCTGGCTGCTGGAGCCGAAGCAGCTTGATGACACCGGACTGCTCTGGTCACCGGGGATCAAGGACGGGGTGAAGCCAGGGTCCTTCTTCCACCTGACCGAGGTCTTCGGTCCGGTCCTGGGCCTGATGGACGCCGCCGATCTGGATGAGGCGATCGCGCTGCAGAACCAGGTCGATTTCGGCCTCACCGGGGGCATCCACTCGCTGGAGCCCGCCGAGGTCCGCGAGTGGCTGGGCCGGGTGCAGGTGGGCAACGCCTATGTGAACCGGGGGATCACCGGAGCCATCGTGCGGCGCCAGTCCTTCGGCGGCTGGAAGCAGTCCTCGGTGGGCCTCGGCTCCAAGGCCGGGGGCCCCAACTACGTGATGCTCTTCGGGCGCTGGGAGGACGACGCCGTCGGCGTGGAGCTGCAGGCCTCAGCGGTCGCCCTGGACGACGGCGTGCGATCGCTGCTCGACTCAGCGGTGAGCGCCGGGGTCGTCGCCGGTGCGGACCGTGCATGGCTCGCCGCCGCTGCTGCCGATGACCAGCGCTGGTGGACCGAGGAGTTCGGTCAGCCCAAGGACCACACGGGTCTGGACAGCGAGGCGAACATCTTCCGCTATCTGGGCGAGGACGTCCTGCTGCGCGTGGGCGTCGACGCCTCCGCGGCACAGGTGCTGCGCACTCTGCTCGCCGCGCTGCGGGCCGGTGCTCCTGTGGAGGTCTCGACAGAGCCCGGCCTTCCGGCGAAGACGGCCAAGGCCGTGGAGCTGGGCCGGCGAGCGATGAACCTGCGCGTGCAGGAGGCCAGCGCCCGCCAGTTCTCCACCGAGCTGGCGGAGGGCGTCCATGACACCGGTGTCGGGGCGCGAGTGCGCATGGTCGGCACGCTCGATGCGAAGCTGCAGCAGCGCCTCGCCCAGCGGCCTGAGGTGGCGCTCCTCGCCGACGAGGTGACGGCCTCGGGCCGGGTGGAGCTGCGTCACTGGGTCAAGGAGCAGGCGGTCTCGATGACGATGCACCGCTTCGGCAATCCCGCCCGGGACTTCCATCAGCTGGCGGGTCAGCTCATGCAGACCCACTGACCTGCTGGCGCTCGCGGAGCACATGAGCCGTGAGCGCCAGCACCGCGCCGTACTGCAGGCCGGCGACATCCTTGATCGGGATGGCCTCCAGCTCCGTCTCCTCGGCCAGCGCCTGGGCCAGCCAGTCGGCGTGCTCCGGTGCCAGCTCAGCGGCCAGGCGCCCGGCGACCGTGCGCTGCGCACCGGCGCTGTCATCCGCATCAGCTGTGGCTGCCTGGCGCAGCGCGCGCAGGAACATCCCGCCGAAGCGCAGCCGGAGCATATGCAGGATCCCGCGCAGGCCATGGGCCTCCGCCACCGTGGCCGCACGCTGGGACTCGGCAGCGGCGGCTCGGGCGCGCTGGGACCCTGCGGCCTGGCCCAGCAGCGGCAGGAAGGCGCGACTGGCGCGCAGCAGCGGCGGCTCGGTCGGGGCTGATCCTGCAGACTTCTCGCCCTGCGCGTCGAAGCGCTCCAGCAGATCCATGAGCAGCGCTCCTGAGCTGGAGAGCTGCTGGGCCTGCTCTTCGAGCAGCCGCGCGTAGCTGTGCTGGGTGAGACTGACGTCATCGGCGCCGGGGTGCTTCCACAGCGGCATCTCTGCCACCATCGAGACCGTGCCGAAGGTCCGGGCGTAGCCGGTGGAGGATTCGCCGGTCGAACCTTCGGGGAAAGGATCCAGGCCCAGCGCCTCCGTCCAGTCATAGGCCTCCTCCAGGGTGCCCATGGCGAAGACCCCGGGGGCCAGCACCTCGAAATGCGCGGCCTCAGGCTCCCCCCGATGCAGCGGCACGCCCAGGCTCGGGGGCAGCTCGCCGAGGAGCTCATGCAGCGGCTCCATCGGTTCGGAGAGGTAGTAGTAGGCGCCGCCCGCCTCGGCATTGTGCAGCGGCATGTAGAGGTCCGGTCGGACGCGGTCGATGGCCCGCTGCAGCGCCCGCGTCTCGGGCAGCATCGCGTCGAAGTGCGCTGACTTGTAGGTGAACGGAAAGGTCCACTCCACCTGCTCCCGCCCCGCGGGCCGGTAGAAGTGTTCGAAGTACCGGGTGCGATCCTGCGGGTCGTGGAACCACCCCTCGTTCAGCCGCATGGCATCGGGGTCGGCGCAGGGCAGGAAGTGCCAGCTGGCACCGAGTCTGCTGCGCAGCTCCGGATCGCTGAGCAGCTCCCGAGCCAGATACAGCATGGTCCAGGAACCGATCGGCTCGTTCGGATGCACACCTCCTGCCAGCAGTCCGTTCAGCGCCGCAGTCGGCCCGCCGCGGATGCTGTAGAGCAGGATCGGGTCACCGGCGCGCGAGTGTCCGATCTGCTGGACGCTCATGAGCTCGGGATGTTCGGCCTCCAGTTCGGCGAAGGCCCGGTTCAGCTGATCGACGGTGGGGTAGTGGTGCACCTCGGGAAGGCCCCTGGCCCGCCGCAGGATCTCCTCGCGCTGCAGCGGGGCCAGAGCGGCGGAGAGTCCGCTGGTGTGCATCTGCTTCAGTCCTGACAAATTGGAGGCGGCCACGGCAGCTCCCTATCCTAGTGGGATGCGCCATAATCCTGACTACGCCCTGGAAGACCTCGCGGGCATCAAGGAGCTCATCAGGCAGCACCCCTGGTGCATCTTCGTGGCACACACCCCGGAGGGGCTCATCGCCTCGCACTACCCGGTGCTGCTCGAGGAGCAGGCCCAGGGTCAGGGTCAGGACGACGACGACGAGCTCGTGCTGCTCAGCCATGTGGGCAGGCCGGATGAGACCAGGCTCGGGCTGGGTCGAGCCGGTGAAGGTCGGGAGGAGGAGCTGCTGGCCATCATTCAGGGCCCGCACGGCTACATCTCCCCGAGCTGGTACGGATATCGGCCCAATGTGCCGACCTGGAACTTCGCCACGGCCCATCTCTACGGCGTCCCCGAAGTCCTCTCGGACGCGGAGAACCTGGCAGTGCTGCACCGGCTGGTGGAGCACTTCGAACGACCGCTTCCGGACCCGCACCTGCTCGATGCCACCCAGGAGAACAGTGAATATGCGCGGCGGATCGTGCGCGGGACCGTCGGATTCCGGATGCGCGTCACCCGCATCGAGGCCAAGGAGAAGATGAACCAGGACAAGCCGCCCGGATCGGTGCGCAACATCATCGAGGAGCTGCGCTCCCCGGGCCCCTATGCCCAGCCGGCGCTCGCGGACCGGATGGAGCGGGTCAACGCCGAGATGCTCGGGGACTCTGCATGAACCAGTCGCGGCCCGAGGACACGCCGCGCACGCCGCTCACCCTGCGCAATGTTCGGCTCCCCGGAACAGAGACGCTCCTGGACGCCCAGCTCGCCGAGTCTCGTGTGGTCTCGCTGAGGCCGGCGGCTGCGGGCGCCCCAGGATCTCTCGCCGGCGACAGCCTCGACGCAGCGGGCCGGTTCCTCATTCCCGGGCTGTGGGACCACCACGTGCACTTCACCCAGTGGGTCATCCAGCGCCAGCGCCTGGACCTGGCCGACACTGCCAGCGCGGCCGATGTGCTCCAGCTGGTCCGCGGCGCACTGGCCTCGGGGCAGACGGCGAGCTCCGGCGTCGTCGGCTACGGGTTCCGGGACGGCCTGTGGCCGGACCTGCCCACGCTGCGCAGCCTGGATGAGGCCACCGGCTCCGTTCCCGTGGGACTGATCAGCGGTGATCTGCACTGCATCTGGCTGAACTCCGCGCTGCAGAGGAAGCTCGGAGTCTGCACCGACTCCAGCGGGCTGCTCCGGGAGGGCGAGTCCTTCGCGGTGATGGATCAGCTCCAGGACCCGGCCGCGCTGACCACGCAGATCTACGCGCAGACGGCGGCCGATGCCGCCCGGCGCGGGGTGGTGGGGATCGTCGAGTTCGAGAACGCCGACAACATCGGCCAGTGGCCGCTGCGCACCGCCGCGGGAGTCGATTCGCTGCGCGTGGAGGTCTCGGTCTGGCCTGATTCGCTCCAGGCGGCGATCGCGGCGGGGCTGAAGACCGGGGACGTCCTCGATGAGCGCGGACTCGTGACCATGGGCCCGCTCAAGGTCATCTCCGACGGCTCGCTGAACACGCGCACGGCCTGGTGCTGGGAGCCCTATCCCGACGTGGACCTGGGCCACCCGCACAGCTGCGGGATGCAGACCGTGCCGATCGAGGAGCTGCAGCAGGTGATGCGGCAGGCCCGCGACGCCGAGATCGCCGCCGCGATCCATGCCATCGGAGATCGCGCGAACTCTGCGGTGCTCGATGCCTTCGAGGCGCTGGGGATGCGCGGAGTGATCGAGCACGCGCAGCTGCTGCGCTGGGAGGACATCCCGCGCTTCGCCCGGCTGGGGCTCACCGCCAGTGTGCAGCCGGAGCATGCCATGGATGACCGCGATGTCGCCGATGCCTTCTGGGCCGGCCGCACGGAGCGTGCCTTCCCGCTGGACGCGCTGAACCGGGCGGGGGTCCCGCTTCGGCTGGGCTCGGACGCCCCGGTGGCTCCGCTGGATCCCTGGGTGGCCATGGCTGCGGCAGTGAGCAGAAGCCGCGACGGACGAAGAGCCTGGCATCCCGAACAGCGGCTGGATCCCGCCACCGCGCTCGCGGCGGCGGTGCGAGGCGGCACAGCAGGCGGCGCGGCAGGACGCGGCACGGCAGGCGCTGGGCATCTCGTCCGGCCCGGGGACATCGCGGACCTGGTCGTGGTGGACAGTGATCCGCTGGGGGACCCCGCGGGCGGGCGGCTCCGCGAGATGGGGGTGGCCGCCACGCTGCTCGGCGGCCGGCTGACCTACGACGGCATCAGCTGAGCGGGCACCTCGGCCGGGCGCCCACGCGCGGCATCACTCCCGGCGGGCCTGGTGGGCCAGCAGCGCGGCCAGGTAGCCGCCGCCGAGCACCACGGTGACCATCCCGACCGGAATGGGCTGGGCCAGCGCCTGCTGCGCGATCATGTCCGAGCCCAGCAGCACCAGCGCTCCCATGAGCGCCGAATGCACCAGCGGGATGCCCGCCGAGCGCGCCACCAGTCGCGCGATCTGCGGGGCCGCCAGTGCGACGAAGGCGATGGGACCGGTCGCGGCGGTGACCAGTGCGGTGAGCAGCACGCCGACTCCGAGGATGACGAGCCGGGTGGGCTCGACCTTGACCCCGTGGGACGCGGCCACATCGTCACCGAGCTCGAGCTGGCGCAGCGGTCGCACCGAGATCAGCAGCAGCGGCAGCACCGCCACCACGATCCCGATCGCCGGCAGCACGTCTGACCAGCTGGTCAGGCTCAGCGAGCCGGCGCCCCAGATCGCCGCGCCCATGGCCGTCTCGGTCTGCGCACGCAGCAGGATCCAGGAGTTCACCGCATGCAGCGCGGCGGTGACCCCGATGCCGACCACGATCAGCCGGAAGCCCTGCACGCCCTGCCGGTACGCCAGGAAGTAGACCAGCAGCGCAGTGCCCAGTCCGCCGATCAGGGCGCCCAGCGCGGTGCCGATCAGCCCGTCGGCCAGGGTCACCCCACCGATGCCGACTGTGGCGAGGAGCACTCCGGTGTAGGCGCCGGTGGAGAAGCCGATGATGTCCGGGGACCCCAGCGGGTTGCGGGTGAGCGTCTGGAACAGTGCCCCCGAGAGGGCCAGGGCCGCACCGAAGACCAGCGCGGCGGTGATCCGCGGCAGTCGCCAGGAGAGCACCACGGTGGAGTCGAACTCGCCGGCTCCGGTCAGCGCGGTCAGCACCTCGCCGGGATTCAGCGGGTAGTCGCCCATGCCCAGCGCGATGACGGTCAGGATCACCAGGGCGAGGCACAGGCCCGCCGCGACGAGCACCGAGCGGACCGGACGGTGAGTGAGCCGCGGTGTCGCCGGGGCGCGGGGCGTGGGGGAGTCCAGAGCCGCAGTCACAGCTTCAGCGCCTTCCGCCGTCGGATCAGCAGCACCAGCACGGGCGCACCGATCAGCGCGCTGACCAGGCCCACGGGCATCTCCCCGGGCCAGACGATGAGCCGGGCCAGGATGTCGGCGGTGAGCATCAGGATGGGACCGAAGACCATCGAGAGCAGCAGCACCCAGCGCTGGTCGGCGCCGGCGAAGAAGCGCGCGGCATGCGGGACCATCAGTCCGATGAAGGCGATCGGCCCGGCGATCGCCGCGGCTCCGCCGGCCAGCACGGTGATGGCCAGGATGCTCAGCACCCGCGTCTTCCAGAGCGAGACGCCCAGTGCGGCAGCCAGCTCATCGCCGAGGGCGAGGGTGTTCAGCCCCTTGCCCAGCGGCAGTGCGACCAGCAGCGCGGCCAGCACCAGCGGCGCCACGGTGAGGGTGACGTCGAGGCCGCGTCCGGCGAGGATCCCGGCCTCCCAGACCTGCAGCGCGTTGAAGGTGCGCGGATCGGAGAGGCGCAGCGCCCCGATGATCCCGGAGAGCACGGCCGAGAGGGCGACACCCGCGAGGACCAGGCGCATCGGGTCTGCCCGGCCGGAGGACATCCCGCCGATCAGCGCCACGGTCACCGTGGCGCCGAACGCTCCTGCCAGGGCGAACCAGATATAGCCCAGCGGGGCGGTGATGCCGAAGCCGACGATCGCGATGGCCACTGCGAAGGCGGAGCCGGCGGACACGCCGAGCAGACCGGGCTCGGCCAGCGGATTGCGGGTCAGTGACTGCATCAGCGCTCCCGCCACGGCAAGAGCGGCACCGACGACGACGGCGGCGAGCGTGCGCGGCACTCGCAGACCCAGCACGGCGTGCTCGTCTGCGGCGCTGACCTCTCCTGCGCTGAGCGCCGCCCAGATCGTGTCCAGGCCGATGCCGCGGCTGCCGATGCTGATGCTGGCCAGGCACAGCAGCAGCAGGAGGAACAGTCCGAGGATGAGCGCGAACCGGGTCCGTGGGGTCGCGCTGCGTCCCAGGGCATGCGGATGCATGCCCGGGCGGCCGGGTCGTCGGAGAGTGTGTGATTCTGCCGTCATGCCGTGATTAGTCTAGCCTTAGTAGGAAATAGGTACTGTCTTGTTCTCTAATTTGTTCTATCCTGGTGGGGCGGTCAATCGGCTCCCCACATCCTTTCACCCCTAGGAGGATCCTCTTGCGCGGATCACGCCCCCTCTCCCCCTCGGTCACCCGCTCGCCCTCAGCCGGAATCGCGGTCGCCGCGGCGGCGCTGCTGGCGCTGACCGGCTGCTCATCCTCCGCCGAGGAGGATGGTGCTGAAGCCAGCGGTGCGGAATCAGGCGCGGCACAGGAGAGCGAGTCCGCAGCAGGCTTCCCCGCCACGATCGAGACCGAGTTCGGTGAGGTCACCGTCGAGGAGGAGCCGCAGCGCGTCGTCGCCCTGGGCTGGGGAGACGCCGAGGTGGCCCTGGATCTGGGCGTGGAGCCGGTGGGGGCCTCCGACTGGATCGGCTTCGAGGACTCCAACGGTGTCGGCCCCTGGGTGGAGAACACCTACACCGAGGATCCGGAGATCCTCGGCACGCTGGAGCTCTCCTATGAAGCTGTCGCGGCCCTGGAGCCTGACCTGATCCTCGACGTGCGCAGCTCCGGGGACCAGGAGCGGCACGAGCGGCTGAGCTCGATCGCTCCCACGGTGGGCGTGGCGCCGGGCGGGGCGAACTACCTGACCGACTCCGAAGAGCAGGTGCAGATGATCGCTGCCGCACTCGGCCGATCCGAGGCTGGTGACGAGATGCTCGCCGAACAGGAGGAGGCCTTCGCCCAGGTCACCGAGGAGCACCCGGAGTGGGAGGGACAGACCGTCACCGTGGCCACCCGCACCGCCGAGGGCTGGGGCGCGTACACCGAGGCCGACGGCCGAGTCGCCTTCATGCAGGACCTCGGCTTCGAGCAGAACACCGAGATCGCCGAGCTGGGCGGGGATGGTGAATTCAGCGTGGACATCTCCGATGAGCAGCTGAACCTCCTCGACGCGGACCTGCTCGTCGGCTTCCCGATCTTCATCGAGCCCACCGAGATCACCGAGGATGACGGCTGGAACAGCATTCCCGCCGTGGAGGACGACCGGTCCATGGTGATCACCGACGACCTCGCCTCGGCCTTCTCCCTGGGCACGCCTGAGGCGCAGATCTTCGCCATCGAGGAGCTCAGCGGCGAGATCGAGGAGACGCTGGGCCGATGATCCTGCGCTCCAGCCTCGCCGAAGCCCCCCGCAGCGTCGCGGCGGGGGAGCCCGCCGAGCCCGCTCCGCAGCGGCCGTACCGGACCACGGTGGCCAGGGTGCGCCGGCTCAGCCCGAACTTCCTGAGGTTCACGCTGCAGGACGAGGAGCTGCGCCACTTCTACACCGGCGGACTGGACCAGCGGATCAAGCTGCTGCTGCCGCGGGCCGACGGCACCCTGCCCGAGCTCGGCCTCTGGGACGAGCCGCCGCCGGAGGCGATGACCTGGTACACCGCCTGGCGGGAGCTGCCCGACGCCCAGCGCAATCCGATCCGGACCTATACCGTGCGCGCCATCCGGCCTCGTCAGGACCAGATCGACGTGGACTTCGTGGTCCACGGCACTGAGGGGCCGGCCTCGGCCTGGGCCATGCAGGCAGAGGTGGGCGATGAGCTGGTCATCATCGGCCCCGACGGCCGATCCGCCAAGGCCGGCGGCGGCATCGAGTTCAATCCGGGCACCGCCCGGGACATCCTGCTCGCCGGGGACGAGACCGCGGTCCCGGCCATCTGCGCCATCCTGGAGATGCTCCCGGAGCGGATCCATGGTGAGGCCTACCTGGAGATCCCCACCCGCGCCGATGCGCTGGACGTGGTGAACCGCTCCGGAGTGGAGATCTACTGGCTGCCCCGAGAGGGCACCGAACGCGGAGAGCCGCTGGCCCGCGCTGTGCAGAACTGGGGCCGGCGTCGCGCCGAGATCTTCGCCCAGCGCCGCTCCTCCTGGCAGCCCGAGCGCGGTGAGCCCGTGGGAGCTCCCTCGGGGGCCGAGGACCTCAGCGAGATCGGCGAGGGTGATCTGCTGTGGGAGGTCGCCGACGCCGAGGGCTTCCGCGAATATGCCTGGCTGGCCGGGGAGGCCGGTGTCATCACCGGGCTGCGCCGCCACCTGGTCAAGGACATCGGGCTCAGTCGCAAGCAGGTCTCCTTCATGGGGTACTGGAAGCACGGGCGCGCCGGCGCCTAGGGTGGCCAGCCGCGCCGGCGCCTAGTGTGGCCAGCCGCGCCGGCGCCTGAGGTTGCAGCCGCGCCGGCGCCTGATTCACGGTGGGCATACCAGTTCGGCCGCGCCCGTGGGAGAATCAACACGATGTCACCTTCGAAGAACCCGCGCCCAGAACCCGCCAGCTCAGCACCCAAGCAGGGGTCCGCCCGTCGAGCCGCTGGACAGCCCGCCGCCGAGCGTGGTCCCGGCGGTCCCGCTGGCCAGCCGACGGGGCGCGCCGTCGACTCTTCGCGGCCGCAGATCCGGCCCAAGGCCGAGGGCTGGAAGCAGCCCATGGACGCCGAGGGTCGCCCGAAGCTCCAGTTCGCCCAGCCCAAGGTCAAGCAGCCGCCCCAGCATCTGGCTGACATGACACTGGACGAGCGAATCGCCAAGGCCAAGGAGCTGGGAATCTCCGGGTTCCGCGCCAAGCAGCTCTCGGTGCACTACTTCCGTCACTACACCGCGGATCCCGACCAGATGACCGATCTCCCCGCGGAGACCCGCGAGCAGCTCGTGGAGGAGTTCCTGCCGCCGCTGCTCACCGAGGTGCGGCGGCTCAAGACCGACGACGGCGCCACGATCAAGTTCCTCTGGCGGCTCTTCGACGGCGCCCTGGTGGAGTCCGTGCTGATGCGCTATCGCAGCCGCATCACGCTGTGCATCTCCTCGCAGTGCGGCTGCGGGATGAACTGCCCCTTCTGTGCCACCGGCCAGAACGGGCTCACCCGCAACATGTCCTCCGCCGAGATCGTGGATCAGATCGTCCAGGCCAACCGCGCCATCGCCGCCGGTGAGCTGGACGCCCCGAACGCCGCAGAGGTCGCCGAGGAGAAGGACCATGCCGCGCTCGGCGAGGAGACCGACTTCGCCGAGTCCGAGGAATCGGCCGCAGCGGGCAAGAGTGCCTCGTCGTCGTCGTCGGCGGGCGTGGGCCCGCAGCGGGTCTCCAACATCGTGTTCATGGGCATGGGCGAGCCGCTGGCGAACTATAAGCGGGTGATGAACGCCGTGCGGCGCATGGTCGACCCGGCCCCCGAGGGACTGGGGATGAGCGCTCGCGGCATCACCATCTCGACTGTGGGACTGGTCCCGGCCATCCGAAAGCTGGCCGACGAGAACCTGCCGATCACCTTCGCGCTGAGCCTGCACGCCCCTGATGATGAGCTGCGCGACCAGCTCATCCCGGTGAACTCCCGCTGGAAGGCCGATGAGGCCATCGACGCGGCTCACCACTACTACAAGACCACCGGCCGGCGCGTGTCCATCGAATATGCGCTGATCAAGGACATGAACGACCACCAGTGGCGTGCGGAGCTGCTGGCCGAGAAGCTCAATGCCCGCGGCCGCGGCTGGGTGCACGTGAACCCGATCCCGCTGAACCCCACTCCCGGTTCCATCTGGACCTCCTCGGAGCCCGAGGTCATGCGGGCCTTCGTGAACCGGCTCGAGGCACTCGGCGTGCCCACCACGCTGCGCGACACCCGAGGCAAAGAGATCGACGGTGCCTGCGGCCAGCTCGCCGCCGCGGAAGACTAGACCAGTGGACTGAGAGCAGAGGACCCGCCCCGTGAGCGAAGAGCTGAGCCACCACGACGTCATCCGCGTGGTCGGGGCGAGGGAGAACAACCTCAAGGGATTCAGTCTCGAGATTCCCAAACGGGCGCTCACAGTCTTCACCGGAGTCTCCGGCTCGGGGAAGTCCTCGCTGGTCTTCGGCACGATCGCCGCGGAGTCCCAGCGGATGATCAACGAGACCTACAGCGCCTTTCTGCAGGGGTTCATGCCCAGCCTCAACCGTCCCGAGGTCGACGACCTCCAGGGGCTCACAGCCGCGATCGTGGTGGACCAGGAGCGTCTGGGCGCCAATGTCCGTTCCACCGTGGGCACGGTGACCGATGTGTTCACCCTGCTGCGCATCCTCTTCAGCCGGATCGGAGAGCCGCATATCGGCTCCCCGCAGGCATTCTCCTTCAACGTGGCCAGCGTCAGCGGTGCAGGGGCGGTGACCTTCGAGCGCGGCGGCGAGAAGACCAGGGAACGCCGGGAGTTCAGCATCACCGGGGGCATGTGCTCCCGCTGTGAAGGTCGCGGGCAGATCAATGACATCGACGTCTCCCAGCTGATCGACGAGACGAGATCGCTGAACGAGGGCGCGATCACGGTGCCCGGCTATAAGGCCGGCGGCTGGTCGGTGAAGTTCTACGCGGAATCCGGCTTCTTCGACCCCGACAAGGCCATTCGCGACTACACCGAGCAGGAGCGCCACGATCTGCTGCACCGCGAGTCGGAGAAGGTCAGGATGAGCGGGGTCAATATGACCTATCAGGGCCTGGTGCCGCAGGTCCGCAGGTCCATGCTGTCCAAGGACCGCGAAGCCATGCAGCCCCATATCAAGGCCTTCGTGGACCGCGCCGTGACCTTCGTGACCTGCCCCGAATGTGGCGGAACCCGGTTCAGCGAGCTCACCCGTTCAGTGAAGGTTCAGGGCCGTGACATCGCCGAGGTCTGCGCCATGGAGCTGCGCGAGCTCGCGGACTGGCTGCGGTCCCTCGAGGACCCCGCCGTGGCGCCGCTGCGCGCATCCCTGCTGCAGAGCGTGGAGCACTTCATCGAGATCGGGCTGGGCTATCTGAGTCTGGACCGGCCCGCTGGCACCCTCTCCGGAGGCGAGGCGCAGCGGGTCAAGATGATCAGGCATCTGGGCTCGGCGCTGACCGACATCACTTACGTCTTCGACGAGCCCACCATCGGGCTGCATCCGCACGACATCTCCCGGATGAACCAGATGCTGCTGCGCCTGCGGGACAAGGGGAACACCGTCCTGGTCGTGGAGCACAAGCCCGAGACCATCGAGATCGCCGACCATGTGGTGGACCTGGGCCCCCGGGCCGGAGACTCCGGCGGGGAGCTCTGCTTCGCCGGGAGCGTGGCGCAGCTGCGCGAGTCGGACACGCTGACCGGCCGCCACCTGGACTACCGGGCGCGGGTCAAGGACAGGGACCACGTGCGCGAGGCCACCGGGGTGATCGAGATCCGCGGCGCCGGCGCGAACAATCTGCGCGACGTGGATGTGGACATCCCCACGGGAGTGCTCACCGTGGTCACCGGGGTGGCCGGATCCGGCAAGTCCACGCTGATCGAGGGCAGCCTCGCGGGCCGCGAGGGCGTGGCGTTCATCGATCAGACCGGAATCAGAGGCTCGTCCCGCTCCAACCCCGCCACCTACACCGGGCTGCTGGAACCCATCCGCAAGGCCTTCGCCAAGGCCAACGGGGTCAAGCCGGCCCTGTTCAGCGCGAACTCCGAGGGAGCCTGCCCGACCTGCGGCGGCGCCGGAGTCATCTACACCGAGCTGGGCGTGATGGAGACCGTGGCGAGCCCCTGCGAGGAGTGCGAGGGCCGGCGTTTCCGCCATGACGTGCTCGAGCACACTCTGGGAGATCCCGACGGCGGAGCCAAGAACATCAGCGAAGTGCTCGACCTCTCGGTGGACCAGGCCGCGGAGTTCTTCGCCGCAGGAGCCTCACGACTGCCGGCGGCGTCGAAGATCCTGACCCGACTCGCCGACGTCGGACTGGGGTACCTCCGCCTCGGCCAGCGGCTGAACACCCTCTCCGGAGGTGAGCGTCAGCGGATCAAGCTCGCCACACGCATGGCTGATCCGGGAGGGGTCTATGTGCTGGACGAGCCCACCACAGGGCTCCATCTGGCTGATGTGGAGAATCTGCTGGGGCTGCTCGACCGCCTCGTGGACTCCGGGACCTCAGTGGTGGTGATCGAACATCATCAGGCGGTCATGGCCCATGCCGACTGGATCATCGATCTGGGCCCGGGAGCAGGCGGCGACGGCGGACGCGTGGTCTTCACCGGCACTCCTGCCCAGCTCATCGCGCGGGCGGACACGCTCACCGGAGAGCATCTGGCGCGGTACGTGGCCGAGTGAGGCCGATGACGACCACCGCAACCACGATCAGCAGCACCGAGAGGGCGACGGCGGCGTCCGGGTCCGTCTCCCGCTGCAGGTAGATCTCCAGCGGCAGGGTCCGGGTGACCCCCTGCAGGCTTCCCGCGAAAGCGATGGTCGCGCCGAACTCACCGAGCGAGCGCGCAAAGGCGAGCACCACGCCCGAGACCATTCCAGGCGCGATCAGCGGCAGCACGATGCTGCGCAGCAGCTGGGTCGGACCGGCGCCATCGACCACGGCCGCCTCCACCACCTCCTTCTGCACTCCGCGCAGCGCCGCCTCCACGGCGATCACCATGAAGGGCAGCGAGACGAAGGTCTGCGCCAGCACCACCGCTGCTGTGGAGAACGCGACCTGGATCCCCAGCACATCCAGGGTCTCGCCCAGCAGCCCCTGCCGCCCGAAGGTGTTCAGCAGCGCGATGCCGCCGATGACCGGCGGCAGCACCAGGGGCAGCAGGATCAGTGTGCGCAGGGCGCCGCTGCCCTTGAAGCTGGCATGGCTGAGCACCAGGGCCAGCGGCACGCCGAGGACAGTGCAGAGCACGGTGGCCAGGACCGCGGTGCGCAGGCTCAGCCACAGTGCGGACAGTGCCGCCGCGGAGCTCAGCAGCGCGGGCAGTTCGGCGAGCTCGATGCGGATCAGCAGCGCCGTGATGGGCAGCAGGATGAAGACGGCCCCCAGCGCGGCGGGGAGCAGGATCCATCTCGGCGCGGCGGCCGCAGCCCGGCGGCTCACGACTCACCCGCCGGGGTGAACCCGGCCTCGCGCAGCGGCCGCTGCCCGTCCTCGGTGAGCAGGAACTCGAGGAACGCCGCCGCGGCCTCCGGCTGGGCGGACTCGGCCAGCACTGCGGCCGGATACCGGTTCGGGAACTCTGCGGCCTCCGGGATGTCCACCGCGTCCACTTCGGCGGCGGCGAGGCGCACATCGGTGGAGTAGACCAGGCCGGCATCGGCCTCGCCGCTGCGCACCTTGCCCAGCACATCGGTCACCGAAAGCTCCTCGCTCACCGGGGCGAGACTGACATCGGCCGCCGCCGCGACCTGTCTCGCGGCGGCGCCGCAGGGCACCTGAGGGGCGCACTGCACCAGCACCGGTGAGTTCGGGGCTGAGGACGCCCCGGCGGGGCCCTCGAGGTCCTCCAGGGCGTCGATCTGCGCGGGGTTCCCGGCGGGAACCGCGATGACCAGGGTGTTCGAGGCGATGAGCTGGGTCGGTGCGGAGATCAGGTCCTGCGTCGCGGCGCGGTCCATGGTCCGCTCATCGGCGGGGATGAAGAGGTCCGCAGGCGCACCCTGCAGGAGCTGGGCGAGCAGGTCCGCAGAGCCCGCCGAGCTGAGCCGCACGGAGATGCCCGTGTCCGCCTCGAAATCTGCGGCGATCGTGGTCATCACCTCATCGAGGGATGCCGCGACGAACACGCTGATCTCGGAAGCAGTCAGGGAGTCCGAGGTGGACTCGGTCTCGGATCCGGGGGCGGAGCTGCATCCGGCCAGTGCCAGCAGTCCGGCGAGGAGCAGCCCGGCAGCGACCCTCGACCGGGCGCCGGGCATGCCGATTCGGGCTGAGCTGCGCATAGGCAGTGAGTCTATAGGCTGGTCATATGATGCCCTCGCAGAGATCACAGGTGCCCGGATTCGAGGTGATGAGCATCCTGGCCCGCATCGACGCCATGCGCGCGGCCGGCAGAGACGTGGTCTCGCTGACCGCGGGGGAGCCCGGATCCGGAGCCCCGGAGGCGGTGAACCAGGCGGCCGCGCAGATCCACGCGGCCAACACGGTGCTGAACTACACCGCCGCGATGGGGATCATGCCGCTGCGCGAGGCCATCGCGGGCCACTACGAGCGCTGGTACGGGGTCACGGTGCCGGTGGAGCGGATCGCGGTGACCACCGGCTCCTCAGGGGCCTTCATGCTCAGCTTCCTGGCGGCCTTCGATCCGGGCGACCGCGTGGCCCTGGCGCGGCCCGGCTACCCCGCCTACCGCAACATCCTCACGGCCCTGGGGATCGAGGTGGTGGACCTCGACTGCGGTCCGGCGGAGCGCTTCCAGCCCACAGTGGCCCAGCTCGAGGCAGAGGTCCGCACCCATGGCGAGCTCTCCGGCCTGATCCTCGCATCCCCGGCCAATCCCACCGGCACCATGGTCGAACGCGCGACGCTCGTCGAGCTCTCCCGCTGGTGCGCCGACCATGATGTGCAGCTGATCAGCGATGAGATCTACCACGGCATCAGCTTCGGGGCGGAGAACGTCAGCGCGAGCGAGATGGAGTCCGAGGCGGTGGTCATCTCCTCCTTCTCCAAGTACTGGGGCATGCCCGGGTGGCGGCTGGGCTGGATGGTGCTGCCCGAACATCTGGTCGATCCGGTCTCACGGCTCGCCGGCAACGTGTCGCTGTGTCCTCCCCATGCCACCCAGCTGGCAGCGGTCCAGGCCTTCAGTCCGGAGTCGCTGAGTTTCGCCGCAGCGCAGGTGCAGGGATATGCGGCGGCCCGCGCGCTGGTGCTGGACCGGCTCGGGGAACTGGGCTGGGGAGAAGCGGCACCGGCCGACGGCGCGTTCTACGTCTATGCCCACCTGAGTGGGCAGCTCGCCCGATTCGGCGATTCCGCCGCGTACTGCCGGTCCCTGCTGGAGGAGGCGGGGGTGGCGATCGTGCCGGGCACCGACTTTGATCCGGTGGGCGGGCATGAATGGGTCCGACTCAGCCTCGCCCCGGGGGAGCAGGCGGTGGCCGAAGGGCTGCGCCGGATCCTGCAGTTCCAGCGGGATCAGGCTGGGCAGGCCCCGCTCAGCTGACGCTGAACTCGATGCGGTGCTGGCCTGTGGCGGCGCCAGGGATCGGGTCGGCGCGCTCGGCGATCTGCGCCTCCCCCTCGGCGTTGGTCGCGCGCACCGTCACCGAGTGGCGTCCCGAGCCGACATCGGCGAAGGTGTGCCTCCACTGCCTCCAGGTGTCGGTGCTGACCTCCTCGGCGAGCTCCACCGACTCCCAGTCGCCGTCGTCGAGCCGGACCTCGACAGTCTCCACACCCACATGCGTCGCCCAGGCGGTGCCGGCCACGATCAGCTCCTCGCCGGGGACCTCGGCCAGGGGCCGGGGCACATCGATGCGCGAGGCCACGAGGACCGGTCCCCTCTCGTTCCAGCCGCGATCGGTCCAGTAGGCGGTCTGCTCGTCGAAGCGGGTGACCTCGAGTTCGGTGACCCATTTGGTCGCCGAGACGAATCCGTAGAGTCCGGGCACCACGAGCCGAGCAGGATAGCCATGCTGGGCCGGAAGCGGCTCGCCGTTCATGCCCACGGCGAGAAGGGACGCACGGTCTTCGTCGGTGAGCACCTCAAGGGGAGTCGAGGCCGTCCATCCGTCGATCGAGCGAGAGAGCACCATGTCCGCATCGCCGGTGGGCCGCGCGCGGGCGAGCAGCTCGCGGATGGGATGACCCAGCCAGGTGGCGTTCCCGACCAGGTCTCCACCCACGGGGTTCGAGACACAGGTCAGCGTGACATGGTGCTCCTCGAGCGGAAGGTCCAGGAGCTCGGCCATGTCGATGGTGACCTCCTCCTCGACCATGCCGTGGATGCGCAGCGTCCATTCTTCGGGGCTCAGCTCCGGCACCGCCAGAGCAGTGTCGATCCGGTAGAACTCGTCATTGGGCGTGATGAACGGCGGCACGCCCTCGACGCCGACGCTCGCGGCCTCCGGGATGGCGGCGGCGCGCACAGCTGGAGTGGGAAGGACCAGCTGGGCGGCCGCAGCTCCGACGTCGCGCCCCAGGGCGTTGACCGAGCGTCCGAAGGCGATGGAGCCGGCGGCGAGGGCGGTGCCGGCAGCGGCCAGACCGAGGAACCTGCGCCGGGAGTGCGCCGGATCCTGTGCCGGGTCCTGTGCCGGGTCCTGTGCCGGGTCCTGGGCCGGATCCTGTACGGAGTGCTGCGCGGGATCCTGTGTTCCGGGGTGACCCAGCCATCCCGTCGCCGCGCCGCTGAGCAGCAGCAGCGTGAGCAGACCCACGAGGGCGCCGAGCAGAGTGGGGACGGAATCGATGGCCGAGTTCTCCGGGCGGCGCAGCACCGCGATGAGCAGGATCACGCCCACGAGGGCGAAGACCCCCAGTGCGAGGCGCATGCGAGCCCGGGCCAGCACTCCGATCAGGGCGGCCAGCACCGCGCCCACCACTCCCATGCTGATGTAGAGCACAAGCTTGTTGTTGCTGCCGAAGGCTGAGATGGCGAAGTCCTGCAGCCAGCTCGGGGAGAGCTCGATGACGGTTGAGCCCAGCGCGATGAGCGGCGAGGAGGTGGGACCGAAGAGTCGCGACACCAGGTCGGCCGCTCCGAGGAACACCGCCGCGGCGAGGACGCCGGCCAGCAGATGGGGCGCCAGGCGCAGCAGCGGCTGGCCGGGGCCGGAGGGGGCCGGGTCTTGGGTCCTGCGCGCCGTCTGTGTCATGTCTGCTTATTCGGAGTGGAGGGGCCTGCTGGATGGGTGTTCGAGCCAGAGTCTTCAGAGGTCGGCGAGCAGGACCGGTTCGGTGGTCGGTTCCTCGGAGCCGCCGGCCGGTTCCACGGTGACGCCGAAGGTCATGCCCTCGTCCATGGCCACATCGGTGAGCAGCTCGGTCTGCGTGCCGGTCATCAGGCCGGCGCTGTGTGGTCCCTCCTCATCGATCAGCCAGAGCTGCATGGTCTGGTCCTCGGGCAGCTCCGGCATGTCGTGCGGGGTCAGGTGGAGCATCTGCTCGGAGACTGAATAGGCCAGGGTCACGCGTCCGCCCACAGTGGCCTCCGCCTCGGTGAACGAGAGATCAGCGGCGCCGAGCAGGCGCTGCGCGCGTTCCCGTTCAGCCTCGGCCGCGGTGAGCGACTCTTCCATGTCGGTGGTGTCCTGCTGCTGGTTGACCACCACGCCGGCCAGCACGGCGGAGAGCACCAGCAGAGTGGAGGCCGCCAGGGCGAAGAGGGTGGTCAGCGGCTGACGACGGCGAGGCGCGGCCCCGGAAGGCGAACTGCCGGTGACCGCCGCAGGCTCGGGTGCCTCGGGCGCCTCGCGTGTCCCGGGGGCTTCTGGAACATCAAGGGTCTCTGGGGCTTCTTGTGTCTCTGGGGCTGGGTTCTGCTGTTCACGCCGCGGGATGGGCAGGATGCCGGCCTCCACCTCGGCGCTGGGCGCGACGGCGTCGTCGGACTCGGCCAGCAGCCCCAGCGTCTCGCGGAAGGACTGCACCTCCTCGGCGAAGCTCGGGTCAGCGGCCTCCAGCTCGAGTGCTTCGCGCAGCTCGGCCCCGTCCAGGGTCCCGAGCGCACAGCCGGCGGCCAGGTATTCGCGATCGGCGTTCATCCGGCACCTCCTAGCTGTGTCCTGAGTCGCTGCATGCCGTCTCGGATCCGCGATTTCACTGTTCCCAGCGGCACGTCGAGCCGCCGAGAGATCTCCGAATGAGACAGCTCTTGATAGTAGGCCATCGCTATGGCGGTGGCCTGCTCCTCGGGAAGGGTCCGCAGCGCGGTCTGCGCGCGGGCCGCCTCCACCTGGGTGAGGACGGAGTCCTGGACATCGGGCTCATGGATATGAGCCTCCTTCACCCCCTGGGTGAAATCTCTGTTCTGCTGGGCCTGCACTGCTCGGACCCTGTCGATGGCCCGACGGCGACACATGGTCGTCAGCCAGGCCCTGCCGCTGCCAGCCTGGGGGCGGTAGCTGTGACAGTTGACCCACACCTCGGTGAAGATCTCCTGGAGAACCTCTTCGGCGAGGGATCTGTTCCGCAGCACACGCAGCGCGGTGGCCAGCAGAATCGCGCTCTGCTCTCGATACAGCTGCTCGAACGCCTGCTCATCTCCCTGCTGGATCTTCAGGAGAAGGTCTCTGCAGGTGTCCGCGGGTGCATGCACAGGCGGCGCGCCGTCGGCGGCCGAAGCTGAGGTGCCCATGTCATGCATCCCCATAGAATGCCACACCCCCGGGACGAACAACGGCGGCGCCCGCACCCTGTCGTGCAGGTGGGTGCCGGACGCCGCCGTGTGCTCTCGCCTGTTCCTCAGGAACGGTCAGCAGTGACCGCGCCCGTGCAGATCACTCTTCGGCCGCCTCGGGCATCAGGACAGCATCGACCATGTAGACGGTGGCGTTGGCGGTCTGGACGCCGCCGCAGACCAGGCCTGCGTCGTCGAACATCAGGTCTTCGCCTTCGCCCTCGATGGTCACGGTGGCGCCGTTGACGGTCTCGTGCTCACCGGCGATCTCATCGGGGGACATCTGACCTTCGATGACGTGGTAGGTCAGGACGCTGGTCAGCATGTCAGCGTCTTCGACCACAGCGTTGAGGTCCTCCTCCGGAATCTCGGCGAAGGCATCATCAGTGGGGGCGATCACGGTGAACTCGCCGCCGTTGAGCGTGTCCACGAGGTCGACGTCCGGGTTCAGCTCGCCGGAGACTGCTGCGGTGAGCGTGGTCAGCATCGGGTTGTTCGAGGCCGCGGTGGCCACCGGATCCTCGGCCATCCCGCCGACCGAACCCTCACCCTCGGGAACCTCCTCGGCGTAGGCCTCACAGGAGGCGCCGACCAGGCTTGCGGCGGGATCAGACTCGTCCATCGACTCTTCATCCATGGGCTCTTCCGACTCCGAGGACTCTTCGTCCATCGGAGCCTCTGACTCCATGGGCTCTTCCTCGGTCATCTCCTGGTCGGTCTCCTCGGCGGGCTCCTCCGAGCCGCCGCAGGCGGTCAGGCCCAGCAGGGCGACCATTCCGATTCCGAGCAGGGAAGTTGTTTTGCGCATCTCGGTCTTCATGACTGAATCTCCTGTTGATCGCACGTGGTCTCTGGCATGACATCTGATCGTTGTCTCGACCAGGTCATGTGCTCAGAGTTCGGAGCGAAGACAGGATCGGATGGTGGATGTCCGAGATTCTTTTCTCGGCCGTCCACCATCCGGTTCAGCTCTGTGGGCCGGAACCCTCGGCATCGGCCAGGATCCGGGCCGCCATCTTGCGGAAGATGACGGCGTGGAAGGGAGCCAGCGCCAGCCAGTAGGCGCGTCCGGCGAGTCCCCGCGGGAAGAAGATCGCCCGCTGTCGGTAGCGCGCGCCGGAGCCCTCAGGCTCCACCACGAACTCCAGCCAGGCCTGTCCGGGGACCTTCATCTCTGCCCGCAGCCGCAGCAGGTGTCCGCGGTCGAGGTCCTCCACCCGCCACCAGTCCAAGGTGTCACCGAGAGCCAGCTGCCCGCGGCTTCTGCGGCCGCGTCCCAGACCGACCCCGCCGACCAGCTTGTCCGCGAGACCGCGAAGCGCCCAGGCGCGCGAGAGGGAGAAGTAACCGGTCTCCCCGCCGATCCCCTCGATCACGGCGAAGACCGCCTCCGGCGATGCGGTGGAGAGCCGCTGGCGTTCATCGACCAGGACCGAGCGCCCGGTCCAGTCGGGGTCCGAGGGCAGCGACTCCGAGGGCACGTCCAGCGGGTGTGCGGCCGCCCAGGTGGTCTCCACCCGGTCCGCCGAGATCTTGTCCAGCGCCAGCCTGACCGAGGTCTCGTAGTCGGTGAGGCCCTCTTCAGGAGGTGCGATGATGTCGTCGATGATCTGATCCTTGACCACGCAGTCATGCTGCAGCGACTCGACCAGAGGTATCGCCAGCGTGCGCGGGATGGGGGTCACCAGATTGACCCACTGGGCGGCCAGCCAGGGAGTCAGCACCGGCAGCGGAATGACGCGAGGCTCGTTGAGCTCAGCGGTGCGCGCGTAGATCTTCATCAGCTGGGCATAGCTGTGGACATCAGGGCCGCCGATGTCGGCGCGCACGCTGGAGCTGAGTTCGATGTCCATCGCGCGGGTCAGATAGTGCAGCGCATCGCGGACCGCGATGGGCTGGATCTGGTTCATCACCCATTTCGGAGCCGGCATGACCGGAAGCACGTCGGTGAGGTGTCGGATCATCTCGAAGCTGGCGGATCCCGAACCGATCACCAGTCCGGCCTGGAGGGTGAGTGTGGGCACGCCGCTGGACTCCAGCACCTCGCCTACGTGGACCCGGGAGCGAAGGTGGGCGCTGAGCTCGCCCTCCCGCGAGTCAGGGTGCAGACCCGCGAGATAGACCAGATGGTCGACGCCGGCCTCGCTCGCCGCGGTCCCCAGGACCTGGGCGCAGCGTTCGTCGAGCTCCTCGAAGCTGCGGTCCGAGGTCATCGAGTGCACGAGGTAGTAGGCGGTGTCAGCACCCGCACAGAGCTCGGCGGCCGCGTCGGGATCGGTCAGATCCCCTTCGACCACGGTGACCTCGTCGCGCCAGGGGACATCACGCAGGGCCTCTGCTCGACGGGTGAGCACACGCACCGTGTGCCCTGCCCGGAGCAGCTGGGGCACCAGCCGTCCTCCGATGTATCCGGTCGCCCCGGTCACTGCTGCTGTTCCCATCAGGCACACATCCTTGGTCGGAAGTCTCCGCGGCGGGCAGGCGTGCTTCTCACGTGCCGCGGCACGTCTCGGCCAATCTAACACCGTCGCATGCGCATGCTCCGCCGGCGTCGCATCCAGCGCGGAGCGGCTGCGACTGGCTATGCTCGTGACATGACCTCAGGCTCGTCCTCGGCGGAGGAACACGTCGTTCTGCTCTCAGAGACCGGAGCGGCCACAGGTGTGGCCCCCAAGCGCACGGTGCACACCCAGGACACCCCGCTGCATCTGGGCTTCTCCTGCTATCTCTTCGACTCCGCCGGACGGCTCCTACTCACCCGCCGGGCGCTGAGCAAGGCCACCTGGCCCGGAGTCTGGACCAACAGCTTCTGCGGACATCCAGGACGTGACGAGGAGCTCGAGCTGGCGGTGCGCCGCCGTGCGCGCCAGGAGCTCGGAGCCGAGGTCACCCAGGTCCAGGAGGTGCTGGCCGAGTTTCGATACCGGGCAGTGGACGCGAGCGGCGTCGTCGAGAACGAGATCTGTCCGGTGTTCGCCGCAGTCCTCACCGGGGAGCTCGCCCCCGTGCCCGAGGAGATCAGTCAGTGGGAGTGGGCGGACCCCGAAGCTGTGCACCGAGCGGTCCGCGAGACCCCCTTCGCCTTCAGCCCGTGGATGGTGGAGCAGCTGCCCGCGATGCAGGCGGCGCACTGGGGCGCCACCGCGTGAGCGCACCCGCCGATCCGGCCGATCACTTCACCGCGGCCGCGCGTGCCGCCGCAGACTGCGTCATCTCCTCCTACTCGACCTCCTTCGGGCTGGCCACCAAGCTGCTGGGACCGCGGCACCGCGGTCACATCCGCAGCCTCTACGCGCTGGTCCGAGTGGCCGACGAGGTCGTGGACGGGGCCGCCTCCGCAGCGGGACTGGACGCGCAGCAGAAGGCGCAGGCGCTTGAACGCTACGCCGCGGAGACTCGAGCGGCGATCGCACGCGGCTACAGCACGGATCTCGTGGTGCATGCCTTCGCCCGCACGGCGATCGAGGCGCAGATCGGTCCTGAGCTGATCGATCCCTTCTTCGACTCGATGCGCGCCGATCTGGAACCTGCCAGCTATGGCGCTGAAGAGCACGCCCGCTATGTCTACGGGTCCGCCGAGGTGATCGGGCTGATGTGCCTGCAGGTGTTCCTCCGCGAGGAGCGGCGCAGCCCCGCCGCCCGCGAGATCCTGGCCACCGGGGCCCGCCAGCTGGGGGCGGCCTTCCAGAACATCAACTTCCTGCGAGATCTGGCCGAGGACACCGATCAGCTCGGTCGGGACTACCTCGGCGGCGGCGCGGGACTGAGTGAGGCTCAGCGTGACCAATGGGTCGAAGCCGTCCGTGATCAGCTCGAGGACGCCCGTGCATCGATGCCGCTGCTGCCGCGGGACGCCCGGACCGCGGTGCGCAGCGCCTGCGCGCTCTTCGAGGCGCTGCTGGAGAAGATCGCCGTCTCCGAGGTCCACGAGCTCTACGAGACCCGGGTGCGGGTGTCCAACGTCCGCAAGGCCGGACTTGCCGCCCGGGCCGCCCTGACCACACGACTGGAGTCTCACTGATGCCCCGCACGATCGTGATCGGCGCCGGAGTCGCCGGACTTGCCACCGCAGCGCTGCTGGCCCGGGAGGGCCATGAGGTCCTGGTGCTGGAGAAGGGTGATCGGACCGGGGGCCGCGCCGGGGTGCTGGAGCGCGACGGCTTCCAGTTCGACACCGGACCCTCCTGGTATCTGATGCCCTCGGTCTTCGAGCACTTCTACAATCTTCTGGGCACGACGACGCAGGAGCAGCTCACCCTGGTGGACCTGGATCCCGCGTACCGGGTCTACTCCGAGCCGGAGTCCGGCGGCGCGACCCCGCCGCCCGTGGACCTCCCGCGGGGGGCCGATCGAGTCCGCCTGCTCTTCGAGGAGCTGGAGCCCGGCAGCGGTCCGAGGCTCGATCGCTATATCGCCTCGGCCAGGCGGACCACCGAGATCGCCGAGCGGCGTTTCCTCTACAACCCCTTCAAGCGGCTGAACAACCTGGCGGTGCCGGAGGTGCTCGCAGCCGGCCCGGAGCTGGCCCGGCTGCTGCTGACCTCCCTGGAGCGCCATGTGCAGCGTCGGTTCAGCCATCCCGTGCTGCGCCAGATCCTCGGCTACCCCGCGGTCTTTCTGGGCACGCGACCCCAGGATGCACCGGCGATGTACCACCTGATGAGCGCCCTGGACCTCGATGACGGGGTCCGCTACCCGCTGGGCGGCTTCTGGGAGGTCCTTGCCAGCTTCCGCCGGCTCGCCGAGCAGGCCGGAGTCCAGATCATCACCGGCGCAGAGGTGACCGAGATCGTCACGGCGCCAGCGCGACGTCGTCGTCTGGGACGCGGGCCTCGGCGGGTCGCCACCGGAGTGCGCTGGCGCGACGAGCACGGGGTGATCCATTCCGAGGACGCCGACGATGTGGTCTCCGCCGCGGATCTGCACCACACCGAGACCGCGCTGCTCTCCGAGCAGGATCGAAGCTATCCGGAGTCCTGGTGGGAGAAGGTCACCAGCGGTCCCGGTGCGGTGCTGGTGATGCTCGGAGTGCGCGGCACGCTTCCCGAGCTGGCCCACCATTCGCTGTTCTTCACCCGCGACTGGACCGCGAACTTCGAGTCCATCTTCGGTGCGAACCCGACGGTGCCCACCCCTGCCTCCTCCTATGTGTGCCGGCCGAGCGCCAGCGAAACGGGGCTGGCGCCGGAGGATCACGAGAACCTCTTCGTGCTGGTGCCCGTGCCGGCTGATGTCTCACTGGGACACGGTGGAGCCGACGGGCGGGGTGACCCCGCCGTCGAGCAGGTGGCCCAGGCCGCCATCGAACAGATCGGTGCGTGGGCCGGCATCGAGGATTTCGAGGAGCGGATCGTGCTGCGCCACACGGTGGGACCGGCGGATTTCGCGACCGACTACAACTCCTGGCGAGGATCGGTGCTCGGCCAGGCGCACACGCTGCGACAGAGCGCGATGTTCCGCCCGCAGAACACCTCTGCCAAGGTGGGCGGTCTCTATTACGCGGGCGGCACCGTGGCGCCGGGCATCGGCGTGCCGATGTGTCTGATCAGCGCTGAGCTGGTGCTCAAGCACATGCGCCGGGACTACAGCGCCGGCCCGCTGCGCACCGAGCCCCAGGTCGCCGTCCCGCACGCCGGCACGGGAGGCTGAGCGTGTCATACCTCTACCTGGTGGGGCTGCTGCTCTCGGCCGCCTGCATGCTGCTGATCGATCGCCGTTTTCGGCTCTTCTTCTTCCGTGACCCGCGCGTGGCGGCGGTGGTGACCGTGGTCGGCCTCGTCTTCTTCCTGCTCTGGGACTTCGCGGGAATCGGACTTGGAATCTTCCTGGTGGGCCACAGCGCCTACATGACCGGCATCATGCTTGCCCCGGAGATGCCGCTCGAGGAGCCGGTGTTCCTGGCGTTCCTGAGCCTGTGCACGATGATCCTCTACACCGGCGCGGTCAAGCTGCTGGACTCCCGCGCCGGGCAGGGGAGCGCCTGATGGCCTACCTCTGGCTGAGCCTGGCCTTCATGGTGCCCGCGGTGCTCGCGGCCGTGGCGCTGCGTCACCGGATCCACTGGGCGGCGGTGGGAGTCACGACGCTGGTGCTGCTGATCCTCACGGCGGTCTTCGACAACGTCATCATCGGTCTCGACATCGTGCGCTATGGCCATGAGCACCTGATGGGCCTCTACCTGGGGCTCGCGCCGCTGGAGGACTTCAGCTACCCGCTGGCCGGGGTGCTGCTGCTGCCTGCCGCCTGGCACCTGCTGCGTGCGCGTCGCCGCACGGATGTCCAGCTCGGCACTGAACCCCAGACCAGGCAGGACCACGGATGAGCCTGATCCGCCAGCTGCTGGTCTCCTCGCGCCCCTTCAGCTGGATCAACACCGCGTTCCCCTTCGCCGCCGCGTATCTCTTCGCGGTCAGGGAGATCGACTGGGTGCTGATCCTGGGCGCGCTGTTCTTCCTGATCCCCTACAACGTCGCGATGTACGGCATCAACGATGTGTTTGACTACGCCTCCGACCTGCACAATCCGCGCAAGGGAGGGATCGAGGGCGCGCTGCTCGCTCCCCGGCTCCATCCCGCGGTGCTCTGGATCTCCGCCCTGAGCACTCTGCCGGCGGCGGCGCTGCTGATGAGTGCGGGCGGGCCGGCGACCTGGGCGGCGGTGCTGGTGAGCCTGTTCGCCGTGGCCGCCTACTCGGTGCCGAAGCTTCGCTTCAAGGAGCGCCCCTTCATCGATTCGCTGACCTCCAGCACCCACTTCGTCAGTCCGGCGCTGGTGGGGTTCGCGCTGGCCCATGACCGTGTGGACTACTCCCCGAGTGGGACCGTGGTGCTCGTTCTGAGCGCCTTCTTCCTCTGGGGCATGGCGGCGCATGCCTTCGGCGCCGTGCAGGATGTGGTGCCGGACCGCGAGGGTGGGATCGGCTCGGTGGCCACCAAGCTCGGGGCCCGGTTCACCGTGCGCATGGCCGTGCTGCTCTGGGCGGGAGCGGGGGTCCTGCTCCTGGCGGGGCAGTGGCCCATCCCGCTGACGGCCGTGCTGGTGATCCCCTATGTCGCCATCTCGCTGCCGTGGTGGAACGTCACCGATGAGTCCTCGGCCGGGGTGAACGCGGCCTGGCGCCGGTTCATCTGGCTGAACTACGGCTGCGGGTTCCTCGCCACCATGATGATGATCCTGTTCTGGTGAAGCCGGTCGGCCGCTGAGCCGCTGGGTCGCCACATCCGATCAGAGCGCGGCGTTGAACATCCAGGGCACACCGAACTTGTCGGTGAGCATCCCGAAGGTGTCACCCCAGGGGGCCTTCGCCAGCGGCTCGCTGATCTCCGCGCCTTCGGCGAGCCCGGCCCACCACTGCTCGAGCGTCTGGTGTTCCGCCTCGTCGGCGACGCTGTTGCTCAGCGAGACAGTGCCCAGCACGCTGGGCGCCCCCACAGGGCCGTCGGCGGCCATGAGGTGGATGCCGTGGTCTACGAACAGGGAGCCGTGCATGATCAGGTCCCGGGTCTCATCCTCGGCGCCCATGCCCTCGGCATAGGTCAGCAGGCCGAGCTCTCCGGCAAAGATGGAGTGGTAGAACTCGAGCGCGCTGCGCGCCGTTCCGGAGAACTGCAGGTACGGGGTCAGACCAATGGTCATGGGGAGCCTCTCTCCACCAGGGTGCAGACCGCACCGTGTGTATGGGACGCGCTCATTCTCATCTGCGGCGGTGCGCAGAGCCAAGACCCTGGTGCCGGGTCCACGGCACGGCTGTGCTTCAGCTGCGCGGCGCGAAGTCCTCCGCCAGCCGGGCCGCCAGCCCGGTGTACGCCGCGGGGGTCAGCTGCGCCAGGCGCCGCTGCGCCTGCTCGCTCAGTCCCAGTCCGGTGACGAACTCCTCGAGCTTCTGCGCGTCCACCCGACGTCCGCGGGTGAGCTCCTTGAGCCGCTCGTAGGGGTTCTCCATGCCCGGAACCCCGGCCACTGCCTCGGCGCGCATGACCGTCTGGATCGCCTCGCCGAGGACCTCCCAGTTCGCGTCGAGGTCGGCGGCGATGACCTCTTCGGCCACCGCAAGCTGTTTCAGCCCTTTGCTCACGTTGCTCAGCGCTAGAACCGAGTGTCCGATTCCGGTGCCGATGTTGCGCTGTCCCGAGGAGTCGGTGAGATCGCGCTGCCAGCGGGACTCCACCAGGGTCGAGCCCAGGGCGTCGAGCAGCGCATTGGAGATCTCCAGGTTCGCCTCGGCATTCTCGAAGCGGATGGGGTTGACCTTGTGCGGCATGGTCGAGGATCCGGTCGCGCCTGCCACCGGGATCTGGCGGAAGAAGCCGATGGAGATGTAGCTCCACACGTCCACGCACAGCCCGTGCAGGATCCGGTTGAAGCGTGCCATGTCGGCGTAGAGCTCCGCCTGGAAGTCATGGGACTCGATCTGCGTGGTCAGCGGGTTGAAGGTCAGCCCCAGCTTCTCCACGAAACCCTGAGCCACGGCCGGCCAGTCAGCCTCGGGAGCGGCCGCGAGGTGGGCCGCGTAGGTGCCGGTAGCGCCGTTGAGCTTGCCCAGGAACTCCTGGGACTCGATCCGGCGCAGCTGTCGGCGCAGACGGTGCACGAAGACGGCGATCTCCTTGCCCAGGGTGGTCGGTGTGGCGGGCTGGCCATGGGTTCGCGCGAGCATCGCCACCTGCGCGGAGTTCTGGGCCAGCTCGGCCAGACCCTCCACCGCCGTGTGCGCGGCGGGAAGCCAGACCTGCTCCACCGCGTCACGGATCCCCACGGCGTAGGAGAGGTTGTTGATGTCTTCGCTGGTGCAGGCGAAATGCACCAGCGGAGTCAGCTCGCCCAGGCCCAGTCCGGGAAGCCGGCGTGCGATGAAGTACTCCACCGCCTTGACGTCATGCAGGGTCTCGGCCTCGATGGCGCCGAGCTCGGCCAGCTCGGCCGAACCGAAGCTGGTCACGATCCGGCGCAGCCCGCGCAGCTGTTCCTCGCTCAGCCGCGGCAGCCCGGGGAGCACCTCCTCGGTGCACAGGTGGATGAACCACTCGATCTCCACGTGCAGACGATTGCGGTTCAGCGCCGCTTCGGAGAGATGGTCCACCAGCGGGGCCACTGCGCTGCGATACCGGCCATCCAAGGCCCCGAGGGCGATCTGCGGCTCTGCATCAGCAAGGCTGATGCGGCGCGCGCCGTGCTGATCCTCGCTGTTCTGATTCTCGCTGTTCTGGTTCTCGCTGTGCGAATTCTCGGGGGAGGCGGCAGTGGAGGAGGAGGTGACCATGGGCTGATTCTTTCATGAGTTTTCCCCAGGACACGGTCGACGACGCCGGCCCGGTCGACTCTCCACGAGCGCTGCAGGCGGGCGCCGCTCCGCTTCCGGGCCGCATAGATTACGAGCACGACAGGGGCTGTGAGGTCAGCAGGCAGGGAGGAATGCAGATGTTCGGGTTCTCACCGGCGGCACAGCAGCTGGAGGCGGCGGCGGGTCAGTTTGAGCAGTTCGCCACGCGACTCGATGTGGTGGCGATGCGTGGCGAGGATTGTCTCGGCGCCGTCTTCGCCTCCGCAGACAGCGTGCGCTGGGACTCTCCCGCCGGTCAGGCGTTCACGGCGATGACCTTCCATCACGTCAGGCTCGCGCGGGAGAGACAGGAGTCGGTCGCGGAGCTGGCAGGCAGCGCGAGGACGATCGCGGGCGAGCTGGCGGAGCATGCGCGCCTCGCCCGCACGCTGGCGGCGGCGATCGCCGCCCTGGCCGGCGCTGCCCCGAACCTGGCTGCTTCGGGCCTGGCTGACCCGGGCCTTGAGGATCTGCTCAGGCGCGCTCGCGGCGCCGGGGACAGCGCCGAGAGCTTCCTTCGGTTTCTCAGGGATCACGGCGGTCTGCCCGTGCGACTGATGGGCATGCAGACCGGCTCAGCCGGCTGAACGGAGAATCGTGTACATCCTCAGACCCGATCAGTTCGGCACTCCGCAGCCGCGCGATTTCAGGGTCCATTCCTATGGGGGACCCACGCAGGCGAATCTGGTGCTGGAGACCCTGCAGCTTGGTTCGCGGCGACTCCAGGATGCGGCCGCCATCGCCGAAGAGCAGGGGCACGCGCTGGCCGGCATGGGCGAAGAGCTCCTCGGCACGGCGGCAGGGTGTGTGCCCCACTGGAGGGTCCCGATCTTTTGTGCTCGGCTCGGCGTCAGCACCGCGCAGATGCTCACGGGCTCCCGGGCCATGGAGGAGACCTCCGAAGCGGTGGAGCGCGCACACGAGAGCTACCGCGACACCGAATCCCTGGTGGTGCACTGGCTTGGAGCGGCGCGCCACCTCGGCCAGTACCCAGCGGTGTATCCCCACGTGCTCCACCCGGAAGGAGACAGGGCAGTCGCGGACGCCTGGGCGCGCACCGCTGCGGTCAACCTCGGACACAGCGGCGTCCTTCTCTTCACCGCGCTGGCCAGGAGGCGACCGGCGCTGCGCGCCTCGAGCGAAGCCGGAGGACTCGTGGCGCAGGCGGCGCTGGAGAAGGTGCGCCGCAGCTCGAGAGCCAGCAGCCAGTCGCTGGACCCGGGCGCCCGTCGGCTCGCCCCGAGGCGCTCTGCTCAGGTCGCGGACTACCTCGAGGCCCATGCCGAGGTGGCCCGGCATGGTGACTTCAGCATCTCCTCGACCGCACGATCGGGGACCAGGGTGCATAGGGTGCACATCCCCGGGCTCGAGCTTCCCGAGGGTCTGGCGGAGATGGATCTGCAGGACCTCGCCGAGGGGGAGCTTGATCTCAGCGCAGGACGAGGACTGAACAGCCTGGCGGATGCCGTCACCAATGACTCCTCGCACCTGCAGGGCGTCATCGAGGAGGCCCTGCAGCGCTCAGGGGCGCAGCCCGGTGATGAGCTGGTCATCTCCGGGTATTCACAGGGAGGTCTGCACGCGCTCAACATCGCCGCCGGCGGCGTCCTCGCAAGGAAATACCGCATCACGGATGTGGTCACCGTGGGCGCACCGGGCAGGGAGGGCCCGATCAGCCCCGGAGTCAGGACCACGAGCTTCCAGGACGTCAATGACCCGGTGCCGCGGCTGATGGGCGAGCAGAGTCAGCTCTCCGCATCGCGCGTGGAGATCCGCTATGAGCACCAGGCGCCCCAGGGCGAGCCGGGCGGCATCTTCGGGCAGAGCCACGGCTACGACCACAACACCGAGGCGATCCGACGTCTGGAGGCCGATCCCGCCGCTCATCTCGACGCCGGAGCGCAGGAGCATCTCCAGGAGCTGACGCAGCAGGTGCGCGGCGAGCACCGGGCCACGGTGTACTCCACCCAGTGGGATGCCCAGGGGACACGAGAGGTGGAGGAGGCCGTCGCCGAGCTCGCAGCGAAGCTGCAGCCGGGCGAAGGGGAGCTTGGACTAGGCGTCGAGGGGGCGCAGGATGAACCGGTTCAGCAGCGCTGAGACCAGAGAGACCACGATGGATCCCAGGACCGCGCTGAAGAAGAAGTCCTCGACCACGAAGTGCACCGGAACCCAGGAGGTCAGCCAAGCGGTGAGCATCAGCATCCCGGCGTTGATGACCACGGCGAAGAGGCCGAGGGTCAGGCAGGTGATGGGCAGCGAGAGCAGCGAGATGATCGGTTTGATGATCACATTGACCAGCCCGAAGACCGCCCCGACGAACAGGAAGGCCAGGATCGTCGCTCCGGTGCCCTGCTCAGCGCCGTCCACGTAGATGCCGGGGATGAGGAATGCCGCTGCGGCGAGGGCCAGGGCGTTCAAGATGATTGCCAGTAGGATTCTCACGATGACTATGTTCTCACGCGCCGGGTCGATCACCCCACGGGAAAGCGTCAGCCTTCTGCCAGCATATTCCGCAGGCAAGCCGCCTCAGCCGGCTGACGGACTGACCCCTTATAAGCTCTCCTCCAACGAGAACCCGCTGGGGCCCGTCCCCGCGGTGACGCAGGCCCTCGCCGAGATCGACACGCTGCACCGCTACCCCAACCCGACCGCAGAGGGGCTCCGCACCGGTCTGGCCGGTCTGCTCGAGGTTCCGGTGGAGGACATCGTGGCGGGAACGGGCAGCCTCGGCGCACTGACCCAGATCATCAATGCCTTCGCCGGATCCAACAGCGATGGGAGCCAGGACGAGGTCATCTACGCCTGGCGGTCCTTCGAGGCCTACCCGATCGTGGTCCGAACGGCGGGCGCACGGGACGTCACGGTGCCCGTGATGGCCGACGGCCGCCATGATCTGGAGGCGATGCTGGCCGCGATCACCGAGAGGACGAAGGTCATCCTGCTCTGCACCCCGAACAATCCGACGGGCCCTGCACTGAGCCACAGCGAGGTCGAGGACTTCCTCGCCAAGGCGCCCAGCGACGTCGTCGTCGTCCTGGATGAGGCCTATCAGGAATTCGTGCGCAGCGACGATCGGCTCGACGCGCTCTCGCTCTACCGCACACACCCCAATGTCGTGGTGCTGCGCACCTTCTCCAAGGCGCACGGCCTGGCCGCGCTGCGTGTGGGCTACTCCATCGCCTCCCAGCAGATCACCCAGCATCTGCGCGTGGTCGCGGCGCCCTTCGGCGTCTCCACGCTCGCTGAGGCCGCCGCGCTCGCCTCTCTGGAACATCTCGATCAGGTCCACGAGCGGGTCGACTCCCTGGTGGCCGAGCGCGGACGTGTGAGCGCCGCCCTGCACCAGGCCGGGTGGACCATTCCGGAGTCGCAGGGCAACTTCGTCTGGCTGCCGCTGGGGGAGAGGTCCCAGGACTTCGCCGCGCAGGCAGGGGTCCAGGCCCTGGCCGTGCGTGCCTTTGCCGGGGAGGGCGTGCGGGTGACCATCGGTGAGGTCGAGGCCAACGATCGTTTCATCGAGTTGTGCCGGACCTACAGATTCCGCGACTGAGTCCAGCTGACACAATGAACGGTGGTCCTGCTCATCTGCAGGAGGGCCACGCGCGGTGCCACCGGAGAGGATCACACAGTGCAGCCACAAGAGGTGCAGCCCATTCAGCTGCTCGCCCCGGACGGGACGCTCGCGGAGAATGAGGTCTACAGCCCTTATATCGCCGCCCTGAGCGCCGAAGAGCTTCGCGAGCTCTACCGACACATGGCAGTGGAGCGCCGGCTGGACGCTGAAGCCACCTCGCTGCAGCGCCAGGGCCAGCTCGCGCTCTGGGCGCCCGCACAGGGTCAGGAAGCCGCCCAGGTGGGCACCATCGCCGCGCTGAAGCCCACTGACATGGTGTTTCCGACCTACCGCGAACATGCCATGGCACTGTACCGAGGCATCTCCCCGGAGCAGCTGCTGACCATGTTCCGCGCCACCCGGCATACCGGCTGGGACCCGCGGGAGCACAACTTCCAGGTCTACACCCTGGTGCTGGCCGCGCAGACCCTGCACGCCGCGGGCTGGGCCATGGGCATCAATCAGGACCTGCGCATGGGCAGCATCCCGCGGGACCGCGCCGAGGACGAGATCGTCGTGGCGTGCATCGGCGACGGCGCCACCAGCCAGGGGGACGTCCACGAATCCATGGTCTTCGCCAGCTCCTATGAGCTGCCGATGCTCTATTTCATCCAGAACAACCACTGGGCGATCTCGGTGCCCACGCGCACACAGTCCCGCGGGCCGCTGGTGAACCGCGCCCAGGGCTACGGCTTCGAAGGGGTCCGCGTGGACGGCAACGATGTGCTGGCCAGCTACGCAGTGGCCACCAGGCTCTCCGGAGAGATCCGTGCAGGCAAGGGACCGAAGCTGATCGAGTCCGTCACCTACCGGATGGGCGCTCACACCACGGCCGATGACCCCACCAAGTACCGGAGCTCCCAGGAGCTCGAACTCTGGGAGGGACGCGACCCGATCCGGCGCTACCGCTCCTGGCTCAGCTCCACCGGGGATGCAGACGAGTCCTTCTTCGAGCAGGTGGACGCCGACGCCAAAGACCTGGCCTCGGACATGCGCAAGTCCGTGCTCGCCCTGGAGCCCATTGATCTGGAGCGGGTCTTCGACACCGTCTACTCGGAGCCGCACCGCCAGGTGGAGGCCGAGAAGGCCTGGCTCAAGGACTACGAGGCAGGATTCGCCGAAGAGACGAACGCCACGGAAGCGGGCACCACACGATGAGCGCGATCAAAGAGATGCCCATGGCGAAGGCCATCACCGCCGCCCTGCGCGATGAGCTGGCCGCGGACCAGAAGACGCTGCTGATCGGTGAGGACATCGGCGCGCTCGGCGGGGTCTTCCGGGTCACCGACGGGCTCCAGGCCGAGTTCGGCACTCACCGGGTGATCGACTCGCCGCTGGCCGAATCCGGCATCATCGGCGCCTGCATCGGCATGGCGATGCGCGGCTATCGTCCGGTGGCAGAGATCCAGTTCGACGGGTTCGTCTTCCCCGCCTTCAACCAGATCACCACCCAGCTCGCCAAGATGCACAACCGCACAGACGGCAAGATCAAGGTGCCGGTGACCATCAGGATCCCCTACGGCGGGCACATCGGTTCGGTGGAGCACCACTCCGAGTCCCCGGAGGCGCTCTTTGCGCACACCGCCGGGCTGCGGATCGTGGCCCCCTCGAACCCCCAGGACGCCTACTGGATGACCCGTCAGGCCATCGTCAGCGACGACCCGGTGATCATCCTGGAGCCGAAGCGACGCTACTGGCTCAAGGGCAGGGTCGACATGGAGAACCCGGCACCGGATGCCTTCCGCGCCCAGGTGCTGCGGGAGGGCACCGACGCGACGATCGCCACCTATGGACCGCTGGTGCCGGTGGCCCTCGCGGCCGCCGAGGCCGCACGAGCCGATCAGCGCAGCATCGAGGTCATCGACATCCGGTCCATCAGCCCGCTGGACGACGAGACCATCGCACGCTCCGCCGCCAAGACGCAGCGCCTGGTGGTGGCCCATGAGGCGCCCACCTTCGGCGGCATGGGCGGAGAGATCGCGGCCCGAGTGGCTGAGCGGGCGCATCCGCGGCTGCTGGCGCCCGTGCTGCGGGTGGGAGGGTTCCACATGCCCTACCCGCCCTCCTCCCAGGAGCACCGGTATCTGCCCGATATCGACCGCATGCTGGAAGCCGTGGAACGCAGCTTCAGCTACCAGAGAGGTGTCTGAGCATGGCCGAGACCTTCAACCTTCCCGATGTCGGTGAAGGACTCACCGAGGCTGAGATCGTCACCTGGCGCGTCGCGGCCGGGGACACCGTCGAGGTCAACGACATCGTCGTCGAGATCGAGACGGCCAAGTCCCTGGTGGAGCTGCCTGTGCCGTTCGCCGGGACGGTCACCGAACTCGTGGCCGCCGAGGGCGAGACCATCGAGGTCGGCTCCCCGCTGATCAGGATCGCCGCCGAGGGAGAGGACACCTCTGCTCCGGAGTCCGCCGCCCCCGCGCAGACCGATGCCGAGGAGGAGGCGGCTGCCGCCCCCGCGGAGAAGAGCGGACGCGCTCGCTCGGGACGGGGCCGCAGGGCCGCCGAGAAGGCCGAGAAGGCCGAGGCTTCCGAGAAGGCGGCACGGGCGGCGACCGCTGAGGGCGTGGACGAGAACAAGGCACTGGTCGGCTCGGGGCCGAAGGCGGACTCTGCCGCGCGCCGGCTCAGGACCCGGTCCACGGCGCCGGACCTCGTGGACATGGAGGGGCTCGAGATTCCCGCCCCCGCGCCCACCGGCGCCGCCACAGACATCGCCGACATCGTGGCGCGGGCAAGCCCGCCCGTGCGTGCCCTGGCAAAGCGTCTGGGCGTGGCGGTCTGGGAGCTCGTGGGCTCCGGACGCAATGGTCAGATCACCCGTGATGATGTGGAGCGCCAGGCGCGGCAGAAGCGCGAGCAGCGCGCCACCGGGCAGGTGCCCTCCACGGGTGCCCCCTCCCCGGGCAGGCGCAGGGCCACTCCGGCGGAGGAAGGACTGCTCTACGAGGGTCCGCGTGAGGAGAACGTGCAGGTGCGCGGCGTGCGCAAGGCGACGGCGCGCAACGTCACCGCCTCCGCCACCACGGTTCCGCATGTCTCGGTCTTCAAGGAGGTCGACGTCACGCGCACCATGGAGCTGCGACTGGCGCTGAAGCAGGATCCCTCCTATGCCGGGCTGAGCGTCTCGCCGATGCTCTTCGCCGCCAAGGCCATCATCTGGGCGGCCCGCCGCAACCCGCAGGTCAATGCGACCTGGCACGACACCCATTACACATTGAAGAACTACCTCAATCTCGGCATCGCCGCCGCCACCCCGCGTGGACTGGTGGTGCCGGTGATCCATGAGGCCCACGCCTTCAACACGCGCGGGCTCGCCGCGGCGATCACGCAGCTGACCATCGACGCGCGCGAGGGTCGGACCACTCCGGGGGAGATGCAGGGAGGAACCGTCTCGATCACCAATATCGGCACGCTCGGGCTGGACAGCGGGACGCCCATCCTGCCGCCCGGACAGGCGTCGATCGTCGCGCTCGGCGCCGTGCGGAAGAAGCCGTGGGTGGTCGAGGGGCAGATCGTGCCGCGCGATGTGATGGTGATCGGCGGGTCCTTTGACCATCGGCTCATCGATGGCGACCTCGCGGGTCGGTTCATCTCCGACGTGGCCGCGGTGATGGAGCAGCCCGGTCTGTTGATCGACTGAGCCTGGTGACCCTCGGCTCAGCCGGTGATCTCGCGAATCTCGATCGGGCTCGTCCGGGGAGCGAGGCCGAAGACCTCGACGAGGGGCTGCCCCTCCAGGAGGACCTCGCTGTCGCTGGCTCCCGTGGCCATTCGGGCGGTGGTCTCGATCTGGGTCAGCACCTGCCAGGACTCGCACTCGCTGCTGGACACCGCCTCCCCGCTGAGCTGGACGGTGACCGTGTCCCCCTCCAGCTCCACCGACTCCACGCTGAGTCCGTCAGAGGCGGAGAGGGGGTTCGTGAAGGAAGGAGAGCCGTGGGAGTAGAGCTGATCGCTGATCAGGTACTCCAGTGCGGCGACGGCGGGCTCCTCGGTGACCACAGGCACTGACTGGATCACCGAGAGCGTGTCCTCACAGCCGAACGACTCGGTGCGCGCAGTCTCGATCTCATGCGCCTGCTGTCCCGCGGCGTCGTCGGAGTCATCCTCCACGGGGCTGCCCGGCGCCTCGGAGCCCTCCAGGGTGCCGTCCTGCGGGAGGGGTGCTGACTCAGCCTGCTCGGCGGGACTGACCATGGCCAGCGGCAGCCGCACAGAGTCGTCGGAGTCGACCTCCGGCTGCGGAATGGAGATCCCCGGCTCCTCCTCCTCCTCCTGCTCCTGGGTGGCCTCGCCGGAGCCGCAGCCGCTGATGAGCAGGGCGAGTCCCAGTCCCGCGGCGACCCAGCGGCGCCGGGGTCGGGGGGAGCAGGTGCATGTCATGGCACCAGGATAGAAGCTGTCGGGGCGCACGCCGAATCCTCAGGCCTTCCATCCCGGCCCTCGCGGGCGGAAGGCCTGAACGGGGAGGCCTTCCGCCCGCGAGAGGGGTGAGGGGCTGGGGCAGACGAGGGCGGATCGTCATGCACCCAGCAGGCAGATCCTCACCATCAGGGCGACGCCGGCGAGGAGAGAACGGGACTCCTGAAGCCGCGTCCGCGGCGACGCTGCAAGCCCGATAATTCAAACTTGAACGTCTGCGAGACTCATACTGGATCCCGCTCCGTGCAATGTCAACACCCCTTGGCCCTGGCCACCGTGCCCCTTGCCCTGGCCTCCTGGCCCCCTGACCCCGTGCCCCCGACCTCCGGCTCGCTCCCGGGGGCCCGCGGCATGGGCCCGGTTCTGTCCGGTCAGGTCCGGTAGGCTGGAGGCCATGCCCATCCGGAACCGGCGCGCTGCGGCGCTTCCCGCGAAACTCTCCCGCTCCTGGCTGCTGATCAATGCCGCCAGAGAGGCGGACTTTGCCCCTGGGCTGGCAAGTGAGGCGGATTCGGTCATCTTCGACCTCGAGGCCTCCGTGCCCGATGACGGCAAGGTTGCGGCACGGGAGGCAGTGCTGCGCGCCCTGAACGGCGGCATGACGGCCTGGGTGCGCATCAGTCCCACGACCTCTGAGCATTGGGAGGACGATCTGAGCGCCCTCTCCCGGGCCGAAGGGCTCCGCGGTGTCATGTTGGCCGAGACGGAGCGTCCCGAGCAGGTCACCTACACCGCCATGCGGCTGCGCGCCGGCACGCCGGTGATCGCCCTGGTGGAGTCGGCTCTCGGCGTGGAGAATGCCACGTTGATCGCCTCGGCCCCCGGCACGTTCCGGCTGGCCTTCGGAACCAATGACTTCCGCAAGGACGTCGGCGTCTCCGCCGACCCGATGGCGCTGGCCTACGCCAGGTCCAGGCTGGTCATCGCCTCCCGCGTCGGCGGGCTTCCCGGCGCGATCGACGGACCCACTGCCGCCGATGCCGATCCGCAGCAGACCGCAGAGGCCTGTCTGGTCACCGCCAACATGGGCATGACCGGCAAGCTCTCGCTGAACCGGGCCCAGGTGGAACACATCAACACCGGCCTGGCACCCTCAGAGGACGAGCTGAGCTGGGCTCGCGAGCTGATCGAGGCACACGAGGCCGGCGGGTCCATCGGCGACGGCTCATATCTGCCCCGCCTCGCGCGCGCGCAGAAGATCGCCTCCCTGGCTGACTCCTACGGCCTCTGGAACGCCTGACTCCGCCGCACTGACTACGCAGACTGGACACAGGCCCAGGTCACGGCACTTTTGGGCGGGCAGAACGCGCAGTGTAACCTCTGTCACATGGGCAGGGAGACGTATACCGGAGATGTGGCCTTCGAGCTGCGCGGCCACCTGGGAATCATCACGCTGAACCGACCCCGCACCGTCAACGCGCTGACCCAGCTCATGTGTGAGTGCCTGCTGGTGCAGCTCCGGGACTGGGCCGTGGACGACACGGTGACACAGGTGCTGATCAGGGGTGCCGGTGACCGAGGGCTCTGCGCCGGCGGCGATGTCTCGAGCCTGTACCAGGAGATGGTCGCCCTGCAGTCCCAGGACGGCGGAGAGATCCTCCCTGTCGGCACGCCGGGCTACGCCGCCGATTTCACCAGCGAGCCGTTCCTCGCCGACGAGTACGCGCTCAACCAGACGATCGCCGAGTACCCCAAGCCCTTCATCGCACTGATGGACGGGCTGGTGCTGGGTGGAGGCATCGGCGTCTCGGCCCATGGCTCACACAGGGTGGTCACCGAACGCACACGAGCAGGCATGCCGGAGACCACCATCGGGTTCTCTCCCGACGTCGGCGGGACCTGGCTCCTGGCTCAGGCTCCTGGACGGCTGGGTCTGCACGCCGGGCTCACCGGCGCCCATCTCGATGCCGCAGATGCCATCGCCGCCGGACTGGCCGACGTGCTGGTCCCCGCGGAGGAGCTCAATGACCTGACCCAGGCGCTGAGCACCGCACCTGTGGAGGTCGTGCTCCCGAAGTTCGCCGTGGCCGCCGAGTCTTCGGGGCTCGTTGAGGCCCGAGAGTGGATCGACCAGGCGTATTCGGCTCCCACGGTGGAGCAGGTGCTCGAGCGTCTCGATGAGCTCGCACCCGCGCATGAGCAGGCCGGCGCAGCCGCACAGGCGCTGCGGGAGAAGTCACCGGTCTCGTTGAAGGTCGCTCACCGGGCGATCCTCGCCGCCGAACAGCTCTCGCTGCGAGCGGCGCTGGAGCAGGAGTTCACGATCGCTGTGCACATGCTGCGATCACAAGATTTCCGTGAAGGCATCCGCGCGCAGATCATCGACAAGGATCGTGAGCCTCGATGGAGTCCGGCCCGACTCCAGGACGTCGGTGAGGGCCTCGTCCAGACGTACTTCACGCCGGTGCCGGGCCGGCGGCTCAGCGAGGTCCAGAGCCTCTGATCAGGCCAGGACGTCCTCGATGTCGCGGTACTCGGCGCCGAGCGCCTCCGCCACCGGGGCATTGGTGATCGCCCCTCCGTGGACGTTGAGTCCCTTGGCCAGGTGCGGGTTCTCGCGCAGCGCCTGCTTCCAGCCCTTGTCCGCCAGTGCGAACACGAACCGGAGCGTGGAGTTGGTCAGCGCGGCCGTGGCGGTGTGCGGGACCGCACCCGGCATGTTCGCGACGCAGTAGTAGATCTGCTCGCCGAGCGTGAACGTCGGATCGGCGTGCGTGGTGGGACGGGAGCCCTCGAAGCAGCCGCCCTGGTCGATGGCTATGTCCACCAGCACGGACCCCGGACGCATGGCCGAGGCCATCTCCCGGGTCACCAGTTTCGGCGCCGTGGCACCGGGCACGAGCACCGAGCCGATGACCATGTCTGCCGCAGCCACCTCCTCGGTGAGCGTCAAGGTGTTCGAGGCGAGCGTGGTGAGTCCGCGTCCGGACAGGGCCGAAAGCTCACGAAGCCGATCGATGTTCAGATCCAGCACCGTGACATCGGCTCCCATCCCCAGGGCGGTCAGCGCCGACTGTTCGCCGGCCTTGCCGCCGCCGATGACGACCACCTTCGCGGGTCGGGACCCGGGCACGCCACCGATCAGGATGCCCGAACCTCCCTGGGAGTGCATCAGATGATAGGCGCCCACCTGCGGAGCAAGTCTGCCCGCCACCTCGCTCATCGGGGCCAGCAGCGGCAGCCCATGGGGCCCGGTGACGGTCTCATAGGCGATCGCGGTGACGCCTCGCTCCTGCAGGGCACGCGCACACTCGGGCTCCGCCGCAAGATGGAGATAGGTGAAGAGGACCTGACCCTCCCGCATCTGCTCGAACTCCTCGGCCTGGGGCTCCTTGACCTTCAGGATCAGCTCGGCCTGTGCCCATACCTGTTCGGCCACTCCGAGGATCTCGGCGCCAGCGGACTCATACTCGGTGTCGGCGAAGCCGGAGCCGGCGCCGGCTCCGCTCTGCAGCAGGACCCGATGGCCGCGCCCGATCAGGTCGTGAGTCCCTGCGGGGGTGAGGGCCACGCGGTATTCGTTGTTCTTGACTTCAGCGGGAACTCCGATGATCATCTGGTCTCCTCTTCACGTGCCGGGTGGGCGGCTCAGCGGGTCGAACCGAGTGCCGACATGGGGTGATGCCGGTCACTGTGTTCAGTCTGTCATGAATGCACACCGGGACTCGAGACCCTCAGGGAACTGCCCGCCGAGCTCTTCGCCCCGGAGGTGCAGGGGTCAAGCTGTTGTTGAGCCTGTGACTTCACCCTGGACGCAGATGTTGACAGTCTGGGGATGCTGGGACGTCTGCCGCGTCCTGATGAGCGTGACCGGGAGACAGATCTGGAGATCCATTCGATGGAGCAGGAAGACGGTGCAGGGCGCCAGCGCGCGGGTGCGCCGTCCTCGCCTCCCTCGGAGGGCTCCCCGCTGTCCATCTCCTCGCCTGTGCTGATCCTCGGTGGACCCTCGCCCGCGGCCTCGGAGCTGAGTCAGCGGCTCCGTGGACTCGACGTGAAGGTGCTCCAGGCCTCGAGCGCCGAGGCCGCCAGAGCGAGTCTGCAGGCCGACGCTCCGGACATCTTCGTCGTGGACGTCCGCGCCAGTCGCAGGGTGGCGGACCTGGACAGGATCCTCGACGGCCTGCGGGGAAGCCGCGAGCAGACGGCGGCGCTGCTCTGGTTCGATGCCGAGGCAGAGCTCACCGATGTCCTGGGCGCCGTCCATCCGCTGGATGACCACATGACCGGCATCATCACGGTGGAGGAGTCGCTGCGACGGCTGCATCTGATGACCGCGCGACTGCCGGTGCGGACCGACGGGGAGCGGCTCGTGGTCGGAGACCTGGAGCTGGACACCGCCGCTCGCACCGTGCAGCGTGCGGGGCGCGACATCGATCTCTCCGACACCGAGTTTCGGCTGCTCCGGCTGCTCATGCGTCACGCCAGGACGGTGCTGCCCAAGTCTGAGATCCTCCAGCAGGTCTGGGAGTACGAGTTCGCCGGTCAGGCCAACATCGTGGAGCTCTACATCTCCTACGTCCGCAAGAAGATCGAGTCGAACATGCCCCGCATGATCCACACCGTGCGGGGCGCCGGCTATGTCCTGCGCCCAGCCGACCAGGAGCCTTCCGGCCCTGAGGGGTCCTCAGTGCTGCCGCGCTGAACCTGGCGGCGGCTTATTACTCAGCGGTAGCTTGTGGCACACTGAGCGCATGCATGTGATCTTCCGCACCCTCCTGATTCTGCTCCGCGCGCGTCGTCGACCCTCCATGACTCCGTGGGAGTCTTCCGTGGTCTCGCTGCGCGCGCTGCCCACTGACATCGACATCGCTCGGCACATCAACAACGGCCAGTACTTCTCGCTCTTCGATCTGGGCCGCTTTGATCTGATGGCACGCTCCGGAATGTGGGCCCTGATGCGTCGGCGCGGATGGTCCCCGGTGGTGCAGTCGGAGCAGATCACCTTTCGCCGCTCGGTGACGTTCATGACTCGCTTCGAGATCCACACCCGCATGATCGGCTTCGACGAGAAGTGCTTCTACTTCGAACAGCGCGCAGTGGTCGACGGCGAGATCTACGTCCGCGCACACATCGCCGGCAGGCTGCTCTCCGCGCAAGGTCCGGTCGCCAATGAGGACATCATCGAGGCGATTCGGGAGCTCGGGCATGAGGTGCCGGAGGACCTGACCGTGAGCGAAGAGCTGCAGACCTGGCGGCGCAGCTCGGCGCTTCCCTCGGCGCGGAAGCCTGCACCGAATCAGTGGTGAGTCACGCCGGGCTGCCCGGCGGGCCGCTCACTGTGCCGCGCGAGCCCGTCGTGAGGCCAGCGCGATCGCGGCCGCCCCGGCGATGATCGCCAGCACCGCGAGAGACACCGAGGCGGCCACACTGGCGGCGTCGGGACCGGTCTGTGCCAGTTCCGGCTCCGCAGTCGGAGCCCCTTCATCAGTCGAGGCGGGGGAGCTCAGCTCCGGCAGGGTGTAGCCCGGCATGCCTGGGATCCCTGGGAGTGCAGTGCCTTCAGGGAACTCCTGCGGCGTGCCGGAGCTGGTGGGTGCGGCGGAAGTGGTGGGCGCGGCAGAGCCGGTGGGTGCGACAGAACCGGAGCCGGGTGTCTCCTCGGTCTGTGAGGCTCTGGTCGGGCTGGGTGACGGCGGCTGCGCGGAAGAACCACCGCCGGCTCCCTCCTGCAGGCCCACGTAGCAGCGAGTCGAGACGGGGCTTCCGTCCGGTGCCACGGCACTCACCGAGAAGTCATCCTGGGAGGCGCCGGGTGGCAGCGGGGACGGCGCCTGATAATAGACGACGTTTCCCTCGATCCGGATGGAGGCTCCGGTGAGACTGGAACCCGTGGTGAGTCCGGTGAGTCCGCTGCTCATGTCCAGGCGCGGCGTCTCAGTCTGTCCGGGTGCGACGAGCACAGAGCCGCACCTGATGTAGTGCTCGTCCTGTCCCGGCTGCTGTCCCGGTCCCTGACTGGGAGCCCCGGTCGCGGGAGCCTCTGGGTCCCCAGAAGGGCTCGGGCTGAGTTCGTCGTCCGGGTCGGTGGGCTCCAGAGACGGCGTGCCCGAGGGCTCATCGGTGGGCTCCTCCGGCTCGGCGGGCTCCTCCGTGGGTTCCTGAGGCTCGGTGGGCTCCAGAGTCTCGGTGGGCTCCTCTGAGTCGGTCGGCTGCTCGGTGGGTTCTTCCGGGGGATCCGTCGGAGTCTCGTCACCCGTGCTCGGAGAGTCGTCGTCCTGGTTCTGCATGTCATCCGGGTCAGCGGTGGTCTCAGCTGACCCCGTGGTGCTGGGCTCAGCGAGGCTCGATTCAGGGATGCTCGGTTCGTCGGTCGCGGCATCTGCATGGGCAGGAACGGCGGCGAGCACGAGCGTGAGGCTGAGGAGCGCAGCGCCGCTCCAGGACGCGGCTGTCTGCGCTCCCCGCTTCATCCAGTCGTGCCCCTCATGCGTGATGGACGGCGGGGCCCCGACCCCGCCGCCGATGTCAATAGTCAAGCCGCCAGTGTACGACGCGGCGCGCCGTACTCATAACGATCCGGTAAAGACGCACCTGATGGGTCAGGCGGCCCGGGCTCAGCTGATGCGGGTCTCCGGGGACTTCGTCAGACTTGGATCCTGCTGGGCAAGATCCCCCAGGACGGAGTCGATGGAGTGCATCGCTGCGTCATCGAGGGTCACTCCCGCGGCGGCCACATTGCCTGCGATCTGTTCGGGGCGCGAGGCACCCACCAGTGCTGAGGCGACGTTGGGATTCTGCAGCACCCAGGCCACAGCAAGCTGAGCCAGGTTCAGTCCGTGGTCCTCAGCGATGGGCTTGAGCTTCTGCACAGCCGTGAGGATCTCGTCGTTCATATACCGCTCGATGAACTTGCCCGCTTCCTTGTCCGAGGCGCGCGATCCCTCCGGGGCAGGCTGCCCCGGAAGATACTTGCCGGTCAGCACGCCCTGGGCGATCGGCGACCAGACGATCTGTGAGACGCCGAGCTCCTCGGAGGCCGGGACCACCTCGGGCTCGATGACCCGCCACAGCATGTTGTACTGCGGCTGGTTGCTGATGAGCTGGATGCCCAGCTGCTTGGCCAGAGCGTGCCCGGCACGCAGCTGATCGGCGGTCCACTCCGAGACCCCGATGTAGAGCGCCTTGCCCGAGCGGACCACGTCGGCGAAGGCCTGCATGGTCTCTTCCAGCGGAGTCTCATAGTCGTAGCGGTGAGCCTGGTAGAGGTCCACGTAGTCGGTGCCGAGCCGGTTCAGTGAGCCGTTGATGGATTCGAGGATGTGCTTGCGGGAGAGCCCGGTGTCGTTGTGCCCCTTGGGTCCCGTCGGGAAGTAGACCTTGGTGAAGATCTCCAGGGATTCGCGCCGCTGTCCGGCGAGGGCATCGCCGAGCACCTGCTCCGCCACGGTGTTCGCGTAGACGTCGGCGGTGTCAAAGGTGGTGATCCCCGCGTCGAGGGCGGCATGGACGCAGGTGGTCGCAACGTCGTTCTCGATCTGCGAGCCGTGGGTGAGCCAGTTGCCGTATGTGATCTCAGAGATCTTCAGGCCAGAGTTTCCGAGGTATCTGAATTCCATGGGCAGAGCTTATCCCCGGCGAGTGGGGAAGTGCCATGGGGCCCTCCGTGCGGCTCCGCTCACCGGCCCGCGCGGACCAGTCGGTCCAGTGCCTCCTGCATATGCTCCTCGATCTCCCGCTGCAGCGCCGCGTCGTCGCCAGAGGCCACTGCTTCGGCGATCCGGCTGTGCTCGGCGACCTGGTCCTCCGGGTCGAAGTAGGTCCCCTGCAGCGCGGTCATGCACATTCGTGTCTCGACCATCAGTGTCTCGTGCACCCGGTGGAGTCGAGGGCTGCCGGCGAGGCTCACGAGCTCCTCGTGGAAGGCGAAATCGGCGTCCGCCAGAGCCTTCAGGTCCCCGGACGCCGCCGCCTCGGCCATCGCGGCGGCACGCTCGCGCAGTCGCTGAGACGCCGCGACGGCGCCGGAGGAGTGCGCCACCGTGCGTGCCGCGGCCGTCTCGATCGCGGTCCTGGTCAGGTAGAGATCTCGGATCTCCTCCTCGTCGAGCTCCTTGACGAAGAGTCCGCGGTTGAGCTCGCTGCGCACCAGACCCTCCTGGACCAGGCGCTGCATCGCTTCACGCAGGGGCCCACGGCTCACGCCGAACTCGGCGGCGAGACCCGCCTCGGAGAGCTGAGCCCCGGCGGGAAGGCGACCGTTCATGATCCCTTCGCGCAGAGCGCGCGTGATCAGGGAGGAGGTGGACTCTCGGTGGACGGGTTGAAAACCTGCGGGGGAACTCATGGCATCTCCGGATTGTTGACAATCTTCACAGGTATTCATAGCATAGCCGCACCCCAGTATGAAAGAACGCGAGACCAGCGACGCCGGCACGAGCGATCGATGTGAAGGACAGGTGAGCATGACACCAGCGCTGCCGATCATCACTGTGCTGTGTCCCGCCGCGGGGGCCGCGAGTCCGGGCAGTCTGGACAGACCGGGCGGGCTCGACAAGATCGAGAGCCGGGCTGAGCTGCGCTACACCGATGCGGCCGGGCTCGGAGACGCAGTCGACGGCGCACAGGCGCTCTTCCTCTGGGACTTCTTCTCTCCGGCGGTGGAGCAGGCCTGGTCACGGACGGCCTCGCTGGAGTGGATCCATGTGGCCGCGGCCGGGGTTGATTCGCTCATGTTCGACGAGCTGGGACGCTCCGAGGTCACCGTCACCAACGCCCAGGGGATCTTTGACCGACCCATCGCCGAGTATGTGCTGACCGCGATCCTCGCCCACGCCAAGGACTTCGCCGGAAACCTGCGGCACCAGCAGCGTCGAGAATGGGCTCATCGGGAGACCCACAGGGTGCAGGGGCGCTCAGCGCTGATCATCGGCACCGGAGCCATCGGGCGCGAGACTGCGCGGCTGCTGCGCGCCGTCGGGATCACCGTCACCGGGGCCGGGCGCACTACTCGGACGCAGGATCCCGACTTCGGAACCGTTCTGGACAGCGCCGAGCTGCCCCGGCACATCGGGGCGTTCGACCATGTCGTCAACGCCGCACCGCTGACGCCGCAGACCCTCGGGCTGATCGGTGAAGAGTCGCTGGCTGCGATGCGCCCAGGGGCTCACCTGATCAACATCGGCCGCGGGGAGTCCGTGGACGAACCGGCGCTGGTCAGGTCGCTGCAGGCCGGGCACCTCTCCGGAGCCACGCTCGACGTCTTCGAGGAGGAGCCGCTGCCACAGGATTCGCCGCTGTGGGACCTGGAGACTGTGACGATCTCCGCCCACATGTCCGGTGATGTGCTGGGTTGGCGGGACGCGCTCGCCGAACAGTTCGTGCACAACGCTGAGCGCTGGCTGGAGGGGGAGCCGCTGAAGAACGTCGTGGACAAGGCGAAGGGGTACGTCCCCTCGTCTTCCAGACCTGGAGCAGCTGAGATCTGATTCACCCGCTGAGTCCCCGGACTCACGAGCTTGAGGAGGGGCGCATGACGCACCTTGCTGAACTGACCGCCGTCGAGCTGCTTGCGGGATACCGCAGCGGAGAGTTCACTCCGGTGGACGCCACGGAGGCCACGCTGGAACGCATCGAGGCGCACAACGATGCCGTCAACGCCTTCGTCCTGGTGGACCGGGACTCCGCGCTGGACTCCGCTCGGGACTCGGCCCGGCGCTGGTCCGAGGGACAGCCGGTGGGTCCTGCCGATGGGGTTCCGACCTCGATCAAGGACATCTTCTACACCAAGGGATGGCCCACGCTCCGCGGGTCCAGCCTCATCGACGAGGCCGGCCCCTGGGAGCAGGACGCCCCCTGTGTCGCGCGGCTGCGGGAGGCCGGTGCAGTCCTGCTGGGAAAGACCGCCTCCCCAGAGTTCGCGTGGAAGGGCACCACCGATTCCCAGCGCTTCGGCGCCACCACCAACCCCTGGGACCCCTCGGTGACCGCAGGCGGGTCCTCCGGCGGTGCGGCTGCGGCCGTGGGGTCGGGCATGGGGCCCTGGGCCGTGGGGACCGACGGCGGCGGCTCGGTGCGGATACCCGCCGCCTTCACCGGCACGGTGGCGATCAAGGCCACCTACGGCACAGTGCCGATGTACCCCGCGAGCCCCTTCGGCACGCTGGCGCATGCGGGACCGATGGCGCGCACCGTGACTGACACGGCCCTGCTGCTCGACGTGATCTCAGGCTTCGACTCGCGGGACTGGTCGGCGCTTCCCTCTCCTTCACGATCCTTCACCGCGGATCTGCAGTCACTGGAGACCGAGTCCTCTCCGCTCGCCGGGGTGCGGATCGGCTATTCGCCCACGCTGGGCTTCGGGACCAACGATCCAGAGGTTGAGCAGCGCGTGCGCGAGGCGGTGGAGGTGCTCGCCTCCCTGGGGGCGGAGGTGGACCAGGTGGACCCGGACATCGAGGATCCGGTCGAGGCCTTCCACGTGCTCTGGTTCACCGGCGCCGCCAAGGTGCTCCAGGCCTACGGTCCCGGAGCGCTGGAGAAGATCGACCCGGGGCTGCGCGAAGGCATCGAGAAGTACGCCGACGCGACGGCGCTGGACTATCTCAGTGCCACGGCCGTGCGGATGGACACGGGCGTGCGCATGGGAAACTTCCACCAGAGGTATGACCTGCTGGTCACCCCGACCATGCCGATCCCGGCCTTCGACGCCGCCCGGCAGGCCCCTGAGGGCTGGCCCTCCCAGCTGTGGACCAGCTGGACGCCATACACGTATCCGTTCAACATGACCCAGCAGCCGGCCGTCTCCGTGCCCTGCGGACTGACCGGATCCGGACTGCCGGTGGGACTCCAGATCGTCGCCGCCCGAACCCGAGACCATTCGCTGCTGCGCGCCGCGCGGGCCTATGAGATCGCCAGCGGGGAGAAGTTCAGCGCGCCGGTGACACCTGTCTCACGGGGCGCCGCAGCTGTGCGATAGCCACCCCGGTCAGCGTCACCGCCCCGCCGACGATGCCCAGCAGCGGGGGCACCTCGTCCAGCGTCAGCCAGGACATGAGCACCACGACGGCGGGGACGGCCAGCGTGCTCGCGGCGACCTTGCCGGTGGGGAAGTGGTTCATCGCGTATCCCCAGAACCAGAATCCCAGCGCGGTGGGCCCGATCCCCATGTAGATCGCCCCGACGATCACCGGGGTGGAGGCGGTCTGCACCTCCTCCACGGTGGCACCGAGGAAGGGGAGCAGGACGACGGTCCCTGCGGCGCAGGCCAGCCAGGTGGCCGTGAGCGGATCGGTGTGGCGCAGCGCCAGCTTCTGGATCAACATGCCTCCCGCGTAGAGGAACGCGGCGATCAGCGCGATGCCCAGTCCTGCCAGCGCCAGCTGGCCGGTGGATCCAGCCACGCTGATCAGCCCGATCCCGCAGAGCGAGACCACCATCCCGGTGAAGAGTCGGGGAGAGAAGGACTCCTTGAAGAAGATGACCGCACCGATTCCGACCATGATCGGAGCGAGGTTGACGACCATGGCGATCGTGCCCGCATCGATGTAGTGTCCGGCCAGGTTGAAGACCAGGGTGTAGAGGGCGAACCAGATCACGCCATAGAGCGCGGTGAGCCCCAGTGCGGACCGGCTGGGCAGCGAGAGCCGCCCGCGCCTGACGATGAGCAGCAGCACGCTCAGCGTCACCGCCCCGGCCACGAGTCGCAGCAGGGCCAGCGGTCCAGGTGAGAGTTCCCCCGCGGACCAGCGGATCAGCACGAAGGACGAGGCCCACATGAGCACGGTGGCGATGATCGCCGCCACGGGAAGAGCCCTGCGCGTCAGGGTGGCATTCTGGTTCACGCCACGACTGTACCGCCGCTTTGCCCTATCCCCGGGGGCGGGCTAGTATTGACAGTCGCAAGCCGTGCTGCGCTGTGCTCATGCGCGTCCTCCTGGAGAGAGGAACGCAGGGGTCTGGCGCCGGAAAGCAGCAGGGTTGTTGTGAAGCCTGGATTCCAGAGCACCACATCAAGCACCACCGTCCGTGCAGCGTCTCGCTGTGCGAATGAGAAGGCACTTCGGTTGGATCTCACCCAGCCTGGTCCGTCCTCGCAAGTAACGGTGTCATAGCTGGTGGCGGGACCCAGAATCGGGGACCGCCCGTATACATTCACGTACTTACGCAAGAGGAGTGATCATGGCAGCACGTTGCCAGGTGACCGGAGTGGGGCCGCAGTTCGGCAACTCAATTTCCCACTCGCATCGGCGCACCAAGCGCCGGTTCGACCCGAACATCCAGAAGAAGCGCTACTGGGTTCCTTCATTGGGACGCAATGTGACGCTGACCTTGTCCGTCAAGGGCATCAAGACCATCGACGTCCGCGGCATCGACGTAGTCGTCGCCGAGCTGATCGAGAAGGGTGAGAAGCTCTAATGGCAAAGGACAAGGACGTACGTCCCATCATCAAGCTGAAGTCGACGGCAGGCACCGGGTTCACCTACGTGACCCGCAAGAACCGCCGCAACAACCCCGACCGCATCGTGCTCAAGAAGTATGACCCGGTCGTTCGCAAGCATGTCGACTTCCGAGAGGAGCGCTGATCATGGCCAAGAAATCCAAGATCGCAAAGAACGAACAGCGCAAGGTCATCGTTGAGCGCTACGCCGAGAAGCGTCTGCAGCTGAAGAAGACCCTCGTTGACCCGAACGCGTCCGACGAGGACCGCGAGGCGGCCCGCGTGGGCCTGCAGAAGCTTCCCCGTGATGCTTCCCCGATCCGCGTGCGCAACCGCGACGCCATCGATGGTCGCCCCCGCGGCACCTTCCAGAAGTTCGGCATCTCGCGCATCCGCTTCCGCGACATGGCTCACAAGGGTGAGCTTCCCGGCATCACCAAGTCATCCTGGTGATCTCCAGAGGCTGAGTCCGGTGTCTCGCTGAGTCGAGACGCTCACCAAGGGGTGGGCCGCCTTCGGGCGGCCCACCCCTTGGTCGTTCTGCTGCACCTCTGTGCCCTGAACCCGTCCAAGACAGCCATCCGTGCGGAGGCTGCTGTTCCTCACCCCTGGAGGAACAGCGTCAGTCCTCTCGCGAGTGGTTCTTGTGTTCGCAGCACCCGATCCAGGACCTCGCAGAGTGTTCGCGGAGCGGAAAACGGACGTCTTCAGCCCAGAATCACGGGCTTCTATGCTGGTTCATCCGGGCCTGCGTGGTAAGTTGCCGTTCTGAAAGCCCCACGCGGCATGACCGGCGCGCCGCCGCTGCATATCGCACCAGCAACGCGCTCAGGTCAGGTCGGGGACTGCCACCGAATACGTCCAGGAGGACAAACATATGGCACTGAACCGCAGCGAGCTCGTCGCAGCAGTCGCAGAGAAGTCCGGCAACTCCCAGGCCGCCGTCAACGGCGTTCTGGATTCCGTCTTCGAGGTCTTCACCGAACAGGTTTCCAAGGGCGAGAAGGTCACCATCCCCGGCTGGCTGGCAGTGGAGCGCACCAAGCGCGCCGCGCGCACCGGACGCAACCCGCAGACCGGCGAGACCATCCAGATCCCCGAGGGCTACTCTGTGAAGCTCTCGGCAGGCTCCAAGCTGAAGGCTGCCGCCACCGGCAAATGAGCCACATGAGTCGTGGCGGTCCCATGCGGACTCGCTGCGGCCCGGCTGAACGTCTCGGCCCCTCGCCCAGTTGATCGGGTGGGGGGCCGACGTCGTCCCATCCGCTTCTCCCACGCCGCAGGTTCTTCTACGCGGCGTAGAATTGTCGCAGGCCCGGAAAGTGATCCCGCAGGAAGGCGCAGAACCATGACAGTCCCATCAGCGCTGGCGCTCGGCTCCTCCGTCCTCGCGAACGCCGCAGCGGCCACTCCGAGCGATGAGCTGCCCGGCTGGTCCCCCCTGGTCTTCGGCATCGGGAGCCTCCTCCTGCTGATCCTGGTGATCGTGCTGGCCCGGCGCAAGATGCAGGAATCGCAGCGCTGGCAGCAGCGGGCCGACGGCAGAGACGGCTCCGGCGAGCCGGACGGCACAGGCGGCTCTGCCGAGCCCGACGGCGACCCCCGGAAGAACGACGACGCGTGAGCACCTCCACGCGGGGCCCCGCCGCCGGCGCCCGAGACTCGTCGCCCCGCCGCGAGCAGCGTCCTGCGGCGCTCTGGCGCGCGCCGGTGCCGCTGACCGTGGCAGCGATCCTCGCCGGCCTGGTCGCTCTGATCATCTCCGGCGTCCTGACCGGTGTCGGCGAAGCCGGTGAACTCTCAGACTCCGGCGCCCTGACCCGCTGGGGCCTTCCGGTGGCACGCTTCATCCATCACCTCTCCATGGCCACCGCACTGGCGGCCGTGATCCTGGCGGCGGTGGCCGTGCCCGCGCGGCGCGGACCGCGACAGCGGCGGAAGGTCGAACGCGCCGAGGGGGGCACCGGACCCGCGGGGGAGCACCCGATCTTCACGCGGATCCTGCAGATCGCGGGCATTGCCGGCGTCCTCTGGACCGTGGCTGCCGTGGCGGTGCTCGTGCTGACCTTCTCCGACATCTCCGGGCTCCAGCTCTCGGCCTCAGATTCCTTCGCGGCAGGCTTCTTCGGCTATGTGCAGTCCATCGCCACCGGTCAGGCGTGGACCGCCGTGGTGATCATCGCCGCGCTCTTCACCACGCTGGTGACCGCTGTGCGCGCTCCCGCCGGACTGTTCTTCATCGTCATCCTCGGGCTCACCGCGATTCTGCCGATGGCTCTGGTGGGCCACTCGGCGTCCGGGGATGACCACTACGCCGCGGTCAACTCGCTGGGGCTCCACCTGCTCGGCGTCGTCGTCTGGGTCGGCGGACTCGTGGTCCTCGCCCTGCTCTCCCCAGCACTCGGGCGCCAGGCGGCCGCCCCGAACGGGCGGACGAGCCAGGCAGGGACCGAGGACCCGACCGATGATCTGACCGAGACGCTGCTGCGCCGCTACTCGGTGCTGGCCGGGCTCGCCCTGCTGACCGTGGCGGCCTCGGGCGTCATCAATGCGAGCCTTCGCATCGAGTCGCTGGACCAGCTGGTGAGCACCCAGTACGGACTGATGCTCTCCGCCAAGCTCCTCGCCACCCTCGGACTCGCCCTCATCGGCTGGATGCACCGGTCCTGGATCATTCCTCGGCTGAGCAGCCGGACGCGACCTGCCGGGCTCCTCTTCCAGCTGATCCTTGTCGAGGTGACGCTCATGTCCGCGGTGATCGGCATCAGCACGATCCTCGGGCGCACCGCGCCGCCGGTGTCCGAAGAGCTTCCGCCGGACGCGAGCCCGGCCCGGACGCTGACCGGATACGACCTTCCGCCGGAGCCTGAGGGAGCCCTCTGGTTCACCCTGTGGCGCCCGGACTGGCTCTGGGTGGCCGTGGTCACCTTCCTCGCCGCCTGGTACGTGCTGGCCATGGTGCGGATGCGCCGCCGCGGCGACAGCTGGCCGCTGCTGCGCGCCGCCAGCTGGCTGCTCGGGCTCGCGGTGCTGCTCTGGGTGACCTCCGGCGGTCCAGCCGTCTACGGCATGGTGCTGTTCTCCGGACACATGATCCAGCACATGACGCTGACCATGGTCGCCCCGATCTTCCTGGTCATGGGCTCCCCGGTGACCCTTGCGCTGCGCTCGCTGCCGGCGCGCACCGACGGCACCCGAGGCCCCCGCGAATGGATCCTCTGGCTGGTGCACTCGCGATTCTCGCGGTTCATCACCCACCCCATCGTGGCCGCGGTGAACTTCGCCGGCTCGCTGCTGATCTTCTACTACACCCCGGTCTTCGGACTCGTGCTGAATCACCACGTGGGCCACGAGCTGATGATCTTCCACTTCCTGGCCACCGGCTACATCTTCGCCCTGGTGCTGATCGGGGCGGACCCGCTGCCCCAGCGCCCCGCGCATCCGATGCGGCTGATCATCCTGCTGGCCACCATGGTCTTCCATGCCTTCCTTGCGGTGGCGCTGACCAGCTCGGACCAGCTGATCGAAGCCGCCTGGTTCGGCAACATCGGCCACGACTGGGGCTTCACCGCGCTGGAGGATCAGCGCCGAGGTGGCGAACTCATGTGGGCCCTCGGAGAGATCCCCGCGATCCTGATGTCCTTCGCGGCCGGAGTCATCTGGTCCAAGGACGACAAGCGCGAGACGAAGCGCCTGGACCGTGAGGCTGATCGCACGGGCGACGCCGAGCTGCATGACTACAACGACATGTTCGCCCAGATGGCAGAACGCGACCAGCCGCGATGACCCGGGGGAGAGCAGGGATCGCAGCTCTGGTCGGCCTGCTGCTGCTGAGCGGCTGCTCCGCAGATCAGGAGCAGGAGCTCCCGGAGGGTCACGAGGCGACCGGCACCGAGTCGCCTGACAGCTCCGATGCCCAGGACGGCGGCGAGGCCCAGGAGGGCGGGGATCCCTCAGCCGGGGCTGGAGAGGTCAGCGGTCCGGATCGGCTGGTCGACGCCGCGCAGGCGGGTCTCGAGCGCGCGGGGAGCTTCGGCTTCAACGAGGTGGGATTCGTCTCGGACGAGGTGGCCCAGTCCTACCGCGACCTGCTTCGCGACAACTCCCTGGCGGGGGAGGACCCGGATGCGGCGGTGACGCCGGAGACCTGCGCGCAGCCGCTGGCGGCGGTCGACTTCTCGCCGCTGCTGCTCGGGGAGGACACGGTGCGTGCCGACTTCTTCGCCGAGGGCTTCTCCGGAGCCGGTTCCATCGAGCTCGCGGCGCTTGAAGGTGCCGAGGATGCCGAGCAGGTTCAGGGACACCGAGACAATGTGCGGCGCCTGCTGGAGACCTGCGCGGAGACCGCGTTCACCCTGGAGGGGATCGACTACGAGCTGAGCATCAGCGAGCCCGCGCTCGAGTCCTCCGGCGAGGAGAGCGTGAGCTATTCCTGGGAGCGGGAGGGCGAAGGAACAACTTTCGCCCAGATCCTGTTCACGCAGGTGGACGATGACATCATCATGGTCTCCTTCACCGGAGGGGAAGCGGCGGCCTCGGCGGAGTTCACCGCGATGGCGGAGGCCATCACCGCGGAGACGGCCGCCGCGCTGGAGGAGACCGAGACTGAGTCAGGAACAGAGTCTGAGACTGGGCCTGAGACAGAGACCGAGTCTGGGACCGAATGAACCATGATCCCAGCGTCACCGACTGGGACACCGCAGCACCGACAGGAGACCCCTGATGACAGAGACGATTCGCCGTGCTGAGCGCGTGCGCGCTTCCGAGCTGGTCGGAAGAGGCTGGCTGAACACCGGAGGCAAGCAGGTCTCCCTCGAGGACCTGCGCGGCAAGATCGTCATCCTGGACTTCTGGACCTTCTGCTGCATCAACTGCCTGCATGTCCTCGACGAGCTGCGCCCGCTGGAGGAGCGGTTCAGCGACATCCTGGTCACCGTCGGCGTGCACTCCCCGAAGTTCGAACACGAGGCAGACCCGGATGCGCTCGCCGCCGCCGTGGAACGCTACGAGATCGCCCACCCCGTGCTCGACGATCCGAACCTGATCACCTGGCAGGCCTATTCGGCGCGAGCCTGGCCCACCCTGGTGGTCGTGGACCCGCAGGGCTACATCGCCGCCTCGCTCGCGGGAGAGGGACACGTCGCCGGTCTCACCTCGCTGGTCGAGGAGCTCGCCGCCGAGCACGAGGACAAAGGGACCCTGCACCGCGGCAACGGCCCCTACGTGCCCCCGGAGCCGGTCTCGCGCACGCTGCGCTTCCCCGGCAAGGCCGTTCCGGTGACCCGTGCACTGGGAGGGCGGCAGGACGCCGTCGGGAACTTCCTGGTCTCAGACACCGGGCACCACCGGATCGTCGAGCTGTCTCCGGACCTGTCGACCGTCGTCCGCTCCTGGGGCGGCGGCGAAGACCACGAGAAGGGTCACCATGACGGCTCGGCCGAGAGCGTGCGGTTCAACGAGCCCCAGGGCCTGACGGTGCTCCCCGAGGCGATCAGCCAGCAGGTCGGCTATGACATCGTCGTCGCCGACACGGTCAACCACCGGCTCCGCGGGATCAACACCGAGACCGGTGCCGTCACCACGCTCGCAGGCAACGGCGTCCAGCGCCTGCTCGATGCCGAGCGCGCCCGGGCCGGCGCGGTGGAGTCGGGATCGCTGGGAACCGAGCCGCTGAACGTCTCGCTGTCCTCGCCCTGGGACGTGCTGTGGTCGGAGACCCTCGGCGCCGTCGTCGTTGCCATGGCCGGAACACACCAGATCTTCACCTTCGAGCCGCGCACCGGTGAACTGGCGATCTTCGCCGGCACCGGACTGGAGGGTCTCCTCGACGCGCAGGCTGATCAGGCCTGGTTCGCGCAGACCTCGGGACTGACCGAGGATGCCGCCGGCGACATCTGGATCGCGGATTCCGAGACCTCCTCGCTGCGAGTGATCCGCACCTCCGCCTCGGCTGACGGCGTCGATGCCCCGGCCGGACCGGCCGTGGAGACGCTCATCGGCGAAGGCCTCTTCGACTTCGGCTTCCGAGACGGGGAGCCGGGCCAGGCCCGGCTGCAGCATCCGCTGGGCGTGACCGCGCTTCCGGACGGCTCCGTGCTGGTGGCAGACACCTATAACGGGGCGATCCGGCGCTACCGCGGGGAGCACCTCGCCGCGGACGGGACCACCGTGGCGGCAGGCGTGACGACTGTGGCGCGGGGGCTCAAGGAGCCCTCCGACGTGCTGCTCGACGCCGACGGCGCCAGCCTGCTCGTGGTCGAGACCAACGCGCATGAGCTGGTCCGCATCGCCGTCCCCGAGGAGTACCTCACCGTGGACGAAGGTGCCTCGCAGACTCAGCGCCCCACCACGGCGGTGTCCCCGGGAGAGTTCTCCCTGGCCATCGGCTTCGAAGCTCCCACTGGCCAGAAGCTCGACGACCGCTGGGGGGACCCCACCCAGCTGAAGATCTCCTCCTCGCCGGAGAATCTCCTGCTCGACGGCGGGGGGAGCTCCGAGGGTCTGCGCCGGACCCTGCGGCTGAACCCAGAGGTCTCGGCGGGGGTTCTGCACATCACCGCCCGTGCCGCCGCCTGTGACGGTTCCCCCGGAGAGGAGATCCCGATGCACGCCGCCTGCCACCTCTACCAGCAGGACTGGGGCATCCCGGTCAGCCTCGAGGACGGAGCACAGACCGAGCTGACCCTGGATCTGCGCGGCGTGCGCTGAGCTCATCTCAGCAGGCCAGGCCCCACGCGGCCCCGGCGTTGGTAAGCTCGGTGACGAACCAGAGTTTCTGCGAAGAAGGCGGTTGAACTATGACCACGATGGTCGTTGTCGCGAGCAAGCATGGGTCCACCGCAGAGATCGGTGAGCACATCGCCTCCACTCTGCAGAACCGCGGCGTGTCCGCGCATGTCAAGGACGTCTCTGAAGCGAGTGCCTGGCTCTACGAGACGAACAACGTCGTGCTCGGCATCCCGGTCTACCAGCAGAAGCTGTGGGGTCCGGGGAAGCTGTTCCTGGAGGCGAACCAGACCGAGCTCAGCGGCAAGCCGCTGTTCCTCTTCGCCGTGGGCGGGGGGCCCAGCCTGGCGCCTGAGCTGGCCGAAGAGCTGCGCAGCCATCCGCACCGCGAGGTCACCTACTTCCGCGGAGCCATCGACGCCGAGAAGCTCAGCTTCCTCGAGAAGCTGATGCTGAAGGTGGCGAAGGCGCCGGAGAACGCGGACTTCAGAGATTGGCCAGGGATCGAGGACTGGTCCCAGTCGCTGCTGGCCTACGGCCTGAGCTGATGCCGCTGCTGCTTCCGCGATGATCGAGTTCGCACAGGTCACAAAGAGCTTCACCCAGCGCGGAGGCTCCGGAGGGGGCCGGCAGGTCCATGCCCTGGAGAAGGTCAGCCTCAGCATCGCCGAGGCCGAGATCTTCGGTGTGGTGGGGGAGTCGGGCTCCGGCAAGTCCACGCTGCTGCGGCTGATCAATGCACTGGAGACCCCCAGCGCCGGCTCGGTCACGGTCAACGGCATCAACCTCGCCTCCCTGCGCCCCGCAGAGCGCCGGGCCCAGCGTCGCCGGATCGGCATGATCTTCCAGCAGTTCAACCTGCTCTCCAACAAGACCGTGGCCCAGAACGTCGCCCTGCCGCTGAGCCTGCACCGGCGGCGGACCGCGCAGGGGCCCCGCCCGCCGCGCGGCCGGGCGCAGGAGCGGGCGCTTCAGATGCTGGACTTCGTGAACATGGGGGCACACGCGTCGAAGCATCCCGCCCAGCTCAGCGGAGGCGAGAAACAGCGCGTGGCCATCGCACGAGCCCTGGTGAACGAACCAGACATCCTGCTCTGCGATGAGCCGACCTCCTCGCTGGACAGCCAGCACACCGATGAGGTCATGGCCACCCTGCTGCGTGTGCGCCGGGAGATGGACACCTCCATCGTGGTGGTCAGCCACGAGCTGGAGGTCATCCGCGGCGCCTGCGACCGCGCCGCCATCCTCGAGGCGGGGCTGCTCACCGGCATCGTGGACATCGCGGCACCCGCGGAGCGGGAGCGCTTCAACAGCTATTCCGAGCGGGCGCGCCGTTACCTCGAGGGGGAGACGCGGTGAACGACTTCGCCGAGCGGCTGGCGACCTATCAGGGCGAGATCATCACCTCCATCCTGGAGACCGGGGCGATGCTGGGCTGGTCGCTGCTGGCCGCCGTCCTCATCGGCCTGCCCATGGGCACCGGCATGTACCTGGCGCGCCGCGGCGGACCCAAGGAGCGCGGCTGGCTCTATGCCGGGCTCAACGGGTTCGTCAACGTGGTCCGCTCAGTGCCCTTCCTGCTCTTCGTGGTGGCGCTGATCCCCTTCACCCGCTGGGCAGTGGGCACCTCCTTCGGCACCACGGCGGCGGCCGTCCCGCTCTCCTTCGTGGCCATCGCGCTCTACGCGCGCTGGGCTGAACAGACGCTCGTGGAGATCCCGCAGGCCACCGTGGAGCTGGCCGACTCGCTCGGAGCCAGCACGCTGCAGCTGGTCACCCGCTTTCTCTACCCCGAGGCGCGCTCCGGGCTGGTGCTCTCTCTGACCACGGTGACGATCTCGATGATCTCCTACTCCACGATCATGGGGGTCGTGGGCGGCGGCGGCGTCGGAGACTTTGCCATCCGCTACGGCTACCAGCGGTATGAGTACGACATCATGTACGTGACGATCGCCGTGATCGTGGTCCTGGTGATGCTGATCCAGGCCTGCGGCACGAGGCTCTCCATGGCGCTGGACCGCCGCTCCCGCTGAGCATCCGGCGCAGAGCCGCAGCCTGGCATAACTGGAGCGCCGACGTCGTTGACACAACAGGGCCCGCAACCGGCCCATCCATTCCGATCGAGGAGAACCTTGAACGCCGAATCACTGCAGAACCGTCCTGTCCGCGCGCTCAGCGGGGCCGCCGTCGTCCTCGCGCTCTTCGCCACCGCCGCCTGTTCAGGCGAGCCGGCGGCCGATGGGGCGCAGGGTGAGGACACGCTCATCCAGGTCGCCTCCCACACGACCCCGATGACCGATGTGGTCGAAGCCGCCGCCGAGGTCGCCGAGGAGGACGGCTACACGATCGAGCTGGTGCAGGTCAGCGACAACGTCCAGTACAACCGGCTGCTGGCCGACGGCGAGGTGGACGCGAACTTCGCCCAGCACGAGCCGTACATGCAGGCCTACAACCAGGAGAACGACGCCGAGCTCGCCATCGTGCAGCCGATCTACAACGCGCGCGTCGGGTTCTACTCGCAGGACTACGAGTCCCTCGAAGAGATCCCCGACGGCGCCCGGATCGCGATGCCCAACGATGCCTCCAACGAGGGGCGCGCGCTGGCGATCCTCGACGATCAGGGGCTCATCACCCTCGCCGAGGGCGTCGGGTTCGAAGGCACGCTGGCAGATGTCGAGGAGAACCCGAAGAACATCGAATGGGTCCAGGTGGACCTGCTGAACCTCACCTCTGCCTATGAGGAGGAGGGCATCGCCGCCGTCTTCAACTACCCGACCTATATCGGCAGTCTCGGACTGACTCCCGAAGACGCGATCGCCGTGGAGGAGAACATCGACGAGCGCTTCGCAATCTCCGTGGTGGCCCGCGAGGGTGACCTCGACACCGAGAAGATCCAGGTCCTCGAGGACGCCATGACCAGCGACGAGGTGCGCGAGTTCCTCGTCGAGGAGCACGACGAGACGCTGGCCCCGGCCTTCTGATCCGCGATCGGCCGGAGCCGCCTGCTCAGCGGCAGGCGGCTCCGGCTCAGTGGCCGGGCCGGGACGCTTCCGCGCGCTCCCAGGGCTCGACCGAGCCGGGGACCACCCGCATCATCGGATGCGGGGCGGGGACAGGAGGTCGGGGCGTCTGTGCCTGTGCGGCGAGCAGGTTCTCCCGCGCCTTCTCCGGTGACCGGGCCGCGAGCTTGGCGCCCAGATGCTCCCATTCCAGGAGCAGCTGGCCCTCGGTCACGTCCAACGTCTCCGCACCGTCCTCCCCGGGCGCCCTGCCGCTGAGGATCTTGCTGCGGTCGAAGCGGTACCCGCGGCTCTCCGCCTCCTCGACGACGCCGTGCAGATAGGTGCCGACGGCGGCCAGCGGCTCGGGCCGGGCGCGGAACCGGATCAGCTGCGGGTGATTCGTATACCCCCTGGTGCCTCCGTTCAGCACCGCCTGGGCCAGCAGGGTCTCCCGCCAGCAGGCGACGAGGCCCTGGCGGTCGAGGTGGCGTGGGTGAAGGCTCCAGATGCGCATCGGCACAGGCTACCGGTGCTCGGCGACGTATGGCGTAACAGAGGGGGCTGCACCGCGCCGGGCCGGTGATACCGTTCTGTGCCTGTCAACGACTGATGCCTGTCCACGACCGATCTGCTGCGCGCCGCCCGCATGGGGCGCCGACCCAAGGGAAGCTTCTATGACCACACGCCTGATCTCCACGCTCGCCGTCTCTGCCGCCGCGGCACTGGCGCTGACCTCCTGCGGCGGGGGTGAGGACCCCCAGTCGGAGAGTGCCGACGGCGCCGCCGATGGTGAGACTGCCTCAGGGCTGACGCTCGAAGAGGTGCAGGAGCAGGGCGTGCTCACCGTGGGCACCGAGGGGACCTACCGTCCCTTCAGCTACCACGAGGACGGCTCGGGGGAGCTCACCGGATATGACGTGGAGATCGTCACCGCCGTGGGCGAGGAGCTCGGCGTCGAGGTCGAGTTCGAAGAGACCCAGTGGGACGCGATGTTCGCCGGGCTGGAGTCAGCCCGCTTCGACGTGATCGCCAACCAGGTCTCCATCACCGAGGAGCGCGAAGAGAGCTACCAGTTCTCCGCGCCCTATACGGTCTCCAACGGGGTGATCGTCACCCTTGAGGACAATGACGAGATCACCAGCTTCGAAGACCTCGACGGCGCGACCACGGCACAGTCGCTGACCTCGAACTGGTACGAGCTGGCCACCGAATCTGGTGCCGAGGTCGAGGCCGTGGAAGGCTGGGCCCAGTCCGTGACGCTCCTGGAGCAGGGCCGGGTGGACGCCACCGTCAACGACAAGCTCACCTACCTGGACTACCAGGCCACGGAGAACAACGAGAACATCAAGATCGCCGCCGAGACCGAGGAGCAGTCCCTCTCCGCGCTGACCTTCCGTCAGGGCAGCGACTCACTGGTCGAGGCCGTGGACGAGGCCATGGCCACCCTCGCCGAGGACGGCACCCTGGCCGAGATCTCAGAGAAGTACTTCGGCGAGGACGTCAGTGAATGATCTCCCTGACGGGCAGGTCGCGATAGGGGGCAACCCGTGATCGACATCGATTGGGCGCTGATCAGCGATTCCTTCTGGCCGCTGCTGCGCGGGGGGCTGACCGGGACGATCCCGCTGACGCTGGCGAGCTTCACGCTGGGACTGAGCCTGGCGCTGCTGCTGGCGATGATGCGCATCAGCGGCAATCGGCTGTTCTCCGGCATCGCCCGCTTCTATATCTCGGTGATCCGGGGCACCCCGCTGCTGGTGCAGCTCTTCGTGATCTTCTACGGGCTGCCCTCGATCGGACTCTCCTTCGACCCGTGGCCCAGCGCGGTGTTCGCCTTCTCGATGAATGTGGGCGGCTATGCGGCGGAGATCATCCGGGCGGCCATCCTCTCGGTGCCCAAGGGTCAGTGGGAGGCCGGGTACACCATCGGCATGTCCCGCAGCCAGTCGCTGCGACGGCTGATCCTGCCGCAGGCGGCGCGAGTCTCGGTGCCGCCGCTGTCGAACACCTTCATCTCCCTGGTCAAGGACACCTCGCTGGCCTCGCTCATCCTCGTCACCGAGATGTTCCGGGTGGCCCAGGAGATAGCCGCGTTCAGCCAGGAGTTCATGATCGTCTATGTGGAGGCGGCGGTGATCTACTGGGTGTTCTGTCTGGTGCTCTCCATGATTCAAGACCGCCTCGAGCGAAGATTGGACCGCTATGTCGCCCACTGATCGCCGCGGCGAGACCCCACTGCTGAGCGTCTCCGGACTGAACAAGTCCTTCGGCGCGAACGAGGTGCTGCGTTCCATCGACCTGCGCGTGGAGCCCGGACAGGTGCTCGCGCTGATCGGTCCCTCAGGTTCTGGCAAGACCACGGTGCTGCGCTGTCTCAACGGCCTGGAACAGCCCGACGCCGGCACGGTGGCGTTCTCCGGCGGGCCTGAGGTGACCTTCGGCCCCAAGACCACCCGACGGGAGAAGGAATCCCTGCGCAGCCGTTCGGCGATGGTCTTCCAGGGCTACAACCTCTTCCCGCACAAGACCGTGCTGCAGAACGTCACCGAGGGCCCGATCCAGGTCCAGAAGCGCCCCAGGGCCGAGGCCGTCGCCGACGCCGAACGGCTGTTGATGCGGGTGGGTCTCGCCGAGAAGCGCGACGACTACCCGCACCAGCTCTCCGGGGGGCAGCAGCAGCGGGTGGGCATCGTCCGGGCGCTGGCCCAGCAGCCTTCGCTGCTGCTCTTCGACGAGCCCACCTCCGCGCTGGATCCCGAGCTCGTCGGAGACGTGCTCACGGTGATCAAGGAGCTCGCCGAGGAGGGCTGGACCATGGTCCTGGTCACCCACGAGCTGGCGTTCGCCCGGGAGGTGGCCGACACGGTGGTATTCATGGACGGCGGCGTGGTCGTGGAGCAGGGCCGCGCCGAGGATGTGCTGCGCGCACCCAGAGAGGATCGCACGCAGCAGTTCGTGCACCGACTGCTCAACCCCTTCTGACCTGCGCTGCCATTGACCGGGCATCCGGCCCGGCGCAGACTGGGTCGCATGAAGATCACAGCGCAGACAGTCGTCTTCGACGCCTCCGACATCCACGCCGAGAGCAGCTTCTGGGCCAGCGTCATGGGCGGGGAGGTGCACCGCGAGGAGGACTGGCACACGGTCTCGGTGCGGGGGGAGCCTCAGCTCGCCGTGCAGCTCGCGCCGGATCACCAGCCGCCGCAGTGGCCGGAGGGCCGGCCGCAGCAGATCCACCTCGACCTCGATGTCGAGGACATCGCTGTGGCGCACACCGAGGTCGTCGAGCTGGGCGCAGAGGTGCTGGAGATGGCCGCCGGGGCCCAGCGTTTCAACGTCTACGCCGACCCCGCGGGGCACCCGTTCTGCCTCTGCTGGAAGTGACCCCTGTCCCGGTCCAGCGAGCTGCCCTAGGCTGACCGGATGAGCGTCATCGAGAACTCCACCCTGGCCATCGTCGGAGCCGGCAGCGTCGGCACAGCCACCGCCTATGCGGCCATGATCAGAGGCTCTGCCCGGCACGTGCGGCTTTACGACGTCGACGCCGCCCGGGTGGAGGCTGAGGTCCTGGACCTGGCCCACGGAAGCCAGTTCACCGGCGCCAGCGACATCGACGGCGGCGCGGATCTGAAGCACGTGGAGGGCGCCGACGTCGTCGTGATCACTGCCGGGGCCAAGCAGCACCCCGGCCAGACGCGGCTGGACCTCGCGGGCACCAATGTGGAGATCCTTCGAAGCATGCTTCCGAAGCTGCTCGAACGCGCCCCTGAGGCGGTGTACCTGTTGGTCACCAACCCCTGTGACGTGCTGACCGTGGCCGCCCAGCAGATCTCCGGGCTGCCCAGCGGCCGGGTCTTCTCCTCCGGGACCGTGCTGGACACGGCGAGGCTGCGCTGGAAGCTCGCTCGGCGGGCCGGGGTGGCCCAGTCCAGCGTGCATGCCCATATCGTCGGGGAGCATGGGGACACCGAGTTCCCGCTCTGGTCCGCCGCCAGCATCGGCGTGACCCCGCTGCTGGACTGGGAGCGCGAAGGCGCTCGGGTCTTCAGCGCCGATGAGCTGGACACCCTCTCCGACGAAGTCCGCCACGCCGCCTATCAGGTCATCGCAGGAAAGGGCACCACCAACTACGCCATCGGCCTCTCCGCGACCCGGATCGTGGAGGCGATCCTCCATGATGAGCACGCCATCCTGCCGGTGAGCAGCGTGCTGGACGGCTTCCTCGACATCAGCGGTGTGGCGCTGTCCATCCCCAGCGTGGTCTCCGCCCGGGGAGTGCAGCCGGTGACGACCACTCCCTTCTCAGAACACGAGGCCGAGTCGCTGCGCAGCTCCGCACAGGCACTCGTCGAGGTGCAGTCCTCGCTCGGACTCTGATCCGCCCCAGGTCAAAAGACTCATACCCTGGTCCTCACCAGTAAGGTAGGGACATCATGACGCGTATCGGGACCCTTGCGGGGGCGCTGCTCTACCACTCCAGCGGCAAATCTTTCTCTCTCGTTCAACAGCTCACCTTCCTCGTGGTGCTCGCAGCTCCAGTGCTGGCGCTGGCGATCTACGAACCCGAGACCACCTCGCTGGCCGGAGTCGCGCTGGGCCTGGGGCTGCTGCTGGCGGCCACGGTCGCCGTCGTCTTCGCCCCACGTCAGGGGCTGCCACGGCCGCTGGAGTGGACCGTTCCGGTCATCAGCATCGTCGCCTGCGGCATCTGCCGCGTCGCCACCCTGCCGGACGGCGCGGTCCTGTCCACGCTGAGCCTGGTGCCCTCCCTCTGGCTCGTGGTGAGATTTCGGCGCGCGGGAGCCGGGCTTGCGGTGGGAATGGTGATCCTGACCATCAGCATCCCCTCGCTGGCGGTGATCACCGAGCCGCTGAACGTCGCCTCGTTCTCCCGCTACACCGTGCTGCCGGTCGCACTGGCCGTGATGTCCCTCGCCGTGATCGGAATCTTGCAGCGGGTCGAGGCCAGCCGGGCCGAGATGGAGCGAGCGCTCGCCGGTGAGCGCAAGATGGGCATGCAGCGCGAACGCAGTGACCGGCTCCTGCGCGACGTGGGGGAGAACCTCAACGTTGGGGTCCTGGTGATGGATGCCCACGGCAATGACGTGATGACGAACCGCGCTCAGCGAGAGATCCATGCCGTGGTCTCCTCAGAGGGGAACCCCGACCCCACCGAGGCCGGACACCTGATCTTCTACACCGACGGAACCTCGATTCCTCCGGACAGTCGTCCCGCGGCGCGTGCGAACAGAGGAGAGGAGTTCGACAACTTCAACTTCTTGGCCGGTGCTCCTGGGCCGGAGCAGCGGGTCATCACCGTGAGCGCGCGAGCTGTGCTCGCCGAGGACGGCTCCCGGGACGCCATCTTTCTGATCTTTCGCGACATCACCGAGGAGCACCACCTGCTGCGTGCGCAGCACGAGATCATCGCGACGGTCTCCCACGAGATGCGGACCCCGCTGACCTCCATCGTCGGCTTCGCCGACTTCACCGAGGACGCGCTGCAGGAGCTGCCGGTCTCCGCCGCCCGGGAGGACTCCCTGGAGCAGCTCTCGGTGATTCGGCGCAATGCCGAGAGGCTGAGCAAGCTGGTGGAGGATCTGCTGCTGGAGCAGCAGGCCGTGGTGGGACGGCTGACCCTGGATATGCGCAGCCTCGACCTGGAGGAGCTCGTCGCCGACTGCGTGAAGGGATTTCACCCGCTGGCGGTGACGCGGGGGATCTCGCTGGAGACGCAGCTGGAGAGCTCAGTGCCCGTCATCGCCGACAGCCTGCGTCTTGCCCAGGTCATCGACAACCTGATCAGCAATGCCTTGAAGTACACCCAGACGGGCGGTCACGTCACGGTGACGGCCGGCACCGTGCCGGAGGGAGCCGAGGGAGTCTTCGTGCAGGTCTCTGATGACGGGCCCGGGATGAGCCAGAAGGAGGCCAGCCAGGTCTTCACCCCCTTCTATCGGGCGCCGGCGGCACGTCAGTCCGCCACCGCGGGAGCCGGTCTGGGACTCGCGCTCTCGCAGTCCATCATCGAGGCCCATGGGGGGTCCATCACGGTGCGCTCCGCGCCCGGCGAGGGTTCCCGCTTCCGGTTCACGCTCGACCACCACATCAGTCGGCGTGCGCACGCCGCCGGCGACTGACCGGGCCGGACCATGTATTCGGGTCCCAGGAATGTGTCGACCCGGCAGCGCACCCTCCGCGTCTCGCCGCTGGTCTTCCTCGGCTGTGCCCTCTATGGCGCCCTCGCCGCCACGGTGTTCTGCTTCTCCGGGGCCTTCGGTGATTTCGGGGCGCACCCGGTCCGCGACGCCGGTCTGATCACGGTCACCGTCATCTCCTCGCTGGCGCTGACCTACATCTCCCTGCTCGTGCACACCTATGTGGTGCGCAGAGCGAGCCGACCGGGAAGCGCTGACGCGCTGACCTGGCATGTGATGATCCCCTGCCGCGATGAGGAGAGCGTCATCGCGGAGACGGTGTCCGCAGCACGGACAACTTTTCCTGGGCTCCACGTCTGGGTCATCGATGACGCCAGCGAAGACGCCACCGCTTCGATCGTGCGAAAACTGCAGGACTTCGACGACAAGGTTCATCTGATCTCGCGACGCCGGCCCGAGGCGAGGACGGGCAAGGGCCATGCCCTGAACGCGGCCTATCGGGTGATCTCGGCAGCGGCGAGCCAAGACCGGAGCCAGCGCCGCCGCACGGTGATCGGTGTGCTCGACGCGGACGGCTTCCTCTCCGGCAACGCCCTTGACCTGCTGGCAGGGCCTGACGCCTTCGGTGAGGACACCGTGGGCGCCGTGCAGCTGGAGGTCTGGATGAAGAACCGCGGGGATCGCCGACCCCGTCCCCTCTCCGGAGGACTGAAGAACTTTCTGGGCAGGACGCTGATCCGGATGCAGGACATCGAGTTTCGCACCTCGAACTCGGCCATGCAGATGCTGCGCGTGAAGACCGGAACGGTGGGCATGGGTGGAAACGGCCAGTTCACCCGGCTCTCGGTGCTCGATGACCTGGACGCGGAGTACGGCCAGCCCTGGGGCAGGAAGCTCTGCGAGGACTATGAGCTCGGGCTGAACATCATCGCCGGCGGGCACCGCACTCACTATGTCCCCGAGGCCCACGTCTCTCAGGAGGCCCTGCCCTATACTCGGCGGCTGCTGACCCAGCGCACGCGTTGGGCGCAGGGGAACATGGAGTGCGCCGAGCTGCTTCCGCCGCTTCGACGCAGCGGCAACCTGCGTCGCTCAGGATGGGCGGAGATCCACTATTTCATGAGCCAGCCCTGGCTGCTGATGATCAACCTGCTGCTGGGCCCGCTGCTGCTGGTGCTGGCCGTGACCGAGGGGCGGATCCAATTCACGGCCGGAGGCTCGCTGGAGTGGATCGTGCTGCTGGCCGCCGTGTTCCTCATCCTCCCGTATTTCCTCTGGGGGCTCCTCTACAAGTACACCTGCCGCGAGGACATCAGCCTGGCCAGCGGCATCTTCTACGGGCTGGTGTACCTCGGCTACGTCTACCTGACCTACCTCTACTACCCCCGCGCGATGAACCGGATGGCCAGGGGCCAGACCTCATGGGCGAAGACCGCCCGGAACGCCGATGGAATGTTGCTCCTGCCTGCGGCAGGCCCGCGGGCAGGACTGCTCGAGCTGCCCCTGCTGGATGCCGAGATCATCACCACCCTGGCCGAGGAGCTCGACGGCGCGGAGGACTTCGCCCGAGAGCTGGTCAACACCTTCGGAATCATCTGGCCGAGACGCTGGGCGAATCTGCGCCTCGCGGCAGCGGCAGAGGACCACACTGCGACGGCCGACGCTCTCGCAAGCATCAGGGTCTCCTCCGAGATGCTGGGAGCAGAGCGCCTGGCCCAGTGCGCCAGAGACTTCAGCGCCCATCTGGACTCCGAGGACTACGTCGCGCTGCGCCGCGAGCTGGCGATCATCGCAACCATCGGTGAGCAGACCGTCGAGGAGATCCGCGGACGGTTCATCACGGCCTGAGCAGAGGCGCCCGTCGCGGGTGCGCTCCGCGACCTGCGGCGGCGAAGCTGCTCAGCCGGCCTCTGCGGGGGACATGAGATCGACGAACTTCTGCTTCAGCTCACGAGGACGGAAGGGTTTCGTGAGGTACAGGTCGGCCCCGGCCCCGTGGCCGGAGGCCTGGTCCCCCACACTGGAGCGGGCGCTGACCATGACGATCTTCCCGGTGAAGTGCGGTCGCACCCTGCGGACCACCTCGAGCCCGTTGATATCGGGCAGCCCCACGTCAACACTGATCAGGGCATAGTCCCCGGAGGCTGCCGCGGCCACACCCTCGTTGCCCGTGGAGACCGCGTCCACGCCGAATCCAGCCTGCGTCAGCACCATCTCGAGAAGGCGACGAATATCGTCGTCGTCCTCGATGACAAGTGCTCGGTGGGTGTGCTGCATGGTCTTCCTCCCTTGTGGATCTGTCATCATCCTAGGCGAGAGGCCCAAGCCGCATCGCTGGACTCATTTCTCCTGGCGCAGCGCCTCCGTGGCCTCGCCCAGAGCCCCGAAGCGGGAGGGGATGACCGCACTCCACGCCTCGCGGAGCTCATCGAGGCCAAGGGTGAAGCTGCCGCCGGCGAACGGGCCTGCCACCTCGAGGTCCCCGGAGGTCGCGTCGACCACGCCGATGCGCAGGGCGGGGAAGCCTCGCGCCGAGGTCATATCCGTGAAGCGCAGCTCCTCCGAACGGGGCAGCGCCACCAGGGCGCGGGCCTGAGACTCGCTGAAGAGTGCGGTGAAGGGATCCAGCCCATCGCGCTCACAGAGCCCGTCCACCGCCACGCGGGCACCCACGCCGAAGCGCAGACCCATCTCGGCCAGGGCCGCGGCGAGGCCACCCTCGGAGAGGTCGTGGGCGGCGTCGATCATGCCGTCCCGGGAGGCGTTGATCAGGATCTCGCCGAGCAGCTTCTCCGCAGCCAGGTCCACCTTCGGCGGCAGTCCGCCGAGGTGGCCGCGTCCGCGAGCGAACTCGGAGCCGTCCAGCTCATCGGCAGTGGTGCCGAGCAGGTAGACGGCCTGGCCGTCTGCCCAGCGCTCGAATCCGGAAGGGGTGCGTCGGGCGACGTCGTCGAACCTGCCGAGCACTCCCACCACCGGGGTCGGGTGGATGGCACGGCCCCCGGTCTGGTTGTAGAGGGAGACGTTGCCGCCGGTGACCGGCACGCCCAGCTGCTGGCAGCCGTCGGCGAGACCGCGGACGGCCTCAGCGAACTGCCACATGACCTCTGGGTCCTCAGGGGAGCCGAAGTTCAGACAGTCCGAGACCGCCATCGGAACGGCCCCTGTGGTGGCCACGTTGCGGTAGGACTCGGCCAGCGCCAGCTGCGCGCCGGCGTAGGGGTCCAGATAGGCATAGCGCGCGTTCGCATCGGTGGAGAGCGCGACGCCCAGTCCGGTCTCCTCGTCCACCCGGATCACACCGGAGTCATCGGGCTGGGAGAGCGCGGTGTTGCCCCCGACGAAGCGGTCGAACTGATCGGTGATCCAGGAGACGTCCGCCATGTTCGGGCTGGTCATCAGATCGACGACGGCGCCGCCGAGTTCCTCGGCCGTCTGCGGCAGGTCCGCAGCGGCGCCGGAGGAGCGGAAGGTGTCGGCCTGCAGCGCGTCCTGACCCGCGGGGCGGTGATAGGGACGCTCGTAGACCGGGCCGTCATGGGCCACAGTGCGCGGGTCCACATCGACGATCTTCTCGCCGGCCCACTCGATGATCAGCCGGCCGGTGTCGGTCACCTCGCCCAGCCAGGAGTATTCGACCTCCCACTTGGCCATGACACGTTCGAACTCCGCGGCGTTGGCGGGGGTCACCACGGCCATCATGCGTTCCTGGGACTCGGACATCAGGATCTCGCCGGGGGTCAGCGAGGGGTCGCGGAGCAGCACGTTGGTGAGCTCCACGTGCATCCCGCCCTCCCCGTTGGAGGCCAGCTCCGAGGTGGCGCAGGAGATCCCGGCCGCACCCAGGTCCTGGATGCCCTCCACGAGTTCTGCCTGGAAGAGCTCGAGGCAGCACTCGATGAGCACCTTCTCGGCGAAGGGATCGCCGACCTGCACGGCGGGCCGCTTGGAGGGCTTGGAATCGTCGAAGGACTCCGAGGCCAGCACCGAGGCGCCGCCGATGCCGTCGCCGCCGGTGCGCGCCCCGAAGAGGACCACCTTGTTGCCCACGCCGGAGGCATTCGCCAGGCGGATGTCCTCATGGCGCATCACACCCACGGCCAGGGCGTTGACCAGGGGGTTGTCCTGATAGACGGAGTCGAAGACGACCTCGCCGCCGATGTTCGGCAGGCCCAGGGAGTTGCCGTAGCCACCGATGCCGGAGACCACGCCGGGCAGCACGCGCTTGGTGTCGGGGTGGTCGATGTCGCCGAAGCGCAGCGGATCCATGACTGCGACCGGGCGGGCACCCATGGAGATGATGTCGCGGACGATCCCGCCGACGCCGGTCGCGGCGCCCTGGTAGGGCTCCACGTAGCTGGGGTGGTTGTGGGACTCGATCTTGAAGGTGACGGCCCAGCCGTCGCCGAGGTTGGTCACGCCGGCGTTCTCGCCGATGCCGACCATCAGGTCCTTCTTCATCTCCTCGGTGACCTTCTCACCGAACTGGCGCAGGTGGACCTTGGAGGACTTGTAGGAGCAGTGCTCGGACCACATCACCGAGTACATGGCCAGCTCCGCCGCCGTCGGCCGTCGGCTCAGGATCGCCACGATCCGGTCGTACTCGTCCTCCTTGAGTCCGAGTGCCGCCCAGGGGAGGTCAGTGTCCGGAGTGGTGGAGGCGTGCTCCACGGTGTCGATGTTGAATTCTTTGTCAGTCACAGTCTGCTCGCTCACTGAGCACCTCCGGCAAGAGATGCGATCACGGAGGTGAAGATGGTCAGTCCGTCGGTGCCGCTGCGCATACCGGTGGCGTCATCGGGACCGTAGCCGGCCTCGACCGCATGTTCGGGGTGCGGCATCAGGCCCACGACGTTGCCGGTCTCATTGGTGATGCCGGCGATGCCGTTGCGCGACCCGTTGGGGTTCTCTCCCACATAGCGGAAGACCACCCGGCCCTCGGCCTCCAGCGCCTCCAGCGTGGCGGGATCGGCGAGGTACTGGCCGTCCTGGTTCTTCAGCGGGACGGCGATGAGCTCGTCCGCGGTGAACTGCGAGGTCCAGGCGGTGTCGGTGTTCTCCACCTGCAGCACCTGGTCTTTGCAGAGGAACTTCAGGTGCTCGTTCTTCACCATGGAGCCGGGCAGCAGGTGGGACTCGGTGAGCACCTGGAAGCCGTTGCAGATGCCCAGCACCGGAAGGCGGGCTGCCGAGGGGGCGGTGGCGGCGTCGATGATCTTGTTCATCATGGGGGCGAAGCGGGCGATGGCTCCGGCGCGCAGATAGTCCCCATAGGAGAACCCACCGGGCAGCACGACCGCGTCCACGCCCTGCAGCGACTCGTCGGCATGCCACAGGGGCACGGCGGTGCCGCCGCCGAGGCGCACGGCGCGGGCGGCGTCGCGATCATCGAGCGTGCCTGGGAAGGTGACGACGCCGATGCGGGCCCCGCTCAGCGGGTTCTCGGCGGGGGCGGCGTGCAGGTTCCCGATGAGGGGAGTCTCAGTGCTCATGCAGCGTCCTCGTCGTCCACGCGCACGCTGATCACGTCTTCGATCACAGGATTGGAGAGCATCTCGGTGGCCGCGGTGCGAGCGCTGGCGAGGACCTGCTCGGTGACCTCGCCGTCCACGGTGAGCTCGAAGCGCCTGCCCTGGCGGACCCCGGAGAAGCCGGTGAATCCCAGATGGGGCAGTGCAGAGGCGATGGCCTTGCCCTGGGGATCGAGGATCTCGGGCTTTGGCATGACCTCGACGATGATGCGCGGCATAGCGTCTCCTGTGCGATGGTGCGAGTGGATGAGCTCGCGGGACCGCTTCCAGGTGCCGTCTCACGCGCTGCACGAGTCCTGGGCAGCACAGCTGAGGACGACGGCGGCACGCTCCGCGAGCTTGCCGGTCCAGTCTACCGGGTGCCCGGAAGGCGCTGCACACGCGCCCGCGCACGGCGACGACCCGCGCACGGCGACGAGGGGGCGCTGAGGGGGGATGCATGCCCTGCACATCTATTGGGCGAGAAAGGGTGGAATACGTCCCCGCGCGGCGGCGAGAAGCACCGTATTGCGCCCAACAGATGGAGCGGAGGGGCGCCGGGCAGAGGGTTCGGATGAGAAGCTGGAGCGATGATCGAGACGCCACCAGGCCGGCGGTCCGGTCCGCCCAGCCCCGCCGCCGAGCACCCAGACCCGGCGCGCTCAGATCCTGCCGCCGAGCACCCAGACCCGGCGCAACCAGACTCGGCGGTGCCCTGTCCCTGCGGGTCCGGGGACACCTATGGGGCATGCTGCGGTCGCTTCCACTCCGGTGCGCCCGCGCCGACTGCAGAGGCCCTGATGCGATCGCGCTACAGCGCCAACGCCCTGCTCAGTGCCGACCCGGCACGATTCGGCGCCTATCTGCACCAGACCTGGGCCCCGGAGACCAGACCTGAACTCGCTGAGCTGACCACGCCGGGGCCCCGCTGGAGACGACTGGCCATCCTGAGCACGACGACGGGTGGCCCCTTCGACTCGACCGGAGCCGTCGAGTTCGTGGCGGCCTACGAGGAGGCGGAACAGAGCCAGGACCCGGGCAGCAGGCCACTTCGGGGACGGCTGCAGGAGCTCAGCCGCTTCCGCCGCGAGTCGGGACGATGGCTGTACATCGATGGCCAGCTCAGCGACGATCCGGCGGGACTGTGAACCCTGTCACCGACCGGAACAAACCGCCCGGCGCTCGCGTTATGCCCTGCGAAATCTTTCAATTTTAAAGGACCAGCGCCGAAGGCCCGAAGAGCAGGGCTTCGCCATGAAGGGATGGGAACATCATGTCGCAGACGCCACTGAGAATCGGAGTCCTCGGTGCAGGCCGGGTCGGCACCGCCGTCGCCCGCCAGGCCGTGCGGGCCGGTCATGCGGTCACCATCGCCACGAGCAAGCCGGCCGCCGACATCCGGCTGCTCACCGAAGTGATCGTTCCCGGCGCCACGGCAGTGGACCGTCAAGATCTGCGCGGCGCCGACATCATCGTGCTGGCCGTCCCGCTGCACAGGTACCGCAGCATCGACACCTCGGTGCTCCGCGACCAGGTGGTCATCGACACGATGAACTACTGGGCTCCGGTGGACGGATTCATGGACGAGTTCGAGACCGGCACCAGCACCAGTGAGGTCATCGCAGAGTTTCTGGGCACCGCTCGCGTGGTGAAGACGCTGAACCACATCGGCTACGGCGACCTCGAGCTCGATTCCCACCCGGCGGGGGACCCGCACCGGCGGGCGCTCGCTGTGGCCTCTGACGACACCGAGGCCAAGCGCAGGGTCTCCGGGTTCATCGATTCGCTGGGCTATGACCCCGTGGATGCCGGCCCGCTTGCGGCTGGCAGAGCCTTCGAGAACGGCACGGAGATCTTCAACGGCCGACATGGAGCCGAGCGGATGCAGGATCTGCTCAGCGAGTGCGGTCGAGTCCTCGCCGACGCCTGAATTCAGCGAACTCGCTCATCAGCAGGTTCCTCGATCTGGTCCAGCACCGTCAGGAGCTTGGCGCGCAGCACCTGGGACTCTTCGGCAAAGCCCTTCTGCGCCCGAGCATAGGCCGCACGGCCCGCCGGGGTCTCGATCTGGACCGGCTCGTAGCCCCAGTCGGCGAGGTCGTAGGGCGAGGCTCGCATGTCCAGCTCGCGGATGCGTGAGGCCAGGTCGAAGCATTCCAGCAGCAGGTCGCTGCTGACCGCCGGGATCAACTTATAGGCCCATTTATAGAGGTCCATATTGGCGTGCAGACAGCCCGGCTGCTCCAGCCGCGTCTGCGATTCACGCGTGGGTTCCAGTGCGTTCAACGGCCTGGCCGAGGGTGTGTAGAAGCGGTACGCGTCGAAGTGGGTGCAGCGGATGTTCGCGGCCTCGACCACCTCGTCCGTGCCGGCCGCCCCCAGCCGCAGCGGGACCTGATCATGGCGCTGTCCATGCTCCACGGACTTGTAGACCATGGCCCACTCATGCAGGCCGAAGCATCCCAGCTGAGCCGGTGCGGCCGCCGTCGTGCTCAACAGGCGGCGGGCGAAACCGATCATCGACGCCCGATCCCGACGGAATCCTTCGACGTCGAGGCTCACCCCGGCAGGAACCCTGCGGTAGTGCTTCCACTCGGCCTGTTCGACCGCCTCGCCCTCCAGGGCGACGCCCGCTCCGGGGTGCCAGCGGGAGAGCTTGCCGGGGGAATGTGAGTAGTAGGTGAAGAGGAAGTCCTCCACCGGGTGCTTGGTGCCGGCGTGCCGGCGGGCGAGGAAGTCCTCGGTGAGCCGGTCCACGGCGTCCTGGTGCGCGGCGGCGCGTTCACGGTGCTCCTGTTCAGGAATCGCCGTGAGACCGACATTTGCCTGAATGGGAGCTGGTGTCTGGGTTACCATCGGGTATATCACTCGTACCAAGTGCGCAGGCGGCAGGGAACCCGTAAAGGGTACACCTGCCGCCTGTGTGCTGAGCGGGCCTCGTGGTCCGCGGGTGCCTCGCGGCTCAGGCGAGTTCCCGGCGCATGATCCACCGCGGCCGGTGTCCGCTGTGAGCGGCGGTCGGTGCTGCCCGGTGAAAGCCGTGCGCCTCGAAGAGCCCGGTGGTGCCGACATAGCCGCTGATCACATCCACCCGTGAGGCCTCGGCCTCCAGCTCCAGGGGATATCCCTCGACCACCTGCGCTCCGTGAGCTGCGGCGTGGGACACCGCCCCGTCGAGCAGATCATGCATGGGTCCGCGTCCTCGGAACGCAGGCCGGATCACGAAGCACACCCCGGACCAGGCATCACGGTCATCGAGGAAGCCGATCGTCCGAGAGTTCATCAGCCGTCGGTAGGTGCTGCGCGGCGCGACCGAGCACCAGCCGGCGGGCGTGTCATCGACGTAGCCGATGACTCCGGGGCTGGGGTCCTGGTCGCAGAGCTGGCGCATGAACTCGGGACGAGCCTCGTTGGGGACGCGGGAGTCCCGGCAGGACATGCACCAGCAGCCCTGGCCGCCGGGCTTCTTGACCCCGACCACCTCATGGAAGTCGGCGAAACTTCCGACGGCCGAGCGCACCTCGGTGCCCATGGGTGGACCTAGCGACCGGTGCCGGCGTAGACCTTCGCCTCTTCATCTGCGTCCAGGCCGAAGGCGGTGTGGATCGCCTGCACGGCGCGGTCCAGCAGCTCCACGTCGGTGATCACCGAGACGCGGATCTCAGAGGTGGAGATCAGGCCGATGTTGATCCCGGCGTCGCGCAGTGCGGTGAAGAAGCGGGCTGAGACACCCGGGTGGTTGCGCATCCCGCCGCCGATCAGTGAGACCTTGCCGACCTGCGGCACGAAGTCGATCGACTCGAAGCCGATGGTCTCCTTATGCGCGTGGAGCATCTCCTGGGCGCGCGGGCCGTCCTCGCCCGGCAGGGTGAAGGAGATGTTCGTGGTCCTGGTCGCTACGGAGACGTCCTGCACGATCATGTCGATGTTGACCGCACCCTCGGCGATGAGGTTGAAGATCTCAGCCGCCTTGCCAGGCACGTCGGGGACACCGGTGATGGTGAGCTTGCCTTCAGATGCGTCATGCGAGACGCCAGAGATGATGGGCTGTTCCAAGGGTTCGCCTTCCTGGATGGTGACGGTGTCTTTGGGGTCGGGGATGACCCAGGTGCCTTCGAGCTGGCTGAAGGAGGACCGCACGTGAAGCTTCACTCCGAAGCGACGGGCGTACTCCACCGAACGCAGGTGCAGCACCTTGGTGCCCGCGGCCGCCATCTCCAGCATGTCGTCGCTGGAGATGGAGTCGATCTTGCGAGCGGTCTTGACCACCCGCGGATCCGCGGTGAAGACGCCGTCCACATCTGTGTAGATCTCGCAGACGTCAGCGTGCATGGCCGCGGCGAGGGCGACTGCGGTGGTGTCGGAACCGCCGCGACCCATCGTGGTGATGTCGCGGGACTCCCGGCTCATGCCCTGGAACCCGGCGACGATGCCCACGTGTCCCTCATCGAGGGACTCCTGCACACGCTTGGGGCTCACCTCGATGATGCGTGCCTTGCCATGGATGGCGTCGGTGATCATGCCGGCCTGGGACCCGGTGAAGGACTGTGCCGATTCACCGAGCTCGTGGATGGCCATGGCCAGCAGCGCCATGGACATGCGCTCGCCCGAAGACAGCAGGATGTCCATCTCTCGCGAGGGTGGCGCGGAGGTGATGCGGCCGGCGAGGTCCAGCAGGTCGTCTGTGGTGTCGCCCATTGCGGAGACCACCACGACGACCTGATGGCCGGCGTTCTTGGTCTCGACGACCCGCTTTGCCACACGTTTGATGCTTTCGGCATCGGCGACGGATGATCCGCCATATTTCTGAACGATCAGGCTCATGACAGGTTGTCTCACTCCTGGGGGTGCGTTGGAACGTGCTTCTATTCTAAATCTGCTCAGGCATCTCTCAGCACGGCGCTGAGGAACTGCTTGGTGCGGGCGTGGGAGGGCTCAGAGAAGATCTTCTCCGGGGTGCCCTCCTCGACCACATGCCCGCCGTCGAACATCATCACTTTGTGGGAGACGTCCCGGGCGAAGCTCATCTCATGGGTCACGATCAGCATGGTGACGTTCGTGGTGTCCGCCACCTTGCGCAGGATGTTGAGGACATCGCCGACAACTTCAGGGTCCAGCGCGGAGGTGACCTCGTCCAGAAGCAGGATCTCCGGGTCCATGGCGAGCGCGCGCGCGATCGCCACACGCTGCTGCTGACCACCGGAGAGGCTCGTCGGGTGCTCATCGGCCTTGTCCGGCAGGCCCACCTGTTCCAGCAGCGAATGCGCCTTCTGAGTGGCCTCCTGTTTGGACTGGCCCAGCACGTGGATGGGGGCTTCGATGATGTTCTCGAGCACGGTCATGTTCGGGAACAGGTTGAACTGCTGAAAGACCATGCCGATCCGGGTGCGGAGCTGCTTCTGCTCCTTGGCGGAGACGGGGACGCGCTTGCCCTCCTTCTCGCGGTGGGTCAGCGGCTCTCCGTCGATGAAGATGTAGCCGCCGGTGAGCTCCTCCAGGGTCATCACCAGACGAAGGATGGTGGTCTTGCCGGATCCGGAGGGTCCGATCAGAGTCACCCGCTCGCCGCGGCGCACCGAGAAGTTCAGATCCTTCAGGACGATGTTCTCACCGAAGCGCTTTTCGACATCGACGAACTCGATGACCGGTGTTTCGGGATCAGTTGGCGTAGGCAAGGCGCTTCTCCAGTCGGTTGATCAGAAGTGCTGTGGGGTAGCTGGCGGCGAGGAAGATCAGGCCAGCGATCGTGATGGCCTCGGTGTAGCGGAAGGTCTGGGCTCCGATCGTCTGGGCCACGCGGACCATCTCCGCCACCGAGATCACGAAGAGGAAAGGGGTGTCCTTGAACATCGAGATCGCGTAGTTTCCCAGCGAGGGGATCGTGGACCGCAGCGCCTGTGGAACGACCACGCGGCGCCAGGTGCGGCCGGCACTCATCGAGAGAGCCTTCGTGGCCTCCCACTGTCCCTTGGGCACGGACTCGATGCCTGCGCGGTAGACCTCAGACATATACGTGGCGTAGTGGATGCCGAAGACGATGAACCCGATCAGCAGCGGATCCATCCAGGTGAAGCCGTAGTAGAGCACCAGCAGCTGGACGACGATGGGTGTCATCCGGATGAAGTTGGCCGCCCAGCGCACCAGGAAGGCGAGCGGTGCCGGCAGCACTCGGATCAGGATCGCGATGACGAGTCCGAGGACCGCCGCGATGATGGTGCCGACCACGGTCACCAGGAGGGTGACCTGAATGAAGGCGCTCAGGATCTCCGGGAAGATCTCGAAGGTGAAGTCCCAGTTCCAGACGCTGCCGGTCTGTTCGTTGGAGGGCTGTGCGGCGGCGAGCGGGGTCGTGATGTTCATCGCTGCCCCCCGCCGGGCACCATCGGCGCGGAACCGGGGTGGGCCGAGGAGATCGGCATCTTGGGGGTGGGCGAGAGGATCTCCTTGAGGGTGGGTCCCTGGCCCAGCTTGTGCTTGGCTCTGGCTTCCAGGAGGAGCATCAGGCGGGTGAGGATCAGCGCGAGCAGGAAGTAGCCGATCAGGCCGACGAATGCGTAGGAGAACCAGGCGCTCGTGGCCCGGCGCAGCTGGTCGAGTTCAAAGTTGAAGTCATTGAGACCGATGATGTAGACCACGGCCGAGCCCTTGAGCAGGTGCACCAGCAGGTTCGACAGGGACGGAATCATCAGCGCCCACGCCTGCGGAAAGATGATCCGACGGATCTTGTGCGGCCAGGACATCGAGAGCGCGACGGTGGCCTCCCATTGACCGGAAGACACCGATGTCAGGGAGGCGCGCACGGCTTCTGCGCCATAGGCCCCGTAGTTCACACCCAGGGCGATGACGCCCACGGTGAAGGCACTCTCCAGGGTCAGTCCGAACAGGGGCAGCACGTAGAAGACCCAGAAGAGCTGGACGAGAAGCGAGGTGCCGCGGAAGAACTCGATGATGACTCGGGCCGGGCCCTTGAGCCACAGGTTCGGGCTGCCAGCCATCAGGCCCAGGATGACGGCGATGACGAAGGCAAGCGCCGCGCCGACGACGGTGAGCTGCACGGTGAGCAGAAATCCTTCCCAGAGTCTGGGACCGAAGTTCTGCAGCGATTCAAAGTTCTGTTGTTGCTGGTCTAACCAGTCCACGGTAGGAGATGGTTCCTCTCTGCTGGAGGTGTTGTCACCGAAGCGGTGGCCGGCCCCTGCGCGGGGCCGGCCACCGTGAGACCTATGAAGCTGTCAGGTCAGTCTTCGATGTCCTGGAGGGACTCCAGGTCGCCCTCGCAGAGTGCCTCTGCGGTGAGCTCAGCAGGCGGGATCTCGGCTTCGGTGAAGCCGAACTCCCCGATGATCTCCAGCAGCTCGCCGCTCTCCTTGAGCTCAGCCAGGTGCTCGTTGTACTCATCGAGCATCTCGGAATCCTGGGGGAAGACGGTGGAGCCGGCGCCGTACTGCATCACGCCGTCCATCTCGTGGACAAAGCCTTCGGTGACCTCGACGCCGTCCATATCGCCGGCCATCTCGCTGAGCGAGATCGCAGTCAGGGCGAAGACGTCGGCGCGACCGCCGGTGACCATGTCCACGCCGTCATCGGCGGAGCCCACACCCTCGGCATCGATGCCCAGCTCCTCGACGTAGCCGGCTTCAACACCTGAGGAGAGAGTGGCGAGAGTGATGTCTTCGCCGGACTCCATGGCATCGGCCACGTCGTTGAGGTCTTGGACTCCAAGCGGGTTGCCCTCTTCCACCAGCAGGGCGGTGGTGTACATGATCTCCGGCTCAGCGAAGGATGCCTGCTCGCAGCGCTCGGGCAGGATGGACATGCCTGCAGAGACGGCATCGAAGCGGTCTGCAGACAGACCCGGGATCAGGCTGTCCCAATCCGTCTCCTCCGCCTCGACGGTGTAGCCCATCTCGCCGAAGATCTCCTCGGCCAGGGCGATGGTGGCGCCCTCGGGCTCTCCATCCTCATTCAGGTAGGAGTAAGGCTCTTCGCCGGCGATGGCGACAGTGATGGTCTCCTCGCCGCCCGCTGCGGTCTCTTCGGTCTCGGCCTCTTCGTCGCCGCCGCCACAGGCGGTGAGGGCCAGCAGTGCGGCGGCGCCCACAGCGCCTGCTCGGACTGCCATTGAAGTCTTGTTGCTCATCGGTGCTTACCTCATCCTCTGGTGTACGTCCGGTGCGAGTCGGTGGCGTGGGTCGGAACACACAGCCACCTGACTCATCACGCTAGACCGATGAAAGGGATTTGGAAACCGGATTCTTCTGAGATGACAACGCAGAGCACCGGCGGGCCTGCTGGAGAAAGAGCGAAAGAATTCGTCGTGATGAACTGCCCGTGGCCGTGCTTGCCTGGTGCGCCTAGGCAACCGCGGAGCGCGTAAAGAGCCCGAAATGCGGGCCGAAGAAACCTGAGCATTGCCTGATCACGCTTGCATAACTATCTCGACACGGGGTCCGGAACGGCATCGGCGGCTCAGGACATCACGGTGCGGCCCTCGAAGGCGCGACCGAGGGTGACATCGTCTGCATACTCCAGATCGCCGCCCACCGGGAGTCCGGAGGCCAGACGGGTCAGCTTGATCCCGATGGCACTGAGCATCCGGTAGAGGTAGGTCGCGGTGGCCTCGCCTTCGAGATTCGGGTCTGTGGCGATGATGACCTCTTTGATCGTGTCATCGGAGAGGCGACTGAGCAGCTCGCGGATATGAAGCTGATCTGGGCCGATCCCGGCGATCGGATTGATGGAGCCGCCCAGGACGTGATACCTGCCGCGGAAGGAGCGAGTGCGCTCGATGGCCATGACATCTTTGGACTCCTCCACCACGCAGATCAGACTCGGATCACGCCGGCTGTCCTGGCAGATCCGGCAGGTGTCCTCCTCCGAGACGTTGAAGCAGATCGCGCAGAACTTCACCTTCTCCTTCACCGTGGTGATCGCGTCTGCCAGCCGCTTCATGTCCTCAACATCGGCCTCGAGGATATGGAAGGCCACGCGCTGCGCGGACTTGGGGCCGATTCCGGGCAGGCGCCCGAGTTCATCGATCAGATCTTGGACTGCGCCTTCATACACGGTGTGGACGAGCCTTCCTGATGGGGTGGTCGATCAGTCTGAGGGGGTCAATCGTTGAGCCTGCGCTCCTCCAAGAGCGTGGCACCCAGGTGCTTCTCGAAGGCCCTGCGTCCGAAGACCCCCGAGTGTTCCAGCGCGATGTCATCCTCGCTGGCGACATCCTCGGGCTCCGGCGGCTTCGCCGCCTCGGCCGCGGGGGCGCCGGGCTGAGCCTGGGTCCAGGGAGGTGGAGCGGTCTGATCATAGTCACTGGGCGGACCGGAGTCCCAGCCCGGGTCAGGCGGCGGGGCAGGCTGAGCCTGATCGGCGGGCGGTTCAGTCGGGATCGGTGCCGCCTCGCCGCGGCGCTGAGCCAGCCGCCGTCGTATCTCGGCAGCCCGGCTCGGGGCGCCCGTGGCAGGGCTGCCCGAGGGCGCGGCGCCCGCGGCAGCGGACCTGCTGGTCTCGACAGGACTGCTCGACGGGTCCGAGGGACGGGGTCCTGCGGATGCCCGTCGTGCGAAGGCGGGGACGGGAGGTCTGGCGTCCAACGGCTTGGGAGTCTCGGCCGGCCCGGGCTGAGCTGCCGCGGTCCGGCCTGCCGCCAGCTCGTCCGGTTCGTCCTGCTCGTCCGGCCCGTCCAGCTCGTCATGATCGGGTTCGTTCGGCTCAGGGTCGGCCGGGCGGGGGGAGGGTGCTTCCACGGGAGGTTCGGGAGGGGCCTCGTAGAACTCCGGGTCATAAGGCTCCGGGGGCTCCTCCTGGACCCAGGCAGGGGACTCGTCATCAGAGGGGGGCTCCTCGCCTCCGCGTGCATCCCCTGCGGCCGCCGGGCTCAGCCGGCGGTCAGCTTTTGGGCCCCCACCACCGCCTGGGGACGAGGCTGAAGAAGAGGACGCGGAACTGTTCAGCGTGAACCGGACCTGCATGCCCAGGACATCCTGGACGGCAGAGTTGAGCGCCTGTTCGCCGTGTCGGTTCGCGAAGGTGGAGCGGGCCCCCTCGTTGGCGAAGTCCAGCGTCAGCGTCTGACCATCGAAGTCACCGACGCTCACATTGCCCTTGACCAGCATCCACAGCATCCGGGACTGGGACTTGAGTGAATCCACGATGTCTGGCCAGGCTCGGCGCATCTGCTCAGCGGGGGAGACGCCTGCTGAGGATTGAGGTTGAGCCGACGGCGCGGCGGCCTGGGTGCCGGACGGCGTGGAGGTCGGAGTGGAGGCCGGCGGCGCAACAGCCTGGGTGCCGGACGGCGTGGAGGACTCGGCATCGGTCTGGGTGGGGTGGCCTGAGGCCGCCGGGGCGGCGGTGTCCGGGCCCGGTGAACCCGGTTCGGAGCCCTGCGCCGGTGAACTCGGCTCGGGACTCAGCTCGGAGTCTCGCTCGGACAGGTCCGCGCCGGACTCCTGGACCGACTTCTCGCCGGTGGCCTGCTGACCCGGTTCCGCTCGGGGCTGCGGGGCCGGCTCTGCAGCAGGTGCAGGGGAGGAACCGCTCTCGGCCTCTGCCCCCGGGGTGACTCCGGCTCCGGCGGAGAAGTCCAGCCGGCGCTCCACCCGTTCCAGACGGGCGGCCACCGAGGCGTGCCCCTGTTCGGCGTGAGGCAGCAGCAGCCGGGCCATGAGCAGCTCCAGGTGCAGCCGCGGGGAGGTGGCGCCGACCATATCGGTCAGCGCCTGCGCGGTGATGTCAGCGGAGCGGGAGAGCTCGGCCGAGCCCAGCTTGCCGGCCTGGCTCTGCATCACACGGATCTGATCCTCGGGGATTCCGCGCAGGATCGCGCCCGGGTTCTCCGGCACGGACTTCACGATGATCAGATCACGCAGCCGCTCCAGCAGGTCCTCCACGAAGCGCCGCGGGTCCTGACCCGACTGGACCACGCGGTCCACGACCGCGAAGGCGGTCGCGCCGTCCAGGGCCGCCACGGACTCGACCACATCATCGAGGAGGGTGGCGTGGGTGAAGCCGAGCAGCGCCGTCGCGCGGTCGTAGTCCAGCCCACGCTCGGCCGAGCCGGCGATCAGCTGGTCCAGCACGGAGAGGGTGTCGCGGACGGATCCGCCGCCGGCCCGGATGACCAGCGGCAGCACCCCGGGGGCCACGCTCACCGATTCCTGGTCGCAGAGCCGGTGCAGGTAGTCCATGAGCGGCTCGGGCGGCACGAGCCGGAAGGGGTAGTGGTGCGTGCGTGAGCGGATGGTGCCGATGACCTTGTCCGGCTCGGTGGTCGCGAAGATGAACTTGATGTGCTCCGGCGGCTCTTCGACGATCTTGAGCAGCGCGTTGAACCCCGCCGCGGTGACCATGTGTGCCTCATCGATGATGAAGATCTTGTAGCGATCCCGCACCGGGGCGAAGGTGGCGCGCTCACGGAGATCCCGGGCGTCGTCCACGCCGCCGTGGCTGGCCGCGTCGATCTCGATGACATCCAGGGAGCCGGAGCCGCCGGTGGCGAGGTCCACGCAGGAGTCACACTCCCCGCAGGGAGTTCCCGTCGGGCCCTGCGCGCAGTTGAGGCACCGGGCCAGGATCCGGGCTGAGGTGGTCTTTCCGCAGCCGCGCGGGCCGGAGAAGAGGTAGGCGTGGGAGACCGCGTCCTTGCCCAGGGCTGTCATCAGCGGGGCCGTGACATGCTCTTGTCCGATCACCTCGGCGAAGGTGTCGGGACGATAGCGGCGATACAGGGCGGTGCTCACAGTGAGAAACCTTATCCGCTCCCCCTGACATGCGCATGCAGCGGGCTCAGCGGGGGGGGGGAGGCAGGGTCAGTGCCGCCGGGCGGCCAGCCGCTCCGCCACCCGGCGATTGCCGGGAACCGTGTAGAGCCAGCGGGTCCACGGGCGCAGCCAGACCGTCAGCAGGGTGAGTGCGAGTCCGCCCACGGTGCATGCCGTCACATGCAGCACCGGATCCACCCCGATCTGGCTGACCCCACGGTGGATCAGGACGATGATCGGGAAATGGCTGACGTAGACCACGATGGAGCTGCGGCCGCACCACTGCAGGAACTGGTTGAACCGTCCGGCAGGGATCCGGGGTGCCAGCCAGAGGATCACCGCGATGCCGAGCACCGCCGTGGGGGCGGCGAACAGGGTGCCCGAGCGGAGCTCGCGGCTTTCGAGGCCGTGCTGGGCGAGCCAGGCGACCAGCACGCCCATGGCTGCGACGAGCAGCCACGGAGCCGCGGCCCAGCGCAGCAGGACTCGGGAGCAGGCGGCACCGAGGAAGAAGAATGCGCCGTAGTACAGGGTGCGGGTGTACAGCGCGTTCTCCACCTCGGTGAGGTGCCGCATCACCAGCATCGCGATGAACACGCACACGGCCAGGACCACCAGCAGCACGGGTCGCGAGATGAACGGCTTCAGCAGCATTCCCGCCAGGTAGCACAGCGTCAGGGCCATCAGGAACCACAGGTAGTCCCCGTTGAGCCAGTACCGCGGCTCTGCTGGACCCCCGCGGTAGATCAGCACGCCGAATCCGGTCAGCCAGACCAGCAGCGGCCAGACGACGGCGCCGAACTTGCCCCACAGATATCCCGCCGCCGGCTTTCGCAGCGAGCGGGGCAGCAGGGTGCCGGAGAGGAACATCAGCAGCGGCATCCGGAACGGTTCCAGGTAGAGGTTCAGCTCGGCCCAGGCGTCGACTCCCTGTCCGTTGGCCCGAGGGATGTCGGAGCCGTGCAGGACCACCACGAGCAGGACCGCGACGCCGCGCAGGAGATCCATCCACTGCATGCGCGGAGCTGACTCGCGCGGTGCTGACTGGACAGTGGTGCGGGACATGGACCGGGAACTGGCTCTCTCTGGCGCTCGCGAAAGGATGGCACGGGGCGGCGGGTCGAAACCGCTGGATTCACTGTAGCCGACGTGATTTCTGCAGATCACACGACTGACCAACCGTTCGGTCATTAATTCTGATACATTTGCGGCATGTCAGTGACCTGAGTCACAGGCCTCACTCGTGAATCACCCGTTCGTCATTATGACGAGTCCAGCATTTGGAGCAGATATGAGCCAGTCCACCTATCTCAGCAGCGAGGGGCATGTGCTGACCCGTGAGGAGAAGAAGGTCCTCGCGGGCACCCTCGTCGGCACCACCATCGAGTGGTACGACTTCTTCATCTACGCCCAGGCGGCCGGTTTCGTGCTGGCGGTGCTCTACTTCGAGCCGCTGGGCGAGGAGAACCAGGCACTGGCGCAGATCGTCGCCTGGGCCTCCGTCGGCATCTCGTTCCTCTTCCGCCCGCTCGGCGCCGTCCTCGCCGGCTGGATGGGGGACCGCTTCGGTCGAAAGGCCGTCCTGGTGATCACCCTGATGGGCATGGGTGGCGCCACGGTCCTCATCGGCCTGCTGCCCACCCACGCGACCTGGGGCGTGGCAGCGCCCATCCTGCTGATCCTGCTGCGTGTGCTCCAGGGCCTCTCTGCCGGCGGAGAATGGGGCGGCGCCGCGCTGCTCGCCGTCGAACATGCTCCGCGGCACAAGCGCGGACTCTTCGGGGCCTACCCGCAGATCGGCGTTCCCATCGGCATGCTGCTGGCCACCGGCTTCATGTTCGCGCTCAACGCGGTGACCACCGAAGAGCAGTTCATCTCCTGGGGCTGGCGCGTGCCGTTCCTCTTCTCCTTCGTGCTGATCATCGTCGGCTTCTTCATCCGGATGAAGGTCGATGAGTCCCCGGTCTTCCTGGAGATGAAGGAGCGCAAGAAGGAATCCTCTGCCCCGCTGAAGGCGCTGCTGACCACCCACAAGAAGTTCACCTTCCTCGCCGCGCTGATCTTCGCCGCGAACAATGCCGCCGGATACCTGGTCATCGCGTTCTTCGCCGCCTACGGGGTGAACACGCTGGGCATGGAGCGCAATGACACGCTCATCGCTTCGCTGATCGGTGGCGTGGGCTGGCTCATCTTCACCCTCTACGGCGGCTGGATCTCGGACCGCATCGGTCGTGTGAAGACCTTCCAGATCGGCTACGGCATCATCATCGTCTGGGCGGTGCCGATGTGGTTCCTGCTCGACACGGCCTCGCTGCCGCTGTTCGCACTCGCGATCTTCATCCTGACGATGGGTCTGGGACCCTCCTACGGGCCACAGTCCGCGCTCTATGCCGAGATGTTCCCCGTCTCCATCAGGTTCTCGGGCGTCTCCATCGGTTATGCCCTGGGCTCGATCATCGGCGGCGCCTTCGCGGCCACCATCGCGCAGACCATCCTGGACACCACCGGGCAGTCCTGGTTGATCGGTGTCTACATCTCGGTGCTGGCCATCATCTCCTTCCTGGCCGTTTCGGTGATCCCGAAGAAGCTCCAGGGGATTAACCTCAATGATGACAGTGAGCGCGAGGAGTTCTCCGTGACCCCGGGGGGACGCTGAATCGCCGCTGCACCCACCGCACCATCTGAATCGCTCGAATCATCTGTACGCACCACAGAAGAGGCATAACCATGACACACCGCACCCACGCGATCAGGCTCTCCGCAGCCGTGGCCGCCACAGCCCTGATGCTCACCGCCTGCGGCGGGGACACTGAGTCGGAGGAGACCGGGGGCGAGACCGCCGAAGAGGGCGGCAGCTACTCGATCGGCATCACCCAGATCGTCTCCCACCCCTCGCTGGACGAGGCCCGCGACGGCTTCAAGGCCGCCTTCGAGGATGCAGGCATCGAGGTGGAATGGGATGAGCAGAACGCTCAGGGCGAGCAGGCCACGGCGAGCAACATCGCCGGCACCTTCGCGTCCTCGGACATGGATCTGGTCCACGCCATCGCGACACCGACCGCCCAGGCCGCGGCCCAGGCGATCACCGACAAGCCGATCGTGTTCTCCGCCGTGACCGACCCTGAGGAAGCCGGTCTGGTGGACTCCTGGGAGGAGCCGGGCGCCAACATCACCGGTGCCTCGGATCTGAACCCGGTCATGGAGCAGTTCGAGCTGCTGCAGGAGATCGCACCCGATGCCGAGACCGTGGGCATCGTCTACTCCTCCGGCGAGGCCAACTCCCAGGTCCAGGTGGACCTGGCCCAGGAGGCCGCCGATGAGCTCGGCCTGGAGATCCAGGAGGCGACCATCTCGAACTCCTCCGAGGTCCAGCAGGGCGTGGAGTCCCTGGACGTGGACGCCATCTACGTCCCCACTGACAACGCAGTGGTCTCGGCGCTCGAGTCGGTGCTGCAGTACGGTCAGCAGAACAGCATTCCAGTGATCGCCGCCGAGGGTGACTCCGTCATCCGCGGCTCCGTGGCCACCTATGGCATCAACTATGAGAACCTCGGCCGCCAGGCCGGCGAGATGGCCATCCGCATCCTCGAAGACGGCGAGGATCCAGCCAGCATGGCGGTCGAGACCCAGGAGACCCTGGAGCTCATCGTCAACCCTGAGGCCGCCGAGGCCATGGGCGTGGAGCTGGACCAGGAGCTGCTGGACCGCGCCGACACCGTGGTCGGGGAAGACGTCGACGCCGAGGACCCGGCCGAGGCTGACGAGGCAGCAGAGGAAGACGCTGAGGAGGAAGAGGAAGAGTGACCCTGCACGGGTGAGATGACTCGACCTCCCCAGGCCGGCACCCACCGGTCATGACCAACATTTGACCATCTGGCCGGGCGCCGGAACAGCCGCATGAGGCTGATCCGGCGTCCGGCCGGGTGGACGTGGACCCGCCGTCGGCCGATGATCCGGCCGCGACGATGATTGAGGACACATGATCACAGCATTCGAGCTCGGGCTGATCTACGCGATCATGGCCCTGGGCGTGTACCTGACCTTCAGAATTCTGAACTTCCCCGACCTGACCGTGGACGGCTCCTTCACCTCCGGGGCGGCCACCGCGGCGATCCTGATCACCAACGGCACTGACCCGTTCCTGGCGACGGCGGCTGCCTTCGTGGTCGGCAGCGTGGCCGGACTGATCACCGGTCTGCTGCACACCAAGGGCAACATCAACGGACTGCTCGCCGGCATCCTGACGATGATCGGCCTGTATTCGATCAACCTGCGCATCATGGACGGCGCCAATGTGCCGCTCCTGGGCCAGGACACAGTGATCTCCATGATGCGCGGGTTCACCGGCGTGGGCTGGACCTCCGTGGCCGTGCTCGCCGTCGTCGCCCTGCTGTTCAAGCTGGTGATGGACTGGTATCTGCAGACCGACAACGGCCTCGCGCTGCGCGCCACCGGTGACAACGAGCAGATGATCAGCTCCTTCGCGGTCAGCACCGACCGGCAGAAGATCACCGGGCTCATGCTCTCCAACGGTCTGGTCGGCATCGCCGGCGCCGTGGTCGCCCAGCACCAGGGCTTCGCCGACATCGGCATGGGCATCGGCCTGATCCTGGTCGGTCTGGCCTCGGTGATCGTCGGCCAGGCCATCTTCGGCAGCCGCACGGTCATCCAGGCCACGCTGGCGGTCATCCTCGGCGCCGTGGTCTACCGGCTGGCCATCCAGCTGGCGCTGAACGTGGGTCTGAACCCGAACGACATGAAGCTCATGTCCGCAGTCCTGGTGGTGGCGGCCCTGCTGCTGCCGCAGTGGAAGGGCTTCTCGCGACTGAGTCTGCGTCGGAAGGACCGTTCCCCGCTGGCCGCCGCGGCCGAGCCGCTGACCACCGAAGATGCTCCCGTTTCCAAGACCTCAGCAGAGAAGGGAGTCTGACATGTTGAACATCTCCTCAGTCTCCAAGACGTTCTTCCCGGGCACCGTCAACGAGCGTCGCGCGCTGGTCGATGTGAACCTGGAACTCAAGGAGGGCGACTTCGTCACCGTCATCGGCTCCAACGGCGCCGGCAAGTCCACCCTGCTCAACACCGTGGCGGGCCGCATCCATCAGGACGAGGGAGTCGTCTCCCTCGATGGCAGCGATGTCAGCAAGCTCAAGGAGCACCAGCGGGCCGCGAAGGTCGGCCGAGTCTTCCAGGATCCGATGGCGGGCACCGCACCCAATCTCAGCATCGAGGAGAACCTCTCCCTGGCTGATCGGCGCGGGCGGCCCCGCGGGCTCTCCCGCGGGGTCACCAAGGCCAAGCGGGAGCGTTTCGCCGAAGCCCTCACCCAGCTCGAACTGGGGCTCGAGGGACGGCTGAAGACCAAGGTGGGGCTGCTCTCCGGTGGTCAGCGCCAGGCGCTGAGCCTGCTCATGGCCACGTACTCGGATCCCCGCGTGCTGCTGCTCGATGAGCACACCGCCGCCCTGGATCCGCAGCGCGCGGAGCTGGTCACCCGGCTGACCCGCAGCGTGGTGCAGGACAAGGGGCTGACCACGCTGATGGTCACGCACAACATGGTGCAGGCGCTCGAGGTCGGCAACCGGCTGATCATGATGCACGAGGGTCGGATCATCCTTGACGTCGGCGCCGAACGGAAGGCGCAGATGACCTCGCAGGACCTGCTCGCCGAGTTCGGCAAGCTCAAGGGCGCCGTGGTCGACGACAAGACCCTGCTGCAGTGAATCGGAACCGGATCAGAGGCTGAACCGGGTCAGGGGCTGAACTGAAGCAGGGGCTGAGCCGAGTCAGGGGCTGAGCTGGACCGGGGCGGGGTGGGACTGCGCAGGCAGACCCGCCCCGCCCCGCCCCGCATCATTCCGGCCAGGGGGAGCGGCGGATGACCTCGACGAAGTCTCCGCGCTCGAATCCAGGCAGGAAATGTGCGAGCACGTCGGCCTTCACGTTGCCGAAGGTGGTCTCCGGTCGATCCTTGAGCCCCTGGGTGAACGCCTCGAGGATCTGATTCTTGAAGTCGGGCCGGGGGTGCGCCGCGACCACGTCCGCGCGCTGCTGATCGGTGATCGCGTCGTAGCCCAGCCCGAGCACATCGAGCTCGACGCCGCGGGTCACCAGCGCGATCTCTGGATCCATATGCAGCGGGATCTCCGGCGTGGTGTGCAGGGCGATGCCCGTCCAGACCTTCTGCGCCTCGGAGGGGTCGATGCCGTGACTCAGCAGGAACCGACGCGCCTCGTCTGCGGCGTCGATCTCGAAGCGCTGATCGGTTCGCCGGTAGGTCTCGGTGAGGCCGAGGTCGTGGAACATCGCACCGATGTAGAGCAGCTCGGGATCGGCGCTGGTGCCGAGCTGGGCGCCGCGCAGGGATCCGAAGAGGAAGACGCGCCGAGAGTGGTGGAAGACCAGTGGCGGGGCCACATCGCGGAGGAGCTCGGTGGCCTCGCGCGCCATGGGGGAGTCGGGGACCGTGATGCCTGCGATGGTTTCGCTCATGTCTCCATTGTGGACCACGTCCGCGTGCGCGCTGTGATTGACCGCACAGTCAACGCGTGGAAGAGTATAGGTGAACGATCGGTCAGTTATTCCTGCGAAAGGCGCATGACGTGGCGATCAGCCCTGCATATCTCGTCTCCGGAACCCGCACACCAGTGGGCCGATACGGCGGCGCCCTCTCCTCGGTCCGTCCCGATGATCTCGCCGCCCTGGTGGTGCGCCAGGTGGTGGAGGAATCCGGGATCGATCCCGCCGACGTGGACGAGGTGATCCTCGGCAACGCCAACGGCGCAGGCGAGGAGAATCGCAACGTCGCGCGGATGGCCTGGCTGCTTGCCGGGTTCCCTGACAGTGTCCCCGGGATCACCGTCAACCGGCTCTGCGCCTCGGGCATGAGCGCGATCGCCCAGGCGCAGCAGATGATCGCCGCGGGCGCCGCAGACATCGTCGTCGCCGGCGGCGTGGAATCCATGTCCCGCGCACCCTGGGTGATGGCCAAGCCCACCACCGCCTTCGCCAAACCGGGGGAGGTCGTGGACACCTCCATCGGCTGGCGCTTCACGAACCCCAAGTTCCTCGCCATGGACAAGTTCACCTACTCCATGCCCGAGACTGCCGAAGAGGTGGCACGGGTCGAGGGGATCAGCCGCACCGATGCCGACGCCTTCGCCGCGGAGTCTCAGCGGCGCGCCGTGGCGGCCATGGAGGCAGGCCGTCTCCGCCGCGAGATCACCCCGGTCGAGGTCCCCGGCCGCAAGGGCGCCGTCACGGTGGTGGACACCGATGAAGGGCCGCGGCCCGGCACCACCGCGGAATCCCTGGCGGGACTGCGACCTGTGGTCCCCGGGGGCAGCGTGGTCACCGCCGGCAACGCCTCCTCGCTCAATGACGGGGCCTCCGCGGTCATCGTGGCCTCTGAGGCCGCCGTTGCGAAGTACGGACTGACGGCTCGGGCCCGGGTCGTGGGCGCGGCCAACGCCGGCGTGCCGCCGGAGATCATGGGCATGGGCCCCGTCCCCGCCACCCGCAAGGTGCTCGACCGGGTCGGCTGGAAGATCGAGGACCTCGGCGCCGTCGAGCTGAACGAGGCCTTCGCGACCCAGTCTCTGGCCAGCATGCGCCGGCTCGGACTCGACCCGGCAATAGTCAACGCCGACGGCGGCGCGATCGCGCTGGGCCATCCGCTGGGCTCCTCCGGGTGCCGGATCGTGCTCACCCTGCTCCGCCGCATGGAGGACGAGGGTGTCAGCCGAGGTCTCGCGACCATGTGCGTCGGAGTCGGCCAGGGCTCCGCCCTGTTGCTCGGGAGGGCGTGAATCAATGAGCACCCCAGAGCCTGACATGCTGCACGCCCCTCTGGACGCCACGGGTTTCACCACGCTGCGGATCACCGAGACGGCAGACCGCCTGCATGCCCAGCTGGACCGTCCCGAGGTCCGCAATGCCATCGACGCCACGATGATCACCGAGCTGCACGCGGTCTGCGCGCATCTGGAGCACCACCCGAAGATCCTGATCCTCTCCGGCACCGAATCCGGCGGAAAGGGCATCTTCGCCTCGGGAGCCGACATCAGAGAGCTTCGGGAGCGACGACGCGCAGACGCCCTGCGCGGCGTGAACTCCACCGCCTTCGAACGCCTCGCGAAGCTGCCCATGCCGGTGATCGCCGCTCTCGACGGCTATGCGCTGGGGGGCGGGGCCGAACTGGCCTGGGCCGCTGACTTCCGGCTCGGCACACCTGAGCTGAAGATCGGCCAGCCTGAGACCGGTCTGGGCATCATCCCGGCCGCAGGAGCGCTCTGGCGCCTGCGCGAGCTCGCCGGCGAGGGCATCGCCAAAGAGATCCTGTTGGCAGGTCGCATCCTCGATGCCCAGGAGGGACTCGCCCACGGCCTGCTCAACGCCGTGCACCCGGCCCTCGAGCTGCTCGACGCCGCGAACGCCCTGGCTGACCGCATCGCCAAGCAGGACCCGCTGGCTGTGCGGATCAGCAAACAGGTCTTCTCCATGCCCCGCGAGGCCCACCCCCAGGTGGACAACCTCGCGCAGGCGATCCTCTTCGAGTCCGAGGCGAAGTTCGAGCGGATGCAGGCCTTCCTCGACCGGCGGGACCGCAAGGCGGCAGAGAAGGCCGGGCCCTCGGCAGAGCAGCAGGCAACGACACCGGCAGAGCAGCCGGCAACGACACCAGGAGAGAACCCATGAGCACCCCCCAGTCAGCCACGCCTCCCTTCCCCAGCACCGTCGGCGTGCTCGGCGGGGGTCGCATGGGGGCGGGCATCGCCCACGCATTCCTCATCGCCGGGGCCGAGGAGGTCGTCGTCGTCGATGTCTCCGAGGAGGCGGCGCAGGCCGCCGCCGGTCGCATCGAAGCCGATGTGGCAGCCTCGCTGAAACGCGGAAAGATCCACGGCGAGCTGGCCAGCTTCACGAGCCGACTGACCACCACAGCCGATGTCACCGGCTTCAGCCGCTGCGGACTGGTGGTCGAAGCGGTGCCCGAGGACATGGACCTGAAGGTGGGCTCGCTGCGCCGCGCCGAGGCCCAGCTTGCACCCGAGGCATGGCTGGCGACCAACACCTCCTCGTTGTCCATCACCACGCTCGCCGAGCATCTGCAGCGGCCCGAGAGGTTCTGCGGACTGCACTTCTTCAACCCGGTGCCCGCCTCGAAGCTCGTGGAGGTGGTGCTCGCCGAGCGGACCGGTGAGGAGCTGGCGGAGCTGAGCCCGCGGTGGGTCGAAGCCCTGGGCAAGACCCCCGTGGTCGTCAAGGACGCGCCGGGCTTCGCCTCCTCACGCCTGGGCGTGGCGATCGGACTCGAGGCCATCCGGATGGTGGAAGAGGGTGTGGCCGCGCCCGCAGACATCGACAATGCGATGGTGCTGGGCTACAGGTTCCCGATCGGGCCGCTGGCGCTGACCGACATCGTCGGTCTCGACGTGCGGCTCGGGATCGCCGAGTATCTCGAGTCCCAGCTGGGGGAGCGCTTCGCGCCGCCCCAGCTTATGCGGGACATGGTGGCGCGTGGGGAGCTGGGCCAGAAGTCCGGCAAGGGCTTCTACGACTACCCCGAGGCCTGAGCGGCAGGCCCTATTCGCGGTCGGCGTCCCTCGGCGTCCTCGGTGTCCCTCGGTGTCCCCCAGTGTCCCCCCAGAGTCTCTCAGCGTCCCTCGACGCTGCGGTACGCCGCAGTCTCCGGCTGGCGCCAGCCGCGGAGCGCCTGGGCATCGACTGAGAAGATCTCGACGCCCAGTGGGTGGCAGTGCTGCAGCTGCTCCTCGGGGGTCGCCGCCTCGGGTCCCCACATGCGCAGCGAGAGATCCCCGCCGGGGCAGGTGGAGAGCGCGCAGAGCAGATCGATCTCGGCGAAGAACTCGAAGTGGTCTCCCGGCTGGGTGGGGCAGGTGTCCATGAAGTACTCGCGGTTCTCGTTCAGACCGGCGAGCTGGAAGACGTTGAGCACGTCGTGGATGTCTGACTCCTTCAGGCCGTGGTCCCGGACCGCCCGGGTCAGGTTCGAGTGGCAGTGCCGGTCAAAGTCCACCCCGGTCAGCATGCGATTCACATAGGGGTCGCAGCGCGTTCCCAGGAGATCGTGGATGACCTCGGCATCCGGGTGACCGGCCAGAGAGTCTCCGACCACGGTGGCCATGGGCCGAAGATTAGGCAGTGTGGACCAGAAGCGGTCGTAGGTGGTCATCGATGCGCGCTGCAGCTGCCGCGTCCGTGCGGCCCAGAATCGTTCCTGAGGGTCGTGCAGATTCCACAGGTTCAGGTCCCCGACCTGGGGCCCGTCGACGGCGCTGATCCGCACGATCGAACCGGCGCTGACCTCCCACGCCTGACCGGGGCGGACCGGCACCTCGAACTGGCGGGTCAGCGTCCGCGGAGCCGCGGCCACCTCGGCGTAGAAGCCCCGATCAGGGTCCAGCGGCCCACCGGGAAGCGACTGATAGGCCGCCGGCTGCACGTAGGTGCGACGTCCTGGGCGGTCTGCGCTCATGCTGGCTCCTCGAAAGTCCGGTCGGAACCTCCAGTCCTACTATTCAGGGGCCTGGATCGCACCCTCTGAGGGCCTGTTGTGAGTTCCGGAAGGCCAGCACGCTCAGCCGGACGACCCGCCAGGACGAATGGAAGAGGGGCCGGGATCGACATGACCTGTCGATCCCGGCCCCTCCCTCCTCATCCCTCAGCGGTGCAGCTCATGCGACCTCAGAGGTCAGCCAGGGCGGAGGACGGATCCTCCAGACAGGTGGCCACGAAGTTGAGGAATCCGCCGGCGGTGCCGCCGTCGCACACTCGGTGGTCGAAGGCGATGGTCAGCGTCGCGACCTTGCGGACCGCCAGCTCGCCGTCCACCGCCCAGGCCCGGTCCAGGATGCGACCGATGCCCAGGATCCCCACCTCCGGGTGGTTGATGATGGGCGTGGCCCCGTCCGAGCCGAAGACGCCGTAGTTGTTCACGGTGAAGGTGCCGCCGGTGAGCTCCTTGCCGGAGATCGAACCCTCGCGGGCCTCGCCCACCAGCCGAGCGATCTCGGCATGCAGTCCCCGTGCGGAGAGCCGCTCGGCGTGCCTGATCACCGGGACCACCAGACCCGAGGGGGTCTGGGCCGCGAACCCGAGGTTGACACCGTCGAAGTGGACGATCTCCTGACTCCCGTCCTCGCGCTCCTGAAGCCGGGTGGCCAGATCCGGGTAGCGGGCCAGCCCCGCCAGCACGAAGCGGCTGAGCAGAGCCAGCAGCGAAGGGGCGGAGCTTCCGTCCCTGGCGGCCTGTTCCTTCAGTCTGGCCCGCAGGGCGAGCACCTCGGTCATGTCCACGTCCTGCCACACGGTCGCCTCCGGGATCTCCCGGCGCGAGCGGGACAGGGTGGTGGCCACCGCCTTGCGCATCCCCGACATCAGGACGCGTTCCCGCACCTGAAGACCGCCGGGGGCGGCCGCGTTCGAGGACCCGCCGGAGGTCGTCGGCGAAGGTGCCGGCGCAGCCGAAGCGGGTGCCGAGCGAGCTGTCCCGGCGGAGCTGTCTGCGCCGATCGCGGTCTCCCGCTGCGGCACGGCGGACTCGGCGGCGGAGGACCTGGCGGAGGAGGACTCGATCGCTGCCAGCACATCGGCACGCAGGATCATCCCGTCCGGGCCGGACCCGCTGAGCTCGGTCAGGGACAGTGAGTGGTCCCGCGCCAGTCGACGCACCAGTGGGGAGGACACCCGGGGGGCCTTCTGCTCCGCCGCGGCAGGGACCGGGGCTGGGGCACCGCGCGGCCCAGCGGCTGCGGCGCCGCGCTCGCGCTCACCCGCTGCGCCGCCGCGCCGCCGGCGTCGTCGAGTCTTGGAAGAGGTGGAGGTGCCGTAGCCGATCAGGACGTTGCCCGAGCCCTCGTCCTCAGCATCATCCGCCGGGGCCTCTTCAGGGTCTGAGACGGCGCCGGTGGCGGGCACCGAGCCGGCGCGCTCCTCCTCGCGGTAGCTCAGGGCTCCGGCACCCTCAGGAGCTGTGCCCTGGGAGGCAGAGCCGGTGCCGTCTGAGTCGTTGCTCTCGCCCTCTGCGTCCACGGTGATCAGCGGCTCGTCAACGATCATGGTCTCGCCCACGGCGCCGTGCAGTGTGGTGACCACTCCGGCATAGGGGGAGGGGACCTCGATCGCAGATTTGGCAGTCTCCACCTCGGCGATGGGCTGATCCACCACGATCACCTCGCCCTCGGCCACCAGCCAGCTCAGCAGCGTCGCCTCGGTCAGTCCTTCGCCCAGATCGGGCAGGTTGAATGTGGTCATCTCAGTCCTCCCACTGCAGCTCGTCGAGGGCGTCCAGGATGCGGTCCACGCTGGGAAGGTGGTGCTCCTCGAGCTTCGGCGATGGATACGGAATGTCGAAGCCGGTCACGCGCTTCACCGGGGAGCAGAGCGAATGGAAGCTGCGCTCCTGGATCCGCGCCACGATCTCGGAGGCCACGGAGACGAAGCCCTGCGCCTCGGCGATCACAATGGCACGCCCGGTCTTCTCCACCGTGGCGGCCAGAGCGGCGTCGTCGAAGGGGACGATGCTGCGCAGATCCAGGACCTCCGCGGAGATCCCGTCCTCTGCAGCGGCATCGGCGGCCTTCAGCGCAGTGGACACGCTGGGCCCGTAGCTGATGAAGGAGACGTCGGTGCCTTCACGAGCGACGACGGCGCGGCCCTCAGCTCCGACTCCCGCCGCAGGTGCGGCGGTGTCTGCGGCGGAGGACTCGTACTGGGTGCGCAGCGCGCTGAGGTCCACGGTCTCCTTGGTCCAGTAGAGCTTCTTCGGTTCGAAGAAGACCACCGGGTCCGGGGAGTCGATGGCCTCGCGCAGCATCAGGTAGGCGTCGGTGACCGTGGCCGGGGTATAGATCTTCAGCCCGGGTGTGTGGGCGTAGTAGGCCTCGGAGGAGTCGCAGTGATGCTCGACCCCGCCGACTCCGCCGCCGTAGGGGATCCGGATGACCATGGGCAGGCGGACCCGTCCGCGGGAGCGGTTCGCGGTCTTGGCGACGTGGCTGAAGATCTGTTCCAGCGCCGGGTAGGCGAAGGCGTCGAACTGCATCTCGATGACCGGACGCATGCCGTTCATCGCCATGCCCATGGCCATGCCGGCGATGCCGGACTCCGCCAGGGGAGTGTCGAAGCAGCGGCCCTTTCCGAAGCGCTGGGTCAGCCCATCGGTGATGCGGAAGACGCCGCCGAGGGTGCCCACGTCCTCGCCGAAGACGCAGACCGAGTCCTCACGCTCCATGGCGTCGGACATTGCGGTGTTCAGGGCCGCGGCGAAGGTGGTGGGCTTGGTGGCGGTTTCAGCGCCGGCTGGCGCGGTGGTGGTGTCGGTGGCCATGGGTCAGCCCTCCTGGCTTCGCTCGAGCTCGTCGGCCAGCTTGGCGCGCTGTTCACGCAGCTGGGAGGTCGGAGCGGAATAGACGTGGTCGAAGATCTCCAGCGGGTCCATGGCCGGTTCGGTGGTCATGGCCAGGCGCAGGGCGGCGGCGACCTCCTCGGCCTTGCCGCTGATGCGGGATTCGGCGCCCTCGTCGAGCACTCCGCGGTCGGTGAGGAAGGTGCGCATGCGCTGGAGCGGATCGCGCTGCTTCCACTGCTCGACCTCGTCAGACTCGCGGTAGCGGGAGTCGTCGTCGGCGTTGGTGTGGGCCTGCATGCGGTAGGTGATGGCCTCCAGCAGCAACGGCATCGAGTTCCTGCGGGCCAGATCGACGGCGCGGCGCAGCGTGGCCAGCACGGCCACCATGTCATTACCGTCCACCTGCTCCCCGGCCATCCCGTAGCCGATGGCCTTGTGGGCCAGCGAGGGGGCGGCGGTCTGATGGGAGAGCGGCACCGAGATGGCGTAGCCGTTGTTCTGCACGAAGAAGACCACCGGGACCTCGAAGACGGCGGCGAAGTTCAGCGCCTCATGGAAGTCGCCCTCGCTGGTGGCGCCGTCGCCGCACATGGCCAGCACGACGGTGTCCTCCCCGCGGAGCTTGGCGGCATGGGCGACGCCCACGGCGTGGAGCAGCTGGGTGGTCAGCGGGGTCGACATCGCCGAGATCTTGTACTGCAGCGGGTCATAGCCGCAGTGCCAGTCCCCGCGGAAGGAGACCATGACCTCAAGGGGGTCGACGCCGCGGCTGATGGTGGCCACGGTGTCGCGGTAGGTGGGGAACATCCAGTCCCCGTCGCCCAGCGCGAGCGCGGCACCGACCTGGCAGGCCTCCTGCCCGTGCGAGGAGGGGTAGACCGCGAGCCGGCCCTGGCGGACCAGGGCGTAGTTCTGATCGTTGACCCGGCGGCCCACGACCAGCGCCTCATAGGCGGCCAGCAGCGCGTCGTCCTCGGGGATCGGGTACTCGTGTCCCGGGCTCGTGCCCTGCTCCTCCTCGGGAATCAGCTTCCCGTCGGGGCCGAGCATGCGGATCTGCTGGGCGGCGGGGAGCATGTACTGCTCCGGGGTGATCCCGAAGCTGCTGCTCGTGTCCCGGATGCGGGAGCCCTGCTCGGTGGCCCCCTGGGTGGTCTCGCTGGTCATGGCCCAGCCTCCTCAAAAGACTTCGTCCTCACGTGTGGTGCATCACACTGTTGCTATGAGTGTGGCGGAGCCCACCGTCTCGAGACCATTGCGCGGACCGATCCGAGACGGGTCCCGTCGCGGGTCCCCGTCGGCTGGACGGACTGCTCGATCCGCACCCTTTCCGGCTGGTATCGTCCAGAACTATGGGCGAGGCACAAGACGGAGCGGCAGGACGGGAGATCTCCCTGGACTCGGTGGATCATCGGATCCTGCATGCGCTCAGCGTCGACGCCCGCCAGTCGGTCTCCGCCATAGCCGCCGCGCTGCACCTCTCCCGCGCCAACGCCTATGAGCGGATCTCCCGACTGCGCCGGGCCGGAGTCCTGAAGGGCTACACGGCGGTGATCGATCCGCGGGCCGCCGGAATGGCCACCGCCGCCTACGTCTTTCTCACGCTGAAGCAGGATGACTGGGAGGTGCTGCGCCGGGCGCTCGCCGATGAGCCCGCCGTGCGACATCTGGCCCTGGTGGGCGGGCAGTACGACGCGGTGCTGCTGGTTCGCACCCGGACGGTGGAGGAGCTGCGCCGCGTGATCTTCGAGCGGATCCAGTCCCTGGCCTGCGTGCAGTCCTCCCAGACGGCGCTGATCTTCGACGACCACACCGAACAGGAACACCCGATGCCAAGGAGACTGTGATGACGTTTCGTGCAGCACTGATCGAACAGACCGTGACCGGGGGGCGCGTCCAGGACCACCGGGCCGAGCTCGCTGATCTGGACGATGACTTCCTCGCCGGCTCCGGGGGAGACTCCCCGGTGGACATCGACGTCCTGTACTCCGGGATCAACTACAAGGACGGGCTGGCCCTGGCCGGAAAGCCCGGCGTCGCCCGGACCTCCCCGCTGGTCCCCGGCATCGACCTGGTCGGGGAGGTGAGAACCTCGGCTGATGCGCGGTTCAGCCCCGGCGATGCGGTGGTGCTCACCGGCGGAGGAATCGGTGAGTCGGCCCACGGGGGACTCGCGCAGCGCGCCCGCGTCTCGGCGGAATACCTGGTGAAGCTCCCTGAGGGGCTGACCCCGGGTCGCGCCGCGGCGATCGGCACGGCAGGCTTCACGGCCATGCTCTCGGTGCTCGCGCTGGAGCGCGGCGGGGTGCAGACGGATGCGGGCCGCGTCGTCGTCACCGGCTCCGCAGGGGGAGTCGGTTCGGTGGCCATCGCCGTGCTGGCGAAGCTCGGCTTCGAGGTGACCGCGGTGACCGGCCGCGCAGACACTCAGGGCGACTACCTGCACCGCCTCGGGGCCACCGAGCTGCTGGACCGGCAGGAGTTCGCCGAGACCGGGGCTCCGCTGCAGAAGCGCCGCTGGGCGGGCGGGGTCGACTCAGTCGGCTCGGCGACCTTGGCGAACGTCCTGGCCCAGACCGACGACGGCGGCACGGTGACCAGCTGCGGACTCGCCCAGGGCCACGATCTTCCCACCACGGTGATGCCGTTCATCCTGCGCGGAGTCACCCTCGCGGGAATCAACTCCGTCACCGCGCCGCGGGCGCTGCGCGAGGAGGCCTGGGCGCGCCTGGCCGGCGATCTGCCGGTGGAGCTGCTCGACGAGATGACCCAGGAGATCGCCCTCGGCGAGGTCTTCGCGCAGGCCGAGAAGATTCTCGCGGGCCAGGTCCGCGGGCGCACCGTGGTGAACCTGGCCTCCTGAGGCCCCCGAGTAGACAGGCGCTGCCTGTGTGGAGTGTCACATTCGGTGCTCCCGGGCTAGTATGGGATAAATTACCGACCGTTCGGTCAGTTCTGATCGGTCTGTCCCGCTGTCTTTGAGAGGACCCCATGGCTGCCACTGATACATCTGCGGCTCCCCGCCTGCTGCCCAGCTATATCCAGGACTCCTGGTGGACGCCGGAGTCCCCGGAGAAGGTCAGCGAGATCCTTGACGCCTCCACCTCGGAGCCCGTCTGCCGGGTCTCCACCGAGGGGCTGGACACCGGGGCCGCCGTCGCCCATGCCCGCTCCGCGGGACAGGCGAGCCTCGGACAGCTGACCATCCACCAGCGTGCGCTGCGGCTCAAGCACCTCGCCGCCCACCTTCACGAGCACCGCGAGGAGCTCTATGAGCTCTCCGACCGGACCGGCTCCACCCGCAGGGACCACCTGATCGACGTGGACGGCGGCATCGGCACCATCCGCACCTTCTCCTCCAAGGGCCGCAAGGAGCTGCCCAATGCCAATGTCATCGTCGACGGTCAGGTGGAGCAGCTCTCCCGGGACGGATCCTTCCTGGGTGAGCACATCTACACCCGGCTCAGCGGTGTCGCCGTGCAGATCAACGCCTTCAACTTCCCCGTCTGGGGCATGCTCGAAAAGTTCGCACCGAGCTTCATCGCCGGGGTGCCGACCATCGTGAAGCCCGCCTCGCAGACCGCCTATGTGACCCAGGCCTGCGTGCGGCTCATGATCGAGTCCGGCCTGATCCCCGCAGGTGCGCTGCAGCTGATCTCGGGATCGGCCCGTGACCTGTTGGATCACCTGGACCATCGCGATCACGTGGCCTTCACCGGCTCGGCGAACACGGCTCAGCTGCTGCGCTCCCATGACAATGTGGCGAACCAGGGTGTGCGCTTCACCAGCGAGACCGACTCGCTCAACGCCGCGATCCTCGGTCCCGATGCAGCACCGGAGACGGTGGAGTTCGAGGCCTTCATCAAGTCCGTGACCCTGGAGATGACGGCCAAGACCGGGCAGAAGTGCACCGCGATCCGCCGCGTCATCGTCCCCTCGGCCCAGGTCGATCCCGTGGTCGAGGCGCTGCGCGCCCGGCTCGAGTCCCGGGTGGTCCTCGGGGACCCGCGTGACGCTGACACCACGATGGGTCCGCTGGCATCCTTGGATCAGCGCGACGAAGTCTCCCGTGCCGTGGACAAGCTCGTCGACGCCGGCGGCGCCGTGCGAGTCGGCGGTCCCGACTCCGGCACCGGCTCGGCCGATGCCGCGCTCGGCGCGTACTTCCCGGCCACCGTGCTCTCCTTCGCCGAGGCCCGCACCGCCGAAGTCCACTCGGTGGAAGCCTTCGGGCCGGTCACGTCGGTGCTGGGCTACAGCGACATCGACGACGCCGTGGACCTCGCCGCCCTCGGCGGAGGTTCCCTGGTGGCGACCGTGTGCACTCACGACCCCGAGATCGCCGCCGAGTTCACCCGCGGCATCGCCTCCCACCACGGGCGCGTGCTCTTCCTCGACCGGGACGACGCCAAGACCTCCACGGGCCATGGCTCACCGCTGCCCCACCTGGTCCACGGCGGACCCGGGAGGGCCGGCGGCGGCGAGGAGCTCGGCGGCATCCGCGCGGTCAAGCATTATATGCAGCGCACCGCCGTCCAGGGCTCCCCGGACCTGCTCACCGGGGTCACCGGCGTCTGGCACCGCGGGGCCAAGGCCGTCACCGCGACCCCGGAGACCGTGGCCGAGGGCACAGCAGTGCACCCGTTCCGCAAGTCCCTGGCCGAGCTGCGCATCGGTGACCAGTTCGCCTCGGGACTGCGCACAGTGGGTCTGCAGGACATCACCGACTTTGCCGAGTCCACCGGTGACACCTTCTACGCGCACACGAACGAGGAGGCCGCCACCGCGAATCCCTTCTTCCCGCGGCGGGTGGCCCACGGCTATCTGCTGGTGGCCTGGGCCGCAGGACTCTTCGTGGAGCCGGCGCCAGGTCCCGTGCTGGCGAACACCGGCCTGGAGAACCTCTCCTTCCAGACCCCGGTGACCTACGAGGATTCGATCCGGGTCACGCTGACCGCGAAGCAGATCATTCCGCGCGAGACCGATGACTACGGCGAGGTCCGTTGGGACACGGTCCTGCACAACCAGCACGATGAGATCGTCGCGACCTACGATGTGCTCACCCGCGTCGCGAAGGAGAACAAGCCCGAGTGGGTCTGAGCGCTCCGACGTCGAACGCGGGCGGCGGCTGACCGGGCTGGTCTGTGCTGAGGCCTGCGCCCGATGATCGGTATCATGAGTGCCTGAGCCGCTGCCGCCCGGGGCGGACTGGAGGTGATGGGGTGTGAGCAAGAGTCGCGCATCGGGAGAGCGAGACGTCGGACGGTCTCCGCGGATTCTCCATGTGGCTCGAACCCTCGGCCGCGTCCTGGGGCGCCTCATCGTCTTTCTCCTGGTCTGGGTTGGGCTCGCGCTGCTGACCGCCGCCGTCCTGATTCGCATCTTCTGGGGGCAGATCACGGTCGGCCAGCTGCTCCTGAATCTCGTCTCCGTGGAGACTGCAGGCGGGGGTGGGTCCGTGGTCTGGATCTGCATCCTGGGGATCGGCGTGGCACCCCTGCTGATCACCGCCGGACTGGCTCTCTGGCAGGCACGGCGGCGCCGCAGGCGCAGCCAGAACGCGGACGAATCCCTGCCGCAGCGTCCGCCGTGGATCGCGCGCACAGCCTCGGCCGTGCTGGCGTTCACGGTGGTCATCGGGGGGACGGCTTCCTTCGCCGGCGCGGTGAGTCTGGGGGACTACCTCGAAGGGGCCAGCTCCCGGTACGAGCTCGACGACTACTATGTCGAGCCCACCGTCACCGGTGATGAGGATCGCCGGAACCTGGTCCTGATCTATCTCGAGTCCGGAGAGGCCACCCTCGGAGACGAGAAGCTCTTCGAGAAGGACATCTTCGCTCCGCTGGAGGAGGTCACTCGGGCGGAAGACGGCTGGCAGACCGTGGAGGGCCTGCGGCAGTACGAGGGGGGCGGCTGGACCATGGCCGGCCTCACCTCGACACAGTGCGGGGTCCCCCTCGGGGGGCTCATCTCCGCCGCGAGCAGCGTGGACCTCAACGAGCTGCGCGTGGGTGACGAGACGTACCTGGCGGGAACCACCTGCCTCGGTGATGTCCTGGAAGAGCGCGGCTACACCAGCGTATTCCTCGGCGGCGCGAACCCGTCCTTCGCCGCGAAGGACAGCCTGCTCAGCAGCCACGGCTACTCGGAGGTCAAAGGTCTCTCCGACTGGATCGAGGCAGGTGAACCGAAGAGCAGCTTCCGCAGCGACTGGGGCCTGAGCGACGAGCGTCTGATGGCCCACGCCAAGGAAGAGCTCGATGCGCTGCACGCTGAGGCGGAGCGGACCGGAGAGCCGTTCAACCTCTCCGTGCTGACGCTGGACACGCACGAGCCGGTGCATGTCCACGACTACTGCCCGGTGGACACTGAGGACGAGGCCACCTCGGTGTTCGGCTGCTCCATGAAACAGGTGGCCGGATTCGTAGACCATATGGAGAAGCAGGGACACCTCGAGGACACCGCCGTGGTGATCATGGGGGATCACCTCAAGCCCGCCGACGCGGGCGACGCCTTCCATGCTGAGCTGGACGCGAACGGCGACCGCACCATCTTCAATCGGATCTGGGTCCCGGGCGAGAAGACTGATCGTGAGCTGCGCGCCGGGGTGGACCAGCTGAGCATGTACCCGACGATCCTGGAGGCCGCCGGGCTCACCCTGGAGGATGGCGAGGCGGGGGTGGGGGTGTCCGCCTTCGCCACGGAGGTGCCCGCTGGTTCAGCCCAGTCCCTGGCGCCGGAGGACTATACGGAGCTGCTGAAGTCGCGCTCTGCCGAGTTCTACGCAGAGGCCTGGACCGGCCACGCTGCGGCCGAGTAGCCGTGCAGCCGAGCATGCCATCTGAGCCGAGGTTCACCCCTCCGTGTGGACCGGTCATCGGACGGGCCGTCGGGTCGGTCGTCAGGGCATCGGGCATTCCCTACGCACGGTCTGACCGATTCCAGCCGCCGCGCCCCGTGGATGACTGGACTGATCCGTATCTGGCGGTCGATCCCGCCCCGGCCTGCCCGCAGTGGCGCATCAGGGAGCTGGAGCCGGTGATCGGGAGCCAGACCGGAGGACTCCCGCAGGATGAGCGCTGCCAGAATCTCACAGTCACGATGCCCCGGGCGCAGCAGGAGGATGAGCTGCTGCCGGTCATGGTGTGGATTCACGGCGGGTCCTACATCACGGGTGCAGGGGACGCGCCCATCTACGATCCGAGCGCCCTGGTGACCGAGCAGGGCGTCGTCGTCGTGTCCGTGACATACCGGCTCGGAGCCTTCGGGTACCTCGACGGCGAGGGGCGGACCGCGAACCTTGGTCTGCTGGATCAGCTCTGCGCCCTGGAATGGGTGCAGCGCAACATCAGCTTCTTCGGCGGTGACCCGCAGGCGGTCACCGTCTTCGGCCAGTCCGCCGGCGGTGACGCCGCAGCTCATCTGATGGCCACACCGAAGGCGCCGGAGCTGTTCCGCCGGGCGATCATGCAGAGCCCGCCGTTGGGGATCTCACGGGGCCGTCGCAGGATGTCGGCGGCCATGGCCGCTGCAGGTTCCTCGGTGTCCGCAGAGGCTCCGATCCAAGAGGTCCTGCGTCTGCAGGAGGATGCGCGCGCGGCGGCCGTCCCGTTCGGGCTGCGGGGGCTCATGCCCTTCGGGGTCCGGTATGGAGCGTGGCCGCTGCCCGATGAATCCCAGATTGAGGACGTCTGGAAGGCAGTCGCACCGCGCATCGACATCCTGATGACCCATACCTCCGATGAGGCCAGGCTGTTCATTCCGGTCGCGCCTCCGGTGCAGCGAGTGCGTGCGATTCCGCTGCTCGGACCATTCGTGACCACGTTCCTGAGTCGGCTCGCGACCCGGCAGGTCTATGTCGCCGGCATTCGCTCCTTCGCCCGGCGGCACCGTCGTTCCGGGGGCCGGGCGCACAGCTTCGTCGTCGACTGGGCTGCGCCTGGCAACTTCTACGGGGCGGCCCACATGATCGATGTGGCGCTGCTCTTCGGAACCCGCGCGAGCACCGAGGGGCTGGAGCTTCTGGAGGGGGCATCCTGGGAGGAGATCGAGGAAGCCGGAAGGGCGGTCCGGGCGCTGTGGGCGGAGTTTGCCCGGGGAGCGGAACTGCCCGCCACGGGACGACTCACCGACCGCCTCACGGGACGAAGCACGGGCGTCTGCGTCTGACGGAGACGCCCGTGCAGTGCCGGATCAGCCTCAGGGTGATCGGGTGATCGGCGCGCTCAGCTGCTGATCACGTGTGGCTGGGCGACCTCTTTGAGTCCCTGCAGCCCGAACTCCAGACCGAAGCCTGACTGTTTCGCACCCCCGAAGGGCACCCGTGGATCGATGGCTCCGTGCTTATTGATCCACGTGGTCCCGGCCTCCATCCTCGCGGCCACTTCTGCGGCGCGCTTCGGATCAGAGGACCAGACCGAGGAGCCCAGCCCGACCTCGAGACCATTGGCCCAGGCGATGGCCTGATCCAGGCTGGTGTAACGGATGATCGGCAGCGCCGGGCCGAACTGTTCCTCAGTGACCAGCGGGTTCTGCGGATCAATGTCAGCGACCAGGGTCGTGGGATAGAAGAAGCCCGGAGCGGCATCATCGGGATCTGCTCCGATGAGCACCCGGGCCCCGGAGTCGGTGGCCGCGTCGACCAGGCGCGCGACGATCTCGCGCTGCTTCGCGTTCTGCAGCGGCCCGAGCACGTTGTGCTCCTCGAGCCCGATCCCCATGGGCATCTTCGCGGCGACCTCGGTCAGCGCCTGGCAGACCTCGTCATAGATCGAGTCTGGCACGTAGAGCCGCTTCAGCGCCGCGCAGGTCTGTCCGGTGTTGATGAACGCGCCCCAGAAGAGATCTTCTGCGATGGCCTTGGGGTCAGCGTCATCGAGCACGATCCCGGCGTCATTGCCGCCGAGCTCCATGGTCATGCGCTTCATGGTGTCGGCGGCGGTCTTGATGATGGCCTTGCCGGTGGTGACCGAGCCGGTGAACATGATCTTGGCGATGTCGGGGTGCTCGGTGAGCGCCTTGCCCAGGGACCCGTCGCCGGGGACCGCGATGAGCACGTCGGCGGGCAGGGCGGTGTTGAGCACGTGGACCAGGGCGAGCACGCTCAGCGGGGTGTATTCGGAGGGTTTGATCACCACGGTGTTGCCCATGCGCAGGCTCGGGGCGATCTGCCAGATGGAGATCATCATGGGCCAGTTCCAGGGTCCGATGGCGCCGACCACGCCCAGGGGGCGGTAGTGCAGCTCGGCGTGGCCGGTCTCATCATCGAGGAGGACTTCGGGTTCCACGGGGATCGAGGCGGCGGTGCGCAGCCAGGCGGCGCAGGCGCCGACCTCGAAGCGGGCGTTGGGTCCGTTGAGGGGTTTGCCCTGTTCTCGGGAGAGCAGCACGGCGAGTTCCTCGGCGTGGGCTTCGATGGCGTCGGCGGCGGCGTGCAGGGTCTGGCTGCGTTGGTCATGGCTCTGGGCGGCCCAGGTGGTCTGGGCGGTGTGGGCTCGGGCCACGGCGTCGTTGAGTTCTGCGGGGGAGGTCTGCGGGGTGCGGCCGACGAGTTCGCCGGTGGCGGGGTCGAGGATCTCTCGGCCCTGGGGGGACTGGATCTGTTCAAGCAGCGTGCTGGCGGTCATGGTGTTCTCCTTGGTGGTGCGGTCGGCGGGATCGAGAGGTTCAGCGGCTCAGCAGAAGCAGGTCAGCGGCCTTCTCGCCGATCATGATCGTGGGGGCGTTGGTGTTGCCGCTGGGCACGGCGGGCATGATCGAGGCGTCGGCCACGCGCAGCCCGGCAACTCCGCGCACGCGCAGCTGTGGGTCCACCACGGAGAGGTCATCGGTGCCCATCCGGCAGGTGCCGGCCTGGTGGTGATAGGTCCCGGCCATCGCCCGGGCATGGGCGCGCACCTGATCCCGGGTGGTCAGCGGACCGGAGGGGTTGAAATCGCCCTTGCGATAGGGCGCCAGAGCCTCTTGTGCACCGATCTCACGGCACAGCTCGATCGCGTCGCAGAGGGCTTCAAGGTCATACTCATCCGCCAACAGGTTCGGATCCAGCAGCGGCGCGACCTTCGGGTCAGGGCTGGTCACGCGCAGCGTCCCGCGGGACCGCGGTCGGACGATTCCCGCGTTGATGGTGAAGCCCGCCGCGGGCGCGTCACCGCCGTCGGTGGGATAGGGAAAATGCATGAACAGGGGCTGGATGTCGGGCGCCTGCTCCTCGGTCTGTCGACTGTGCGCGAAGAGCTGGGCCTCCAGCAGGTTGTGCCGGCCCTCGGCCAGCGCTTCCGGCGCCTCGTAGATGACGCTGGCGAGCACGTGATCATGGAGGTTCTTCCCCACTCCGGGAAGCTCCAGCACCGAATCGATGCCCGCCTCGGCCAGATCCGCGGTGTCTCCGATCCCGGAGTGCTGCAGGATCGCCGGGGAGCCTATCGCGCCCCCACAGAGCACGATCTCGGCCTCGGCGCGGGCGATGCGGGTGCCGGCGTCGGTGCTGAACTCCACGCCGGTGGCGCGCCCCGCCTCGACGATGATCCGGTGGACCAGCGCATCCGTGGTCACTGTGAGCCGGTCGTGGCCCAGGATGGGCTGGATGAAGGCCCGCCAGGGACTGTGTCGCCGGCCGTCCTTGGTGGTGGTGTGGTTGAACCCGGCGCCGGACATGTGAGCGCCGTTGAAGTCGAGGGTCTCGGAGATCCCCACGCTTCCGGCGGCCTGGACGAAGGCTTCAGAGCTGGCGTGGCGATGGGTGATCTTCTCCACGTGCAGCGGCCCGCCGGCGCCGTGGAACTCGGTCTCCCCGTCCTCGTGGTCCTCGGAGCGCTTGAACAGGGGGAGCACGTCCTCCCAGCTCCAGCCCTCGCAGCCTGCGGCGGCCCACTTGTCATAGTCGGAGCGGTGCCCGCGGATGTAGATCATGCCGTTGAGCGATCCGGACCCGCCCAGCACCTTGCCTCGTGGCCAGGCGATGGTGCGGGTGTCTGCGTGGACCTGCGGGGTGGTGGTCAGCGCCCAGTCCGTGGGCCCCTGCATCAGCATGGGCCAGCCCTGCGGGCTGTGGATGTGGGGATCCTCGTCCTTGCCGCCGGCCTCGATGATGTGCACGCTGTGCCCGGCATCGAGCAGCCGCCGAGCGATCACAGATCCGGCCGATCCGGCGCCGATGACGACATAGTCGCTGGTCCTGGTTTCATCCATCGTGTTCATCTCTCCTCTGGGTCACAGTTCCGGTGCTGGGATCAGCATGGCCCTCCTTCACGATCCGCCCTTGATCTGAGGTGCACGGAGCTGTGCAGCAGACGCATGGATGTGGCTGGGGTCACATGGAGATGGGAGACTGGGCGGATGCCGATCTGCAGGTGCGAGACCCCATGAGCGCGACGACGGGCCAGGTCTCCTTCGACGCTGCGGAGTTGGCGCCCCGGGACCGCTTCGAGGCGTGGCGCCACGCTGTGAACGCGGCCTTCGTGCCCCTGGATGCGCACACGGAGAGCCCCGCCGAGTTCCATGGTGCACTGACCGGCCTGGCGCTGGGTTCGCTGACCGTGGCCGGTGTCGGTGGGGACGCAGTCACAGTCCGGCGCAGCCGACAGACCATCGCGGCGGGGGATCCGGGAGTGTTCAAGTTCGCACTGCAGGTGCACGGAAGCTCACTGACCCGACAGGACGGTCGCGAGGCGATGCTCGCCCCGGGGGATCTCGTCATCTACGACACCCGCCGTCCCTACGACCTCGTCTTCGGCGGGCCCTACCGGATGTTCGTGGTGCAGATCCCCGTGGAGCAGGTGGGGCTCTCGGCGGAACAGGCCCGTGCCGTGGTGGCCCAGCGGATCCCGGGCAGCGCAGGCCTTGGCGCGCTGACCTCCTCCCTGCTGGGAAGCCTCGATGGTCAGCTGCAGAAGGGGGAGATCTCTCCTGATCCGCGGGCCGCCTCAGCGGTGCTGCAGCTGGTGCAGGCCACGCTGCTCTCGCGCTTCCGCCCTGCAGGTGAGGTGCCCACCCGTGACGTGGTGTACCTGGAGGCGGTCAGACATATCGACGATCACCTCGGAGACCCGGAGCTCGGAGTGGACGCTGTGGCACGGGCCCTGCATGTCTCGCTGCGCTACCTGCAGGGGGTCTTCGCGCAGGAGGGCACCACGATCAGTGAATGGATCCGCCATCGGCGCCTGGAGCGCTGCCGAATGGAGCTCGGAGATCCCGCTCAGGCCCATCGTTCGGTCAGTGCGGTGGCGGCGCGATGGGGATACCCGGATGCATCGAGCTTCAGCAGGGCTTTCAGGCACGCCTATGGGGTCTCGCCGGGGGCCTTCCGTCGGCAGATCATCGGCGGCTGAGCTCAGCGCCCGAGGAAGACCGGCTTCCGCTTCTCCTGGAACGCTGCGAAGCCCTCGGTGTAGTCCGCAGAGGCACACAGTCGTCCCTGAGCGTGGTTCTCCTCCTTCAGCGATTCCCACAGGCCGATCCGCTGGTCTCGCACCGCGGCCACGAGGGCCTTTGATTCGCGGAATGCCAGGGTGGCGCCCCTGGCCGCGACGGCGGTCTTCTCGCGGGCGAAGTCGAGCAGATCCTCGGCGTCCATGGCGCGGGAGAAGAGACCTGCCGCGACGGCCTCCGCACCCGACATCAGATCCCCTGTGTAGATGAGGTCCAGGGTGCGGTGCGCTCCCAGACGCTCCACGAACAGCGCGTGGCCGCCGGAGTCCAGCGTGGCTCCGAGCGCGGCGAACGGGGAGCCGACCTTGGCGCTCTCGGCCACATAGACCACGTCGGTGGCGATGGCCAGACCCAGGCCCACGCCGAGGCAGGCTCCCTGCACGGCGGCGAAGGTCGGCGCCGGGAACGCGGCCATGCGTCGCATGAGCGGGGTGACCCTGTCCTGCAGGTAACCCAGCGCGTCGTCGGTGGCGGGCACGACGTCGGAGATGTCCCGCCCTGCGCAGAATCCTCTGCCCTCCCCGCGCAGCAGCAGGGCTCGCACGCCCGCCTCCTCGGCCTCGCGGTAGGCGGCATCGAGGTCATCGAGGGCCTGTTCGTCCAGGGAGTTGAGCTTCTTCGGGGCGTCGAGGACGATCTCTGCGATGTTCTCGGTGATGCTGAGGTTGATCATGGGGCTCCTGCGTTGGGACGCGCTCAGGCGTCGTAGTCGACCACGAGCTGCTTGGAGGTGGGGCGTGTCTGGCAGGTCAGCACGTAGCCGGCGCTGACCTCGTCGGACTCCAGGGCGAAGTTCTCCTCCATCTCGAAATCACCCGAGACGACCTTGGCGCGGCAGGTCCCGCAGACCCCTCCGGCGCAGGCGAAGGGAACATCGGGCCGCGCGCGCAGCGCTGCGTTGAGCACCGTCTCGCCCGAGGCCGCGGGGGAGGCGATCTGGCCGGTCAGTCCGTCGAGGGTGAACTCGATCTGGACGTTGTCTCCCTCAGGATCGGCCTCCACCCTGCGGCCCTGCTGGCCCTCGGGACGGTCCGGTCGTCCGGTGGTGAACAGTTCGAAGCGGATGTCGTTCTCATCCACACCCCGGGCCGCGAGCGAGTCGCGCGCCATCTGGACCAGTTCGAAGGGCCCGCAGAGGAACCATTCGTCGGTGTCCTGCACGCGCAGCACCTTGTCGAGGAGATTGCTGAGCTTCTCCTCGTCGATCCGGCCGGTGAGCAGCGGGTTGATCCGCTGTTCCCGGCTGAGCACATGGTGCACGGCGAGCCGGGCGGGGTAGCGGTCCTTGAGGTCACCCAGCTCCTCGGCGAACATCACATCAGACGCCGAACGGTTGGCGTAGACCAGGTCGAAGGTGGAGTCCTTCGAGGCGGCCAGCACGGACCGGGCGATGGCCATGATCGGGGTGATGCCGGAACCGGCGGCGAAGGCGACCAGGTGCACATCCGAGCGCAGCGCCACGGCCTCCTCGGCGAGCTTGGCGGGGTTGTTCATCGAGGTGATGGCCGTCTTGGAGACGAAGGCTCCGGAGGGGTTCATCACCTCCATCTGATCTCCGGGCTTCAGCGACTCATTGGCCCAGTTGGAGAAGAGTCCGCCGATGTCGCGCTTGATCGCCACGCGGATCTCACCAGGAGTGGGCTCGGTGCAGATCGAGTACGAACGGCGGACCTCCTGGCCGTCGAGCTCCGTGCGCAGCGCCACGTACTGTCCCGGGGCGTAGTCGAAGTCCTCCTGCAGCTCCTCTGGGACGGCGAAGGTCACCTCGACCGAGTCCGAGGTCAGCGGCCGGACCTCGGAGACGGTCAGTGTGGAGAAGGTCGCGCGGCGGCGAGTGGTCGTCGACATCAGTGCACCTTGAAGTGGTCGAAGGGCTCCAGGCAGTCGCGGCACTGATACAGGGCCTTGCATGCGGTGGAGCCGAAGCGGGTCATCTCACGAGTATTGGGGGAGTCGCAGCGGGGGCATTTGACGCTCAGGCCCACGCGCACAGGACCCACAGCGGCCAGGCCGGTGGGTGGGGCGATGCCGTATTCACGCAGCTTCGCCTTGCCCTCCTCGGTCATCCAGTCAGTGGTCCAGGCCGGGTGCAGCACCGTCTCGATGCGTACCTGTTCATGTCCGGCGTGGCGCAGGGCGGCGGTGACATCGGCGTTGATCGTGTCCATCGCGGGACAGCCGGAATAGGTCGGGGTGATGACGACGACGGCGGTGCCGTCCGCCTCCACCCGGGCCTCGCGCAGGATGCCCAGATCCGCGATGCTGAGCACCGGGATCTCTGGATCGTTGACGCTCGCCGCGACCTCCCACACGGTGGCGTCGGCGGGAAGGGTCACAGACTCGGGTCCCATCACTGCCATCATTGCTCCTCTCACCAGGTGGCTCCGGGGTGCTGGCGGGCCAGCACCTGCATCTCGGCCAGGATGAGTCCGCGCTGCTCCGAGTGGCGCCCGGAGCGGTCAGCGCCATGGGCGCCGGACATGTCAGGGACGGTCAGTCCGGCCTGATCGATGACCTGATGCAGACGGTTCAGCGTGGCCTCGCGCAGCGAGGACGGCAGCACGGCGATGTCACCGAGCTCGGTGATCGGCTCGACGTCGGTGAAGAGCTCCTCTACGTAGGACCAGACCGAGTCGAGACCCTCCTGAATGCGCCGGGAGGACTCCTCGGTGCCCAGGCCCAGCCGCAGGACCCACTGGGCGGCGTGGTCCTGGTGGTAGTCCACCTCTTTGAGGGCCTTCTCGGCGATGGCCGCGAGGGTGGTGTCGGCCGAGCGCACCAGACGGCTGTAGAGCTCGTGCTGGTAGAAGCTGAAGATCAGCTGCCGGGCGATGGTCTTGCCGAAGTCCCCGTTCTCCTGCTCCACCAGACGGCAGGAGCGGAACTCCTCCTCGTCACGGAAGTAGGCGAGGTCATCCTCGGACCTGCCCCAGGCGGTGCCGGCGTAGGTGAGCAGGAAGCGGGCGTGGCCGAGCAGGTCCAGAGCGATGTTCGCCAGCGCCACGTCCTCCTCCAGCTCGGGTGCCCGGGAGACCCAGGCGCCCAGGCGCTGGGAGAGGATCAGGGCGTCGTCGCCGAGGATCAGTGCATACCGGGCGGTGGCGTCGTCGGCCTGCGCGCCCGAGGCGGCGATCTCCTCGGCGGTGATCGCCTCACCCTGGGACTGGCGGGTGGCGGAGTCATGCGATGCGAAGCTCACAGGTGCTTCACCCCCTCGGACTGGGTGTAGTACGTGGCGTGTCGGTAGCTCTTGCCCTGGGCGGACTCGAAATAGGCGCCCTTGGAGTCCGGATCTGAGGCCATGATCGCCTCAGCGGGGACGACCCACACGGAGGTGCCTTCATTGCGGCGGGTGTAGAGGTCTCGAGCATTGCGGATCGCCATGGTGGCATCCGGTGCGTGGAGGGACCCGGCATGCACGTGGGAGAGCCCGCGTGAGCCTCGGATGAAGACCTCCCAGAGGGGCCAGGAGCTCGAATCTGCGCTGGAGGACATGGCCTCGCCTTTCTAGCGGTGACTTGCGGGGGAGGGGGACAGCGGGTGGAGCGGGTGGCGGTCAGGCGCCGATGAGGGCGGCCTGGTCGCGCTCCTGGCCCTGGGCCTGGCGGCCGGCGTAGGCCACTGCGGCTTCGCGGACCCATGCTCCTTCGTCCCGCGCCCTGCGGTAATGCTCCAGGCGCTGCCGGCTCAGCGGGCCGTTGCCCTTGATGACGGCGAAGAACTCGTCCCAGTCCAGGTCCCCGAAGTCATAGTGTCCGCGCTCCTCGTTCCACTTCAGCTCGGGATCTGGAAGCGTGAGGCCCAGGGCCTCGACCTGCGGGACCAGCATGTCGACGAAGCGCTGGCGCAGCTCATCATTGGTGAAGCGCTTGATCTTCCACTCCATGGACTGCTGCGAGTTCGGGGAGTCACCGTCCGGGGGGCCGAACATCTGCAGCGCCGGTCCGTAGAAGCGGTCCACGGCCTCCTGTGCCATCTGATGCTGCGCCTCGGTGCCGTGGGAGAGCGAGTAGAGGATCTCCCAGCCCTGACGCTGATGGAAGGACTCCTCCTTGCAGATGCGCACCATCGCACGGCCATAGGGCCCGTAGGATGCGCGGCAGAGCGGGACCTGGTTGACGATCGCCGCGCCGTCGACCAGCCAGCCGATGGCACCGATGTCGGCCCAGGTCCGAGCAGGGTAGTTGAAGATTGAGGAGTACTTGGCCTTGCCGCTGTAGAGCTGGTCATACATCTCTTCGCGGGGGCGGCCGAGGGTCTCGGCGGCGGAGTAGAGGTACAGGCCGTGGCCCGCCTCATCCTGGACCTTGGCCATCAGGATCGCCTTGCGCTTCAGGCTCGGCGCACGGGAGATCCAGTTTCCCTCCGGCTGCATGCCGATGATCTCGGAGTGGGCATGCTGAGAGACCTGCCGCACCAGCGACTTCCGATACGACTCGGGCATCCAGTCCCGAGGTTCGATGCGGGAGTCCTCGGCGATGATCTCGTCGAAGCGGCTCTGCCCGGCCTCTGCCTCGGCGAGAGCCGCTGCGGCGTCGCTCTCGTCGGCGAGGTGCAGGGGAGCGTGCTGATGGTTCTGGGGTGACATGGTCATCCTCTATTCCGTCGCATTATTTACCGACCGTTCGTTCAGTATAGCACCGGTGGTGTGACGGTCAACACGCTGATTCAGCGGAACATGGAATGACCGGGGCGGGGAGCCCTCCCGGGCCGAGCGCTGAGCTGTCGCACCGCTGCGGCCGGGAGGGCTCCCGCCCCGTGATCAGGCGTCGTCACGCATCGACGAGGTCCCGATCGGGTTCGCCGAGTCTGCGGATCCGTGGATTGAACAGGGACCCGAGGGAGACCACCACCCATACAGCGACGAAGACCGTGGTCGCCAGGTGCAGGCTGCCGGTCTCGATCAGGACAGCCCCACCGCCGATGCCCAGCGCCGGAGTCAGGGTCAAGATCGCGTTCTGCGCCCCCAGGACCCTGCCCCGCTGGGACTCCTCGACGTTCTCCACGAAGGTCAGACCGACGACGGCGTTCATGGCACCACCACCGAGGCCCGCGACCGCGGCCGAGGCGAAGATCGTCCAGACCGGACCAAGGAAGGCCAGGCCCCCGAGACCGACAGCGAGGATGGTGATGCCGGAGATGAACCAGACCCTGCGCGGGATCCTGCTTGCCAGGCCCGCGAAGAGTCCGCCACCGACGAGCAGACCTGCGGCCAGGGAGCTGAGCACGAAGCCGACGCACTGCGGTTCGTCCTGGAAGGCGAAGTGAACCGGGATCACCATGCCCTGTATGGCCGCGAGCACGACCCCGAGCGTGATGGCCAGGATCAGCATCCCGCGCAGCAGCGGGGAGCGGAGCAGAATCTTGAGGCCGTCAAAGACCGAGCTCATGCCCTGCACCGTGGTCGCCGTGTCGTGATCACGCTGATGCGCCGTCGCACTGGAGGCAATCCCGAGGGTGAGCAGCGCCGCCAGGGCTGCCAGGCCGGAGGTGATCCACAGGACCGTCACCGGCTCCAGCGCTGCGACCAGGACACCGGCCACGGCGGGACCGATCAACACGGTCACCCCGGTGAGCGCTTCGCGCAGGCCGATGAGTCGAGACGGCTCCGCGCCGACCGCTCTCGCGAGGGCAGGGAGCATCGCTTCCCGGGCGGTCATTCCGGGGACATCTCCAAAGGAGCCCAGCACGGCGACTGCGATGAACCAGCCCACGTTCAGCCCGACCGTCAGGTCCACGATGGGCAGGATGAGCAGTGCGAGGGCCGAGATGGCGTCCGCGATGATCGATGCGGTGCGTCGATTGATCCGGTCGATGAGCGAGCCCATCAGCAGCCCGGCGATCGCGGCCGGCACCGAGGCGGCGATCGCCACGATCCCGGCGTCGAGCGGGCTGCCGGTGGTGAAGAGCACAAGCAGCGGCAGGGCGATGGCTGTGACGGAGTTGCTCAGAAGTGAAGTGACGAAGGAGGCGAAATAGAAGAAGGAGGTTCTTTTCATGCCCACAGTGAAGGCTATGACGTCGCGTCAGGGTCAAATGCCTCTGCCTCAGCCCTGCCTCAGCTCTCCTCGACCCCGACATGGGTGCCCCCGCTAGTCCCTGACCGATCACTCTGGGTCCTTGGGGCCCGGAGGGTTCCAAGCCATCGGCCACCGGGCAGGTCAGTGCGCGAACCAGACCGCATGAAAGCAACCGGCGGCTACCCACTTGAATTGGGATTACCGCTATCCGACGTCGCGTTCATAGGGTGACTTCCGAGGCGGTCGGAATCTGCTCGAACACGTCGCCACGTGAGGGGCAAGTTCTAGATAGCTGAACCGGTCACTATCGATGAACAACAGCAGAGAAGCCCCGGGATGACTGTTCTCATCGTCTCGGTCCGATGTTAACGATTCTGCCGTTGCGCGGTATTGATCCTTCGATTGTCATGCGCACCGCGTTGGCGCATGCGACGTCGCGGTGGTCGATCGCTTGCAGGTGGACGTGTGGTTCGGTGCGGTTACCGGAGTTCCCACAGCGCCCCAGCACGTCGCCAACCGCTACGAGCTGTCCAGGTCGAACCTGGACGCTGTCTTGTTGCAGATGGCAGAGGGCAACGATGACGCCTTCGCTCTCGATCAACACATGATTTCCGGCTAGAGCTACCCAGCCTGCGCGAACTCGGCGTTGCTGGGTGAGCGCGTAGCTGATCGAAGGTAGGCCGCGATACGCGGGGTGGTCGAGTTCGGTGTCGTGTGCGGTGACGACGATTCCCTCCACCGGCGCCAGCAGTGTGCGCCCGAAGCCCGTGAACCGCACCGGTGATTCCGGGCGCAGGAAAGCGCCGAACGTCATGGGTGCTGTGTGTCCGCTGTCATCAACTGGCACGAAGTCGATGGCGTAGGACGTGGCGAACAAGCTAGTGCCGTGACTGGGCACCCGGTTGGCGGGGCTGTTCTGGGCAAGCCAGCGGCCAACGAACGGGTACTGCACGTCGATGGAAGGTGTCGTGCGGTTGCTCTCTGTGCCTTGGTGCCCTTGCGGAACAAGGGCTCGGAGCCGCGTGCTCGCGCTCATCCTCCCATACGATCTCCGGCATCAGTCTGAACACCGACGTGTCTGTACTTGCCCCAGAAGGGCTCAGTAAATGGGATCAGAGCGCGCGCCGTTTCGACGATGATCAATGCGATGCTGAGCTCAGTGGTGACGTTTCACTCGAGGTTCCTATTTGAGACGGTGAAGTATGCGAACCCCGCGATTATTTGTCCTTGTGGCCATCCCGCTCTTACTCGTCTCCTGCACTGAAGGTGCCGAGCAATCTGGCACCGGAGTGGGGGACCTTGCAGAGGACGGGCAAAAACGTATGGACAAGGCAACAGCAGCTCTGGAGCAACAAGGTTTCGAATCCTGGTACGCGCTAGCTGGTTATGGGACAGCTCCTTTCGGTGGGGTCACAAGGTTGCCCCCAGAGAGGGAAGCCGTAGCGTTTTCTGTGTGGTGCGAAGGGGCAGATCACGGCCCTCCGTTTTCCCTAGATGGTGAGGAACAAGGGGTCATGCCTTGTTCGGAGGACGGGCAGACTTACGAGGTCGTGACGGACTACCCGTATGCGGCAGGGCAGCTGGAGATCGAGGCGGAGCAGGGGACCCGCAGTGTGCAATGGGCATTTGCGGTGGGGGTCACCCCAGAGGAGAACACGAGCGTAGACGCGGCCAACTAACGCTGGCCGGGTGGGCAGGTGATTTTTTTCGGCAGGTGTTCCAGGGACCACGACGGCCGTGAATGCTGATCAACCGGTTCGCGCGGGTGTCTCGCAACCCATGACGAGTGCACGAAGCTATCGAGACACTGTTGCGAGGCGCTGGGGGAATCGTCCTCTGCGGGATTTCGCAGATCTTGAGCGGGGGAGCGGTGTCTTGTCCGTTTGCCTTGCAACCTAAGGGTTGGAAGACAAGCGCGCGTCGTCGAGGGCCGGCATACAGTTGAGAGCTATGAATGACGAGACGAGAATCTCGGTAGTGCCGGCCCCTGGTGAGCCACATCGGCAGTGGCGCACCGCAGACCCTGAGCTGGGTCCAGGAGAGGCTGTCCTTCTCATCATGGCTAGTGACTCGAAGGTAGCGGTGTCTAAGCTAATAGCAGGGACAGAGGATTTAACCAAAGACGAGATCATATCTCTAGGTCGGCTGAACTTTCACTGCTTCCTCCAAGGCTACGAGCCCATGGTGGTGCTGTTTAGATCAACAACTAAAATCCATCCTGCTATTCCGAATCTAATTGGTGATGAACTCAATCAAGTGTAGACAAAGCGTCACTGAGTCGAGCGCGTGCAGCTTGAGCCTCATATCGGGATCGCAGGTCACAGCAAGGTCCAGGCTGTCGCCCGTCGTTCGCTGGGGACAGCATCCCGCGCTGGATGATGATGCCTCGAATCGCAGATCCGTTTCCGAGTTACAGCGCGAGTAGCCCGTCGACCACCTCGACGAGGTCTTCGCCAGCGACGTCAGCGGGGAGGAAGACCTCGCCGGGTCTGCCTTCCAGGCGGGAACACCAGCCAGCCATGGCGCCGGCCTTCTTCGCTCCGTGGCAGTCCCAGGCGTGCACTGCCACCAGGGCCATGCGGCCCATGTCGCAACCCAGCGTGTCCGCGCTATAGCGATACACCTCAGGAGCTGGCTTCCACACCCCGACAGCGTCAGATGTCACGACATGATCGACGTAGGAATTTAAGCCTGCCCCCTCCAGAAAGGAGCGAGTGTTCTCGGGGTCGCCGACAGTCAGGCATCCGACAGTCACCCCGGCCTCGGAGAGTCTCTTCAGTGCGGGAGCGGCATCTGGGAACGCGGGCATCGTTCCGAAGCCGTCCAGGACGTAGTCAATATCGGAGTCTGACATGCCCTGTTGAGTCTCGGTGCGCAACGCCTGGCGGGCTGTCCGGGTGAAATCTGCATTCTCGCCGGCAAGGGACAGCGCCATCGCGTCACGTTGGAAACGCATGAAGAAGGGGCCCAGTACCGAAGACTGCTGGCCGACCTCCTGGAGTCTGGAACCGATCGGGTCCAGATCGAGCAACGTCTCCAGGACGTCAAACACCACTGCCTCAACGCGACCAGTCATGCGCGGCTCCTTCGAAGTAGGACTCTTGCTCCTCGGCCTCCTCGGCCTCCTGGGTCTCATCGGGGCCAGAAGCGTTCTCGGTGCCGAGAGGAGAATCGTCTCCGCTCAACCCCTTGAGACGCAAGACGTCCGGTGCCGCGAATGAAGAGTCGAAGATCCTCTGTGCCGACCCCTGCGGGTCAGAGTCAGCGATCTGGTCAGTCGGGGTGCGCAGTCTGGCAGTGCGATGATTCGAGGCGCTATCAGGATTTCTGCCGCCTCGCCGTCGAAGGCCTCTCAGGGACCACAGACCCGAACCATCTGAGAACTGCAACGAGGACGAAGGACACGCCGGGTTCTTCAGTGGATACTGGTTTCTCACTGCACCCTGTCCCGCTGGAAGCTGCCAGCTAGGCGGACGGCACCGGCGGACGGCAAGTTCAATCAGCGCAGACGGAAGGTGAAACCCTCCTATGAGCCCTCAAGACGATCAGCATGGGCTTCTCAGCACAGTGGTCCGCGGCACGCGCAGCACCGTCGGTCGAGAAAGCACCACGTTCGGATTCTCGATACTTTCTCCTCAGAAACACGGTGGATCATGCAGCTGTCTGGGCCCTGGCCGCCTTCGTCGCGGGAGGCGTCTATCTGATCGTCGAGAGCATCGAAACTGCGCTGGCTGAAAAGATTCTGCGTTCGGCCGGTGACGCTGAGGCGGAGACCGTGGACCCGTGACGTCGATACCCCGCACCTGCGCAAGTTCCTCACTCCGGGATTCGGTACCTCGGCTCCGCTGAAGAGTTGCTCAGCTGTCATGCGCCGGTACGCCGCCGGGCAGACTGCTGAACCGTCTCAGCGAGACCAGGCGCGCAGAACTATAGGTCAAATTCCCGAGGGCGGGGATCGGGCACGGAGCGTGCGATGTCGTCTCGACTGAGCATTCCCACCAGGTCATGTCCATCGATGACTGGAAGACGGCGCACCTCATGGTTGCTCATGGTCGCGATCGCTTCGTCGACGCTGTCATCGGCGCCGATCGTGACGGGCTTGCCTTCAGCCAGCTCGCCAGCTCTGACCTGGCGAGGGTCGGTGCCGACCGCCATGCATTTGATGACGAGGTCACGGTCGGTGATGACGCCTTTGAGCCGGTTGTCCTCCCCGCAAATAGGCAGGGCCCCGACGTCGAGATCTTTCATCTTGCGCGCGACCTCTTCCAGGGTCTGGTTCTCTCCGACGCATTCGGCCCCAGGGGTCATGATCTCGCGTGCCTTGGTCATCTCGACTCCTTCGATAGTGCTGGGTTGTTCTCGGCCCGTTTTCCAGGCTCTCCGGCAGCCGGGTGGCGAGATTTCAATGCTCAGCGTGGAACTTCAGACGCGGCCCCGCGGTCCGACATCTCGGTGACCTGTCTCCGGCGTCGATCGCGACGAGCAATGGGCTCCACGGGACAGTCCTTGACGAGGATTCAGTCAGTGCCCGGGGCTTGAGCAATCCCAACGTAGCCCCCCGCTACCGGACTGTAAAGGGTCCTCCGCTCACCTGCGTGATCCGGTGCGGCACGGGCTGCGGTCACTGCCGAAGAGCCGGTCAGAACCTGTCACCGGCTTCAAGATGGAGACATTTCGACCGGTCACGTGCGAAGCTGGCCGGGATCCCAGTCATTGCGAGGATTATCGATGAATGCACACGAGTGGTGGGGCCTGGCCGGGGTATTCCTAGGTGGAGCCACCCCGTGGCTGGAAGCGATCCTGGTCATCCCGGCAGGCATCGCCACGGGGCTGCCGTTGATTCCGGTGATCATAGCCGGCACCCTCGGCAATCTTCTGACCGTGGGCGCAGCTGCCTATGGGGGAGAGCGGCTGCGTCAAAGGTGGACCACCTGGCGGCAGCGCAAGAGGGACGCCTCGGGCACGGAGCCGGACTCGAGGAGCCGAGCCCACCGAGAGGCTAAGGCGCGGCGCAAACAGGAACGCATCGAGCGCGTCATGGACCGTGGAGGACTGCCGCTGCTGGCCATCCTCGGTCCGCTGGGCATCGGGACACAGCTAGCGGCATTGGCCGCAGTGGCTGCAGGGGTCCGGGCGACACCGGCGTTCGTGTGGGTCGGGGCGGCCACTGTCGGGTGGAGCATCGCGGCGGCGATCGCGGCGGTGACGGGACTGCAGCTGTTGGGTTTCTAGCGCCGGTGGTCGTCAGAGATATGGCGTCGGCCATCACTAGGTCGGCGCGCTGCTTGCAGGCTCAGAGAACCTCGCCGTCGTGCTGCGGACAGTGCAGCCCCGGCCGGGTAGCCGGCGGGCCACCAAGCTCGTCCACGGTCCAAGTCTCCGGCATTCACGGGGTCTCGGGGACCATGGCTAGCCCGGCTGCGGGGCGCGCAGCCCGCCGAGGATGGTCTGCTTCACCGTCTCGGCCAGCGCCGCATCCGGGGCGCCGCCCACCGGCCGGTACCAGTCCACGATCGAGTTGATCGTGCCCATCGCCAGGCGGGAGGCTGTGCGGGCGTCGATGTCGCCGCGAAGGTCCCCGTCCTGCTGGGCCTGCCGGATCAGCTCCGCGATGCGCAGGGTGATCTCGCGGCGTCGCTGCAGCGCCTTGACCTCCATCTCGGAGTTCCCTCGCAGGCGCAGCAGCAGCGTCACATAGGGCAATGAAGTGGTCAGCACCTTGACCGATTCGCTCAGGATGATCTCCAGCTCAGCCACCGCCGGGGCGTCAAGCGCCTCCGCCTCCGCGATCACGCGCTCCAGCTCGGCCAGCGAACGGTTCAGCGCGATGTCGAGGATCTCCTCCTTGGAGTCCACGTGGTGGTAGATGGCGGACTTGGAGATGCCCAGTTCACGGGAGAGCGCCCCCATGGAGGTCGCCTCATAGCCGTGCCGGTTGAACGCCTCCACGCAGACCGTGATCAGACCCTCGCGGTCATAGCCGGGACGTCCCCTGCGGGAGGTGGACGACGTCGTGGAAGTGGTGCTCATGACGTCCACACTAGCGGCGCATCATTTCGGGCGCTGGTCATAGATCCGGCGCAGCTTGCCGGAGGAGCGGGCGAGCGACCCGGGCTCCTCCACGCTGATCCTGCAGCTGGATCCGACCTTGACCTTGATCTGCCGGGCGAGCTCCGCGCCGGCGGTCTCGGCCTCTTCGGCGCTGGTCTCCGGGCGCCGTTCGATGTGCACGGTCATCTCATCCATCTTTCCCGGACGCGCGAGGCGCAGCTGGAAATGGGGAGAGAGGGCGGGGATCTCCAGGGCGATCTCTTCGATCTGAGAGGGAAAGAGGTTGACCCCGCGCAGGATGATCATGTCATCGCTGCGACCGGTGATCCGGCCCATGCGCCGGTGACCGGGGCGGTCGGAGCCGGGAAGCAGCCGGGTCAGATCATGGGTGCGGTAGCGGATGATCGGCAGCGCCTGTTTGGTCAAGGTGGTGAAGACCAGCTCGCCGTGCTCACCGGTGCGCAGCACCTCTTCCTCGATCGGGTCGATGATCTCGGGACGGAAGTGGTCCTCCCAGATGGTGGAGCCGTCCTGGCGCTCACCGGACTCGCCGGCGACACCGGGTCCCATGACCTCTGAGAGCCCGTAGATGTCGCAGGCGGTGAGGTCGAAGGTCTGCTCGATCTCGTGGCGCATCTTCTCCGTCCACGGCTCGGCGCCGAGCACAGCCACCTCCAGCGAGGTCTCCCGAGGGTCCATGCCCGCGTCGCGGAAGGCATCGGCGAGCGCCAGCAGGTACGTGGGAGTGCACAGGATCACCCGGGGTCTGAAATCCCGGATGAGCTGGACCTGCTTCTCGCTCTGTCCTCCGGACATCGGGATCACGGTGGCCTTGAGCTTCTCAATGCCGTAGTGGGCTCCGAGCCCGCCGGTGAACAGGCCGTAGCCGTAGGCGTTGTGCACCAGGTCTCCCGGACGAACCCCGGAATAGCGCAGGCACCGGGCGAACAGGCCGGCCCAGGTGTCGATGTCCTGGTCGGTGTAGCCCACCACTGTGGGCAGGCCGGTGGTGCCGGAGGAGGCGTGGATGCGGCGGACCTGCTCCATCGGCACGGCGAAGGCCTTGAAGGGGTAGGCCGCGCGCAGGAACTCCTTGTCGGTGAAGGGGAACTTCGCCAGGTCCTCCAGCGTCTGCAGGTCGTCAGGACCGACGCCGTGGGCGTCGTAGAGCTCGCGGTACGCCGCGACGTTGTCATAGGCGTGGCGCAGCGTCTGCTGCAGGCGGGTGAGCTGCAGCGCCTCGATCTCCTCGCGGCTCATCATCTCTTCGGTGTCGGGCGCGCCGGGTTCAGTCGGCGGGATCTCGGCGGCTTCCGTGTTGAGGATGCTCATGGGTTCATTTCTTTCCGGGAGAGGCGATGGTGCGGGAGCGGCCGCGGAAGAGGCCGATGAGGTCCTCGCCACGGGTGATCTTCACATCGGAGACGCCGCTGCGGCCGGCGCGCGCCACCTCGATCGCCTCGGCGATGATCTCGTCTCCCAGGAGGGCGGGTTTCAGGAAGTTGATGTCCACGCCGGAGGCGACGGTGATGGTCCCCTCGTCGAGGCTCGGATGATTGCATGCCATGGCGAAACAGGTGTCGGCCAGGGCAAAGATCATTCCTCCGTGGGCGATGTCGAAGCCGTTGGTCATGTCTTCCCGGATGGTCATGCTGATCCGGGCGTGGCCGGGGTCGGCCTGCAGGACCGTGATGCCGAGAGCCTGAGATGTCCGATCGTTGTCCAACATCCGATGGTGCGGACCCTCGAGGGGCTTCTGCCGTCCCTCGTGGGCGAGCTGGGTGGACTCCGTCATCGGTGCTCCTCATCGTAATTCCAGACCGAATGGTCAGTAAGTCAACTGAAGCACCGGAGCAGTTGTGATGTCAAGCACATGTCGGAGCGGTCCAGCTGGCGGGACCGGCGATGCGGGGCAGTGATGCGGGGCCAGTGATGCGGGGCAGGACGCAGCGCGGCCTGGATGTGCACGAGATGAGCGCGCGAGGGGCCGCGCCCGACTCACTCCTGCAGCGCGGCGGCGTAGCCCGAGCGGAAGTCCGGGTGGAGCAGCTCGCCGAGCAGGCCATGCAGCCGGGATCCGTCCAGCGCCCTGCCGTGGCCGTGGGTGAGCAGATCCAGGGGCGGGACGCTCTCCACGAGTGCAGGATCCAGACGCGGATCGCTCCACGGGTGGTGGAGTCCAAGCTGGTCCGCCATCCAGTTGTGCACCAGCCCCACCGGGACGGGCAGCGTGTCCACGCCCAGCAGCAGCTCCGGCGGAGAATCGAGGCTCAACAGTTCCACGGCGCCGCGGGCGGCATCCTCCGAATGGATGCGGTTGGAGATCCTCCAGGCCTGGTGAACGTCCTGGCCTGCGGCTTCCCCCACGGATCCGGAGCGCAGCTGCTTGCGGATCCGGTCGCGTCCCGGACCGTAGATCCCGGAGAGGCGCAGCACGCCGCTGCGGCTGCGCGCGGACGAGGCGGCGCCGCCGGTCCTCCAGGAGGCGAGCAGCTCCTCGGTGCGGGCCAGCACCTCGCCGGTGGCGCTCGCCGGGGTCAGCGGGGCCGACTCGTCCAGCATGCCCTCGGCGTCGCCGAGCACCGAGGTGGACGAGACCAGCAGGACCCGCACGGAATCGGCGAGTCCAGCCTGCTCCAGGCGGGCCAGGACCGTGCTCAGGCCCTGGAGGTAGACCTGTTCATAGCGCTGCGGGTCACGGCTGCCGGCTGCGGGGGAGAAGACCACGGCTGCGGTGTCCGTCGGCGGATGGGGGACGCTCTCGGGCTCGGTGAGGTCCACGGCCGCGCCGTCGAACGTGGCCGGAAGCCGTTCCGGGCTGCGTCGCCAGCCGGTGACCGAGAAGCCCCGCTGAAGCAGCCGGTGCCCGATCCGGGTCCCCACATCGCCGCAGCCGACCATCACGGCGCGCGGCCTCTCTGGATCCTCGGCATGCGGGGCTGCGGGGGCGGTCATCGCGGAGGGGACAGTCATGGTCCGAGCCTAGCCACATTCGCCGCCCGGGCGGCCGGATGTCCACCGCAGATGCAGAAGCACCCCCGCCCGGACTGGTCCCGGCAGGGGTGCTTCTCACACTGGCGGAGGCGGGGAGATTTGAACTCCCGGTCCGCTTTGAGGCGGACACTTCATTAGCAGTGAAGCCCATTCGGCCGCTCTGGCACGCCTCCTGTGCCCACGATGGCGGCGAACCGTTCTCATGTGCCCGTCTAGACTAGCGGTTCGGTCAGGAAACTGACAAAGCGCCCCCGCAGTACCCTGAGAAGGAACCTTCCGCGCCCGTGAGCCGGCCCCCGGCCAGCCCAGGGCCGTGCCCAGTCCACCGCCCAGCTCAGCAGGAGATCCCACCACCCATGTCGGCGAAGCCTGAGGAACGCACGGTCGCCGTGATCGGTGCGGGCCCACGCGGCACCTCGTTCCTGGAACGACTCCTGGGGGCGGTCGAGCACGGACATCGGGATGCCGCCTCGGTTCTGCTGCGCATCATCGTGATCGATCCGGGCCCGCACGGTCCCGGCAGGGTCTGGAATCCGCGGCAGTCGCCGCTGTACCTGATGAACACCCCGGCGAGCTTTCCCACGGCGGCGCCCGCCGGTCAGACCCAGGCACGGCTTCCGGCGTCATCGGTCTCGCGCTCCTTCGCCCAGTGGCGCGAGGGGCACGCGGCGGAGGCCACCGCGAGCCCGGTGCGGACAGACAGCTTCGAGCCGCCGGTCTTTCATGGGGTGGATCACGGTGGGGCCGACACCGACTATCCGACGCGCGCCGCCTACGGCCAGTACCTGAGCTGGCTGCACACCGAGGTCTGCGCCGCGCTGCAGCGCCACGCCGGAATCTCTGTGGAACAGCGCCGGGCCGAGGTGACCTCGCTGAGCCGGGCGGGAGCAGGCTATGAGCTCGTCCTCGACGACGACGTCGCCCACGTCCGTGCCGATCAGGTCGTGCTGGCGCTGGGTCATATCCCTGCAGGCCTGAACGAGACCGGCGAGCATTTCACCGCAGTGGCCCAGGAGCTGGGGCTGCGCTATCAGGCGCCCGCGATCCCCACGGACGTCGACTATCACGCGCTGCCCGCCGGGGAGAACGTGCTGGTCCGCGGCATGGGGCTGAACTTCTTCGACCTGATGATCCAGGCCAGCGTGGGCCGCGGAGGAGTCTTCCACGAGCATCCAGACCGTCCCGCCGGACAGCGCCTGGAGTACCTGGCCACCGGAGACGAGCCGCATCTGGTCGCCGGGTCACGACGCGGCACCCCATACCGCGGAAAATCCACGGCGCTGACCACTGCGCCCGGGTTCGCGCCCGTGGGTGTCACGCTGCACCATCTCACTGCTGAGGCGATCGCCGCCGCCGAACGGCGCCACGATGTGCTGGACTTCTCGGCCCACCTGTGGCCGCTGATCCAGCGCGACGTGCTGCGCACCTACTACCGGACCCTGATCCGGGTCGCGCCCGAGCTCTTCGGGGAGGGGTTCCCGGGCACTCTGGACGAGCTGCTGGCGGACACTCATCTGGGCGAGGCGGTGCTGCGCACCCGGGGCCACCACCTGCTGCGCGAGCATGCTCCGGACGTGCTCTGGTTCGACATCCGCTCGCTCGGTCGCCCCTTCGGAGAGCTGACCTTCGACTCAGCCGAGCAGTATCAGCAGCACATGGAGACCTATCTCGAAGATGACGCGGCGACCTCCGCCGCCGGGGTGCGCAGTCCCGTGAAGATGGCCATCGGGGCGCTGCACCTGGCACGCATGGAGGTCAAGGCACTGATCAGTCAGGGTCGGGTCTCCCAGGCCAGCCAGATCAGCGAGATCGAGGGCTGGTTCGAGTCCCTGGTGGAGGGTCTCGCCAGCGGTCCGCCGCTGCAGCGGATCGAAGAGCTCGCCGCTCTGGTCAGGTCGGGTGTGGTGGAGTTCCTGGGGCCGGAGCCGATCTTCGACGTGGACCGCGAGACGGGCTGCTTCACCGCGGAATCTCCGGCTGTGGCGGCCCCCACCTATCAGGCCCGCTGGCTGCTGGAGGCGATGATGCCGGCGAACCGGGTCCAGCTCTCCCGCTCGCCGCTGGTGGCAGGCTTACTGCGCAGCGGCCTCGCCCGGCCACGGGAACTCGCGGACGCCTCCGGGGCGCCGCGGGCCGGCAAGGGCTTCGACGTCACACCGCCGCCGCACCGGCTGATCCCCGCCGACGGGGCGCAGCCGGAGGAGATCTACGTGCTCGGACTCCAGCTCAGCTCCGTGCAGTGGGGGACTGCCATCGCCGCAGAGGCCGGCGGAGACGCCGAATCCTCCGCGCGCACGCTGGCAGATGCCGATGCCGCCGCCCGGGCAGTGCTGGCTGGACCGGCGGCTTGAAACGGGCCGGCGGAGCCCGCCGGGCCGGCACCGGTCACAGGATCGCGCGCCCCGGGTTGAGCCGATGGTCAGGGTCAAAGACGTTTTTGATGCTGCGCTGGAGCTCGATGACCTCGGCTGACTGTTCCCAGCTCAGCCAGCGCAGCTTATAGGTGCCGATGCCGTGCTCGCCGGTGATCGTCCCGCCCATCTCCAGGGCGATCCGCACGGAGCCGTCCAGGGCGGCATGCAGTCGGGACAAGGCTGAGACCGTCTGGGACGAGGCGCCGTCGTCGTCGCTCTCGCGGTCCTGCGCGCTCGGTTCTGGACCGGCCAGAGGTTCGATCTCGGAGCTGGGGACGCTGAAGGTGGGGTGCAGGTTCCCGTCCCCCGCGTGGGCGACGACCTTCAGCTGGACCTGGTGCTCCTCAGCAAGATCTTCGATCGCGCGGATATAGTCCACCAGCCTCGAGCGCGGGACCGCGACATCCTCGCCCACCCGGACCTCGGTGACGATCCCGTCCCCACGGGCGTGCCGGCGCAGCTCGATCAGCCGCTCAGATTCGGTGGACCCCGGAGCGCTGACCTCGGCGCCGAGCCCGCTGAGAACCTTGCGGATGATCTCCGCCTCGATGCTCGCACCGTGACCGTCGGTCTGGATCAGCAGCAGGGTGTTGCCGCGCTGAGCCAGGTCCGAACCCTGCGCCTCATCCAGGGCCAACATGGTCCGGTGGTCCAGCAGCTCGGTGATCGCGGGCTGGACTCGGGCCCTGCCGATGTCGAGCACGCCCTGGGCGGCGGTGGTCAGCTCGCCGAAGAAGGCGGCGATGGTCTCGGTGTGTCGGCTCAGGTGTCGCAGCCGCACGGTGACGCCCACGACGATCCCCAGGGTCCCCTCGGAGCCGACGAAGAGGCTGGTCAGGTCGTAACCGGCCACCCCTTTGAAAGTGGCCTGGCCGGTGTGGATCAGCGTGCCGTCGGCGAGCACCACATCCAGGGCCAGCACCGAATCTCGGGTCACCCCATATTTGGCGCAGCGCAGCCCGCCGGCATTGGTGGCGACATTGCCGCCGATGGTGGACGTGCGATAGCTGGCCGGGTCGGGGGCATACATCAACCCATGCTCGGCCGCCGCGGTGTTCAGGTCCGCGTTGATCACGCCCGGTTCGACCACGGCGACCTCGTCCTCTGCCCGCATCGCAAGGATCCGGTTCATGCGGGTCAGGTTCAGCACCACGGAGCCGGCAGTGGTGTTGGCGCCGCCGGAGACGGAGGTCCCCGCCCCGCGGGTGATGACCGGGAAGCCATGCTCGGCGGAGAGGCGCACCAGCTTCTGCACGTCCTGCGCCGATTCCGCGAAGACGACGGCGAGCGGAGCATGCACCTGCCAATGCTCGAGCGGCCCCTTGTCCACCGCGTGGGACTCGAGCTCTCCGGCCTCGGTGCTCAGGGCGTGGTGCGTGAAAGAGTCGCGCAGGACTGTCAGGACATGGTGGACGGAGGCGCTCATGGGGCCGAGTCTAGGCGAGCGGAATCCGTCCACCTGCCGCGGTGCTGCTGCACTCGGCTGTCGCGGCGCACTGGCGCTGAACTGTCGCGACGCACTTGCGCTCAACCGCTGCGGCCCACTTGCGCCGGGGCGTTCCGCGATGCAGACTTGTCCCTAGGTCAAGAGTGCCAGCGCAAAACCCCGGTTTGCTGGCCGACAACCCTCCAGTTCGCGGTGGGGTGCCCCGGGTGACGACCTGGCTGCGGCGATCACGTGACTCAGTGATCGACGTGGCAAGCGCGGGCCACACACCAGTGCGGGCCCTTACACCAGTCCTCAGGACAGGGCCGTACAGGATTCAGCGCCAGAAGCTCTCGCAGCTGGCAGCGACGTTCATGCGCGGCTCCGCCTCGGACCGCATTGAACGGAGAATCCCTTGAGCAACGACAACAGCACCTGGCAGTTCGAGACCCAGCAGATCCACGCCGGAGTCGCCCCCGACCCCGTCACCGGAGCACGGGCGCTGCCGATCCAGCAGACCACCTCCTTCGTCTTCCCGGACACGGCGGCCGCAGCACGCCGCTTCGGACTCGAAGAGATCGCCCCGATCTACTCCCGCATCGGCAACCCCACGGTCCAGGCGATCGAGGACAAGATCGCCGCCCTCGAGGGCGGAGTCGGAGCGCTGGCCGTCGGCTCGGGACAGGCCGCCACCTCCCTGGCCCTGCTGAACATCGCGGAATCCGGAAGCCACATCGTCGCCTCCCCGACGCTCTACGGCGGCACGCAGAACCTCTTCAAGCACACGCTGCCGAAGTTCGGCATCGAGGTGACCTTCGTGGAGGATCCCGATGACCTGGAGTCATGGCGCGCCGCCACGCGGGAGAACACCGTGGCCTTCTTCGGGGAGTCCGTGGCCAATCCGCGCGGAGACGTGCTGGACATCGAGGGGGTGGCCTCGGTCGCCCATGAACATGGCGCGCCGCTGATCATCGACTCCACGCTGACCACCCCGTACCTGATCAAGCCGATCGACTTCGGGGCCGACGTCGTCGTCCACTCGGCCACGAAGTTCCTCGGCGGCCACGGCACCGCCATCGCCGGAGTGATCGTGGACTCCGGACGCTTCGACTACTTCGCCCACCCAGATCGCTTTCCCGGGTTCAGCACTCCGGACGAGAGCTACCACGGGCTCGTCTTCGGCCGGGATCTCGGCGCCGAGGGGATCTTCGGGGTCAACCTCTCCTTCATCCTCAAGGCCCGCGTGCAGCTGCTGCGCGACCTCGGCCCCGCACTGTCCCCGCACAACGCCTTCGAGATCAACCTGGGCCTGGAGACCCTCTCGCTGCGGATCGAGCGCCACGTCGCCAACGCGCAGAAGGTCGCCGAGTACCTGGAGGCTCATGATGCGGTGAAGCGGGTCTACTACTCCGGGCTGCCCTCGAGCCCCTGCTACGAACGCGCGCAGAAGTACCTGCCCCGAGGCACCGGCGCGGTGCTGGCCTTCGAGCTCGCCGGTGGAGCCGGCGACGACGACGAGACGCAGGCCCGTGCGGGCCAGACGCTGGTCGACGCGCTCGAGCTGCACTCGCTGGTGGCCAATGTCGGTGACGTGCGCTCCCTGGCCATCCACCCGGCCTCGACCACCCACCGGCAGCTCAGCCCCGCCGAACAGCATGCCGCCGGGGTCAAGCCCGGTCTGGTCCGGCTCTCGGTGGGCCTGGAACACATCGACGACATCATCGCCGATCTCGCCCAGGGACTGGAGAAGGCGGCAACGATCCAGGCCGCTGACCAGGACTCTTCTGAGCAGGACCAGAGTGCGGACAATGTGACGAAGCAAGAAGCCGCAGCAGCGGTCTGAGGTTAGGGTGATCGGGTGCTGAATGACTTTGGGGACAGGCCCGCGGGTGCGCTGAAGACGGTCGATGTCGGAGCGTACACATTTGAGACAGGTGGGCAGCTTCCCGAAGTCACCATCGCCTACGAGACCTGGGGCACGCTCGAAGAGGACGGCAGCAATGCGGTCCTCGTGGCGCACGCCCTGACCGGGGACTCCCATGTCGCCTCCACCCCGGCAGATCCTTCCATCGGCTGGTGGGAGGGCCTGCTGGGCCCGGGACGCCCGATCGACACCCAGCGCTGGTTCGTCATCGCTCCGGCGATGGTCGGCGGCTGCTACGGCTCCACCGGACCCGCCTCCCTGGATCCCGAGGGGAAGCCCTATGGCTCCCGATTCCCCTTCGTGACGATTCGCGATTCCGTGCACCTGGAAGCCCGGCTGGCTGAAGCCCTGGGCATCCAGAAGTTTCACACGGTGATCGGTGGATCCATGGGAGGCGCCCGCGCGCTGGAATGGGCCGCCACGTACCCGGAGATGGTCGACGGCGTGGCGGTCTTCGCCTGCGGTGCGGCGTCGACTGCCGAGCAGATCGCCTTCGGCCAGGCCCAGGTGCTGGCGGTGGAGAACGATCCGCATTTCTGCGGGGGCGACTACTACGGTGGACCTGCCCCGCAGTCGGGGCTCGGACTCGCCCGACGGATCGCCCACATCACGTACCGCGCCGAGGCGGAGCTGGGCGCACGATTCGGCCGGGCTGCCCAGGGCGCAGAAGATCCCTTCGGCTGGAGCCGACGGCGCCGCGGCCGCTACCAGGTGGAGTCCTATCTGGACCATCAGGCGAACAAGCTGCTCAAGCGTTTCGACCCCAACTCCTACCTGATCCTCTCCGAGGCGCTGATGAGCCATGACGTGGGTCGGGGGCGCGGGGGAGCGGCTCAGGCGCTCGCCGGGGTCACGGCCGTCCCCTTCCTGGCGGCGGTGGAGACCGATCGGCTGTATCTTCCCGAGCAGTCCCAGCAGATCGCAGATTCGATTCCAGGGGACCACTCGGTTCACATGATCCACTCGCCGATCGGGCACGACGGGTTCCTCACCAGCGCAGAGCAGCTCGGGGTCCCCATGCGGGCCACGCTGCGGCTCTGAACCGCTGTTCAGCCGAAACAGGTATTCCAAGGATGTCACCGCGCTGTAACAACTGATCGGGCAGACTGACCGGGACGAGGAGAGTGATCCATGAGCCCGCAGCCCATCCTTCAGCCCGGTGAGCACCTGCCCGTGGGCGGCCGGTATCTGCCGGCCACCGCAGAGAACATCTTCTGGGGGAGGCTTCCCTGCGCGGCCGACGCTCCGGTGATGCGCGTCCAGTCAGGTGAGCAGGTCGTCATCGACACCCTCTCCCATGAGGGCATCCTCGAAGATCAGGGCCGTGATCCGCTGGCATACTTCACCAGCCACGGTGTCCCGGCCGAACAGGTGCTCACCGACGCCATCGAGCTCGCCGCCAGTGATCACCCGCGCGATGCGGCCGCAGACGGCCCGCATGTGAACACCGGGCCGATCCACGTCGAGGGCGCGCTCCCCGGAGACCTGCTCAAGATCAGCATCGACAGGCTGCAGCGCCGTGTCCCCTATGGCATCATCTCCAACCGTCACGGCAGGGGAGCGCTGAACGGCGAGTACCCCCGCCGGGAGGGCAACGTCTCGATCTTCGCCGACGTGGAGGAGACTGAAGCGACTCAGGACGGGAAGGCACAGGCTCGGGGACGGATGGCCCCGCGCGCCGGCGCCGAGAAGCTGCTGACCTTCGATCTGGCCCCCTTCTTCGGCACCATCGGCGTGGCCGTGAAAGGGGAGACGCGCCCCCATTCGGTGCCGCCGGGGCCCCATGGCGGCAACATCGACATCAAGATGCTCACCGAAGGAGCCTCGCTCTACCTTCCGGTGCAGGTTCCGGGGGCGCTGGCCTTCGTCGGGGATCCCCACTTCGCCCAGGGCGACGGTGAGGTCGCACTGACTGCGATGGAGGCTTCGCTGCGCGGGACGCTGAGCTTCGACGTGATTCCGCGGGAGCAGGCGCTCGCGGCCTTCGGCGAGCAGATCGGGCCGCTCGCCGAGACCGCCGAGTTCCTCATCCCCACCGGCATGGACGAGGACCTGGACCTCGCCGTGCAGAACTGCGTGCGCAACGCGATCACCTTGCTCCAGGCCCGCTGGGGTCTGGATGCCGAGCACGCCTACGCCTATCTCTCCGCCGCCACGGACTTCAACATCTCCCAGGTGGTCGACCTGGTCAAAGGGGTGCACGCACGCGTGACGATCAAGGACTTCGCGAGGCTGTGATGGAGACCAAGGACAGCACGGTCTGGCGAGAAGGCGGCGACGCGCACGCCCCGCTGGTGCCGGCCGTCGGGTCCGGACCCCTGGACGGCCAGAGCGTCGCCGTCAAGGACCTCTATGCGGTGGCGGGTCACCGCATCGGTGCGGGCAATCCGACCTGGCTGGCGGAGGCAGCCGTGGAGACCACCACGGCTGCCGCTCTTGCGCAGCTGCTGCAGGCCGGCGCCGAGGTCCTCGGCATCGCGCAGACCGACGAGCTCGCCCTCTCTCTGGCCGGGACCAACCAGCACTATGGGACCCCGCCCAACCCCAGGGCCGCCGACCGGATCAGCGGCGGGTCCAGCTCGGGCTCCGCGGCCGCCGTCGCGCTGGGGGAGGCGAGCATCGGGCTCGGCACGGACACCGGGGGGTCCATCCGCGTGCCGGCCTCTTATCAGGGTCTATGGGGGATGCGCAGCACCCACGGGCTGATCTCCCGCGAGGGTCTGCTTCCGCTGGCGCAGAGCTTCGACACGGTGGGCTGGATGACCCGCGACGCCGAGACGCTGGGGCTGGTCGCCGATGTGCTCGTCCCCGTCAGGCAGGAGGCAGAGCAGCACGCCGGGCTGCCGGCGGAGCTCACGCTCATCCCCAGCCTCTTCGACCAGGTGGACCCGGAGGTGGCAGAGACCGTGCGCGCCGCTGTGGACGGTGTGACCGCGCATCAGAACTCCCTGCGGCCGCGAGTGCACCTGAAGCGACTCGACGGCGTCTCCGCCGAGATGCGCGCCGCCTGGCTCGAAGCATTCCGGATCATCCAGATGCGTGAGGCCTGGGCGAACCACGGTTCATGGGTGGGTGCCCGCTGGGAGGCGATGGCCGACGACGTCGGCGCACGGTTCCGCATGGCCAGCCAGCTCAGCGCAGATCAGGAGCGGCAGGCCCGGGCGCTCGCCGCCGGTGCACGCCGGATCATCCGGGAATGGGTCGGCGACTCCGTGCTGGCGCTTCCCTCGGCCGCCGGTCCCGCGCCGCTGCGCAGCGAGGCTGCCCTGGGCGGCAAGGTCATCGAGGAGCACCGCCGCGGCACCATGATGCTCACCTGTCTGGCCGGGCTCGCCGGGCTCCCTGCCGTCAATGTCCCGCTGCGCACGGCAGCGGGACTTCCCACTGGGGTGTGCCTGCTCGGACCTGTCGGCAGTGATCGCGAACTCGTCCGCTGGGCGCAGAGATTCCATGCCCGGCTCCCGTCGACCCAGGAGACCCGATGATGAAGCTCAGCGAATTCAATGATGCCGCCCCGGAGGAACTGACCGAGCTGCTCGCCGCCTGTGCGCCGATCCCCTCCTGGCGTTCGGCGATCCTTGCTCGGCGCCCCTATGCCAGCGTGGACGAGCTGACCGAGACCGCGGCCGAGATGGCCAGGGGCTGGACCGATCTGGAGGTCGACGGGGCGCTGGAGCACCACCCACGGATCGGGGAGAAGGCCCAGGGAACATCCCGAGAGGCCGAGGCCTCCCGACGTGAACAGGGCAGCCTCGGTGCCGATGAGGCCGCCCAGGCGGAATGGATCAGCGCCAACGAGGCCTACGAGCAGCGCTTCGACCGGATCTTCCTGATCCGCGCCGCAGGCCGCTCGGACCGGGAGATGAGAAGCCAGCTCGAGCTTCGACTGCAGAACTCGCCGGAGGAGGAGGCCGCGGTGCGCCGCGAGCAGCTGGCTGAGATCGCTGTGCGGAGGCTGGAACAGGCCGTCTCGTGAGGATACGCATCTGTTTCACGGATGAAACAATAGTTTCAGTACGATGTCCAGTATGAGTTCCAGCCAGATCAATCCGCCGCCCCGGCTGCTCATGGGGCCAGGCCCGATCAACGCCGATCCGCGCGTCCTGCGCGCCATGTCAGCTCAGCTCGTGGGTCAGTATGATCCGGCGATGACCGGCTACATGAACGAAGTCATGGAGCTCTACCGCGGGGTCTTCAAGACCAGCAACGAGGCCACGTTCCTGGTAGACGGCACCTCCCGGGCAGGCATTGAAGCGGCCCTGATCTCGCTGATCGAACCCGGTGCCAAAGTGCTCGTGCCGATCTTCGGACGGTTCGGTCACCTGCTCAAGGAGATCGCCGTGCGCGCCGGAGCTGAGGTCGCCGTCCGGGAGAAGACCTGGGGCCAGGTCTTCACGCCCGAGGAGATCGAGCAGGCCATCATCGAGGAGCGCCCCGCCCTGCTCGCCCTGGTCCAGGGCGACACCTCCACCACGATGAACCAGCCGCTCGAGGACATCGGTGAGATCTGTCAGCGCCACGGCGTGCTCTTCTACACCGATGTGACCGCCTCGCTGGCCGGCAATGAGTTCTCCGCCGATGAGTGGAAGATCGACGCCGTCACCGCGGGGCTGCAGAAGTGCCTCGGCGGTCCCTCCGGCTCGGCTCCGATCAGTCTCTCGGATCGCGCCGTGGACGCCATCCGCTCGCGGCGGCACGTCGAAGCGGGCATCGCCGACGGCACCGCGGGCCGCGGCACCAGAATCGCGTCGAACTACTTCGATCTGGCCATGATCATGGACTACTGGGCGCCGCAGCGCCTGAACCACCACACCGAAGCCACCTCCATGCTCTACGGAGCCCGCGAATGCGCCCGACTGCTGCTGGACGAAGGTCTCGACGCCGCCGTCGCTCGTCACGAGCTCCATGGTCGGGCCATGCTGGCAGGAGTCCAGGGACTCGGTCTAGAGGTCTTCGGCGACATCACACACAAGATGAACAATGTGGTCGCCGTGGATATCCCGGCAGGGGTCGACGGCGACGCCGTCCGATCGGCCATGCTGGCCGACTACGGCATCGAGATCGGCACCAGCTTCGGACCGCTGCACGGCAAGGTCTGGCGGATCGGCACGATGGGGTATAACGCCCGCAAGGACGCGGTCATGATCACCCTGGCCGCGCTGGAGCAGGTGCTGCGCGCCGGCGGCGCAGAGGTCCGGCCCGGCGGCGGGACCGGGGCGGCAGCGGAGATCTACCAGGACCACGCGGGCAGCCAGGCCCAGCAGCCCGGTGAGGTGCCCGCATGACCATCGACGCAGCGGCGGCGCGCATCATGGCGCGCTGTGATGAGCTCGCCGCCATCAGCGCCCTCCCGGATGGGATACTGCGTGCCTACCTGACCGAGGAGCACCAGCGGCACAACGCACTTGCCGCCGCGTGGATGACCGAAGTGGGGATGGAGACCTGGCAGGACGCCGCGGGCAACCAGTGTGCTCGGCTCGAGGGACGTGAGCCCGGTCTGCCTGCGCTGATCATCGCCTCCCACCTGGACACCGTGCCCGATGCAGGACGCTACGACGGCATCATGGGTGTGCTGCTGGGGATCGAGACCGCCCGACTGCTGGGGCCCCACGCCCGTGAGCTTCCCTTCGCTGTGGAGATCGTCGCCTTCGCCGACGAGGAGGGTGCCCGCTTCGGCGCCACCCTGCTCGGTTCCCGGGCCATGGCCGGCACCTGGGACCCGCACTGGTGGGAGGTCGCCGACGCCGAGGGCATCAGCATGGCCCAGGCCTTCTGGGACTTCGGACTGGATCCGGAGAAGGTCGACGACGCCGCACGGTCGCCCGAGGAGCTGGTCGGGTACCTCGAAGCACACATCGAGCAGGGCCCCTACCTCGAGGCCGCGCAGCGACCACTGGGACTGGTGAGCTCCATCGCCGGCGCGCGACGCTTCCGGCTCGCCATCCAGGGCGAGGCCCGCCACGCCGGAGGAACTCCCTATGAGCGTCGTCGCGATGCCCTGATCGGCGCCGCCCAGGCAGTGCTCGACGTGGAGCGGATCGGCCGCGAGCGTGGCGTCATCGCCACCGTGGGCCAGCTCGAGACGCGTCCAGGGGCGGTGAACGTGGTGCCCGGGGAGGCTGACCTCTCCCTGGACCTCCGCGCCGAGTCCGATGAGCTGCGCGACGCCGCGTGGGAGGAGATCCACACGGCGCTGGCGGGATTCTGTGCGCAGCGGAATCTCGAGCTGACGGTGGAGGAGATCCATTCCGCCCCGACCGTGACCTGCTCGGAGAGACTGCGCCGGGCCCTGGCAGCAGGGGTGGCGGCCACCGGAGACGCCGAGCCGATCACGCTGTACTCCAGAGCCGGGCACGACGCCATGGCCATGGCATCGGTGACCGACGTCGCGATGCTCTTCACCCGCTGTGAGGACGGGATCAGCCACCACCCGCAGGAGAACGTGATGGTCACCGACGTGGCGCTGGCGCTGCAGGCGCTGGAGAGCACCGTCTGGGAAGTCGCACGAGAGCATGGAGAGCGAGCAGGAAGATGACGACGCCACAGATCGGTGAGAGCGAGCCCCGGCTCGAGGCAGAGACCCGGATCGATGCCCGCATCGACGCCCACTACGGCGCCCTGGCCCCGCAGGAGCGAAGGGTCGCAGATTTTCTGCTCGAGCACCTGGGGGACCTGGCGATCTTCTCCGCCGCTGACATCAGCCGCGAGACAGGGGTCTCCAAGGCCACCGTCTCCCGGCTCTTCCGCAAGCTGGACTTCGAGGACTTCCGCGAGGTCAAGGACCACGCCCGAGCGCTGCGCAGCCGCGGGGTGCCCACCGCCGCGCCGGTGACCTCGGCCGACACCGAGGGCTCCACCGGCCTGCAGCGCCACGAGGCGCGCGACCACGAGAACCTGGCCCGACTCGGCGCAGGTCTGGCCGAAGGCCGGCTTCACCAGGCGGTGGAGATGCTCACCAGCGCCGACCGGGTGATCCTGCTGGGACTGCGCAACAGCTACCCGGTGGCGCTGCACCTGCACCAGCAGCTCATCCAGACACGCCCCAGGGTCCGGATCGCACCTCAGCCGGGACAGACGCTGGGTGAGGAGCTGGCCGGGATCTCAGCCGGGGACCTGGTGGTGGCGGTGGGCTTCCGCCGTCGTCCCGTGGTCTTCGGCAAGGCCGTCCGGGCGGTGGCCTCCTCCGGGGCCCAGCTGCTGTGTCTCGGCGACAGCACCTCCCGGCACTATGCCATGGAGGCCGACTGCTGGATCGAATGCCCGATCGATTCCGAGGGCGCCTTCGACAGCTACGCCGCAGCGATGTCCCTGGTCAGCCTGCTCGCCAACGGGGTGCTCAACCGGCAGCTGGGAGCGGGCCGAAAACGCATCTCCGCGATCGCGCGGGCCTATGACGAGCTCGACGAGCTCGAGCACTGAGCACTTGAGCATTGAGGACTTCAGCACTGAGAAGAGGAGCCACGATGAGTCTCATCACCACCCATGTCCTGGACACCACCACCGGGACTCCGGCGCGCGGAATCGCCGTGAAGCTGGTGGGATCCGAGGGAGCGCCGCTCGGCTCGGGCACCACCGACGCCGACGGTCGCATCGCGGACCTTGGCCCGGAAAAGCTTCCCGCCGGCGCCTACCGGCTCGTCTTCGCCACGGCAGAGTACTTCGCCTCCCGCGAGGTCGCCCACTTCTTCCCCGAGGTCACGCTGACCTTCGCCGTGGACGCCTCGGCGGAGCATTATCACGTGCCGCTGCTGCTGAGCCCCTTCGGCTACAGCACCTACCGGGGCAGCTGACCAGCACGGGAGCTCTTGCCCGCCCGCCGATCCCCGTCGAACACCGGCCCGCCCGTGCCGATCACTCGCATCCGACTTCCCACGCCGACTCGCCCTTGAAGGAGAATTCCATGAGCAGTTCCGACATCGTCCTCGGTCCGAACCAGTACGGGAAGGCCGAGGTCCGTGTGGTCCGTGTCAACCGCGAGACCCCGGTCCACACGCTCGTGGACCTCAATGTCAGCTCCATGCTGCGCGGGGACTTCACCGAGTGCTACACCAGCGGCGACAACACCCGGGTCATCGCCACCGATACGCAGAAGAACACGGTCTACGCCTTCGCCAAGGAGCACGGCATCACCACCCCCGAGCAGTTCCTGCTGCTGCTCGGCCAGCACTTCACCGGCCAGGCCGAGGTCTCCGGCGGCCGCTGGTCCGCAGAGTCCTACCCCTGGGAGCGAATTCGGGTTCCGGGTCCCGATGGCACGCTCACCGAGCATGAGCACTCCTTCGTGAAGTCCAAACAGGAGATCCGCACCGCCGCGCTGACCATCGCCGACGGAGTCGAGCACCTGGTGGGCGGCTTCAGCGACCTCACCGTGCTGAAGACCACCGGCAGCGAGTTCTCCGGGTATCCGAAGGATCGCTACACCACCCTGCCGGAGACTGACGATCGGGTGATGGCCACGGACATCACCGCACGTTGGCTCTTCGCCGCCGGCGCCGAGGGGCAGGCTGCTGCGGGGGCCGTCGACTTCGATGCTGTCTACGCCCGGGTGAAACAGATCGTGCTTGAGCAGTTCGCGCTGGTCCACTCGCTGTCGCTGCAGCAGACCCTCTACGCCGCAGGCGAGGCAGTGCTGGGCGCCATAGAGGAGATCGAGGACATCCGTTTCGTGATGCCGAACAACCACCACTATGTGGTGGACCTGAGTCCCTTCGGACTGGAGAACCCCAATGAGGTCTTCCAGGCGGGGGACAGGCCCTACGGTCTGATGAACGCCTCGGTCACCCGCAGGGGCGCACCGGCGCGGCCCCAGGCTTGGGAATGGATCGCAGGCTTCTGCTGAGCGTCCTGCTGAGCCTTCTCGAGGCGGCAATCGAGCGGAAACACTTCCCTAACACCGCGCTCATAGCGTAGAGGGATCCCGCAGTTCCGGTCTCAGAAGAAGGTGAATCCATGAGTGTCGAGCACACCACGGCGACAGATGCCGCCGCCAGGGCCGCGGCCCCGGGCCGATGACGCTGCGCCACCTCATCGCGGAGCAGGTGCTGCTCGGCGGTGAGTTCGTCCCAGCTCACCTGGAGATCCTCGACGGCGAGATCGCGCGGATCCATCGGCTGAGCACCGGGGAGGGGCGACGCCGCGAGGAGATCGTCAAGGCCAGTGATGTCGGCGCCGGTGCCGGCATGACCGTGGTCAGGCCCTCTCACCTGGTGCTCCCCGGGAACGTGGACACGCACGTGCACATCAATGAACCCGGCCGGACGAGCTGGGAAGGCTTCGCCACCGGCACCATGGCAGCAGCGCTGGGAGGTGTCACCTCGGTGGTGGACATGCCGCTGAACAGCATCCCGCCCACAGTGGACGTGGAGTCCCTGCGGATCAAGCAGCGGGCCGCCATGGGGCAGACCTATGTGGACGTCGGCTTCTGGGGAGGCATCATCCCCGGCAATACCGCCCAGCTCAGGCCGCTCTGGGAGGCAGGAGCCTTCGGCTTCAAGTGCTTCCTGCTCCCGTCAGGTGTCGATGAGTTCCCGCCGGTCAACGGGGAACAGCTGCGCGAGGCCATGGCGGAGGTCGCCCGCTTCGACGGGCTCGTGATCGTCCACGCCGAGGATGCCGAGACCATCGAACGGGCAACAGAGGTCACCGGACGACGACGCCGGCTCAGCCACTACGCGGACTGGGCGCTCACCCGCCCACACGATGCGGAGGTGGCGGCGATCAGCGATCTCATCGAGGCGGTCCGCGAGACCGGCTGCCGCACCCATATCCTGCACCTTGCCTCCGCACGGGCCCTGGACATCATCGCTGCGGCACGCACGGAGGGCCTGCCGCTGACCGTGGAGACCTGCCCGCACTACCTGTGCTTCGAGGCTGACTCCATCCCGGACGGGGCCGCCGAGTTCAAGTGCTGCCCGCCCATTCGTGACAGCGGCAACCGGGAGGCGCTCTGGGACGCGCTGCGCGAAGGCATCATCGATGCGGTGGTCAGCGACCACTCGCCCTCCACCGCGGAGGAGAAGCATCGAGGGGCCCCTGACCTGCAGCAGGCCTGGGGCGGCATCTCGGGGCTGCAGGTGGGGTTCTCCGCGGTTGCCCATGAGGCACGTCTGCGGGGCATCGGCATCGAACAGGTCAGCAGCTGGATGGCTGAGAACACGGCGGCACTGGCAGGCCTGAGCCGCAAGGGCATCATCGCCCCGGGCCGGGACGCGGATCTGGTGATCTATGACCCGCAGGAGACCAATGTGGTGTCCGCGATGGGGCTCGCGCACAAGAATCCGATCTCGGCCTATGAGCACTACGAGATCACCGGCACCGTGATCGGTGCCGTGCTGCGGGGGATCGAGCTCTTCAGCCCACGGGACACGACCAGCGCGCTGGCGCCGGTCGGGCAGTTCCTGCGCGGAGCAGGCCACCTCGAGCTCAGTCCGATGACGCGCTGAGGCCCATGATCAAGCAGAAGGAGCAGCCGTGACCGAGGCCCCCCGCAGTCCGGGAGTGCAGTCCGTGGACCGGGCACTGGACATCCTCGAGGCGATCAGCGCTCACGGGGGCCAGATGAGCCTCAGCGAGCTCGCCGGGCAGACGAGTCTGCCGGCGCCCACCGCCCACCGGCTGCTGCGCACCATGATCGCCAAGGGCTATGTCCGTCAGCTCGCCAACCGCAGCTATGGCCTCGGTGAGAAGCTCATCTCGCTCGGTCAGGCCGCCAACGACGCGGTCAGTCCGGCCGCTTGAGTCCACGGAGCCACATGACCGAGGCAGACGTCACCGTGATCCTCGCGGCCGGGGAGGGCTCGCGGTTGGACGGCCACGGCAAGGCGCTGGTCCGCGTGGGCGGGTGGACTCTGGTGGAGAGAGCCGCGGCGGCGGCCCTCGACGCCGGGACGAGCCCGCTGGTGGTCCTCGGTCACCGCGCCGAACAGGTGCGCGCGGCGCTGAGGCGAGAGACGCAGCGGCGTCCCGGTCTCAGCCTCGATCTCGATCCCGGTCTGCAGCTCAGGACCTGTCCCGAGTGGAACCGGGGACTCTCAGCCTCCTTCCGCACCGGGATCGAGGGTGCCCGCGCGCTGGGGGCCGCCCGGGTCGCCGTCGTTCTGGTCGATCAGCCGGGGATCGGCGCTGCCGCCCTGCGCCGGGTCCTGGATGCGCACCGTGCGGGACGCATTGCTCGTGGAGAGGTCGACGGCCGCCCGACGCACCCCGTGGTCTTCGAGATCGACGCAGCCATCGAGGCCGCGGCCGCCGCACAGGGTGACGAGGGTGCGCGAGCCTACGTGCAGGCACACCCGGAGCTCCTCGATGCCGTGGACCTCACCGGCTGGGCCCAGGACGCGGACATCGACACGGTCGACGACCTTCAGCGCTGGCGCGCCGGTCAGCGCGGCGGAAGTGCCGGCTGAGCTCCCACCTGCTCTGCACCCTCGCCCTGCGCCGGGCCCTGCTCCGGCGGCCGTGTCTGCTCTGGCCGGGCTGTCCCTGCCGCGTCCGCGCGGGGCTCGGCGGACCGCAGCGCCGCGGCGATCCGGTCCTTGCGGAAGGGAGTGCGGGTCATCCGGACCCCGATCGCATCGCGGATCGCATTGCCCAGGGCCGGCGCCACAGGATTGAAGGGAGCCTCTGACATGGACTTGGCGCCCAGCGGACCGATCGGGTCGCGGGTCTGCGCGAAGTGGACCTCGGTGCGGGGCAGATCCGCCATCTGCGGGATGTGGTAGTTCCGCAGGATGTCCGTGGTGACGGCGCCGTCTGCGTCGATCTGCAGCTCTTCGAACATGGCGGCGCCCAGCGCCTGGGCCACACCGCCTTCGACCTGGCCGCGGCACTGCGCCTGGTTGAGCACCACTCCGGCATCGGCCGCCTGCACCGACTGCAGGATGCGCAGGGTGCCGCTGCGCCGGTCCACGGCGATCCGGAAGCCCTGCACGTTGAAGGAGACCGAACGCGGGGTGCCTGCCCACGTGCCCTCCGCGGTCAGTCCGACGGGATCCGCCTCCGGAGCCGATGCCAGCTGTTCGAGCAGCTTCTCCGCCGCGACGTGAGCGGCCTTGACGCCCACCGTGATGCCGGTGGAGCCGAAGGCGCCGGTGTCGAAGCGCACCGCGTCTGTGTCGGCCTGGATGAGCTGGATCTTCTCCGCGGTGGTGCCCAGCACCTCGGCGACTACCTGGCGGTGCACGGTGGAGGTGCCGTTGCCGAACTCCGCAGTGCCGACCTTCAGCTGGTAGCGCCCGGAGCCGAGCGCAGTGACGGTGGCGTGGGAGTGGTGGCCGTTGGGCGGCACGGTGTCGATCATCGCCACCGCGGTGCCGGTGCCCACCGCCCAGTCTCCGAGCGGGTGTCCTGCGCCGGGCGGATGACCGCCGGCGAGTCCGCCGTGGCGCTCCTCGGTGAGCAGGCGCTCGCACTGATCCCGTTCGGCGGCCGTGAGCTCTCCGGTGCGCAGCTGCTCACCGATGATCTGCAGGCACTGTTGCAGCCCGTCCACCTCCACGAGCACATCATCGTGTTCTGCGCCGAAGAGGGTCTCGCCCTGGGCGATGATGTTCTGCGCCTTGAAGCTCAGCGGGTCCCGTCCCAGCCGGCGGGCCAGCTCGTCCATGGCCGAGTCCACGGCGAAGATGGTCTGGCTCAGTCCATAGCCGCGGAAGGCGCCGGCCGGCGGGTTGTTGGTATAGACCACCTCGGCGCGAACCTGCTTGTGCGGGGCGGAATAGAGCTGCATGGACTCGGTCACGCTGTGGAACATCACCCCGGGACCGTGATTGCCGTAGGCGCCGGTGTCGGAGAGCACCTGAAGCTGCATGGCCTGCAGTGCGCCTGAGGCGTCGGCACCCACGGCGACATCGATCAGGAAGGGATGGCGGGTCGTGGTGGCGGAGAAGGCTTCGGAGCGGGTGAGCTCCAGCTGCACCGGCCGGGTGATTCCGCGCTCCTGCAGGGTCCGCAGCACCAGCACCACGAGGTCCTCGGTGAGCACCTCCTGCTTGGAGCCGAAGCCCCCTCCCACGCGCGGGGCGAAGACCCGCACCACCTCGGGCGCGAGACCGAAGATCCGGCACAGCGTCCGCCGCACCAGGAACGGCACCTGGGTGGAGGAGCGCAGCGTGACGCGGCCCAGGTCATCGATCCAGCCCAGGCAGCCATGCGTCTCGAGGGCGACGTGGGAGGTGCGGTGGGTCTCGAAGCTGCCCCAGTAGGAGGCTCCCGCAGAGGCGGGGCCCTCCTGCAGCCGGGACAGCTCGGCTTCGGCGCGGCCCTGAGAGCTGGAGGCCAGGGCGACCAGGTTCCGCTCCGGGGCAAGGATCCGGTGCGTGGCCGAGTCCTTCCCGGAATGGACCGCCGGGGCATCGCTGCGCTGCGCGGCCCGCGGGTCCAGCACGGTCGGCAGCAGCTCATAGTCGACCTCCACCAGCGCCGCGGCGCGCTCGGCCTGGCGACGAGACTCTGCGACGACGACGGCGACCCGCTGCCCCACATGGCGGACCACGTCATCGAGCACCCGGGTGTCCGCGGGGTCATCCTCCACCAGTTCGTGCTGAGCTGAGGAGAAGAGCGCAGCGGGCGCGTCCTCATGCGTCAGCACAGCGATGACCCCGGGGGAGGCCAGGGCCGCGGAGCCCGCGACGCGGCGGATCCGGGCATGGGCGTGCGGTGAGCGGACGACCACGATGTGCAGCGGATCCTCCTGCGGGCGCTCACCGGCCTGATCGAAGGTGTAGGCGGCGGTGCCGGTCACCACGGCGGGTCCGGCCGGCGGGGCCGGGCTCTTCCCGACTCCTGATTCGGCGCTGACCCGTGGGGTCTGGGTGAGCGCATCCTTGATCGAGCAGTACCCCGTGCAGCGGCAGAGGTTGCCCTTGAACCGACGAAGCGTGGCGGCATCCTCGGCATCGGTGGTCGTCCCGGCCGTCTCTTCCGTCGGGGCCTCGTGGGCTGCCGCAATGCTGCGCTCTGGAGAGTAGGGCCCCTCGGCGGTGGCGGTCATCAGATAACCGGCGGTGCAGTAGCCGCACTGGAAGCCGTGCGAGTCGAGGAAGTCCCGCTGGGTCGGATGCAGCGCGGCCGCGAGGGCCTCATGATCATGCGGTGCACCGTCCTGCTGGGAGGACAGCACCTGGGCGGTTGCTTCAGGGCTCAGCCCCTGCACGGTGGTCACCTCGGTTCCGGCGGCGCGCTGCGCTGGGACGATGCAGCTGTGCACTGCGGTCGGCTTCTGTCCGGGCTGGGCGAGGTGCACGGTGCAGGCCCCACAGTCTCCTGCGTCACAGCCGCGCTTGACCCCGGCCGCGCCGGTGTCCCGCAGCCAGGTGCGCAGGCACTGACCGGGATCGGCGTCCAGGGTCAGTTCCCTGCCGTCCACCATGACGTGCGCCGGCTGGGCTGGCTGAGCTTGCTGCTCTACCGGAGCTGCGGCACTCAGCAGAGTCGGCTCGGGGAGCACCGTCTGGGCAGCGGACTCCTGCTCAGTCCGCGGCGAGACGACAGCCGCGGACTCCGGGGCGAGGATCGCCTCCGCGAGCTCCTGAGCGAGCCGGATCGTGACCTCGATGCGCCACTCACGGTCGCCATGGACATCGTCATTCCACGCCGACTCGGGGACCCCGGCGCGCACCGCGGCCGCCACTTCGGTGCCGCGCGGGAGCTGCAGGATCACCGGGTGCACGGTGCTGGCCGTGATGGTGAGATGCAGCTGATCGGTGCCGCCAGCCCCGCCCGGAGCGGGGGAGGCGAGCAGCAGGGCGGCCGACCGGCCATACCGGGTCAGCGATTCTCGCACCATCAGGGTGGGACGTGCCAGCGCGCTGGCGGGGACGAAGAAGGCGCGGATCAGTTCGCCGGGCTCCAGCGCTGTGGCTCCTGTCCCGAGCACCAGATCTGAGACCAGCGCAGTGCGCCGGGTCCCTCCGGGAGACAGGATCAGCGCCTGGGCCTCCATGGCGGAGAGCCAGGAGGTCATCGGTCCTGCGGGCAGCGCCGTGGCCACGTTCCCGCCCACGGTGGAGGTGTTCCACACCTTCCAGGAGGCCACGAAGCACTCCGCGGCAGGTGCCATGAGCGCGACCCCGTCCAGGCCGGCCGCCCTGGTCCCGGCGAGGCTGGACGCGGCGGCGTGGAACTGCGCGATGGTGCATGTGGCGGCGATCTCCAGGCCGGACCACCTGTCAGCGGACTCGTCATGCCAGGTCAGCGGCGCCCATCCGGCGCCGGTGATGTCCAGAAGCCGCCGCGGTGCGGAGTTGGTGAAGTCATGGCCGTAGGAGTAGAGCACCGTGCCTCCGGCGAGCCAGGAATCCCCGGGAGCGAAGTCATCGGGGTTCGCGGTGCTCAGGGTCGTCTCCACACTGGTGATGTCCACGTCTCACACTGCCATTTCTCTGATGATGCTGAGGCTGCGCGGCCGCGCAGCATTGATCGGCCCGCGCGAGCGCGCCAGGGGAGCCGCTGTGGCGGACGCGTTCTTCGCGGCGATGAGCTGGGCGAACATGGAGACGGCCGCCTCGGCGGGGGTCTCGGCTCCCAGATCGAGACCCAGCGGAGACACCACGCGGGCACGGGCCGCTGCGCTGTGGCCCAGGGACCTCAGGGCGGCGTCCCGGCGCGCGGCGGAGGTGCGCGAGCCCATGGCGCCGATGAAGCGACCGGCACCGTCGTCGTCGGGGGAGGCCCTCTGGACCTGCTGCGGCGCCTGACCGGTCAGGTCCAGCTGTGATTCGGAGTCTGCCCAGGTCAGCGCGCAGTCGAGCACCGGCACGTCGAGGTCCGGATGATGGGTCATCACGACCACCCCGGTCCAGGAACTGACCGGCCCCTCAAGGAGCTCCCTGATGATGCTGGCGGGGTGACCCAGATTCAGGTCCGCACCGGCGGGGATGCGTGCGCCGGTGCCGAAGGCGGGGCGGATCTCGACCATGTGGACCCGCCAGCCGGCCTGCAGCGCGAGCTGGGCCAGGTGCACCGAGAAGTCATGCACGCCGCTGAGGATCAGCCGTGGCGCGGCGTCGCGCTGCTCGTGGACGAGCAGCCTCGTCCCGGAGTCATCGGTGAGCCGGCGGGTCAGCTGAGCGGGGGCGCGTGAGTCGCGGGTCGCGAGCTCCCGCAGCGGCTCGAGGTCAGCAGTGACCAGCGGCTGGATGAGCACCTCGATCTCACCCCCGCAGGTCAGTGCCACCCCGAGTCCGGCCTGGCCGAAGGGTGTGCCATCGGGTCCGAAGGATTCTCGGCGGATGGTCCCTGCGCTGATCGCGTCCTGAGCCGAGGCGGCCACGGAGGACTCCACGCAGCCTCCGGAGAGGGAGCCGATGATCTCAAAGTCTGCGGAGATCGCCATGGAGGTGCCCACCGGGCTGGGCGAGGAGCCGCGCACCGAAACGATCGTTGCCACGGCCCAGCGCTTGGGGGCATCCAAGCAGGCCTGATAGGAGGTGATGCGGTCAAGCACGGGGCCTCCTGGTCAAGCGCTCGGGACAGTGGATCTGTGCTGACAGATCCTGGAATCGTGCTCCAGCTTAGGCATGTGCGGGTTACGGCGCCGTTACGCGCTCCGGCATTTACATGTCCGTAACGAAGGCGAGTGAATGAAGAAACATCTGTTTCATAGGTTGGGGTTCTACCTACTTCAGGAGGACGGATGACCCCCGCCGCACTGCGCGTCGACACGCTGATCACCAACGCCTATATCGTGCTGGAGGCCTCCGGTGCAGGAGCCTCCGCTCAGCACGAGGCGCTGCAGGCGGGCCGTGAGATCGACGGCGGGTGGATCGCGCTGGACGCCGGAAGGGTGCACAGTGCCGGGCCGAGTTCGGGCCAGGCGCCAACCGCCAGCCGAGTGATCGACGCCGGTGGCCGACTGGTCACTCCAGGTCTGGTGAACACACACCACCACATGTACCAGAACCTGACCCGCGCCTTCGCGCCGGCTATCAACGGAAGTCTCTTCCAGTGGCTGACCACGCTGTACCCGCGCTGGGCGGCACTGGACGAGGAGTCCACCTACCTGTCGACCTATGTAGCCTGCGCCGAGCTGCTGCTGGGCGGGTGCACGACCTCCTCGGACCACATGTACGTCCACCCGAAGCCGAATCTCATCGACGCCCAGATCAAGGCCACCACCGAGATCGGCTTCCGCTTCATGGCCAACCGCGGATCGATGACGCGGTCTGTGGAGGACGGGGGACTGCCGCCGAAGGAGGTGGTGCAGGACGAGGACACCATCTTGGCTGACTCCGAACGCCTGATCGCCGCATTCCACGATCCCGCGCCCGGTGCCATGACCCGGGTCGCGCTGGCACCGTGTTCGATGTTCTCGGTCAGCGAGTCGATCATGCGGAAGACCGCTGAGCTCGCGGAGAAGCATGATGTCCGGCTGCACACCCACCTCGCCGAAGACAAGGACGAGGACACCTACGCGATGGAGGTCTACGGGCGGCGACCTGTGGAGTATTTCGAAGACGTGGGCTGGGCCACGCCTCGGTCCTGGGTGGCCCACTACGTCTACGGCAGCTCGGAGGAGAACCAGCGACTGGCGGCCGCGGGGGTCAGCGCGACCCAGTGCCCCAGCTCCAACATGATCATCTGCGGAGACGCCGCAGACGCACAAGCGCTGCGCTCCATGGGCATGGCGGTGGGCATCGGCTGCGACGGCTCAGCTTCGGCTGATTCAGCGAATCTCTGGATGGAGACCCGCGGAGCGCTGTTGCTGGCGCGCCATCGGCACGGCCCGGCCTCCTTCTCTGCCAGAGAGGCCCTGAACATGGCCACCCTGGGCAGCGCGGCGAACCTCGGTTGGGTCGATGAGATCGGCCACCTGCACCCTGGGGCATGCGCGGATCTGGTCATGTGGGAGTCCGCGCCGCTGTCCCAGACCGGAGCCTTCACCGATCCGGTCGAGGCCTGGCTGCGCTCCGGGCCGGCCCGCGCCTGGCACACCCTCGTCGCCGGCAGGCCGCTCATCGAAGCCGGGGAGCTCCAACTCGCCAGCCTCGAGGACATCCTTCCTCGCCACCGCGCGGCGGCGCGAACGATGCAGGGCCTCGAATGAAATCCCTGCTCATCTCCAGAAAAACACCACGACCTGCAGAGCCGTTGAAAGGCCTCCAATGACGCTGACCCTGTACGTTCCGGATCTTCTGCTCCCGATGACCTCCCCTTATGAGGTCCTCACGGGGCACGGAGTCCTGGTCGAGGACACCCTGATCGCAGCCGTGGGACCGGTGGCACAGCTGCGTGCGGCGCATCCAGAGGCGACCGAGGTCCGGCTGCGGGACCAGGTGCTCATGCCGGGGCTGGTGAACACCCACCACCACTCCGGGATCCTGCGCGGAACCGCCGAACATCTTCCTGTCTGGGAATGGCTGCGCGTGCACATCGACCCGATGCACCGAGTCCTGCAAGCCGATGAGGCCAAGACTGCCGCATACCTGTGCTACGCCGAGGGGCTCCTCGCCGGCACGACCACCACCGTCGACATGTGGCGCTATATGGACGGCTGCGCCGAGGCGGCCGAGCAGCTCGGAAACCGGCTGGTCACCGTGAACTACGTCGGCGAGCACCCTGAGCACAACTATTTCGACACCCTTGACGACAACGAGCGCATGCTGCGCACCTGGGGCCCCGCTGCAGGGCGAGGAGAGGGTCGCATCATCCCCTGGGTGGGACTGGAGCACCCCTTCTACGCCGACGACGCCGGCCTGGCCCGGGCTGTGGAGCTCGCCCAGACCTACGAGACCGGGCTCTACACCCACTGCAGCGAATCCACGCTGGATGTCACCGAGTTCCACGCGCGCTATGGCAAGCGGCCGGTGCACGCGCTGAAGGACCTGGGCTTCTTCGACGTCCCGCGCACGGTCCTCGCCCATGCAGTGTGGCTCGACGATTCCGAGATCGCCTATATGGCCTCACAGAACGCCGGAGTGGCCCACAACCCGGTCAGCAACATGAAGCTGGCCAGCGGGATGGCCCCGGTGGCGGACATGCTCGCCGCCGGCATTCCGGTGGGAATCGGCACCGACGGGGAGAAGGAGAACAACAACCTGGACATGTTCGAGGAGATGAAGGTCTCCTCCCTGCTCGGCAAGCTGCGCAGCATGGACGCCGCCGCCATGGACTCCTGGCAGGTGCTGACCATGGCGACCATAGGCGGAGCACGAGCCATGGGCCTGCAGGACCGCATCGGATCGATCGAGGTGGGCAAACAGGCAGACCTGATCGCCGTGCGCACCGACACCCCCCGGATGACTCCGCTGTTGCCCGAAGGGCGCTACGCCAACATCCACCACAACCTGGTGCATGCGGTCCGAGGCAGCGATGTCAGCCTCACCATGGTCGACGGTCGTGTCATCACTCGAGACGGAGAGCTTCTGACCGCCGAGCTGCCGGAGCTCATCCAGTCGGCACGCCAGGCCGTTCCTGGTCTGTTCGAGCGCCGCAGCCAATACCTCGCCGCAGTGGAGGCCGGAGAAGAGGCTGGCATCACCGCACGGGGGTCCGAGGACACCGCCGCCAGGGTCTGACCCTGAATCCTGCACCAAAGCACGCCACCCATCTCAAGGAGAAACTGATGAGCACGCTTCACCACCACAGCCGCCCCGGGATCCGCACTCTCACGGCAGGGTCACTGAGCCTTGGCCTGCTCGTCCTCACCGCGTGCGGCGGGGGAGCGGTCGCCGAGGACGAGGAGACCTCCGCAGATGCCGACTACGGTTCGATCGATGTGCCGCTGTCCTGGCTGCACACGGCAGAGTTCGTGGGCCTCTACGAGGCCATCGACAACGGCTATTACGAGGAGAACGGCTTCGAATCGGTCAATCTGATCCCTGGCGGCCCCTCCGCGACACCTTCCACCGTGCAGGTGGCCTCTGGTGCGGGTCTGGTGGGCTGGTCCAACCCGTTGGTGGTTGCGTCCACGATCGAGGCGGAGGGCGATGATGCACCGCTGAAGATCATCGGCTCCGTGTTCCAGGACATCCCCTACACCGTGGTCACCATGAGCGAGAACCCGGCCACCGAGCCCGAGGACCTCGTCGGGATGAGCGTCGGCGTTCCGCCGGCGAATGAGCCGGTCTTCAACGCCTTCCTGGCCGCCAATGATCTGGAGGGCGAGGTGGAGGTGGCCTCCATCCAGGCCGACACGCAGCCGTTCCTCAACGGAGAGATCGACGCCTATTTCGGCTTCGCGACGAATGAGCTGATCAGCATCGAGATGGCCGGCTACGACGTGGAATCCATGATGTTCGTGGATCACGGGCTGCCGTTCTCCGGAGGGTCCCTGGTGGCTACGGAGGAGGACATCGAGGAGAACCGCGAGGAGCTGAAGGCCTTCTTGGAGGCCTCCATCCGGGGGTGGCAGGACGCACTGGCGGATCCTGAGGAGGCCGCCCGGACCACTGTGGAAGACCACGCGGCCGACCAGAACCTCGACTATGACCACCAGTTGCGCACTGCCGAGACGCAGGCAGAGCTCATCACCTCCGAGTGGACCCGGGAGAACGGGCTGTTCACGATGTCTGACGACGCCGTCGCCGACACGCTCGCGGCAGTGGAGGCCGTGGGCTATGACGTGCCCGAGGACCTCTTCGACCTGAGCCTGCTCGAGGAGATCTACGAGGAGAACCCCGACCTCATCGAACACCCGCTTCCCTGAAGCCCCTGAGCAAGAATTAGCAAGGAGCGTGACGTGACAGCTGCACTCGGTACCCATAACCCCGCCGTCGACACGGACAGCATGCATCTCACCGGCGACGGCATCAGCCTCAGCGGACTGAGCAAGGTCTTCGGCTCGGGCGCCAAGCAGGTGACCGCCCTGGAGGACGTCAACCTCGCCACCGGACGCGGGACGTTTCTGTCCCTGCTCGGGCCCTCCGGGTGTGGAAAGTCCACCATTCTGCGGATGCTCGCCGGCCTGGAGAAGCCGACCACTGGTGAGCTGCGGATGGACGGACAGTCGCCGGCGGAGCTCCGTGCCGGCCATCATCTGGGGATCGCGTTTCAGGATTCGGCCCTGCTGCCGTGGCGCAGCGTGGTCTCCAACATCCGGCTGCCGCTGGAGGTGGCCGGGATCAAGCCCGAACCGGGACTGATCCAGGGTCTGGTCGACCTGGTCGGACTCAAGGGGTTCGAGAAGGCGCGTCCTGCTCAGCTCTCCGGGGGCATGCGGCAGCGGGTGTCCATTGCTCGGGCCCTGGTGGTGAAGCCTTCGGTGCTGCTACTGGACGAACCTTTCGGTGCGCTCGACGACATGACCCGCCAGCGGCTGAACATGGAGCTTCTGCGGATCTGGACCGAGAAGCCGGCGACGACGCTGATGGTCACCCACGGCATCGCCGAAGCGATCTTCCTCTCCGATGTCGTCGCGGTCATGAGTGCGCGCCCCGGTGGCATCCGCGAAGTCTTCGAAGTGGACCTTCCTCGGCCGCGCACCCCGGAGATGCAGCGGACTCCGGAGTTCCATGCCCTGGTGGACCATGCCTCGGATCTGCTCTTCGGCCAGCCCGGACCGGGCGGCGGCTCATGAGCCTGAGCACAGCGGTGGACCCCCGGACGGGGAGTCCCGTCGGCCCCAAAACCGCCCGCCGCCAACGGTCCTCGGTCACGCTGCCCAGCTGGGTCCCCGGCACCATGGGCCTGCTGGTGGTGCTGGCTGCCTGGTGGGTCGTCGGTGCGCTCAACCTCGTCGGGCGCGGCGCCGGCGGCAATGTTTCGGCGGTCCCCACACCACCCGAGGTCCTGCAACAGCTGGCCGCAGACGGATTCTCCTTCTACTGGCGCAATGCCTCGGTCACGCTGGCGGAGGCGGGGATCGGCTTCGCCGTGGGCAACGCTCTGGCGGTGGCGACGGCGGGGCTTGTCCTGCTCGCACCCTGGCTCGAGCGTCTCGCCACACAGATGGCGGTGATCACCTACTGCCTCCCGCTGATCGCCATCGGTCCGGTGATCTTCGCCGTGGCTGGGCCGCCGCTGAGCGGGGAGCCTTCGATGACGGCTGCCGTGCTCGCGGGTCTCTCCGTGTTCTTCGTGACGGTTGTGACAACCATCCAGGGACTCAAGGCCGCCGACCCCTCGGGACTCGACGTCATCGCCGTCGCCGGGGGCAGTCGCTTCCACCAGCTGGTCAAGGTGCAGCTCATCACTGCGGTCCCCTATATCTTCACGGCGCTGAAGATCGCCGCCCCGGCAGCAGTCCTGGGTGCGATCCTCGGTGAATTCGTCGGCGGCGTCGACAGCGGGCTCGGACCAGCGATGGTCAGCGCGCAGGAGACGCTCAACGTCGATCGACTCTGGGCGCTCGCCCTGGTCGCCGTGCTGGTGGCCGGCGCCGCCTACGCCGTCATCGCTCTCGCCGGTCGCTTCGTGGCCCCTTGGGCAGGAAAGGAGACATGATGCGGAAGATCTTCGTGCCGCTGAAGCCAGTGGCCAATCTCGTGCTCTCGCTGGGGCTGATACTCATCGCCTGGGTGGGCCTGCTGGCGTTCTTCGACGTCTCGGGCATCATCGGCAAGGGGCCGCTGGACGTCTACGGATACCTCTTCGTCGAGGAGGCCGCTGCCGAGAACCTCGCGCTGGTCTGGTCAGACTTCCAGATCACCATGGTGGACACGCTCATCGGCTTCACCGCGGGGCTCCTTGTGGCCCTCGTGGTGGCGATGCTGTTCCAGCTCTTCAAGGGCTTCGAAGTCGCCATGATGCCGCTGGCGATGATCTGCCGATCAGTGCCGCTGGTCGCTATGGCCCCGATCATCGTGCTCATCTTCGGGCGGGACTGGCTCTCCGTTGCCGCAATGGGCACGATCGTGGTCATCTTCCCCGCCCTGGTCACCATCGTGGAGGGGCTGCGTTCGACCTCCCCTGCGATGTCCGAGGTCGTTCAGGTATACGGCGGGGGGCCGGCCACGGTTCTGCGCAAAGTGGCGATGCCCGCCTCGGTCCCCTCATTCTTCACCGCCACCCGGGTCTCGATTCCCGGCGCTCTCACTGGAGCGCTGCTGGCGGAATGGCTGGCGACCGGCGACGGCATCGGATACGGCATCTTTCAGGCGATCGCGAACACCCAGTACGACAGGCTCTGGGCCTCCGTACTGGTGGTCACTCTTGCTTCCCTGCTGCTCTACTCCGTGATCGGTGTGGTGGAACGCCTCGTGGCGCGCCGTACCGGAATGGGACTGGCCGCCTAGGGAGTCGAATCGGCGGAGGTGCGGGCAAAGAACTGGAAGCGGTCGCCGCGGAAGACCGACCGCGTCCATTCGACGGGGGACCCCTGCGCGTTGAGCCCGCGTCGGTGAATCAGCAGCAGGGGAGCACCTGTCTCGATGGTGAGCAGGTGCGCTTCACGCGGGCCGGCGACCATGGTCATCACTGTGTCCTCTGCCTCAGCGATGCTGATGCCGTAGTGCGTGCTCAGGACTGCGTACAGTGACCCGTTCTGCTCCAGGCGGTGCTGCAGCCCGGCCAGGGGCCCGGGCAGGTGGGCAGTCTCGTGCGCCAGAGGCTCCCCGTTGATGATGCGCACGCGCTCTACGCGTGTGAGCTCCGTTCCAGGCGAGACGCTCAGCCGTTCGGCGAGGTGCGCGTCGGCAGGGACCGTTTCGATCCCCAGGATGTCGGAGGCGCTTCGAAGATGCTGCGCCTCCGCATCCTCGGTGAAGGACGTGAGCTGACGGACATAGGTCGGACGCGAGGGTGCCACGAAGGTCCCCTTGCCCTGGGTCCGATGCAGGACTCCTTCGGCCACCAGCTCGGCGATGGCCTGGCGCACGGTCGTCCGGGACGTCGTGTACTGAGCGGCCAGTGTGCGTTCAGTGGGCAGAGAAGCCTCGGGGCCAGCCTCGTGGGCCAGCTGGCGAAGCTCTTCCTTCACCTTGTAGTACTTGGGTGCCGCAAAGGCCCGAGAGGTCATGTCCACCATGATATCTCCAGCGAGAAAAATTGGCCTAGGCCAATCTATTGACTTCGAAATTGGTCTAGGCCAAACTTGTCAAATCGACGCATCATCCAGTCTCACGGAATCGGAAGGAACTGAAGCGATGTCTGTACGTAGGAGGTCTCGGCCAATCCCCGTGACGATCGGCACGGGGCTCTCGCTGGCCCTCATTCTGTCCGCGTGCTCCGGGGACTCCGGGGGTTCCGGCGGCGGTGAGGCCGACGGCGCCATCGAGGTGTGGGCCCACGCAGGCCAGGCGGCGGAGAGTGAGGCGCTGCAGTCACTCGTGGACGAGTTCAACTCCTCCCAGGAAGACGTGACGGCGGAGCTTACGCTCATCCCGGAAGCTGACTACACCAGCACCATCCAATCGACCTCGGCCGAGGATCTGCCCGAGGTCATGGAGATGGACGCCCCGACCATGGCGTCGTTCGTCTATGACCGCAAGCTGATTCCGCTGGAGGATGTCGTCTCGGCAGAGACGCTCGACAACCGGATCGGAGGCGTCGAGGAGAGCGGCACCTACAACGACGCCACGTACGCCGTGGGCATGTTCGACGTAGGACTGGGCCTGTGGGGCAATAAGGCGCTGCTGGATGAGGCGGGCATCGAGGCGCCGACGACCGCGGATGAGGCGTGGACCGTCGATGAGTTCGAGACCCACCTCGCGGAGCTGGCTGAGGTCTCGCCCTCCGGCAAAGCGGTCGATCTCGGAGAAGCCAATGGCTTCGCGGCGGAGTGGGGAACATTCACCACGACTCCGGACATCTGGTCAGCGGGGGGCACGCTCATGCTGGACGGGGAGGCTGAGGGGGTGCTCAACAGCCAGCAGAACGTTGATGCACTTGAACGCTGGGCCTCCTGGAAGGAGTTCGCCGATCCCAACACCAGCGGAACGGCGTTCCCAGACGGCGAGACTGCTCTGACCTGGACCGGCAACTGGATGTATCCCACCTTCAGCGAGGCGCTCGGGGAGGATCTCGTGCTCATGCCGCTGCCGGACTTTGGTCAGGGAACCAAGGCAGGGCACGGGTCCTGGCAGTGGGGCGCCACGCCTGCTGCCGAGGACAACCCCGAGGCGGCTGGAGCGTTCCTCGACTTCCTGCTCACGGACGAGAGCATCGGCGCGATGGTCGAGGCCAACGCGGCGGTCCCAGGCAGCACCTCGGCCCTGGAACAGAGTGAGCTCTACGGCCCGGACAAGCCGCTGGAGCTGTTCGCTGACAACCTCGCCTCGGCCTGCGGCTCAGAGGACGTCACCGAAGAGTGCGTTGCGGTCGCCCGTCCGGTGACCCCCGGATACCCCACCGTGACAAGCGCCTTCGGAAGTGCACTCCTCGCGATCTGGGGAGGCGCGGACGTGCAGGACGAGCTCAACTCGGCCGCCCGAGCGATTGATTCCGACTTCGCGGACAACGACGGCTACCAGAACGACTGATCGACTCAGGAAGCGGGGCCTGCGGGCCCCGCTTCCTCAGCTCAAGGAGTGCGACATCGCCACCACAACAGGGCTCAACCCCCCGCAGGCCCGGACCGTCAGGCCGCGAAAGATCAGAAGGGCCCAGTTTGCGGGTCCGCTCATGGCCGCTCCGGCCGTCTCGCTCCTGCTGCTGTTTGTGGCTGTGCCGTTCGTGGCCTCGATCGGCTTCTCGCTGTACAACGTCCGGTTGGGAGACCCGCGAGATCCCTCGTTCATGGGGCTCACGCAGTATGTCCGGATCCTGACAGACCCCGACGTCTCCGGACAGTTCCTGGACGCGCTGCTGCACAACCTGATCTTCGCCGCGGTCGTCGTGCCGGTGCAGACGGCCCTGGCCCTCGCCCTGGCACTGCTGGTCAAGAAGAACATTCCCGGGATCGGAATCTTCCGTTCGCTGTACTTCCTGCCCGTCGTCTTTCCCATCGCTCTGGTCGCGATCATCTGGCGTCTCATCCTGGCTCGCGGTGACGAAGGGCTGCTCAACTCTGCCCTCACCTTCTTCTCGGGAGGGACCTTCGGGTCCCAGGACTGGCTCGGTTCGGAGCTCACGGCGCTTGCCTCAGTCATCGTCCTCTCGATCTGGCAGGGCTGCGGGTTCCAGATGGTCATTCTGCTGGCGGCGCTGCAGCAGGTTCCGGCAGAGCTCTACGAGGCCGCTGAACTCGACCGGGCCAACGGCTGGCAACGGTTCGTCCACGTCACGCTGCCGGGGGTCAGGACGACCCTGGTGTTCGTGGCCCTCTACACCACGATCCTCTCGCTCCGGGTGTTCGATCAGATCTATGTCCTGGCCAAGTCCGGCGGCGGCCTCAACGAGGATGCGACACGAACAGTGATGTACGAGGCCGTCACCGCGGCGTTCGACGAGAACAACATAGGGCGGGCCAGCGCTATATCGGTGGTCTTCTTCCTCATAGTCGTCGTCCTGTCCCTGATCCAGCGCCGCGTCACGACCGAGAAGGAGGGCTGAGATGGCTCAGACCACCGCGTCCAACCCCAAGATCAGTCGGCGGGAGCTCAGGTCGCGCATACCGCACTACGCGGCGCTGCTCGTCACCGGACTGCTCTTCCTCGCCCCGGTCGCCTACATGGTCGCGGCCTCCCTGGCGCCGGCGAGTGACACGCTGGCGGGGTTCACCGTCTTCGATGTGACCCAATGGGGACTGCACAACTACTCGGGGGTGGCTTCCAGCCTGTCCTCGGACAGCACCGGGCACCTCTGGCGCTTCTTCGCCGTCTCCTTCACCGTGACGGTCGCCGTCGTCGGGCTGGGCCTCATCGTGAACTCGATGGCCGCCTACGCGCTGGCCCGCCTGTCATGGCGTGGCCGCGCCGTTGCTCTCCTGGCGATTCTGCTGATCCTGATCGTGCCGTTCGAAGCGGTCGCCGTGCCGATGTTCTACCTCTACAACGACGCGCGGAACACGCTGTGGATCCAGATCCTGCCGTTCATCGGAAACGCGCTGTCGATCTTCCTCTTCTATTCGTTCTTCACAGGAATCCCGCGCAGCATCGACGAGGCGGCCCGGGTCGACGGCGCCGGACCCTGGCGCATCTTCTGGCAGATCATCGCCCCTATGAGCAAGCCGGCATACGCCTCCGTCGCGATCCTCACCTTCCTCACCCAGTGGGGATCGTTCCTGTGGCCGGTGCTGATGATCTCGGATCCCAATCTCAGGCCACTTCCGCTCCAGATCAGCGTCTTCGCCGGCCAGCTGCCACCCGCCTGGGGACAGGTCATGGCATTCGGGGTCCTGCTCGTCCTCCCGGTCATCGTGGTATTTCTGGTGTTCCAGCGGTGGTTCATCGAGGGTGTGGCGAGCTCGGCCGTCAAGGGCTGAACCTCATCCTCAGCACCAGCCACCCACCAGCAGAAGGGACAGACTGTGGAAGTCGTCATCTTGGCGGACCCGGCTGCGGTCGGATCCCACACCGCAGAACTCGTCGCCCGCCGCGCCGCCGAGACGCCCGATATGGTCCTTGGAATCGCCACCGGTTCATCGCCCCTGGGCACCTATCGCGAGCTGGCCCGGTTGCACGCCCAGGGAGACGTCACATTCGACGGCGTGCGGTGTTTCGCCCTGGACGAGTACGTCGGCCTGCCTGAACGGCATCCGGCGAGCTACGCCCTCGTCGTCGAACGTGAACTGACGACTCCGCTGGGACTGGACCCGGCCAACGTGCGCACCCCTGATGGGAGCGCCGCCGACATCCAGCAGGCGTGCCTGGACTATGAGCACGCCCTGGCCGCCTCAGGAGGCGTGGACCTGCAGATCCTCGGCATTGGAACCAACGGGCACATCGGCTTCAACGAACCGACGTCCTCATTGGCCTCGCGCACCCGAGTCAAAGCGCTCTCCCAGCAGACACGCATGGACAATGCGAGGTTCTTTGCCAAAGGCGAAGACGTGCCCACGCACTGCATCACCCAGGGACTGGGCACCATCATGGAGGCGCGAGAAATCGTGCTGGTGGCCCAGGGGGAGGCGAAGGCCGCAGCTGTCGCCGCCGCGATCGAGGGTCCGGTCAGCAGCATGTGTCCGGCATCGCTGCTGCAGTTCCACCCCCGCACGAGGATCGTGCTGGACGAAGCCGCCGCCTCCGGGCTGACACTGGCCGACTATCACCGGTTCGTCGCCGAGGCCAAGCACCACTTCCCTGGAGGGACCCGATGACGTTCCGACTTCCGGATGACTGGGTATGGGACAGCTGGCTCGCCGATGACGGAGAGAACTATCACCTGTTCTTTCTGCGCGCGAGCAGGGCACTGCAGGATCCAGACGCCCGCCACCACCGAGCCTCGATTGGGCACGCGATGTCCGTGGACCTTCAGGACTGGACGCTGCTGCCGGACGCCCTCACCGCCTCTGACGGGCCCGCCTGGGATGACTTGGCGACCTGGACAGGCTGCACGGTGCGCGGCCCCGACGGTACCTGGCACCTCTTCTATACCGGGATCAGCCGCGCCGAAGGCGGGCTGCGGCAGCGGATCGGCTCGGCAGTCTCGAAGGACCTTCTGACCTGGACACGCTCTTCGATGCCCGCTCTCGAAGCCGACCCCAGATGGTACGAGAAGCTGGGCGAAGGGACCTGGCCCGATGAGGCGTGGAGGGACCCCTTCGTCTTCTTCGACGAGGACTCCCAGCTGTGGCACATGCTCATCACGGCCCGCAGCCGGACCGGTGACCCGGGGCAGCGCGGTGTGGTCGGGCATGCAGTCAGTGCGGACCTCACCCGGTGGGAGAGCCGAGCTCCGCTGTCCGCACCGGCAGGTTTCGGTGAGATGGAAGTGATCCAGTCTCGAGTGGTCGACGGCGAGGCGGCGCTGCTGTTCTCGTGCCTGCCGGACAAGGCGCCCGGGATCCCCTTCCGCACCGCGAGCACCGGCACCTGGATCGCGCCAGGCGCGAGCCGGCTCGGGCCGTGGGATCTCGCAAGCAGCTCCAGCTTCTTCGTGCCCGGGATATACGCGGCGCAGCTGTTCAGGAAGCGCGACGGTGAATGGGTGGTGTTCGGCTTCCAGAACAGTGTGGACGGTCGGTTCGTCGGAGAGATCGGAACTCCGGTCCCGCTCGCCGAAGTCTTGGCCGGTCACGCTCTGTTCCCCGACGGACCGGTGACGTAGGTGCCGCGGGGACTGGGAGCGGCGGGGCAGAGGACGCCGGACGTCGTCCTGGCCGTCGATATCGGAGGGACGACCGTCAAGGGTTCTGTCTTCGTCGACGGGGCAGAAGCGACTGCCGAGCGTGTCGCCCCGACGTGTGAAGGCTCCTCCAGTTCCCTGGACACGGTCCTCGCAGTGTTGTCCACGCTGGATCAGAGTGCCCGCTCGCTGGGTCACGAGCCGACGGCCATCGGAGCCGCCAGCCCGGGTTTCGTGGACACACGTGCCGGGGTGGTCCGTGGCGCCGTGAATCTCGGATGGACCGAGCTGCCGCTGGGCAGCATATTGGCGACCCGTTTCGGTGTTCCAGCGGCGGTCGACCATGATGCTCGGACAGCCGCCCGAGCGGAGATGGCCTTGCGGCCGGACCTGCGGGACTTCATCTTCATCCCCCTCGGCACCGGAGTGTCCGCCGCTGTCGTCACTGCGGGAGAAATGGTGGTCGGAGCTCACGGGCAGGCCGGCGAGCTGGGCCATATGCCTGTCGTGCCCCTGGGTCGCGCGTGCTCCTGCGGAGAGCTCGGATGCCTGGAGGCCTACGCGTCCGCCAGTGCGGTCCTGACGCGGTACCTCACCGCGGGCGGAAGCGCCGGCAGCGCCGCCGACGTGTCGCGACTGGTCGGGGAAGACCGGCTCGCTGATCAGGTCTGGTCCGAGGCCGTTCAGGCGCTCGCAAAAGCCGTCGTGACCCTCACCGCGGTGCTCGACACCGAGGAGTTCATCATAGGAGGAGGCCTCGCAGCGTCGGGACCGATCCTGCTGGATCCTCTGCGCCGGGCCGTGGCGGAGATGCTGGGCTGGAGGAGCGCTCCGGTCATCAGCGCCTCCCGTGCCGGTCCGCGGGCCGGGGTCCTCGGCGCAGCGCTGCTCGGCAGGTCCGCTCATCTCTCATCCGCCCATGACGACCCCGGAGAACAATGAACAGCACATACCGCCAGGTAGTACAGGGCCGGCTTCACACCGGTCTTGCAGAGCACTCCGACGGCATCCTCGCCACAGAGTCCGGGCACATCAGCTACGCGGGGCCGCGGGAGCACTTCGATCCGGAGGGATGGCCTTCGGCAGAGGTGCTGGACGCCGGGGAGGTCCTGGTCCCCGGTTTCGTCGATGCGCACTGCCACGGGGCCTTCGGGGCGGACTTCTCGTCCTCTGCCGAGGAGCCCGTGCGTCGCGCTCTGGCCAGGCTCCATGAACGCGGGACCACGACGGTGCTGGCCAGTCTCGTCACGGCCCGCCGGGAGAACATGCTCCGCGCCGCATCGCTCTTCGGTGCGCTTGCCGATGAAGGGACCGTAGCTGGCATCCACCTTGAGGGACCGTTTCTCTCCAGCGCCAGATGTGGTGCGCAGGACCCCCAGTGGTTGTCGGAGCCGGACATCGGACTGACTGCGGAGCTGATCGAAGCCTCCGGCGGGAGCGTCCGCGTGATGACCTTTGCGCCCGAGCTGCCGGGCGCGGACGCATTGATCCAGTTCCTGACGAGCCACGGCGTCGTGCCGTCGGTGGGGCATACGGATGCCGATGCGCATACCACCGAGACTTCCCTGGCCTATGCGCGAAAGCTCATGCTCACATCTGAGAACGAGCCGAAGACACCTACGGTGACACACCTGTTCAACGGCATGCCGGCGATCCACCACCGATCACCGGGCCCGGCCGCGGCATGTCTGCGTTCAGCGGTCCGGGGCGAGGCGATCGTCGAGCTGATCGCGGACACGCTGCACGTCGACCCGTACATGGTCGCGGCGGTGTTCGAGCTGGTCGGGGCGGACAACGTCGCTCTCGTCACGGACTCCATGGCAGCGGCTGGTCTCGAGGACGGGACATATCAGCTGGGCCCCGCGGAGGTCGACGTCAATGGTGCGGCGGCCACGCTGCGCAGTTCGGGGGTGCTTGCCGGAGGGACCGGCTTCATGCAGGATCTCGTTCGCGGATGCGTTGCGGCCGGTGTGCCCTTCGGTGACGCTGTCCGCTCCGCCACCGTGGTGCCCGCTCGCGTCTGCGGGCTGAGCCACCGGGTCGGTCGCCTCGCGCCGGGCAGGGAGGCAGATGCGGTCGTGCTCGACCGTGACCTTCAGGTCGCGGGCGTCCTTCGGCGCGGGGCGTGGATCGCCTGACCGTCGCGTCGGACGGGTGGCTCCTCAGAGCAGCGCTGTGCCCAGGGCCAGAGCCGCGCCGTCGAAGTCCGCGAGCAGACGCTGTCTCTGCTGCTCTGGGCACCAGGCGGCTGCGAAACCCTGCCGAGCGATGGCGGTTGCCTCCGGTGCGGAGATGCCCATGGCGGGCAGCGCCTCCACGTATTCGCGCGCCAGATCCGTCTTGAAGAACACTGCATCGTCGGTGGCAAGCGTCACCGGCAGTCCCGCACGCACCATGCGCGCGATGCGGTGATCCGCAGTGAGCTCCCATCCTGAGAGCATCACCGTGGAGTATGGCGTGCAGGTGAAGCTGAGCCCCGAGGCCTTTGCGGCCGCCAGGGACTGGGGGTCGTCGACCACGCGGTAGCCGTGATCCACCCGGTCGAGCTGCAGCTCCAGCGCCGCGGTCACCACGTCCTGCGGCGAGGCCGCCATGGTCTCGCCGACATGGGCCGTGCAGCGCAGCCCAGCCTCACGCGCCAGCCGATATGCCTCGGCGAATCGGAGCGGATCCTCCGACTTCTCCGGCGTCAGATCGTCCTGCCCGATGCCCAGCACCTGGGCGCGGGGATGCTCCACCACAGTGCGCACCAGCTCCGCAGCCGCCTCCGCTGGCAGCGAGCGGTTGATGCCGATGATGATGCCGAAGCCGACGCCGAAATCACGTTCGGCAGCCCCGAGCCCCTTGATCATCGCGTCGATGACGGTGGGATAGTCCATCCCCGGTCCAGGTCGGCCGAAGGCGCCGGCCACAAAGTTGTCAGGGTTGACGAAGTACTCGCGGTAGCGCAGGTTGGCCGTGGCCACGGCATCCTCGACACCCTCATAGGCGACACGTGCGACTTCCTGCGGAGTGGAGAGAGCGAGGTGAGCAGCGTTGAAGACATCGAGGAAGTCGGCGAGGCCCGTGTAGTCGAAGAGCGAGTCGAGGTCGAGGGTACGCAGCTGTACCTGATGGGCCTGGCACAGCTCGAGGAGCGTCTCCGGCCGCATCGTCGAGACGAAATGGCAATGCAGCTCCGCCTTGGGCAGAAGCTGCAGATAGGTGCGCAGAGTGCTCACGCAGGACCCCTTCCAGTGCTGACATCGTCGAAACAAGTGTTTCTTGCTTTCTCGACTCTACGCAGAGAACTGTTGCCTTTTTATTTCGTTCCGTGCTTCCACGAGCATTTACCCGCACGTAACAGGAGTGCGAAGTGGGTGAAATATTCGTTTCATAGAGTGTGGACATTCCCACAGGGGGATCACTGATGAGGAGTATCTCAATGCACACACGTACCCGTTCCCACCGACACAGCCTCACCGGTCTGGCCGCCCTGGGCGTCCTGCTGCTGACCTCCTGCTCCGGAGACGATGCTGCAGCGGAGGGCGCAGAGTCAGACTCCGACCAGCCAAGCTTCGGAGCGCTGGAGATCCCCCTCTCCTGGGTCAAGACCTGGGAATTCGCCGGCATGTACTTCGCTGAGGACGGCGGATACTACGAGGAGGCGGGCTTCGAGTCCGTCAACCTCATCTCGGGCGGCCCATCCGCCACCCCTGCCGCCACCCAGCTGGTCACCGGCGACAACCTGGCGGCAATGTCCAACCCCATCGACACGGCCTCCCTCATCGAGGCGGAGGGTGAGAACGCTCCGGTGAAGATCATCGGCTCCGTCTTCCAGCAGAATGCCTTCTCGATCTTCTCCCTGGCAGAGAACCCGGCAGAGACGCCCGAGGATCTGGAAGGAATGACCGTCGGCGTCGCTCCGGGCAACGAGCCGGCCTTCTACGCCTTCCTCGAGGTCAACGACATCAGCCAGGACGACGTGGACGTCGTCTCCATCCAGGGAGACGCCGGAGGTCTGCTCACCGGAGAGTTTGATGCCTCGATCGGTTTCGCCACGAACCAGGCCACCGCACTGGAGCTCGAGGGCGCCGAAGTCGTGAACATGATGCTCGCCGACCACGGTCTTCCCTTCGCCGCCGGCTCGATCGTCACGACAGAGGAGAACATCGAGGAGAACCGTGAGGAGCTGAAGGCGTTCCTGGAGGCCACCGTCCGCGGCTGGCAGGACGCGCTGAACGACCCCGAGGCCGGGGTCGAGATGACGGTGGAGGACCATGGCGCCGACCAGGGGCTGGACCCCGAGCACCAGCAGCTCACCGCGGAACGACAGATGGAGCTCATGACCAACGAATGGACCGAGGAGAACGGCCTGCTCACCATGAGCGACGACGCCGTCCAGGACACACTGGAGGCCGTGAAGACCGTGGGCTACGAGCTTCCTGATGACATCTTCGACATGACGCTGATCAACGAGGTCTACGAGGAGAACCCCGACCTCATCGAATACTGACCCCGACATGTGATCGCGCTTCTCCCGGTCCCCTGACCGGGAGAAGCCACTCACCCGCCCGTCTGACGGTGACGATTCAGGTTCTGCGCAGTTCCTGAGACAGGGTAGCGGCCTCCGAACGGAGCCCCCGCGGCGCTGATCTCCAGGAAGTGACCATGACACGGACCGCAGACACTCTGGCTGGCCTCTCTTTCAACCCGGTGGAGCCGAGCCAGACCGCCGCTGCACGGTTCCTCGCCCGCGGTCCGCTGGGGCTGCTGATCGGCGGCAGGTGGACCGCCGCCGCGGACGGCGACGAGTTCTCCACCGTGGATCCGGCGACCGGCCGGACGCTGGCGATGGTGCCGCGGGCAGGCGTCCAGGACGCCGAAGCTGCCGTCGCCGCCGCGAGGATCGCGCTCGAGTCAGACCCCTGGGCCGGAAACACCCCGGAGGAACGGTCACGGCTGCTCTGGCGGATCGCGGATCTGCTGGAAGCCAACCTGGATGAGCTCGCCGCCCTGGAGTCGCTCGACCAGGGCAAGGTCCTCGCCACGGCGAAGTTCGGTGAGATTCCAGCAGCCATCGCACAGTTCAGGTACTACGCCGCGGCGGCCAGAGCCCTGGAGGGCACCACTGTTCCCACCTCCCTGCGGCGGCAGGGCCCGGAGAGGCAGGTCTTCGCCTATACGGTCCGCGAACCCATCGGGGTCGTCGCCGCGGTCGTCCCCTGGAACAGTCCACTGCTGATGGCGGCCATGAAACTGGCCCCGGCCCTCGCCGCCGGCTGCACTGTGGTGCTCAAACCTGCCGAGAACACACCGCTGACCGCGCTGCGCCTGGGTGAGCTGTTGGTCGAGGCGGGGACGCCCGCCGGAGTCGTCAACATCCTCACCGGCTTCGGCCAGGAGGTCGGAGCCGCGCTGGCGACTCACGCCGGCGTCGACAAGATCACCTTCACCGGCTCCACCGCGGTGGGCAAGCAGCTGGTGGGCGACGCCCGCAGCAACCTGAAGCGCCTGACTCTGGAGCTCGGCGGCAAGTCACCGGCCATCATCATGGGCGACGCCGATGTCACGCGAGCCGCCGCCGGAGTATCCCGTGGAATCTTCGACAACGGCGGCCAGGTCTGCGTGGCCAGCTCACGGATCTACGCCCAGCGCGGCGTCTACGAGCAGGTGCTCGCAGCCATGGCCGAGAAGGCCGAGTCGCTGAGCCTCGGCCACGGGATGGACCCCCGCGCCGAGCTCGGCCCCCTGGTCAGCCGCGCCCAGGCGGACCGGGTGCAGGCCTATGTGTCCTCTGGAAGGGCTGAGGGTGCGGAGGTGCTCGCCGGGGGAGTCCAGGGAGGAGCAGAGGGGACCTTCTTCCAACCCACGGTGGTCAGCGGAGTCGCCGAGGATTCACCGCTGATGCGCGAGGAGATCTTCGGTCCCGTCGCTGTGGTGACCCCGTTTGATGATCCGGAGCAGGTCATCGAATGGGCCAACGACTCACGCTATGGACTGGCGGCCAGCGTCTGGACAGAGGGCCTCTCGAACGCGCACCGGATGGCGGCACAGATCAAGGCGGGGACCGTCTGGATCAACTGCCATTCCTATTTCTCTCCCGAGCTGCCCAAGGGCGGACATAAGGAATCCGGTTGGGGCTACGAGAACGGCGCCCTCGGCCTGTCCAACTATCTGGAGTCCAAGACCGTCTGTGCAGTGATCTGAGGAGCGTATGAAACACATCAGCCTGGGCGTCTTCGAGATGCTCAACCCGAACAACGGACTCCCCACCTGGACCCATCCTGACGCCAAGGCGAACAGCTGGGATCAGATGGAGTACTGGGTCCGGACCGCGAAGCTGCTCGACGAGGCGGGCTTCGACTTCCTGTTCTTCGCCGACACGTATGGCTTTCCGACCATCGAGGGGACTGTGCCGGAGGAGGTCATCCGACACGGCATTCAGTTTCCGGGCCTCGATCCGATGCTGCTCATCAGCGCGCTGGCAAGCCAGACGTCCCGGCTGGGCTTCGTCGTGACCTCGCCGACCACAGTGGAGCACCCCTACGCGACGGCACGACGCTTCGCCTCGCTGGACCACTACACCGCTGGGCGCATCGGCTGGAATGTGGTGACCGGCAGCTCGCAGACGACCACCGACCGGCTCTTCGGACTCGATGACCAGCAGACCAGCCATGACGAGCGCTACGCCCGGGCGGAGGAGTTCCTCCAGGTCTGCTCGGCGCTCTGGGAGACCAGCTGGGAGGACGACGCGGAGACGCGGGACCCTGAGATGGGAACCTACGCGGACCCGGAGAAGGTTCACGACGTGGCCCATGATGGCGTCCATTACCGCTGCCACGGCCCCTTCGCCGTCTCCCCGGGACCCCAGCGCACGCCGGTCCTCTTCCAGGCCGGCACGTCATCACGGGGTCGCGCCTTCGCCGCCGCACACGCCGAGGCGGTCTTCATTCAGGGCCAGAATGCGCCTCAGGCAGCGAAACAGGTCGCCTCGATTCGTGAGACGGCGCGAGCATCCGGACGTGCGCCGGAATCGGTCAAGATCATCTCCGGCATGACAGTTGTCCTCGGAACCTCCCACCATGAGGCGCAGGTGCGCCGGGAGGAGCTGGAGGATCTCTACGCCCCGGCTGATGCGGCAGTTGTCTTCGCGGGGATGACCGGCATTGATCTGCGTCGCTTGGAGCGCACCGCGCCGGTCACCGAGGCCGTGGCGGCGGGGCTCGACTCGCAGCAGGGCCAGACGCTGATCGACCGCTATGTGAAGCCAGGATCTCCGGTGCCCACCATCGGCGAGGTCCTCGATCGCTTCCGGCTGCAGGCGCTGCGTGGATTCCAGCTCACCGGCACGGCGGACGAGGTGGCTCAACGGATCCAGGACCTGGTGGAGACCACCGACATCGACGGCTTCATGCTGGAGCCCACCTTCGGTGACTCGGACGTCTTCGCTGAATTCGCCCAGACGGTGGTGCCGCTGCTGCGGCAGCGCGAGCTCATGCCACCGATCCCTGCGCCGGAGAGCCCTGTGGCGACCCTTCGCGAACGCGTCACCGGCTCCGGCCCCCGACGCTCCAGCCACCACCCTTCGAGAGAATCAGGTCAAGGATGAAACAGGAAGCGGTCGACGCCGTGATCACCGGTCTCAAACAGGCTGGCGTGGAGGTGGTGTGCTACCTCCCTGACTCGCTGCTCAAGGAGCTCTACCCCGCCCTCGACGCCGACCCGGACATCCGCACCGTCCAGGTCACCAACGAAGGAGAGGGAGCGGCCATCTGCGGCGGCGTCTTCCTCTCCGGCAGACGCGCAGCACTGATCATGGAGAACTCGGGCCTGCGCGCGTCGGTGGAGCATCTGGCCCGCCTCGGTCTTGGCGCTGGCATCCCGGTCATCATGATCATGAGCCACCGTGGAGATCTCGGCGAGAACAACTGGTGGGCGATCCCCCACGGGATCACCATGGAACCCATCCTCGACGCGCTGCGCACCCCGTACCGGATCGTGAAGCAGACCCAGGAGATCACCCAGGCGATCGAGGACAGCTACACCTGGTCCTATAGCGCCTACCACCACTCCGCCGTCGTGCTCTCAGGAGGGATCGTCCGATGATGAAGCGATACGAATGCATGGAACGGCTCGGGGCGCAGCTTGCCGAGGAACTGGTCATCCTCTCCCTGGGCGGAGCGGTGGACGAGTGGTACAACGCAGCACCGCATATGCGTGAAGGGTCCCTCTTCCAGCAGCAGCTGGGCTGTGTCACCGGGGAGGCGCTGGGCCTGGCCATCGGACTGCCCCACCGTCGGATCGTGTCTTTGGACACCGATGGTGGGCTGCTCTTCAACCTGGGCATCCTTGCCACTTTGGGCAACGAAAGCCCGGAGAACCTCTTCGTGGTGGTCTGGGACAACGAGAGCTACCAGTCCATCGGTGGGCCCAAGACGCACACTGCCTCCGGGAGGGTGAACCTCGCGGAGATCGCCCGAGGATGTGGGATCGAGAAGGCCTTCGTCGTCGACGATCTCGAAGACTTTGAACGCCACTGCCGTGCAGGACTGGCCGCTCGGGAGCCCTACGTCGTCGTCGCGAAGACTGATGGGATCCTCCAGCCGGGCATCAGCCGCAAGCACTCCGACGGCAGGGAGGACAAGTACACCTTCGTCCGCCATGTGGAGAAGACCGAGGGCATCAGCATCATGGGCCCCAGTGAGCACAACTGATGAGCCAGCCCCCAGCCTCATCGGGCGCTGTACACGCTGAATACGACATCATCATCGCTGGAGCCGGTTCAGCTGGATGCGTGCTCGCCCGACGTCTGGCTGAAGACCGGGAGCTCTCGGTGCTGCTTATCGAAGCAGGCGGGCCGGAGGAGCACCTCGCCGAGGTGCGTGAGGCGCGGGACTGGGCCACGCAGCTGGGCGGCCCGCTCGACTGGCAGGAGGTCTACGCGCCCAGTGAGTCCGTGGGGGGACGGAGCATCCCCATCCCGCGCGGACGAGTGGTGGGAGGCTCCTCCTCCATCAACGCCATGCTCTGGTACCGCGGTCACCCTGACGACTACGACGCATGGGAGGCTGCAGGGGCCACCGGCTGGAACTACGGGTCCCTGCTGCCCTACTTCAAGCGTTCGGAAGACTGGATGGGAGGCGAGTCCGACACCAGGGGAGCCGGCGGTCCCATGAGGATCGAGGTCTCTCCCGACCCTCACCCGGTGGCCGAATCACTGCTCAGCGGAGCTGAAGAGCTCGGACTCCCCGTCATTGGGGACGCCAACGGCATCAGCAATGAAGGCGCCTGCCTGGCGAATTTCAACGCGACCACGCAGGACGGAACGCTCCAGCGCTGGAGCGCCGCACGGGGATATCTGCGACCAGCTGCCGCCTGGCCGAACCTGACTGTGCACACCGACGCCGAGGTCACTGAGCTGACGTTCGAGTCCGGGCGGTGCACCGGCCTGGTGGTCCACCACGACGGGTCCCGCCGCACCCTGCGCGCCTCCCGCGGGGTCGTGCTGACGCTGGGAGCGCTGGGCACCCCGCGGCTGCTCATGCGGTCGGGGATCGGACCCGCAGACCAGCTCGCCGCCGTCGGGACGACGCCGCTGCTGGACCTGCCCGGGGTGGGTGAGAACTTTCAGGATCATCCTCTGCTGATGGGGATGAACTTCCGACTCAGAGAACCGCGCGGGCCGTTGCGCGACAACGGAGGCGGGGCGATGCTGAACTGGCGCTCCTCCGTGGCAGACCACCGCCCCGATCTGCATGCCTTCGTGGTCCAGGGCGTGCATGCCGGACCCGGCGTCGCCTCACGCTACGGCGTGGAGCACGCCGACGAGAGGATCTGCGCCATCTCTCCAGGACTCATGCGAAGCCAGAGCATCGGTCAGCTGAGACTCCTCTCGGCCGGAGGCGATTTGGAGATCCAGCCGAATTATCTGGCAGAGCCTGCTGATATGACGGCTCTCATCGAAGGGATCGACACTGTGCTCGAGCTTGCTCAGACCCAGGGGTACCGCCAGCTGATCGAAGGACCGGTCTCTCCCTCCCAGCGGCTCTCCCGCCGAGAGGCCGAGCAGTTCGTCCGGCTCTCCTGCGACACGTTCTTCCACTGCTGTGGAAGCGCCAAGATGGGAACCGACGCCATGGCAGTCGTGGATCCGCGTCTGATGGTGCATGGAACAGAGCGCCTTTGGGTGGCCGACGCCTCGGTCATTCCGGTGATTCCGACCTGCAACATTCAGGCACCGGTGATAGCGGTGGCGGAACGGGCGGCCGTCCTCATCCACGAAGAACTGGCTCGCTGATGGCCAGCTTCGGCAGCCTCAGGCGCCTGGGCTCGGCACCGCCATCGAGCTCCGGCTCGCAGTCCACATCTGCCGAGCTGCGGGCGGAGGACATCTTCGCCTCCTACCCATCCGCCATCGCGGCGCTGTGCGCACAGACGGTGGAGGGTCCGGTGGGATTCGTGGTGACGTCCTTCGCCGCTGGGATCTCCTTCGACCCGCCCATGGCCGTCTTTTCGGCGCAGAGCTCTTCACGCACCTGGCAGACCCTTCGACGTGCACCGATCCTTGGAGTCTCAGTGCTGGGGCACGACCAGCAGCAGACATGCCACCAGCTCGCCTCCAGGACCAGGGACCGCTTCGAGACGCTGAACTACAGCGTCACCGGCGCCGGTGCCGTGCTGCTGGCGGACTCCCCGCTGCATCTGGAGTGTGAGGTGATCAGTGAGACCCCGGCCGGAGACCATCATGTGGTGCTGCTGAAGGTCCTCGGGGCGCAGGTGGACTCAGCGGCTTCTCCGCTGGTCTACCGGTCGAGGGGCTTCCATCACCTCGTGGCGGCCGGCTGAGGCAGCGCCGCGCGCACCGGCAGATCCTGGCCCTCGAGGATCACCTGGGCGCCGCGGGAGCTGGCCACATCCAGCAGCACCGGGGCCAACAGATTGACATGAGGGGCGCCGTCGGAGGTATTGACGATGACGAGCACCCGGACGTCTTCCGCAGCCGGGTCACCGAGGGCGCCCAGCTGACCCGTGGTGCGCGGCGAATACTCCGGCAGGTGGATCGCGGGGTCGAGCAGGAACAGCCGCACCTCGGGCAGCTCGGCGGAGTCCAGACTGTACAGTCCCGTGGACCCCTCGACCTGTGCCAGGGTGAAGTCTTGAAGCGGCTCGAGTCCCGGCAGCGAGGCGGGGAAGTGCACGCTGCTCATCGCAGGTAGTCCATCAGTGAGGGCTGGATGACCTTCGCCGAGGATGCCAGTGCTGCACGGTAGGCCAGCTCCTGGGTCTGCAGATCGAGTGCGACCTGTGCGAGGTCAGCGTCCTCGAGGCCCGAGCGCCGCGCCTCCAGGGTCACCTTCTGATCCGCCAGGGCGTTCTCGGCCTTGAGCACTGAGGCATGAGCTGCGCCGATGGTGGCCTGTGTGGCCAGGACGTCGTTGAGCCGCGCATCCACCTCGGCCAGTCGGGGACCGACCGAGGCTCCGGCGCGCAGGTCCTCGGCGAGGCTCGTCACCAGTGCGAAGACGCTGGTGGGTCCCTCACCAAAGGCCGCCGCGCCGTCGGCATCGACTCGGACAGAGGTGTTTGCGCCGACTCGGCGGTTCACCGTCGAGTTCTCCACTCCGTTGAAGGCGCCGTCGGCCTCGAAGGCCGCTGCGGCGTCCGAGGTGCCGGCGAAGACGCTGCGCCCCATGTATTGCGAGTTCGCAGCGTTGAGAAGTTCCCCGTGGAGGTTGTCCAGCTGCACGGCCAGGGCCTCACGTGCCGCCTGGGGCAGGGCCCCGTGGTTCGCGCCGGACATCACCACGTCACGGACCTGATGCAGCAGATTGGTGGCGGTGCTCAATGCCGAGTCAGCCGTGGTCAGCCAACCACTGGCGTTGTCCACATTGCGGCTGTGCTGCTCGGCCGCGCGCTGCTCTCCTCGCACGGCCATGGCCTCAGCCGCGGCACCCGGATCGTCGCTGGGCCGCGAGATCTCCTTGAGGGTTGCGGCCTTGTCCTGGACGGTGGCCAGCCGGTGCATGGCCGTCTGCAGGTTCCGCTGGGCGTTGGCCACAGTGGAGCCGTGGGTGACTCGTGAGATGGACATGGGTTCAGCCTCTCTAGCGTCCGACCAGGCCGGTGCGGTTGATCAGGGTGTCAAGCATCTCGTCCACGGCGGTGAGGACCCGGGCCGCACCCTGGTAGGCATGCTGATGGGTCACCAGCGCCAGGTTCTCCTCGTCCAGGGACACCCCAGCCTGAGACTGTTGCTGCTGAAGCGCCGAGACGAGCGCCAGGGAGGCGTTGACCGCTTCCTGGGCGCCATTCCGCACAGCGGTGCCGGTGGAGATGACCAGCTGTGACCACAGCGCATCGGGACCGTCGGCGAGTTCCCCGAAGGATGCCAGACGTGCCGCGTTGGAACCGTCGAGAGCCCCCGCACCCTCAGCTGAAGCGGCGAGGTCCTCGGCTCCGGTCGCTAGCACGCGAAGGCTGGCAGCCGGCCGTGTGGGATCGATCGCGAAGAAGGGCTCCCCTGAATCACCTGCCGTGGTGCGGCCCTCGGCCTGAACGCTGTTGACCCGCGTCGCCAGGTCCGTGGCCAGAGCGTCGAGAGCCTGCAGAGTCTCCGCCAAGGGACCGCCCGTGCCGTCGGTCTCTGCCGTAGCGAGCATGGCGAGCCGTCCTGAGAGCACACCGGACTGGACATCGACGGTGCTGGAGGGGTCTCCGGGCGCACGGTGGGACCATGCAAGCCGGGGTGCCTCCTGGTCCTGCGATCGGGAGCCCCCGGAGAGCTCCATCGAGCGGGCGGTGGTCCCAGCCACCAGTGGAGTGCCGCCGATGAGCACCTCGGCGGTGCCGTCTGTCTGGGTGCGCACAGTGGCCCCGGTCAGCCCTGCGAGCCGGGTGGTGAGCTGTGTGCGCTGATCGATGAGCTCGTTGGCGTTGCCGCCCGCGGCTGTGGCGGATCGAATCTGACCGTTCAGGGCCGCGACGCGCTCGGCCGTGGCATTGACCTCAGTCACCTCGGAGCTCAGTCCCCGATGCTGGGCGCTCCACTGATCGGTGAGTTCCCCGTGCAGCTGTCCGAGGTGATCCGCCACAGCCTTCCCACGGGCGATCACGACGGCGGCGGGTGCCTGCTCGCCCGGCTGATTGGCGACATCGTCCCATCCGGACCAGAAATCGCTCAGCAGCGCGGAGAGTCCGTTGGGGCCTGGTTCACGGAAGCTCGATTCCAAGGATTCCAGACCGGCAGAGATGACTTCGGCCTGCCCGCTGATGCCCGCGGTGCCTCGCACGCGGGCGTCGAGCTGAGCATCTGCCAGTCGAGCGATGCCGGTGAGCGTGACCCCCTGCCCCGAGGTGACCGGGCCAGAGAGGCGCCCGACGGAGGAGACGGCGCCCACAGAGGCGGTCTCGACGCGCTGGCGGGTGTAGCCGTCCACGCCCACATTGGCGATGTTCTGCCCTGCCGTCTCCATGGAGCGGCGGGCGGCGGTCATTCCCGTCCATGCGGTGTTCAATCCGCTGAAGGTGCTCACGCGGTGTCCTTAGTCTCGTAGTGTCTCTGCCTGATGGGCGCTGCGGGGAGGGATGCGGCGCCGCTCAGAGCTTGGTGTCGAGAAGCCGTGGACCGTTGTCCTCGGCGGATCCGGAGGGTTCCGAATCCAGCGCGGCGAGGGACTCCTGCGCCGCGCGCTGAGCTGAACGCAGGTAGGTGGAGTTGGTGTCGCGCAGTGCCGTGATGCTTGAGGCGGAGGTGCGCAGAGCCTGCAGGTGCTGGTTCAGCACCTCGCGCCAGGCGGGTTCGTTGACTGCGGCAGCCAGCTGGGCCAGCGTCACATCCTCCGGCATGCCCAGCTCCGCAGCGACCCAGGAGGATGCCACCGCTCGGCTCAGAGAGGCCTCACGCAGCTTCTCCAATACCGTCTCGATCTCCCGCGCCGCGTGACCGACCCACCGGGACTTCCCGGAGACGAGGAGCAGCTGCTGCTCCTCGAGTTTGAACTGCAGGAGATCAAGCAGCTCACGTTCACGCCATAGCCGTGTTGAGAGCGCGTTGACAGACATGTCGGATCCCCCGGTTTCGATGTGTGACGAGTGACCGGCGGTGCTTACCGGGCCGGGTGCTCGGCAGCCCGTCAACAGAGTCTATCGGCGGCGCCTGGGCGCAGGTTAGCCCGTGGACGAAGATTCTTGACCGCACGCCCGGCAATGTTTGCAATCAGGTCACATTCAGGTCATGGACTGGTAACGGTCAGTCAGCTACTATCTGTTCCCAGGAGAAACTAAGCTTATGTTCACGGGGCATCCAGACGGACGTTCAGGTACAGGTTTCTTCGCCGCATGGGGGTGCGGTCGATCGAGTTCTTGAGGGGATGCCTGCTGTGAATCGAGACGCGCGCAACGCGCTGGTGGTGGAGAACCTGCCGCTGGTCGGTTATCTGGTTGCTGAGATGTGCGCGAAGGCCACGCATCTCTCCCGCGAGGACCTCACCTCGGTCGGTTCGATCGCGCTCGTCACCGCCGCCGATGCCTTCGATCCCGAACTCGGAGTGCCCTTCGGGGCCTATGCCCGCCGGCGGATCATCGGTGCCTTCGCCGATGACATGCGCTCGGCCGACTGGGCCGGCCGTGGGTCCCGCAGAAAGATCCGCGAGCTGAAGACCGTCGAGGAGACGCTCACGGCCGCACTGGGACGCGCCCCCAGCCTGAGCGAGCTCGCCCAGGCGATGGGCGTGGAGGAGAAGGTCATCTCAGCCACCCAGCAGGACGCCTCGCGCAGCGTGGTGACGCTGGAGTCCGATATGTCGGACTACCTGGTGACGGAGGGGCGCAGTCCCGAACAGGAACTCGTGGACGCAGAGCAGACGGCCATGCTTCGCACGGCGGTGGAGACGCTGCCCGAGCGGATGCGACTCATCGTCTCCCAGCTCTTCTTTGAAGGCGCCACCGTCAAGGACATCGCGGCCGATCTGGGAATCACCCACTCCGCGGTCTCTCAGCAGCGCTCTGAGGCGATGAAGCTTCTGCGCGACGGCCTGCAGACCCACTACAGCTCCGGGCCGGTGGACGTGGGTGCGCTCAGGACCAGCTCCCGGCGTCGTGACCAGTACCTCCAGGAGCTGGGAGAGCGGACCCTCGGCGGACTTCTCCAGGGCGCCCGCGGCCTGCGGCCGGCCCCGCTCGTGGAATTCTGACCTGCGCCGACACTGAATCTTCGCGCTCGCATTCGGTCGAGAAAATCTGATCTTCACTAACGGCATCTCCTGCTCGTGCCGATAGAGGTGTGTGGAGTCCATGGATGGACCCGCCACAGACACACACCCACTTTCATGGAGGAATCACCATGGGTATGCAGATCAACACCAACATCGCGGCACTGAACGCTCACCGCAACCTCTCGAACACTCAGAACGATCTCTCCAAGTCCTTGGAGAAGCTCTCCTCGGGCCTGCGGATCAACCGAGCAGCCGACGACGCGGCCGGCCTCGCCATCTCGGAGGGCCTGCGCTCCCAGGTCAACGGCCTCGGCGTGGCAGCCCGCAACGCTCAGGACGGCATCTCGGTCATCCAGACCGCAGAAGGCGCCCTGACCGAGGCGCACTCCATCCTGCAGCGCGTGCGCGACCTCACGGTGCAGTACGGCAATGATTCAAACAATGCTGACTCGCGTACGGCGATCCAGTCCGAGATCACTGCGTTGGGCGAGGAGCTCGGCCGCATCGCGGACGTGACGAACTTCAATGGGATCGACTTGCTGAATACGGATGACAACGTCCTCACATTCCAGATCGGTGCAGGCGCAACCGCAAACGATCAGCTGGAGGTCGACTTGACCAATCTGAGTACAGTTGCAGGCGTCGTCCAGGGGTTGACCCTCACCGATGCGGCTAGTGCCAACGCCGCCATCGGAACCATTGATACCCAGATCACGGCAGTCTCCACCGCACGTGCAGACCTCGGTGCTTCGCAGAACCGTTTCGAGTCGGCGATCAACTCGCTCAACGTGTCCCGGGAGAACCTCTCGGCTGCGGAGTCCCGCATCCGCGACGTGGACATGGCGTCCGAGATGGTCAACTTCACCCGCTCGAACATCCTGTCCCAGGCCGGCACCGCCATGCTTGCTCAGGCCAACCAGTCGAACCAGGGCGTTCTGCAGCTCCTCGGCTGATCGAGCCTCTCATAGAGGATCCACTGAAGGATCGCAGGTCGATCTGATGTGGACGGGCCTGCCGCGTCGGCGATAACGCTTCGGCGGCACCTCGGCGCGGCAGGCCCTCCCGCATACCCACGCTTCACCCGCACCCCCCCAGGAGATTCTCAGTGTCCATCGCGCTTCCCGGACTCGCCAGCGGCCTGGACTCCGCCGCACTGATCGAGAGCCTCATGCAGGTCGAAGCCGTGCCGCAGCAGCTGCTCCAGCGCCAGGCCTCCAAGACCAATACCTTCGTCGCCGCCCTGCAGGGTCTGAACACCCGCGTGGCTGCCGTTGCCGAGAGCTCGGCGGAGATCGCCAAGCCCGACGCCCTCCGCGCCTTCACCGCACAGTCGTCCAGCCAGTCCGTCACTGCCACTGCCAGTTCTGCCTACGCCGCGGGAAGCCTGGATTTCACGGTGGAGAGCACTGCACTGCGCCACACTCTGGTCACTGGCGCAGTGGCTGAATGGGACACGGAAGAATTCAGCATCACTGCCGCCGACGGCACCACCACAGCGATCACGTCAGATTCCACCGGCCTCGATGACGTCGTCAAGGCCATCAATGCCTCTGGCGCGGGTGTCAATGCCGTCAAGATCCCCGTGGGAGACGGCACCCACCGGCTGCAGCTCTCCGCCGCCGAGACTGGTTCCGATGGCGCCTTCACCCTAGGCGGCAGCGCTGTGGGCAGCACCGTCACCAGCGCTGGAGCCGATGCCTCCCTCACGCTCTGGGCCGGCACGGCTGCCGAACAGCGCGTCACCTCGGCCAGCAACACCTTCGAAGGCCTCATGCCCGGCGTTGACGTCCAGGTCAGTGCCGTGAGCACCACCCCCGTCACCGTGACAGTGGCACGCGATGCCGAGGCCAGCACCACCACTGCCGAATCCCTTGTCACCTCGGTGAACTCGGTGCTCAGCTATATCCGCACGAACTCCAAGGTGGCCACCGGCAGTGACGGAAGCACCTCTGCGGGCGTCCTCACCGGTGACAGCGCGGTCCGCAGCGCGCAGCAGCGGATGAGCGATGCCGTCATCCGGCCGGTGGACGGCCGCTCACCTTCGGAGATCGGGATCTCGGTGACCCGCGACGGAGAGCTGACCTTCGACAAGGAGAAGTTCGCCGCCGCGCTCGCAGCCGATCCCTCCGGGGTGGAGGCCACCGTGGCGCAGCTCGCCACGCGGATCAATGATGTGGCGACCCAGCTCTCCGACCGCTATGACGGACAGATCACCCAGCGCATCACGGGCCAGGAAGGCCTGGCCAACCGGCTCACGGACCAGGTGGAGCAGTGGGATGACCGACTCGCGAACCGGCGCGCCACGCTCGAGCGCACCTACGCCGCCCTGGAGGTTCAGATGCAGAGCCTCAACTCCCAGATGGACTACTTGAGCTCGCAGCTGGCTTCGCTGCCACAGAGCTCCTCCCAGAAGAACTCCTGATCAAGAGGGGACCCCAGCCATGTATGAGAACGTCACCCGAGCGCGCAGCCAGTTCAACCGAGAAGCCATCCTCTCCGCCTCCCCGGCGAAGCTGCTCACCATGCTCTATGACCGGTTGCTGCTGGACCTGGGCCGCGCCGAGGCTGCGCAGCAGCAGCAGCGCTGGCAGGACGCCTCAGCGGAACTGGTCCACGCCCAGGCCATCCTCGCCGAGCTCACCTCCTCGCTGGACACCGAGGTCTGGGAAGGCGGTCGTGAGCTCCAAGCTCTTTACGCATTCGCGACCGCAGAGCTCATCGCCGCAAACACCCGAAGAGACCCGCTGAAGACGCGGAGCATCATCGAGATTCTCGAGCCGCTGCGCGCCACCTGGCATGAGGCCGCCGAGACGGCCCGAGCTGCGGAACCGGTCGCCGCGTCCCGCGGGGTCCTCGGTGTCGGCTAGCCGCCCGCCAGCCGATCCGGACTCGGAGAGCCCTGCGCGGAACGTCCTGGACTGGGAGCTCTATCTGACGAGGCTAGAGACCTGGGCTCGTCAGGTGGCCGAATCCACAGCGCAGCCAGATGTTCCCGCAGACCCCGGCCGGCGACACGAAGAGGTCCTGGCCCCCGAGGCCCCTGACGCCGGCCCGCTGCCGCAAGCACTGGAGAGTCGCGCCGAGGCCGTCCTGGAGTCTCTGGCCCAGGCCAGCGCCCGCGCCCGAGCGGCGCGGCACGATGTCGGCCGTCAGCTCAACGCTCTGCGGCAGGTTCCCCCGCGCGATTCGGGAGAGGCGCGGTACCTCGACACGAGTGGCTGAATTCGGACGTGGGAGCCGCCTCCACATTCCCTGAAAAACTTCATTGCATCCGCCTAACGCATCCCTTGAGCCTGCCGAAAGTGTGCAGTGAGCAAGGATTGCTCGACCTCTGAGGCCACGGATCGGCCGCTGTCGATTCAAGGTGCCCTGAGGGGGAGCAGTGTTTGATTCAGTGACCTCGCGCGCGTTCTCCAGCGCTCTGGACGGTCTGGCCCTGCGCCAGCGCGCCATCGCCGACAACATCGCGAATGCGAACACCCCCGGCTATCAGTCCCGCCGCGTCGCCTTTGAAGATGCGCTGGCCACCTCGGTGCGCGCAGGTGACGGCCAGGTGAACGCCTCCGAAGCCCGCTCCCTCGAGCCCACACGCCTCAACGGCAGCAACGTCAACCTCGACACCGAGACGCTGGCCAACATCGACACGGTCCTGCGCTTCCAGTTCGCCGCCCAGGCCGCCGGCGGCCAGTTCGACAGCATGCGCACCGCCCTGAGGAGCAACTGATGGCCCTGGATGCGATCGGAATCGCCGGCACAGCACTCACTGTCCACCGCAAATGGCTGGACTCCGTCTCGGACAACATCGCCAACGTCAACACCGTGCGGACCACCGACGAGGCGGCCTTTCAGGCGCGCTATGTCAGTGCGCAGGCCGACACTGCTGGGCAGGGAGTGCACGTCGCCGGTGTCGAGTACGGCGACGCCGAAGGTCGCACGGTGCACGAGCCGAACCACCCGCTGGCCGATGAGGACGGCTACGTGCGCTACCCGGACATCGACATGGCTGAACAGATGGGCAGCCTGATCATGGCGCAGCGCGGATATCAGATGAACGCCGCGGTGGTCGACCGCGCCAAAGAGACGTACCAGGCCGCACTGCAGATCGGACAGAACCGATGATCGAAGGCATCGCCCCCGCTGCAGGGGTCGCCGCCGTGTCCGGCACGGGATATGTCCCCGCGGCCGCGTCACCCGGACTCTCCGGACAGCCCCAGCGCGTCGAGGGCCCGCAGGGTGACTTCGCCGCGACGCTGGGCGGAGCCATGGACGAGGTCCAATCCATGCAATCGACCTCCCGGGAGCTCGGGGTCAAGGCGCTGACCGGCGACCTCACCGACATGCATGAGGCCACGCTGGCCTCCTCTCGAGCATCCGTGGCGCTTGAACTCGTCGCCACCGTGCGCAACCGCGGTGTCGAGGCGTTCAACGAGATCATGCGGATGCAGGCCTGATGGCGCAGGTTCCGGCGCCGCTCGCCCGCCTCGGTCAGCGGCTGCGCGAATTCACTGTGGCGCAGCGCACCATCGCCATCATCGGCGTTGCCGTCCTCGTCCTCGGCGGGTTCGCGCTGAGCACCTATATGACGCAGCCGCGCATGGCCCCGCTCTACAGCGGGCTGGACCCGGCGGACGCCTCCGCGATCGTCGAACAGCTGCGCGCCGATGGCGTTCCCTATGAGCTCACTGGGGGAGGCACCTCCGTGATGGTCCCTGAGGCTCAGGTCTACGATGCTCGGCTCAACGCGGCAGCCGACGGTCTGCCCAATGCCACCAAGGGCGGGTATTCGCTGCTCGACGAGATGGGGGTGACCTCCAGCGAGTTCCAGCAGAACGTCACCTATAAACGTGCCCTGGAGGGCGAGCTCGCCGGCACCATTGAGGCCCTCGACGCCGTGGAGCAGGCCTCGGTCACCCTGGCCATCCCCGAGGAGACGGTCTTCGTGGACTCGGCTCAGGATCCGACCGCCTCGATCTTCGTCCAGCAGGCCCCAGGCTCCACCTTCGGCGACGACCAGATCCAGTCCGTGGTGCACCTCGTGGCCGCAGCCGTGGATGGCCTGAAGCCGGACAACGTGTCCCTGGTCGACGCGGAGGGCACGCTGCTCTCCGCCGTCGGAGTCGGCGCAGCCGGTGGCAGCACTCAGCAGGCCAGCGATTACGAGGAACGGGTCACCACTGCCGTGCAGACGATGCTCGAGCAGGTCGTGGGTCGCGGCAACGCCACAGTCGCCGTGGCGGCGGAGCTCTCGATGGAATCCGCCGAGCGGCTCGAGGAGGCCTTCGAGGAGCCCCAGGACGCTCCGGCGCTGAGTGAATCCACACGCACCGAGGAGTACACCGGCACCGGAGGCGGGGCGGCCGGGGTGCTGGGCCCGGACAACATCGCGGTGCCCAATGACCAGGCCGGGGAAGGCACCTACAGTGCGGAGGAGGCGGACCGCAGCAATGCGGTGAACAAGGTGACCGAGAACCGGTCCATTCCCGCGGGGGAGCTGACCAACCAGTCAGTCTCCGTGGCCGTGGACGCAGCGGCCGCGGCAGGACTCAACGTCGCCGATCTGACCACCATGGTCAGCGATGCCGCAGGAATCGACGCGGCCCGCGGCGATGAGGTCAGCGTCTCCGTGGTGCCCTTCAGCACCGCTGACGCCGACGCCGCAGCCGAAGCCCTCGCCGCCGCCGAGGCCGCAGAGGAAGCCGAACGCCGCGCAGCCTGGCTGCAGGCGATCGCAATCGGCGGTGCCGCCGTGCTGCTGCTCGTCCTCATCCTTGCCATCGCGCTGTTCATGCGGCGCAGTCGCCATTCCCGTGAACTGGTGGACCTCGGCGAGCCCTTCCCGACCGGTGAGCTCACCGCCGGAAGGATGGCAGCCCTGGAGCCCACCGAGGAGCCAGAGTCATCTGCACTTGAGGCACCGGGAGACTACGCCACGGCCACCATCCCGCGCGTAGGCGCCGACCCCGCCGATGCGCAGCTCGCCGAATGGGACCCACAGCAACAGGCGAACAGCAAGCGCGCCGAACTCAACGGTCTGGCCACCCAGGATCCAGCTCGTATGGCTGAACACCTGCGGGCTTTGATGGAGGACAGCCGAGTATGAGCCCCTCCTTGAACTCCGCTGAGTCTCTCACCGGGACACAGAAGGTCGCCCTGGTGCTGATGCAGATGGAGCGTGCCCAAGCCTCGGAGGTGCTGCGTCACTTCTCCGAGTTTGAGGCTGATGAGGTGATCGCGGAGATCGTCAGGCTGCGTCGTGTCGACCGGAACATCGCCGAAGAGGTCATGACCGAGGTCTTCGCCGCCATCACCTCCGGGGCGCCGCTGGCGCGCGGAGGACGCGACTTCGCCGCCGGGCTGCTCAACGACACCTACGGCAGCGAACAGGCCGACGCGGTGATGAACCGGCTGGCCTCCTCCATGGCGGGGAAGTCCTTCGACTTCTTGGAAGCCGTGGACGCACAGCACATCGCCGTCCTGCTCGATGACGAGCTGCCCCAGACAGTGGCCCTGGTGCTGGCCCATCTGAAACCGGATATGGCCTCGGCCGTGCTCGCTGGGGTGGAGCCAGACAGACGCGCCGACGTGGCCACCTGTCTGGCGACAATGGGACCTGCCGCTCCCGATGCCGTGCGGACCGTGGCCGATGTCCTGAGGACCAGGATGGGGGCCGCCGCGGCGCCGAGCGAGCCGATGTCAGCTGTGGGCGGGATCGATCCGCTGGTGGAGATCATCAACCGTTCCAGCGTGGCTGTGGAGCGAGAGCTGCTGGATTCGCTGTCCGTCAAGGACCAGGAGCTCGCCGAGGAGGTCAAGTCCCGCATGCTGACCTTCGCCGACCTGGTGCGCTTCGACCCCAGGGACGTCCAGCGGGTGTTGCGAGGGATCGATCCCTCGAGCCTGGCACTGGCGCTGAAAGGCGCGCCGGAGAACGTCGCTGGGGTCGCCCGGGAGAACATCACCGAACGGACCCGCGAGATCCTCGACCACGAGATGCGCACGCTGGGACCGGTGCGCATGTCCCAGGTCGACGACGCGCGCGCGGACATCGTCCGGGTGATTCGAGAACTTGAGCACGAGGGCGCCATCACGATCCAGCGTGTGGAGGAGGAGGACACCCTTGTCGTCTGATACCACCTTCCCGGCTGAGGCCTCCTGCCCGGCCGAGACTTCCGAGGTGCACCTGCTGGACTTCGGAGCCTACGGACATCCGAAGGCCACCGAGGCCGCCTACGCAGGAGCCAGGACCCACGGCTACGCAGCAGGCTATGCCGCCGGGATGAGGGCCGCAAGCGAGGCGGCCCGGCAACAGCGCGAACAGCTGCAGGCACGCGCTGTGGCCTCCGCGCAGGAGTCCGCAGCCGCATTGCGCGCGGCCATCGCTGGCCTGGACGCTGCCGCTCGGGCATTACAGCGACAAGTCACGCCCGTGGTGGAGTCAGCGCAGAAGTCACTGGTCGACGCCGGATTGGAGCTCGCCGAGGCGATCGTTGGAACAGAGCTGCTGCAGGGCCCCCACTCCGCGCGGGCCGCTCTCGCCCGGGTGCTGGCAGAGCTGGAACCCGCCGATGTGCGCCGCGTGCGGATGCACCCGGACACTCTGGCCCAGCTGCCGAAGGACGCCGCGGAGCTGGCAGGGACCAGAATCCTGCCGGACGCCACACTTCACCCCGGTGACGCCGTGGCGGATCTTCCAGAAGGATTTCTCGACGCCCGGATCAGCACGGCGCTGCACCGCTGCCGAGCGGCGCTGCAGGCCCACCGCGCCCAGCACGAGGGATCAGGTCAGACCCTATGAGCACGTCGACGCTGGCACACTCGCAGGCTCTGCTGACATCGGCCGCCCGGCCGGTCATCGCGGGGAAGGTCAGCCGCATTCTCGGCCTCGGGGTAGAGGTGGCGGGTCTCGGAGGTGGTCGGGCGTGGAGTGCTCTGGAACCGTCGATGCCGGTCGGCGCCCTTGTCGCCATAGGCGCAGAGGGCATCCCGGCCGAAGTGGTCGCGGCCGAAGGCGGTGTCCTGCGCTGCATGCCGCTGGCACCGCTGGAGGGCGTCGCCGTGGGCGATGAGGTCCAGCGCGTCCCGGGACCGGCCCTGGTGCCAGTCGGCGCAGGGCTCATCGGACGCGTCCTCGACGGCCTGGGTCGTCCCCTGGACGGAAAAGGACCCCTGGGCGCGCACCAGCTCGTCCCGCTGGAGCAGGCTCCTCCCAATCCGATGAGTCGGCGCCGGATCGCCGAACAGCTGCAGCTCGGCATCAGGTCCATCGACGCCCTCGCCTCCATCGGGCGAGGTCAGCGCATGGGTCTCTTTGCAGGGTCAGGTGTGGGGAAGTCCTCACTGCTCTCCATGGTGGCGCGGGGCACCGAGGCTGCTGTGAACGTGATCGTCCTGGTCGGGGAACGAGGCCGCGAGGTCCGCGAGTTCCTCGAAGATGACCTGGGCGCCGAGGGCCTCGCCCGCTCTGTGGTGGTCGTGGCGACTTCCGATGAGCCGGCACAGATGCGGCTGCGTGCGGCATTCACCGGCACCCGGATCGCGGAGGACTTCCGGGCCCGGGGGAAGGACGTGCTGATGATGATGGACTCGCTGACCCGGGTGGCCATGGCGCAGCGCGAGATCGGTCTCTCCGCCGGAGAGCCTCCCGCCACCCGCGGGTATCCGCCTTCGACCTTCTCGCTGCTGGCGCGACTGCTGGAACGCGCCGGCACAGACGCTGTCGGGACGATCACGGGCATCTACACCGTGCTGGTGGACGGCGATGACCACAACGAGCCGGTCGCCGACGCCGCCCGTTCGATCCTCGACGGTCATGTGGTCCTGGACCGCGGTCTGGCGGCGAGCGGACACTACCCGCCGGTGGATGTGCTGAGCTCGATCTCCCGGGTCGCGGGCCGAGTGATCACTCCTGCCCAGGCCGAAGCCGCCACCTCGCTGCGACGTGTGCTCGCCGCTCGTCGAGCGGCGCAGGACCTGCTCGATGTGGGCGCATATCAGCGTGGCGCCAACCCGGAGGTCGATGCGGCAGTGACGCATCAGGCAGCCATCGACGGATTCCTGCGACAGTCCCTCGAGCAGAGCGTCTCGCTCGCCGTCACCTGGGATCACCTCCAGACTCTGGTCCGACACTGGGAAGGCACCTCATGAGCCGTGGGTTCGGTCTGGCAGGGCTGAAACGCCTGCGCGATCTCCGGGAGGCCGGTGCGGCAGGCCGGCTGGCAGCGGCCAATGCTGAACTGGCTCAGGGGCGTCAACGGACCCAGCGGGTCCGTGAGGAGAGCCTCGCCTCAGACGAGCAGGTCGCCACCGGCGCGGATCTGCTTGCCTTCGCCGCCGCCCGGGCTTCGAACCGCAGCATGCTCACCGAGCTGCAGACCCAGCTGGCGATCCTGCAGACCCAGGCCGAGAAGGCTGAGGCTGAACATCGGATGGCACGGCGAGACGCTGTGGTCGTGGAGAAGCTCGAGCAGCGCCACACGCAAGCCGCAGCGCGCGCCGAACTCACCGCAGAACAGGCACGACTGGATGAGGCCGCTCAGCGCGGGCACCAGGGAAGAAGGCGGGCATGAGCTTCACCGACGTCATCGGCAGGGTAGGGCAGATCGAAAGCACGATCGCACAGGTCACCGGTGCCCAGCGTCAGACCAGCGTCCAGTCCTCCAGTGCTGCGTCAACGGCACAGAGCGGCGCGCTCCAGAGCGTCATCGCTGAGGAGACCGGCACAGGGGACTCCGACTTCAACGCAATGCTGCGCACCTTGACAGGCGCGGGCAGCGGAACGGCGGGCGCCTCCGCATCAGGCGCCGCCGCCGGCGGCGGCGCCACCACCGCCGGCTCAGCTGCCTCTTCCAGCACTCCAGCCGCCAACAGCTCCTCGGCCGGCAGCACCTCCCCGGCTGCCCCGGCAGCGCGGAGCCAGAGCTTCTCCTCGGGTGGCGTGGACGGCAGCGATGTCCTCGCGCAGGCCAAGAAGTACCTGGGCGTGCCCTATGTCTGGGGCGGCACCGATCCCGACGTCGGCCTCGACTGCTCCGGACTCGTGCAGCTGGTCTTCAAGGACCTCGGGGTGAAGGTGCCGCGAGTCACCTACGACCAGCTGAAGACCGGCACTGAGATCCCGACTCTGGCAGAGGCTCGGCCAGGCGACCTGATCGTCACCCGCAATGGAGACCACATCGGGATCTACGCAGGAGACAACAAGATCCTGCACGCCCCCAAGCCCGGCAAAGACGTGGAGATTCGGGAGATGTTCGAGAAGGACGCGGACATCCTGACCATACGTCGCGTGGTGGACGCTCCGGGAGCCTCGACCGCCGGCACCGAGGGGGAGATCGCCGCGGCTCAGCGCTCGCAGTTCGAAGCTTCGCAGAGCCGCAGATCTGGAGCGAGCTCATGAACGCAGCGATGAACCTGACCTCCTCACCGAGGCTTGACGTCACCCCTGCTTCACGGCGGACCGTCACGGAGGCCGGTCGCCCCTCTGACCAGGCTCGCTCAGGGCACGCCTTTGCGCAGGCGCTCGAGTCTGCGCGGCCGCCCGGGCAGCGTGGTGCCAACAGGGAGGTAGCGACAGACGGAAGGGCCTCCGCGGACGGCGACTCGGAGACATCGCGTCCGGCGCCCGCCCCGGCATCCATCCCTGCGTCCAACAGGTCCTCCACAATCCCCGCGGCTGGCACGGCAGCATTCCGGCTCCCGAAAGCCTCGTCTGCCGCGGTCATCGACATAGGACTCGTCAGAGCGGCCGCGGCCCGCACCGAAGGTCCGGTCGACGAACACGCCGGGATCGTGACGAGGTCAGCAGGCGGTCTCGCCACGGAGTCAGCGGCTGATGAGCCGGTGGACGACGCAGGGCTGGGTCCCACGCTGACCGGAGACAGCACAGACGCGCCCACAGCAGAGCAGAAACCCTCCGCATTCTCCGTTGATGGCCAGACCGAGACGCCCACGCAGCCAGCGCCTGTTGGAGAGGCCATGCAATCGGCGCGGACAGCGCACCAGGGACCTCCAGCACAACCAGGCCACGAGACTTCCATGGTGCCGGCAGAGGCGGCGGCCGGGTCAGACGAGTCAGAACCGGCTGACCAGGCAGACCAGTCGGTCCAGCCCGACCGGCCAGACCAGTCAGACCAGGCAGACCAGTCGGTCCCAGCGGAACGGACACCGCCGACGACCCGAGTGGCACAGTCGACCCAGGCGGCGCAGTCCACCCCGGTGCTGCCGCCTGCGAGGACCGAAGAGTCGGATCGGGCCAGCGATCCCCAGGCCAGCGACTCCGGAGACCCGGGGGAGGCGGCGGGGTCCACGGACTCACAGCCGGCGACCGCTGTATCTTCAACAGCCGCTACGTCCTCAACAGCTGCATACGGCGCCCAGTCGACGCCTCAGCAGACACCGGTGGACCCTTCCCCCGACTCCGAGGTCCCGGTCCCGAGGCCTGATGTGCCGCCACTTCCCACCGCGAGCGTGCAGGCTTCTCTGACGGCTCAGGCGCCCCAGATACCCCGGCCCGGGAGACCGCCCGCCGCAGCCGAGGCAGCGTCAGCACAGACCGCGAGTGCCGGTGCCACGACGCTGGCACCAGGCTCGGCACCCACGCCGCAGCCGGGACACATCCAGCCCGCAGCGACGCCGGTCCCCACGGGCCCGCAGCCCGCAGGCACCAGCGCGCCCCCGCTGCAGGCGCAGCTGATGGGCCCGATCGCCCAGCTGGCAAGCGGCCCGGCCGGTGAGAAGGTTCTGACGGTGAACATCGCCCCGGAGAACCTCGGCCCGGTCACCGTGCGCGCCAACATCACGGGGGACGCCATGCGGATCGAGCTCTTCACCCCCCAGGACGCTGGACGCGAGGCGCTGCGTGGAATGCTCACTGACCTGCGCCGGGACCTCGCCGGGCTCGGACTGGGCTCAGGTCAGGTGAGCCTCGGGGAGGGCGAGGCGCCGTCGTCCTCTGCGGGACAGGGGCGTGGGGAGGGACAGCCCGGGGAGCGCTCACGAGACCCCTCAACTGACCACCAGCAGGCCGACGACCCGGCGACTCGAGACCCGGCGCCTGGGGACCAGTCGCCTGAGCTCGATGCGGAGCAGCTCCTCGACCAGCTGTCGAACAGAAGCACAGGACCCGCGCACACCGACTCCGCCTCAAGACTCGAGGCCCTGCATTCGGTGGGACTGGACCTCCTGGCCTGAACCGCGCGCCGCAGCCCCGACCAGCCCACCCCGTCATCGTTCATGAGGAGACCAGATGCCGATCACAGCCATAGATGGCAGCCAGCCGAGCGGCTCGACTGCCATCGACGCCGAATCAATCGATGCGGCCCGACGGGCCGGCACCGACCCGAGCCAGGCGCCGCGCGAGCTGAAGCAGACCATGGACGGCGAGGTCTTTCTGAAGCTGCTGGTCACTCAGCTGACGAACCAGGACCCCAGCTCACCCATGGACACGAACGACATGATCGCCCAGACCACCCAGCTGGCATCCATGGAGCAGCTCTCCGCACTGGCCCAGTCTCAGCAGAGCGCGCTGGGCGTGGGGCAGCGCAGCGCCGCGGCGGCGCTCATCGGACAGAGCGTGACCACCGCCCCGACCCCTGCTGACCCCGCAGTCACCGGCATCGTCACCTCCGTGACCTTCGGAGAGGGTGAGCCCCAGGTGCTCATCGACGGCACGCCCCATGCGTACTCGAGCATCGCCGCCGTCTCCGCCGCTGCGGTGCAGGACTGACCGAACGATTGCCCGCTGAAAAGTTCCGTCCCAGCCACATTCCCAGCTTCATTCCACGCTCCAGCTCCCACCGAAAGGCACACACATGCTTCGCTCACTGAACTCAGGAATCTCGGGTCTGCGCTCCCACCAGACCATGCTGGACACCACCGGCAACAACATCGCCAACGTGAACACCTCCGGCTTCAAGAGCCAGAGCACCCAGTTCCAGGACACCCTCTCCCAGATGACCCAGGGCGCCCGCGGCGCCGCGGACGAGATGGGCGGCGGGAACCCCGCGCAGGTCGGCCTCGGCGTCCAGGTGGCGGGCACCGCCACGAACTTCACCCAGGGCTCCGCCCAGTCCACCGGCCGGGCGACCGACATGATGGTCTCCGGTGACGGATTCTTCGTCCTGCGCAAAGGGGGCCAGGAGGTCCTCTCCCGGGCCGGCACCTTCGACTTCGACGCGCGCGGCCGCCTGGTCAGCCCCGATGGAGGCATCGTGCAAGGACGCATGGCCACCGACGGGCAGCTGCCTGCCGGCGGTGCCCTGCAGGACATCGTCCTCCCAGTGGGCCTGACCGCTCCTGGGACGCAGACCACCGCTGCCGCGGTGGAGGGGAACCTCCCGCAGGGCGCGGCCGCAGGGACGAACAAGACCCTCGACCGCGAGGTCTTCAACGCCGACGGCTCCAGCGACACGCTGCAGCTGAGCTTCACCCGCACCGCTGCGGGTTGGGACGTCACCGGCTCCCGCGGGGCGCAGACGACGAACGCCGCGCTGACCCAGAACGCCGACGGCACTCTCAACGGAGGGACACTCACCGTGGGCGGCGTCGATGTGGACCTCAGTGGACTCACAGGTTATGCGGGGCTGGACACCGCCTCGATCGCCGAGCAGAACGGCACCGCCGCCGGCGTGCTGCAGTCCTACACCCTCGGCGCCGACGGCACGCTGACAGGACGATTCAGCAACGGCGCCCAGCAGCCGATCGCTCAGATCATGCTGGGCCAGGTGGGCAACCCTGCCGGTCTCGAGAAGCTTGGCAGCTCCGGCTACACCGTGACAGCCAACTCCGGTGCCCTGGACTTCGTGGCCCCCGGCGCGGCCGGCGTGGGCACACTCGCCGGAGGCATGCTCGAAATGTCGAACGTGGACCTCTCCCAGGAGTTCACCAATCTGATCGTGGCCCAGCGCGGATTCCAGGCCAATGCGCGCATCATCACGACGAGCGACGAGGTGCTCCAGGAGCTCACCAACCTCAAGCGCTGAGGTTTCGGAGGGTTCGCCCTGGCTCCTGTTGGCTGAGAGAGACAGCCGAACCAGCCCTGGTGCGAACGCAGGTTCGGGTCAGGGCTGGTTCGTCTCTGTGAACTGCATGAAACTGGTGCCATCGGTCTGGCTTGGTCATGCGTAGACCCATCGCCTAGTTCTGCGCACCAGCAGTGGTGGGGCCGTGGTTCTCCCGGCGCAGCAGGTCGCCAGGTTCACAGTCGAGAGCTTGGCAGAGTGCTTCCAGGGTGGAGAATCTGATGGCCCGGGCGTGGTTGTTCTTCAGGATCGAGATGTTGGCGGGCGTGATTCCGACCTTCTGGGCCAACTCGCCCACAGACATCTGGCGTTCAGCGAGCATGACGTCGATGGCGACCCTGATGGCCATCAGACCACCCCCGCCAGTTCACTGCGGTAGTCGATTGCTTGGATCAACAGTCCACGCATGACCGCGAGAATCAACAACAGCGACACACCAAGTGCCACGGCGCCACCCAGCCCGAGCAGCGCCGGAGGTCCGCCGATCTGGACGATGAAGATCAGGTGCACGAAAACCGCTGCGGCCAGGATGGTGGTGGCGACCAGTGCAACGATGATGACGTCCACCCATTTCAACGCTGACTTATCGAAGATTCGGTCCTTTGACACCATTGAGGCTAGGCGCCACGTAGCGACCAACCCGACTTGGACTCCCACGATGGCGACGATCGCGAGAATCGCGTAGGGCGTGGTCAGCGGTTCGATCTCCGGAAACACCTCTCCGGCACTTGTTGCATTAATAGGGATCGCCACTTGGACGATGAGACTTCCCAGCAGCAGAAGACTCAGAGCAGCTCGTAGCGCCGTTGAGTAAAGAGTAGACATGTATTGATTATCAGACGCTTAATATCGATAGTCAATATATGGAGGCTTCGTGCTCATGGTGGTGGGGTGCCGGCGGTCTCGGTGAGACGGCTTCGGTCGCATAGCTCCGTGACTCCGGAGGAAGTATTGGATGACGTGGGCGCCCGTAGTTTTGTGGGACACATCGTCGCGTTCCTTCGTGGGTTCGTTCCGTCACGACTATTGGGCTCTCGAAGGAGTCGACACTCAAGGCCGGCAACTTCGGTCTACGCCGCGTCAAAGAAGGCACTAGAGGCCATCACTCGGAGCCCTGCCCTCGAGCTCGGTCCTAAGGGGATCTGGGTGAACCCCATCGCCCCCGGTCCGACCGCCACCGACGTCTACGGCGGGGTGACGTGAGACGACGAGACCATGCGCGACGCGCTTTCCCGGCAAACCCCGCTTGGCCGGGTCGGACGTCCGGAGGAGATTGTCGATGCCATCGTCGCGCTCGTCTCCGATGAGTTCCGTTGGATGACAGGGGAGCGCGTTGAACTCTCTGGCAGGGTGCTCATGTAAATGATGCTCACTGCATACCGGCGGCGCCATGGGTCGAGGGGTTTGGTCACGGATTCGCAGTGAAAGACTGATCACATGCTTTCCATCCTGTCGCTTCCGGAGCCATTGCCCACGAGAACTCGGAATTTCACACTCCGTCGGGCACGCCACGACGACCTTTCCGGACTTATGAAACTTCTCGCAGACGACGTGATCAGCGCGGGACGTGGTGACCGCGCCGTTCTGGACGACACTGTCTTATACGAGAAAGCACTCTTGGAGCTGATCGCAGACCCATCCAACGAGATCTTGGTGGTTGTCAGTGAAGATGACATTCCGTTGGCCACGATGCAACTCACCCGGATACCGGGCATGGCCCGTCGGGGCTCGACGCGACTCCTGATCGAAGCAGTGAGAGTTTCCGGCGAATACCGGTCAAGCGGTATCGGTACTGCGATGATGAAATGGGTGATCGATGTCGCTGCACCGGCTGTAGATGCCTCCCTGGTGCAACTCACATCAGACGCGAACAGGATCGACGCACACAGGTTCTACGAGCGACTAGGGTTTGTCGGTTCCCACCGCGGATTCAAGTTCCAGATCGAATAGCAAGCTGGTCGTCGATGCATCTGTAGACCGCTCCATACCCGGACGTAGGATGCTGGGGTCCCGGTACCCGTCTTCCAGAAGTGGGCGTCAGATCGTGAAGGCCAGGTCGTCTCCTACGACCCTGTTCGTTTCGTCCCACAGATCCCGGGCGACGTTCTCGTTGCGGGCCGTGCGGGATGGACGGCGGATCTTCGGGTGTCCTTTGATGCTCGCCGGACCGTCAGGACCGACGTAGGACCCACCGGGGATATTCTGCGTTGCGGCGTACAGGGTGGGGAGGGCGCCCTGTTCGACGGTGTTGAGCATCGGCCCGAGGTGGTTGATGCGGCCGGTCAGTCCGCCGGCATGCGAGGCCAGGTTGGTCTTGGCGATTCCCGGATGAGCTGTGATGGATCGCAGGTGGCTGTTAGCGGCCTTCAGGCGCCGCTGTAGTTCGTTGGAAAACAGGACGACGGCAAGTTTGGAATCGGCATAAGCGGCCAGGTCGTCGTACTTCCGGGTCTTCCAGTTCAGGTCATCCACGCGGGCACGACCGATCCGGTGGAGCTGGGACGAGAGGGATACGACGCGGTCCGTGATGTGAGGTAGGAGCGCGCTCGTCAGGGCGAACGGGCCGAAGTAGTTTGTCGCAATCTGCAGCTCGAGCCCATCAGGGGTGTAGGTGAGGGGGACCTGCATGATGCCGGCGTTGTTGATCAGCACATCGACCGGTTCCGACCAGCTCCGGCCGAACTGGCGGACAGATGCTAGGTCCGCGACGTCGAGGTGGCGGACCTCGATCCGCCCCTTCGTGGGCCCTATGCCGCGGACGATGTCCGCCGCTTTCTGCTCGTTTCGGACTGCTATGACCACGTGTGCGCCGACGCGGGCGAGCTCGCGCGTGGTCACCTCACCGAGTCCTGCCGTGGCTCCTGTCACTACAATCGTTTTTCCGGTCAGGTCCGGCAGATCCGCCGTCGTCCATTTTGTGCTCATTCTTTACTCTTTTCCGTTCATTTGTGTTCGGCTAGATTCGAATGGTGTGGCCATCGGCGGGTGGCGCGGTGACGTGGGGCAACGCTACGGAGAGGGTCAGCCACGAGGAAGGGCCCGCCTATCCTCTGACTGCTGGACAGTGGTCGGGCTACCAGTCGTGCGGGAAACTACCCATATGGATAAAAGCGCGCTGGCCGAGTTCCTACGTTCAAGGCGGGAGAAGCTTCAACCCGAGGACGTTGGTCTCATCAGGGGTCAGCGGCGTCGAACGCCAGGGCTTCGCCGGGAGGAAGTCGCGGCCTTGACAGGAATGTCCAGTGACTACTACTCACGGACGGAACGCGGTCACAGTCCGAAACCCTCGGAGCAGATGGTCACGGCTCTGGCGCGCGGTCTGCGCCTGTCCCTGGATGACCGCGACTACCTGTTCCAGGTGGTGGGCTACGGAACTGCACCGCGTGTACGCCGCACAGACCACGTCAACGTGGGCCTCATGCGCGTGGTGGACAGGCTCACGGACACCCCCGCCATCGTCCTGAACTCTCTGGGTGAGACCCTGTTCCAGACCCAGCCAGGATTGGCGCTATTGGGTGACCAGCGGACACACCAAGGACTGGCCCGCAGTGTCATATACCGGTGGTTCACCAACGACGCTGAGCGAAAGCTGTACCCGGTCGAGGAGCATCCCAAGCACTCGAGGGTCCTCGCCTCCCAGCTGCGGGAGGTGCTCACACGAGAAGGGCCCCGATCGCGTGCAGCCGATATCGTCGACGCGCTACAGGGTTGCAGCACGGAGTTCACGGAAGTATGGGCCGAACACGTCGTGGGATGGCGGTACAGCGAACAAAAAATCCTCCTCCACCCCGAACTCGGAGAGTTGACCGTCTACTGCCAAAGTCTCCTGGACCCCGAACAGATCCAGACACTGCTCGTCTTCACCGCGACCCCCGGCACCGAGAGCCACGACAAGCTGCAATTGCTCTCCGTCATCGGAACCCAGAAGCTGAGCCCCTCGAAAAGTGCCAGCGTGTGAAGCGTTGTCAGTAGCTGGTGGTGCGGTGCTCTTCAGCAACGCGTCCTGGTCCGTAATGGAGGTGCGTGCATACCCGAAAAGGTGGCCCATGAGGAGAACGCGACAAAACTCCACCACCAGCGATCGTAGCGGAACGGGAATTCCGGGACTGGACTCCGTGACAAGATCCACCGCCCCGCCGCACTCGCTGGGCGAGGACGCACGGAGCTTGACGAGTGGAAGCTAGTGGTAGTAGCTTTAGGCTATTACCATTAGCCACTGGGGGAAGACATGCTTGAGTACTTGACAATCGGAGAAGGCACCATCGCCTTCGATATCGAAGGATCGGGTCCGTTGGTGGTCCTGGCTCACGGAATGGGTGACACTCGTCGTTCTTACCGGTTCCTTGTCCCGGAGTTGGTCGCCGCGGGCTACCGCGTCGCGAACGTCGACATCCGCGGTTGTGGGGACTCCAGCGCCACCGGCTGGTTGGGCTACACCCGGGCGGACATCGCCGGTGATCTGGTTGCGGTCGTGCGACACCTCGGCGGTCCTGCTGTCATCGTCGGTCAATCCATCAGCGGAGGTGCGGCCACCATCGCCGCGGCGACTGCGCCTGAGCTGTTCGTCGGCGTTGTTGAGCTCGCCCCGTTCACTCGTAAGCAGTCCTTCGACCTGCTCGGGACGCTTCGCAGCAAGCGCGTCCGCAACGGTGCGACTCAACTCATGAAAGTCATGATGAGCAGCAGCCTCAAGGGGTGGATGGCCTACCTCGACATCGCCATCCCGACGAAGCCTGCCGACTGGGCGCACGAACGCGCCTACATTGAGGCCATGCTGCGCGAACCCGACCGGATGGCTGTTCTGAACGCCATGACGAAGACCTCCCCGGTCGACGCCGGCGAGCACCTCGCGGGGGTGCGATGCCCGGTACTCATCGTGGAGGGCAGCGCCGACCCGGACTGGGTCGACCCGCGGGCTGAGGGCGAGAAGATCATCGCCGACCTCTCCGAGGGGCTCGGTGAACTCGCGGTCATCGACGGCGCCGGCCACTATCCGCACGCTGAAACGCCGAAGGAAGTCCTCGCGCTGCTGCTACCCTTCCTTCGCAACACCCTGACGAGCGCAGCGACCAATGCCTAGGGTCGGACTGGTTTCCTCCACGGTCACCGCGGCCGCAGCGGACGTCGCAGACGAGATCGGCCTCTCACAGCTCAGTATGAGCCTCGTCGCCGAACGCCTCGGGGTGAAGGCGCCATCGCTCTACAAGCACGTCAACGGTCTCGCCGATCTCACCCACCGCATCGCCGCCCTGGGTGCCGTCGAACTCGGAGACGCCCTCCGCGACGCAATGCAAGGTCTCGCGGGTCGGGACGCACTTGCTGCGGCAGCCCAGACCGTTCGCACTTACGTCAAAGAACACCCCGGTCGATACGCAGCGACCACAGGCGCCTCGCCCACCGGCACGGACGATCCCCTGGCTGTCGCGCTGGACCGCACTCTGGAGTCGTTCGCGGCAGTTCTTCGCGCATACCGACTCGACCCCGGCGAGCAGATCCATGCCATGCGAATGCTCCGCAGCATCCTCCACGGATTCGCCACGCTGGAATCCAGTAACGGGTTCCAGCTGGACGCCGACATCGACGACAGCTTCACCTGGATGATCACCTTCGTCGATCGCGGCCTCACCGCCGCAGGAGCACCATGACACGCACGCGGGCGATGCCAACGGTTGCGGGGCACACCCGACGAGCGTCGCCACACCGCCCGCCCGGTCACGACTACGCCCGTGGGGCCGTTCGGTTTGTCGTAGAGATCATCGCCTGGATCGCCACCGCCTGGGCGCTGTGGCCACACTCGATCCTGCTCGCGATCGCCGCGGTCGCGGTTCTGGTCGCGCTTCCCGCGGTCTTCGGCACTCCCGGGGACCGACCAGGTGGAGACGCCCCGGTCTCGGCCCCGGGCGGCGTCACCGTCCTCATCGTGTTCATTCACCTCGGTGCCGCGGCGACCGCCGCTTGGGCGGTCTGGCCGTTTTGGGTCGCCGTCGGCGTTACCGCGCTCTGCATCACAGTGGTCTTCACCGAACAGACGCGGTGGGAGGCCCTCAACCGAAGTCGCCGATGACCCGACGGTCCGGTTAGTCTGCCAGCTAGTCAACGCTGCGGTCGTGCCAAGCAGCGGCGAGCAGCATTTCTCCAGAAGACAATCTCGACATGCCTGGGCCGAAATCGTCGTGGGAGGGGCTGCTCGCGATGCTCACGGTCATCGTTGTGAGGCACTCAACTCGTTTGGTACCGCAGTTCAGGCAGAATCAGGGACATGCGCGTTCGAAGTGAGCACTTGGCCGAAACCATCCAAGCCTGCCTGATAGGTATCTCAATCCTGCTCTTCGGCACCGCGCTGCTAGGCGGAGACATTGTCATCCCGCGCAACCTTCCCGCCGGAGGGCTATTAATCCTGGCCGGTACTTGCTACCTGATGAGCGCACTCATGAGAATCCGGCGACGGCCCTCCACCTCTCGGTAGCGTCCTGGGCTCTGCGCCCTCTACCAAACGAGCCCAGGAGGTCTCCGTGTCCCGGCGCAACGCCCGATTGAATGCGTGTGGTCGGCACCTGCTCGTTGAGCGTGTCTGTGAACAAGGCTGGGCCGTCGCCCACGCGGCCACGGCCCAAGGCGTCTCCCGCCAGTGCGCACACTGTTGGCCCACGCTTTCGGCTGAAGCCCTGATGACCTGACGGGCGGGGCTAACGGTCGGCGCGGGCCAGCCGACAGTGAAGCCTGAAAGGACGTGCTGATGATCGTCGTGACCAGGCTCAACGGGACCCGCTTCGCAGTGAACCCCGATCTGATCGAGCGCATCCAGGAGCACCCGGACACGGTGCTTCTGATGATCAATGGGGCCCGGTACGTGGTGCTCGAATCCATGGACGACGTCATTGGACTGATCGCCGACTTCCGCGCTCGCGTGGTGGCAGGCGCCTCGACAAGCGCGTCCGGCCTGCCCGATGAGCCCCCACCCAGGATGGTCTGATGGATCCCGCAACCCTGATCGGCCTGCTGCTCGCCTTCGGCGCCATGTTCGCCATGCTCTTCCTCGAAGGCGCGCACGTGAGCTCCATCCTGCTCCCGGCGCCCATGATCCTGGTCTTCTTCGGGACCATCGCCGTGGCTGTGGCCGGCGGCACTCTCAAAGACGCGCTACTTGCAGTCAAGGCCCTGCCCACTGCGTTCCAGGGCAGGGTGGCGGCAGCAGAGGATCGCATCGAGCATCTCGTCGCGCTGGCCGAGGTGGCCCGCAGCGATGGTCTGTTGGCGTTGGAGGCCAAGGCGCAGCAGGCTGAGGACCCGTTCGTCTCCCGCGGGCTGCAGTCACTGGCAGACGGTGTGGACGGTGATTCGCTGCGTCAGCAGCTCGAAGACGACATCGCCACCAAGGATGCCACCGCCCAGGTCGCATCTCGGTTCTACACGTCCATGGGCGGATACGCGCCCACGGTCGGGATCATCGGCACGGTGGTCTCGCTGACGCATGTGCTGGAGAACCTCTCGGAGCCTGACGAGCTGGGTCATATGATCGCTGCGGCCTTCGTGGCCACCCTCTGGGGACTCGTTTCGGCGAACTTCATCTGGCTGCCGATCGGCGCTCGGCTGGGTCGGCTTGCGCAGCTCGAGCAGGACCGGATGGAGCTCACGATGGAGGGGCTTCTCGCAATCCAGGACGGCAGCCAGCCCATCCTGCTCGGTGAGCGGCTGCGCGCCATGGTCCCTGCCCACGAGCTGCGCCCCGCGGCGGACACCTCGACCCGGGACGTCAACGAGGCCGCATGAGCTCCCCGGGGAACCCCACGCGGCGCAGCTCCGCCGGACGCGCTCAGGGCGGTCGGCGACGCTCGCGCGCCGGCTCCGGCGGATCGGGCGGACACGGCGGTGGTGATGAGCGCTGGATGGCCTCCTATATGGACATGGTCACGGTGCTGATGTGCCTGTTCATCGTGCTCTATGCCATGTCCACAGTGGACCAGGACAAATATGAGCAGCTGCGCAGCTCCTTGGCGACGGGGTTCGGCACCGAGTCCAGCGAGACGGTGGACACCGCCTCGGGTGTCGTCGTGCCTCCGGAACGGGTCGGCGAAGAGGGTCCCGATGCAGAACTGACCCAGGGCGAGCAGCTGGAGCTGCTGGAGGAGGTCACCGATGACCGGATCGCGCTGGCCCAGGAGGAGATCGATGACCTCCGTGCGCTGCAGCGCAAGCTCCAGGATCGGCTGAGCGAGGCCGGACACGAGGGCAGTGCGGAGTTCGTCCTCGACGAGCGCGGGCTGACCGTGCGCCTGGTGGGGGCAGAGACCTTCTTCGACCCGAACAGCTCCACGCTCAATGACGAAGGCCAGGAGGTGATCGACGCGATCGCCCCGGTGCTTGCACCCACCGCCCGGTTCTTCGAAGTGGGTGGTCATGCCGATGTCCGCCGTCCGGTGGAGCCATATCCGACCAACTGGGAGCTCTCGGCCAGCCGGGCCACCGGCGTGCTCAGAGAACTGGTGGAGGTGGGCGGAGTCGATGCCGCCAAGATCGTCTCCGTGGGCTATGGGGACGCGCATCCGGTGGACGAACGGCTCTGGCAGAACCGACGGGTGGATGTCACCGTCCTCTCCGACGAGCCGGAACAGATCCGTGAGCTGCTTCCCGAGCTTGCCGCGGGAGCTGACGAGGCCTAAGCCGAAAAAAATATCCACCTGAAGCTAACGGGCAGGTCAGAGGCTCCGATAGTGCCCGACGTGTCCTCTACGCTTGTGCCGCCGCCACGTGATGCGGCGCCGGTCAGCCTCCCCGCGCAGGAGCCGGTGCTCTATGACTTTCGTCGCCCCACCACGCTCTCGCGCGAGCATGCCCGCACATTGGAACTCGCCTTCGAGACGTTCGCCCGCCAGTGGGGAACGCAGCTGACCGCACGAGTCAGAGTGATGTCCCAGGTCACCCTGGAATCCGTGACCATGCAGACCTACGACGACTACATAGCGCGGCTGCCCGCCACGACCGCGATGGTGCTGTGCAGCCTCGACGGACTCAACGCACGGGCCGTGTTCCAGTTTCCCGCCTCCGGCGCGCTGAACTGGGTGTCCCATATCCTGGGCAGCCACCACCCCGTGGATGTCCCTGAGCGCAAGTTCACCCGCATCGAGCAGACCCTGGTCCGAAATCTGGTCACCGAGACCCTCGAAGACCTGCACTACTCCCTCGGAGGGCTGCTGAAGAGCGCAGTGACGGTGGACACCATCCACTACAACGCGCAGTTCGCCCAGGCCGCCACCAAGATGGACCTGATGCTGGCCGCCACCTTCACGATCCAGGTGGGGGACCGGTCAGTGCTGGCCACCGTCGCGGTGCCGGGGGATGCGATCCTCCCGCAGCTGGGCGAGGAGAACCCGATCGACACCGGGGAGCACGCGGCAGAGCTGCTCAACGAGCACATCGCGCAGGTCCCGATGGAGCTGGCGCTGAGCGTCAGCGACGCCCAGGTGACCCCGGAGCAGATCCTGAACATGTCGGTGGGCGATGTCCTGCGCCTGCCGCACCCATCCCACCGCCCGCTGAACCTGACCGTCGATGGTCAGCGCCTGGGCACAGCAGCCGCCGGTTCCCATGCCGGCCGGATCGCCGCCGTCGTCGTCTCCACTGAGGAAAGCACACTATGAGCCCCATCCAGGACATCGATGCCGGGAGCACCGCCTCTCGGGAGACCACAGGTCTGCACGTCTCTGCCGCAGAGGCGCTGTGCGCCGCCCTGCCGGTGAGCGTGCCGGTCACTGCCCGACGCTTCGACGAGTCCGCTGCCCAGCCTTCGCCCGCAGCTCTTGCCGGAGACGGTGACCTGTCTGTGGCGGCTTTCGTGGGAAGTCTCTCTGCCGAGGTGGCCGTGCGCGTGGACCCCTCCGTCCTCGGAGACGCGGCCGACCTTGACCCGAAGCTGGTCTCCATCGATGACGTGCTGCGTCCCGCCTTTGAGGCGGCCACCGGCGTGCTCGGCACGGGGGTGCTCTCCACGGCTCCCCGCGGCTCGGCGGAGGGTCTCCTGCAGGATCCCGAGACCGTCGTCTTCGAGCTGCTCGCAGCAGGAGACTCCGTGGGCTGGTTCGCCGTCCGTTTGCGCGAACCGGTTCCGAGCTCAGCCTCCGCCGGCCGCGACCGGACCCCGGCGCCCGGCACAGCGACCGCCGGGTCCACGGGGGGTGCGCCTCGAGACGACGAGAACGTCTCCTCCAGGCTGAGCCGGCTCAACAACGTCCAGATGGCGCTGACCGTGGAGATCGGCCGCACCCGGGTCTCGGTGCGCGATGTGCTCGCGATGGAGCCAGGAGCCGTGATCGAACTGGACCGCAACGCGGGTGCCCCCGCCGATGTGCGGCTCAACGGCAGACTCATCGCCCAGGGCGAGGTGGTGGTGATGGACCAGGACTATGGGGTGCGCATCACCAAGATCCTCGACTCCTCGGAAGGCCTCGTCTGAGTGGACAGCTTCTTTCTGATCCTCCGGGTCGCGGTCTCGCTCGCCGCGGTCCTGGGGCTCATCTGGTTCATCAATCGCCGCTGGTCCGGACGGGTCACCTCGGCGACCCCACACGCAGTCACCATGATCGGGCGGCATGCTCTGGGCCAGAAGTCCTCGGTGGCGGTGGTGGACATCGACGATCATCGCTATGTCATCGGGGTCGCCGAGCAGAGCGTCACCCTGCTGGAGAGCTACCCCGCCCCTGAACCCCCGCCGATGGAGGCGACCACAGCGGCCTCAGGCGGACGCCACTCGGCAGTGAGCCGCAGCTTCGAGCAGAAGCTGCGCTCCGCCGTCGCACTCGCGCAGGGCAGGACCGGCCATGACCGGATCGGCGGCTCGGCTTCTCCGCGGCCCCAGGATCCACACCAGGACCCCACCCAATGAACGCCGCAGGGACTGCGCCTGCACTGACGATCAGGCCAACGACGGCGCAGCCGCAGCCGCAGCCGCAGCAGCTGAGCCGGAGGGTGCTGCTGGTCCTGCTGCTGGTCCTTGCGGTGGGCGCCTCGCTGTGGCTCTCGGCCGGATCGGTCTCGGCGGCCCCGGTGGACCCTCCGGAGCAGCCGCAGCCTGGAGAGCCCGCGCCGGTCCCGGGCGACGACGAGGGTCAGGACGGGGACGGCGAGGACGCCGAGGGCGAGGGCGGCGGCGGACTCTCAGTGGACATCAACGGTCCCGACGGCACCCCCAGCTCCGCCGTGGTCACGCTGATCGCGATCACGCTGCTCTCCGTGGCCCCTGCCCTGCTGCTGATGATGAGCTCCTTCACCAAGATCTTCGTGGTGCTCGCGCTGACCCGCAATGCCCTCTCGCTGCCGTCGATCCCGCCGAACCAGGTGCTCGCCGGGCTGGCGCTGTTCCTCTCCTTGTTCGTCATGTCCCCGGTGCTCACCGAGATCAACGAACTCGCCGTGCAGCCCTATACCGACGGCGGGCTGACCTTCACCGAGGCGCTGGAGGTCGGTTCGGAGCCGCTGCGCCAGTTCATGCTCGCCCACACGCGCGAAGAAGACATCGCGCTGATGACCCGGGCGGCGGACCTGGAGAACCCCTCCACACCGGATGACGTGGCACTGACCACGCTCATCCCCTCCTTCATGGTCTCCGAGCTGCGGGCGGCCTTCATCATCGGCTTCGTGATCTTCGTGCCCTTCCTCGTCATCGACCTGGTCGTGGCCTCCGCGCTGATGTCCATGGGCATGATGATGCTCCCGCCGGTGATGATCTCGCTGCCCTTCAAGATCCTGCTGTTCATCCTGGTCGACGGCTGGGGACTCATCATCACCGCCCTCGTGGGCAGTTATACGGGAGGTGGCTAGGCATGGACACCAATGCCGTGCTCGACATCGGACTCGCCGGGCTGGTCGTCGCCGCGAAGCTCTCGGCGCCGGTGCTGATCACCTCCCTGGTGGTCGGCTTCGCCATCTCGCTGTTCCAGTCGATGACCCAGATCCAGGAGATCACGCTGTCCTTCGTGCCCAAGGCCGTGGCGGTGGGCATCGCGCTGGTGGTCTGCGGGCACTGGATGATCGCCGAGATCGTCAGCTTCACCCACACCCTCTTCGACCGGATACCCGCTCTCCTCGGGGGCGGATGACGTGGAGTTCACGCTGCCGCTGGCCTGGCTGGAGGCCACGATGCTCGCAGCCGTGAGGGTCACCGCGTTCATCGTCATCGCGCCGCCCTTCTCCCACGGCTCGGTGCCCATGCGCATCCGCGCCGCGATGGGAGCGGCCCTGGCACTGGTGGTGGCGCCGCGCGCCGTCGCCGACTACGTGCCGATGGACACCGGAGGTTTCATCGCCGCGCTGCTGCTGGAGATCCTCGCCGGCGCCGCCCTGGGCTTCCTGGTGATGCTGCTCTTCGCCGCCGTGCAGTCTGCGGGCGGACTCATCGACCTATTCGGCGGCTTCCAGCTCGCGATGGCCTTCGATCCGGGCTCCCAGATCAACGGCGCCCAGTTCACCCGGCTCTTCCACTTCGCAGCCATCGCGCTGCTGGTGGCCTCCGACGGCTATCAGCTGATCCTGGCCGGGCTCTTCCGCTCCTTCGACGCGCTGCCGCTGGGGGCCGAGATCAGCCTCGCCGCGCTTGCGGAGAACTCTCTCACCGGCTTCACCGAGATGTTCATGGCGGCCGTTCAGATCGCCGGCCCGCTGCTGGTGGTGCTCTTCCTGGCAGATGCCGGACTGGGACTGCTGACCCGGGTCGCCCCTGCTCTGAACGCCTTCTCACTGGGCTTTCCGCTGAAGATCTTCCTCACGCTGACCCTGGCTGGCACGGTGTTCGTGGTGCTGCCGGCGGCCGTCTCCACGCTGGTGCAGTCCGGCCTGCGCGCCTTCAACGGGGTGATCTGATGTCTGAGCCCACAGGGGAGAGGACGGAGAAGGCCACACCTCAGCGGATGAAGGAGGTCCGCGAGAAGGGCAAGCTCTCCCGCTCGCAGGATCTGACCGCCTGGCTCGGGATCGGGGCCGCCACCGCCGCCATGCCCTGGGTGCTCGACACCGCACGGGAGGCAGGACAGGTCCAGCTGGGAGCGGTGAAGGCCGTCATCGATGCTCCTGACCCCGAGGTGGCCGTCACCGCTCTGGGCGAGGCGGGCGCCTCCATGGCGCTGACGCTGGGGCCGATGCTGGCCGCCGTCGTCCTGGCGGTGCTGGCCGGCGCCGTGCTCCAGGGTGGCGTGACGTTCCGCAAGTTCGCGCTCAAGGGCGAGCATCTGGACCCGGTGAAGGGGATCAAGCGGACCTTCGGGCTGCAGGCGCTGTGGCAGGGGCTCAAGGCGCTGCTCAAGACCGCGGTGGTGGGCCTGATGCTCTGGTACGTCATCCGCTCGCTGATGCCGCTGCTGCTCAACGCCGGCCTGCTGCCCGTCTCCTCCATGCTCAGCGCGGCAGGAAGCGGCACGGTCTCACTGCTGCAGGCCTCCATCCTCGCCGGGGTCGGGCTCGCAGTGGTCGATCTGCTCGTGGTCTCCCGGCGGAACCGCAAGCACACCCGGATGACCAAGCAGGAGGTCAAGGATGAGAACAAGAAGACCGACGGCGATCCGCTCGTGCGTCAGCACCGGCGCAGCCGCGCCCTGGAGATGAGCCGCAACCGGATGATCGCCGCCGTGGGGGACTCCGACGTGATGCTGGTCAACCCCACGCATGTGGCCGTGGCGCTGTCCTACCAGCCGGGGTTCGCGGCCCCGAAGGTCGTGGCGCTGGGGACGGACAACATCGCGCTGCGCCTGCGCGAGGAGGCCGCCGCGCGACGCGTGCCCATGGTGCGCGACGTCGCCCTCACCCGGGCGCTGCATGCCCAGTGCTCGCTCGGCGACGAAGTGCCCGTGGAGCTCTTCACCCAGGTGGCGCAGGTGCTGGCCTTCGTCATGCAGCTCAAAGAGCGCGGCAGCGCCTCCGGCGTCCACACCGTGCCCGCCGTGCCCCGTCAGCCTTTCGCAGGGACCAAGGAGACACGTCAGTGAACAACCTCTCAAAGGTGGCCGTCCCGCTCGGGGTCGTCGCGATCGTGATGCTGCTGGTGGTGCCGATCCCGGCCGGACTGCTCGACGCCCTGATCGCGGTGAACATCCTGCTCGCGATCCTGGTGCTGATGACCACGATGTTCGTGAAGAAGCCGCTGGACTTCTCCGTTTTCCCCTCCCTGCTGCTGGTCATGACCCTGCTGCGGCTGGGCCTGAACGTGGCCTCCACCCGCCTGGTGCTGGGCAACGGCTACGCCGGAGAGGTGATCGGCGCCTTCGGCACCATCGCGGTGGGCGGAAGCCTGATCATCGGATGTGTGGTGTTTCTGATCCTCGTGGTCATCCAGTTCGTGGTGGTCACCAAGGGCGCCGAGCGCGTGGCCGAGGTGGGTGCCCGCTTCACCCTGGACGCTATGCCGGGCAAGCAGATGGCCATCGACGCCGACCTCAACGCCGGCCAGCTCACCGACTCCCAGGCGCGGGAGCGCCGGGCCGAGGTCGCCGCCGAGGCCGACTTCTACGGAGCCATGGACGGCGCCTCGAAATTCGTCAAGGGCGACGCCATCGCCGGTGTCGTCATCACGCTGATCAACCTGGTCGGCGGCATCGCGATCGGCATGCTCTCACATGGGCTCGCGGCAGGGGAGGCGGTCAACACCTATTCGCTGCTGACCATCGGTGACGGCCTCGCCACCATGATCCCCTCGCTGCTGATGGCCGTGTCCACCGGCATGATCGTGACCCGATCCAACGCGGAATCGGATATGGGCTCCTCCGCCTCGAAGCAGCTGGCCCAGTCCCAGACCGCTCTGCTGGTGGCCGGTGCCGCCGCCATCTCCCTGGGCCTGATCTCCGGCATGCCGAAGCTGCCCTTCATGGGGGTCGGGGTCGTGCTGATCATCATCGCCTACCGGATCCGGGCGGGCGAGGCGGCCGAGGCGCGGCGCGAGGCCGATCAGGAGGCCGAGCAGACGGCGCGTCCGGCGGAGACCACCGAGGACCTGATCGACCATATGCGGGTGCACACCCTCGAGATCCAGCTCTCCCCGGACGTGGTGGACATCGTCGGAGGCGGCGGGGACGACCTGCTCGCCCGGGTCAAGGCGCTGCGCAAGCGGATCGCACTGGAGCTGGGCATCCTGGTCCCGCCGGTGCGCACCCGGGACAGCGTGGAGCTGCCGCCGGCCAGCTACGCGATCCGAGTCGCCGGTGTGGAGATCGGCCGCGGCCAGATCCCGCGCGGCAAGATCCTCGCCCTGGGGGAGCAGCTGGGATCGCTGCCCGGGACCACTGTGGTGGAACCGGTGTTCGGGCTCTCCGGAAAGTGGGTCCCCGCCGAGCTGCGACACAGCGCGGAGATGAGCGGAGCGATGACCATCGACCGGGTCTCCGTGGTGGTCACCCATCTGTCCACAGTGATCCAGAACAACGCGGCGCGTCTGCTTACCCGTGAGGACGTGCGGGTGCTCACCGATGCGGTCAAAGAGGTCAACCCCTCCGCCGTGGAGGAGCTCGTCCCCTCCGTGCTCAATCTCGCGGAGGTCCAGCGCGTGCTGCAGGGACTGTTGGAGGAGCAGGTGCCGATCAACGACCTGCCGCGGATCTATGAGGCGCTCGCGCTGCGCGGGAAGGTCTCCGGCGAGCCGGAAGGTCTCATCGAGGCGGCCCGGGCGGCCCTGGGACCAGCCATCGCCGCGAAGCACCTGGAGGAGGGCAGGCTCCGGGTCATCATGATCGATCCGAGTCTGGAACACTCCATGCTCGAAGGCCTGCGCACCGCCGAGGGGGCGAGTCAGATCCTGCTGGACACCGCCCGCATCGAGGCGATCCACGCCTCGGTGAGAGAATCACTGACCGAGGCGGAGTCCCGCGGACACAATCCGGTGCTGGTCTGCGCTCCGGCCCTGCGGCCGGCGGTGCGTCGCCTGCTGGCGCCGCAGACAGGGGGGCTGCCCGTGCTCTCCTATCAGGAAGCCTCTTCAGGAGGAGCAGAGATCGAGACCGTGGGAGTGGTGCGTGGAACCGAACAGATACGTCCTTAAAGGCACGTCCCTGGCGAAGCTCGGGGCCCAGGCGCTCGCGGAATACGGCCCTCGGGCGCGGATCGTCTCCGCTGAACGCGTCACGCGCGGCGGCATCGGGGGCTTTCTGGCGCGGGAGCACTTCGAAGCCACTGTGGAGGTTCCGGCTCCCCGGCCCGAGCAGTCGCCGCCGCCTCCTGCACCCGAGGTCGACTCGCGGCGTCGTCGTCGGCTGCGGGCGCAGGAGAAGTCTCAGCCGTGGGATGAGACGGAGGCTCGGACGGAGGGTGGCGAGTCAGAGTCGCCGGTGGAGGATCTCGATGAGGACTTCGCCCGCATGATGGATGAGCTGTGGCTGGCGTCGCGAGAGCCCGCCGGGGAGCGGGAGCTCGGGGCCGCTCCCGGTGCTTCCCTCGGAAGTCCGCTCGGGACTTCGGCCGGGGCTTCGACCGGAACTTCGGCCGTGGCCCCCACCGGGACGACTGCCGCACCTGCGCTGCTACAGGCACCCGGGACGCTGATGGTCCTTGCCTGCCTCGGCGCCGAAGAGTCCGCTGCGCTGGCAGCACTGGTTGCGAGTGCCGCCGACGGAGCGCTGGGGGACCCGCTTCTGCTGGCGGAGGCCGATTACGCGAGCAAGCCCCTGCGCGAGGCCAGAGCGGTGCTGCGCGAGGCGCGTGCCAAGGCCGTGGGCATGGAGGTTCCGGTGCTGGCGACCTGCGCGCTGCGCTTCCCGCGTCCCGGAGTGCTCAGCGGGGCAGAGTCCCCCGCGGTGAAGGAGGCCGACCAGCTCTGGGCAGCCGTGGACCTGCGTCGCAAGCCGGAGGACATCCGGCACTGGCTCGCGGTGCTCGAACAGTCGCGCCCCATCGACGGACTGGTGCTGACCTGCGCGGATGAGACGCTCACCCCCGCGACCGGACACCAGCTCGGCTGGCCGGTCTCCGTTAGGATGAACCAGTGCTAGTGCTCACACGGAAGGTCGGTGAACAGCTCCTCATCGGTGAGGAGGTGGTGATCACCGTGCTGGAGGTCCGCGGAGACGGCATCAAGATCGGCATCGACGCGCCCCGCGACGTCAAGGTCCAGCGCCGCGAAGTGCTGCTCTCCGTCTCAGAGACCAACCTGGAGGCTGCACGTGCCGCGGGTCCCGAGGCCGAGACGGCACTGAAGGCGATCTTCAGCGCGGGCGCCCCCAACGCGGGCGCTCCCGCAACAGGTCACGGCGCGGCAGACTCCTCGCCCGCGGGTCCGGTGGACGAGCCCGACAAGACCCAGGCCCCTGCGACGGAGCCCCCGGCCTAGCCCGTCGAGCCGGCCCGTGGAGGCAGAGGCTGAGCAGCGAGCTCTGGTTCAGTCATCGGCCGGGCTGCCGCCGGGAGGCATGGACCCGCCGAAGAGCGGCTCGAAGTTCGGCCGCTTGGCGTGGATCCCGTCTCCGGAGGACCTTCCGCGCAGACGCCGAATCACCCAGGGGAACAGATGGTGGCGAGCCCACACCACGTCGCCCACGCGCGCCTCGCGCCAGCTGCGCACCGGCGCCGGGCGCGGCTCAGAGGGCACCAGATCATGCTTGACGTTCATCGTCTCCAGGACCATGCGGGCGATCGTATGGTGGCCCAGCGCGGAGAAGTGCAGCCGGTCGGCGTCCCACATCTCCGGGCGGGTCAGCTCCCGCAGCGACCACATGTCGGCCACCACGGCATCATGCCGGGCGGCGATGGTCCTGATGTTCTCGTTGAAGATCGCGACCTTCCCGCGGATCGAGCCGACCACAGGGGTCTCGCGCACATCAGGGCCGTTGAACAGCACGATGGTCGCTCCGGTGGTGCTGAGGATCTGCACCATGGTGTCCAGCACGCGGGCGATCTCATCCGGATCCCCACCGGGGCGGATCACATCGTTGCCGCCCGCGCACAGGGTGATCAGGTCGGGACGCAGCTCCAGCGCCGGGGCGATCTGCTCGTCGCGGATCTGCGCGATGAGCTTCCCTCGCACGGCGAGGTTCGCGTAGGAGAACTTCCGGGCTCCGTCTGTGGCCGCGGCACCGAGGGCGAGCTCCTCGGCCACCCGGTCGGCCCAGCCGCGGTGGTAGCCCGGGCGCGTCTGGTCGGGATCCCCGATGCCCTCGGTGAAGGAGTCCCCGAGGGCGACATAGCGGGTCCAGGGGTGCCGCGGAACTGCTGGCGCATCCCCGGCGTCGGCACGGTGTTCGGGGGTGTCGCCAGGAACTTCAGGGGTGTTGAGAATCTCGTCGTTGTTACTCACAGGTACATTCTCGCTGAAGACCCCCGCCTGACGCATCCTCCTATGGGCTGACCAGAAGGACTGGGCTGACCAGAAGGGCCGGGCTGATTAGAGTGGGTCAGGCACATCTTCCCGTCATGCAAAGGTCGTCCCATGTCTGCTCAGCCCCACGTCGTCTGGTCTCGCGAGCCGCAGGACCGCGCCGGCACCCCGCTGGTGGTGCTGCTGCACGGCTATGGATCCCACGAACAGGACCTCATGGGGCTGGTGCCGGGCCTGCCGGAGGAGTTCACCTATGCCTCCGTGCGGGCTCCGGTGAAGATGGAGTTCGGCGGCTACACCTGGTTCGACCTGGACGTGGAGCGGCTGGCCTACTCCTCCTCCGCCGCCCGGAACGCGGTGGAGGACCTCTGGGAGTGGATCACCTCGGTCAAGGATGAGCACAGCTCGGTCACCCTGTTCGGGTTCTCCATGGGCATGGCCATGGCCACCTCGCTGCTGCGCAGCCGCCCGCAGAAGTTCGCCGCCGCCGTCGGGCTATCCGGCTTCGCCGTGGACCCCGCCCGTGGTGAGGGCATCGAGGGCTGGTTCGACGACGAGGCCCTGGCCGCCGCGCAGATCCCGTTCTTCTGGGGCCGGGATCAGGAGGACCCGATCATCCCGGCCGAGCACGTCGAGTACACCCACGCCTGGGCGACCAAGACGGTGAAGCTGACCAAGGTGCTCTACGCCGGGGCCGGGCATGGGGTGGTCCCGCAGGAGATCAGCCACGTGGGCGAGTTCCTCACCCACACGGTGCTCAAGTCCCGCTGAGCCCCGCCGTGACGGCGCTGAGCGCCCGCCGGTAGACCTGCGCGTGGGCTGCGGCGATCTCGTGTCGCTGCCTCCTGCGCCAAGCGACTGTGGACTCCTCCGCAGCGGTGCGCGCAGGCTGCTGCGCGGCGGTGGGGTCGGGCCGCTCTGCGGCGGTGCGGATGGCGCGCTGCAGGCTCGGCACGTCCAGCCGGCCCTCTCCATGCCAGTGGTAGAGGTGGTCCGCGCCCTGGCTGCGGTAGCAGCCCACGTCGGGAGCGATCACCGCCGTGCCGAGATCATGGGCGGCCTCCATCCAGCCGGAGTGTGTCCCGAACCGGTAGGGCAGCAGGGACGCATGCAGGCTGGAGAGATAGTCGAAGAGCTCCGCGTCGCTGAAATAGTCATGAACGCGGAGATCCAGCGCGGCTCCTTCCCGTCCTCGCAGCCAACGGGCCAGCTCGGCGTCGTGCCGGGCACCGGTGTCCTCGAAGACGTCCCGGTGCACGTTCACCTGCAGCACGCCGCCCGGAATCTCTGCCACAGCCTCCGCAGCCGCCTGCAGCAGCGGAATGCCTGCCATGTTCGCTCGCAGGCTCTTCAGGTGGATCCCCAGCCGGAACTCCTCGGCGGCTCGGCGCGGCGCCCGCGCACCGGCGTCCATGCGCTCGAAATCCACCACATGCGGGTGCGGAATCACCTCAGGCCGGACTCCCCAGCGGGTTTCGATCTCCGTCGCCGCCTGCTCGCTCAGCGTGATGACCGCCTTCGCCCGGTTGATCAGCACCTCGAGCTGGGATTCGTGCAGGGCAGAGTCCTCATGGTGGGGGTTCCACAGGTCGTGCACGGTGTACACCAGAGGAACGCCCTTGGCATCAAGCGCGTCGACCACGGAGCTGAGCTGTGCCGGGGTCTGGGCGTCGAACCCGAAGTGCAGATGCATCAGGTCGAAGTCATGCGCTGCGATCCAGGCAGGATCCAGCATCGCAGGAGGCCACCAGGGCGCTCCGGTGGGAGCATCCTGGCGCGAGGGAGGCGGATCCGAAAGGCGCCGCACAGGATCCAGCTCCGGGTCTGGACTGCTCAGGTGCCGGATATAGACATGGGAGGCGGGCACTGAGGCCACACGCATCGTGTTCATCTGGACTCCTCTTCCTCACGCGCTTGGTCCACACGCGCTTCGTCTACACTCGCCTGGTCGACGGCGACCCAGTCAGCACCCTCCCGGCGCACGAGTCCCCGGCGTCGGAACTCCTCCAGCCAGCCTTCCATCGGCCAGTGGCCCCAGGTGCCGGCGAAGGTGCGTCCATTGCGCAGGATGTCCTCCAGGTGCTCCACCGGGGGGCTGGAGACCGGATGGTGCTGGTGAAAGGCACGCGCCGCGCCCACCCAGGAGAGGCCCACCCCGGCGGCCCGGGCGCGCCAGGCGAAGTCAGTGTCCTCCGCCCCGTAGCCCGTGTACGCCTCGTCGAATCCTCCGATCCGCTGCCAGACGGATCGCCGCACTGCGAAGGAGAGGGACCAGAACAGAGCGTGTTCACCGTCGCTGAGAATCTCTCCGGGCTCCGGTGCTGGACGTGCCGGATGTGGCGCGGCCCATTCGGCGAGCTGGGCGGGCTCGGCGACGTCGAGCTGTTCGGCGGGCAGCTCCGGCAGATAAGCCACCGGGCCGCAGAGCAGGTCGTCCGGGCGGCGGGCGGCGGCGTCGAGATAGGCACCCACCAGCTCGGGAGCGGGGATGCAGTCCACGTCGAGGAAGATCAGCAGGTCCTCCGGATGAGGAAGCGACCTCAGTGCCAGCTCCGCCCCGCGGTTTCTGGCCTCGGCCAGCGGAAGCCTGCCCTGGCTGCGCGGGACCTCGACGGCCTCGGTGGTCAGTCGGTCGCCGTCGGACCGCTGCGCCTCGGCGCTGACCTGTCTGCTGATCTCAGGATCCGCCATGGCCACGAGCTGGTGCCGCAGGGGTGGCTTGGTGCTCGCGGCCAGGCCGGCGCGCATGCGTCGCAGGTGTGTGTGCCTGCCATGGACAGCGGTGATGACGACGGCGCGCGGCACAGACGTCTTCATCGGTTCACCTCCATGCCGGGTTGGTGGGGAGCCTCCTGGGCGACCAGGTCCTGCAGGAGATCGGCGAAGCGGACGGCGGCGCCGCCGTCGCACCAGCTGGACCAGTCCTGTCCGTCTCGCCGCAGCACCTGGGTCAGCGCCTCTGTCCAGCCGGTGTCGTCGTCGGGATCGGGCATGCGGACCGCCGGCCAGGGGCCGCGCTCCAGCGCAGCGAGCATGCGCTGCTGCTCCTGGTGCGGTCGGTCAAGTGCGGTGACCAGAGCCGGCGTGCGACTGGCCGCGACCTCTGCGATGGAGTTCTGCCCGGCGGCGGTGACCACCAGGTCGGCACGCACCAGCTGCGGCCACGGATCGTGTTCCCAGGAACCGTCTCCGCCAAGGATGACGATCTCGGCCGAGGGGAGCATCCGGCGCAGCCGCGCGATGCTGGATGAGCCCACGGAGCCCCCGCCCCCACCGCTGAGCACCACGATGTTCAGCGCCAGGACGTCCAGCGGCAGGAGGTTCAGCGGTGAGGCGTGCAGGCGTGAAGCGGCGTGCGGTAGTGAGCTGGCGTCGGCGGGGGAGGACTGGGGCGCGAACCTTGAGAGTCCGCCGAGCGCATGGACGGCTTCGGCGCCGTGGAGCATGTTCGCGGCCTCGGCGGGCCACATCCCCACCACTCGCTCAGAGACGGCATAGCCGAGCTGATGAGCCCGATCCGTGCGATCCCCGGGCAGGGCCACGGTCACCACGGGGACCCCGTGAAGCCGGACGAGGAGGGCCATCTCCACGGACACGTCAGCCACGACCAGTGCCGGGCGCGCGGCGTCCAGCCAGGCGGAGACCTGCGCGCTGCGCCGGAGCAGACCGGGGTGGTGCCGGGGCACCCAGTGCAGGGCACCCGAGGCGGTGGCGTCGCGGGGCTCCGGCCGCGTCGCCGTGTCATCCCGCTCCAGCTGGACCCAGTCCGCTCCGGGCCAGTCCGTCGGTTCCGGCAGAGAGGAGAGTCCGGTGATCTCCAGGCCGGCCTCCGCGGCGGCTCGGGCCACCGCTGTGGCCCGGTGAAGGTGGCCTCGTCCCTGGTGGTGGATGTACCAGCCGATCATCGAACCGGGGCGGCCTGCCGTGGGGAGATCTCCTCCGCCATCTGGGCGTAGACGTTCTCGTATTCGGTGACCATCCGGTCCAGGGAGAGGTGCTGCTCCGCGCGTTCGCGCACGACTCGCCGCTCGCAGGTCGCGGCGCGGGTGATCGCCGCCGCGAGACTCGCCACCGAGCCGTCTGCGGCGAGCGCGCCGGTCTCCTCGGTGACGATCTCCACGAGGCCTCCGCGGGCAAAGGCCGCGACGGGAGTTCCGCAGGACATGGCTTCTGCGGCCACGAGGCCATAGGGCTCGTCCCACTGGGAGCTCACGACCGCCACCTCCGCGGAGCCGACCAGCTCGACCAGCTCAGCATGGTGCAGATGACCCGCGTAGACGGCGTCGTCGCCGAGTCGGGGCGCGACCTGCGCGTCGAAGTATGCGCGGTCCATGATCGGCCCTGCGAGGGTGATGCTGCGCCCAGCCGCTCGGGCTGCGTCGATGGCGAGATGAGGAGCCTTCTCCGCGACCAGCCGTCCGGTCCAGACGCATCCGGGCCCCCCGGGTCCGACCTTCCAGACCTCGGTGTCCACGCCGTTGGCGATCACGCCCGCGCTCACCGTCTCCTGCCAGGCCTGCGCGGTGGCCGAGCTCACCGCCATGAAGACCGAGGAGGGGGAGGCGTAGTTCATCGCGGACTCCAGCCACGGGGTGGGCGGGGTGTGCAGCGTGGTGAGCACCGGGGCGGGCACCATGGAGGACAGCGCCAGCGGAAGGTGATGCAGGGAGTTGTTGTGGATCACGTCGAACTCGTCGGAGCCTGCCAGGTGCAGCATCAGACCCAGATAGGCGTGGTGCTGCTGCATCCAGTCCACCGGCATGGCGCCGACATCGGAGCGGGCCGCCTCGGTGAACTCCAGGCGTTCGGGAATCAGCATCTGTGCACCCAGGTCGGGGTCGCTGCCGCCGGCGGCGAACAGGGTCACCGAATGGCCGCGGGTGATGAGCCTGCGTGCCACGGTGTGGGTGAAGGCTTCGAGTCCACCGGCGAAGGGCTCCCGGATCGGGAACTGGCTCGAGGCGATGATGCAGATGCGCAACCGCACCCCCTGTCGACAGCGCGAGGCGCAGTCCCCTGCCACCGGTCATCGACCGGCACGTCCCTCGCGAGATGGAGTCCCGGAACACGCGCGCGTACCAGGCTTATAGACGCACTTTACACGCGGATCATCGGGAGTCGAGCTCAGTCCTCGCGGTCCTCCACGGGCATGAGCTTTGCGCCGGGAAGGCCGAAGGCCTCGCCGTCGAACTCCACCAGGGCTCCGCGCCTGACCTGACGGCCTCGTCGGGTCTCCACCTCGCCGTCCACGCGCACGCCGGAGGCATCGATCACCTCCCGGGCGAGCGCCCCGTTCTCGACGACTCCGGCCAGCTTGAGCAGCTGGCCCAGACGGATGGATTCATCACGGATCGGCACCTCAGTCACATCACTCATGGCACCATCCTCCCACCCCCGCCCCGCGTTCTACCGGGCCTCACGTGATTGACCTGCCCGACCGTGGGACCGGTAGAGCGCGCAGGGCCCGGTAAAACGCTGGATAGAGTGATGCCCATGAGTTCTGCCGAGCCCGCAGCGGCCCCTCGATCCCCCCTGGTCTGGGTGTTCCTGCTGCTGCTGATGCTCGGCTCCGGCATGGCGATCCCCGCCCAGGGACGGGTCAATGCCGCACTGACCCGCGAGATCGGGGATCCGGTGCTGGCGGCCACCATCAGCTTCTCCGTGGGCACCGTCGTCATGATCCTGGCGACCCTCGGCACGGCGCGCGGGCGCCGGGGACTGCGACGGGTCGCCCCGGCGGTCCGCGAAGGTCGGATCCGCTGGTGGTACTTCCTCGCCGGATGCGCGGGCGGGTACTTCGTGCTGACCCAGACGCTGACCATCGGACTCATCGGGGTGGCGGTGTTCACCGTGGCGGTGGTCACCGGTCAGACCCTCGGCGGGCTGCTCTGGGACCGCATCGGGCTGGGTCCTGCCGGGAGGATGCGACTGAACCCGTTCCGGATCGGCGGTGCGGTGCTGACCGTGCTCGCGGTCCTCTGGGCGGTCTCCCCGCAGCTCGAAGCGGCAGGACAGGGCGCCGCCTGGCTCGCTCTGGTGCTGCTGCCGCTCTCTGCAGGCTTCGTGCAGGCCGGCCAGCAGGCGATCAACGGCCGGCACTCCGCCGCCTATGGGGGACCGGCACCGGGCACGCTGTTCAACTTCCTCGCCGGCACGGTCTTCCTGCTCCTCATCTGGGCGGGAAAGGCACTGGTCAGCGGCGTGGACCCCGCACTGTCCTCGGTCTGGTGGCACTACCTGGGCGGACCGCTGGGCATCATCTTCATCGCGCTGGGCGCCCTGCTGGTCACTCGGGTCGGCGTGCTCATCGCGGCGATGGGCATGATCGCCGGCCAGCTGCTGGGCTCGCTGCTGCTCGATGTGCTGCTTCCGACTCCCGGGTCTCTGGTCACCCTCGCGACCGTGCTGGGCACCGGACTGACCCTGGTCGCGGTGATCCTGGCCTCGCTGCCGGACATCCTGCGCGGGCGTCCGTCAGCGCGATAAGCTGACGCAGTCTGTCTTCATCCCGTACTACCTGAGGTGTATCTGCCACATGGCCAAAGAGACCGCACTCGACAAAGTCATCTCCCTGGCGAAGCGTCGCGGCTTCGTGTTCCAGTCCGGAGAGATCTACGGCGGCACGCGGTCTGCCTGGGACTACGGGCCGCTGGGCACCGAGCTCAAGGAGAACATCAAGGCCGAGTGGTGGCAGACCTTCATCCGTGGACGCGGCGACATGGTCGGCCTCGACTCCGCGATCATCCTGCCGCAGGCGGTCTGGCACGCCTCCGGCCACGTGAAGACCTTCTCCGACCCGCTGGTGGAGTCGCTGCACACCCACCGCCGCTACCGCGCCGACCACCTCATCGAGGCCTACGAGGCCAAGCACGGCCACCCCCCGGAGAACGGCCTCGCCGACATCCGTGACCCCGAGACCGGCCAGCCGGGCAGCTGGACCGAGCCGCAGCAGTTCTCCGGGCTGATGAAGACCTACCTGGGCCCGGTGGACGACGAGGAGGGGCTGCACTATATGCGCCCCGAGACCGCCCAGGGCATCTTCGTGAACTTCAACAACGTGGTCACCTCCGCCCGGAAGAAGCCGCCCTTCGGAATCGGTCAGATCGGCAAGGCCTTCCGCAACGAGATCACCCCCGGCAACTTCATCTTCCGCACCCGTGAGTTCGAGCAGATGGAGATCGAGTACTTCACCCACCCGGATGAAGCCGACGAGTGGTTCCAGCACTGGGTGGACGCCTGCTACAACTGGTTCATCAACCTGGGTCTGAACCCGGAGAACCTGCGCAAGTTCGACGTGCCCGAAGACGACCGGGCGCACTACTCGGCCGGCACCATCGACCTGGAGTACCGCTTCGACTTCGCGGGCTCCGCCTGGGGCGAGCTCATGGGCGTGGCGAACCGCACCGACTACGACCTGAACTCCCACACCGAGGCCTCCGGGGCGAAGCTGGCGTACTTCGACCAGGCCAGCGGCACCCGGTACACCCCGTACGTGATCGAACCCTCCTTCGGCCTGACCCGCGCGATGATGGCTTTCCTTGTGGACTCCTACACCGAGGACGAGGCGCCGAACACCAAGGGCGGCGTGGACACCCGCACGGTGCTGAAGCTGCACCCGAAGCTGGCCCCGGTGAAGGCCGCCGTGCTGCCGCTGTCCAAGAAGCCCGAGCTCGCCGGGGTCTCCCAGGACCTGGCCCAGCAGCTGCGCCAGCACTGGAACATCGACTTCGACGACTCCGGAGCCATCGGCCGCCGCTATCGCCGCCAGGATGAGATCGGCACCCCCTTCTGCATCACCGTGGACTTCGACACCCTCGAGGACCAGGCCGTGACCATCCGCGACCGCGATGAGATGACCCAGGAGCGCGTCTCCCTGGACAAGGTGCAGTCCTACCTCGCGGTCAAGCTGCTCGGCTGAGCCGTGCCGCCGGACGGTCCCGTGGGCCGTGCGCATCCCGCGGAACGGGCAGGCCGCTGAACTGCAGGTTCTGGGTCCGAGGCCAGGTGGGCTTTGTCAGCTTCGCGGCGCGGGACTACCATTGCGTGTTTGGTCTGAACGACCTGGTCTGAACGCCATTGTCTGCACTCGTCTAAGGAAATGCGATGAGCACTGAGCACGACGCCGCAGCTCGCCCCGCCGATCCGGCCCGGCTCACCCTGGACTCCGGTCTCACGGTGCGTCCCTGGGCCGAAGGTGACGATCTGAAGCTGCTTCAGGTCTGGGGCGACCCGGAGAACTCGATGCATCACCAGGACCGCAGCCTGCTGCGGCCCTCATCCAACGACCCCTGGTCCCGGTGCATCGTCGCCGAGGCCGAAGGTCTGCCGGTCGCGGCGGCCACCATCTTCCGCTCCTCGCTGCACCCAGACCGGCTCTCCTTCTACGCGGAGGTCGCCCCCGAGCACCGCCGCCGCGGCGTGGCCGCACAGATGCTGCAGATCCTCGAGGCCGAGGTCCCCAACTGCGCCGTGCAGTCGCTGAAGTCCCGGGTGGCCAAGCGTTCCGCCGCCCAGTGCTTCCTCAAGGACAACGGGTTCACCAAGATCCAGGCCTCCCGCCAGGTGGTGATCCAGCCGGGCGCGATCAAGCTTCCGGACCTGGACAGCGCCGGGCTCGACCTGGAGGACCTCGCCACCGGATCGGTGGAGCTCACCCAGCTGGTGGCGGACTTCTACAACGCCGTGCACACCTGGGACCCCGCCGAGATGACGGTCGGGCGGGCCCAGCAGATGCTGCTGGCACCGGAGACCGGAGCCTCCGGCGCCGTGGTGCTGCGCGACACCGCCAATGGAGGGGACAACAGCATCCTCGCCTTCGCGATCAGCTACACCCCCGAGCGCACCGAGGACCCGGCCGACGTGCTGCTCGGCTGGAACCCGGAGCTCCCCGAGGCCGACGCCGAGACCTCCTGCCGCGCGATGCTCTCGCTGCTGGCCGCGCACTTCCCGGTCAAGGTGGAGGTCGACGACGCAATGGTGCCGCTGAAGACCGTCACCGACGAGCTCATCGAGGCGGGCCTCGCCGAGTTCGACTTCGAGGCGCTCATCTACGCCCGCGACGCGTCCTGAGGACTCACGCCGTGACCATGGAAACCGCCGAGGCGCAGGCACCCGAGAAGCAGGCGCTGCTGCCGCCGCTGCGGCTCGGGCCCATCACCGTGGAGACCCCTGTGGTGCTGGCCCCGATGGCCGGCATCACCAACACCGCCTTCCGGCGGCTCTGCCGCGAGTACGGCGGAGGACTCTTCGTCAACGAGATGGTCACCGCCCGCGCCCTGGTCGAGCGGCGTCCCGAGTCCCTGCGGATCATCCGTCACGAGCCCGATGAGGTGCCGCGCTCGGTCCAGCTGTACTCGGTGGACCCGGTCACCACCGGCCATGCCGTGCGCATGCTGGTGGAGGAGGGCCGCGCTGATCACATCGACATGAACTTCGGCTGCCCGGTGCCCAAGGTCACCCGCAAGGGGGGCGGCTCCGCGCTGCCCTGGAAGACGAAGCTCTTCGAGTCCATCGTCGCCACCGCCGTGCGCGAGGCGTCCAGGGCGAACATCCCGGTGACGGTGAAGATGCGCAAGGGCATCGACGAGGACCACCTGACCTTCGTCGAGGCCGGCAGGATCGCCCGTGACTCAGGCGTCGCAGCCGTGGCGCTGCATGGACGCACGGCGCGCCAGCACTACTCGGGCCAGGCCGACTGGTCCGCGATCGCGGCGCTGCGTGAATCGCTGCCCGACATCCCGGTCCTGGGCAACGGAGACATCTGGTCGGCTGAGGATGCCGTGGCGATGGTGGAGCAGACCGGGGTGGACGGCGTCGTCGTCGGCCGCGGCTGTCAGGGCCGCCCGTGGCTCTTCGGTGACCTGCAGGCGGCCTTCGAGGGCCGCGCGCAGCGCCACCGCCCGGACCTGCCGATGGTCTCAGCCACGCTCCTGCGCCACGCGCAGATGCTGATCCCGTATTTCGACGGCGACGAGCGCAAGGCCATGCAGGACATCCGCAAGCATGTGGCCTGGTACTTCAAGGGCTACGCCGTGGGCTCGCATCTGCGCACCCAGCTGGTGGCCGTGGAGTCACTGGCTCAGCTCACCGATCTGCTGGGCCAGCTGGACCAGAGCCTGGAATACCCCGGGGCCGACGCCGAGGGCCCGCGCGGACGCGCCGGATCGCCCAAGAAGGTCCACCTGCCGGAGGACTGGCTGGTGTCCCAGGAGCTCAACGAGCAGCAGCGCCAGATGATCCAGGCCGCAGAGGTCGACATCTCCGGCGGCTAAGGTTGCAGGCATGAGTGCGCAGAACGTGGAGCGAGTGGAGGGCGGATACGCGGCCCTGAGGCCTGGCTACACCGAGGCTGACGAGGCCCGCTGGGTGCCCGAGCATGGGAAGTCCGTGTACCGGTCCAGCTTTGAGCGGGACCGCGCCAGGCTGCTGCACTCCTCGGCGCTGCGCCGGCTCGGAGCCAAGACCCAGGTGGTCTCCCCGGACATCGACGACTTCTCCCGCACCCGGCTGACCCACTCGCTCGAGGTGGCCCAGGTGGGTCGGGACCTGGGCCGACTGCTGGGCTGTGACCCCGACGTCGTCGATGCCGCCTGCCTCTCCCACGATCTGGGGCACCCGCCCTTCGGCCACCATGGCGAGACGGTGCTCAACTCCCTGGCCGCCGAGCACGGCGGGTTCGAGGGCAATGCGCAGACGCTGCGTCTGCTCACCCGGCTGGAGACCAAGCGGTTCCACCCCGACGGCCGCTCGGCGGGGCTGAACCTGACCCGCGCCTCCCTGGACGCAGCGGTGAAGTACCCCTGGCAGGCCCACGAGGCCCCCGCCCTGCCGGGCGGCGGTCGCAGCCAGAAGTTCGGCGCCTATGCCGATGACCTCGAGGTGTTCCGCTGGATCCGTGAGGGCGTCACGGGCCGGCGCAAGTCCATGGAGGCCCAGGTGATGGATGCCGCCGATGACATCGCCTACTCCGTGCATGACATCGAGGACGGGGTGGTCAACGGACGGTTCCAGCTGAAGTTCCTCACCGACGCGGTGCAGCGCCGCCGCGTGGTCCAGACCACCCGCGACTGGTATCTGCCGGAGACCGATCCGGCACGGATCGAGGCCGCGCTGGGGCGGCTCTCCTCAGCCGAGTCCTGGGTGGGGGAGTCCGACGGCTCGCGAAGGGCGCTGGCGGCGCTGAAGAACATGACCAGCGAGCTGATCGGCAGGTTCTCCCACGCCATCTTCACGGCCACCCGGGACGCCCATGGGCACCGGCCGCTGGTCCGCCACGAGGCGGATCTGGTGGTGCCGCTGGAGACGCTGGAGGAGATCTCGCTGATGAAGGGCATCGCGGCGACCTACATCATGGCCTCCCGTGAGCAGATGCCGGTGTACGCGCGGCAGAGCGAGGTCATCGAGGCTCTGCACGGGCTGCTCACCGAGACCGGGGACCAGTTCCTGGAGCCGCCCTTCCAGGTCGACTTCCACGCGGCGGCGGACGAGTCCGGCCGGCAGCGCGCGATCATCGACCAGATCGCCTCGCTCACCGACGGCGCGGCGCTGGAGTGGTACGCCACGCTGGTCCACGGCCGTCCCGTGTTCAACCGCCTCTTCGCCTGACCTTCCCCCCATCCCGCGTGCGCTGAGGGGCGGAGTGCTACTTGCCGATATCGCCGACGACGACGTCAAAGGCCGCGAACAGCTCCTCGGCGTCCACGAAGAGATTCAGGTCCGGTTCACCGGCGCCCATGGCGATGCGCCCCGAGATGGACTCGTCCGCGTAGATCGGCCACTGCCGCCCGCCGGCGGTGCGGGCGCCGAACGGAGTGATCGTTCCGGGATGGTAGCCCGTGGCCTGAACCGCCTCCTCGGGCGCGGTCATGGACATCTTCTTCATCCCCGCCAGCCGACGCAGCTTCGCCCAGTCCACCTGCTTGTCCCCGGGGATCAGCGCCACCACATAGCTGTGCTCGGTCGCAGACTGGGTGACCTTCGCCCTGGCCACCAGGGTCTTCACGATCTCCCGCGGCGCGACCCCGAGGTTCTGCGCGGCCTCCTCCAGGGAGGAGGCAGGTCCCCGCTGCACGAATTCAAGGGTCACCGCGCGTGCATCGGCATCGGCCTGCACGCGCTCACGTCCGGAAAGCTCAGTCATGCTCCCAGCCTAGCGAGGACTCTCCACAGCCTGGCGGCGGCGGGTCAAGATTTGGCCGCGCCGAGTAGATTAGGACCATGGCTGGACTGATCAAACGCGAAGATATCGACGCCGTGCGCGAGCGTGCGGACCTTCGCGAGGTCGTCGAGCAGTACGTCACGCTCAAGGGCGCCGGCATCGGCTCCTGGAAGGGCCTGTGCCCCTTCCATGACGAGCGTTCACCCAGCTTCCACATCCGCCCCCAGGTCGGGACGTTCCACTGCTTCGGCTGCGGGGAATCCGGCGACGTCATCGCCTTCCTCATGGGCATGGAGCACACCAGCTTCCAGGAGACCGTGGAGAAGCTCGCCGGGCGGCTGGGAATCGAGCTGCGCTACGAGGACGGCGGCAAGGGCCCGGACAAGGCCGAGATCGGCCGCCGGCAGCGGCTGCTGGACGCGCACAAGATCGCCGATGAGTTCTTCCAGCAGGCGCTGCAGAGCCCCGAGGCGCAGATCGCCCGCGAGATGCTCACCGGCCGCGGCTTCACCCGCGAACACGCCGCCCAGTTCTCGGTGGGCTACGCACCCAAGGGCTGGGACAACCTGCTCAAGCACCTGCGCGCCAAGGGCTTCTCCGAGGAGGAGCTCACCGAGACCGGGATGTTCTCCTCCGGGGGCCGCGGGATCTACGACCGCTTCCGCGGCCGGCTGATGTGGCCGATCCGCGACATGACCGGGAACACCGTGGGCTTCGGCGGGCGCCACCTCTATGCGGAGGACAAGGGGCCCAAGTACCTGAACTCTCCCGAGACGGCCATCTACAAGAAGTCTCAGGTGCTCTACGGGATCGAGCACGCCAAGCGTCATGTCGCCAAACAGCGCCAGCTGGTCGTCGTGGAGGGCTACACCGATGTCATGGCCTGTCACGTGGCCGGCGTGGAGACCGCGGTGGCCACCTGCGGGACCGCCTTCGGCGAGGGCCACATCCGGATCGCCCGGCGGCTGATCTCGGATGAGGGCGGCGCCGGTGAGGTCATCTTCACCTTCGACGGCGATGCGGCAGGTCAGCAGGCGGCGCTGAAGGCGTTCAAAGAGGACCACATGTTCCTGGCCAAGACCTTCATCGCCGTGGGCCCCGAGGGCATGGACCCCTGTGACATCCGCCAGCACCGCGGCGATGAGGCGGTCAAGGAGCTCGTCGCCTCCAAGACGCCGCTCTTCGAGTTCGCCATCCGGGCCAAGCTGCGCGAGTTCGACCTGAACACCATCGAGGGACGCGTCGGTGCTCTGCGCGCCACCGCCCCCATCGTCGGCGGCATCAAGGACCCCGCGCTGCGCCCGGCCTACACCCGCGAACTCGCCGGCTGGCTCGGAGCAGAGATGGACGACGTCGCCCGCGCCGTCACCTATGCGCAGAAGCACCAGCCCTCCCCGCAGCAGGAGGCGGACAGGTCTTCCTCGGCGAACCAGGGGAACGGTCAGAACTCCAGGTCTCCGCAGCGCATGGATCCGGCGGGGGAGCAGCGCGGCGGGCGCGGATTCGTCCGTCCCGACACCCGCGATCCTGCGGTGCTCATGGAGCGGCAGGCGCTGGAGGTCATCCTGCAGCACCCCACACATCTGACCGCCGAGCAGTGGGAGGAGATCTTCACCGTCCGCTTCACCGCTCCGGCGCATCAGGCGATCCACGACGGCGTGCGCATCGCCGCCGCCTCGGCCTCGGATCCGCGCAACTGGGTCAGCGCGGTGCGTGATGAGGTCCCGGAGCCGATCAAGTCCTTCGTCTCCGAGCTTGCGGTCACCTCGCTGCCCACCAACTCCGACGAACATCTGGAGAAGTACTGTCAGTCGATCCTCAATCGGCTGGTGGAGCTGAAGATCACCCACCAGAAGGCGAATCTGCTCGGCAGCCTCCAGCGCATGGACCCGGCCCAGAACCCGGAGGAGCACCAGGCGCTCAACCGCGAGCTGATGGAGCTTGAGCAGCGTCGTCGTGCGCTGCGCGAAGCCGAATGGGCCTGATCCTCCAGCTCAGCGCCGCAGACTGACCCTCCCGCGCCGGATGCGCTGACGCGGATCGACTTCGGCCCTGGACCTCGGCTTGATAGCGTGTTGCCTCGAACACAGTGCACCCTGAGCGGGGCCCGCCTGTCCGTGCGAGACGACGTCACCGCAGGCATGGGCAGGTCGCGCTGCGGTTCGAGAGATCCACCAGACGTGACGATGGGGTCACGTGAAGCATCCGAGAAGGAGATTCACATGACCCAGGAACACCCGATCGCGGCGAGCTCGCCGACCACCGGAAGCATCACGCGCATCCAGGCCACCCACGAGGTGCCCGAGGCGATGCGCCGCGATGTGAGCCTCCTCGGCGGCCTGCTGGGCCAGGTGCTCGAGGAGTACGGCTCCGAAGGGCTGCTGGCCGACGTCGAGGCGCTGCGGGAACTGACCATCGCGGCCCTGGAGGATCCCAGCGGAGACACCCTGGAACAGGCCGAGAAGCTGGTCGACTCGTTCTCCGCGGAACGTGCCAAGGAGGTCGCCCGCGCCTTCACGTCCTATTTCCTGCTGGCGAATCTCGCCGAGGAGCAGCACCGCGTCCGCACTCTGCGTGCCCGCGACGGCGAGCTTCCGCTGGCCGAGCAGCAGCCCACCGATTCGGTGGCCGCGGCCTTCACCCACCTCGCCGAGGAGGTCGGCCAGCGTGAGGCCGAGCGGCGGCTCAAGGAGCTGCGCTTCCACCCGGTGCTCACCGCCCACCCCACCGAGGCCCGGCGAAACGCCATCACCGCCTCGGTGCGGCGCATCGGGGCCCTGCTCGACGTCCGCGACGACGCTCGGGTCGGACCCACCGCGCTGGCGAAGAACCGCCGCGAGATCCTCGAAGAGATCGACAACATGTGGCGCACGGCCCAGCTGCGCGTCTCGAGCCCCTCCCCGCTGGACGAGGTGCGCACGGCCCTGGGCGTCTTCGACTCCTCCTTCTCCTCCGTCTTCACCCAGGCCTACCGCCGCATGGACGACTGGCTGCAGGGGGAGGCCTCCGGATTCCAGGCTCCCAAGGCGCCCGCCTTCATCCGGCTCGGCTCCTGGATCGCCGGGGACCGGGACGGCAACCCGAACGTCACCGCCACGATCACCCGCAAGGCCGTGGCCCAGGCCGCGGACCGGGTGCTGGCCGATCTGGAGTCACGGGCCCGGCGAACCGGCATGTCGCTGACCCTGGATGACCGCTACACCCCGCGGAGTCAGCGCCTCGAGACCCTCTGGAACAGGCAGCGCCAGCTCTCCGAGGAGCTGGCCGCGCAGGCCTCCCAGCATTCACCGCGGGAGCCGCACCGGCAGGTGATGCTGGCCATCACCGGTCGCATCCAGGCCACCCGGGAGCGCAATGCCGATCTGGCCTACGCGGTGCCCGAGGAGCTGATCGCAGACCTGCGGATCGTCCAGGAGTCCCTCGTGGAGGCCGGCGCGAACCGCGCGGCCTACGGCGATCTCCAGGAGCTCATCTGGCAGGTGCAGACCTTCGGCTTCCACCTGGCAGAGCTGGAGGTGCGTCAGCACTCCAAGGTCCATGCCCAGGCCCTGGCCTGGCTCGAGGACCCCGACTCGGTGGAGAAGATGGCGGTCCCCGCCGAGGAGGTGCTGGAGACCTTCCGCGCCATCGCCTCGGTGCAGCAGCGCTATGGCGTGGACGCCGCCCGGCGCTACATCGTCTCCTTCACCACCTCGGCGCAGAACCTGGCGGACGTCTACACCCTGGCGGAGAAGGCCCTCGGCGGCGCCGAGAACGCCCCGGTGCTGGACGTCATTCCGCTCTTCGAGACCTATGAGGACCTGCGCAACGCCCCGGAGATCCTCGAGGAGATGCTGCACAACCCGGCCGTGCAGGCCCGGCTTCAGGAGACCGGACGGCGCATGGAGATCATGCTGGGCTACTCCGACTCGGCCAAGGACGTCGGCCCCGTCTCGGCCACCCTCGCGCTCTACGAGGCGCAGGAGAAGATCGCCGAATGGGCGATCAAGCATGACATCACGCTGACCCAGTTCCACGGTCGCGGCGGCGCGCTCGGCCGCGGTGGCGGACCGGCGAACCGGGCGATCCTGGCGCAGCCCCCGCACTCGGTGGATCTGCGGTTCAAGGTCACTGAGCAGGGGGAGGTCATCTCTGCCCGCTACGGCAACCCGGAGATCGCTCTGCGGCACATCGAACAGGTCGCGGCGGCCACTCTGATGGCCTCCGCGCCGTCGACCGAACGGCGCAACGCCGAGGCGGCGCAGCGCTATGCCGGGCTGGCCGAGAAGATGGACGCGGTCTCCCGCGAGCGCTTCCACGGTCTGGTCAACGCCGAGGGCTTCGCCCCCTGGTTCGCCGAGGTCACCCCGCAGGACGAGGTCGGCCTGCTCGCCATCGGCTCCCGTCCGGCCAAGCGCGGCCTCTCGGTGGAGTCCCTGGAGGACCTGCGTGCGATCCCGTGGAACTTCGCCTGGGGCCAGGCGCGGATCAACCTGACCGGCTGGTACGGCCTGGGCAGCGCCCTGGAATCGGTGAACGATCCGGAGCTGCTGCGCACCGCCTACGCCGAATGGCCGCTGTTCCGCGCGCTGATCGACAACATCGAGATGTCGCTGGCCAAGACGGACCGGCGCATCGCGGGGCGCTACCTGGCGCTCGGCGGCCGCGAGGACCTCACCGAGGTGGTGCTCGAGGAGTTCGATCTGACCACCAAATGGGTGCTCACCATCACCGAGCAGCAGCGTCTGCTCGAGAACCACCAGGTGCTCGGCCGCGCGGTGCAGCTGCGCAATCCCTATGTGGATGCGCTCTCGCTGATCCAGCTGCGCGCGCTGCGTGTGCTGCGCTCGGGCACCCTCGCCGACGATCAGATCGACGATCCGCGCAACCTGCTGCTGATCACGCTCAAGGGCGTGGCGGCAGGCCTGCAGAACACCGGCTGATCTCGGCCCCCCTCTGCGTTTTACCTGCCGCTGCGTGGTCTACCAAGCCGACCGTGCCCCTGGTAGACCACGTAATCCCAGGTAAAACGCGGGTGGCTAGGATTGGACCATGACATTCCCCTCTGCGCAGCCCCTGATCGATCCTGACCGCGACCCGGAGCAGGCCGATCCGCACCTGTGGCTCGAGGAGGTCGACGGGGAGCCCGCCCTGGAGTGGGTGCATGAGCGCAATGCCCGCGCCGAGGAACGGATCAAGGACGCCGGATTCGAGCCGCTGCGCACGCAGCTGCGCGAGATCCTCGATGCCTCCGATCGCATCCCGGGCGTGACCAAGCGCGGGGAGCACCTCTACAACTTCTGGACCGACGCCGAGCACCCGCAGGGGCTGTGGCGCCGCACCACCGAGGACTCCTACCGCAGCGAGTCCCCCGAGTGGGAGATCCTGCTGGACCTGGACGCGCTCAGCGCCGATGAGGGCGTCACCTGGGTCTGGCACGGCGCCGAGGTGCTGCGCCCCCACGGCCAACAGACGAGCCCCGGCCAGACGAGCCCCGACCAGGCCAGCACCGGCCAGACGAGCCCCGGAGACGACGACGGCGCCCAGTGGCGCCATGCGCTGGTCTCGCTGTCCCCGGGCGGCTCAGATGCCGATGTCACCCGTGAGTTCGACCTCGCCACCAGGCGCTTCGTCGCTGAGGAAGACGGAGGCTTCCACCTGCCGCAGGGCAAGGGCGGGCTGAGCTGGATCGACCTGGACACCGTCTATATGACCCATGATGCGGGGGAGGACGCGGTCACCAGCTCGGGCTATCCCCGGGTGGCTCGTCGCTGGCGGCGGGGAACCCCGCTGGCCGAGGCACAGGCGGTCCTCAGCGTGGAGCAGGACCATATGACCGCCGTCGTCGGCTATGACAGCACGCCGGGCTTCGAACGACATTTCGGCGTGAAGCTGCTCGGCTTCTATGACCGTGAGACCTATCTGCTGGACCCGGAGGCGCAGGACACGCTCACCCGGGTCGAGGTGCCCACCGATGTCTCGGTCGGCTTCCATCGGGATCTGATCGTGCTGCGTCCGCGCACTGACTTCACCCACCACGGCGTGGACTACCGCGGGGGCAGCCTGATCGTGGGCGACGCCGAGTCGTTCCTCGCCGGGGAGCCGGAGCTGACGGTGCTCTTCGAGCCCACCGAGTCTGCGGCCCTGCTCAACGTCGCCGTGACCCGCGAGATGTTCGTGCTGACCCTGCTCGAGGACGTGATCCACCGCGTGCAGGCGCACTGGCGCGACGCCGGCCAGTGGCGCGAGGCTGCAGTGTTCGACGAGCTCGGCGGTTCACTCAGCGTGGGCGCCGTGGACGCGGAGGAGTCCGACGAGGTCTGGCTGACCAGCAATGACTGGGTCACCCCCACCAGCCTCTACCGCGGTGACCTCGCCGCGCTGCGGGCCGGGGAGCAGCCGTCCCTGGAGCTGCTCAAACAGGCCCCTGAGCGGTTCGAGGCCGACGGTCTCGCCTCGGTGCAGAGCTTCGCGACCAGCGCGGACGGCACGAGGATCCCGTACTTCCTGATCGGCCGGGCAGAGGCGGTGCAGGCCGCCGAGACCCCCGCCCAGGAGAAGGTGCGCGGCGCGGCCCAGATCGCCGGTCCCGAGCCCCACCCCACCATCCTCTACGGCTACGGCGGATTCCAGATCTCCCAGACCCCGAGCTACCTGGGCCTGGCCGGCAAGGCCTGGCTGGAGGACGGGGGAGTGTTCGCCGTGGCCAACATCCGCGGCGGCGGCGAGTACGGGCCCGGCTGGCATCAGGCCGCGCTGAAGGAGAACCGCAATCGGGCCAATGAGGACTTCGCCGCCGTGGCGCGGGACCTGGTGTCCAGCGGCGTCACCACCGTGGAGAAGCTCGCCTGCCGGGGCGGCTCCAACGGAGGCCTGCTCACCGGCAACATGCTCACCCAGTACCCGGAGCTCTTCGGCGCCGTGGTCATCCAGGTCCCGCTGCTGGACATGCGTCGGTTCGCCCAGCTGCTCGCCGGTGCCTCCTGGCGCGCCGAATACGGCGACCCGGAGACGCAGGACTGGAAGTTCATGCAGGACTTCTCTCCTTACCACCTCCTGACTGAGGGAGTCGACTATCCGCCGGTGCTGCTGACCACCTCGACCCGGGATGACCGGGTGCACCCCGGTCACGCCCGGAAGATGACCGCGGCGCTGGAGCAGCTCGGCGCCGATGTGACCTATTGGGAGAACACCGAGGGCGGGCACGGCGGAGCCGCCAACCCGGAGCAGCAGGCCACGATGAACGCGCTGATCTACCGATGGCTCTGGCAGCAGCTGGGCTGAGAGGGGTTCCGTCCGAGGGGTCGCGGACTAGACTTGGTCCCAGTCCAGACACAACTTTCAGGGGGGAGCGCTGCGCATGAGCGTGCCAGCCATCGAAACGCGCGGGCTGGTCAAACGGTTCGGCAGCACCGCTGCGGTGGACGGGATCGACCTGCACATCGAGCAGGGCGGCATCTACGGAGTCCTGGGTCCCAACGGGGCCGGGAAGACGACGGCGATCCGCATGCTCGCCACTCTGCTGCGCCCGGACGAGGGCGAGGCCCGGGTGCTCGGGCACGATGTCTTCACCGAGCCCAGGATGATCCGCGAGAAGATCGCGCTGACCGGGCAGTTCGCCTCGCTGGACGAGGACCTCACCGGGCTGGAGAACCTGATGCTGCTGGGACGGCTGCTCGGCTACAGCTCCCGGGACGCGAAGGTCCGCGGCATGACCCTGCTGGAGGCGTTCGGCCTGACCGAGGCCGCTGGTCGTCAGGTGAAGAAGTACTCCGGCGGCATGCGACGACGTCTCGACATCGCCGGCTCGCTGATCGTGACCCCGCAGCTGATGTTCCTGGACGAGCCCACCACGGGCATCGACCCGCGCAGCCGCAACCAGGTCTGGGACATCATCCGCGCCCTGGTGGCGGCGGGCACCACGATCCTGCTCACCACCCAGCACCTGGAGGAGGCCGACCAGCTGGCCGACCGCATCGCGGTGATCGACACCGGCAAGGTGATCGCCGAGGGAACCCCCGGACAGCTCAAGGCCCAGGTGGGCACGGGTGCGCTCAAGGTCCGGGTGGCGGACCCCGCACGGCGCGAGGAGGCCGCCGAGATCCTCGGGCGCACGCTGATGACCGAGGTGATCCGAGAATCGGACTCGGCGGCGCTGACCGTGCGGCTCGAGGACGAGTCCCGGGCGGCCTCCGCGCTCATCGCTCTGCAGGACTCCGCGCTGGCCGTGGAGACCTTCGCGCTGGGCCAGCCCAGCCTGGACGAGGTCTTCCTCGCCCTGACCGGTCACAAGACAGTTCACGAGGCGACCGACGGCGACGCTGCGGCCGCGCAGGAGGAGGCGGCGTGACCACCACGGCGCAGGACGAGGCCCAGAAGATCAGAAGCGTCCTGGTCCCGGCAGACCAGCGACCCACCCCCTCCGGCCCGCTCAGCGCGTCGCTGACCTACGGCTGGCGCGCGCTGCTGAAGATCAAGCACATTCCGGAGCAGCTCTTCGACGTGACCGTCTTCCCGATCATGATGACGGTGATGTTCACCTATATCTTCGGCGGCGCCATCGCCGGGTCCGTGGACGGCTACGTGCAGTGGCTGATCCCCGGCATCTTCGTGCAGACGATGATCATGATCACCATGTACACCGGGCTCACGCTCAACCGTGACATCTCCAAAGGCGTCTTCGACCGTTTCCGCTCGCTTCCCACCTGGCGTCCCGCGCAGCTGGTCGGCGCGCTGCTGGGCGATCAGATCCGCTACGTCCTGGCCGGCACGATCATCCTGCTGGTGGGATTCGTGATGGGCTTCCGCCCCGAGGGCGGGCTCAGCGGAGTGCTGGTGGCCTTCGTGCTGCTGCTGCTCTTCAGCTTCAGCCTCTCCTGGATCTGGACCGTCATCTCCCTGCTGGTGCGCACGGAGCAGGCCGCGATGGGCATCTCGATGTTCATCATGATGCCGCTGACCTTCGCCTCGAACATCTTTGTGGACCCGGAGACCATGCCCAGCTGGCTGCAGGGCGCGGTGGAGGTCAACCCGGTCTCGGTGGTGGTGACCGCCATCCGTGAGCTGATGGCCGGCGTCGGCGAGTTCAGCAGCGTGACCCTGGTGCTGGTCTACTGCGTGGTGCTCATCGGCGTGTTCGGTCCTGCCTCCATGTACTTCTACAACCGCAAGAGCTGATCCGGCTCCAGGAGCGTGAGCACCCGAGGAGCCGGCGTCAGCTGATGAAGCGGATGGTGAGCGGGTACCGGTAGGGACGGCGCTGATACGCCGCGAGGGCGGCCATGATGCTGAAGATGACCGAGAGCAGCCAGGCGAGCGCCAGTATCACGAAGCCGATCAGCAGGATCGTGGTCAGCGTGCCGATGACGTAGGCGATGAACAGGGTGATCTGGAAGTTCAGCGCCTCCTTGCCGTGGTCATCGAGCATCGCGCTGCGCTGCCGGAAGACCAGCCAGAGCACCAGGGGCACCAGCCAGGAGAGGAACACGCCGCCCAGGTGCATCGCCACGCCCCAGCCCTGCTCCTCGCCGGCGCTGACCGGCACGGCGCGCGCCGGCCGGGGGTCCTGCGGCGATGCGCCCTCGGCGCCTGGCTGTGGTGGGGGCCCAGTCATGATTCCTCCGTGATGTCGCGGGGTTCGGTGTGGTGTCCAGCGTAGTCTCGACGCCGCGGGATGGATACGGTGGGGGCATGCCTGATGAACCTTCCGCCATGCCCCTTCCGCACGAGGTGCTCGACCTTGCCCGTGCGGCCCGCCACGTGGCGGTGTTCAGCGGGGCGGGGATCTCCGCAGAGTCCGGCGTGCCCACCTTCCGTGAGGTCCAGCGCGGACTCTGGGAGCAGTACTCGGCCCAGGACCTCGCCACCCCGGAGGCCTTTGAGAACGACCCCGCCCTGGTGCACACCTGGTACCGGTGGCGGGCCGCGCTGATCCAACAGGTGTCACCCAATCCCGGACACAGGGCGCTGGCCCAGTGGCAGCGGCGGCTCGCCGCGGGCGGCGGCAGCCTCAGCATCTCCACGCAGAATGTGGATGACCTGCATGAACGCGCCGGCGCCGAGGTCCTGGCCCACCTCCACGGGCGGATCACGGCCCATCACTGTCATGAATGTGGCGCCCCGGCCCAGATCACAGCCCCCCATGACGACGGCGCGGACGAACCCGGGGAGCCGGAGGATCCGCCCGTGTGCCAGGTCTGTCAGGAGGGGCTGATCCGACCCTCGGTGGTCTGGTTCGGAGAGCCTCTGCCCATGGCGGATTTCGAGAACACCGCGGAAGCCATGCGGTCCGCCGACCTGATCCTGGTGGTGGGCACCTCGGGGCTGGTCCAGCCTGCGGCCTCCCTGCCCCTGCTGGGGATGGAGCGGGGGACCCCGCTGATCGAGATCAACCCCGAGCCCACTGAGCTCAGCGATGCCATGCACCACCGACTGCGCGGGCCCGCAGGCGAGGTGCTGCCCGCCCTGGTCCAGGCCCTGGAGGTGGACTGAGCCATGCTCTGGCTGTATCTGCTGGCTCTGGGACTTCTTGCAGCGGTGACCGCCGCGCTGCTGGGCCGCTGGGAGGGGGCCGCAGTCCCCGAGGAGGAGAATCCTGCCGCAGGAGACTCTGATGTCGCGGACCTGCTGCAGCGTCGCGCGCAGGCCAGCATCACCGCCGAAGACCTCCAGGAGGTGCGTCTGGACTCCGCGGTGCGCGGGTACCGGATGGATCAGGTGGATCGTCTGCTCGATGCGCTCGCCGCGCAGCTTCGTGACGCCGAGGCGGCGCTGCGCCGCCGCGAAGACCCCTCCAGCGACAGGTTCGTACAAGCGTACGGTCCTGATATCGGCCGCCCGGAGGTGAGTGGAGCCGCCCCTGACCAGGGCGGATCTCCGGCGCCCGAGGAGGCCTCTGATTCCAGATTTAAGCGTGCGGAGTGACATTCCTCGCAGATGCGAGATAATGGAATGAGTTCAGGCGCTGGATCTCTGCATCAGGCATGGACGCGCACGCTATAGAACTTCAGAAGGGATGCACTCGATGGCTGCAATGAAACCGCGTACTGGCGACGGTCCGATGGAGGTCACTCAGGAGGGGCGCAGCCTGATCATGCGGGTGCCGATCGACGGAGGGGGCCGACTGGTCCTCGAGATCAACAATGAAGAGGCTCAGGCGCTGAAGCAGTGCCTGATCAAGGCTGTCGGAGAATGATCATCGGTTCAGGCCGGACGCGTCCAGCGCGCCCGGCCTGAACTCTTCGCCGGCACGCCTCAGCGGCGAGCTGCGATCAGAAGTCCTGTCCCGGTGCCCAGCATCGAGGTGTGCAGGCGTTCATCATCCTGCAGCGCCCTCTCGAGGCTGCGCAGGGTCTGGGTGGAATCGTCCCGGACCGCAGGTCGGGGCACCCGGTCGTGGTCCAGTGCGTCATTGATGACCAGCAGCCCCGAGGGGCGCAGCAGTCGAATGCCCTGCTCCGCGTAGTCCCGGCAGTGCGCCTGGTCCGCGTCGATGAAGACGACGTCATAGGCGCCCGTGGTCAGTCGCGCCAGCACCTGCCCGGCCCTGCCGGTGATCAATCGCGCTCGTGAGGAGGGGAGCTTCGCGTCCCTGAAGGTCTCCCGGGCCGCCTGGATGTGGTCCGCCTCATAGTCGATGCTGGTCAGCACGGCGTCGGACCGTGCGCCGCGCAGCAGCGCCAGGCCAGAGACTCCGACCCCCGTGCCGACCTCCACCAGTGTGTGGGCCTGCGCGGCGGCCGCCAGGACGGTCAGCAGAGCCGCCACTCCCTGGCTGGGCGGGCGCACGCCGAGGTCCTCCGCGCGCAGGCGAGCGTCCGTCATAGCCGGTTCCTCTTCGGCATGCTGTTCGGCGTAGGCCCAGCTCGAATGTTTGGCGGGATGCTGGGGCTGCTGAGCTTTCATGGGTCCTTCTTCGCACAGGAATGAGGTGGTGCAGGGGCGGGGCGCGCTCTTCTGTCAGGACCAGCGCGGCTCGTAATCACCGGGGAACGGAATCCCGGTCGTGATACGTTTCCAGAGAAATTTCAGGTTCTGCTCAGTTCTACCCCTCATGATAAGCAGGATGACCAGGCACGATTCAAGCACTCCGTCGGTCCGCGGAGCCAGCACCGGTGAATCGCACCGTGGCTGGCCCGGCGCGACGACCACCCACGAAGCCACCCGTCCACGTGCCGGGTGGCTGGTGGCGCTCTCCCTCCTCGTCCTGGTGCTGCTCGGGGCGCTGGTCTGCGTGGCCGCCTGGGTGATCGGTGGACGTGCCCTTCCCCCGATCAGCTCCGTGCAGTCGCTGCTGCCGCAGAGCGACCAGAGCAGCCAGACCCAGCAGGACGGTGTTCCCGCAGATCCGGACCCCGGGCTCTCGATCTCGAGCAACGACCTGAACCTGATCCCCGTCGATGATCCCGACACCAGCGTGCTGCCCGGATCCCCGGAGACCACGGACATCCAGCAGATCCCGCTGGACAGCCTCTCCGCGCTGAAGAGCCTGGGCTGGTCCGTGCCTCACCTGGCCGGATTCGGGCTCGCCACCGAGTATGCAGAGACCGGCGTGGTGGCCGGCATCCGGACCGTGCAGGTGCGACTCACCGACGGCGAACATCACCTCGACGTCTCCGAGACCAGGCCTGAGCAGGCGGAGCTGGAGATGGCGCCGCTGCAGTCCAAGCTGGCCGACGTCGTCGATGTCTCCGACGCTCGCCAGGAGAGCATCACGCTGCGCACCGGAGACGAGTGCCAGCTCTACATCTCCGAAGACAAGGAGCAGTGGACCGCCGCCATGGAGACCGGCCGGGTCCAGTATGTGGTGAGCTCGGATCTGCCTGAGACCGCCGCCGAACAGATCTCCAACTGGGTCATGGCCACTGACCGTTCCAGGGTCCAGGTCCTGCCGATCGTGCCCTCCGGCTCAGAGCGGCTGGAACGCGGCTTCGAGGAGCTGCTCGACTGGCTCACTGACTGAGTCAGCGCCGAGGGTAGGCTTGGTCTGTGACCGGTATCAACGCTTATGAGTTCGTCATTCTGCTCGTGCTGGCGCTGGTCATCCTCGGACCGGAGCGGCTGCCCCAGTACGCGCGGAATCTGGCGCGCTGGACCCGGCAGGCCCGCGACATGGCCGAGGACGCCAAAGGCCGGTTCAAGGACGAGACCGGCACAGACTTCGACGAGGTCGACTGGAAGCGGTATGACCCGCGGCAGTACGACCCGCGACGCATCATCCGTGAGGCGCTCACCGATGAGTACTCGGAGGACTTCCGCGAGGCACGCTCTGCGGTCACCGGCACCTTGGACTCGGCGCGTCGGGCCACCGATCCCCGGGAGCTCTTCCGCAGCAGCAGCGGGGCCGTGCGGACACCGGGCAGCGGGGTGCCCGCCAGCTCCGCATCCAGCTCCGCATCCAGCTCCGCCTCCAGTTCCACCGGGGCGGTCGCGGCTGGCATGGCCGGGGCAGGAAGCCGCTCCTCCGCGGGGGAGAGTGAAGATGGAGCTGCAACGAGCAGCGACGACGTCCCGGGAGCCAGCAGCGCAGGCCAGACGCCGGTCCCGCCCGCCGCAGCTCCCTACGACGCCGAAGCCACCTGACCCTCCCCCCTCAGCGTTTTACCGGGCCCTGCGAGCTCTACCAGCCCAGCGGTGGGCCAGGTAGAGCGCGCAAGCGCAGGTAAAACGCTCAGGAGGCGGGGCTGAAGGGGAGCTTGCGGCCGCTGATCCCGCGTGGCTGGACGGCCAGCCGGGCGGCGATGCCGCGCAGCGCGGTCCCTGCCGGAGAATCCGGAGCCGAGCGGACGACCGGCTCGCCGTCGTCGCCGGCCTCGCGCAGGTGCATGTCCAGGGGCACCGAACCCAGCAGCGGAACCTCAGTGTTCAGGGATTCGCTGAGCCGGTCTGCGACCAGCTGACCGCCGCCGCTGCCGAAGAGCTCGAAGCTGGAGCCGTCGGGCAGGGTCATCGGCCCCATGTTCTCGATCACGCCGGCCACCCGCTGCTTGGTCTGGGAGCTCAGCGCGCCGGCGCGCTCGGCCACGTTCGAGGCCGCGGACTGCGGCGTGGTGACCACCAGCAGCTCCGAACCGGGCAGCAGCTGGGCCACGGAGATCGCGATGTCCCCGGTGCCGGGCGGCAGGTCCAGAAGCAGCACATCGAGGTCTCCGAAGTGCACGTCGGTGAGGAACTGCTCCACAGCGCGGTGAAGCATCGGACCGCGCCAGGCCACTGCCTGGTTGCCCTCGACGAACATGCCGATGGAGATGGTCTTCACGCCGTAGGCCACCGGCGGCAGGATCATCTCATCCAGCCGGGTGGGCTTGTCGGTGATGCCCATCAGGTCCGGAACGGAGAAGCCGTGGATATCGGCGTCGATGATGCCCACCTTGAGCCCCTGCGCCGCCATCGAGCAGGCGAGATTCACGGTCACCGAGGACTTGCCGACGCCGCCCTTGCCGGAGGCGACGGCGTAGACCCTGGTCAGGCTCTCGGGCTGGGCGAACCGGTTGATCTTGCCCGTCTCGCCGCCGCGCAGATGATCCTTCAGCGCGGCACGCTCCTCGGGGGTCATCACACCGAGCTCCACCGAGGCCGTGGAGACCCCCTCGGCGCGCACCGCCGCAGCGGTGACGTCCTCGACGATCCGGCTGCGCATCGGACAGGCGGCGATGGTGAGCTTCACGCCTACATGCGCGGCTCCGGCATCGTCCACGCTGATCTCGCCGACCATGCCCAGCTGGGTGATGGGCAGGCGCAGCTCAGGATCGATGACCTCGTGCAGGCGCTGGCGGATGCGTTCGGTGATGGCGGGATCAGACACGGCCCCAGTCTAGGGCCGGCACCACATCCGGGGTGCGGGTGCCAGCCGCGGAACCGAGGACCGACGCACAGCGGAGCAGCCACGCCGACCTGAGACAATGGGTCCATGTCGATGAATGCTGGAACGAATACAGGTGGACTCAACACCGGCGGACTGCCGCGCGGTGAGCTGCTGGGCCGCTACCGCTCCTACGAGGACGCCCAGAAGGTGGTGGATCACCTGACCGCGGCAGAGGACTTCGATGTGAAGGCCCTGACGATCGTGGGCAATGACCTGCGGTCGGTGGAGCACATCCGCACGCGCCTGACCTACCCGCGGGTGGCGCTCGCCGGCGCGGCGCAGGGCGCGATGTTCGGTGCGTTCATCGGTCTGCTCATCTACCTCTTCAGCCCGGAGGCCAACATCTACAACCTCGGCTTCTCCGTGGTGCTGGGCATGGCCATCTGGATGATCATCGGTGTCCTGGGCTTCGCGATGCGCAAGGGACGCCGCGAGTACGCGTCCTCCTCCCAGCTGGTGGCCACGAGCTTCGACGTGGTCTGCGAGTTCTCCTCCGCCCACCGGGCCCGGCAGCTTGTCGCGGGCGCGGGGGTCATGAGTCTGAACTCTTCCAACGACCCCACCGGCCGGGCCCAGTCCCCGCAGGCCCAGGCGCCGCACTCCCAGGCACCGCAGGGGCCTGCACCCCAGAGCCACCCCGCCCAGCAGGGGCAGAGCGGCCCCGCCCCTCAGGGTCAGGACCAGTCCGCACCGCTGGGTCAGGACGCAGGCGCTGTCGGACAGCAGGGCTCGACGACGACGGCTCCGACCACGCAGTCACCGTCCGCCGGATACAACGACCTGCCGGACGGGCGCCCCCGCTATGGCGTGCGCGCCCCGCAGGAGACAAGTCCGCAGGAGTCGGGCTGGCAGGGTGACCAGCCTGAGTCTGCGGAGCACGCCGATGCGAGGAACACCCCCGGCGAAGAACGTCGCTGAGCAGGGACTCGTCGCCCCGCCAGCGCATGCAGAACGCCCCGCCCGCCTGATGCTCCAGTAGAGCTCAGGCTGACGGGGCGCTTCCACGTGAGGGCCGGTTCAGGGAGCCGGCTGCTCAGTCAGTCCGATCAGGCCGTGCGGCTGCGGCGGCCGGTGATGGCCTGCCAGATGAGGGCCACGATGACGCCGCCACCGATGGCGAACAGCCAGGTGGCCAGATCGAAGAATGAGTCATTGACGTCGATGCCGAACGCTGCGGAGGCGATGAAGCCGCCGAGCAGCGCGCCCAGCACACCGGTGATCAATGCGGCGATCCATCCGCCCGCCTGCTTGCCGGGAAGGATGAGTCGAGCGATGGCACCTGCGATGAGGCCCAGGACGAGCCAAGCGATGATTCCCATGGTGTGTCCTCCTTTTGTTCTATGAACCTGTTGTGGTTCGACTGATTCCAGCGTAGCGGCTGAAATGCAGGAGATGCGAATGCTTTGTGCCTGACAGAGATCGGCTTGATCACAGTTTCATTGCCGCTTTATCACGAACATTCTCAGCTCCGCCACTTTTATCACCACAGTTATTGAGCGCCCCAGATGTCCCGCATCCATGCCTCGACTTCGGCTGCTGCGCGGGGCAGCGCGGAGGAGAGGTTCTCCGCTCCTTCTTCGGTGACGAGCACGTCATCCTCGATCCGCACTCCGATTCCGCGGAACTCGGCCGGCACGGCGAGATCCTCCGCTTTGAAGTACAGCCCCGGCTCGATGGTGAAGACCATTCCCGGTTCGAGCACGCCGTCGAGGTAGAGCTCGCGCTTGGCCTGGGCGCAGTCGTGGACATCAAGTCCCAGGTGGTGACTCGTGCCGTGTGGCATCCATCGGCGGTGATGCTGTCCGGTCTCCGCGAGAGACTCCTCGAGACCGACCGGCAGCAGCCCCCAGTCATCGAGGTGCTCGGCCAGGACCTTGACCGCCACGGCGTGGATCTCGCGGAACCTGATACCAGGCCGGACCACGGCGAAGGCGGCATCGGCGGCGGCCAGGACGGCGTCGTAGATCCGGCGCTGGACGGGGGAGAACTCGCCGGTGACCGGCAGCGTGCGCGTGATGTCAGCGGTGTACAGGGAATCGGCCTCCACTCCCGCATCGAGCAGAAGCAGGTCCCCGGGGCTCACCGCGCCGTGATTGCGGATCCAGTGCAGCACGGTGGCGTTGTTGCCGGAGGCGGCGATCGTGTCGTAGCCGAGGTCGTTGCCCTCGAGTCGTGCTCGAGCGAAGAAGGCTCCCTCGACGATCCGCTCGCCCCGGTCGTGTCCCACGGCGCGGGGCAGCGCGGCGACCACATCGTGGAAACCTGCGATCGTGGCGTCCACGGAGGCGCGCAGCTGTGCGACCTCCCACTCGTCCTTGACCAGACGCAGCTCTGAGAGGGACTCCAGCAGCGCGCCGTCGTAGGCGTCGGAGGTCTCGAGGTCCACGGCGGTGTTGATCCGCGAGGTGTCCACGAGGGCGTCGACATCGAGGTCGACCTCACGCAGCAGCCGCAGCCGGGTGCCGCCGAACTCCACCGGACCGGCGTTCTTGGTCACCGCCACCTCCAGGGCGCCGGTGTCCGCCGTGCGGATCCCGAGTCGCTGAGCGAACTCCTCGAGGCCGGGGCGCGGGCCGATCCAGAACTCCCCGTGCCGAGCGTCAGCATAGAAGGCCTCCGAGTCGCGTCCGGCCATCGGGGTGAAGTAGAGCGTGACCTCATGGTCCGAACCGTCGTCGCCGTCGCCCTCGTCAACCGGCTCGAAGACCAGCACGGCACCTGCCTCGTGGTCCAGGCCCAGACCGGTCAGATGCGCGAACGCCGAATGTGGCCGGAAGCGGTAATCCGTGTCATTGGAGCGGACCTTCAGCGGTCCGGCGGGGATCACCAGCCGCTCTCCGGGGAACTGCGCGGAGACGGCCGCGCGTCGTCGGGCCGCGTAGGAGGCGACCTCGTCGCGGCCATGCTGGACCCGCTCGGCCGGAGCCCAGCTGGAGGCCATGAACTCCTTGAACGCATCCGAGGTGGGGCGCTGCGAGCGGTTGCTGCCGCGCTCCTCGAGCGCCTGCGCGGAGGCCGAAGTGACGAGGTTGAATTCTTCCGTGTTCTCAGAACTGGTCATCGCCCCAGTCTAGGTCCGCCCCCGGTCAGGACCCCAGCCCCGCCCAGCTCCCAGCCCCGCCCAGCCCGCCCCTCACCCCCGCTGCGGCGCTGAGACTTCACAGGCCCTGCGTGGGGCCGTGCGTGGGGCCGGCCACAGGGCCGGCCACAGGGCCGATCACCGGGTCTCGGACCGGCTAGGCTGATGGCCATGCGCGTGGACCTGCACACCCATTCCAACGTCTCCGACGGCACCGAAGCTCCCGCCGCCGTGGTCGCCGCCGCGGCCGCCGCCGGACTGCAGGGGCTCGCCCTGACCGATCATGACACCACCGCGGGCTGGGACGAGGCGATCGTGGCCGCCGTGGAGCACGGCATCATGCTGCTGCCCGGCATGGAGATCACCACTCTCACCGAGAACGGGATCAGCGTCCACCTGCTCAGCTACCTGCACGACCCGGCTCACCCGGGCCTCTCCGCCGCGATGTCCGAGGCGCGCGATGGTCGGCTCAACCGAGCCCGGCGCATCGCCGAACGTCTCTCCGTGGACTTCCCGCTGACCTGGGAGACGGTCGAACAGCACGTCAGCGTCGGAGCCACGGTGGGACGTCCGCACCTGGCCGACGCGCTGGTGGGGATCGGAGTGGTGGCGGACCGTCAGGAGGCCTTCGATCATATGCTCCATGCCGGCTCCCCCTACTACGTCAGCCAGCACAACATGCATCCGACGACGGCGATCCGGCTGGTCCGCGCGGCGGGAGGAGTCCCGGTGCTGGCCCACGGGATGGCCTCGGCCCGCGGCCGCACCGTGAGCACCGAACAGCTCGAAGAGATGGTGGAGGCGGGACTTGCCGGAGTGGAGGTGCACCACCGGGACAACCCCGAGTCAGGCCGGAAAGTGCTGCGCGACCTCGCCCGAGCCCATGATCTGCTGGTCACCGGATCCTCGGACTATCACGGCACCGGGAAGGCCAATCTGATCGGGGAGAACACCACGGACGAACAGACCGTCCAGGCGCTGTGCGAGCTGGCCACAGGCTTCGAGCCGATCCGCCCGTAGGCCCCGCAGGCCCCCAGGCTCGGTTGCAGGCCCCGCAGGCACATCCCGCCCCAGATTCCGCAGGCCCACCCCCAGAACCCACCGGCACATCCGGCCGCGGACATCCCCGCCGTAGACTGGCCCCATGAGTGAATCCATGCGGGATCCCGCCGGAGTCGTCCGTGCCAAGCGGCTTCCCCGCGAGCAGCGCCGCACCCAGCTGCTCGACTGCTCGCTGCAGGTCTTTGTGGCCAAGGGGTACCACGGGGCCTCGATGGATGACATCGCCGAGATCGCTCAGGTCTCCAAGCCCGTGCTCTACCAGCACTTCCCCGGCAAGCATGAGCTGTTCCTGGGCCTGTTGGACACCCACCTGGCCCAGCTCGAATATGAGCTGACCCAGGCGCTGGCCACCAGTGCGGACAACAAGGAACGGGTCCAGGCCACGATGGCCACCTTCTACGAGTTCATCGCCCGCAAGGACGAGGCCTACCGGCTGGTCTTCAGCTCCGGGATGGACAACGACGAAGAGGTGGAGGACCGGCTCGAGCGCTTCCACGATGCCATGGCCGGGGCGATCGCCGAGGTCATCGCCGACGACACCGGCCAGCCCATGGCCGAGGCCACCATGTTGGGCCACGGTCTGATCGGCATGGCCCTCTCCGCGGCACGGCACTGGAGCCGGCTCTCCGAGCGTCCGGATCAGGAGGTCTCCTCCCAGCTGACCGCACGTTTGGCTTGGCGCGGAATCTCGGGCTTCCCGAAGGAACCTGAAAGCACCGCAGGCGCACAATAGGTAGTATCGAAGGCAGGTAAACCCGCCCACTTCTGAAGCAGGCGTCCAGCTCTGGACCTCTGCGGCTCTCCCGGGTGGGCGTTGACCCACGGATTCAAGGAGTTGGCATGGAAGTACGTATCGGAATTCAGCACGTCTCACGCGAGATCGTCATTGAGACCGAGGCCAAGCCCGAAGAGATCGAACAGGCCGTCGCCGCCGCCATTGAAGGCGCGCAGCCACTGCTGAGCCTGGAGGACCGCCGCGGCAAGAAGATCGTGGTTCCGGTCGCCTCCATCGGCTATGTGGAGATCGGCTCCGACACCAAACAGACTGTGGGCTTCGCAGCCGCAGTCGCCTAATGAAAGTACCTATGACTGAACAGACCACCGAGTCCTCAGCCGCTGAGACTGAAGCCCCCATCTCCGCCGCTGATCCCGAGCTCGTCGAGGCTGTCGAAGCCTCCCCACTGACCTTCGCCGATTTCAACGTCCGCCCTGAGATTGTGGCGGCGCTCGCCGACAAGGGCATCACCACGCCCTTCCCGATCCAGGCCGAGACCCTGCCGATCGCGCTGGGCGGCTATGACATCATCGGCCAGGCCAAGACGGGCACCGGCAAGACCCTGGGCTTCGGCATTCCTGCCATCCAGCGCGTCACCAGCCCCGACGACGCCGGCTATGACGACCTTCCGGCCCCCGGAGCGCCCCAGGCGCTGATCGTCGCCCCAACCCGAGAGCTCGCCGTGCAGGTGGCCGCCGACATCAAGGTCGCCGCCGCCCGCCGCGGCATCCGCGTGGCCACGATCTATGGCGGCCGCGCCTATGAGCCGCAGATCGAGGAGCTCGACCGCGGCGTGGAGATCGTCGTCGGCACCCCCGGGCGCCTGATCGACCTTCACCGGCAGCGCCACCTGAAGCTGAAGAACGTCAACATCGTGGTCCTCGATGAGGCCGACGAGATGCTCGATCTCGGCTTCCTCCCCGACGTGGAGACCCTGCTGGCCGCCGTCCCGGAGGTCGGTCGCCAGACCATGCTCTTCTCCGCGACCATGCCCGGCGCCGTGGTCGCCATGGCGCGCCGGTACATGACCAAGCCCACCCACATCTCCGCGGCGGACCCGCTGGATGAGGGCATCACGAAGAAGGACATCCGGCAGCTCGTCTACCGCGCGCACCACCTGGACAAGGACGAGGTCATCGCCCGTCTGCTCCAGGCCGAGGGCCGCGGCCGCACGATCGTCTTCACGCGGACCAAGCGACAGGCCGACCGGCTCTCCGGCGAGCTGATCTCCCGCGGCTTCGCCGCCGGCGCCATCCACGGCGACCTCGGCCAGGGAGCCCGCGAGCAGGCCCTGCGCGCCTTCCGCAACGAGAAGATCGATGTCCTCGTGGCCACCGATGTCGCTGCCCGCGGCATCGACGTCACCGACATCACTCACGTCATCAACCTCACCGCTCCCGATGATGAGAAGGCCTATCTCCACCGTGTGGGCCGCACCGGCCGCGCCGGCAAGACCGGCATCGCCGTGACCTTCGTGGACTGGGAGGACATGCCCAAGTGGAAGCTCATCGACAAGGCTCTCGGCCTGGGCATCCCGGAGCCGGTGGAGACGTACTCCTCCTCCGCGCACCTCTACGAGGACCTGGACATTCCCAAGGGCACCAAGGGACGCCTGCCCCGGCACAAGCGTTCCAAGGCCGGCCTGGACGCCGAGGAGCTCGAGGATCTCGGCGGGCCGGAGAAGCGCCGGTCCAGCGGAGGCCGCGACGCCGGTCGCGATGCTGGCCGTGGGCGCTCCGGCGACCGCGAGGGCGGCCGTGGCCGCTCCGGTGATGGTGGCCGTGGCCGCGATGGCGGTCGTGATGGTGGGCGCGATGGTGGCGGCGATGGCGGGCGCGATGGTGGCCGTGGGCGCGACCGCGCCGACGACTCGTCCAAGGACTCCCGGTCCTCCTCCGAGGCTTCGGCGCCGCGCAGCCGCAGCCGTCGGCGCACCCGCAGCGAGGACTCGGGCGCACAAGGTTCAGATTCAGCGTCCCAGGTCCAACAGCCCGCGGCAGCCGCGTCGTCCGAGGGTGGAGAGTCTGCCGCGCAGCCCAGGCGTCGGCGTCGTCGTCGCGGTGGTTCCGGATCAGGCGGCGGGAACGCCTCCAGCGAGAGCTGACCGGACCTTCTGTGAGCGCTGGGGAGATCGCTGCCGCGGACAGCTGCGGCTTCGACCCCGCCGGGCCCTCCCAGGTGCTCGAGGGCGAGAACCTCGAGCTCCTGCCGGAGCTTCCTGACGAATCCTTCACGGTGATCTACCTGGACCCGCCCTTCAACACGGGGCGGGCCCAGCGGGCCACCAAGACCACGAACACCCGGCGCCCCGACGGTGAGGGCAACCGGGTGGGCTTCGCCGGGCGCAGCTATGACACGGTGCGCCGTGCCCTGGCCGAATACGACGACTCCTTCACCGACTACTGGGAGTTCCTCGAGCCCCGCCTGCTCCATGCCTGGCGGCTGCTGGCCGAAGACGGCACGCTCTACCTGCACCTGGACTACCGCGAGGTCCACTACGCAAAGGTCCTCTGCGACGCCATCTTCGGGCGGGAGTCCTTCCTCAACGAGATCATCTGGGCCTACGACTACGGCGGGCGCACCAAGAAGCGCTGGCCCACCAAGCACGACACCATCCTGGTCTACGTGAAGAACCCATCCGGCTACATCTTCAACGCCGAGGCCGTGGACCGCGAGCCCTATATGGCTCCCGGGCTGGTCACCGCCGAGAAGGTCGCTCTGGGCAAGCTGCCCACCGACGTCTGGTGGCACACCATCGTCTCGCCCACCGGCCGTGAGAAGACCGGCTACCCCACCCAGAAGCCGGTCGGGCTCGTCCGCCGCATGGTCCAGGCCTCCTCGAACCCGGGGGACTGGGTGCTCGACTTCTTCGCCGGCTCCGGGACCCTGGGTGCCGTGGCCGTGGAGACCGGGCGCCGCTTCATCTGCATCGACTCCTCCCCGCAGGCCCTTGATGTGATGGAGACCCGTCTGGGCGAGCACGCACAGGTCCACCGCAGCGCACTGATGGAGGCCTCGTGATCGAATTCCGCAACGTGGGCAAGACCTACCAGGACGGCACCGCCGCCGTGGAGGAGTTCAGCCTGAAGGTGCCCTCGCACAGCACCGCAGTGCTCCTGGGCTCCTCGGGCTGTGGCAAGACCACGCTGCTGCGCATGGTCAATCGGATGGTGGAGCCCAGCTCCGGCAGCGTGCTGATCGACGAGGAGGACATCTCCGGGGTCGAACCTGTGGCGCTGCGCCGCAGGATCGGCTACGTCATGCAGCATTCCGGGCTGCTGCCGCACCGCCGCGTCATCGACAACATCGCCACCGTGCCTCGCCTCAACGGGGCCTCCCGCGCAGAGGCGCGCAGGCGCGGCTATGAGCTGATGGAGATCGTGGGACTCGACACCGCCCTGGGGACCCGCTATCCGGGCCAGCTCTCCGGCGGCCAGCAGCAGCGCGTCGGCGTGGCCCGAGGACTGGCCGCTGACCCGAACATCCTGCTCATGGACGAGCCCTTCGGAGCCGTGGATCCGCTGGTGCGGATCGAGCTGCAGCGCGAGCTCGCCAGGGTCCAGGAGGAGCTGAAGAAGACCATCATCTTCGTCACCCATGACATCGACGAGGCGCTGACCCTGGGGGACCAGATCGTGGTGCTCAAGGCCGGCGGAGTGATCGCCGCGTCCGGAACCCCGGAGGAGCTGGTGCAGAACCAGCAGGACGAGTTCGTCTCCCGGTTCCTGGGACTGGACTCCGGCCGCCGCTCGCTCAAGGCCGCACAGACCGAGGACGGCGGGCTGCTGATCTCCGATGCGCAGGGCCGGCCGCTGGGCGTGGTCGAGCCCGAGCCGGAGCGCGCTGACCGGCCATGACCTGGATCCTGGACAATCTCGCCGCGATCGGTGAGCTGACTCTGGTGCACCTGGCGCTGAGCCTGCCCGCCGTGGTCATCGCCTTCGTGGTCTCCATCCCGGTGGCCTGGGCCGCGAACCGGGTGCGCATCCTCCGCGAACCCCTGCTCACCGGCACCGGACTGCTCTACGCAGTGCCCTCGCTTCCGCTGTTCATCCTGCTCCCCGCCGTGGTGGGCACCTCGGTCAGAGATCCGCTCAACGTGGTGATCGCGCTGTCCATCTTCGGACTCGCGCTGATGGTCCGTTCCGCGGCCGAGGCGCTGGACGCGGTCACCGATGATGTGCGCACCTCCGCCACCGCCATCGGGTTCTCCGGGATGGGCCGGTTCTTCACCGTGGAGCTCCCGCTGGCAGGGCCGGCGCTGCTGGCCGGCGTGCGCGTGGTCTGTGTGAGCTCCATCAGTCTGGTCTCGGTCAGCGCGGTCCTCGGCGTCAGCTCACTGGGCTCGCTGTTCACCGACGGCTTCGCCCGGGGCATCATCGGCTCCATCGTGGCCGGAATCCTGATGACCGTGGTGCTGGCGCTGATCTGCGACCTGCTGCTGGTGCTCGCCGGCCGCATGCTCATGCCCTGGAACACCGCACGTCCCGGCCGCCATCGCCTGCGGCCGCGCCAGAGCCAGAGCCTGCGCCAGCGCGACAGTCACAGCCAGAGCCAGCGCCAGGGGGCGGCGGCATGACCAACATCGTCGAGGCACTGCGCTGGCTGCTCACCGCCGAAGCCTGGGCCGGCTCGGGCGGGCTCTGGGTGCGTTCCCTCGAGCACCTCGGGTACACGCTGATCGCGCTGGGGATCTCCGCAGTGCTCGCGCTGCCGCTGGGCCTGCTGATCGGTCACACCGGCCGGGGCAGGGGAGTCGCCGTCGTCGCCACCGGCGCCGCACGTGCTCTGCCCACCCTGGGCCTGCTCACGCTGGTGGCGCTGTTCACCGGGATCGGCCTGACGGCGCCCATGGTCGCCCTGGTGATCCTGGCCGCACCCTCGGTGCTGGCAGGTGCCTATGCCGGGGTGGAATCGGTGAACCCGGCCACCGTCGACGCCGCCCGCGCGCAGGGGATGAACGGCTGGCAGGTCCTCACCCGGGTGGAGATTCCACTCGGTCTGCCGCTGATCCTCAGCGGACTGCGGCTGGCGGCCCTGCAGGTCATCGCCACCGCCACACTGGCGGCCTACGTGGGCGCCGGGGGACTGGGAAGACCGCTGTTCCTGGGACTGCGCACCTACGACTACCCCATGATGCTCGGGACATCGATCGTGGTGATCCTGCTGGCCATCCTGGCGGACGCCGCCTTCGGCACCGGGCAGCGTCTGCTCCGCAGGATCCCCGGCCTCGCCGGACCGCAGCGCGCCCCCGGCCGGGGATCGTCCCGTGCGGCGCGCGAGGGCTCACCCCGTGCATCACGCACGGCGTCTGACGCGTCGCATCCCGTCACAACTGCGCGCTGAACTCGACATCGCCGCGGCCGGCGCCGAGAGTTTCCTATGATGTCCCTGAGGATCAGCTGTCGCTGACGCGGGAGCTGCACAGAGAAAGAGGATGACATATGCGGACCACAGGACTCGGGGTCACCGGAACGATCGCCGCGCTGGCACTGACCAGCTGCGGAGGTGACAGCGATCCCCTCGCCGAGGACACCGACGGCGCGGAGGCTCAGGGCGAGGCCCTGGTCATCGGCTCTCAGCAGTACTACTCCAACACGATCATCGCCGAGCTCTACGCCCAGGTGCTCGAGTCCGAAGACATCGAGGTGGACCGGCAGTTCGACATCGGCCAGCGCGAGGTCTACGTCTCGGAGCTGGAATCCGGGGCCATCGACATCTTCCCCGAGTACGCGGGCAACTTCCTGCAGTACTACGAGGAGTCCTCCGAGGCGGCCACCCTGGAGGAGATCACGGCGGAGCTGGAAGATGTCCTCCCCGAGGGTCTGCGCGCTCTGGACGCCGCCGAGGCCACCGATCAGGACAGCTTCGTGGTCACCGCAGAGTTCGCCGAGGAGAACGACCTGACCGAGGTGGGGGACCTCGCCGGACTGGAGGACCTGCAGATCGCGGCGAACTCGGAGTTCGAGACACGCCCCTATGGACCCGAAGGTCTGCAGGACGTCTATGGCGTGGAGATCACGCTGGTGCCGGTGGAGGCCGGCGGCGGGGCACTGACCGTGGACGCCCTGCAGGACGGCGATGTGGAGGTCGCCGACATCTACAGCGCGGATCCGGTCCTGGAGTCTGATGACCTGGTGGTGCTGGAGGATCCCGAGGATCTGGTGCTGCCGCAGAACGTCATCCCCGTGGTCTCTGACCGGGTGGACGAGGACGCCGCGGCGCTGATCAACGAGGTCAATGCGGCGCTGACCACTGAGGAGCTCATCGCGCTGAACAGCCAGAGCGTGGACGAGCAGGCCGACCCGGCCGACGTGGCCTCCGACTGGCTCAGCGAGCAGGGCCTGGGCTGACCTCTCGCTTCACCTGGCGAAGATCGCAGGTCTGTGGTGAATCGACGGGCTCGAGCTCGACGAGGAGACCACGGGCCTGCGATCGGCTCTGAAGAAGGGGGCGCTCAGCCGGCGCGGCGGACCTGCAGGTCGCGGACGGCGTCGATGCGTTCGATCTCGAACTCACCGGGCCGGTGATGCTGGCAGAACCCGCCCGCAGGCACATTGGTCAGGTAGCCGGCCATCTGGGTGAGCTCGGCCGCAGAGAAGTCCTCGGCGCGGCGGCGCTTGGCGGGGGTGGCCCGTGCGAGGTCTTCTCGCACCGGCACCTGAATGCCGTGCAGATCCTCCAGGGCGCGCACATAGTCCTCGGTGCGACCCTCGGCGGCCATCTCCCGGGCGCGGACAGTGGGGGTGTGCAGCATCTTCCGGACGATCCTGCGCACCGCGAACTCGACCTCCTCGGCCGCGCCGGTGCAGCCGTGCTGCCTGCGCACCTTGTCCATCTCCTCATCCAGGAGCGACTGGGTGTGGCGGCGCAGCGCCACGATCGCGTCATCGGCGGTGCGCTCGCGACGCTCGGTGAGGTACGTCTCCACAGCGGAGCGCACGACGTCGCGGGCCTCCTCCACCGAGTCCTCGGTCTCCCCGGGGGCGGCCATCTTCACCGACTCCAGGGTGATCAGCTCCACGCCGTCGACATCGGCCACATCGGGGTCAAAGTCATGGGAGAGCGCCAGGTCGATCACGGTCAGCGGCTTCTGCCGCGGCGCATCCCCGGCCAGTCCGGCCAGGTTCTTCACCTCTTTGGCGCTGATCCGTCGATTGCCTCCGGAGCAGCCGATGATGACATCGGCCTCACGGAAGGCGCCGGGGAGCTCCTGCATCTGCAGCGCCCGGGCACCGCCGGCGCGCTCGGAGACGAACTCCTCGGCGCGGCCGGAGCCGGAGAAGACGCCGATGTCGGTGACGCCGCGCTCGACCAGCTGGGCCAGCGAGGTGCCCGAGTACGCGCCGGTGCCGATCAGCACCACGGAGGCACCGGGGTAGAAGACTGTTCCGTCCCCGCGCATGTCCCCGGCGATGTCCAGAGCGACCGAGACGATGGAGCGCCCGCGGGAACCCAGCGCGGTGCGCGTGCCCACGTCCTTCGCCGTGCGCGAGGCGGTCTCGAAGAGCTTGGTCAGGTTCCCGGAGATCGTTCCGGCATGCTGGGCGTCGGTCAGGGACTTGCGCACCTGACCTGCGATCTCACGCTCCCCGATGACCGCGGAGTCCAGACCAGCCCCCACCTCGAAGAGATGAGAGACGGCGTCGTCCTCCACCAGGGTGCGGAAGGAGCGGCCGACCAGTTCTCGGTCCAGTCCGGAGGACTCGGCGACGGCGTCGAGCAGCTCCTCGCGAGTGCTCTGCACCGCGTCATGGGAGCTGCCGGTGGACTCGGCGTAGATCTCCATGCGGTTGCAGGTCGCCAGCGTCACGGCAGGCATGTGAACAGAACCGGCCAGATTGGCCGCTCCTGAGCTGAGTGTTCCCACGGTCTCGAGGTCGAGCTCTGTGTGGGTGGCGACTAGGGAGATGAGTACCACGACGTCATTGATTCTACAGCGGGTCGAAGTGCGCCGCGGAAAAGTGGAGAATGTGGCGTATGACTTCTGGATCCTTCGCGGGCATGGCCGCGTCCTCACCGGCCACCGGCTCCGTCACCGCCGTCCCGAGGGCGGCCGCGCGTTCTCAGGGCTCAGCCACGCAGCTGCCCGCCGAGCACCCCCTGGTGAGCGGACTGACCGCCGATTCACCGTTGCTGACGCAGTATCGCGGAGGGCGTAACACTGCGGGGGAGATCACACGCCCGCACCGCAGGCCGGTGTGGTTCATGCGACAGGCCGGGCGCTCGCTGCCCGAATACCGAGCGCTGCGTGAGGGCACCACGATGCTCGACAGCTGCCTGGATCCGAAGCTCGCCTCCGAGATCACCCTGCAGCCCGTGCGCCGTCATGACGTGGACGCCGCGATCTTCTTCTCCGACATCGTCATCCCGCTGCGCCTGGCCGGGATCGATGTGGAGATCCAGCCCGGTGTGGGCCCGGTGCTGGGCACACCGGTGCGCACCCGCGCCGACGTCGAGGCCCTCCCCACACTGGACGACGCCGCCTTCGCCCCGATCACCGAGGCCATCGGGCGCATCGTGGCCGAACTCGGCTCCACCCCGCTGATCGGCTTCGCCGGCGCGCCGTTCACCCTGGCCGCCTACATGGTGGAGGGCAGGCCCTCACGCGACCACCTCGGTCCGCGCACCATGATGCATGCAGACCCCGAGACCTGGAAGGCGCTGGCCTCCTGGGCCGCCGAGGTCTCCGGCCGGTTCATGCGTGCCCAGCTCATGGCCGGCGCCTCCGCCGCCCAGCTCTTCGACTCCTGGGCCGGCTCGCTGGGCCGCGAGGACTATGCCCGCCACGTGCAGGCCCATTCCGCCGCGGCGTTCTCGCATGTGACGGGCCTGGACGGGACCACCCCGGAGGGTCACCGGGTGACCGCGCCGCTGATCCACTTCGGCACCGGCACCGGAGAGATCCTGGACCTGATGAAGGAGGCCGGAGCCGACGTCGTGGGTGTGGACTACCGGCTGAACCTGGCCGAGGCCACTCGCCGGGTCGGGCCCGAGACCCCGCTTCAGGGCAACATCGACCCCGCCCTGCTGCGCGCGGACTGGCCCGTGCTCGAGGCCCATGTGCGCGAGGTCATCGCGGCCGGCTCCGGCGCCGCCGGACATGTGCTCAACCTCGGGCACGGCGTGCCCCCGGAGACCGATCCGGAGGTGCTCACCCGCGTGGTCAGCCTGATCCATGAGATCGGCAACGAGGACTGAGCCCTGCCCAGATGAGCGCAGGAACGAGCCCCCCGAGCAGCTTGCCGCACATCGCTGTGGTGGGCGGCGGCATCGCCGGTCTGGTGGCCGCCTGGGATCTGGCCCGCGCGGGGTGCGCGGTGGAGATCTTCGAGGCCGGTGACCGGCTGGGCGGGGCCATCGGGGCCCAGACCCTGGCCGGGGACGCCTACGACGCCGGCGCTGAGGCCTTCGCCACGCGCTCACCCGTGGTGCCGCGGCTGCTCGCCGAGCTGGGCCTGCAGGATGACGTGGTGGCTCCGCAGCATTCCATCGCCTGGCTGCAGCTGCCGGATCTCGCCGCACCGCTGCCTGCCACCGGCATCCTCGGCATCCCGGCGGATCCGCTGGCCCCCGATGTGGTGGCCATCCTCGGGGAGACGGCGGCCGCGCGCGCCGCAGAGGATCTGAACACCCCGGTCCAGGACTGGGCGGAGGAGCAGGAGTCTCGCGGCGGACGGATCACCCTCGGAGAGGTGGTCCGTGACCGCATGGGGCAGCAGGTGCTGGACCGGCTCGTCACCCCGATCGTCTCCGGTGTGCATTCCGCGGAGCCGGACGACCTGGACATGAACAATGCCGCTCCCGGCCTCTTCGACGCGATGCTGCGCGAGGGCTCCCTGGCCCGGGCCGTGGCGCTGGTGAGGTCCAAGGCGCCGGCGGGCTCTGCGGTGAACTCGGTGGATGGGGGACTGAACCGGCTGGTGCACGCCCTCGAGCGGGAGCTGCTGCGCCTCGGCGCGACGATCCGACTGAACTCCCCGGTGCATGACCTCGCGGAGCTGGTCGCTCCCGGAGCGGAACGCCCGGACCACGTCATCCTCGCCCTGGACGCCCCCGCCGCCGTGCAGCTGATCAGCGAGGTCATGGACCTGAGCGGACTGGACCTGACCGGGCTGGACCTGAGCGGACTGGACCTGAGCGGGCAGGATCCGGCCCCCGGCGTCGCGCTGGTCTCGATGATCCTGCACGCCCCGGAGCTGGACTCTCACCCTCGGGGAACCGGAGTGCTCGTGTCTCCGCAGGTGAGAGACATCGGGGCCAAGGCGATGACGCACATCAGCTCCAAATGGGAGTGGGCCGAGGCCGCCGTGACCCAGGCGCATGGACCTGGCCACCACGTGGTGCGGCTCTCCTACGGGCGGGTGGGTCAGACCAGCCAGCCGAGGCTGGGAGCCGATTCCAGTGATGAAGACCTGCTCCGGGCGGCCGCCGAGGACGTGGGAGCGCTCTTCGGGGTGCCCATCGCCGGCGAACAGATCCTCGAGGCCAGCGTCGTCCGCTGGCGCAGGGCGCTTCCACAGACCTCCGCGGGCCATGCGGAGCGGATCGCGGCCCTGCGCGCTCGACTGGCGGGACAGGACCACGGCCCCCAGACTCCGAGGGTCCACATGACCGGCGCCTGGTTCGCCGGCACCGGACTCGCTCGGGTGGTGCCGGACGCCCGATCCACCGCCGCCGCGATCCTGAACACCGACCCTGAGCCTGAGCCTGAGCCTGACCCTCCGACCCTGACTGCCCGGCCCTGAGAGCTGAGCCTGACCGTGACAGTCAGATGCCGAGCCGACAGGGCTGAGCAGTCGATCACGTTTCGACGTCATGTAGAAATCCGTTCGAGAGCGGGCGATAAGCTGGTCGCGGGACATTCTCACCTCAGGTCCCTGACTGAAGATCAATGCTGATGGAGGCATCTGTGAGCTACGGCAGCAACGCCCAGCGAACGCCGGAAGAGGTCAACTCCTCGGGCAGAGACTGGTTCACTCTGTACACCGTCTTCGCCCGGTCCGGGCCCGCCCCACAGGGTGCCGACGTGGAGGTCGAGTTCGACGCGCTCGAAGCGGCCTTCGCCGAGCAGGACGTGACATTCCGCGGGACCTATGACGTCTCCGCGATGCGCAACGAGGCCGATGTGCTCACCTGGGTCACCGGTCCCTCCGCCGAGGCTCTGCAGGCCGCCGTGCGCCGCATCCGCCGCACCGAGATGTTCTCCCGGACCCACATCGCCTTCTCCGCCATGGGTGTGCACCGCACCGCCGAGTTCGCCCGCGGCCACGTCCCCGCCTACGCCCTCGGAGTGCCGCCGGAGGACTGGCTGGTGGTCTACCCGTTCAACCGCTCCTATGACTGGTACCTGATGGACCCGGCCAAGCGCGGAAAGATGCTGCGCGAACACGGCATGCTCGGTCAGGAGTTCCCCTCCGTGCTGGCCAACACCACCTCGGCCTTCGCGCTCAATGACTGGGAGTGGATGCTCGCCCTGGAGGCGCCCAAGCTGACAGACCTGGTGGACATGATGCGCAAGCTCCGCGAGTCCGAGACCCGCTATCACGTCCGCGACGAGATTCCCTTCTACACCGGACGCCGTCTCAAGGCCGCCTCCGAGATTGCTGAGGTCCTGCTGTGACGACCACCCCGAACCACGAGACGGCTCATCACCCGACCGAGACCTCCTCGCACCCCACCGAGAGGGAGGCCGAGTCCGCCGTGGCGGAGTCTTCCCGGACCACCCCGACCCCGGGAACCGAGCAGAAGGCCGTGGCGGCGGAGGCCCCCGCACCGCTGCCGGTGGACTTCGCCGAGGGCTCCACCACGGATCAGCCCAGCAACTATGACGCCGTCCTGCTCGCCTCCTTCGGCGGCCCCGAGGGCCAGGACGACGTGCTGCCCTTCCTGCGCAATGTCACCGCGGGGCGGGGCATCCCGGATGAGCGCCTTGAAGAGGTGGCCACCCACTACCGGGCCAACGGCGGCGTCAGCCCGATCAACCAGCAGAATCGCGATCTCAAGGGGGCGCTCGAGGCGGAGATCGCCGAGCGCCAGCTCAACGTCCCGGTCTACTGGGGCAATCGCAACTGGACGCCCCTGTTCACCGAGACCTTCCGCCAGATGCACGCCGACGGACATCGTCGGATCCTCGCGCTGGTGACCTCGGCGTACAACGGCTACTCCTCCTGCGGGCAGTACCGCGAGGACTTCTCACTGACCCTGGACGAGACGGGGCTGCGCGAGGAGATGAGCGTGGTCAAGGTGCGCCAGTTCTTCATGGACAAGGCCTTCATCGACCCCTTCAAGGACGCCCTGGCCGCCGGCATCGCCGATGTCCGCGCCCAGCTCGAGGAGGCCGGCAAGACCGAGGCCCGTCCGAAGATCGTCTTCGTCACCCACTCGATCCCCAGCCGCAACGCCGAGGCCATGGGCCCGGATCGCGTCGTCGAGGAGTATGGCACCGATGTCTACAGCGCCGAGCACCTCGCAGTGGCCCGCCACCTGATGGACATCGTGCCGGAGGCCCAGGGCCTGGAGCACGCGCTGACCTTCCAGTCCCGCTCGGGCAGCCCGAAGACCCCCTGGCTGGAGCCCGATATCAACGACGCCCTCGAGGAGTATTCCGAGGCCGGCGTCGAAGGCGTCGTGGTGATGCCCATCGGCTTCGTCTCGGACCACATGGAGGTGCTCTGGGACCTCGACACCGAGGCCAAGGAGACCGCCGCCGAGCTCGGCCTGGCCTATCACCGTGCGGCCACGCCGGGCATCCAGGAGAGCTTCGTCTCCGGACTCGTGGACGTGCTCAGCGAATACCTGCAGGGCGTCAACGGCGAACCGGTGGGCTTCGGCGAGCAGGTCGTGCCCGGCAACTGGTCCGGCATCTGTGGACCCTGCAACTGCACGCGCTTCCGCAAAGACCTCGCAAGGAGCTAGATGGGCACGTTCACAGTAGGGACCCGCGGCAGCAAGCTCGCGCTGACCCAGACGACGACGGCGGCCGAGGCACTCGCCGACCACGCCGAGGAGAGCTACGAGCTCATCACCGTCAAGACCGAGGGGGACATCCTCACCGGTCCGCTGGCGCAGATGGGCGGCACCGGTGTGTTCGCCTCGGCGCTGCGTCAGGCCCTGTTCGACAAGACCTGCGATGTCGCGGTGCACTCGCTCAAGGACCTGCCGGCCAAGGATCTCGAGGGTCTTGCCATCGGCTCCGTGCCGGTTCGAGCCGAGGTGCGGGACGCGCTGTGCTCCGCCGATGACATCACCCTGGATCAGCTTCCGCAGGGCGCCAAGGTGGGCACCGGATCACCGCGCCGCGCAGCCCAGCTGCGCGCGGCCCGTCCCGATCTGCAGATCGTGGACATCCGCGGCAACGTCGGCACCCGACTCGCCAGGGTCCGCGGACACGAAGGTGCTGCCGAGGCCTCGCCGCAGGCACCGGATGCAGCCCGGGGCGACCTGGACGCCGTCGTGCTGGCAGGTGCTGGGCTGAAGCGACTGGGACTCGAGCACCACATCGCCGAGCTGCTGCCCACCGAGATCATGCTGCCCGCCCCCGGGCAGGGGGCCCTGGCGGTGGAGGTCCGCGCCGAGGATGCTGAGCCCGTGGCGCCGCTGGGCATGGCGCTGGCACTCTATGACGACATCCCCGCGCGGCTGGAGACCTCCGCCGAGCGTGGACTCCTGGCCCGGCTCAATGCGGGCTGCTCCTCGCCGATCGGGGGGCTGGCGCGCTATGAGGACTACCCCGACGGCGGCGCCACCCTGCGCCTGGACGCGGTCATCTGCGCGCCCGACGGCAGCCAGGTGCAGCGAGCCGGCGGGGACATCTCGATCGAGGCGGGGGCTGATCGGATCGACTCGGTGGAGCGGGCGGTCCAGCTCGGCACCGACGTGGCGGAGCAGCTGCTGGCGGGGGACTTCGGTCTGCTCAAGCACGTGGTGGATTCATAGGAGCCGCGAGCATGCGCATAGCCCTGACCCGAGATCCTGCCCAGGCTGGCCCGCTCGAGGCCGGGCTGCGCGCGGCCGGACTCCAGGTGCAGTTCCTGCCGCTGACCGAGCAGCGCCTTCCCGAGGACACCTCCGCGCTCAAGACGGCGCTGGCCCAGCTCTCCCGCGGCGAGTTCGCCTGGCTGCTGCTCGCCAGCGGCAACGCCGTCCGGGCGCTGTGCAGAGTGGGCTGGGACGGCACAGTTCCCGAGGGGGTGCGCGTGGGCGTCGTCGGTCCCGGCACGGCCCGGGTGCTCGCAGACCTGACCAGCGTGACCGATCCGTGGATGCCGGCGGGGGAGAAGAGCGCCGCCGGAGTGCTCGCGGAGATGCCCGCAGCAGCCTCCGGCGCCGAGGCCTCGCTGCTGCTGCCTCAGTCCAGGCAGGCGCGTTCGGAGCTGCGCCGGGGCCTCGAGACCGGGGGCTGGCAGGTCACCCAGATCGGCGCCTATGAGACCGCCTCGCTGGTCGCCGGGGGCAGACTCGAAGCAGGTGTGCACCCGCTGCGGCTGCTGCCGACGCCCGAACCCGCACATCTGCTGGACCTGGACCGGCAGGCCGCTGACCTTCGGCGAGACAGACTCACCCATTTCAATCCCACCGTCGTGCTGGTCACCAGCTCCTCCGCCGCAGATGCACTGGCCGACCTGGGGGTGCCTGAACGGGTGCGGCTGCTGGCCATCGGCCGACCCACGGCGAAGACGCTGGGCCGGCGCGGGATCACCCAGGCGCATGTTCTCCGAGAGCCGAGCGCCGCCGCAGTCCTCGCCGCCCTGGGCCGCTGAGAACTAGACTGACAAGCGGCGAGACCGCCATCCGCCTGACGATCAGGAGCCCGAAGTGAGCTTTCCCGAACAGCGCCCCCGCCGGATGCGCCGCAGCCCCGCCATGCGCAGACTGGTGGCCGAGACCAGGCTGCACCCGGCTGATCTGATCCTGCCGGTCTTCGTCCGCGAGGACCTGACCGACCCCGCCCCGATCAGCTCGATGCCAGGAGTGGTCCAGCACACCGAGTCCTCGCTGCTCACTGCGGCCGAGGAGGCCCGCGACCTGGGGCTGGGCGGAATCATGCTCTTCGGAATCCCCGCCGCCCGTGACGCTCAGGGGAGTGCCGGACTGGACCCCGAGGGCATCCTGAACCGCTCCATCCGTGCCGTGAAGGACCGCGTGGGGGATGAGCTGGTGGTCATGAGCGACCTGTGCCTGGACGAGTTCACCGACCACGGGCACTGCGGGGTCATCGACGAGGACGGCGAGGTGGACAATGACGCCACCCTGGAGATCTACGCCGAGATGGGGGTGGTCCAGGCCGCGGCAGGGGCCGACGTCGTCGCTCCCTCCGGCATGATGGACGGGCAGGTGGCGGTGATCCGCCAGGCCCTGGACGAGGCCGGGCATCAGCACGTGCCGATCCTCGCCTACGCCGCGAAGTACGCCTCCGGCTTCTACGGTCCCTTCCGCGAAGCCGTGGATTCCCAGCTCAACGGCGACCGCAGGCAATATCAGATGGACGCCCCCAACCGGACCGAGGCGCTGCGCGAGATCGAGCTGGACCTCGCCGAGGGTGCGGACATGGTGATGGTCAAACCGGCCAGCGCCTATCTGGACATCCTCTCCGACGCGGTGAGCATCAGCGACGTCCCGGTCTCGGCCTACCAGGTCTCCGGGGAGTACGCGATGATCGAGGCGGCCGCCGCCAACGGCTGGATCGACCGACGCACGGTTATCACCGAATCGCTGATCGCCATCCGCCGGGCCGGCGCCACCAATGTGCTCACCTACTATGCGGCCGAGGTCGCCGGCTGGCTGCGCGATGAGCTGGCCGGGCGTCGCCCGTCCAGTGCTTCCGGAGCCCGCGCGACGCCGGACACGAGTCCCGCAGGTACCGCGAGCGCCCCGAGCTCCTCGGCGCAGGAGCCGATCCGCCCGAACACCAAGGCGGCTTCAGATGCTCCCGCCGAGCCCTATGATCCCTCCCGCACCGACGCCGGCTTCCCGCCGGTCAGCTGAAAGGACCCTGCGTCCCGATGACCTCGAATCAGGAACTCTTCGACACCGCCAGCACGCTCATGCCCGGGGGAGTGAACTCCCCGGTCCGCGCCTTCGGCTCGGTGGGAGGCACCCCGGCGTTCATGGTCTCCGCCGAGGGCCCCTACCTCACCGATGCCGAGGGCACCGAGTATGTGGACCTGGTGGGTTCCTGGGGCCCGGCGCTGCTGGGACACAAGCACCCCGCGGTGATCGCCGCGGTCCATGCCGCCGTGGATGCAGGACTGGGCTTCGGGACCTCCCACCCCTCCGAGGCGCGCCTGGCCGAGCTGGTGCGCAGCCGGGTCCCCGGCGCGGAGATGATCCGCATGGTCTCCACCGGCACCGAGGCCACGATGACCGCGATCCGGCTCGCCCGCGGGATCACCGAGCGCAACATTGTGGTGAAGTTCGCCGGCTGCTATCACGGGCACTCCGACGGGCTTCTCGCCGCCGCCGGCTCCGGCGTGGCCACCCTCGGGCTGCCAGGTTCGGCCGGGGTGACCCAGGCACAGGCCTCGGAGACGATCGTGGTGGAGTACAACGACCGCGCCGCCCTGGAAGAGGTCTTCGCGGAGCACGGTGACAGCATCGCCGCCGTGATCACCGAGGCGACTCCCGCGAACATGGGTGTGGTGGCCCCTGAGGAGGGCTTCAACGCCCTCATCCGTGAGATCACCGAGCGCCACGGCGCGCTGATGATCTTCGACGAGGTCATGACCGGGTTCCGCATCACTGAGGCGGGCTACTGGGGTGCCTCTGGGCGGGTCGAGGGCTGGGAGCCGGACCTGTTCACCTTCGGCAAGGTCATCGGCGGGGGGCTTCCCACGGCGGCCCTGGCCGGACGTCGGGAGATCATGGAACACCTGGCTCCCACCGGGCCGGTCTATCACGCAGGCACGCTCTCCGGGAATCCCGTGGCCATGGCCGCCGGGGTCGCGACCCTGCTCAACGCCACCTCCCAGGTCTACACCCACGTGGATGAGAAGGCCCAGCTGGTGGCCGAGGCGCTGACCGCCGCCCTGGACGACGCCGGAGTCGATCACAGTGTGCAGAAGGTCGGGTCGCTGTTCTCCGTGGCCTTCGGCACCGCCGCCACGGGCGTGCACAACTACGCGCAGGCCCAGGCTCAGGAGGCCTTCCGCTACGGCCCGTTCTTCCACGCCATGCTTGACGCCGGGGTCTATCTGCCGCCGAGCGTCTTCGAGGCCTGGTTCCTCTCCTCCGCCCACGACGACGCCGCCATCGGCCGCATCCTGGAAGCGCTGCCGGGCGCCGCGAAGGCCGCCGCGCAGGCCACACCCTGAGGATTCAGGTTTCAGGTTTGAAGGATCGGCTCAGCTTCCGAGCCTGGGGTTGATCATCGTCATGCCCGGGGTCGCTGCCCTGGGCTGATCGGGCAGCAGCGTGGCCGCCTCCTCAAGTCCCACCACGCGTTCGATGAGGTCCTGCGGGCGCAGCGTGCCTTCGGCGATCAGGGCCAGCATGCCGGGATAGTCCGCTGCGGCCATGCCGTGGCTGCCGAGCAGATCGAGCTCCCAGGCGATGGCGCGTGCCATCGGGACCTGAGACATTCCGGTCTCGGTGGGAAGCAGACCGATCTGGACGTGCCGGCCGCGGCGGCGCAGGCCCAGGATCGAGGTCGCGCAGGTCTGTTCGCTGCCGACCGCGTCGATCCCCACGTGGCTGCCCTCGCCGGTGAGCTCCCGGACTGCCCCGGGCACGTCCTGACCCTCGGCGAGGACCACGTGATCAGCCCCGAGGTCCTGGGCGGCCTCCAGCGCCTGTGTGCTGCGGTCCACCGCGATCACCCGGGCCCGCAGGGCCTTGGCGATCATCACCGCGCTCAGCCCCACGCCTCCGGCGCCCACCACGGTGACCCATTCCCCGGCGCTGATGCCGGCTCGGGCGGTCAGCGCCCGGTATGCGGTGGCGAACCGGCAGCCCAGCGCCGCCGCGGCCTCGAAGGAGACAGCCTCGGGGATCGCCACGAGATTGGTGTCTGCCGCGTGCAGCGCGACGTGCTCGGCGAAGGAACCCCAGCCGGTGAAGCCGGGCTGCTGCTGATCAGGGCAGACCTGCGCATTGCCGGACAGACACCAGTCACAGGCGCCGCAGCCGCACACGAAGGGCACCGTGACGCGGTCTCCCACGGACCAGTTCTGCACGTCCGGTCCCACGGAGGAGATGATCCCGGCGAGCTCATGCCCGGGCACGTGGGGCAGGACGATGTCCTCGTGCCCGGCCCAGGCATGCCAGTCGCTGCCGCAGAGTCCGGTGGCATGGACCTCCACCACGACCCCGTCGCGGGGCGGAGTGGGATCGGGCACCTCCTGGACATTCAGGGGTCCTGCGATCTCGGTCATCACCATGGCGCGCATGAGGATGGATCTTACCGTCGGTCCCGGCGCACTGGGACCCCGGCACCGATTGGGCAGAAAAGGGTGGAATGACGCGGGGCCTCAGCGGTCATTCCACCCTTATCCGCCCAATGGATGAGCTGGTCAGCTCAACTCAGCGGCTGGCGTCCCGGATCGTGCCGAACTCCAGGGCGCTCCAGAAGTCACCGCGCACATAGCGCTGCTCCGGCTCCGGGTTGTGGTCGAAGGCGCGGATGCGGCCCATCGAGAGCGCCTCGGCGACCAGGCGGCGCTGATCCTGACTCTCCAGGATCCCGGCCTCCAGCGCGGTCAGGTCATAGCGAGCATCGAGCTCGCCGTGGAGCTGGGCCACCCGACCCGCGTGCTTGGGCTCGCGAGCCGCGTTGTACAGCTCATCCGGGTCGGCGACGAGGTCGAAGAGCTGCTCCGGATCACCCGGGCAGAGCACGTACTTGTACTGCCCGCGCACGATCGTCAGCTGCGGCCGATAGGTCCCCTCGGCCAGGTACTCGATGATCACGGGCCGGTCCTCGGTTCCCATCTCGCCCGTCTGCTCGCGCCGGGCGATCTCCAGCACGGAGTCTCCGCCTGATCTCGGCTCGCGTGCTCCGGCGAGATCCACCAGTGTGGGCATCAGGTCGAGCAGCGAGACCGGGGTCTGATACCGGCCCTGGGGGACCAGGTGCTCCGGACCGGAAACGATGAGCGGCACTCGGGAGGACCGCTCATAGGGGGACATCTTGTACCAGAGGCCCTTCTCCCCGAGCATGTCCCCGTGGTCCGAGGTCACCAGGATGACGGTGTTCTCGCTGAGCCCGAGGGTCTCCAGGCGCTCGCGGATCCTGCCCACGTGATCATCGATGTAGCTGACCGCGGCGTAGTAGGCCCGCCGAGCCCTTCGGACCTGCTCGATGTCCGGGTCGCGGAGATCGAAGCCGCTCATCGCGCGCAGCCGGTGGCTGTGCGGGTCCTCCGCGGCGTCGGGGACCTCGGGATGCGCCGGATCCGGGATCTCGCCCTCGGCGAACCGATCCCAGTGCTCCTGCGGCGGCTCATAGGGATCATGCGGGTGGATGAAGCTGCTCACCATGAGGAAGGGCTGCGGCTGCTCACCTGCGGACGCGGCCGCCTGGTTCGCGCGGACCCGGTCATTGAGGTGGCGCAGCGTGCGGAAACCCACCTCGTCGTCGAAGTCCTGCTGGACCGAGGCCCGGGAGACGCCCGCTGAGAAGACGGCGTCGGCGTCGTGGTACCACTGCAGCTTCTGATCCAGCGGCAGCGTCCAGTCCGGGACCATGTCCAGGTCCGCCGGGTAGACGTCCGTGGTCAGCCGCTCCTCGAAGCCGTGGTGCTGGTCCGCGCCGAGGAAGTGCATCCGGCCCACCAGAGCAGTGTGATAGCCGACATGACGCAGGCGGTGCGCGAAGGTCGGCACCGAGGAGGGGAAGTCGTCCCCGTTGTCGAAGCAGCCCAGCTCCGAAGGCATGACACCGGTCATCATCGAGGCGCGGGATGGGGCGCACAGCGGAGAATTGCAGTAGGCGCGGTCGAACACGGCGCCCTGCTCGGCCAGTGCGTCGATGTTCGGGGTCCTGGCCGCGGCGTCGCCATAGGCGCCGAGCGCCTGGGCTGCCATCTGATCAGCCTGGATGACCACGATGTTCGGAGGTGAGACAGTGTTGGGAGGGGACACCTCAGCAGCAGGCGAGACGGTGGATGCGTGCTCCGGCGGGGACACGGTTCCGGTGTGGTGTGAGATGTTCTGGTTGTCAGACATAGTGTGTCCCTCCTTCGTAGTGAGCACTGGAATGAGTGTTCGCGCGCCTGAGTGCAAGCGGCACGCCCGGCCAGGCTACAGGGCACCATCAGCAACCACCCAGCGAACCTGGTGGGTGGCCTCGAGACAGTCGACGGCCCAGGAGGTCAGCAGGATGAGCACCGCAGAATCAGACCCGGTGGCAGGCTCCTGCTGCGGTCCCAGCCGTACCGCTCCCGGGTCGACGACGACGCCGGCGCGCTCCACAACAGACTCAGCGGCGAAGGCCGCGCTGGTGCCACAGCTGGCTACCGCGGCCTCCGCGCAGCTGCAGCTCATCGGGCTCGGCCCTGCGGAGTTTCGGATGGGCAGCGAGGAGGCACTGGCCTACCCCTCCGACGGTGAAGGACCGGTGCGGAGGGTGCATCTCGAGGGCTTCGCGATCAGCGCCACCGCCGCCACCGTGGCCGAGTTCGCACGGTTCGTGCAGGCCACCGGACATGTCACAGATGCCGAGAGGTACGGGGATTCACTGGTCTTCCAGGGTCTGCTCACCGACGAGCAGCGTGCACGGGCCCGGGCGCCGGAATCATCCACGCCGTGGTGGCGGCAGGTCCCGGGAGCCTCCTGGTTCGCGCCCGAAGGACCAGGATCTGAGGTGCGCGGCCGGGAGGATCACCCAGTGACCCACGTCTCTCAGCGTGACGCACTGGCCTACGCCGCGTGGGTGGGGGCCCGCCTGCCCACCGAGGCGGAATGGGAGTACGCCTCCCGCGGGGGACTGGAGCAGCAGCCCTACCCCTGGGGGGATGTCCGTGACCCCGGCGGCCAGCGCCGGATGAACATCTTTCCCGGCGAGTTCCCGGACGCGGCCGACGGTCCGGTGGGCACCCAGCCGGTGAGCTCCTTCGCGCCGAACGGCTTCGGGCTTTACAACACCACAGGCAATGTCTGGGAGTGGACGAGCTCGGAGCTCGCCGACGCAGGGACCGACGCGCAGGGGTCACGCGGCGCATCCGCCGAGCCCGTGATGCGCGGCGGATCCTATATGTGCCACAGCTCCTACTGCAGGCGCTACCGCACCTCGGCGCGGACCTCAGCCTCCGCCGACAGCTCGCTGGGTCACACCGGTTTCCGGCTGGCCTTCACACCGGCCAGTCAGGGCTGACCTCGGCGTCCGGCCGCGTGCGGCGCAGGTACTCCTGCAGGTCCGCGGACTGACCGACCTTCCACTCAGCCTGAAGCTGGTGCAGCTCGGTGGCCGGGATCTGGAGCTGGGGGAACCTCCCGGCCTGACATGCCGCCACCTCCACGGCGGCCCAGGCGTCCGGGGCTGCCGAGTGGGCACCGTCGAGCGCCACCTCATAATGCATGCACATGTGACTCAGCGTGCGTTTGCCGCGTCGATACTTGTCCACCTGCTTGTCGATCACCAGCGGATCGATGATCCCGACAGGTTCCGGGAACTCCACCCCGTGCCGCTGCGCCTCGTATTTGAGCACAGTGAAGTCATAGGGGGCGTTCATCACGACCACGGCGTTGCCCTCGGCGAACTCCTGCGCCAGGGCAGTGGTGATCTGCGCAACCGCCTCCGCCGCCGGCTGCCCGTTGGCCTGGGCATGCTCCGTGGAGATGCCATGGATGGCGGTGGTCTCGGCGGGGATCTCCACCCCGGGATCGACCAGCCACTCCCGGGTGCGGACGACGCGCTCGGTGGGGCCGGGGCCGGCGGGGCCAGGGGCCGCGCGCGAGTCCGAGTCCGCCGCAGCCTGTCCTTCGACCTCGGCGTCGAAGATCACCAGCGCAGCAGAGACGATCCGGGCCACGCGGGGGTCTCGGGACGTGGTCTCCAGGTCAAACCCGACGCGACGCCGGGTGTGCCAGGAGTCGGTGCTGGGAGTGATCTCGAAGAGTGCGGGGGTCTCGGCCATGACACTACGGTAGCGCGCAGGTGGGACATGGCGCCGCGGCAGCCGGTCGTGTCCACCCCCTCTGATTGAATGAGCATCATGGAGTTCGATGAGTCTCAGCAGCAGGTGCTCGACGCCGCCGCTCGCGCTGGACATGGGCCGATCCTCAGTTTCGGGGGCCCCGGCAGCGGAAAGTCCACGCTGGTGGCTGAGCTCGCGCTGCGCCACCTGGAGTCCGGCCAGGACTCCTCGCGGCTGCTGGTCCTCTCGCCTACCCGGGCCACCTCGGCGGTCCTGCGAAATGAGATCGAGTCAGCCTGGGCGGCGCGTGACACCAGTTCTCGCGGCGGCTCCCTCTCCGAACAGCCCTCGCGATCCTTCTCCTCCTACGCCTTCTGGCTGCTCGGGGAGGCCAGGCGCCGGGAGATCCTCAGCTTCCAGGCGCGCCGGCCCCGGCTGCTCTCCGGCGCGGAGCAGGACAGCATCATCCGCGAACTGCTGGCGGCGGGCGGATCCGGCGGGCTGCCGCTGATCGAATGGCCGGCCTCGCTGCAGGAAGCAGCGGGCACCGACGGGTTCCGCAAAGAGATCCGCGAACTCTTCGACCGCGCCGCCGAATACGGGGTCTCCCCGGAACAGCTCCGCGGCCTCGCCGAGCAGTGCAGGCGACCAGAATGGGCCGCTGCCGCAGAGCTCTACGAGCGCTACCGCGAGGATCTCGATGCCGGCGCCAACGCCGATGCGTTCGATCCGGCAGGGCTGATCAACGAGGCCTGCAACCTGCTCGAGGAGAACCCCGACTTCCTCGCGACCGAGCGGCAGCGGCTGCGGCGCATCGTCGTCGATGATCTGCAGGAAGCTACCCCCTCGGTGTACCGGCTGCTCCGGCTGATCGGCGCAGGGGCCGATGTGCTGGCCTTCGCCAATGCCGAGACCGCCGTCCAGGGCTTCCGCGGCGCACGCCCGGACAAGCTGCGCAGCTGGACCGTGTCTCCTCGCCGGGTCACCGCGGAGAGCGTGCTGGGCCTGAACCCGGAGACCGATGCGGAGATCGATGGCATCATCCGGCGCAGCATCTCCGGAGCGATGACCCCGGACCCGCATGGTGGGCTGCCCGGAGTCGACCCGCAGGTGATGGTCCTCGAGCAGAACCACAGGATCGCTCCCGAGGTCGGAAAGGCCTATGCCAGGGCACTGCGCAGGATCGCTCCCGCCGGTCCGCAGCAGCCGCGTCAGCGCTGGCTGGAGCTGCTCAGCAGCCCCCGCGCAGAGCACGCTGCACCAGCGGTCCGTGACCCGGCCGCGACAGAGACCGAGGAGCTGGCTCCGACACAGGCCGAGGAGCCTGCGGCAGAGGATCAGCGCGGTTCCTGTGCGGTGGAGATCGTCCCCGGAGACTACCTGGCCGAACAGTTCGTGCTCCAAGAGGTCTTGGACCGGCATCATCGCCACGGAGTGCCCTTCGATCAGATCGCGGTCATCGCGCGCAACGGTGCGCTGCTGCAGCGCCTGGTCCGGATGTTCCAGACCCAGGGCGTCCCAGTCCGGCAGTCCATGAGTGACGTCATCCTCAACCAGGAGCCTGCCGTGGGGCCGCTGCTGCGCGTGCTCCGACTGGTGGCCGGGCAGAAGGATCCCGAGGTCGAGCACCCCGTCGCCCTGCCCGAGGTGCTGGCCCTGCTGACCAGCCGCTATGGCGAGACCGATTCGATGACCCTGCGCAGTCTGCGCCAGGTGCTGCGCGGCCAGGAGCGCCGGCGGATCCGCACGACGCCAGAGCCCACTGCATCGGGCCCCGTGGGACCCGGCCCCGCCGAGTCCGGCTCCAGCGAGTCCCAGCCCACCGGGTCCGAGCCCACTGAGCCCGCCCCCGCCGAACCGCGCAGCTCCGATGACCTGCTGGTGGCTGCGGCCAATGATGTCGCCGATCCGGTCTTCAGCGAGGTCCGCCGCCAGACCCGCTTCCAGCACCTGACCCGCGGACTTGAACGGGTCGCGGTGATGCTCGCCGCCGGCCGTGCCGCATCCTCGCCCTCGGTCGGACCCGAGGAGCTGCTCTGGGAGATCTGGAACGCCGCCGATGTCAGCCGCCACTGGGCGGGTCTGACCCGCCGCGCGAGCGCCGAGGGCCGGCGAGCAGACCAGGACCTCGACGCGGTGATGGCCCTCTTCCAGGCCGCTGAGCGCTTCTCGGACCAGAATCCCGGTGCCTCGGCACTGAGCTTCGTGGACCATATCGAACGGCTTGAACTGCCCATGGACACCCTGGCCAAGACCTCGGCCGGGGATGCCGCCATCGAGGTGCTCACCCCCGCCAGCGCGGCAGGCCGCGAATTCGACACCGTCATCCTCACCGGACTCCAGGAGGGCGCCTGGCCCAACCTGAACCCGCGCGGCCAGCTGCTCGGCAGCGGACACCTCGTGGACGTGGTCGAAGGCCGAGCCGAAGCCTCCGCCCAGTCGCTGCTGGTCAAACGGATGAACGTGTTGCAGGACGAGTACCGGCTCTTCGCCTCCGCAGTCTCCCGGGCCAAGAATCGGCTCTACGCGGTGGCCGTCCATGCCCAGGAGGAGAGCCCCTCGCTGCTGCTGGATCTCGTGGTCCCACCGGGGGAGCGCGAAGCGCGCAGTGCGGCGATTCCGCGGCCCATCACCGCGCCCCGGCTGATCGCGGAGCTGCGCCGCCATCTGGAGATCAGCATCCAGGCCGAACTCGACGACGACGCCGCCGGATCGGCTCCCCGCAGAGCCGGCGGGCCCGGGCCCAACAGCGCTTCCGAGGCGAGCACCGAGACCCAGCGCCAGGCGGCGGCCCGGGCCCTCGCGGTCCTGGCCGACGGCGGACTCAGCGGGGCCGAGCCCAGCACCTGGTGGGGTCTGCCCGAACTCAGCACCACGGAGCCGCTGCTGGAGGCTGAGGACACGGTGCGCGTGTCCCCGTCGTCGGTGCAGAACGCGATCGAATCACCCCTGCAATGGTTCACCGGAGCCGCCGGGGGAGTGGAGGCCACCGACTTCAGCCGCATGCTCGGCTCCCTGATCCACGAGATCGCCGAACACCACCCCACCGAGACCCAGCTCGAGGTGCTTGACCACGAGCTCGACGCCCGCTGGGACAGCCTGGGCCGCGAGGAGGGCTGGGAGACCGAGAAGGATCGCAACCGCGCACAGGTCATGCTCAAGAAGCTCGCCGGCTACTTCGGGACGGCGCAGCGTGAGGGCCGCGAAGTCATCGCCCGCGAGCTGCAGGTCGAGGCCACGCTCGAGATCCCCGTGAGCGAAGCGGGCACGTGGGGAGAGCCGGAGACCCGAACCGTGCTGATCCGCGGTGTGATCGACCGAGTGGAGCGCACCGAGACCGGGGAGCTCTTTGTGATCGATCTGAAGACCGGCAAGCACAAGCCGACCCAGGCCGAGATCCCCACCCACGGCCAGCTCGGCTCCTACCAGCTGCTCGTGGCCCTGGGCGCGGTGGACCGGGCGCTCGCCGAGGCCGATGACGCAGGGTCTTCCGATGACACGGAGTCTCCCCCCACCACCTCAGCGGGACATGGCGCAGCGCTGCTGAATGTGGGCACCACCGTGACGTCCAAGACCGATCTCCAGAAGCAGGACCCGCTGGGCCCCGAGGACAGCTGGCCGATGGAGCAGCTCACCCAGGCGGCGCGCGCCATGTCCGGCGCCGAGTTTGCCGCCTACCACGCACCGAACCAGCAGCGTTGTCTGGTGGGGGCGCTCTGCCCGCTGTGCGAGAACACGAAACAGGTGACCCAGCCATGAGCACCACCGAGACCATCCGGCAGACGATCCGGTACACCGCCCGGGACATCGCCGACGCGCTGCAGCGCGACACCCCCGCCGAGCGGCGCCACTACCCGACCGCCGAGCAGCAGGCCGTCATCGAATCGGGGCTGGACCCCAGGCTCGTCGTCGCCGGTGCCGGCTCGGGGAAGACGGCCACGATGGCCGATCGGGTGGTCTGGCTCGTGGCCAACGGGATCGTCCGCCCAGATCAGATCCTCGGGGTGACCTTCACCCGCAAAGCCGCCGGGGAGCTGCGCGAGAGGATCACCCGCAAGCTGGAGCAGCTGCTGGAGGCCGAGCTGATCTCCCCCGAGGACGTCATGCCGACGGAGGTCTCCACTGCGGTGGAGCACGCGGACATCTCCGAGCTGCTGGCGCCGTCGGTGTCCACCTATCATTCCTATGCCAACGCTCTGGTGAGCGAATACGGCCTGCAGATCGGTCTGGAACCGGAGACCCAGCTCATCGGGGAGGCCAAGGCCTGGCAGCTGGTCCACCAGCTGGTCAGTGCCTACGACCGAGCCGATGTGCTCGTGGAGTCCGATCAGTCCGCCGGAAGCCTCGCCGGATACGTGATGCGCCTGGCGGGGGACTGCGCGGAGCACCTGCAGACGCCCGAGGCAGTCGAGGCTCACCTCGATGCCGAGCTGGCGCGGGTCGAGGCATGGGAGGAGGCGGGCGCGAAGCCCACCACTGAACAGGCCAAGCTGGTCCGTGCGCTGCGGGTCCGCCGGGAGATGACCGAGCTGGTGCGTCGGTATCAGCAGAAGAAGCTCACTGAAGGTCTCATGGACTACGGGGACCTGCTGCGCTTCGCCGCGCAGATCGCGCTGGAGGTTCCCAGTGCGGGGGAGGCCGAGCGCGAGAAGTACAAGGTCGTGCTGCTCGACGAGTTCCAGGACACCTCCTACGCCCAGCTCGCGCTCTTCCGCAGCCTCTACGGGGCTGGGGGCTCAGCCGGGGGACTTGGACACGCGGTCACCGCAGTCGGGGATCCCAACCAGTCCATCTATGGCTTCCGCGGGGCCTCGGCCGGGCAGCTCTTCGACTTCCCGCAGTCCTTCCCCGCACTGGACACCGACGCCGGGGGCCGCCGGCCCGCGGAGCTGCTGCAGCTGACAGTGGCCTGGCGCAACGGCGAGCGGATCCTCGATGTGGCCAACCGTCTGGTCACTCCCTTCCGGCCGGACACCGCAGACTCACAGGACAAGCCGTGGAGGCAGCACAACGCGCATCTGCGCGCCCAGCTGAAGCCGCTGAGTCCACCTCAGGGCGCGCACACCGCCACCGTGCGCTACGGCTGGTACACCTCCGAGGTCGAAGAGTCCGCGGCGATCACCGAACAGCTGGCGGCCGTGCTGGAACCTGATTCCCAGGGTCGAGTTCCCAGCTGCGCCGTGCTGGCCCGCACGCGGGCCCAGCTGGAGACCATCGCCGAGCATCTGCGTGTCGCCGGCCTGGACTATGAGCTGGTCGGTCTCTCCGGGCTGCTGAGCACCCCCGAGGTCGCCGAGGTGCTGGCCTACCTCCGGGTCATCTCCGATCCGGGGCGCTCTGACGCGCTGATCCGCATTCTGGGCGGTGCGCGCTACCGGATCGGTCCCCGCGACCTGATCCGGCTGCAGCAGTCGGCCCGGGACCTGGAGGGTCTGCGCCAGCGCATGCCCGCTGCCCAGGAGTCTGCAGGGGCGGCCTCTGCCGATGACTCCCAGACTCAGGTCCCAGCCGAGACCGACGCCGAGGACCGCTACGAATCCACAGAACTCGAGATGGACGAGCGCGCCTCCCTCGTGGAGGCCCTGGAGCGACTGAAGGACTCACCCGCCCAGGCCCAGCACCTGGAACTCTCCGCGGAGGGCCACCGCCGGCTGCTGTTGGCACGGGACCAGATCCGTCGACTGCGCCAATGGGCCACGCTGGACCTGGGGGTGCTGATCCAGCGCATCGTCAGCGACACGGGGCTGGACATCGAGGTCGCCGCCCGTCCCTGGGAGGAGCAGCACTACGCCGCCCGCCAGCTCGATGCGCTGATCGATCAGGCCGAAAGCTACGCCGCCACGGAGACCACCCCAGATCTGCGCAGCTTCCTGGACTGGCTGGACGCCGCGGAGGAGAAGGAACGCGGCCTGGAACAGGCAGACATCCAGCCCACCCCCGGTGCCATCCAGCTGCTGACCATCCACGCCTCCAAGGGACTCGAATGGGATGTCGTGGTCGTCGCCGGTCTGCGGGAAGAGAAGTTCCCCAGCAAGAAGGCCGACCGCTGGACCGGCAGCAACGGCATGTTGCCCGCCCCGCTGCGCGGAGACCGCCGGAGCATCCCGCAGTGGGAGTCCGAGCAGCCCGATATTCGCTCCTGGGCTGTGGCCGCCGGCATCGGCAGCTGGAAGCAGTTCACCGAAGAGAATTGCGTCTATACCCAGGACGTGAGGGACTTCAGCCGAGAAGAGGAGCGCCGCCTGGCCTATGTCGCGGTGACCCGGGCCAGGGCGCTGCTGTTGTGCACCGGGGCCTGCTTCTACGGGACGGCGGCCGGCAAGGAGCCCTCGGAGTTCCTGCTCGAGATCCGTGAGATCGCTGACGGATTCGGGGATGCAGGGGCTGCGCTGGAATGGGCTGAGATCCCGGACATGAAGGACAATCCTGTCGGCAATGATCTCTTCGGGGCGCAATGGCCCTATGACCCCTTGGCTCCGCTTCCCATCGGTCGATATCGGAAGCGGTCCGCTCCTGAGGGAGAGACCAGGCTGCCGGAGATGATCGCCGTGGAGGCGCCTCAGACCCGGCCGGGACGCCGTGAGGCGTTGACCCGCGCCGCAGAATTGGTGGAGGAGGTGCTCGCCGAACGATCACCCGCCTCTGGCGCAGATGCGCTGCCGCTGACTCCTTGGGAGCAGGAGGCTGAATGGGTGGTGGACCGGGCGCGTACGCAGCAGCGGGGCACCGGCAAGCCCCGGTTCCCCGGCCACATCAGCGTCTCCGGGGTGGTGGGCATGGCACGCAATGCCGAATCCATGGCGGAGTTCGCTCGGCGGCCAGTGCCGGTCAAACCCTCTCAGGCCGCCCGCCGTGGCACGGTGATGCACGAGTGGATCGAGGAGTTCTACGAGACCCGGAGCCGCCTGCCCGGGATCGAAGAACCGAACCGGGGCGACGAGGACCTGGATGACGCCTTCGATCTGGCCACGGTGAAAGCACGATTCATCCAGACCGAGTGGGCCCAGCGCCGCCTCTACGCCGCGGAGATCCCGGTGGAGACGACACTGGACGGTGTGGTCATCCGTGGTCGCATCGACGCCATCTTCGGGAAGGCCGCCGCCGGCCGGGACCTCACCGCCGCAGACTTCGAAAGGTGGGAGCTGAAGCCGGCTGAGGAGCGCAATGCCCAGATGCAGCAGTGCACCTGGGACCTGGTCGACTGGAAGACCGGCATGGTGCCCACAGGCAAGGACTTGCGGGAGAAGCAGATCCAGCTCGCCGTATACCGGCTGGCTTTCCACCGGCTCTATGGCGTTCCCCTGGAACAGATCGAGGCGTCGTTCTTCTACGTGGAGCACGGGGCGACTGTGCCGGGGGCCAATCTTCCGGAGGAGGACGCGCTGGAGCAGCACATCCGGGAGGCCCGGCAACACTTCGGGATATGAGCCTGAAACTTAAATAGGATGTCCTACGGACACTGACATGAAGATGGCACTAAAGGGGGCGCGTGAAAAAAGAAATCAATGTTGTTGGCGCAGTGATCGTCGATGACGGCAAGGTTCTCTGCGCCCAGCGGGGACCCGCTGGCAGTTTGCCCGATCTCTGGGAGTTTCCCGGGGGGAAGGTCGAGACCGGCGAGACACCACGCGAAGCCCTGCAGCGTGAGATCACCGAAGAACTCGAGTGCACGGTGGCCGTCGGCGACAGGATCACAACCACGACCTACGAGTATGACTTCGGTATCGTCACTTTGACCACGTTTTTCTGTGAGCTCACAGCTGGCACGCCCCGCCTCACCGAGCACGCTGAAGTGGTGTGGCTCAAGCCCGAAGACTTGGATGAGCTTGAATGGGCTCCCGCGGATATCCCGGCCATTGAGCTAATTCGGGGGGCTTTCACCACATGATCAACCGCCCCGATTTGGTCTATGCGGAGAGTCAACTAGCGCGCGACGTCAATCGGGGGTTCATCACCGCAGAGGGCACAGGACTAGGTAGGTACTCCCCGGAACTGGTCTTAAACAACCGGAAGATGGGTAGCACCGTCCTGCGGACCATTCGTGAACAACTGAGGCAAAGTCGCTCCTTCTTTTTCTCGGTGGCTTTCGTCACTCCCGGCGCACTGGCGATGCTCAAGCAGGACCTCCTCGATTTCGAGGGAAACGGGCGCATCGTCACCTCGAACTACCTAAATTTCAACGCACCCAACACCTTTGAAGACCTCCTGCACCTGAAGGACATCGGCATCGACGTGGAGGTGGGACTCCATAATTCGCGCGCATTCCATCCCAAGGGCTACGTATTTCAGCACGATAAGAGCGTGACGGCTCTCGTTGGAAGCGCCAACCTTACTGAATCTGCTCTTACTCGGAACCATGAGTGGAATATGAAGGTCTCCGCGGGGCCGGATAGCGAGCTAGCCGCGCAGCTGTCGGCTCTCATTGCGCACGAGTTCGCCTCCACGAACCCGCTAAGTTCCTCGTGGATTGACGCCTACCGGCAGGATTTCGACGCTGTCCAACCCGTGGTTCGACCGACTTCGCGAATCAACGTGGTGTCCGTAGGGGAAGTGGACGACCCCGGTTCGGTTGGAGCTTTGCGGCAGGAAGTCCGACCGAACGCTATGCAAGTAGAAGCGCTTGAGGCTATCGAAGCCATGCGTCTGGAGGGACGGCGGAGGGCCCTCGTCATTTCTGCCACCGGCACGGGTAAGACCATCCTGTCCGCCCTCGATGTGCTTGCCGCTTCTCCCAAGCGACTGTTGTTCGTTGCTCACCGCGAGCAAATATTGGACAAGGCAATGTCGGAGTACCAACGAGTCCTCGGGGGTGATAGCGAGGACTTCGGAAAACTCGTAGGCAACGTGAAGCAACTGGACAGACGATACGTTTTCGCCACTGTCCAGTCCCTTGCCAAACGAGAAGTTCTGCAGCAGCTGTCGCCTACCGACTTCGACTACCTACTTGTAGATGAAGTGCATCGCGCCGGCGCGGCCACCTATCGTCGCGTGCTCGACTACTTGAACCCGGATTTCGCGTTAGGGATGACGGCAACTCCGGAGCGTAACGACGGCGCCGACATCTACGAGCTTTTCGGCTACAACGTCGCTTACGAGATTCGACTCGATGACGCGTTGAACGCTGAGATGCTCAGTCCATTCCATTATTTCGGCGTAGCCGACGCAGTCTTCGAGGACGGCTCTACTGTTTCGGCAGATACTGACCTTCGTCGTCTGACCGGGGCGACAAGGGCGTCCCACATTACCGAAGCCATCAACAACTACTCCCAGCAGGGTGTTCAGATTCGAGGCCTCGTCTTCTGCAGTCGAAAGGATGAAGCGCACGCGCTCGCTACCGAGCTGAACGAGATCTCCATCAACGGACGTCGTCTACGAACCGTGGCATTGACGGGAGACGATTCCATCGAAGAACGGGAAGACGCCGTCGAGCGGCTCGAGCGGGGTGAACTCGACTACATTCTGACGGTGGACATCTTCAACGAAGGTGTCGACATCCCGTCAATCAACCAGATCATCATGCTGCGACAGACTCAATCGGCCATTATTTTCGTGCAGCAGCTTGGCAGGGGGCTGCGCAAAGCGCCCGGCAAAGACCATCTCACTGTCATCGATTTTATTGGCAACTACGCGAACAACTACCTCATCCCCATCGCGCTCTTCGGTGATAAGTCGATGAATAAGGAGTCTTTGCGAAAGAATTTGAACTCAGCGGAGGAAGACGGTGTCCTCCCTGGCATGTCGAGCGTTCGATTCGATGAGATCGCTCGAGCTCGAGTGTTGCGTGCGATCGCGGCGGCCAAGATGGACCACCTCCGCCAGTTGCGATCGGAAATTGAGTTGCTTCAGCAACGGCTAGGTCGGGTACCGCGGCTGTGGGATTTTGTCGAGAACGACTCGGTAGACCCAGTGGTGCTAGCGACGCGCCTCGCACACTTTCCAGCACTTCTAGCCAAGACGATCAAGGCCTCGGCTGGATTATTGCCCGCTGAATCGAGGGCACTTAGCCTCCTCTCTCATGAAGTCCTGCCTGCTAAGCGGCTGCATGAGGCAGTCCTGCTGCGTAGGCTCCTCGAGCGGGATGAAGTCTCTGACGAGGACCTGCAACACGCACTAAATCAGCAGGACCTGCCGGCGGACCCGGCCCTACTGAAAAGTGCCCAAGCGACATTTACGTTGGAGGGCTACAACCAAGGGGATCGAACACGATACGGGACGCCGTTGGCAGAGCGCACACCCGGTGGCAATTTTCGTCTCGTACCCCAAGTTGTTCAGGCGTACCGGGCATCGTCGGAATTCAAGGACTCAGTGGACGACGTGCTAAAGACCGCCAGCCACGTTAACCAGGCGTACCTGCACGATCGTCCTTTCACCCCGGGCATGAGATATTCGCGGCGAGACGCTGCTCGGTTATTGGGCTGGGACCGGAGCAATGCGTCGACGATGTACGGCTACAGAACAGACGTGGCTTCTGGTCAGTGCCCGGTCTTTGTGACACTGCATAAGGGGCACGACGTAGAGGCTAGTGTGGCGTACGAAGACGAGCTGATTAACCCCAGTGTCCTGAGGTGGTTCACCCGTAGCCGTCGTTCGTTGGCCAGTGGTGAAGTCCGAGCAATCGTAGACAACTCAGTCGATCTTCATGTTTTCGTGAAACGAGACGACGCGGACGGGACCGACTTCTTCTATTTAGGACAGGCCCAGTCCGAGGACGCCGTCGAGACCACCATGCCGGATAACGGGGGCATGCCTTTGCCAGTCGTACGCATGTTGTTGCGTTTCAACGAACCCGTCCCCCATAGTCTCTATGACTATTTTCATCCCACCCTAACCGTGTGAGTCCGGTTTAACGTGAGTATGCAGCGTCGAAGAACGCCCGCTCGATCCCGACGATCCGCTTCCACCGCTCGGACAATCGAGCGCCGTCGTCGGACTCCAGCGGCGGGGCTGCACGATTGAGCTCGTCGATCAGGAACTGAGTCCAGGCGCGGAAGTCGTCACCGCGGTGCAGATCGATCCAGTCCCGGTGCTTCGGCTCGGCTGGCAGCGGGAGGTCGCGTTCGCCCCAGTCCAGATACAGCCATTCGGCGATGACCAGCACCACGAGCAGGTCCGCATAGTCCCGAGACTGTGCCACCTCCCACATCTGGGCGACAAAATCCTTCGTCGGCTCGGCCAGCTCGGGTGAGGTGATCTGGGAACTAGGCACCCCAAGTTCAGCGAAGGTCTGCTGGAAGTATCCGTCCTCATCGGCCGCGAGCATCCCGAGCTGGGCGGCGAAGCGCAGTCGGGCCGGCTTCGAATCGGTGGTGGCCACGCATGCGCCGAGCATCGCAACGAACGCGTCGAAGAATTGGTAGTCCTGCACCAGATACCGGGCCAGGACTTCGTCGCTGACCGTTCCGGCGAAGAGCTCGTCGATGAACCGGTGATGCACTGAGGCATCCCACTCCGCTGCCGAAGCCAGCCGGAGCTGCCCAGCGAAACTCTCCGGTGCGACGTCGGCGGTCGTGGGTAAGGACTCGGCTGAACTCATGGCATCACCCTACCGAGGCCCGCCCGCTCTGAGGCGGCGCGGAGCTCAGATCGCCTGACGCGGAGTCTTCATCCTGCGGGTCAGTCGGATCGCATAGAGAGCCACGCCCACACCCAGCACAGCGGCGCCGGCGCCCACATAGCTCGGGGCGCGCAGACCCATCTCGGCTGCGATGACCTGCCCGCCCACCAAGGCTCCGAGAGCGTTGGCGGCGTTGAAGGCAGAGTGATGCAGCGAGGCCGCGAGCTGTGGCGCATCGGGGGCGGTGTCGATCAGGTGGGTCTGCATGGACGGGCCCAAGGCGCTGGCCGAGACGCCCACCAGGAAGAGGAAGATCAGCATCAGGACAGGAATGTGCGCGGTGTAGGCGAAGAGCACCATGAACACCGCCACGAGCCCCATCGCCACGACCACGGTGCCCAGCACGGACTTGTCCGCCGCCCAGCCGCCCACGAAGTTGCCGACCACCATGCCGGAGCCGAAGAGGCCCACGATCCAGGGCAGAGCGCTCTGATCGAATCCGGTGATCTCGGTGCTGACCGGGGCGATATAGGAGTACAGCGCAAACATTCCGGAGAAGCCGACCACGGCGAGCATGATGCCCACCCAGAGCCGCTTGTTCTTCAGCCCCTTGATCTCTGAATGCATCGTCGCCGTGGCGGGGGGCATCTGCCGCGGGGCGTAGCGCGCCACGGCGGCCATGGTGATCAGCGCCAGCACGATCACGGAGACGAACATCCAGCGCCAGCCGAACTCCTGACCCAGCGCCGTGACCACCGGCACGCCGAGCACATTGGAGATGGCCAGACCGCCCAGGACGACGGCGATCGCGCGGCTGCGTTTGGTCGGGCCAGCCATCTCAGCGGCCATGAGAGCGGCCACGGCGAAGTACGCCCCATGGGGCAGTCCGGAGAGGAACCGGGCGACCAGCATCGTCTCGTAGTTCGGCGCGAAGAAGCTGAGCACATGGCCGAAGACGAAGACGCCAAGCAGCAGCAGTGCATAGGACTTGCGCTCTCGTTTGGCACCAAGGATGGACAAGATCGGCGCGCCGATCACCACACCCACGGCATAGGCGCTGATCAACAGGCCGGCCTGGGGGATCGTGATGCCCAGGTCCTCCACGGCCTCGAGCTGCAGGCCCATGATCGCGAACTCGGTGACCCCGACGGCGAAGCCGCCGATGGACAGTGCGAGGATGGCCAGCGCCACCTGTTTGCGCGTGTACTTGGGCCTGGCGGGGGTCTGCTCCGCTGTGCTGTGATTTGCCGTGGTCATATCGTCATCCTGTGCTGCTGCCGGTCGGGTGAATGTGCGCCCGTCACGGCGCAGATGTGGCCTCAGAGTCTGATGGATCGGGAGAAGACACTCACCCGACAACTGAGCCCAGCCGGGGTTCATTCCCGTTCGGACGCAGCACCTCGGCACTGAGGGTCAGACTCAAAGCGTTCTGAAGGATCAGGGCCTCAGCGGTGAGGTCTCTGAGAGGAGTGAATCAGCAGATTCAGGAGGTCGGCGGGCGCAGCCCGGGGTGCCGCTGATAGATCGACTCATCCCCGTGCTCGTCCTGGTCCGTTGGCTCAGGTTCGGCAGACGCCGCAGCTGAGCCCGCCGAGTCCTGAGAGTCATCGGAAGTCGAAGAGCCTGCAGTGTCCGGAGAGTCTGCGGAGGGAGCTGACGGGGCCGAGTCCGCGGATGCGGCCGAGTGGGCCGATTCCACCGACTGTGCCGAGCTGGCCGACTCCACCGACGCTGCGGAGCTGGCCGAGCTGGGGAAGAAGTTCTTCTGTTTGGCCCGGCGCTCCGAGGTCTCATCGGCGTGGATCGGCAGATCTGTGTCCTCATCCACATCCGTGACCGGGGAGATCGCACCGGTGGCGTCCTCGGCCGGCTGCGGTCTCGGATGGAACGCCGGGACCCTGCCGGTGGCGTCGGGATCGTCGATGACCTCTTCACGATCGGCAGCTGGGATCACGTCCCCCGAGGGCGTCCGCCCGGAAGCGGGGGAGTCGGTGATCACGGCGGGCTCGTCGTCGTCTTCTCCAGACTCCGCCCATTCGCCGGTGTCAGCCACCGTCGCCGCGGCGCCGGCGCGGGCCACGGGACGTGAATCCTGGACCTCGGCGGGTCCCTGCGGCTCCTCGCCCTCCATCGGGGTCAGCGAGATCGGCTGGCCGCCGTAGGTCTCGATGTCGACCTTGAGCTGTTCCAGAAGGACCTTGGCCTCGGTGACCATCTCCGGGTTCTCGCTGGCATGGCCGCGGACCAGCCACTGGGCAAGCGCGAACTCTGCGGTCAGCGCAGCGCGGCGCATCAGGTGCTCATCGGCCTGCCCGGTGCGGTGACGGTGATAGGCGGCGAGCACCTTCTCGGTGAACTCAGCATCGCCGGCGGCGGTCAGCCAGGCGAAGTCATCCGCCGGGTCTCCGCTGTGCAGGTCGGTCCAGCCGGTGACCGCGACGACGCGCTCGCCCTCGATCAGCAGCGAGTCCTCATGCAGGTCCCCATGGGTCACGGAGGGGGAGAACCGCCACAGTTCGCGGTCCTCCATGGCGTGCTCCCAGCGGCGCAGCAGCAGAGCTGGGATCTCTCCGGTGGTCGCGGCCTGGTCCAGCTCGTTGAGCCGACGCTGCCGGTAGCGCTCGGCGGAGTATCGGGGCAGATCGGCGTTGTCCACGACTGCATCGTCGAGGTCATGGATGGCGGCGATGGTCCGGCCGATGTCATCGATGACGGTCTCGGACTGCTTGGTCAGGTCACTGAGCTCCAGCGAGGTGCCGGGCAGATGGTTGTACACGAAGGTGCGCATCTCACCGCGGCGCACAGCCCCGGCTACGGAGGGGACCCGGAAGGGCAGCTCCGCGCGGATGCCGGTGGAGAAGCCGCGCAGCACCTGCAGCTCGGTCTCCAGACGCATGGCCGCTTCCTGATGCTGAGGAGAGCGGATCCGCCAGCGGTGGCCCTCGGAGTCGATGACGACGGCGGACGTGAAGTCGCGGGCGTCATCAGCCGCCGCGGCCACGCCGGTGGGGGAAAGGCCCGGCACTGCCGCGGTCGCCAGGGCCGCAAGTTCCATCGAAGTCCATCGCACGAGGACCAGCGTATGGGGTCAGAGCCCTCCACCGGCGCCGAGCCACGGCGTTTTCCAGAAATCACGCGGATTTCGCCGGAGTTCGGCAGGTCGACCGCGCGCAAGGTCACTCTCCACACCACCGGGCGAGGTGCTCCGCGCACGCGCGGGCCGGTTACGGTAGAGGGTATGCATATGCGCCGTCGCGACCCTGGTGACTCTCTGCTCACGCTTCCCCAGGACGGGGCCCGGATCGACCGCCTCGACGCCGAGCGCAAGCGTCCTGAATGGCTCAGCGAGGTGTGGGCCACCCCCGGCACCCGTGTGCTGAACCTCTATGGACGCCGCGCGAAGCTCAGCGGGAACCGGCTCAGCTACGAGCCGGCCCTCGGCGAGCTGCCCGCAGGCGCCGTCACGCTGGGTGCGGTGGACGCCACAGACCTCCCTGCAGACCTCCCTGGAGACCTCCCCGGAGGCCTCCCTGGGGACTCCCCGCAGGGCCAGGCCGCGGCGGGAACCCGGGTCCACGTGGTGACGGTCGCGCATCCCCAGCCGACCGAGGAAGCAGATCCTGCACAGACCACCGGCACCACCTGGGCGGATCTCGCCTTCGCCGGCTCCCAGCTGACCCCGGTCGACGCCGCTCTGCTCACCCAGGCGCTGGCGATCACCACCTGGCATGCGCGCAGCGCGTTCTGCGCCGCCTGTGGAACAGCCACCGAAGTGGAGGTCTCCGGATGGATGCGCAGGTGCCCGAACTGTGGCTCACAGACCTTCCCACGCACCGACCCTGCAGTGATCACCGCCGTGCTGGACACCGAGGACCGACTCCTGCTCGGCTCGGCCCACCGCTGGGACACCAGGCGCTTCTCGACCTTCGCCGGATTCGTGGAGGCCGGGGAGTCAGTGGAAGCGGCACTGGCCCGTGAGATCGAGGAGGAGGCCGGCGTCGTCGTCTCGGATATCCAATACATGGGCTCACAGTCCTGGCCCTTCCCGCGCTCGCTGATGCTGGGCCACTTCGCCGTGACCTCGGACCCGTCGGCGGCCCGGCCCGACGGCGAGGAGATCCGCGAGGTGCGCTGGTTCACGCGTGAGCAGCTCGCTGCCGAGGCCGCCGCCGGGGTGGTCTCGCTGCCCACACGCTCCTCCATCTCCCGGGCGCTGATCGAGCACTGGCACGGCGGCCCCCTCGAGGCGGCCTCCGATGCCCAGCCGTCGCGCACCGGCGCCGCCGGACGGCCGGCCCCACGCGGACAGCAGGCCCGATGACCCGGCCCGCCTTCACCTCCACCTCCACGCCCGGCTCCGCGCTGACCGCGGCGCAGCTGGCCTCCTCCCCGCCCGAGGCCATCCTCGACGGGCTCGACGAGGAGCAGCGCCAGGCCGCGTCCACGCTGAACGGACCGCTGTGCATCCTCGCCGGCGCCGGCACGGGCAAGACCCGGGCCATCACGCACCGGATCGCCTATGGTGTGCGCGCCGGAGTCTATGACCCGCACCGGCTGCTGGCCGTCACCTTCACCGCCCGCGCCGCCGCCGAGATGCGCTCACGGCTCTCCGCCCTGGGCGCCCCCGGCGTACAGGCCCGCACCTTCCACGCCGCCGCGCTGCGCCAGCTGCAGTACTTCTGGCCGATGTCCATCGGCGGGACCATGCCGCAGATCCTGGACCACAAGGTCCGGCTGCTGGCCGAGGCCGCGCGCCGGCTGCATGTGACCACCGACCGGGCCACCCTGCGCGACCTCGCCAGCGAGATCGAATGGGCCAAGGTCTCCACGCTGACCCCGGAGTCCTATCTGGAGGTCGCCACCGCCGAGGGCGCCGGCCGCCCCGCGCCCGGGGGAGTGGATCACCGCACCTTCGCCAAGCTCTACCAGTCCTATGAGGACGTGAAGCTGGACAAGCACCTGATCGACTTCGAGGACGTGCTGCTGCTGATCGTAGGAATCCTCGAGGACGACGAGCGGGTCGCCGCGCAGGTCCGTCAGCAGTACCGGCACTTCGTGGTGGACGAGTACCAGGACGTCTCCCCGCTGCAGCAGCGGCTGCTGGACCTGTGGCTGGGCGGCCGCGACGAGATCTGCGTGGTCGGCGACGCCGCGCAGACCATCTACTCCTTCACCGGCGCCACCCCGGACTTCCTGCTCGGGTTCAAGCGCCGCCACCCGGAGGCGAACCTGGTCAAACTGGTCCGCGACTACCGGTCCACCCCCGAGGTGGTGAAGCTGGCCAACGGCCTGCTCGCCGACCGCACCCGGGAGGCGCCCCGGCTCTCCGATCCGGCCCCCTGGCCGGAGCCGCTGCAGCTGATCTCCCAGCGCGAGCGCGGTCCGATGCCGAAGCTGATCCAACATGCCGACGACGACGCCGAGTCGGCCTGGGTGGCCGCTGAGATCGCCGCGCTGCAGGAACAGGGCGTGCCGCTCTCCGAGATGGCCATCCTCTACCGCACCAACGGTCAGTCCCAGGCTTTCGAGCAGGCGCTGGCCACCGCGGGAATCTCCTACCAGCTGCGCGGATCCGAGCGCTTCTTCTCCCGCCGCGAGGTCCGCGAGGCGCTCGCCGCCCTGCGCACCTCCTCACTGGTGGTCGACGCAGGGGACGAGGTCTCCAAGAGTGTGCGCGACATCCTGTCCTCGCACGGCTATTCGACGAAGGCGCCGGAGGCCACCGGTGCGGTCCGCGAACGCTGGGAATCGATGGCCGCGCTGGTCGCGCTGGCTGACCAGCTCTCCACCGAGCGGGAGGACTTCACCATGCGGGCCTTCATCACCGAGCTCGAAGAACGCTCGGCCGCCCAGCATGCGCCCACGGTGGATGGCGTCACACTGGCCTCGCTGCACTCCGCCAAGGGCCTCGAGTGGGAGGCAGTGTTCCTCGCCGGGCTCTCCGAGGGGCTCATGCCGATCACCTTCGCCAAGACGCAGAAGGAGGTGGACGAGGAGCGCCGACTCTTCTACGTGGGCATCACCCGCGCCAGGAAGTACCTGTTCCTGAGCTCATCCTCCTCGCGCCACACCGGGGGGCGGGGTCGGCGCACGCCCTCACGCTTCCTGCGGCCGCTGCGCCGGGAGATGGGTCTGGAGGAGCCGGGCCGCAAGATCGCGCCCACCGCGGGCGGACTGAGTCCGAACGCCTCAGCGCGGAGGAAGAAGGCCGTGACCTGCTCCACCTGCGGGGCGGTGCTGACCGTGGCCACGGAGGTCAAGCGGCGTCGCTGCGAGACCTGTCCGGCCCGCTATGACGAGGCGCTCTTCGCCAAGCTGCGCGCCTGGCGGATGGAGTACGCCAAGGAATTGGAAGTGCCGGCGTTCGTGGTGTTCACCGACGCGACCCTGGAGGTCATCGCCGAGCTGAAGCCCAGCACGGACGAGGAGCTGCTGAAGGTCCCCGGCATCGGCGAACGCAAGCTCGAGAAGCACGGCGATCGCCTGCGAGAGGTCCTCGCCGAAGGCTAGCACCCCTCCACCCCGCCGCGTTTTACCTCCCCGTCCGCGGATTACCGGCCCGACGGTCGCCCTGGTAGATCACATGAGCCCTGGTAAAACGCTGCGGGCCGGGGTGGGGGAGTCAGGACGAGTGGTGATCGGCCCAGCTGACGCCGGCCAGGAAAGCGTCGGCCTCAGCGGTGCGCGGATACTTCTCGACCAGGGCCTTGAAGCGCGGTCCATGTCCCGGCTCGATCAGATGAGCGAGCTCATGCACGAGCACCGAGTCCTGCACCCAGGTCGGCATCTCGCGCAGCCGCCAGGAGAGCCGGATCGTGCCCGTGGTGGAGGTGGTGGAGCCCCAGCGCTGGTGCTGCTGGGCGGACCAGGTGACGGCTTCGGGCTGGGGGACTCCGTCCAGGTATCGCGTCGAGAGCGCGCGGGCACGGTCCAGCAGATCCGCGTCGCTGCGCGGCTTCTTGGACGCCCGACGGGTGATCTTCTTCTGGAAGGCCCGGGCGTGGTTCTCCACCTCGCGCTGGCTGAGCCGCAGCGGAACTCGCAGTCGCAGCGTGCCGGCGACCTGATCCGCAGTGACGGTCCGGGTGCGGCGTGCCGAGCGGACCACGAGCACCTGCTGTCCATCCACTGTGATCTGCTGCTCGAGCTGCCGCGACGCCATGGAAGGAGCCTAGCCGCGCGATGACCTGTGGAAAACTCAGGTCCCCACGCGCGGGCTTGGCACCATGGATGCATGGATCCGGCCCCCCGCCCCGCCAGCTGGCAGCAGGTCTTCGTCCTCGACGAGCGCACCGTCCAGCTCGGCCTCGATGAGCACGCTGTGCGCATCATCGGTCCTGCTCAGCGCACCCTCGATCGTCTCCAGTCCCATCTGGCGGCGGAGGGCTTCCAGGTCCCCACGCCCCAGAACGCCACCGACAAGGACACCACCGACCAGCCCGACGCCGCGCTCGCCGTCGACCAGCACGCCGCGGCGCGCGAGATTCAGGTGCGGGCGCGACGGCGGCTCGCCGCCGTGCTCCTCGAGGGTCTGCCCGTGGCTGCGAAGCTGGTGGCCGAGCAGCTGACGCAGATGCAGGTCGGGATGCTGCTGCTCTGCGATGAGCGCACAGTGCTCCACCAGGACGTGGCGGCAGGATATCCGGCGGCGGCGGTGGGTCTGACCCGTGCGGCCGCCGTCAGACGCGCCTGCCGCCGACACCGGCCCGAGGCCCTCATCGTCACTCGCGCTGCCCCCCGGAGAGAGGGCCTGCAGGGGAGCCCAGGCGTGGACACCGCAACAAGGACAGGGAGTGGAGGACGCACGGGGAGCGAAGCAGGGCCGGGCGGCGAGCGAGAAGTCCAGCCTGAACCGGTGGACATCCACGTGCTCTTCACCGAAGGCGCCATCGCTCCGCGTCAGCTCGCCGAGGCGGCCAGCCGGGCCCAGGCCGTGCTTCCGGTGGTCTGGAACCACGCCGACTGGCGCATCGGACCGCTGCTCAGCCAGGAGCCGGGCCCCTGCCCGCAGTGTCTGCTGCTGCATGGTCTGGGCCAGGACCCGCACTGGGAGGCCCTGCAGATCGCCCTCGCCGGGAGCAGCCACCACTCCAGCCAGCGCCCCGACCAGCACTCCCACGACACCCCAGGATCCAGAACGGGCACACGGCTGGACCCCGGCCCAGAGTCGGCGGCCGTGGTGGCGAGCCTGGTCGCGCGGGAGGTCCAGCTCGCCGTGGACGGTCAGCACGCCCCGCAGACCGTGGCCCGGGTGCTCTGCCTCTCCGGACCGGCCGGTCGCCTCTCCATCGAGCCGGCGGCTCCGCACCCCGAATGTGAATGCAGACTCCGCGCCGCCGACTCCCGGTGACTTCATCCTGTGGCGAACTGACCGCCTTCGTACAGACATCACGGAGCCGGGCTGGATACGCTGGAGTCTCTCAGGCCGAACCAGGATCACCACAGGGAGCGTCCGATGAGCGAGAACAACTCCGGCAACAACGAGCAGGGCAACGGGGACGACCCGCGTGACCCCATGGAGGAGTTCTTCAAACAGCTCTTCGGCGGTCAGATGCCAGGCCAGGATCCGAACCAGCAGGACGATCCCGAGAAGGGCGACGCCGGCGGCCGCGGCCCCAGCATCGGCTTCACCGGCACCCCAGGAGCCGGTCAGGGCGGACAGGCTGGCCAGGGCGGATTCCCCGGCATGCCCCCAGGCTTCGACCCCTCCCAGATTCCCGGCATGGCCGATATGAACCCGCAGATGATGCAGCAGATCATGGGCCAGGTCCAGTCGATGTTCTCCGCCATGCAGAACCCCTCCGACGAGGACAAGGGCCCGGTCAACTGGACCATGGCCCGACAGGCCGCCCGCCAGGCCGCCGCCGGTGACGACCCGAGCGTCTCCGCCGCCGAGCGCAAAGAGATCGACGACGCCCTCCGACTGGCAGACATGTGGCTGGACGGGGCGACGACCTTCGAGACGGCCGGCCAGATCGGCAAGGCATGGTCCCGCGCGCAGTGGGTCGAGGAGACCTTCGACTCCTGGAAGCGACTCACCGAGCCCGTCGCGGAGTCGGTCTCCAAGGCGCTCTCCAGCGCCATCAAGGACCAGCTCGGCGAGCAAGGCTCCGGGCTGCCCCCCGAGCTCGAATCGATGATGGGCGGAGCGGGCGCCCAGCAGATCACCGGGATGATCGAGTCCATGGGCGGCATGGCCTTCGGCATGCAGCTGGGCCAGGCCGTCGGAGAGCTTGCCAAGGAGGTCGTCTCCTCCTCGGACACCGGCCTGCCCCTGGCCGGGCACACCACGGCGCTGCTGCCGAAGAACGTGCGTGAATTCGGCAAGGACCTCAGCGTGGACTCCCGCGAGGTGCTGCTCTACCTGGCGCTGCGCGAAGCCGCGCGGATGCGTCTGTTCATCCACGCCCCCTGGCTGGAGCAGGACCTCTTCAATGCAGTCGGCCAGTACGCCGCGGGCATCCACATCGACATGGCCCGGATCGAAGAGGCCGCCAGCCAGATGGACCCGTCCAACCCCGAGGCCATGAACTCCATCCTGGGCGAAGGGCTCTTCCCACAGGAGCGGACCCCCATGCAGGAGGCCGCACTCAAACGCATCGAGACCACCCTCGCCCTGGTCGAGGGCTGGGTGGATGACGTGGTGACCCAGGCCGCCGAGCATCTGGAGTCCCTCTCCCGGCTGCGGGAGACGATGAACCGGCGTCGGGCCTCCGGGGGACCGGCGGAGGACACCTTCGCCGCCCTGGTCGGACTCGAGCTGCGTCCGCGCCGCCTCCGTGACGCAGCCGCGCTCTGGGCGCATCTCCGGGAGACCGAAGGGATGGCCGGACGCGATGACGTGTGGAGCCACCCCGACGTCCAGCCCGATGAACAGGACCTCGACGATCCCACCGGCTTCCAGCAGCGGCGCGCCGAGCGCCAGGAGGAGACGGCCAAGATCGACGAAGAGCTGCAGAAGCTGCTCGACGGCGGATATGACGGGAAGTCACCTGAGGCCTGACATCATTTTCGTCCCTGCTCAGCCCAGATGAGATGATGAGTGACGATCATCATGACTGAGCGCCCACCGAAACCCAAGAAGCCCCGCCTGCGGAGAAGTCTGCAGGCCGTGGCCGGAACGTCGGCGCTCATCATCGGGCTGCTGAGCCTGCTGCTGCCCAGTCCCTACCTCATCGAGACCCCCGGCCCGGTGTTCAACACCATCGGCGAGATCGAGGATGAAGCGGTGATCTCGGTGCAGGGGGAGCAGACCTTCCCCACCGACGGCGCACTGAACCTGACCACGGTCTATGTCAGCGGAGCTCCGACGTCCACAGTGCGGGTGCCTGAAGCCGTGATGGGGTGGGTCGATCCCGGCACGGACATGCAGCCCCATGAGCTCATCTACCCCTCCGGGACCACCGCCGAGCAGGTCCAGGATCAGAACACCGCCGCCATGACCAGCTCCCAGGACCTCGCGGTGGCCGCGGCGCTGCAGGAACTCGACATCGACTACAGCCAGCAGCTCTCCGTGGTGGACTTCACGCCCGAGGCCGTCGAGGTCGGCACCGACGAGCAGCTGCAGCCCGGGGACACGGTGACCGCGGCGGCCGGGCGTGACATCACCGGGCTCGAGGGACTGCGTGACGCAGTCAACACTGCCGCAGGTCAGCCGGTAGCATTGACGGTGCGTCGTGATGGTGAGGAGCTGAGCTACGAGGTTCCCACCTACCAGGAGGCGGACGGTGCCTATTACGTCGGGATCATGCTCCAGAACGAGTTCTCCTTCCCCGTGGAGGTGGACATCCAGCTCGACGGCGTCGGCGGGCCCAGCGCAGGACTGATGTTCGCGCTCGGGCTCGTGGATTCGATGACCGAGGGGTCCATGACCGGCGGCGTGAACTGGGCCGGGACCGGGACAGTGGACCCGGACGGCACGGTCGGTCCGATCGGCGGGATCGCCCAGAAGGTCGCGGGTGCACGATCCGAGGGCATCGAACACTTCCTGGTGCCGGCGGAGAACTGCGCCGACCTGCAGGGCCGAGTGCCGGATGGTCTGCAGACCTACTCCGTGGCTGACGTGGCCGAGGGGCGGCAGATCGTCGAGGCGGTCCGCGACGGCGACGAAGACTTCCTCGCAGGGCTCCCGTCCTGCGGAGGCTGATCCGGTCCGCCGGGGAAGCAGGGTCAGGAGACTGACCCACGAGCACACCAGCAGCACTGAATCACTGGCAGCACTGAAGCACCAGAAGCACTGAAGCACCAGAAGCACTGAATCACCAGCAGCACGGCAGCATCCAAGCACATATATAGAGACGAGGGTTTATCCGTGAGTTTCTCTCAGGGATTCGGGTCAGCGAACCCCTTCGGCGGGGGCCTCTTCGGCTCCGGGCCGGGCGGGGACGACGGCGACAACTCCGGCGGGTCCGGGTCCGAACGACCGGCCAGAGGTTCCGGGCCGCGGCGTCCGTCAGCACTGGTGCTGACGATCATCATCATCGCCGTGCTCATCGGCGCCTTCGTGGCGTCCTCGGGCTTCTACGCCGAGATCCTGTGGTTCAACCAGCTGGGCTACTCGGATGTCTTCTGGACTGAGCGCATCGCCCGCGGTGTGATCTTCGCCGTGGCGTTCCTGCTCATGGCGGGCCTGGTCTGGCTCAGCCTGTTCCTGGCCTTCCGCAGCCGACCGACATCCGTGCAGAGCCAGATGAACGAATCGGTCATCCGCTACCAGCGCACGCTGAACTCCATGCGGCGCCTGTTCATGATCGGCCTGCCCGCGCTGATGGGCCTGTTCGCAGGCACCGCAGCACAGGGCAGCTGGGAGAACGTGCTGCTGTTCATCAACCAGCAGCCCTTCGGCATGACGGACCCAGAGTTCGGCATGGACTTCGGCTTCTTCGTCTTCACCCTTCCCTTCCTCGGATTCCTCAACGGTTTCCTGGTCTCCGCCGTGCTGGTGGCCGGAATCGCCGGCATCCTCACGCACTACCTCTTCGGAGGCATCCGGATCGAGCCCAGTGGCAAGTTCGTGGTCGAGAAGGCCGCCCGCTGGCACATCGCGGTCACCGCTGCCCTCTTCCTGCTGCTGCAGGGCGTCAACTGGTGGCTGGACCGCTACGCGACCCTGCAGAACCAGTCCGGCAACTGGGCCGGCGCGCTGTACACCGATGTCAACGCCGTCATTCCCGCTCAGGCGATCCTCGCCGTCGCCGCTGTGCTGGTCGCGCTGGTCTTCATCGTCACCGCGGTGACCGGGCGCTGGCGGTTCTCCATCATCGGTTCGGCCATGCTGCTGATCACCGCGATCATCGGCGGTGGCCTGTACCCGTTCCTCGTGCAGGAATACCAGGTCCAGCCCTCGGAGCGGACCCTTGAGACGCCGTATATCGAGCGCAACATGGAGCTGACCCGCTACGCCTACGGCCTGCAGGACATCGAGCAGGAGAGCTACGACGCCGACTCCTCCGCGACCGAGGGCGCCCTCGCGGAGGATGCTGCCAACACGCAGAACATCCGCCTGCTGGACCCCAACCTGGTCTCGGCGGCCTTCGGCCAGTTCCAGCAGTTCCGCCAGTACTACTCCTTCCCGGACACGCTGAGCTTCGACCGCTATGAGATCGACGGCGAACGCCGCGACACGGTCATCGCCGCCCGCGAGCTGAACATCCCCGATGACGCCTCCTGGGTCAACCGGCACCTGATCTACACCCACGGCTACGGACTGGTGGCGGCCAACGCCAACACCGTCACCCCCGAGGGTCGGCCCAGCTTCACCCTGCAGGGCATCCCCACCCGCGGCGAGCTGGCCTCGGATGAGGACTATGAGCCGCGCATCTACTTCGGCGAGAACTCTCCGGACTACTCGATCGTCGGCGCCCCTGAGGACGACGAGCCCCTGGAGCTCGACCGTCCGGCCGCAGCAGATTCCGAGGCCGAGACCGTCTACACCTTCGACGGTGATGGCGGCCCCGACGTCGGAGGCCTGTTCAACCGGCTGGTCTATGCCATCCAGTTCCAGTCTCCCGAGATCCTCCTCTCCGGTGATATGACTGATGAGTCGCAGATCCTCTACGAGCGCGAGCCGCGGGAGCGGGTGCAGGAAGTGGCGCCGTTCCTGGAGGTGGACCAGAACACCTATCCGGCGATCGTCGATGGTCGGGTCAAGTGGATCGTGGAGGGTTACACGACCTCCAACGACTTCCCCTACTCCGATCAGCAGCAGCTGGAGCAGGCGACCACGGATGCGCTGACCCAGGGCGCCCCGACCCTTGCGGGTCAGGTCAACTACATCCGCAACTCGGTGAAGGCCACCGTCGATGCCTATGACGGCTCCGTGGAGCTCTACGCCTGGGACACCGAGGATCCGATCCTGCGTGCCTGGCAGGAGGTCTTCCCGAACGCGCTGCAGCCCTACGAGAACATGTCGGCGGAGCTGATGGATCACGTGCGCTACCCGGAGGACATGTTCAGGGTCCAGCGTGAGCTGCTCGGCCGTTACCACGTGACCGATCCAGGCACGTTCTACGAGAACAACGATGCCTGGTCGGTCCCCTCAGACCCGACCTCCGATGAGGAGGGCGGCCAGACTCAGCCTCCCTACTACATGACCCTGCAGATGCCGGGCCAGGAGGAGCCGGCCTTCTCGCTGACCGGCACCTTCATCCCGCAGATCGCCGAAGGCGCGCAGCAGCGCAACGTGCTCTACGGCTTTCTCGCCGCCGCAGGCGACGCAGGAACCGGTGAGGACGGAGTCAAGGCCGAGGACTACGGTCAGCTGCGTCTGCTCGAGCTTCCCCGCGACACTGTGATCCCAGGACCGGGTCAGACGCAGGCGAACTTCGACTCGAACTCGCAGATCTCCCAGGAGCTGAACCTGCTGCGCCAGGGTGCCTCCGAGGTGATCAACGGCAATATGATCACGTTGCCCGCCGGCGAGGGGATCCTCTATGTCCAGCCCGTCTATGTGCAGTCCACAGGCACTGAGGCCGCCTATCCGGCGCTGCGCAAGGTGCTCGTGGCCTACGGCGAGGAGGTCGGCTTCGCTGACACCCTCGACGAGGCGCTCGACCAGGTCTTCGGCGGAGACTCCGGAGCCGCTGTGGCCGATGGAGCCGGCGTCCAGGGCGAGGCCGTGGACGATGAGCTCGATGTCCCCGAGGGGGAGACGCCCACCGAGGACGAACCCGCTGAGGAGGAGGCCCCCGAAGAGGAGGCCACCACCGAGGACGAACCCGCTGAGGAGGACGCGGAGACTCCCGAGGCTCCCAGTGGTCCGGCTCAGGAGCGTCTGACCGACGCACTGGATCGCGCAGGTCAGGCGATCCAGGACTCGGACGCGGCGCTGTCCGACGGTGACTTCGCCGCCTACGGTGAGGCTCAGGAGCAGCTGCAGCAGGCCATCGATGATGCCCTGCAGGCCGAGGCTGACCTCGAGGAGTAGACGCCCCGTCGGGGTGGTCGCGACCCCCACGGCACCCGCCGCCGCCCCCGTCCGAACCGCACAGGTTCGGGCGGGGGAGCGGGTGTCGGAGGTCACGCTCCCCGGAGTTCATCTCGATTTTGCACAGCAGATATGTGTGCGTAGACTAAACAAGTCGCAACGCGGGGTGGAGCAGTTCGGTAGCTCGCCGGGCTCATAACCCGGAGGTCGCAAGTTCAAATCTTGCCCCCGCAACGAGATGAGGCCCCTGATCCGGAGAAATCCGGGTCAGGGGCCTTTTGCATTCCTAGGGGAACTCTCAAGTCCGCTCCAGACGCCGTTCCACCTTCAGGGCTGCTTCGTCGATCCGCTCGAGGATGGGTGGCGATCCCGGTGCCGACATCCACAGGGCCGCCGACCGCGCCGACGACGACCCCGCCGCCCCGAACGCTGGTCATGCTCACTCGCCGGGGCTGACGAGTCCCGTCTCATATCCGACGATCACGAGCTGAGCGCGGTCGCGCGCATTCAGCTTGCCGAGGATGCGACTGACATGGGTCTTCGCCGTGAGGGGCGACATGTAGAGCGACTCGCCGATCTCAGAGTTCGTCTTGCCACGTGCGACCTCAGCGAGCACTTCGCGCTCCCGGTCGCTCAGGACATCGAGGGGCCCCGTGTCTCCAGGTCGGCTGACCGGTCGACGAACGAGGTCGGCGACCAACCGCTTCGTCATCGCCGGTGAGATGAGGACATCGCCCCCGGCGGCGGCGGCGATCGCCTCGAGCAGGAGTCGCGGCGGAGTGTCCTTGAGCAGGAAACCGGAGGCCCCGGCTCTGAGCGCCTCGTAGACGTACTCATCGAGCGCGAAGGTGGTGAGAACGAGCACCTTGGTGGCGCTGAGCCGTTCGTCGCCGCAGATCGCGCGGGTCGCGTCGAGCCCGTCCATACGAGGCATGCGGATGTCCATCAGCACGACGTCGGGACGTGAACGTCGGGTCTCGACGATGGCCTGTGCGCCGTCGCCGGCTTCACCGACGACCTCGATCCCGGGTTCGTTGGCGAGCAGCGCTGCGAACCCGCGACGCACCAGCTCCTGGTCGTCAACGAGCAATACACGTATGTCGCGCGTCGCCCCGGCAGGCGCGTCGAGTCGACTGATCATGCCTGCCCCCCGCTGGGCAGCTGATAGGGCACGAAGGCGCGCACCGTGAACCCACCGTCGTCGCTGGGTCCGGCGTGGACGGTGCCCCCGAGGAGCTCCGCTCGTTCGCGGATCGCGACCAGACCGATGCCGGTGCTCGGCGCCGCAGCGCGGGCGGATGCCGGGGCGTCATTCGACACGGTGACGTGCACGCCGTCCTCCGCGTGCCGGAGCCGGACGATCGCGGGGACGTCGCCGGCGTGGCGGGCGACGTTGACAAGGCACTCGCGGACGATGCGGTGCACCGTCACCACGGTGCTCTCCGCCACGTTCGCCGGATAGTGTCCGTCCTCGACGACCTCGACCCCCTGCGGGTGCCCGGCGGCGGCGACGACATCGCTGATGGGAGTGTCCGCCGATACCGGCCGAAGCGGGACCGACTCGTCGGACCGGAGGATCCCGAGGAGGGAGCGCAGCTCGTCGAGTGATCGTCTGCCTGTGTCGTTGATCTCGACTAGCGCAGAGTGAGCAGCGGTCGGATCGCGCTCGAACACATGGGCGGCGATCCCGGACTGGACCGTGATCGCCGACAGTGAATGGGCGACGACGTCGTGCAGGTCGTACGCGATGCGGAGACGTTCCGCCTGGAGCCGTTCGGCGACCTGGCGTTCCACGGCGTCGGCGCGACGCCGAAGATTGGAGCGACGGGCGTCGGCGGCGGCGATCGGAAACAGGAGAACGGCCGAGTCGGCGACCCATTCGAACCAGAACGGCTCGCTGTCCACCTGCGCTCCGAAGCCGGCGACGACGATCGCGACGATCGATCCGAACCAGACCCTTGAGCGGTCGTCGCTCCGGCACACGAGAAGGAACAGCGCCACGGCGAGCAGCGGGCGCAGCGCGACCGGACTGGAGGTCAATGCGAGGGTGACGACATCGAGCACACCGATCATCACGACGGTGGCCCTGCCGAACCGACCGGCGAAGACGAGCAGCCCTGCGGCGACGACAGCGATCACGATGCCTGGCAGCGGCCGCCCGGCCACGACCTCCGGATCGGTGAGCAACATGCCGATCGACACGGCCAACGCGGCGACGATCGCAACGAGATCGCCGCGAGAGGGCCGGTGAACGGGGTGCGTCATGGGTCCATTGTCGTCGAGACCGATGGCGGGCGCGTACTCCCCAGGGAGGTCTCTGCACAGGGACCCCTCCTGGACCGCGCGGTCCAGTTGTCGAGACTCTCCCATCAGCGGCCGCCGCTCACCAGCTCGAGCACGGGCTTCCGGGAGACCTGGAACGCGGGCCATGCTGCGGCGACGACGCCGGCCGCGACCGCCACGACAAGCGTCAGTGCGAGACGGGGCCAGGGGATGGCGACGGATGGAATCTCCGTACCACCGGCGACATCGATCATCACCCAGCCGAAGCCGGCTGCGACGGCGATGCCGATCGATGCTGCCACGAACGACAGCAGTGTCACCTCGAGCCGCACGATGCGACGCAGCTCGCGGCGAGACGCGCCGACCGCTCGCAGCAGCCCGATCTCTGACGAGCGTTCGTTGATCGCGAGCGCCGTGGTGTTGGCGACTCCGAGGAGCGCGATGAAGCTCGCCAGGATGAGCATTCCGTCGATGAAGTTGCCGAACGCCGCAATGTCGCTCCCGCTGTTGGCGAGGTGTTCTTCTCGTGTCTCGAGAAACGACCCGGGCGAGTCTCGGACCAGCGCCCGCAGGTCCTCCTGCGCATCCGCAGCTGCTCCGTCGGCGAGGTCGACAAACACCATCGCATCGAGCTGGCGACCGACCGCGTCGTCGAGCGTCGCGGCGTCGACGAAGTACAGAGGTGCTTCGAAACCGCCGGTGCTCCTTTCGACCACGGCGACGATCGGCGCTTCGAGCGTCGATCGTTCGAACTCGATCTCGAGGGTGCCGCCGAGCACCGTCGGATCGTCGCCGACCACGGCCACGCCTCCCGCGCTCAGGTCGGCGAGGTCGCCGGCGACCGGGTTGAGATCGAACATGGTGGGCAGCGCCGTCGGGTCGATGCCCCCGACAGCCTCGGCCTTGCCCTCCACGACGCCTTCGGCCTTCGACAGCGCCGTGACCGCGTCCACCTCGGACCGCTCCGCCATCCGGTCAGCCAGGGTGGGGTCGATCGTCGAGAAGTCGGGGGTCGCTGACGTGACCACCAGGTCCGCCTGCAGTCCCTCACGGACATCCGTCCCGACTCCGCTCGTCAGAGAGCTCTGGAAGATCGCGAACAGCGTCACCATCGCGGTTCCGAGCATGAGTGCGAGTGCTGTCGACGCCGATCGACGGGGGCTCGCAGCCAAGTTGCCCGCTGCGATCGAGCCGGACACACCGGCGACGCGGCGGGCCGCTGGAGCGCTCCAACGCGCTGCGGCGGTCACGATCGCCGGGCCGCACAGCACGAGTGCCGGTATGATGGCAACAGCAAGCGCGAGCCACATCGGGCTCGAGCTCACCACAGCCACAGCTGCTCCGGCGATGGCCGCCGCGGCGAGCACGAGTCCGATCACAGTCCGCGCTCGGCCCACCACTCGGGGCTCCGCCGCGCTCTCGCGCAGCGCCTCGATCGGCGGCGTTGCCGCCGCGCGGCGAGCCGGGATCCATGCCGAGAGGATCGTTGCGCCGATACCGACGGTCGCGGCGATCGCGATCGAGGTCGGGCTCACGATCGGCGGCCCGGTGAGCAGGCTGACCCCGGTGAGTCCGACGACCCAGCGCAGCGCGCCCACTCCCGCGACTCCGCAGACGAGCCCGACGAGCGTGGCGATCGTCCCGATGAACGCCGCCTCGATCACCACTTGGCCGAGGACCTGGCGTCGTTCCGCCCCGATCGCACGCAGGAGTCCCGATTCCCGCGGGCGGCGGGCGACGGTGAGTGCGAACGTATTGAAGATGATCGTCATGCCGATCAGAGTCGCGACCACGGCGAAGGCCAGGAGGAACACGTTCAGGAACTGCAGTGGTGACGTCGCGTCGTCCTGCATCGCCTGGATGTAGTCGGGTCCGTCGACGACATCGGCATCTGAGACCGCCGACAGTCGGCCGAGTGCCTCGGCGCGGACGGCATCCTCCGCGATGTCGACGAGCACCTCGGTCGGTGCCGCCGCATCGAGCCAGGAGGACACCGCTGAGTCGGGCAGCAGAACCGTTCGCTGCAGCGGCGCCGCCTCCGCCTGCGCGAACGTCGCGGTGCCGGTGATGGTCGCGTCGTGCATGCCTGTCGCGGTCAGGACCTCTACGGCATCGCCAGGAGCCAGGCCTGCGTCATTGGCGAGCGATCGGTCGACCACGATCTCACCGACCTCACTTGGTGGTCGCCCGCTGGCGAGCTGGAAAGGATTGAGCGCCGAGTCGTCGACCCAGTTGCGACCGACATCGCTCGCCGTGCCGGTTCCGACAGGCGATCCGTCGACGACCAGCTTTGCGAAGCCGACCCATTGCGATGCGGCCCCCTCGACGCCGTCGACGGCATCCACGCGCTCGGTGATGTCAGGATCCAGCGATCGCTGAACCGACCTGACCGGATCTCCCGGTCCTCCGCCAGGCTCGCCGAGGGAAGCGCCCTGCACCACGGCGTCGGTCCCGGCCATCGCCTCGGCGATGTCACTGGCCGCTCGGCCACGCATCGAGTCGGACAGCACCAGCGTCGCAAGGAGAAACGCCACCGACAGCGTGATCGCCGTGCCTGTGAGCACGAACCGATTCCGACTCGCGAACAGGCTCCGGACCGCACTCCGCACCATCCGGATCATCGCCCCAGATCCTTTACCACGTCGAGCACCGAATCGGCCGAGGGGCGATCCATCACGTCGTGCACTCTGCCGTCGGCGACGAACACGACCTGGTCCGCCCAGGCAGCGGCGTTGGGATCGTGGGTGACCATGACGATCGACTGGTGATGCTCGTCGACCGCTGAGCGGAGGAATCCGAGGATCTCCTGTCCGGACCGAGTGTCGAGGTTGCCGGTGGGCTCGTCGGCGAACACCACCTGGGGCCGGGCGACCAGGGCCCGGGCGACGGCGACGCGCTGCTGCTGGCCGCCCGAGAGCTCCGACGGTCGGTGGTGCATGCGATCACCGAGGCGCAGCATCGACACGACCTGGTCGAGCACCCCCTCGCTCGGCTGGCGGCCCGACAACGTCAGGGGCAGGCAGATGTTCTCCTCGACCGTGAGGGTGGCCACGAGATTGAACGCCTGGAACACGAACCCGATCCGTTCTCGACGCAGCCGTGTCAGCTCGCGGTCGTCGAGGGTCGAGAGATCCGTGCTGCCGACGAATGCGCGGCCCGAGGTCAGCTGATCCAGCCCCGCGGCGCAGTGCATCATCGTCGACTTTCCCGAACCCGAGGGCCCCATCACAGCCGTGAACTTCCCCGCCGGGAACGCGATGGTGACCTCGTCGAGCGCGACCACGGCCGACTGGCCGGAGCCATATCGCTTGACGGCGCCGACGAGCATGGCCGCGGCGTCGTCAGCGCTGGCTGACCATGCGCTTCCGGACTGCCGATCGATGACTGGGGAATCTGGATGTTCAGACACGAGACCTCCGCTGAGTGGTTGGTGCTTACTACGATGCCGGCGGCCGCCGACCGCCACATCCGCCCACAGGAGGCGACGCATACTCGTCCGGGAGTACAGGAGCGACCGAGCGGCGGCTGACCGACCTGCTCCCGCCATCGGGTGCGCCCGCCGGTTGACGTCGGGCGGGTGCGGCTCACCGCTGGAGCACGACGACGTCGTGGTAGATCCCTTCGAACTGGTCCAGCGTGGACCCGAGGTCGTGGACCGAGATCAGCTCCAGGCTCTGCCTGCCCATCGCCGTCCTGGTCTGCTCGTCGGCGAGGACAGCGGCGAGGCGCCCGGCCAGCTCGGTCACGTCGCCGGGCGTATAGAGCCAGCCGTTCTGCCCGGAACGCACCAGGTGGGGGAGCGCCATGGCGTCCGCAGCCACAACGGGCTTGCCCGCGGCCATGGCCTCCATGGTCACGAGGCTCTGCAGCTCGGCGGTCCCTGGCATGCAGAACACGGCGCAGCGCCGGTAGGCCCGCACCAGTTCCTCGTCCGGAACGAACCCGTGGAACATCACCCGCTCGGCGATGCCGAGGTCTGCGGCCAGCACCTCCAGCCGGTGCCGCTGAGATCCCTCGCCGACGACCTCGACGCGCGCATCCGGTGGCAGCATGGCAGCGGCCTCGAGCAGCTCGTGGACGTTCTTCTCCGCGTCCAGCCTGCCCACGAACAGGATGGTCGGCACGCCGGTGAGCTCCGGCGGACCCGCGTAGTGCGCGCGGTCGATCCCACAGGAGATCGCCATCACGGGACGGTTCAGTCCGTTGCGCTCGAGCAGTTCGGCCGCACGGGGAGTCGGGGTGGTGCAGACCGTCGCGCGGCCGAAGATCCGGACCAGGTCGCGCCAAGCCAGCCGAGTGAAGAGGCGGTGGATGAAGCGGGGCAGCGGGGCGTAGCCCAGCAGGTTCTCCGGCATGAAGTGGTTCGTGGCGACCACGGGGATCCCTGTCGCCGTCGCGGCACGGACCGCGCTGCGGCCGACGAGGAAGTGGGCCTGGGTGTGCACGACGTCAGGATCGATCTCGGAGAGCAATGCCGGAACGGCGTGTGCCGTGCGCCACGGCGGGCAGAACCGGAACGTCGGGTGGAACGGCGTCCGCATCGAACCGATCCGGTGGACCGTCACTCCGCCGACCATCTCAGTGAAGGTCTTGTCGTTGGTCGACGGGCAGATGACGTGCACGTCGTGCCCGCGACCGACCAGCCCGGACGCCAGCCGGAACGCGAAGTTCGCCGCTCCGTTCACGTCCGGCGCATAGGTGTCCGCGGTGACCGCGATGCGCAGCGGACCCTCGCGCCGCTTCTCGCGGGCGGGCGGTGTGGGATCTTTGGCCGTGGGCACCGCGCGGGAGAGGAGCACGAGCCCGGCGACGGCGACTGCCCCGGGAACAGCCATGCCGGCGAGCTGACCGGGGGTCATCTCGCCATAGGCGAAGACGCCGATGAGGACCGCGCTGAGCGGGTCGACGATGGTGGTCGCGCCTGCCACGACCGCCGCGGGTCCGCTGGCATAGGCCTGGTGCAGCAGCCACACCCCGACGAGGACAGCCACCGCTGCCTCGGCGAGCACGAGGGCGACCATGCCGCCGGGCAGCGGTGCCACGGCTGCCGCTCGGATGAGCGCCGAGGTGAATCCGAACAGCACCGCTGTCGCGAGCGCGAGGAACAGGCACTGGGCCCTGCCCCGGGTGTACCGGGCCGCTGCGACCAGCCCTGCCGCGCCGAGCACGGCCCACTGTGCCGAGAGGAGATCGGGCGCGGGCAGGTCGGCGTCCGTGGTCATGGCGGACAGGGCGACGAAGCCCGTCACGCCGGTCACGCTCAGCACCAGCGCGGTGAGCACGGCCCGGGTGAGCGCGGTCCCCGCGAACAGCACAGTGAGCACGAGGGTGAGCACACCGATCGGCTGTATCACGGCAAGTGGTGCCATGGTCAGGGCGAGGACGTGCAGACCGGCGCCCAGCCCGGCGAGACCGATCCCGAGGTACCAGCCGGGGGTGCTCAGGATCTTCCGCACGGCGGGCAGCCCCAGTGCCCGACCCTCCCCACCGGGTGTCGCCTGGTGGACGGCGCGGTGCTGCAGAAGGACGGTGCCCGCGAAACAGCACGCGCCGGCGACAGCGAGGCCGATGGCCAGCGTCAGCATGGTCTTCTCTCCGATCGTAGGGCCGCGGCGTCGTCAGCGTGGGCTGACCACGCGCTTCCGGACTGCCGATCGGCGGCTGGGGAATCTGGGTGGTGGGACACGAGACCTCCGGTGAGTGGGTGGTGTCTACCACGATGGCGGCGGCGACCGGCTGCCGCATCCGCCCACAGGAGGTGACGCATACTCGCCCGGGAGTACGGGAGTACGGGAGTACGGGAGCGCAGGAGTTGAGGAGCCCGGGGGTAGGCTCGCGCCATGGAACCGGTCACCGATGACGTGGACGAATACCTCCGCAGTGTGGCCCGCACGGAGGAGATGACGGCCCTGGACGCGCTGATCAGCACAGAGCTGCCCGGGCTGAGCCGAGTGCTCTGGCGCGGCGCCATGTGGGGCGACACCGAGCAGACGATCATCGGCTACGGCAGGATGCGCCAGCCGCGCCCCAGGGGCGCCGACGTCGACTGGTTCCTGATCGGTCTGGCTGAGCAGTCCAAGCACCTCTCGGTCTACCTCAACGCAGCGGAGGAAGGCGGCTACCTGCTCAAGCACCGCGCGGACAGGCTCGGCAAGGTGAAGGTCGGTGCCGCAGCATTGACGTTCACCAAGCTCGAGAACCTCGACCAGACCGAGTTCCGCAGCATGATCGCTCGCGCGGGTGAGCTGCACCCAGACGTGGAGTGACGCCCGGGTCTCAGTATGTGGCGTTGCGGGAGGCCGAGAGGTTGATCCCCTCACCGGTGAGCTGGTTCCAGCAGGACATCTGCGAAGGGAACGCGGAGCATGCGTAGAACGCATTCGAGGCGGTCTGCCCATGGCCGAGCACCGGCTGGCCCGCGGGAGTCACCGGGTCGTCACAGTCCGGCTCCGCCGCACGATCGACCTCGAGTGCGTAGGTCGCGCCGCTCGTGCAGTCCTCCGGCGCGGAGAAGCTGTGCTGGAGCACCGTGCAGCGCAGGGTATCTGCGAGCTCGCAGAGAACATTGCCGTCGGGGGAGGCGAAGGCATCCAGCTGCTGGCCCTGGGTCGAGAAGGATGCCTGGATCCACGCCGAACCCATGCTGTCCACGGCCGCCAGCAGCGGGGCCGGCACATCCTGCTCGGTGCCCTGCAGGTCGAGGTAGATGCGCGCGGCGTAGGTGTTGCCGCAGCTCGTCTGCAGCCCGGTCAGGGTCTCCTGGACGAGGGCTGCGTCGGACGGGTCTGACCAGTCACCGTCCTCGGTGATGACGGCCTCGGCGAACCGGGTCAGGGCGTCACGGTCCTCGGCAGCGGCCTCGCAGCTGCTCTCAGCGGGCAGGGCGGCCGCCGCGGCACGCAGCTGAGCCGGGGTGGATGTCTCCTCACTGGACTCGGTGCCGGGCTCGCCCTCCGATCCAGCGTCAGCTCCCGAGTCAGCGTCGTCTTCAGGATCAGCTTCAGCGCCGGATTCGGCCGGGGACGGCTGCGCCGTCGCCCCCTGCTGCATCGGTTCACCCACCGGATCCCCGGAGTCGCCGAGCAGGTTCAGCACCAGTGCCGCCACGGCTGCCAGTGCCAGGAGCGGGAGCAGCACGGTGAGCGCCAGCCTCCGCGCGCGGGGGCCTCCTCGGGCGGGGCGGGAGCGCTCGTCGTCGTCGATCGGATCCGCGGCGGCCGGGTGGGCGCGCGCGACGGGACGAGCACGTGGAATGGGCCGGGCCTGCGGAACCCGCTGAGCCTCCGAGACCGGCTGGCTCGGCGATGCCGGCGCGGCCGGCTGGCTCGGCGATACCGGCACGGCCGGCTCGGAGGCTGGAGCGGGCTGGGACGGCGCTGGTTCCTGGGCGGGGGCGCCAGGCGGGGCAGAGGCCTCGCGCTGCGCTCGCCGGTGCAGCGCCGCGTTAATCGCGGGGTCGCCCAGTGCGCCGAGGGCCTCGATCAGCTCCGGGTAGGTGGCAGGGTTCCCCGCCACGGCGGGGCGCAGCTCGGGATGGTGCTCCGCGATCCAGTGCAGCGTGTCCCAATCCGTGCTGGGATCGGCCGCCATCGCACCGAGTTCGTCGTAGATCGAGGGCATGCGTTCTCTCTTCTCAGAGCCAGTGCAGAGCGGACCGGTTCCAGAACCCGGCGGTCTCACCGGCGGCGGTCTCAAACTCGGTCCAATGGAAATAGGGCATCAGGCTGGCGACCTCGCCATCGGTGATCTCAAACTCTACTTCCCAACAGACCTGTTCATCCCACGGGATCGCGGTACGCGTGCCTTCCGGGGGTCTCAGGCACTCCTTCGCCTCCTCCAGCTCGTAGCGGCTCTCCAGAAGCCAGGCCGGGACATCCATCTCGGCAGAGTCGAGCATCGACCTGAGCTCGGGGACGCCGCCTCGATCCACCACGCGGGCCAGCTTCAGTGCGATCTCGCTTCCCCCGTGCTCCTCCGCGAGCAGCTCACCCAGACGGTAGAGCTGGTTCAGGTACCAGTGCTGGTCGAGGATCTCCTCGGGATCATCCCGGGCTTCGGCGGTCTCCACCGGATTGTGCGCCGCGAGATCCTCCTCCGGGGAGAAGTGCTCGGCATAGTCGCCGCTCAGCTCGGCATAGTGCCAGAGAAGCTGGAACCGCTGCTCCCGACTGACCTCGGCGGATCGGAACTGCTCATAGGGCATGTCCTTGAGCTCGTCGAGACTGAACCGCTCTGCCGCGGCGGCGGTCCCTGACTGTGCGGTCCCGGACTGTGCGGAGCCGGAGGCGCCGGGCGCCGGTGGATCCGTGGGCGGACCCGACTCGGACTCGGTGTGCGGGCCTCGGTCCAGGGCGAGCACGCTCTGTTCGTCCTGCTCGTCCTCACCGGGCAGCGACGCGGCACAGCCGGAGAGCGTGAGGACGCAGATCAGGGCGCCCGCGGGCACGGCGGAGCGCCGCACGGACTGCTGTTCTCCCACGGGACGGCTCAGTCTTGGAGCTGGTAGCTCTGCCGGGCCATGAAGAAGCCGTTGCCGGTCTCGGTGTTCCAGCACTCGAAGCCCGATTCGGAGGAGACGCAGGCGAAGCGTCCGTTGCTCGCGGACTGACCGTACTGCAGGGTGGCCGAGTCCGTGCCAGGCGTCTCGCCACAGCCCAGCTGCGGCTCCTCAGAGGCGAGAGAGAGCCGGGCCGGGCCGTCGCAGTCCTCCGGGGTGTCGAAGGTGTAGTCGATGATGCTGCACTCGACCTCATCCTCGTTGATCGCACAGTTGATGTTGCCGGAGGGCGCGGTGAAGGCGGGAATGTCCTGGGCGTCCTCGGGTGCGGGCCGCACGGCATCCTCGGAGTCCTCGTCTGCTTCCTCCTCGGTGGTGCCCTCACCCTCGGCGCCGGGTTCCTCGGCATCCTCCGGAGCTGGCTGATCTCCCTCGACCTCCCCCTGGGAGACCGTGTCCTGTCCGGTCTCTTCGTCATCGCCGCTGAGGGCCCCGCCGAAGATGAGGAAGTACGCGGCGACCACTGCCGCCGCGGCCACCAGAAGGATCAGAAAGATGATGGCACAGGTCCCGCCGCCGCGGCGCCGCGGCTCCTCTTCGCGCTCGGCAGGGTAGGAGCCGGCAGGATAGCCGCTGGGCGGATAGCCGGCGGGATGGGCGCCGCCGGCCGGCGGGGCCTGCCAGGGAGCGCCAGCGCCGGGGGCGGCCGGGTAGTAGCCGCCGCGGGGCTCGGCATGGCCCTGTTCGTACCCTGGCTGCTGGGGGACTGGTTCCTCGGCGGAGGCCTGGTCGTAGCCGGTGGACGGGTCCTGCACCGCCGAGAACTCATCGGTCCCCCCACCCTGGGTGGGTCCTCGACCAGCGGCCGGCAACATCGTGGTGCTCTGCTCATCGGCTGCTGCGGACCCTCCGGCGCCGGCACGGCGGGCGAGCGCGGCATCCACTGCTGGATCGCCGAGACCGGCCAGCCACTGCAGCAGCTCAGGGTAGGTGTTCGGGTTCTCAGCGATCAGCGGACGCAGCTCGGGGTGGTCCCCGGCGAGCATGTGCAGCTGGACCTGAGGCGTGTTCGGATCCGCGGCGCGGGCTGCGGGCCCGGTTGAACTCTGCCCGTGATGTGGTCCGTCTGTCATGGTCTCTCCTGTGTCGAGGGTCCCGTGGTTCAGTTCAGCATCCCTGAGCCATCATGCCTGACGCAGGCGCAGTTTTCAGTTCAGCTGCTGATCCGGTCCGCCGCGAGCTGCACGAAATGCTGGTGCAGACGGTGATCCGGAGTCAGCTCCGGATGAAAGCTCGCGGCCAGGACCCGGCCCTGCCGCACCGCCACCGGCCGGTCCTGCCAGGAAGCGATGACCTCCACCTGCGGACCGATGGATTCAATGATGGGCGCACGGATGAACACGGCCTGCAGGGGGCTCAGATCCGTCCCCGGAAGCCCGGCCACCGTGAGCGGGCCGGTGAAGGAGTCCAGCTGACTGCCGTAGCCGTTGCGGCGCACCACCACGTCCAGGCCGCCGATCCGCTCGAAGCCGGTGAGGGCCTCCGCGTCGAGGATCTCATCGGCCATCAGGATCATTCCGGCGCAGGTGCCGAACATGGCCATGCCCTCGTCGTGACGCTCGCGGATCGCCTCCATCAGATGCACGGGCGCCGCAAGCCGCGCCATGGTGGTCGACTCGCCTCCGGGGACGACCAGTCCGTCGAGGCCCGCCAGCTCCGCGGGACGGCGCACCGTGGACACTGCGGCGCCGGCGGACTCCAGGGCCCGGGCGTGTTCTGCCACGGCTCCCTGCAGCGCCAGGACCCCGATGCGAGGTGTGCTCACCAGCCGCGCTCGGCGAGGCGGTGAGGTGCAGGCAGATCTGCCACGTTGATCCCGACCATGGCCTCGCCCAGGCCCTTGGATGCCTCTGTGACCACGGCGGGGTCGTCGTAGTAGGTGGTCGCCTTGACGATCGCGGCGGCCCGCTGCGCAGGGTTGCCTGCCTTGAAGATGCCCGAGCCCACGAACACGCCGTCGGCACCCATCTGCATCATCATCGCGGCATCGGCGGGCGTGGCGACGCCGCCCGCGACGAAGAGCACCACGGGGAGGCGGCCCTCCCGGGCGACCTGCTTGACCAGCGCATAGGGCGCCTGGAGGTCCTTGGCGGCGAGGTAGAGCTCGTCCTCGGACAGGGAGGTCAGGCGAGCGATCTCGGCCTTGATCGTGCGAATGTGTTTCGTGGCCTCAGAGACGTCGCCGGTGCCGGCCTCACCCTTGGAGCGGATCATGGAGGCGCCCTCGGTGATCCGGCGCAGCGCCTCGCCCAGGTTGGTGGCGCCGCAGACGAAGGGCACCTTGAACTTGGACTTGTCGATGTGGTGGACGTAGTCGGCGGGGGAGAGGACCTCCGACTCGTCGATGTAGTCGACCTTGAGGTGCTCCAGGATCTGCGCCTCGACGAAGTGGCCGATGCGGGCCTTGGCCATCACTGGGATGGAGACGGTCTCGATGATGCCGCTGATCAGGTCCGGATCTGACATCCGGGCCACGCCGCCGGTGGCGCGGATGTCAGCCGGCACGCGCTCGAGGGCCATGACGGCGACGGCGCCGGCCTCTTCGGCGATGCGCGCCTGGTCCGGCGTGACCACGTCCATGATCACGCCGCCTTTGAGCATCTGGGCGAGCCCGGTGTTCACGGCGGTGGCGCCGGTGGCATCAGTGGCGTGCGAGGTGGCCTCAGTGGTCACGGATATCTCCTGAAGGGTCGGGTGCTGCCGCAGTCATGCGGGACAGCTGATGAAACGGTCGTGCGGGGGCAAGGTGGTGCCGCGAGGACAATGACGACAATGACGACAATGGGGAGTGAACATCGCGTCCACTCCCCATTGTTTCATCACTTCTGTGGGCGGTTCACCCACGCGTCATACTCGGTTCAGCCGCGGTCGCGGTCCTCGGTCTCGAGCTGGGAGAAGTCCCGCTCGCTGACTCCGGTCTCCGCGCTGTCGCTGCTGCCGGCGCCAAGGGCGCCCTGAGACGAGCTGCCGCTCTTCAGCGCCGCCAGCCGGGCATCAACCTCGGCCTGCTCGCCGAGATCCTCCAGGGACTCGAACTGCGAGTCCAGCGAGGATGCTGCGAGCTCGTTGCGCCCGCGCACCCGTGCCTCCTCGCGGCGGATCTTCTCTTCGAAGCGTCCCACCTCTGAGGTCGGGTCCATCACGTCGATGGACTGCACGGCCTCGTGGACCTGGGACTGGGCATGGGCCGCGCGGGAGCGGGCCACCAGTTCATCGCGCTTGCTGACCAGCTGCTGCCGCTTGGTCTTCATCTGCTCGAGACCGGTCTTGAGCCGATCCACGATCTCGCGCTGCGAGGAGATGGTGGGCTCAGCTGACTCCGCGGAGGACTCGGCCTCCATCTGGCGCTGGATGGCAACCTTGGCCAGGTTGTCGAACTTCTGTGCGTTCGCATCGTTGCCGTCATTGCGGAACTCATCAGCCTTGCGGGAGGCGGCCAGGGCCTTCTGCCCCCAGGAGCGCGAGGTCTCGAGGTCCTCGCTGTAGTCGTCCTCCATCATGCGCAGGTTGCCGATGGTCTGCGCGATGGCCTCCTCGGCCTCCGCGATGTTGTTCGTGAAGTCTCTGACCATCTGGTCGAGCATCTTCTCCGGGTCCTCGGAGCGGTCCAGCATGGCGTTGACGTTCGCGCGTACCAACTGGGACATGCGACCTAGAATGGACTGCTTGCTCACGGTGCTCACCTTTCCTCAGGCGTCAGTGTCTATGAATCGTTCACGGTGTCGATACTAGTCACGGCTCCTGGTCACGGCCATGACAGTGGCGCAGAAGTTCTCGTGGCGGAAGTCTGGCTGGCGGGTCAGAACATCCGACGACGGCGGCCGAACCCGCCCAGGCCGCCGAGGGAGCCGCGGCCGTAGCCTCCGCCTCCGAGGTGTCCATAGCCGCCCGGCATGCCGAATCCTCCGAATCCGCCCCCGTAGCCGCCGCCACCGCTCAGCGCGTCCTCGGCGGACTCCTGTCGGGCGATCTGTGCCGCCTGGACCGCCAGCGTCTTCGCCTGGGTGGCGAGCTCCAGCGCCTTGGCGGGCTGGTCCTCGCCCACCGCTTCTGCCTCGGCGAGGCTGCGCTCGGCCTCCGCCATCCGGGTCCGTGAGGTCGCGCCGCTGCGGCGAGCCCGCAGGTAGTCCCGGGAGGACTGCACCTGGTGCCGCGCGGTGAGGATCTCGGTCTGCAGGACCTCGCGGGCGCGACGGTTCCGGGCTTGCTGGTCCCGGACCGCGTTCAGGGGCTCGTCGAGTTCGCGGTGTGCCACCTCCAGGGAGTTCAGCAGCTCCAGCGGGTTGATCTTCTCCGTGGAGTCCAGCGCTCGGCGCACCTGGGTGACGGCGGCCTGGGCGGCGGCGATGGGACCCGCGAGGTCTCGGGACTGGCCCGCCTCCATGGTGGCGCGGGCCTGGGCGATGTCCTGCTCCGTCTGGTCCAGGCCGATCCCCAGGTTCTGTTCGGCGCTGCGCAGTCGCAGCTGGGTCTCTTCGAGCGAGTCGATGTGCTTTCCTGCCTCCCCGGCGGACTCCTCGCCGGTGTGGATGGCCAGCACGGCCTCCGAGGGCTCTGCGGCCTCCAGCGCCGCCTCGGCGGTGTCAGCCGCAGCGGTGGCCGCCTCCAGGCTGTGCGCGGCGTGGCCCAGGCCTTCTGTGAAGGAGGTGAGTGCCCCGTCGTCGTATGTTGACTGCAGGTTGGGCAGTCGCTTCTGCGCGTCGGCGCGGCGCCGGCTGAGCTCCTCGATGCGGGTGCGCAGCTGTCCCAGCGCGGGACGCGGATCCAGCTCGAGGCTGCGCAGCGATTCGAAGTCCTGCCGGTGGGACTCCAGGGTCTCGCTGACCCGCTGGCAGTTTGCGATCACCTGGCGGAGCAGCTCGCGGGCCTCGTCCTCGGACTCCGGGGGTTCACGATCGACCTGGTGCTGCATCCGGAACGATTCCTGCAGGTGCTCCCGCGCCTGCTCGACATCGCGCTGGAATGGAGCGACCTGCTCGTCGCCGTAGGCGGCGCTGGCGAAGAGGATCTCCTGTTCGGAGGAGTTCACGGCGTTGTCTGCGGCGATCAGCAGAGACCCTGCCTCGCGGCGCAGCTCCTCCAGGCTCATCCGCTGCAGCCGAGCCTGTTCCGCAGAGATCTGGCGTGACTCCTGGCGTCCCTGCGGCAGTCCCTGTCCTCCGCCCGGGCCCAGGAACCTGCGGTTCTGCTTCTTGCCTCCGGAGAGCCACACGGCGCCCAGACCGATCAGGCCGAGGATCACCGCGCCGATCAGGAGAGGCGCGATGAAGATCGCGCCGAGAGTGATGGGAGGATTGAGTACTGCGTCGGGCACCATGGCCTGAGTCTATAAGCGCCCCCTGACACCGTCCATCGACCCGGCGGGAGGCCGATCTGCGTCTCCTGGAATCGTCCAGGAGGCATCCAGGAGGCTATCGTCATCGGTACAGGATGAGCGCGGACAATAGCAGACAGGCCAGTCCCGGAGTGTGCCCCACGTCCCGGCTTCCGCACTATTGCACCGCAAGATCGCAAAGATAGGTTCCACCATGAGCTCAGATCCGCACAGCAGTCCCCGTCGCGACCCCACCGATCCTCCTGAGGGCGCCACTGAACGGATCGAACCGGTGCCGGGCAGCCCGGTGGAGAGCTACTCTGCGGGATGGCCCGCCGCGTCCTCGGCCGGCCAGACTGAGGCGGGTGCCCAGGAGCATCAGCAGGCACAGCGCCCGCCGCTGCCACATGGCGCCCCGGACCAGCAGGACCAGGCCTTCTACGGCCAGCAGCAGCACGGTGAGGGCCACCACGGCCAGGCCCAGCATGGGCAGGACGCCTACGGTCAGAACCAGTATGACCAGAATCAGTACGGTCAGAACCAATACGACCAGAACCAGTACGGTCAGGCCCAGTACGGCCAGGGGGCTTACGACCAGACCCAGTACGGCCAGCACCCTGCCTTCAGTCCCTACGGCTATGGCGGTCAGCCCGCAGGCGCTGAGCAGCGGCCCGAGCGTCCCAAGCGCACCGTCGGCGTGGGCGGGCTCGCGCTCGCCGTCGTGCTGGCCGGTCTGCTCGGCGGCGGAGTCGGAGCAGGCTCAGCGGCTCTGTGGGATGAGGACGGCATCAGCACCTCGCAGAGCGGGGGGATCGAGATCAACAACCCCGAGTCCGCGACTGTGGTCACCGCGGCGGCGGCGAAGGCCTCGCCCTCGGTGGTCACCCTGGCGGTCAACGAGGGCGGCCAGGGCGGCTCGGGCTCCGGGATCATCCTCGATGACCAGGGGCACGTCCTGACGAACACGCATGTGGTGACCCTCGGCGGTGCCGCCGCGAACCCGGAGATCCAGGTTCGAATGAGCGACGGTTCGGTCTCCGATGCCGAGGTCGTCGGCACGGATCCGCTCAGCGACCTCGCGGTGGTGCAGCTGGAGGACATCGAGGGCATCCAGCCCGCGGAGCTGGGCTCCTCCGGGGACCTCAACGTCGGCAATCAGACCATCGCGATCGGAGCACCGCTCGGGCTTGCCGGCACGGTCACCGACGGCATCGTCTCCACGCTGAACCGCACGATCTCCGTGGCCTCCTCCGCCGTGGAGGACGAGGCCGCCGATGCTCCGGACGTGCCCGAGGAGACCGAGGACGGGGAGGGCTTCGAGTTCTACTTCCCAGACATGGAGGGATCCCCCACCCAGGGGTCGATCCACCTGAACGTCATCCAGACCGATGCCGCGATCAACCGGGGCAACTCCGGCGGTGCGCTCGTCGATGACGAGGGACGGGTCATCGGGGTCAACGTGGCGATCGCCTCCTCCGGCGGCGGGGCCGAGACCGATGCCGGCTCCATCGGCGTGGGCTTCGCCGTGCCGATCGACTACGCCCAGCGTGTGGCCGAGGAGCTGATCGCCGATGGCGAGGTCTCGCACGGACTGCTCGGCGTGACCGTGGCAGCGGCCGGCTCCCAGGACGCGACCGACCAGTCGGAGCAGTCTGAGCAGGGTCTGGCGCCCACTATGCCTGGCTTCACGGTCGGTGCGCTCATCGATGAGGTGCCGGACGCGTCGCCGGCGGAGGATGCCGGGCTGCAGGCAGGGGACATCATCACGGCGGTCAATGATCGGCGGATCGAGGACTCGATCGCGCTGACCGCCACGATCCGCGAATACGCCGCGGGGGAGAGCGTCACCGTGACCTACCAGCGCGACGGCGAGCAGAACGAGGTCGAGGTCACCCTTGGCGGCATCTGAGTCCCCCGCGGGCCCGCCCGCGGAGCTGCAGACGCTCCCGGAACTGCGGACGCCCGCAGCACTGGCCCGGCAGCATGGCATCACCCGGGCGCTGGCCTTCGGGGCGCACCCGGATGACATCGACTTCGGCGCCGCCGGCACGATCGCGGCACTGACCGCCGCCGGAGTCGAGGTCACGGTCTGCCTGCTCACCTCCGGCGATGCCGGGGGCTTCGAGCCTGGGCGCGACTCGCAGGCCATGGCCAGGCTGCGCGAGGCGGAACAGCGGGAGGCCTCCGCGCTGCTGGGAGTCCGCGACGTGCTGCTGCTCGATGAGCGCGACGGCTTCGTGAAGCCGACCGACGAGCTCGTCGGCAAGATCGTGCGGGTGATGCGCCAGGTCCGTCCCGAGGTGGTCATCTCGCCGCACCCGGAGCGAGCCTGGGACCGGCTGCAGAAGTCCCACCCGGACCACCTGGCCTGCGGGGAGGCCGTGGTGCGCGCCGCGTATCCCTATGTGGAGAACCCCTTCGCCTATCCGGAGCTGCTGGCAGAGGGACTCGAGGCCTTCAAGATCAGGCATCTGCTGCTCACCACCGCCCCCCAGCAGCAGGTGAATCTGCGTCTGGACGTGACCGGGCAGGAATCGCTGAAGATGGCAGCGCTGCGGCAGCACTTCAGCCAGCATCCGGACGCGCAGCGCATGGAGGGGTTCGTGCTGGATCAGATGCGCCAGATCCACGGCGGCGCCGGCTATGCCGAGGAGTTCCACTGGGTCACGGTCAACGCCCCGGACACGATCAGCGGGTTCTGACCCCAGGTCGGCGAGCTCAGCCAGAGATCTTCAGGCACGTACCTTCCGCCGGGCATCCGCAGCGCGCATCTTCAGGCGGCGGTGACCAGCACGCCGTCCTCGTCGGACCACAGCGTGGCTCCCGGGACGAAGGTGACCCCGCCGAACTGGACCGGGACGTCGATCTGCCCCAGGCCGTCCTTGACGGACTTCCGAGGGTTCGAGCCCATGGCACGCACGCCGAGGTCCATCCGGGCCAGCTCGGCCCGGTCCCGCACGGCACCGTGGATGAGCACCCCGGCCCATCCGTTCTCGATCGCGGAGGCCGCGATCAGATCTCCGATCAGCGCGGAGTCCACGGAGCCTGCGCCGTCGACCACCAGCACCGAGCCCTCACCGGGCGAGTTCAGCAGCTCCTTGACCAGTCCGTTGTCGCGATAGCAGCTGATGGTGCGGATCCTGCCGGTGAAGCGCACCCGCCCGCCGAGGTTCAGCAGCTGCAGGGACAGCGACTGCAGGGACTCGTCGGCGTCGTAGAGGTCACAGGTGGTGAAATCGGCGTCCATGGATTCTCCCGCGCTGGCTTCTGGGCTCATCGGTTCTCCTCGTCAGTTCTCTTCCTCGTCCTCCGAGGACCCGCCGTACTGCGGGCCGTCGGTGATCCTCTCGCGCAGCGCGATCTCGGCCACGGTCTCGCCCATGGGCCGTTCGACGCCTCGGATGTCCTCCACGGTGATCTGCAGGGCGCGATGCGGGGTGATGCTGCTCAGCGTGACCACCTCCTCCTCCAGCTCCTCGGCGGTGAAGTTGCCCAGCGAGCTGGGCTGGCCCGCCTCATGCGGCATCAGCCACAGCTGGTAGGTGTCATCGCCCTCGAGCGTGCCGACCTCCGAGAAGTCCACATAGCCCACGTCCTCCGCCGCAGAGATGACCGCCCGGGCGGTGCCGCCCTGGGAGAGTTCGATGCCTTCGACCACGCGAGCCTCAGGATCATCGTCGGCAGTCGATTCGATGTCCTGTCCCGCCATGGCGCCCCAGATCAGCAGGATCGCAGCCAGCACGACGACGGCGAGGCCGGTCAGGATCATCCAGCGCTTCATGATCGGCTCGCGCTTCGGCGCCTCTTCGGTGTGGCTGGAGATGGACTCCACCATTCCCATGCCGACCTCCTGGTCGGAGAGGTTGTGCAGGACCTCATCGAGCAGGTGGCTCGGCGGCACCACGGGATGAGCGGTGAAGATCTCCGCCAGGGTGCGCCGGGCCGCCAGCACGCGCGTGTCCCAGGCGCGTGAGGTCGCGTCGTCGGCGATCAGGGCTGCTTCATCCAGCAGCGCCCGCTCGCGATCATCGATGGCGTCCAGGGCGTGGATCTCGGCGAGCTCCACGAGCAGCCCGTGCTCGACGTCGGCACCGATGTCCTCGGTGAAGTTCCGGTTGACCCCGCCGGAGCGCTCCACGTCCTTCTTCGTCACGGCGGCCCGCAGGATCGGGTCGAGCTCGGCCTCGCGGGTGGTGCGCTGGGCATGCATCCGCGTCATGCCGTCGCGCAGCCGGGACTTCACGGCGGGAACAGCTGCCCCCACGGCCTCCGCGACCTGCTGGTGTGTGCCGCCGGCGAGGTAGCTCAGCGCCAGGGCCTGAGTCTGCGAGTCGGAGAGCGGATCGATGTCATCGATGATCTCTTCGGGCAGACCGGCCACACCGCCGCCATCTTCCCTCGGCACCGCAGAGAGGGTGATGGGTGTGGCGGCGCCCTCGCGGAAGCGCTCCACCATGATCTGATGTGCCAGCGGGACCAGCCACTCCAGCACCAGCTCATACTCGGTGGGCCGGTAGGCGTTCTCGGGATCCAGCTCATCGGCTGCGTGCTCATCGGTGAGCAGCTCGGAGGCCTGGGACTGCAGGCGCAGGTCCTGGGCGCGCTCCTCGGCCTGGTCCCACAGCTGGTGATAGACCGCCAGCGTGGAGTCCTGTGCGCCCTCGGGGTCAGCGTGCATGAGCAGCGCCAGACCGTAGACCACATCGGAGGTGGCCTCGTAGAAGGTGGCGAAGGAGGGCTGGTCGCCCCGGGCCGAACGCGCGAGCAGCTCGCTCAGCGTCGGATCGCTGAGCGGCCCCGCAGACTCATCCTCGCCGGACTCCTCCTCACCGAACTCATGCTCGCCGAAGTCACGCTCAGCAGACTCACCCTCGCCGGACTCGCCCGCTCCAGACTCGAAGTCCTCGCCGGCAGGCTCTGCGAGATCCTCCGGGTACGTCTCCTCACCGGCGGGGCGGGCTGTCGCGGCGCCCTCGTCCTCGGGCGCGGGGGAGTGTGCCCCGGTCTGATCCGGGTGCCTCGGAGTGCGCTCGCGGTCGTCCTGCGGACGGTCCTCGGGGCGGGGCGATGCAGGGTGATCAGAGGCGGTGTCCATGATTCGTGAGTCTAGCGATCCCGAGCGGATCCCAGCGCCACCAACACCCTCGCGACGTTCAGACCGACCCGGTGAAACCGTCCTGGCGCCAGGCCTCGTAGATCGCGATGGACACCGAGTTGGCGAGGTTCAGGGACCGGCGTGAGGGCAGCATGGGGATCCTGACCCGCTCGGTGACGCGAGGATCGGCCTTCACGTCCTCGTCCAGGCCGGTGGACTCCCTGCCGAAGAGCAGCACGTCGCCCCCGCGGTAGGTGACCGAGGTGTGGGACACCGCGCCGTCACCGGTGAAGGCGAAGACGCGCTCGGGGGCCAGCGCGGCGTAGGCTGCCTCCAGGCTGGGGTGCACCGTCATCACGGCGAGGTCATGGTAATCCAGGCCGGCGCGGCGGAGCTTCGCATCGGCGAAGTCGAAGCCCAGCGGTTCCGCCAGATGCAGCTCCACACCGGTGACCGCCGCCAGTCGGATCAGATTGCCGGTGTTGCCAGGGATCTCCGGCTGGTCGACCAGCACGCGAATCGGGTTCTTCACGTCGGCCATCCTATCGGCGCGGCAGGCGCGCTCATCCCAGCGGGTGCTGCAGCTGGTCGCGCAGCGCCGCCAGCAGATGCCGGTCGATCACATTGGCCTGGGGCGAGGCCGCGAGCTGTTCGCGGATGCTGCGGAAGGCGCGGGCCGGTGCGAGTGGTTCTCGCACGGTGCCTGAGGCGGTTCCACGTGCCTCCACGACCGGGCTCTGCATGCTGCCGTCGGGAGAGTGCAGGACGATCTGCTGGCCCACGCTCAGGCTCGTCTCGCGGCCGGTCTCCCGCATCGCGGCCTCCAGAACGGCGCGCAGGGCCCGCGACTGGCCCGCCAGGTCAGGGACCGCCACCGAGCGGCCAGCGGCGTGGAGGTGGCGCCCGTCCCAGGAGACGGTCGCCGCGTGGACATCAAGGGAGGAGACCACCACGAGCGTGTCCCCGCAGACGAGCACGTGGTCCGCCGCCCTTCCGCGGGGCGTGCGAGCCTGGCCTCGACGATCCCGTCGGGCAGGCTCCAGGGCCACCGTGTTGAACAGGCGGGCGGTGGGAAGGTCGGCGAGGACATGCTTCTCCAGAAGCACCGCCGTGTGCTCGGCCCTGCGCAGGGCACGTGAGCCGCCGAAGATTCCCCGCGAGCCGAACCCCCCGTGGGTGCGCTGACTGGTCAGCGGCAGCGACAGCGGCTCCGGACGGGAGAGGTCCGGGATGTAGACCGGCGCGAGGTGGGCGGTTCCGGAGGGCCGTGCCGCTGACTCGCCCGTCCCGCGACGTGTGGACGAGGTGCTTCCGGCTGCGTTCGTCCTGAAGGCCGGGCTGGCGAATCCTGCGCCGCGGCCGTAGCGGGGGGCCTCGTCCTCGGCCTCGGCGGCGGAATCGGCTCCCCGCGCGGGACGGCGCAGGTCACGGTCATAGGCGGCTCGCGCCGCGGCGTCGCCGAGCACCTCCCAGGCGGACTGCACCTGGTGGAACTCCTCGGCGGTGCCCCCGGCGTCGGGGTGGGCGCGGCGGGCCTGCCTGCGGTAGGCCGCACGGACGGCCTGGGCGTCGGCCTCGGGACCGATGCCCAGGACGCCATAGAGGTCTGCGGGGTGACTGCTCATCGAGGAATCACGATATCCCCAAAAGCGTAGAATCGTGGACACGATGTCAACTGCAGACCCCGCCCTGAGCTCCTATTTCGACCACGCCGCCACCACACCCGTGAAGCCCACCGCCATGCGTGTGCTCACCGAGGTCATGCCGCAGCTCTCGAACCCCTCTTCTCTGCACGGCTCCGGGCGGCGCGCCCGACTGGCCGTGGACTCCGCGCGGGAGCAGCTGGCCCGCGCGGTGGGGGCCCATTCCTCGGAGGTCATCTTCACCTCCGGCGGCACCGAGGCGGACAACCTCGCGGTCAAGGGTCTGTACTGGCAGCGTCGCGCGCAGGACCCCGCACGGACCCTCGTGCTGCTGCCCGGGATCGAGCACCACGCGGTGCTGGAGACGGCGGAGTGGCTCGAGGCCCACGAAGAGGCCGAGCTTGGCATCATCCCCGTGGACGGCGAGGGGATCGTGGACCTGGTCCAGCTTGAGGCGATGCTCGCCGAGTCCGCTGAGCGCGTGGCTCTGGTGACCGTGATGTGGGCCAACAACGAGACCGGCGCCATCCAGCCGGTGGCGCAGATCGGTGAGCTCTGCGCCCGCTTTCACGTGCCGCTGCACACGGATGCGGTCCAGGCGCTCGGCTCCGTCCCGGCCGGGACGGAGCCGATGAGCTTCCGCGAGTCCGGGGCCGCCACCATGGCGATCAGCGGCCACAAGATCGGAGCCCCGGTGGGGGTCGGCGCGCTGCTGGTGCGCCGCGACGTGGTGCTCACACCCGTGCTGCATGGGGGCGGGCAGGAGCGCGACATCCGCTCGGGCACCCTGGACGTGGCGGGGATCTGCTCCTTCGCGGCCGTGGCCGAGGAGCTGGTGGCCTCCCAGGTGGAGGAGTCGGCCAGGCTGGCGCGGCTGCGAGACCGGCTGCTGGCCGCCGTCGTCGACCTTGACGGTGTGACCCTGCGCGGACCGGACCCCAGAACGCATCCGCAGCTGCGGCTGCCCAACAACCTGCACATCACCGTGGATGCGGCGGAGGGGGACTCGCTCCTGTTCATGCTGGACATGGCCGGGTTCGACACCGCCACCGGATCTGCCTGCACGGCCGGGGTGCCGCGGCCCTCCCACGTGCTGCTGGCGATGGGGCTGAGCGAGGAGCAGGCCCGCGGGGCACAGCGCTTCACCCTGGGCTGGACGACCACCGAGCGCGAGGTCGAGGCGCTCGCGGACGCGCTGCCCGCGGTGATCGCGCAGGCGCGCACCGCGGGGATGGCCGCCGGGCGCCGCTGAGCCCGATCTCCCCATCTCTGGGGCGAGAGCAGGCGTTCCGGACAGGCTTCACCGGGTTGAGCCGTCCGTCTGCGCCCCAGGGATGACGAGTGTGCGTCAGTCGGCGCGGTGCGGCTCCGGCAGCACGATGTCGTTGACCTCCCCGGGAGCCCACGCGATCTCCCAGCGGAACCCCTCAGGATCCGCGAAGTACCCGGTGTAGCCGCCCCAGTCGCGGTGCTGGGGCGCGGTGACCTCTGCCGCCCCGGTCAGATCGGCCACGGCCAGGGTCACCAGAGACAATCGTTGGTCCATTGCGGGTCCCCTCGGCAATCGTTCATCCATTGGGCGCGCTGCGGCGGAATAGAGGGCGCGCCAGGGGTTATTCCACCGCATTGCGCCCAACAGATGGAAGGGCAGGGGCGAGGGGGCCCACCGGATGGGCCGGGCGCCGCAGCTCAGGTGCCGCAGCTCAGGCGTCGCGGATCTGCTCGCGCAGCGCCTCGGCGGTGTCCCGGACCCGCGTGATCACATGCATCGCGGCCGGCTCGCGCAGCGAGGCGACCTGTGACCGGGCCGGTTCGCCGCGGTGACGGTCCGCGGAGCCGACCAGCAGGAAGTTCTCCAGCCCTTCCAGCGGCATGCCCAGCCGATGCCAGGGACGCTGCACACGGCGCGCCAGCTCGCTGACCTGGGGCAGCCCTGCGCCGCCCGCCTCAGCGGTCTCGGCGCCGGTGAGCACCGAGGCGAGGATCGTGGCACCCGACTCGACCAGCTCGGCGGTGCGCTCCCAGCCGGCGGCCTCCATCACGGTCAGGTCCACCCCGAAGCCATGCACCGCGGGGCTCCGTCCCGCGCGGAAGTCCTGAAGGTGCTCAGGCTCCACCGCACCGCCGAGGTCCAGCAGGATCTCCTCCACGCCGGAGGCCTCCAGGGTCTCGATCATCAGTCCGATGTGGGCCCTGGTCTCGTCCCGGCCGAGCGCGCGGATGGTCCGGTAGCCGCTGACTGTGGGGATCTTCCCCCTCCGGGCGCGGGAGTACTCCGGTTCGGTGATGATCACAGTCAACGACGACGGCGCACAGGCCCGCCGGACGTGGGCGACATGTTCTGCGGCTCCGTTCGCCAGGGAGGCGGCCAGATCGCGGCGCGCCCCGTGATCGGTCAGCACCTTCTCCCCAGAGGGCAGCGCGAGCCCCGCCATGAGACTGATCGGTCCCATCAGCTCGAGCACCAGGGGAGGAGCGAACCCGTCGTCGTCGGGGGCATCTGCACCGGTCTCGGCGCGGTGGCCGCGCACATCCGCGAGGGTGTCCACGTCCGAGCGCAGCCAGCCGCGGATGCGCTGGTCATCGGCGCCGGGCCGCTGGGTGAGCCGCCAGCCGTAGGAGGTCAGCTCGGCGGAGAGCTCGGAGAGCTGTGCCAGGCTGCGCGCGAGCAGGTCTGAGTGCAGCCCGCGTCCGGGGAGCTCGGGCAGGCCCGGCAGGTGGGGGGCCGGCAGCTCGGCGGCCTGGAGCTGGGCGCTGCGGATGAGGTCTGTGCCGGGCATGGCTCCGGCTGCGGCAGAGCGAAGGGTCATCGGTTCTCGGTCTCCGCGGTGGCCTCAGCGCCAACCTCTGCGCCATCCTCTTCGGTGGTGGCGCCCCGCGAGGCGGAGATGGCCTCGTGGTGGCGGATGACCTCTTCGATGATGAAGTTCAGGAACTTCTCCGCGAACTCAGGGTCCAGCTGGGCGTCGTCGGCCAGCCGTTTCAGCCGGGCGATCTGGTTCTTCTCCCGGGAGGGGTCGGCCGCGGGGAGCTGGTGCCTGGCCTTGAGCACGCCCACCCGCTGGGTGGCCTTGAAGCGCTCGGCGAGCAGGTAGACCAGGGTCGCGTCGATGTTGTCGATGCTGGCGCGCATGGACACCAGCTCCTCGAGGATTCCGGACTCCACATAGGCTGCGGCCTCGCCGGCGCGGGGATCAGTGCTCATGGGACCAGCCTACTGGGCGGCACCGCTCCCCAGCACTCGTCCAGCACCGCCGTCCAGCACCGCCGTCCAGCACTGCCGTCCAGCACTCGGCCAGCGCTGCCGGCCCGTGGGCTCAGCTGCTGACCGGGTGGTAGTTCTTCGAGCGTGCAGTGTCGATCGTCGCCTGGCCGAGCACACGGGTGCCCTGGTACATCACGGCGGTCTGTCCCGGGGCGACCCCCTGCAGGGCCTCCTCGAGCTCCACCATCAGCCGGGGGGCGCCGTCTTCGGTCTCCGGGGCCTCCGCCTCGACCCGGGCGCGGGCGGGCACCGGATCGGCGTGGGCGCGGATCTGCAGGTCCAGGTCGAACCATTCACCGGTGGCCGCCTCGGACACGGGGGTGCCGGCCCAGGAGAGCCGGATGCCGCTGAGCCGGTCGATCTCGAGCAGCTCACGGGGACCGGCGACGACGGTGTTCTCCTTCGGCCTGATCTCCAGCACGAATCGCGGCTTGCCGTCCGGGGCGGGACGGCCGAGCTTGAGTCCGCGGCGCTGGCCCACGGTGTACGCCTCGGATCCCTCATGCTCGCCGATCTGCTCGCCTTCGGCATCGAGGATCGGCCCGTTGCGCAGCTCGATCTGCTCGGCGAGCCAACCGCGGGTGTCCCCGTCCGGGATGAAGCAGATGTCATGGGAGTCCGGCTTCTTGGCCACCGAGAGTCCGCGCTCGGCGGCCTCGGCGCGGACCAGGTCCTTCGAGGGCGTCTCGCCCAGCGGGAACATGCAGTGCTCGAGCTGCTCAGTGGTGAGCACCCCGAGCACATAGGACTGGTCCTTGGTCCAGGTGGCGGCGCGGTGCAGCTCGGGGCTGCCCTCGGCGTCGCGGAAGACCTTGGCGTAGTGACCGGTGGCCACGGCGTCGAAGCCCAGCGCGATCGCCTTGTCCAGCAGCGCCTCGAACTTGATCTTCTCGTTGCAGCGCATGCAGGGGTTCGGGGTCCGGCCGGCGGCGTATTCGTTGATGAAGTCGTCCACCACGTCGGCTTTGAAGCGCTCGGAGAAGTCCCAGACATAGAAGGGGATGCCCAGCTTCTCGCAGGCGCGCCACGCATCGGAGGAGTCCTCGATCGTGCAGCAGCCGCGCGAACCGGTGCGCAGGGTGCCGGGCATGCGGCTCAGCGCCAGGTGCACGCCGACGACCTCGTGGCCGGCGTCCACGGCGCGGGCCGCGGCGACCGCGGAGTCCACTCCGCCGGACATGGCTGCCAATACCTTCATGGGATGTCTTTCCGCTCGAGGATGATGCGCTCGGCGCGTGCGCCGCAGCTGGTGCCCAGTATTCAGCACCGAACTGGTGCCCAGTATTCAGCACGCAAGGGGGTCGGCGCATTCCCGCGGGTCAGGGCGGCGTCGAGGCGCCTGCCCGGGGAGCGCAGGTGAATCGCCGGTCAAGCGCCGGGGCCGCTGCTCGCCCGGGGGAGCGCCGGTGCTACAGGCGGCCCGAGGCCTTGAGCCGGATATAGGTGTCGGCGAGCTGAGGCGGCAGCTGGTGCGGAGTCGCCTCCACGACCTCCACGCCGAGCGAGCCCAGCTGGCGGCGCAGCGCCTCCTTCTCGATGAGCGAGCGCTCGGCGGCGGCGGCCCGGTAGACCTCGCTGGTGTTCTCCCGCGCCCGGGCCCGCCGGTCCAGCTCCGGATCGCGCACGGCGGCCAGCACCACCAGGTGCCGCTCCGCCAGCGCGGGCAGCACCGGCAGCAGGCCCTCCTCCAGGGAGCCCGAGTCCAGCGAGGTCAGCACCACCAGCAGGCTGCGCTGGGAGGTGATGGCCCGGATCTGACTGGGAAGCTGCGAGAAGTCCGCCTCCACCAGCTCAGGCTGGACCTCCGACATGGCCTCGGCCATCTGGTGCAGCAGATCTCCACGCATTCCGGAGCGCGCCTGTCCGCTCAGGCCCCGGTCGAAGGAGAAGAAGTCCACCCGGTCACCGGCTCCGGCGGCCAGCGCCCCGAGCAGCAGCGCCGCCTCCATCCCCGAGTCCAGCCGCGGCTCGTCCTCGATCCGCACCGCCGAGGTGCGCGAGGAGTCCAGGGCCAGGATCACACGTCGATCCCGCTCCGGCCGCCAGGTGCGCACCACCAGATGCTGGCCCTGCGAGGACTGTCGACGCGCCGTGGCACGCCAATCGATGGAGCGGACATCATCGCCGCGGACATAGTCGCGCAGCGAGTCGAACTCGTGCCCGGCGCCGCGGATCTGGACCGCGGTCGCACCGTCGAGCTCGCGCAGCCGCTGCAGCTTGGAGGGCAGGTGCCGACGGGAGTGGAACGGCGGAAGCACGCGCAGGCTGTGCCGGACCCGGTGCACCACCTGACGTCCGGCGAGCCCCATCGGACCGATCGAGCGCAGGCTGATGTGTTCGCTGTGCAGATCACCGCGCCGGGACGGGCGCAGCGCGGTGTCGATCCGACGCGTCACCTCGGCGCCGCCGGGCAGCTCCACGGCAGTGACCGGTCGCCGCGCGCCGGCAGAGGGCTGCCAGCCGTCCTTGACCTGACCGCGCAGCCGACGTGAGCCGTGGTGGTGGAGCGCCGTGGTCGCCGTCGTCGGCTGTCCCAGCCTGACCGGGGAGGTCGGCAGCCGCTCCACGCGGACGCGGCGCGGGGAGCCGGCCAGTGCCATGTCAGCGGCGGCGAGCAGCACCAGCAGCGCGAGGCACCCCAGCAGGGCGGCCCAGCCGGGCAGCACGACGACGACGGCGCCGAGTCCCAGCGCCACAAGGAGGAACCGTCGGGTCAGAACCACGTGGTGGCCTCAGCGCGGGACCGGCACAGTGGCCAGGATCGACTGCAGCACATCGTCGATGCTGACCCCGTCCATCGCGGCCTCTGGGCGCAGCGAGACACGGTGGCGCAGACAGGCGGGAGCCAGCGCCTTGACGTCGTCGGGGGTGATGAAGTCCCGTCCGGAGAGCCAGGCCCAGGCCCGGGAGGCGTTCATCAGGGCAGTGGCGCCGCGGGGGGACACGCCGAGCTGGAAGCTGGGAGTCTCCCGGGTGGCGCGCGCCAGATCAACGATGTAGGCGAGGACCTCATCGGCGATGGAGACCTGCCTGACCTGCTCGCGGGCCGCAAGCACATCTGCGGCGCCGGCCACAGCGGTGACCCCGGCTCCAGCGAGGTCCGAGGGGTTGAAGCCTGCGGCGTGGCGGCGGATGACCTCGATCTCCTCTCCGCGGTGGGGCAGGTCCAGATGCACCTTGAGCAGGAAGCGGTCCAGCTGGGCCTCCGGCAGCGGATAGGTTCCCTCATACTCCACCGGGTTCTGCGTGGCGGCGACCAGGAACGGATCCGGCAGCGGACGGCTGATCCCGTCCACTGAGACCTGACGCTCCTCCATGGCCTCGAGGAGCGAGGCCTGAGTCTTCGGCGGCGTGCGGTTGATCTCATCGGCGAGCATGAGATTGGTGAAGACCGGGCCCTCGCGGAAGCTGAAGTCCCCGGTCTTGGAGTCATACACCAGCGAACCGGTCACATCGCCGGGCATCAGGTCGGGGGTGAACTGCACCCGCGCCGTGTCCAGGCTCAGCGAGGCGGAGATCGCCCGGACCAGCAGCGTCTTGGCCACTCCGGGGACGCCCTCCAGCAGCACATGCCCGCGCACCAGCAGCCCGATGAGCACGCTGGTCACGGCGGTGTCCTGCCCGACGACCGCCTTCGCCACCTGACCGCGCACCTGCTGGAACTTGTCGCGCAGCAGATACACCTCCTGCGCCGTCGGCGCCGCGGGTCCTCGCCGGGGTGCTTCCTGGGTGTGCTGGGACGCGATATGAGGTTCAGTCATTGCTGGTGTTCTTCCCTTGCTGAGTGTGCGGCTGTGATGCTGGCCGCGGGTGCGGCTGTGATGCTGGCCGCGGGTGCGGCGGTGATGCTGGCCGCGGGTGCGGCGGTGAGTCTGGGGTCGAGGGTGGATGGGATCGTGCGGAGCCGGAGCCGGTGCGGGTGTGCTGGGTGAGCACTGCGTGCTGGGCGTCATCCTCCAGCATCTTCAGGGCCTGGGCATGGGCGACAAGTTCTGCGTTGCTCCGGGGCTGCTCGGCGAACAGGCGGGCGATCTCCGCAGGATCGCGGTGCACCTGACGGGCGACCGCCTCGACGATGCCGGACTGCTGCGGGGCGCTGCCGAGGCGCAGGAGTCGGGAGAGCCTGATCAGATGCGCGCTGCGCAGAGTCTGCGCCGAGGCCTGCACCGCGTTGGCGCTCTGGTACATCCGTCCGCGTCCCTCGGCGGTCTCCGCCGCGGGCACCTGGACCGGCAGCGGCTCCCCGACCACCGGTCCGGGACGGCGTCCCATCACGAGCATCAGCACGACGGCGCAGAGCAGCAGCCACCAGGCCAGCGGAACCACCCAGCCGGGGAGGAGATCGGTCGGGGAGGCCCAGTCCTCAGAGGACATCGCGTCCAGGCCCATCGGCGTGTACCAGATGAGCTCATCGCGCCCCCCGAAGAGCCAGAGCGCCAGTGCGGCGTGGCCGGCGGAGGTGATGTCGTGATTGCTGAAGGCCTCGGGGGATCCGAAGAGCACCCCGGCCGAGGTCTCCACCAGAATCTGGGCCTGACCGGAGTCGTCCTCGAAGCCGGTGAAGCACCCGGGGTCATGGCTGTGGAAGAGCGCACCCGGGGCCTGGACCTGGCCGGCGTTCACCGCGGCCGGCACCGCGCACTGGGCGCCCGCGTCCAACGTGGCCGCCTCGAGGGGCCCGCCCCCGGCATGGGCCCCGGCATAGCTGACCTCGCCCTCGGGGTACAGGGCGTCGACGAGCTCGGGGGACTCCGTCAGCAGCACGACCTCACGGTCTGCGCCTTCGCGCAGCTGGTCGAGGAACCCCTGGGCGGGCACCTCACCGGTGGAGAGGACCACCAGGGGAGCCTCGGGATGCTCCTGCATGAGCTCCTCGGCGACCTGCGCGGAGGAGGCGGTTCGCAGCGTGACGCCTTCGTCCTGGAGCACCTGCGCCAGCGCGGCGTAGCCGTCCAGGGAGGTGTTCTCCAGGCCATAGCGGTCGGTGTCCTCCTCACTCATGGCCTGGACGAGCACCACGGAGAGCAGGCCGAGCACGAGCAGCAGGAGCCAGAACTGCCAGCGCTGGAAGCCCGAGCGCAGCGCCGAGCCGAGGGTCGCCGTCGTCGTCATCTCTGTGCCCCGTCCCGCTCGAGGCGTGACTCAGTGCGTGACTCGGTGCCTGATCCCGGGCGCGGGTCGAGGTGCCGGTCAAGGATCAGCAGGGTGTCATAGTCTGCGCGCTGCATGGAGCCGCCGCCGTAGCGGGAGTAGTTGAACAGCTCGGCTGCCCGCACGGCCCGGGCGGCCTCGCCGGGATGGGCCCGGGCGAGCGCCTCGCCGGCCTCGGTGGCGGTGCGTCCGGCCTGCTCGGCCAGCACCCGGTGCTCCTCGGCGGCGCGGACGACCGCACGGAAGAGCTCACGGCAGGCCTCGTCGAAGCGGCCCGCGGCGGCATGTGCCTCTGCGCGGTCGCGCAGCTGAGCCGCCGTGATGCCGGAGGGGCTGGTGAGCAGATCCTCCGGGTCGCCGCTGCGCTGCAGCCGCGGGCGGACCAGGACGATGCAGAGGATCACCGCGGCGAGCAGCAGCACCAGCAGCAGGACCGGGCCCAGCGGAAGGTTCACCGGTCCGATGTTCAGTGCGAGCTGGTCCAGCCAGGCGAAGAAGCGGTCGGCGGCCTCACGCAGCGGCCCCGCGGCGTCGCGCTGATAGCGGGGGTCGCTGAGCTCCTCCTCGAGGAGCCGCCTGGCCTCATCGCGCTCGGGCTGCATCGCGGTTCACCCCCGCGGCAGGCTGCGGGAGGCGATCCTGGAAATGGTCGTGGAGGTGCTCGATCGAACCGGGGACGAGGCGCTCCACCGACCCGGCGTGCTGCGCCTCTGTCGGGAGGTCCTGCTCCGCGGCGGCCAGCAGGGTCACGTCCAGCGCCTCCTGACGGATTCTTGCATTGAGGTACATCAGCGAGACCACGGTGCCGACCACGCCGACGAAGAGGGTGGTGACCACTGTGCCGTAGAGCTCGGACACGGCGAAGACGATGAATTCGGCCCATTCGGCGGGGGCTCCGGGCAGCAGGGATCCCTCCAGGAGCTCGGTGGCGGCCACGGCGATCATCAGCGGCGCCGAGGCGATGCTGAACACGATGCCCAGGATCACGTAGAGCAGCGCCACCAGTCCGATGTGCCGCCACCAGCGTCCGCGGTTGAGCCGCCAGGAGCGGGCGATCGCGGCGAGCGGGCCCAGTCGCTCCACGATCACGGTCACCGGGGCGTACATCACCGCGGCGGTGACCCAGCAAAGCACCAGGAAGAGTGCAGGCAGAACGACCACCGCCCCGAGGAACAGGGTCAGCACCAGCACCAGCACGGCGAGGAAGAGCACGGGCACGGCGAGCACGCCGAGGATCAGGCCCAGGACCAGCAGGTTCAGGACCACGGGGCCGAGCCTGCCGAGCCTCAGACGCACTGTCTGTGCCATGGAGGTGCGCAGGCCGTAGGCGGCCCGGAGGGTGGGGAGCGCCATATAAGCCGCGGCCACCAGGATGACCAGGGAGGTCAGCGCCGAGCTTGCCAGCGTGAGCCAGATGAAGGCGGTGTCGGTGGCCAGGCCCAGGGCGACATCGGCGTCCTCGAAGGCTGCCGGGTCGGTGAGCATGCGAGTGTAGGCGGAGGAGGGCAGCAGCACCATCAGGGTCAGCGTGAGTCCGAAGTTCACCAGCCCCGCCACGAACGGCACCCCGAGCACCGCTCGCGGGGAGCGTCGGATGACTGCGGCCGCCGCGCTGAAGAGCTCATCGGCGACCATCCTGCGCAGCGGGAAGACGGTTCCCGGTGCCAGGGTCGGGCCGGCGGGGAGGGCCGAGCCCTGCGGCCCGGAGCCGCGAGACCTTCGGGCGTCATGGGGTGGATATGGGCCCGGGGGCACTGTGGAGGGCGACGTCGGAGACGGCGAAGAGGCAGCGCTCGGCGACCGCCGAGCACCACGGTGTGTCGCCGCTGTGCGGATCATTGCCCCTCCTCAAGCGCGCCTGCGCGAGTGCCCTCCGCGCCCAGCCTACCGCTCTCATATATCCTGAACGCGGTGCCGCGAGGAATCGGGCCCCAACCTGCGCGCGTGAAGCGCTGTGCTGCAGGACCTCAAAGGACGGAGAGCAGATGAAAGCCAGGATCCTGGTCGTCGACGACGATGAAGCGCTGGCCGAGATGATCGGCATCGTGCTGCGCAATGAAGGATTCGAGCCCACCTTCTGCTTCAACGGCGACGACGCGCTGGAGACCTTCCACAGCTCCAAGCCCGATGTGGTCCTGCTCGACCTGATGCTGCCCGGCAAGGACGGCATCGAGGTCTGTCGCGAGATCCGCGAAGAGGCCGATACCCCGGTGATCATGCTGACCGCCAAATCAGACACCGCCGACGTGGTGCGCGGCCTCGAGGCCGGTGCAGACGACTATGTGCCCAAGCCGTTCAAGCCCGCCGAACTGGTGGCCCGGGTGCGCGCCCGGCTGCGGCCCGCCGATCACGGCACCCGCTCCGAGGGGGAGACGCTGTCCATCGGAGACCTCAGCATCGACGTGGCAGGACACGAGGTGCGCCGCGGAGAGCACCGCATCTCACTGACTCCGCTGGAGTTCGACCTGCTCACCGCCCTGGCGAAGAAGCCCTGGCAGGTCTGGAACAGGGAGATGCTCCTTGAAGAGGTCTGGGGATACCGCCACCAGGCCGACACCAGACTGGTCAACGTCCATGTGCAGCGCCTGCGTTCCAAGATCGAGAAGGATCCAGAGAATCCGGAGATCGTGCAGACCGTGCGCGGAGTCGGCTATAAGGCCGGAGGGCAGGGGTAGTCATTCCGCCTGAATCGGAGAAGTCCACGGATCACCTCGCCTCGAGGGCCTCAGCGGCCTCCACGGGCAGCATTCCGATCATCCGCGACCGGGTCGCCACCTCCCCGAGCGCGGACGGTGACTCCGCGGGTGCGTCTCCGAGCACCGAGACGCCGGCGCGCTCGCGGCCGGGCCTGCTGGGCAGGATGCGCAGGATCAGTGAGCTCCCCAGACTCTGGGCCCGCTCGCTGCTCATCCGTGCGGTCTTCTTCACCGGGCTGCTGACCATGATCAGCACCATGGCGGTGGCCGCCTTCCTGGTCCAACAGGTCACCTCTGGTCTCTTCCAGGAACGTTTCGACCAGGCAGAGCGGGAGGCCACCAGCGGCCTGGACGAGGTGCGCAACAACTTCGCGGCGCTGAACACCAGCAGTCGCGGCGAGGCGGAGCAGGACATCGAGTCCATTCTGCAAGACGTGGGGGAGTCGGGGGCAGAGATTCAGCGCGAGGCCATGCTGCTGCCGCTCGAGACCGGCGAGAACCTCATCGGTGGGTTCAGCACCAATCCGGAGGTGACCAGGGAGCAGATCTCCGCTGAGCTCACCGACGCGATCGCCCAGGGCACCGGACAGTACTGGCAGTCGGTGGCGCTGGAGTCAGAGGGCCCTGACGCGGTCCCCGGGGTCGCCTTCGGCACGCAGGTGGACGTGCAGGGAAACCCCTATGCCCTCTACTTCGTCTATGACTTCTCCCCGGTCCAGGAGAACGTCTCCTTCGTCTTCCGCACCATGCTCGCCGCCGGAGCCGCGATCCTGCTGATCAACATGGCCATCGCCGCGTGGGTCGCGCGTTCTGTGGTGCGCCCTGTCTCTCAGGCGGCCGAGGTCTCCGAACGCATCGCCGACGGCGAGCTCGACCAGCGCCTCGCCGTGCGCGGTGAGGATGAGATCGCCCGACTGGGCCTCTCCTTCAACCGGATGGCCTCCAACCTGCAGGAGCAGATCACCCGGCTGGCGAACCTCTCCAAGATGCAGCAGCGCTTCGTCTCAGACGTCTCCCATGAGCTGCGCACCCCGCTGACCACGGTGCGCATGGCCGCCGAGGTGCTGCATGAATCCCGCGAGGAGTTCGACCCGATTAACCAGCGCTCTGCGGAGCTGCTCTATCACCAGGTGGAGCGCTTCCAGGCGCTGCTCTCAGACCTGCTCGAGATGTCACGCTTCGACGCCGGCGCCGCGGAACTGGCCACGGCGGAGGTCGACCTGCTCTCGCTCTCCCGCGAGGTCCTGGTGAGCTCCCAGCCGCTGGCGGAGAGCTCCCGCACTCCGCTCGGGCTGGTGATCCAGGGCGAGGACTTCATCGCCGAGGTCGATGCCCGACGCATAAGCCGCATCCTGCGCAACCTGGTCAACAACGCCATCGAACATGCTGAGGCCCGCCCGGTCGACGTGATCGTCGCCTCCAGCCCGACGGCGGTCGGGATCTCCGTGCGTGACCATGGGATCGGCATGAGCCCCTCCGAGGTCTCCCACGTCTTCGACCGCTTCTGGCGCGCCGACCCCGCCCGGGCACGCACCACCGGCGGCTCCGGACTGGGCCTGTCCATCGCCACCGAGGACACCCGGCTGCACCAGGGCGCCCTCGACGCCTGGGGCCAGAGGGGGCAGGGCTCCTGCTTCAGGCTCGTGCTGCCGCGCCGCCAGAGCGTGCCTTACCGCGCCTCACCGATGGCGCTGCCCCCGGTCTACCGCGCCTCAGATCGGCACCGCATCGAGGCCATCCCGCAGGTCTCCAGCTACGGGGATCCGGAGCATGACCGGATCAACGAGCAGTCGCTCTACCAGCAGAAGGAGGACTCATGATCCGTCGTCGTCGCTCGACGCTGCCCAGACGTGTGGCCGCCGCGCTGACTGCGCTGGTGCTTCTGCTGGTCACCTCCTGCTCGCCGGCGCTGCCCACCGACGGTCCGGTCGGCACCTCGGCCCCCGACTCCGACGGCGACTTCAACCTGGCCCCGCAGGTCTTCCCGCCGCAGCCCGATGCCTCCGCCGCACAGATCGTGCACGGCTTCATCCGTGCCGGCGCCAACGCCCGGGACGACTACGCCGTGGCCCGGGAGTTCATGGACCCGGAGGCGGCACGGGAGTGGCGGCCCGATGGGCGGACCCTGGTCTACTCCAGCGAGCCCACCGTCCTTCTCTCCGGCGAGGACACCTGGACGGCCCAGTTCCAGGTGGAACAGGTCATCGATTCCAGCGGGATCCTGACCAGGCTGCCCGAGGAGTCTGCGGAGGTCATGGACTTCACCGTGGAGGAGATCGACGGACAGTGGCGGATCACCGACGCCCCCGACGGCACGATGCTGCTCGACGGAACCTTCGAACAGGTCTTTCAGGCCCACACCCTGTACTACTTCGACCCGCAGCTGCGCTACGCGGTGCCTGATCAGCGCTGGTTCCTCAACCGCCCCGGCATCTCCTCGCAGATCGTCGGCGCGCTGCTCGCCGGTCCGGCTCCCTATCTCGAGCCCGCGGTCGTCTCGGCGTTCCCCGACGGCGCGGAGCTGGAACGCGCCACGGTGCCGGTGGACGAGGGCACAGCAACAGTCGACCTCGCCCCCGAGCAGGTGGCAGACGCCGAGCCGGCCGAGCGTGCGCTGATGCAGGAGCAGCTCGACCTGGCGCTGATGTCGCTCTCCAGCGTGCGCGACGTGGAGATCACCGTGGAGCAGCGCGAGCTGGAGATCCCCGTGTCCCCCGACCTCCCCGAGGAGGACCGGCTGGACATCGAGGATTCCCCCGAAGTGGACCCCACCCAGGTGGGCATCGAAGACGGCACGCTGCGCCGACAGAACGATCAGGTCACCCTGTCCATCGGCAGCCTGCCCGACATCTCTGACCTCGATCCGCAGGATCCGGCGGTGCCCAATGACTCCCCCGACGTCTTCGCATTCCTCAACGGTGAGGCAGACGTGCTCTACCACCTGCGCCCCGAGCGCGCCCCGGACCCGGTGCTCGAGGCCGACAACCTCACCCGGCCCTCTATGGACAACTTCGGCTGGACCTGGACCGCCTCCGCCGAGGGGGACGAGTCCACGGTCCATGCGCTGGCCTATGACGAGTCCCTGGAGCCCGGTCAGGCGGAGGTCAGCGCCGACTGGCTGGAGAACCGCACGATCACCTCGCTGCGCATCGCCCAGGACGGCGCGCGTGCGGCGATGATCCTCGACGACGACGGCGAACGGGGCCTCTACGTGGCCGGTGTCATCCGCGACTCCACCGGCATCCCGCGCGGGCTCGGCCAGCCCATGCGGGTGCAGACCTCAGTGGACCTCGAAGAGGTTCGCTGGCAGGGCTCCGACGCGCTCTACGTCTGGGCCAGCTCGGAGGACGACGCGATGACTCCTGAGCGGGTGACCCTCACCGGCTCCAGTGGAGTGGAACGGCCTCTGCTGGGCCTCTTGAACCTCTCCGCGGGCGAGGGACAGTCGAACGTGTTCGCAGAGACGGTGGAGGTTCCGTTCCAGAACCTCTCCGGAGGGGGTACATGGGTCGCCTCGGATGGTGTGGAGATCCGCGATCTGGCCTACCCGGGCTGAGCTGCCGGACCGTGCAGGCTGACACGTCTGCCGAGTCTGAGAGGGCGGGGTCGTGACGGGTCTTCCCCAGCCGCACGGAGGTCCTGGCCTGCGGGCTGATCTCCACACAAGCTGATCAGGCCGCCCGCACCGGGCGAGCTTCACCGAGGCTTAGGACATGGGCCATCCTGATGAGCTCGCGCAGGGTCTGGACCGTGTCTGGTTCTCTGCCCCCGGGCACGCCGTGCGGGCAGGGATCAGCTCTGCGCTGGGCCTGCTCAGTCCGACCTGGTGCAGCGGGTGCGGGGCGCAGGACACGGTGTTCTGTGCTTCCTGCGCAGAGGATCTGCACGTGCTGACCCGGGCCCCCTTCCCTGCCGAGCAGCAGGCGCTCGCGCTGCCGCTGCCGCTCCACACGGAGGAGATCACGGTGCTGCCGGTCACCGCTGCGGGCCGTTATGAGGGTCTGGTCTCCCGCGCCGTGTTGGCGTTCAAGGACCACGCGGCCGTCAGTCTGGCCGCCCACCTCGGTCCCGGCCTGCGCCGCGCGCTGGATGCCGCCGCCGAGCGGGCGAGCGGGCCGGAGGGGTCAGGAGGCGTGCACTGGATGCTGATCAGTCCTCCACCGTCGCTGCGCTCCCGGCTGGCCCGCGGATTCGATCCGTTGCAGCTCCTGATGCGCCATGCCCTGCCTGCCTGCGGTGCGGGACCCGGCGGCGCGCGCGCCGAGTCGAGCTTCACCCATGTTCCTGGACTGCTGCGACACGCGCCCCGGGCGTGGCTGCGCTCGCTGGATCCGCGGGCCGGCAGGCAGAAGTCCCGCGGCGCCCGTGCCAGGCGCAGCTCCCTGGCAGGCAGCATCGAGGTCACCGCCCGAAGCTCCAGGCTGCTGGCGGGGGCCGATGTTCTGCTCATCGACGATGTGCTCACCAGCGGCTCGACGCTGGGTGAGCTCTACCGGGTGCTCAGCGCCGCCGGGGCTCGAGTCCACGGTGCCGCCGTGCTCGCGGCCGCCCCGGCCCCCGGCGCCGCGGACGAGTCAGTGCTGGTGAGCGCTTCGCCGGAGGCATAAAGGGTGACGTGGGTCGGCTCGGCGATCTAGTCTGGGGTATGGGTACTTCGATAGGGTCCCATCGCGACGGCGAGGGGAACAGCACTCCCGTCCCCGTTGCGTCTGACATCGGATACGAGGAGGACAGAATGACTCTGCAGGTCAACTACACTGGCCGAAATATCGCGATCCCCTCCACCTTTAAGGAGCACGTCGAAGAGAAGCTCGGCAAGATCGAGCAGCTCGCTGACAAGGGACACCGCCTCGAGATCAAGGTCTCGAGCGAGAACTCCCACCGCCGAGCCGATACCAGCATCACTGTCGAGCTGACGGTCATGGGGCGCGGAAAGGTCATTCGGTCTGAGGCGCAGGCGGGGGACAAGTTCGCCGCCTTCGAGATCGCCATCAACAAGCTCGTGGAGCGTCTGCGCCGGACTCGAGACAAGAAGAAGTCCCGCGCCCACGCCTCCCACAACGGAGCCCCGGACGTCGCCGCCGCCATGGCGAGCGTTGCTCCGGCTGCCACGGATCGCCCGCTCTATGAGCAGGTCCTCGACGCGGAGCAGGCCGATGACGTGCCGCCCACCGAGGAAGAGGCCGAGTCGCAGTCCACGGTGAAGATCCGGCGCAAGGTCTTCCCGGCGCAGCCGGTCAGCGTGGATGCCGCCGTGGACGCCATGGAGCTCGTCGGCCATGACTTCTACCTGTTCGTCGACGCGGAGACAGGACAGCCCTCGGCCGTCTACCGCCGTCGCGGATGGACCTACGGGGTGATCTCGCTGGACCAGGACACCGACGGGGCGAATGAGCCCGTGGTGGAGGAGCGCGACTACCACGCGGACAACGGCGCCCCGGCTCACTACGCCGACGCCGTCTGACCTGAAAGACCCCCCTGACCGTTGAGCGGCGGATTCTCGGGGCATCTCCCGCGGAGACTGCCTCTATATGCCCGGAGAATCCGCCGCTCAACGTGGGCGGGGGTGAGCGCGTAGACTTATCGCTGGTGACCCATGCCCTTATCGTGGGTCTCCGCCGTACCAGTAGACACCGATGGAGAACTGGCTGTGCCCACTCTGCTTGAACGAATCCTCAAGACCGGGGACAAGAAGGTCCTTCGGACTCTGCGCGCCTATGCGGACGCGGTCAACCTCCTGGAGGACGAGTTCAAGGAACTCAGCGACGCCGAGCTGCGCGCCGAGACCGAACGCTTCCGCGAGCGGCTGCGCGACGGCGAGTCGCTGAACTCGCTGCTGCCCGAAGCCTTCGCCACGGTCCGCGAGGCGGCCGATCGCACCCTGGGGCAGCGACACTACGACGTCCAGCTCATGGGTGGGGCCGCCCTGCACCTGGGAGACATCGCCGAGATGGGCACCGGTGAGGGCAAGACGCTGGTCGCCACTGCACCGGCTTACCTCAACGCCCTCTCCGGCAAGGGCGTGCACGTGGTCACGGTCAATGACTACCTGGCCAAGTACCAGGCTGAGCTCATGGGACGCGTCCACCGCTTCCTGGGACTCGATGTCGGGATCATCACCAATGACATGAAGCCCGCCGCCCGGCGAGACGCCTACGCCGCCGACATCACCTATGGCACGAACAACGAGTTCGGCTTCGACTTCCTGCGCGACAACATGGCCCAGTCCCTCGATGACCTGGTGCAGCGCGAACACCACTACGCGATCATCGACGAGATCGACTCGATCCTCATCGACGAGGCCAGAACCCCGCTGATCATCTCCGGCGCCGCCTCCGGGGACATCTCCCGCTGGTACAACGACTTCTCCACACTCGTGAAGAAGCTGACCATCGACGAGGACTACGAGGTCGATGAGAAGAAGCGCACCATCGGCGTCCTGGAGTCCGGGATCGACAAGGTCGAGGACTATCTCGGCATCGAGAACCTCTACGAGACCCAGAACACCACGCTGATCCAGTACCTGAACAACGCGATCAAGGCCAAGGAGCTGTTCAAGCGGGACACCGACTATGTCGTGTCTCAGGGCGAGGTGCACATCGTCGATGAGCACACTGGCCGCATCCTCAAGGGTCGCCGCTACAACGAGGGCCTGCACCAGGCCATCGAGGCCAAGGAGCAGGTGCGGGTCAAGCCGGAGAGCCAGACCCGGGCCACCGTCACCCTGCAGAACTACTTCCGCAGCTACGAGAAGATCTCCGGGATGACCGGCACCGCAGAGACCGAGGCCGGCGAGTTCATGTCGACCTATAAGCTCGGCGTGGTCCCGATCCCCGCGAACCGGCCGCTGCAGCGCGTCGACCACAATGACCTCGTCTACAAGAACGAGGTGGTGAAGTTCGACGCCGTCATCAACGACATCATCGAGCGCCATGCCAAGGGTCAGCCCATCCTGGTGGGCAGTGAATCCGTGGAGAAGTCCGAGTATCTCTCCAAGAAGCTGGCGAAGGCCGGCATCCGCCACGAGGTGCTCAACGCGAAGAACCACGAGCACGAGGCCGCCATCATCGCCCAGGCCGGGCGCAAGGGTGCGGTCACCGTGGCCACCAACATGGCTGGCCGCGGCACCGACATCATGCTCGGCGGCAACTCCGAGTTCAACGCGGTCCGAGAGATGGAGAAGCTGGGCCTTGACCCGGTGAAGGACGCTGAGGCCTATGAGGCCCGCTGGGACGAGGTCTTCTCCCGGGCCAAGGCCGAGGCCAACGCCGAGGGCGACGAGGTCCGCGAGCTCGGTGGGCTCTACGTGCTCGGCACCGAGCGCCACCAGTCCCGCCGCATCGACAACCAGCTGCGCGGTCGCTCAGGACGACAGGGCGATCCCGGCGAGTCGCGGTTCTACATCTCTCTCACCGATGACCTGATGCGCCTGTTCAACCAGGCCGCCGCGGCGCGCATCATGAACTCCAAAGCCATGGACGATGAGATCCCGGTGGAGCACAAGTTCGTCTCCTCCGCGATCGCCAACGCCCAGCAGCAGCGCGAGGGGCAGAACACCGAGACGCGCAAGAACGTGCTCAAATACGACGACGTGATGAACCGCCAGCGTCAGGCGATCTACTCGGATCGGCGCAGGATCCTCGAGGGCGATGACGTCCACGAGAAGGTCCAGCACTTCATCGAAGATGCGGTGGGGCTGATGATCGACGAGAAGACCACGGCGAACTCCTCCGAGGACTGGGATCTCGAGGCCCTGTGGGAGGAGCTGAACTCCCTGTTCCCGGTCTCGCTGAGCATCGCAGACCTGGTCGAGGAGGCCGGCGGGATCGATCAGCTGAGTGTGAAGATGCTCAAGCGCGAACTCATCTCCGACGCCAAGATCGCCTACGAGAAGAAGGCGGAGGACATCGGCGAGACTGCGATCCGGCAGCTCGAGCGCCGGGTGCTGCTCACCGTCATCGATGAGAAGTGGCAGGAACACCTCTACGAGATGGACTATCTCAAGTCCGGGATCGGTCTGCGCTCCATGGCTCAGCGCGATCCCCTGGTCGAGTACCAGCGCGAGGGCTTCCTGCTCTTCCAGACCATGGCCGACAGCGTGCGTGAAGACTCCGTGCGGCTGCTCTTCAGCGCAGAGGTCACCGCGCAGGCTCCGGCGACGGCGGCTCCCAACCTCCCCGGAGTCAAGGATGGCCGCATGTTCGCCGCAGGCAAGCGGCTCCGTGTCCCGGGTCTGCAGGACACCACCTCCACCCAGGGCTGAGCCCGGCCCCGATCTGCACTCAGCCGAGTTCCATGGCGACCACGCGCCAGCGCCGCCGACGGGCCTCCAGCCTGAGCGCGCAGGCTCGGATCCGAGCGGCGTCGCCGAAGACCACCGAGACCTCCCACGCGCCTCGGGTCGCCCGGTCGGCGCGTATGGTGCCGAAGCTGAGGGGCTGAGGTCGAGGGATCGTCGCACCGGTCGGAGCCGAGGCGCTGCGGGAAGGCACCCTCCCAGGAGCGGTGCTGCGGCGCGCTTCAGCCAGCAGTGCGGCACGCTCCTGGACCTTGTGCTGCACCTCGAGGTCCATCCAGCGACTGAGCTGACTCGCCGGCCGCAGACCGAGGAGAACCTCGCTGGTCACCTGACAGACGATCCTGGAGATCGCGCAGATCTGACGACGTTCCTCGCGAAGCGTCGCCAGGGCGGTCGGCGGTTCTGTCTGGGCGGGTGCCGCGGCTCTGCCGCTGGTCTCCCCGCGCAGTCGTCTCACGAGCGCCGGCACCTCGTCTTCGCGTCGGAGCCGAAAGAGGACTCCGTTCTGGCCAGCTTCGGACGGCTCTGCCGGGCGTTGGACGCCGGGCGGCCTCGGTGCTGCGATCACAGTCGTGTGACCGCGCAGCAGCGGATCGGCGTCGATGATCGATCTGAGCGCGTGCAGTGTCTCCTCGGCGCCATTCTGCGGCGCTGAGGGTCGCTGACCTGCGGGACTGGCAGACATGGTTTCTCCCGATGTGGACTGGTCGAACAGTGGACGGATGGGCGGTGTTCGGCAGGGAAGGAATCAGGTGGGGGCACTCAGCCGCATGCCCGGATGAATGAGGCTTGGGTCATCGCCTATCAGCTCTCGGTTGGCCTCGTACCAGCGCGGCCAGCTCTCGGCGATCTCCCAGTCAGTTGCCTCTGGTCCCAGATGATCCGCCGCGATCTCCCACAGGGTGTCACCCGGGCGCACGAGGACCTGCGCTCCAGAGGGTGCGGGGTCCGGCTGCGGCTGACTCTGCCGACGGTCCGCGACGGAGTCTCGCTCGCGCGGGATGAACAGTCCCGACATCGGGGCCTCCTTGTCTTCTGCCCTCTCGGATTCTTGTGCACGCGCTGGGGGATCAATCTCCTCGGAGCCGCTGGGGCGCCGGGGCGCCTGTGGGTCAAAGAGGACCGAGTCAGGGCTCGGTCGCTGCGCCTCCGGGTCCTCCGCCTGCCAATGAACTGGCACCGCCTCCGCCGTCGCCGCGCCCCTCGTCTCCGGTGGTCCGTCCTTCGCCGTGGCGGCCCAGGAGTCTGCGGCGGTGGCTGATACGGCCAGACCAGCCCCCAGTGTCAGCGTGGCCGCACGCCGGAGGAAGCCTGGTGTCAGCCGGGTGAGGCTGTGAGCCATTCGCACTGCACCACACCGGCCCGCCACTGCCTGGAGAAGGAGCGCGGCGACGGCGACCAGCGCCAGCAGACTCGTCAGCAGTCCGGCACAGACTGCCGCCAGTCCGATGATCGCCTCCACCGACCCCATCCCCGTGCGACTCAGAGATTCCCATGCACTGGCGGAGAGCTCGATGACGGTTCCCGGATGGGGCTCTCGTGGCAGAGACAGCAGGGACCGGATGGGAGAGTCGGAGACTTGGGCCTCGAGAATGACCCGGCCGCATGTCCAGAGCGCGGGTCCGCCGACCAGAAGGGTCGTGCTCAGCAGCAGGTCTTCGACCGGCTGGCGGCGGGACGCCTGGGAGGGTGGCATGGAGGTTGGACGCATGAGGTTCACCGTCACGTTGTTTTAGTGTTCGTTTGATGCGGTTTGATATTTATGGAGTGTACACAGTTGCTCTGGCATCCACTAGGGCGGAGACCCAGGTGTGTACTCTGACATCAGAATCCCGCTCGTGGAGATGAGACAGGTATGCGCTGGGATGCATTGTTCGCGGATCTGGAATCACAGCTGGACGCCGCGCGGACCGCGGATTTCGATGCCGCCGTCGACGAGGCGTCACGTCTGGAGGCTTCCAGACTGGGGCTCGCCGAACGTCTCCGCGCCCACCGAGGGCTGCAGCTCACGCTTCTGCTTCCTGGGGATCAGCGCCTGAACGTGGAGATCGGGACAGTCGGCTCGGACTGGCTCTCGGGAAGCCGTCACCCGCACAGTGTTCTGCTGCCGCTGGCGGCACTGCGCGCCGTGGAGGGGATGAAGCGATCAGCAGCTCAGGCGGAACCAAGCCCCGCCCGGCGGCGGCTGGGGATCACCGCACCGCTGCGCCGCCTGGCGCGAGACCGCTCGATGGTCAGCGTGCAGGGCCCGGAGGGTCGCTTGGCACAGGGTCTGATCTCAGCCGTCGGCCGGGACTTCCTCGAGATTGCTCAACTCGACGCGGGGGAGACGCACCTGAGGCGCGCTGGCTCGCCGGCGCGCAGGACCATCCCGCTGCATGCCGTCTCCTGGCTCCAGAGCGAGTTCGCCCAGGAGGAATGAGGCGGCCCGCCACCGCCGTCGCCGCCGTCGTCCATGGCTCGCCGTCGACACCGTCGTCCATGACTCGCCGTCGCCCTGGCGGTTGGGGACAGACCTGCTCGAGGCTCGGGCGGGTCAGGGTGTGGGGGAGTCCCCCGCCGGAGAGGGCTCGGTCGAGCGCGGCTGCCCTGGGGAATCCACTGATCGTGACTCGCGCTGGGCTGCGTATTGGCGGTCGATGTACTCGTCGAGCTTGGCCTCTTCGACCCGCCACTGTCCCCGGCCACCGATCTGGATTCCCTCGATGTCCCCGGTCTTGATCAGTGCGCGCGTCTGCGACATCGAGATGTTGAGCGCCTCCGCCACGTCGGGCAGAGTCAGAAATCGACGCATCGTGTTCCTCCGAGCTGCTTTGTACCTCCAGTGGTCCACGGTCTGGGGCTGGAGGGTGGCGTTTGGTGGCGTTTCATCCATCATTCCACAACCGGCCGCTGCGGACTGAGTTTCCCCGCGCTGGGCAGAGGCATTCGTCCACAGTTTTCAGCGCAGCGGTCTCATGCGGCGCAAGCTGTATTACTCTGAGCCTGTGTGCCCGCCACGGCGGCGTCCCGCAGTGCGAACATCTCCGCCGAGACTTGAGCAGGGCGATGTGCAGGGAGGCACTATGCCTGGACCTTATTCACAGCCGAGCGCGGACTCGAGATCGAGATCTCAGGGCTACGGCGACCTTCCTGATGCACCTGCGGCCGAGCGGCTCCGTCGGCCCAGCTGGAGAGATCCCCGTCTGCTGGCCGGTCTGCTCATCGTTGCCCTCTCGATCGCCGGAGTGATCGCGCTGCTGGCTTCGCAGAACCGCACCACCCAGATCTACGCCGCTGACCGCCTGCTCACCGTCGGTGAGCGGATCACCGTGGAGGACCTGCGCGTCGTCGAGGTTCAGATCGACGACGTCGCGGAGTCCTATCTCTCGGCGGCTGAGGAGCTTCCGCAGGGGTCTGTATTCGTCGCCGCGGTCGCGGAGGGCGAGCTGGTGCCCCGTCGGGCCGTGGCTCAGGAGGATCTGCAGGGTCGCCAGGCGGTGACCGTGGAGGTGGAGCACACGCTGGCCCGCGGAGTGGATCCGGGGCGAATGGTCGATGTCTGGGCTGCGGATGCAGGAGCTCTGGGGCAGCAGCAGGAGGTGCAGGTCGAACGGATCGCGGCGGGGTCACAGGTCTCCGCGATCACCGAGGCGAGCGGCACCTTCGGAGCTCAGACGGCCGTCACTGTGGAGCTGCTCGTGGACCCGGATGAGCTGCCCGCCCTGCTCGCGGCGAGGAGCTCATCGGCGATGCTCTCCGTGGTCCCCGCGGGAACGGACCCCGACCCCGCGGAATCCGAGCCCGCCGAGGAGGATTAGTGGAGCGCTGCGCAGTGGCCACCACGGGTCAGCTCACGGTGGACCACATCGCCGCCGTCGAAGGTCTTCAGGGACCGGTGACGATCGAACGACGCTGCGCGGACCTCCCGGAGCTCATCGCCGTGTGTCGCAATGGCCGTGCCGATGCGGCGCTGATCATCGGGGACACCGAGCAGCTCACGGCCACGGTGCTCGCTGAGCTGCGGCAGGGCGGTCGCCGGGTCGTGGCCCTCTGCGCCGCCGCGGAGGAGCGCGACCGCCTCCACCGCCTGGGAGTCACCTGCTTCGACGACGAGGTGAGCGCCGGCGACCTGGCGCTGGCGCTGCAGGGCGGCCAGTCGACTCCTGCGGCACGGTCCACGACTGAGCATGCTGACGGCGCTTCACCCGAGGGCGCTGCCGCACCGGGCGGTCCTGCCCCGCCCGCCGACACAGTCGAGCACGCCGGGCAGGAGGACGGTTCCCCGGCGGTGGAACCGGATGCTCTGCTCCCTGCCGAGCCCGCGACCGTGACCCGACCGGAGGGGATCACAGTGGTCTGGGGCGGACCCGGCAGTCCAGGACGCAGCACGATCGCGCTCAACCTTGCCGCCGAGATCGCTCTGCAGGGGCACGAGGTGCTGCTGGTGGACGCCGACACGGTGGCCGCCTCACTGGTGCCTCAGCTCGGGCTGATGGAGGAGACGGCAGGGCTCGCACAGGCCTGCCGTGCCGCTGATCTGGGCCGTCTCGACGCCGCAGCGCTGGGCGCCGCGGTCGCCGTCGTGGAGGTCAGCGGATCCCGGTTCGGACTGCTCTCGGGGCTTCCGCGTGCCGCCCGCTGGCCGGAGATCCGTGAGCGCAGCCTCATCGCGGTCCTGGAGATGGCCAGAGCGCGCTATGACCACGTGATCGTCGACATCGCCGCCTCGGTGGAACAGGACGAGGAGCTCAGCTACGACACCATCGCTCCCCAGCGCAGCGGCGCGGCGCTGACCTGCCTGCGTGCGGCCGACAGGATCCTCGCCGTCGGCGCGGCAGACCCGGTGAGCTTCTCCCGGCTGGTCAAAGCGATCGAGGACCTTCAGCTCAGCCTCCCGGAGACCGCGGCGGCGCAGATCGAGGTGGTCATCAACAAGGTCCGCAGCGAGGTCATCGGACGCTCACCGCGTGACCAGCTTCAGCGGACCTGGCGCCAGCTGGGACCTGACCGGGGCATCGACGCGTTCCTGACCTGGGACGGCGCCGGGTGCGACGCGGCGCTGCTCAAGGGACAGGTGCTCGCCGAGGCGGCCCCGGATTCAGCCCTGCGGCGCAGCATCGCAGACCTGGCCGGCGCCGAGCTTCCCCAGCGCCGGACCGGCCTGATGAGCCGGTTCAGACGGTAGTGTGGATCACACAGGCAACGCGCGATCTGACCCGCGACGGGCGAGCTCAGTGCGCACTCCGGATCCTGAGAATGAGTGAGAGTACAGATGTCCGCCGAGAAGACTCTATGGACCAGCAAAGACGCCGACCTTGAGACTCTGACCGATGCCTACTACGCCCACATCGCGCGCGAGGACCTCGACCTGGTCAGCCCGGAGCACCAGGCACGCCGGGTCAGCGAACATGTGACCCTCGCTCGCTCGCGCACAGACTCCTCTCCGGTGCTCCAGGTGACCACAGTGGGCTCGCGCAGCGTGGTCCAGGTCGTCACCGATGACATGCCCTACCTGGTCGATTCCGTGACCGCGGAGGTCACTCGGCACGGCCATGGCATCTCGCTGGTGGTGCATCCGATCTTCCTGAGCAGCCGCAGCAGCGGGTCCGGAGAGCTCGCAGCGGTGAAGTCCCTGCCCTCGGAGCACCGCGGCGTCTCCTCCGGCGACACCCAGGCGCTGCCGAACCTCAGCTCCCTCCTCGATGAGGAGCACTCGGTCAAGATCGAGTCCTGGATCACCGTGGAGCTGGACCATGTGATCTCCGCCGAGGACGCGGACTCGCTGATCACCGGTCTCCGCCGGATCCTCGCAGACGTGCTCGCGAGCCACCGGGACCAGGACCGCATGATCGCACAGGTCAACGCCGCAGGCCGCTCGCTGCGCGAGGCGGAGGACCTCCCGGAGTCCGCGGAGTCCGCTCATCTGCTCGAGTGGATGGGCTCGGGCAACTACCTCTTCCTGGGCTACCGCGAATATGAGCTCGCCGAATACCCGGACGGCTCGGTGCACCTGGATCCGCTTCCCGGGACCGGCCTGGGCATCCTGGCCGACAAGAACGGCAAGCCCATCACCCGTCGGTCCACGGAGCTCTCTGCGGCCGGACGCGAACGGGCAGGGCAGCGCCGTGCCCTGGTCGTCACGAAGGCCAACTCCCGGTCCCCCGTGCGGCGCCGCACCTATATGGACTATGTGGCGGTCAAGACCTTCAACGCCGATGGCACGGTGAAGGGCGAACGGCGCTTCATCGGTCTGTTCAGCGAGCGCGCCTACAGCCAGTCCATCGTCAACATCCCGCTGCTGCGCTCTCGTGCCCAGGAGGTGCTCGAGCGCTCCGGCTTCGCCGCTGATTCGCACTCAGGCACTGACCTGATGCAGATCCTGGAGACCTATCCGCGCAATGAGCTGCTGCAGATGGAGGTCGAGGAGATCGAGCAGGCGGTCTGGCAGATCATGCAGCTGCAGGAGCGCCGCCGGGTCAAGCTCTTCCTGCGGCGGGACCACTATGGACGGTTCATGACCGCGCTGGTCTACCTTCCCAGGGACCGCTACAACACCGCGGTGCGCCGGAGGATCGAGCAGGAGCTGCTCGCCCATGTGCAGGCCGAGTCCATCGATTTCAACGTCCGGCTTACCGATTCGGTGCTTGCGCGCGTCTTCTTCCGCCTGCGCCTGGCCGACGACGCCGCGGAGCCCGCCGGCACCCGGGAGGAGCTGGAACAGCGTCTGGCTCGGGCTGTGCGGTCCTGGGCCGAGGGAATCGCGGCGGAGGCCCAGGAGCGCTACCCTGCCGAGAAGGCGGAGGCGGTGGCGGCCCGCTGGAGCGAGGCCTTCCCGGATGACTACCGGGTGCTCTATGAGGTCCAGGATGCGCTCGCCGATGCCGCGCAGTTCGAGGCGCTGGAGGAGGCGGCCGCACAGGGAGTGGCGGTGCCACGGATGAGCTTCTACAGCTCACGCGAGGGCGGGACCGCCGATATGCGCCTGAAGCTCTACCTCACTGAGCAGAAGACCCTCACCGACACTCTGCCGGTGATCGACGACTTCGGTCTCGAGGTGCTCGACGAGCGCTCCTACACGCTGAACTGCCCGGACGGGGCGACCTTCCACCTCTATGACCTGGGCCTGTTCTACCCTCCAGGGGTGGAGGCCGGGGACACCGTCTCGCTGCTGCAGGAGGCCTACCAGCAGGTGCTGATGGGCAAGGCCGAGTCGGACGTCTTCTCGCAGCTGGTGCTGCGCCTGGGCCTGAGCATCCGCAGCGTCACAGTGCTGCGCGCCTATGCCAAGTACTACCGCCAGCTCGGCAGCACCAACTCCTACAGCTTCGTGGCAGACTCGCTGCTGCAGAACCCTGAGATGGCCACCGCCCTGGTGGAGTATTTCGAGACGCGGTTCGATCCAGATCTCGAAGGAGATCGCGATCAGCTCAGCGCCGAGGCTCGCGAGAAGGTGCTGGCCGCGCTGGAACAGGTGCGCACCCTGGACGCCGACCGGGTGCTCAGCGCACTGCTGAACCTCATCGATTCCACCCAGCGGACCAACCTCTACCAGGGACGTGACTGGCTCTCGCTGAAGCTGACCCCGGCCACCATCGACGCCGCCCCCAGGCCGCGCCCCGCCCACGAGGTCTGGGTGTACTCCCCGAAGGTGGAAGGCGTCCACCTGCGCTTCGCCAAGGTCGCTCGTGGCGGACTGCGCTGGTCCGACCGTCGTGAGGACTTCCGCACGGAGGTGCTGGGCCTGGTCAAGGCACAGATGGCCAAGAACGCCGTGATCGTGCCCTCCGGGGCGAAGGGCGGGTTCTATGCGAAGCAGCTGCCGGACCCCGCCGAGGACCGCTCCGCCTGGTTCGAAGCCGGACGGGAGGCGTACAAGATCTACATCCGCGCGCTGCTGGACATCACCGACAACCAGCGCGAACGCGACGGCCAGATGGTCATCACCCATCCGGAGAGGGTCATCCGTCACGACGGCGACGACGCCTATCTCGTGGTCGCCGCCGACAAGGGCACCGCAACCTTCTCCGACACGGCGAATGAGATCAGCAAGGAGTACGGCCACTGGCTCGGCGACGCCTTCGCCTCGGGCGGCTCGGTGGGCTATGACCACAAGGAGATGGGCATCACGGCCCGCGGCGCCTGGGAGTCCGTGAAGTCCCACTTCTCGGAGCTGGGCGTGGACACGCAGAGCGAGGACTTCACCGTCCTGGGGATCGGAGATATGAGCGGCGACGTCTTCGGCAACGGGATGCTGCTCTCCGAGCACATCCGCCTGGTCGCGGCGTTCAACCACCTGCACATCTTCATCGACCCGGACCCGGACGCCGCCGACAGCTTCGCCGAGCGCCAGCGGCTGTTCCACGCCTCGGGCTCAGGCTGGGGGGACTATAACCTCGAGCTCATCTCTGAAGGCGGTGGGGTCTACTCGCGCACGGCCAAGACCATCACGATCACCGAGGCGATGCGGCGTCGCTTCGAGCTGCCCGAGGATCAGGAACGGCTCACGCCCCCGGAGCTGATCAATGCGCTGCTGCAGGCCCCGGTCGACCTCTTCTACAACGGAGGCATCGGCACCTATGTGAAGGCCTCCCACGAGACGCATGAACAGGTCGGTGACCGCGCGAACAACGCCATCCGGGTCGACGGCGGCCAGCTCCGCGCCAAGGTCGTCGGCGAGGGAGGCAATCTCGGATTCACCCAGGCCGGCCGGATCGAAGCCGCACAGAACGGGACGCTGCTCAACACCGATGCGATCGACAACTCGGCAGGTGTGGACTGCTCCGACCACGAGGTCAACATCAAGATCCTCATCGACCAGCTGGTGGAATCGGGTCATCTCAGGGCCGAAGAGCGCAGCGAGCTGCTCGGCAGCATGACCGAGGATGTCGCAGCGCACGTGCTGCAGACCAACCGGGACCAGAACGTGCTGCTGATGACCGACCGACATCGCGTGGGGGAGTGGTCCCCCAGCTTCCAGCGGCTCATCAGCTGGCTGGAGGAGACCGTGGACCTGGACCGCGAGATCGAGGTGCTGCCCGACGATGAGCGCTTCGCCCAGCGCGCCGCCTCCGGTGAGCGGATCCTGACCTCCCCGGAGCTCGCCGTGCTCGCCGCCTACGCGAAGATCGAGCTCAAGGCCGCCCTGGTGGAGAGTTCGGTGCCCGACGACGACTGGTTCACCCAGACCCTGGAGGAGTATTTCCCCGCCCCGCTGCGCGAGCGGTTCTCCGCAGAGTTCTCCCGCCATCCGCTGCACCGCGAGATCATCGCCAATGTGGTGGCCAATGACGTGGTCAACGTGGGCGGGGCGGCATTCGTCTTCCGCGCCATCGAGGAGACCTTCGCAGCCGAGGAGCAGGTGGTCCGCTCCTTCGTGGCGGTGCGCCAGCTCTTTGCGCTCGAGGACTTCGACGAGGCGATGCGCGCGATGCCGGTCAGCTTCGACCGAGACGCCTGGGCCAACACCTACCGAGACATGCGCCGACTGCTGGACCGGGCCGTGCGTTGGTTCATCAACCATGTCAGCCGCGGAACCTCGGTGCGCGAAGACGTGGAGGCCTATGCCGAACACATCTCCCCGCTCTACGGAAACCTGACCGAGCACCTGCGCGGAGAAGACCGACAGCGGGTCGAGGAGCGTCACGCCGAGGCACGCCGGGCGGGCATGCCGGAGGAGCTGGCGAACTGGGTCTCCCAGCTCTTCGAGGCCTTCTCACTGCTGGACATCGCCTCCCTGGCCATCGCCCACGAGCTCGACTCCCGCGAAGTCGCAGGAGTCTATTACGCGGTCTACGCCGACTTCAGCGCGGACTCGCTGCTGAACCGGATCACCAATCTTCCGCGCGAAGACAAGTGGCAGGCCCTGGCCCGAGGGGCCCAGCGTGACGAGCTCTACAGCGCCATGGCCGAGATCACCGGGGCAGTGCTGCGGGGAACCCCGGCCGGGGGTGACCCCCAGGAGCGACTCGACGAGTGGAAGCAGAACAACGGGGCGAAGCTTGCCCGCGCCGAGAAGCTCGTCGCCGAGGTCGATGCGCTCACCGATGACAACATCGCCTCGCTGACCGTGCTGCTGCGCCACCTGCGGGGCCTGATCGACTCCTGAGTCCTGCACGCCCCCGGGTCATCCCGGCTCACCGCTCGAGTTCCGCTGTTCAGTCCCCAATCGAGGAGTCCCTCCATGGCCGTCTTCCAGGATCCGCTCGTCGGTCATCGTCATCTGACCCAGGATGACGTGGAATGGCTCCACGCCCTCGTGGGGGACTGGCAGCTGCTCTCGGACCTGGCCTTCTCGGACCTGGTGCTGTGGTTTCCGCACACCGAGGAGGGCTTCGTCTCCGCGGAGGAGCGCTCCTTCATCGCACTGGCGCAGGCGCGTCCCTCCACCACCCAGACCCTGATCCACCGCGACGTGGTGGGAGACCGGATCCGCGCGGACCTGAAGCCCATGGTGGAACGCGCCTGGACCTCGCAGGTGGAGACCAACTCCTCTGACCAGGGGCAGCCCTCACCGGCGCGGATGAGGGTGCAGGCCATTCCGCTGCTGCACCGCGGCCGCACCGTCGGCGTCATCACGCTGCACTTCGCGGTCGCCGCGATGCGCAGCCCCTCCCGGCTGGAGCTGACCTACCGCCGCTGCGCCGAGGATCTGCTGGCCATGGCCGCGGAGGGCCGCTGGCCCGACGCGGCCCAGGAGTTCACCGGCTACGGCGGCGCCCCCCGCGTCGGCGATGGGCTGCTGCGCCTGGACGCTGAGGGACGGATCACCTTCGCCTCGCCCAACGCCGTCTCCGCGCTGCTGCGCCTGGGTGTTGCGGACACGCTCGAGGGCCGGTCCCTGGCGGGGATCGGCTCGGAGCTGCAGCGCGCGACCGGCGTCGTCGTCGACGAGTCCCAGCCGTTGATGCTCACCGGACGCCGTGCCATGCGCGCGGAGCTGGAGGCGCACGGCGCCGCGGTGACCCTCCGCTCCATTCCGCTCTATCACGCCGCCGACAGCGCGGCGGCCCGACGCTCGCACGGAGAGCGCTTCGCCGCCCTGGTGCTGTGCCGCGACGTCACGGAGCTGCGACGCCGGGACAAGCAGCTGATGAGCAAGGACGCGACGATCAAGGAGATCCACCACCGGGTGAAGAACAATCTGCAGACGGTCTCGGCGCTGCTCCGGATGCAGTCGCGTCGGATGGACTCGCAGGAGGGACGGGAGGGTCTGCGCCGGGCCATGCGCCGGGTGGAGACCATCGCGATGGTTCATGACTCCCTGTCCAAGGGCCTCGAGGAGACTGTGGACGTCGATGAGCTGATGCGCCGTCAGCTGCACCTGGCGGCAGAGATGGCGCAGTCGGACCGGCAGGTGATCACCGCGCTGGAGGGCAGCTTCGGCCAGCTCCCGCCGGACATGGTCACCCCGCTGGCGCTGGTCATCACCGAGATCGTGGCCAATGCGGTCGAGCACGGCTTCGGGCCGGATCCGGCGCGGCGCGAGCTGAACGTGCGCATGACCGTGCAGCGCCATGCCGACGCGGCGGGACGTCAGCGGCTCGATCTCGAGCTGACCGACGACGGCGTGGGCCTGCCTGAACAGGAATGGGAGCCTGGGCTGGGACTGCAGATCGTGCGCACCCTGGTCCGCGGCGAGCTCTCGGGCTCGATCGAGTGGCAGACGGCCAGCAGTTCCGAGACGGCAGAATCCGAATCCACAGAGTCAGAACCGGCAGAGTCAGAACCGGCAGAGTCAGAACCGGGAGATGCTGATTCGGAGGCCAGGCCGGCAGAGGGGGAGACGAAGAACGCGGCGAGGACCGGTACACGGGTTCTGCTCCGTGCTCCGATCCTCACCGCGTCGACGAAGGCTGGTGGGTGAGGCTTCCGCTCCTCACCCGAGGAGTGGAAGGTGCGTGCTAGGAGGCGCGGCGGGCGCGTGCGGCCCGGCGCTTGAGCGCGCGGCGCTCGTCCTCGCTCATGCCGCCCCAGACTCCGGAGTCCTGTCCGGTCTCCAGGGCCCACTGCAGGCAGGTGTCCATCACGGGGCACCGGCGGCAGACGCTCTTGGCCTCTTCGATCTGAAGCAGGGCCGGTCCGGTGTTGCCGACGGGGAAGAACAGTTCGGGGTCCTTGTCCAGGCAGGCTGCTCGGCTGCGCCAATCCATGGGATCACTACTCCTAGGGCGCCGCGGGGGCGCCGATGTTCGGGTCTTTGGGCATTCAGCGGGGATTCCTCGACCAACCTCGATATGGTGGTCGTGAGTGAAGCTGGCGGGAGTCACATCCGCTTCCAGGCGGCAGAATGTTCCGCGATCAGATGATCGTGGTGCCTGGACGGCGGTGCTGTTCCAGACCTCGGGTGAGGTGTTCTGCCATCCCGAATAAGTACGGAATCAAGGCTGGCATGTTAACGGCCGGCAAACAAGACTTCGCACTGCTGAAATGGTCATGAAACAGTGTGTACTTTGTCACATGCCCTTCCGGCCCGGCCGTTGCACCAGGTCAGCGTGATCAGCGGCCTCCGGCTGCGACGACGTTCGGAGTCCAGCCGGGTGGTTCAATGGGGAGATGGCCCCAGAAGACTCCGTCTCCCCGGATTTCAACGCCCCGCGTCCGCCGCGTCGCTTCATCCAGGCTCGCCCGCGGCCGGTGGCGGTGTGGGTGCTGTTCCTGATCCTCTTCATCCAGGGGTTCGCGCTGGCGTTCAACGCGGTGGCCAGTGCGCTGGCCACCGAGGCCCAGGTGCTCGGTGCCGCGGCGAACATCGCACTGGTGGTCCTCTACGTCCTGTTCGGACTGGTGCTGGTGCTGCTCGGCTTCCGGATCTTCCTCGGCGCGGCGGGCGCACGGACCCCGGCGATGGTGGTTCAGCTGCTGGTCGTCGTGCTCTCCTTCAGCTTCTTCTCCGGAGGGCTCACCGCCGTGGGGCTGGCCTTCCTGCTGCCTGCCGCGCTCGCGCTGGTGCTGCTCTTCATCCGCCCCACCCAGGTCTGGCTCAGCGAAGCAGATCCGCAGGACTGAGGTCCTCGCCGTACACCTCGGCCCAGTGCAGGTGGCGGCGCCGTGCTGGTGGTGGTGCAGGACAGGGCTGGCGCAGCGCTGATCCTGCCGCGGTCAGTTGACCGGGCCGGTCCACTTCTCGCCGGGGCCCTTGCCCGGGGCGTCCGGGACGGACGACTCCTCACGGAAGGCGAGCTGGAGCGAGCGCAGGCCATCACGCAGCGGAGCGGCGTGTGTCGCGCCGACCTCGGGCGCGGCCGCGGTGATGAGTCCGGCGAGTGAGGTGATGAGCTTGCGCGCCTCATCGAGGTCCTTGAGCTCGTCAGCGTGGGGATCATCCGCAAGACCGAGCTTCACGGCGGCGGCGCTCATCAGGTGCACCGACACGGTGTTGATCAGCTCCACAGCGGGAACCTCGGAGATGTCCCGGGACTGCTGGTTCACGGCCTGGGCCATCGACGAATCGGCTCCATGCTGTGCACTGGAATCCACGGTGCTGCCAGCACTGTTCTCTGCACTGGTCTCTGCGCCCTCGGCGCGGTTATTCTGCTCACTCTGCATGCTGGTAAGCTTGTCACAGTCTCTTCGGCCGCGCTAAACGCGCTCAGGAGCGTCATACGGGCTCCGCAGGAGTTCGCGCGGCGACTTCACCGAGGACTCCCCATTCACCGAATTCCTCATAAACAGGAGCTAGACAGATCAGCGAACCACGCATCAACGAACGCATCCGCGTACCAGAAGTCCGCCTCGTCGGCCCCCAGGGGGAGCAGGTGGGCGTCGTCCGCATCGAAGACGCCCTGCGCCTCGCCACGGAGTCCGATCTGGATCTGGTTGAGGTCGCGCCGCAGGCCAAACCTCCCGTCTGCAAGCTGATGGATTTCGGCAAGTACAAGTACGAGGCTGCCGTGAAGGCCCGCGAGTCGCGGAAGAACCAGAGCACCACGGTGCTCAAGGAAGTCCGCTTCCGGCTGAAGATCGACGACCACGACTACAACACCAAGGTCGGTCATGCCCGCCGATTCCTGGAGGCCGGTGACAAGGTCAAGGCGATGATCCAGTTCCGCGGACGCGAGCAGCAGCGCCCGGAGATGGGTGTGCGCCTGCTCCAGCGCTTCTCGCAGGACGTCGCCGATCTGGGCGCCGTGGAGTCTTCCCCGCGCCAGGACGGCCGCCACATGGTCATGGTCGTGGGTCCGCTGAAGACCAAGGCTGAGGCCAAGGCCGCGGCGAAGAACCAGGCCAAGAAGGAAGACCCGGCCGAGGCTGAGGTCGAGGCCGAGCAGCCCAAGGTCAAGAACGACCGTCGCACCCGCAAGAACGCGGAGCGACTGCCCACGGAGAAGAAGGACGCCGCGCCGCTCTCGAACTCCATGGCCGACTATCTGCCGGATGAGCTGAAGAACCTCTAGACAGTTCTTCTCCTCACGGTGAACCGGCGCACCCGTCTCATGGCGTAGACTGGTGCGCTGGTCTGCGTGACGCGTCGCTTCGGCGTCGTCACCGCCACTATAAAAGGGGTCCGAGGTGTGGACCCGCTCGCGCTGGCTTCCAGCGCCTGCCCACACCGGGGGACCCACCTCTGCGCCGCCGCGTCAGCAGATGAGCCTCGGCTCGCCGCTGAAGAGCACAGGCGCTGCAGGTCCGAACGACACAAGGAGAACGGCACCATGCCGAAGATGAAGACCCACAGCGGGGCCAAGAAGCGGTTCAAGCTGACCGGTTCTGGCAAGCTCAAGCGCCAGCAGGCCAACCGTCGCCACTACCTGGAGCACAAGTCCTCACGCCTGAAGCGCCGTCTGGCCGGTGACCACCTGGTCACCAAGGCTGACGAGAAGCGCATCAAGCGGATGCTGGGCATCTGAGCCTCAGCACTCTGCTCACCGAAGACTTTAAGACTCAAGGAGATATCACGTGGCACGTGTGAAGAGGGCCGTCAATGGCCATAAGAAGCGCCGCAAGGTCCTGGACAGGGCCTCCGGCTACCGCGGACAGCGCTCACGCCTTTACCGCAAGGCGAAAGAGCAGCTGCTGCACTCGTACGTCTATAACTACCAGCACCGCAAGAAGCGCAAGGGCGACTTCCGTCGCCTGTGGATCCAGCGCATCAACGCTGCGGCCCGCTCCCATGGCATGACCTACAACCGCTTCATCCAGGGCCTGAAGGCCGCTGGGGTCGAGGTTGACCGTCGCATGCTTGCCGAGCTCGCCGTCTACGACGCGAAGTCATTCGGCGTCCTGGTCGAGACCGCCCGCAAGGCGCTCCCGCAGGATGTCAACGCCGCTCGAGTCTGAACCGGCACCAGCTGAGAAGGCGCCGTCTCCTTTCGGGGGCGGCGCCTTCTTCGTGCCCCGACAGTTCCGCAGCGTCCCGTCCCCGCGCTGCCATTGCGGCATCCGCGCAGTAGGAGAAGATAGAGACATGTCCCAGCAGATTGACCCAGAGCTCGTCGACAACCCCCGATCCGACCGCGTCCGCCGCGTGGCGGGCCTCGCGAGCCGTTCCGCGCGAACGAAACAGGGCCTGTTCCTGGCCGAGGGGCCCCAGCCGGTGCGCGAGGCGCTGACGGTGTGGCTGCGCCAGTGGGAGCAGGAACAGGGCGCACAGCCCTTCCCCGAGCTGGACGCGCTCTTCTTCGACCCCGTCGCGCTGGAGAAGCACCCGGACGTGCTCGCCCTGCTGGACCGGGTGCGCGGCGTGCTCTTCAACCCCGAGATCAAGCTCCCCTCACAGGCCCGGATCTTCCTGCGCGAAGCCACCCCGGAGGTGCTGCGCCACATGGGCGATGCGGAGACCTCCCAGGGGATGCTCGCGGTGTGCCGGATCCCGACCGCCGCCTCGCAGCTGACCGCACTGGATGCGGCGCTCGAGAAGCTCTCCCAGGGCCAGGGTCCCGCGCTTCTCGCCGGGATGCTGCGGCTGCAGGACCCCGGCAATGCCGGCACGATCATCCGCACTGCGGACGCCGCCGGTGCGGGCGCGGTGGTCCTCTCACCAGGCACCGTGGACCCGTGGAGCCCCAAGGTGGTCCGGTCAGCCGCCGGCTCCCACTTCCACCTGCCGCTGTTCACCGGCATCGAGGCCGCCGACCTGGTCGAGGCCGCACGGGCCCGAGGGTTCCAGGTGCTCGCCGCCGATGGCCGCGGAGAGACCCAGCTGACGGAGCTGGCCAGCCCGGCGGCCTCCACCCTCTGGCTGCTGGGCCATGAGGCGCATGGTCTCACCCACGCCGAGCGCGAGCTGGCCGATCACCGGGTCGCCATTCCGCTCTTCGGTGCAGCCGAGTCGCTCAACGTGGCCACAGCCGCGACGGTCTGCATGTATTCCACGGCGATGGCCCAGCACCAGGGGAACGCAGCATCCGCGCCCCCCGCCGCTGAGGCGCCGGGCGCTGCGGCCTCGGCCGAGACTCCTGTCGTGCCGGCTCCGGATGCGGGACAGGGCCGCACCGAGTCATGAGCCGAGAGGCCGAGAACACCGGCTTCGACTGCGTCCACTGTGGTCATCCGATCCCGAAGCAGCTCGGGGGCAGCTACCGGAATCACTGTCCCCGCTGCCTGTACTCCAGACATGTGGACGTCAGTCCGGGGGACCGCGCAGCCGACTGCGGTGCCCCCATGGAGCCGGTCGGGGTGGATCACACCGGCAAGAAGGGGTTCCTGCTGCTGCACCGCTGCACCGCGTGCGGGCAGCAGGACCGCAATCGGCTCGCTCCGGATGATGACATGGACCGGGTGATCGAGCTCCAGCGTCCGCGCTGATCCCTCAGGCCGGCTGGTTGGAGAAGCTCACTCCGGAGCTTCCCCGCCGATGAGAGCCCACCACGTGGGTGTCCACCATCCCGACGGCCTCCATCAGCGCAAAGACCGTGGTGGGACCGACGAACCTGAACCCTTCGGCCTTGAGCCTTCTGGCCAGTGCCTCGGACTCAGCCGAGCGGGTGGGAATCTCCTCCAGGCTTCGCGGCACCGGCGTCCGGTCAGGCTGATAGGACCAGATCAGCGCCGCCAGCCCGCCTTGTTCGCGCAGCGCCAGTGTGGCCTGCGCATTGCTGATGGTGGCCATGATCTTTCCGCGGTGTCGGATGATTCCCGCATCGGTCAGCAGCCGCTGGACGTCCTCCTGCGAGAAGTCCGCCACGATCTCAGGATCAAAGTCGGCGAAGGCGGCGCGGAAATTCTCCCGCTTGCTCAGGATGGTGGACCAGGAGAGCCCCGACTGGAAGCCCTCCAGAGAAAGTCGTTCGAAGAGGCCGCGTTCCTCGCAGATGGGCATGCCCCACTCCGTGTCGTAATAGCGGCACATCATCTCGCTGCCCAGGGCCCACGCGGTGCGGACCAGTCCGTCGGGACCCGTGGCCAGGCCGGGGTTCGTCTCAGAGATCACCTCATAAGGGTAGCTCCGCGCCGAGCTCGTATGCCCCGGCACCTGGACGCTCGGGACGCAGAACGGCCCTGGTCGAATGACCAGGGCCGTTCCGGTGCTGAGTGGGAGTGTTCAGCGGCTGCTTCAGCTTCCGGCTGGGGTGAAGTCGCGGCTGCCCAGATGTTCGGGGCGGGGCTTGGCCGCGGCGAAGGGTTCAACGGGCAGGTTCTCCACCGAGTTGTAGACGAGGAAGACGTTGGAGCGCGAGTAGGGGGTCACGTTTCCGTTGGAGGCATGCATGCAGTTGCTGTCGAACATGACAGCTCCACCCGCGGGGCCCTCCAGCACGTCGATGCCGAAGCGGTCGGCGAACTCGGTCAGCGTGTCCTTGTCCGGCACGCCGGCGCCCTGCATGACCAGGGACTGCTCGTGATTGTCATCCGGTGTGGCACCCACGGCGCTGATGTAGTGCTTGTGCGAGCCGGGCATGATCATCAGCGGCCCGTTGAAGGAGTAGTTGTCGGTCAGTGAGATGGACACCGACACAGCCCGCGGACCGGGCATTCCGTCCTCCGCATGCCAGGTCTCGAAGTCTGAGTGCCAGGTGAAGTCCTTGCCTGTGAAGCTGGGCTTGTAGTTGATCCGGCTCTGGTGGATGTAGACGTCCGAGCCCAGGATCTGCCGCGCGCGCTCCACCACTCGGGGATCATTGGCGATCCTGGCGAAGATCTCATTGGTGCGGTGGATGTCGAAGATGGAGCGGACCTCGTCGGACTTCGCCTCCACCACGGTGCGCTCGTCCTTCTTGACCTCGGGGTCCTCCGCGAGACGCTTCAGCTCGTTCTTGAACAGTTCAAGCTCATCGCCGCTGATGAACTGATCGATGCTCAGGTAGCCCTTGTCCTCGAAGGAACGAAGCTCGTCAGCGCCCAGCGGGCCGTCCTGTTCGCTGCCCTGGACGACCGGGTCCTCCCGGTCGATCACGGCCGGGCCGGTCTCGCCGCGCGTGGGATAGCGGTCGGCGACGTCGCTGGGTGCGGTGTCATGGCGGGTGCGGGAGTTCCGTGTGATCGTCGTCGTCATATCTGTGCCTTTCGTATAGTTCTTTCGACCTGTGTCTGGTTTCGCATGGGTTCTGTATTCATCGCTCCGCGGCGCGGGTTCTCCGCCCGGGCCGGCAGCCCAGAGCTGCCATCTGCTCATGGGTTCGGGGCCGCTGAGAGCTGTCCTTCGACCGTAGCAGGACTGTCTCGGCAGGCAACCGCAGCCGGACGGGTGGGGCGCACTGCAGCGGTCAGCGGCGAATCTCGAAGCCGCTGTCCGGCAGCGATTCGAGCTCCTCCGCTGTCGCCTCGCGCTCGTCGAGCCCGGTCACCTCGGCTGATTCCGGGCCGTGCTCGGCCCAGCGCAGCAGCGAGTCCACCGCGGGCCCGGCGCCGCCGATGAGGAGCTCCACCCCTCCGGAAGAGGTGTTCCGCACCCAGCCGATGAGTCCCAGGTCATCGGCCTCGGCCTTCGCCGCTGCGCGGAAGGAGACACCCTGCACCTGACCCGTGATGGTCGCATGGGTGCCCGTGGTCCAGCCCGAGGGGGAGAGGGACTGGTCGGAGTCGTCTGCTGAGAGGGGTTCGTTCATGCGCCCAGTCAAACATCTGAACACGAGCCCCACCAGGGGTCGGGCGGGGCTGGTCGGTGCTGAGAACGTCTCCCTGGTGCTGAGAACGCTTCTGAGTTCGAATCGCAGCTTAGGTGATCGGCCCCGGGCTGGAGAGAATGGACCCACGATGCACTCTCATGATCATGGCGGCCATGCCTCTGCCGCACCGACGGACCGCGGGCCCTCGCACCAGCGACGCCTGGCCATCGCCTGTGGGATCACCGTGGGCATCGTGCTTGCCCAGGCGACCGGAGCCTGGATCACCGGCTCCCTGGCCCTGCTGACCGACGCCGTGCATTCGCTGACCGACAGCATCGGACTCGGTGTCGCGCTGATCGCCGCCGGACTGATGTACCGGGCGGCGACGGCCCAGCGCACCTGGGGCTTCCGCCGGGTGGAGATCCTCGCCGGGCTGTTCCAGGCGGCGCTGCTGCTGAGCATCGGTGTCTACGCCGCCGTGGAGGGGATCAGCCGGCTCAGCTCCCCGCCCACCGTGCTGCATCTGGAGCTGCTGGTCTTCGGAGCCGTGGGCCTGGCGGGCAACATCGTCTCGCTGCTCGTGCTCTCGGGCGGGCGGAAGGCGAATCTGAACATGCGGGCCGCTTTTCTGGAGGTCGCCGCGGACGCCCTGGGCTCGCTGGGAGTCATGGTGGCCGCCGTCGTCATCTGGACCACCGGCTGGCAGCAGGCCGATGCCGTGGCGGCGCTGGCGATCGCCGCGCTGATCATCCCGCGCGCCGCCCTGCTGCTGCGCGAGACCGCGCGGGTGCTGATGGAGTTCACCCCGCGCGGCCTGGATCTGGAGCAGGTCCGCAGGCACATGCTCGCTCAGGAGCACGTCCAGGAGGTCCATGATCTGCATGCCTCGATGGTCGCCACCGGGCTGCCGGTGATCTCCGCCCATGTGGTCGTCGATGACGAGTGCTTCCAGGACGGCTGCGCGCCCGAGACCCTGGTCAGGCTCAGATCCTGTGTGGCCGAACACTTCGACATCTCTGTGGAGCACTCCACCTTTCAGCTGGAGACCCGGACGATCGCCGCCGGAGAGACCCACACCCACGCCTGAACGGCGCGGGACGACTCGTGGGGGAGGTGCCTGCCCGGTAAGCTGTGCGGTCATGAGCATTCCTCGTCTCCGATCCTCCTCAGGCCGGTCTTTCGGCCTGCCGCTGACCGGCCTCGCACTGATCGCAGGGCTCGCGCTGACCGGCTGTGGGGACTCCGCCGAGTCGGATCCCGCGGAGCAGGACGACGACGGCGCCGCCCAGGTCGACGACGCCGGTGCGGACGGAGACCAGGCCGGTGACGAGGACGAGCAGCAGTCCGGTGACGAGGCCGGCGAGCAGTCCACAGCGCAGGACGCCGCCGGGGAGCCCTTCGCCACGGCCGAGCTGATCGACTGGGCCGAGAACGGCATCGGGACGGTGAGCTTCACCGAGGTCGAGGGCGGGGTGCAGATCGAGGCAGAGGTCCATGACCTCGAAGCAGGATTCCGCGGCATCACCATCCACGAGCGCGGCGTCTGCGAGCTGCAGTCCAGCTCCGAGAACGGCGTGCTGGGGGACTTCGAGTCCTCCGGCGGGCACCTCGTGGGACATGTGGAGGAGGACGAGGGAGTGGTCGAGGGGGAGGAGGCCCCGGAGGAGTCCACCGAACCGGACCTCGATGACGTCTCCGAGGACGATCCCTTCCAGGAGCCGGAGGCCGCAGATCACCCGGACCACGCTGGCGACCTCCCGAACCTGCTGATCAACGAGGACGGCACCGGCTGGCTGAGTCTGATCAGCGACCGGCTGTTTCCGGAGGACCTGATCGCCGCCGAGGGGACCTCGGTCATCGTCCACGCGCAGGCGGACAATCACGCCAACGTGCCGGCCCGGTACAACGGCTACGGGCCGGATCTCGAGTCTCTGGCCACCGGGGATGCCGGGAGCCGGATCGCCTGCGGAGTCGTCGAGGAGCAGTGACCCGCAGGTTCCGACATCTGACCGTGGCGGGGCGTGGACGTGGGTCCATGTCGGCGTCTCGATTGCCCGGGGATCGACCCGATGTATATAGTCGATCACTGGTGTGCCGGGAAGACTGGTCGGCGATGAGCTTCACCGCGCCGTGACATCCGCACCGACTGGAGGCACCATGCAATCGCGAAAGCTCTTCATGAGCGCAGCGACGCCCTCGGTGGGCCGCGCATGACGCTCACGGTGCTGCTTCTGCTGACCCTGGCTCTCGTGCCGCTCGCCAGCATGGTCCATCGCGCGCTCGGCAGGGACACCGGCTTCTTCGCCGCCGTGGCGCTGACCGGGATCGGAGTATCCTCGCTGCCGTGGCTGTCCACGCTGCTGGACGGGGGCACGGTGCAGGAGCATCTGCCCTGGATCCCCACCATCGACGTGGGCTTCAGCCTGCGGCTGGATGGGCTCAGCATGGTCTTCCTGCTGCTCGTGCTCTTCATCGGTGCCCTGGTGATGGCGTACTCCGCCCGCTACTTCTCTCCGGCGAAGAAGACCTCGGACTATTACCTGTGGATGCTGCTCTTCGTGTTCGCGATGAGCGGGATGGTGCTGGCAGATGATCTGATCCTGCTCTTCGTCTTCTGGGAGTTCACCACGCTGTGCTCCTTCTTCCTGATCAACCGGTCCGGGGACAAGGCGCCCGCTCCTGCCCAGCGCACCCTGCTGATCACCGCGGCCGGCGGCCTGGGCCTGTTCAGCGCAGTGCTGCTGATCATCGTGGAGACCGGCACCACTCGGCTCTCCGAGGCGCTGACCAGCAGCGTCTGGCAGGAGAACGCCACGTTCACCTCCGTGGTCGCCGTGCTCATCGCCTTCGCCGCGTTCACCAAGTCCGCCCAGTTCCCCTTCCACATGTGGCTGCCCGACGCGATGGTCGCCCCCGCCCCGGTCTCCGCGTATCTGCATGCCGCGGCGATGGTCAAGGCCGGGATCTACCTGCTGCTGCGCTTCTCCCCGGCCTTCGAGGACTCCACGCTCTGGCAGGTGCTGCTGATCAGCACCGGTCTGACCACGGCGCTGATGGGTGCGCTCTTCGCACTGCAGCGCCACGACATCAAAGAGATCATGGCCTACTCCACGGTCTCCCAGCTGGGCTTCCTGGTGGCGGTGATCGGCATCGGGACCCCCACGGCACTGGTGGCCGCCACGATCCACGTGATCGCCCACGCGCTCTTCAAGTCCGCGCTGTTCATGATGGTCGGCATCATCGAACATGAGGCGCACTCCCGCGACATCCGCCGACTCCATGGGCTGAGCCGGACCATGCGCATCTCGCTGGTGATCACGCTCATCTCCTCGCTGTCCATGGCCGGGGTCCCGCCGCTGCTCGGCTTCGTGTCCAAGGAGCACCTGCTGGCAGGATTCCTCTCCGCAGACATGCCGGCCCCGCTCACCTGGACGCTGACCCTGATCGCCGTGCTGGCGGCCATCGGCACCTTCGCGTACTGCGGGCGCATCGTGCTTGGAGCGTTCACCCGCTACACCGGCGCCGGGGCCACCGACGAGCACCATGAGCCGATCGACCCGGCCGAGACCCATGAGGCCCCGGCCAGCTTCTACCTGCCGGCGCTGCTTCCTGCTGTGGCCGGACTGCTTCTGGGCTTCGTCCCGTTCGTCTTCGACGGTCTGGTCACTCAGGCCGGAGAGGCCGCCCAGACGGGCACCTATGAGGCAGAGTTCGCGCTCTGGCACGGGTTCAACGTGGAGCTGCTGCTCTCGGCGGTGATCATCGGCGGCGGAGTGCTCGCCGTGATGATGCGCGCTCGCCTGGACGACATGATTCCGCGGACGCTGCTGCCCTTCACCGGAGTGGAGGTGGTCGAAGCGATGCGCTCCGGGGCCATCAACTTCGGCCGTCGGGTCGGGGACATCACCCGCTCGGACATGCATGGGCTGCACCTCGCGGCTCCCGGCATCCTGCTCGCCGGCGTCTTCATCGCCGGACTCGTGGCCTCGCCGGAGGTCGGGGAGTTCGATCCCGGCCACACGCGGATGACCGACTGGGTGCTCATCACGCTGCTGGTGTGCTTCCTGGCCGGCACCGTCATCGCCGAGAACCGCTCGGCCGCCGTCGTCCTCACCGGAGGCGCCGGCTTCGTGGTCGCCGCCTGGTTCTTCGCGCTGGGAGCCGTCGACGTCGGCATGACCCAGCTGCTCGTGGAGATCCTCACCGTGGTGGTGCTGGTCCTGGTGCTGCGCAAGCTGCCCAAGCGCTTCCACAAGGTCACCCGCACCCGCCGGTTCGTCGCCATCGCGGTGGCGCTGGGCTTCGGCGTGATGGCGTTCGCCGCCACCTTCGCGCTCACCGGTCGCCGCGGCCAGTCTCCCGCCGCCCAGTGGTACATGGAGAACACCTATGAGACCACCGGCGCGCTGAACGTGGTGAACTCCATCCTGGTGGACTTCCGCGCGCTGGACACCTTCGGCGAGCTCACCGTGCTGGGAGTGGCCGGCTTCGCCATCCTGGCGGTGCTGAACTCGGCGTTCTCCACCTCGGACAACGAGCCGCCCACCTCGCGGCAGTGGGCCGGGACCCCGCTGGACCACCCGGGGGACAACACGACGGCCATGCGCAGCGTGTTCAACTGGATGGCGCCGTTCATCGTGCTGCTCTCGCTGATCCTGCTGCTGCGCGGCCACTATGACTCTGGCGGAGGGTTCATCGCCGCCCTGGTCGCCGGCGGATTCTTCGCGCTGCGCTATCTGGTGGCGCCTTCGGACTCCGCTGTGAAGCTGCGCTTCGACTATGCGCTGGTGATCGTGGGCGGAGTCGCCACCGGCGCCGCCATCGGCCTGGCCGGCTACCTCGAAGGCTCCTTCCTGCGCCCGGTGGTGATCGCCGAGGGTCTGCCGCTGCCGTGGGGCTCCGATGCCGGCTTCTCGCTGACCACGGCGCTGATCTTCGACGTCGGCATCTACCTCGCCGTGATCGGTGCGGTGCTGGTGGCCCTGGATCGGCTGGGCCAGGCCCAGCGCTACCCCGCCGAGCTGCTCAAGGCCCACCGCCGGGCCCACGGCACCAGCGAGGCCGAGCTGTCCACGCTGAAGGTCCCCGCCGGCTACCACGCAGACCCCGGCGACCTGCCCTTCGAGGTGCAGTCGGACGAGACCCGGCCGGGGATCCACGCAGACGTCGAGCCGAGAGGGGTGAACGATCGATGAGCATCGCCATCGCCGTCGGGCTGCTCACCGCCGCGGCCGTCTACCTGTTCATGCAGCGTGGGATGATCCGGATCGTGCTGGGCTTCGTGCTCGCCAGCCATGCCGCGAACCTGATGCTCTTCGCGGCCGGCAACACCGCCTTCCGCGGAGTGTCCTATGTCGGTGCGGGCGAGGCGGGGGAGCAGGCGGACCCGCTGCCCCAGGCCTTCGTGCTGACCGCGATCGTGATCGCGTTCTCCATCTCGATGTTCATGGTGACCCTGGCCATCACCACCACCACTGACGACGACACCGAAGATGTGGAGGCCTCGCCCGCCCGGATGCTCGCGGCCGACCGCGGTGACACCAACGACGCCGGCTACTTCGGACTGACCACAGAGTCTGGGGACATCGTGGTGGATCACGGTGAGGATGAGACCGGCGACCCGTGGCCGGAGAAGGCCACCGGGGTCGAGAACTCCGAGGCGGCCGCCCCGAGTGCGGAGACACCAGACGCGGCAGCCCCGGGGACCGCCGAGACCAGGGAGGGGGAGACCCGATGACGCAGACGCTCCCAGCCCTGCTGCCCCTGCTCGTGGGGGTCCCGCTGCTGATCGGCGCCCTGGGCGTCGTGGTGCGCAAGAAGCGGATCATCCGCCATGTGCTCAGCATGGGCACCCTGATCGCGATGTTCGGCTTCGCCGTGGTGCTGGTCGTCGTCACCAGCGACGGCACGATCCTGGCCCACCAGGTCGGACTCTGGGATCAGGGCATCGCCATTCCCTTCGTGGTGGACGCCCTCTCGGCGCTGGTGCTGATGGTGATGACCGTGCTGGCCATCGCCAGCGTGCTCTTCGCCATGGCCACCCACGAGGCCCGCGCCCGCTTCTTCCACCCCTTCGTCCTGGTCCTCATGGCGGGCGTCTCCGGCGCCCTGATGACCGGTGACATCTTCAACCTCTTCGTCTTCATCGAGGTCATGCTGCTGCCCTCCTACGGGCTGCTGGCCATGATGGGCGCGAAGCTCGGCGCCCACGGCGCGCGGATCTACGTCTCGGTGAACCTGCTGGCCTCCACCCTGCTGCTGGTCGGCATCGCTCTGGTCTATGCGACTGCGGGAACCGTGAACCTGGCTGAGCTGCACGGCGCGGCGAAGGATGACCCCGCCGTGGCGCTGGCCGGGGGAGTGGTGCTGACCGCCATCTCCATCAAGGCTGCCGTGGTGCCCGTGCACGGCTGGCTCACCCGCACCTACCCGATGACCTCCCCGGCGGTGACGGCGCTCTTCTCGGGCATCCACACCAAGGTGGCCATCTACGCGATCTACCGCATCTATTCGCTGCTCTTCGACGGCGACGAGCGCTTCCTCTGGGTGGCGCTGGTCATCACCTCGGTGACCATGGTGGTCGGCGTGCTGGGTGCCGTGGGGGAGAAGACCACCCGGTCCATCCTGGTCTTCCACATGATCAGTCAGATCGGCTACATCCTGATCGGCGTCGGACTCTTCACCCTGCTGGGGCTCACCGCGGCGATCTTCTACCTGCTGCACCACATGATCGTGAAGGCCTCGCTGTTCCTCTCCACCGGCGCGATCGAGGAGACCTACGGGACAGGAGAGATCGACAAGCTCGGCGGGATGCTCAAGCGCGAACCGCTGATCGCTGTGACCTTCATGGTGGCGGCGCTCTCGCTGGCCGGCATGCCGCCCTTCTCCGGCTTCGTGGCGAAGTTCTCCATCATCCAGGCGACCCTTGCGGAGTCCCACTATTGGGTGGCCGCCGTGGCCGTGGTGGTCTCGGTCTTCACGCTGCTCTCGATGCTGAAGATCTGGACCGGCGTGTTCATGGGCCCCGAGCCCGATGACCTGCAGGAGCGCGCACTGACCTACCAGCAGCGCATGCACGGCAAGCGGTACCTGCGGGTGGAGGCGCAGGCGGAGACCCCCACGCTGACCGTCGGCCCCCCGACGGCGACGACCTCGGCCGTGCTGGCGGGCAGACAGGCGGTGAAGGTCCCGCTGAAGCTGATCCTGCCGGGCATCCTGCTGGCCTGCATCACCCTCTTCTTCGGACTGGGGGCGGAGCTGCTGATGAGCTGGTCCGCCACGGCCGCGGAGAGCCTGCTCAACCCGATGGACTATGTGAGGGCGGTGAGCGGAGCATGATGAGCTGGCCATTTCGGATCATCGGATTCCTGCTGTGGTACGCCAAGGAGTTCCTGTTGGCGAACATCTCGGTCACCGCAGATGTGCTGCGCCCGCGCCGACGGATGAAGATGCGCCCCGCCATCGTGGCAGTGCCCGCGGCCTCGCAGACCGACAGCGAGTGGACGCTGATCTCCTCGCTGATCACGCTGACCCCCGGGACGCTGACCATCACGATCTCGCGGGAGCACGGCATTCTCTACGTCCACGGCATGTTCGTGGACTCGCGCGAGCAGCTGGTCGCCGAGATCCAGGAGATGGAGGATCGGCTGCTGCATGCCATGCGGCGGGTGCCCGGAGACCTGTCCCGGCCCACCGAGCGACCGGTGGTCCGGCCCCCGGGCGACGGCGCTCCCCGTCCCCCCTCGGCCCGGGCGGGTGAGGGCGCATGATCTCCGAATGGACCCTCGAGGTCGCCCTGCTGCTGCTGGCCATCGGCATGATCATCGCCTCGGTCCGCGGCCTGCTCGGACCGCGCACGATGGATCGGGCGGTCGCCGCAGACCTGATCTTCTTCGCCACGATCGGCTTCGTGGCGCTCATCGGGCTGCGCACCGGAATCGATGCGCTCTTCGACATCATCCTCATCGCCACGCTGCTGGGCTTCATGGCGGCGCTGTCGATGGCACGACTCGGATCGGGAGGCCGTCGCTGATGGAGTTCACCGACATCATCGAGGCGGCAGGCCTGCTCTGCATCTTCCTCGGCATCGCCACCATCGTCATCTCGGCCATCGGGCTGTTCAAGCTGCCGGATCTCTACCTGCGTGCCTCTGCCGTGGGGACCTCGGCGGGCCTGGGCGTGGCCTCGATCGTGCTCGGGGCGCTGCTGATGGATTTCAGCGGGCTGAACCTGCTCAAGGCCGTCATCGCGATCATCGCCCAGCTGCTCACCTCGGCCGTGGGATCCATGGCCATCGCGCGCGCCGGCTACCTCAACAACGCGCTGCCCGCCGAGATCACCCATATCGACGAGCTGCGACTCACCCGACGCGGCGAGAACAGGAGCTGACCGCCAGTTGGTCTTGACGTGACATCCGGATAGTTTGTGTACATGAACGAGCATTCCGACCCGCAGGGACAACCAGACCGATCCGACAGAGCTGACCGTGTCGAAGGCGCCCTGAGAGCGCACCGCGACCGTCGGCACCCGATCGAAGATCACGGCTCGCCCGGGTCGGCGGCCACCTACACCGACCAGCTGCAGGTCGGCACGATCGCCGCTGCCGCAGACCAGCCCTATATGGTCAAGAACCGGCAGCGCGAGGACTACGCCGAGATCACCGGCGGAGCACACGGCAGAAGGCGCAGGAAGCTGAAATCCCCGGTGAAGCTGACCGGGAAGACCTTGAAGTACTCCATGAAGCGGACGATCGCGGAGTTCGCCCGCGACGGCTGCACCGATCTGGCCGCAGGACTCACCTATTACACGGTGCTCTCGATCTTCCCCGCCCTGATCGCCCTGGTCTCGCTGCTCTCGCTCGTGGGGCAGGCCAACTTCCTCGAGGACACGCTCTCGGAACTCGTCGAACCCAGCACGATGGACACCCTGCAGCCGGTGCTGGACGCCGTGACCTCCGCACAGGGAGCCGGCCTCGGGCTGGCACTGGGCATCCTGACCGCGCTGTGGACGGCGTCGAACTATGTCAACGCCTTCTCCCGGTCCATGAACCGGATCTACGAGGTCGAGGAGGGTCGTTCCATCCTGAAGCTTCGGCCGCTGTTCTACCTGATCACCGCTGTGCTGATCGTGCTGGTGGCCGTCTCCGCCGTCCTTCTCGTCGTCTCAGGCGGCCTCGCTGAGGCTGTCGGGAACACCGTGGGGCTGGGAAGCACCGCCGTGACGATCTTCAACTGGGCGAAATACCCGGTCCTGCTCCTGGTCGTCGTGCTCTGCATCGCGCTGCTCTACTACGCGACTCCAAACCTGAGCCAGCCGGGAGTCCGCTGGATCTCCGGAGGGGCGCTGCTCGCCATCGTGGTCATGATCCTCGCGACACTGGGCGTGGCGTTCTACGTGAGCAACTTCAGCAACTACTCGGCGACCTACGGCACGCTCGCCGGCGTCATCATCTTCCTGATCTGGATCTACATCATGAACCTGGTGCTCCTGCTCGGCGCCGAGTTCGATTCCGAGCTCGAGCGTGGACGCCAGCTGCAGAGCGGCATCGAGGCCGAGCGCACCATCATGCTGCCGCCGCGCGAGATGAAGACCGCAGAGAAGAAGTCCAAGAAGTATGAGGCGCTCGTGGCCCAGGGCCAGGCGCTGCGCGTGACCAGGGGCGAGACCTCTGACCCGGAGGCATCCTGGCGTCGCTGAGCCTCGGTGTTCCAGCCCAGTGTCCTGCCCTGCCTCCTGCCCGCCGGGAGCACGCGTAACAATCAGACTTATTCGCGGACGGCCGCCAGGTACGCAGTAGTAACTTTCGTCCAGGGGTGCTGTTACTTGCATGTTTCACCTGTTTGTGTGTCGCAGCTCACAGTCGGCCCGGGCAGCTCGGCGGTCAGCGGCTGCCGCGGGCGCCGCTCACCGAGATACCGGGGGAGGGACCTCGGGCGGACCTCGGCGGGCGATTGTTACACGGGCTGCTGAGCGCCTTCAGCCTCGGGAGGGCGCGCAGTGCGGCGGCGGGCACCCGAAGATGCTTGTCTGGAAGGTTCCATGACAAACCATGGACAGGTGAACGGAACCTGAACTCCAGCTGGAAATTCTCACTGCTAGGCTCACTGCCACTGGTGACCCATACAACACTCTCGTACGGATCATCGATGTGCCCATGAAGCTCGCATCTTTCGAGGAGAAACCGAATATGCACGTGAATCACACTTCCCGTCGCTCTCGCGCGACGGGCGCGGTCGCGGTCACCGCGGCGGCAGCCCTGGTGCTGTCAGCCTGCGGCGGCGGCGATGATGGCGGAGACGGCGGCGACAACGGCGACGCCGCACAGGCCGTCGAAGGCGGCGGCACCGTCTCGGCCTACAACTGCGAACCGCAGTTCCTGGTGCCGGCGAACTCCACCGAGGTCTGCGGATCCTGGGTCCTCGGGTCCCTGTTCACCGGCCTGACCCAGACGGATTTCGAGACCTACGAGCCCAAGGCGGGCGTGGCGGAGTCCTGGGAGACCGAGGACAACGTCACCTGGACCTTCACCCTGGGTGAGGACTGGACCTTCCACGACGGCGAAGAGATCACCGCGCAGACCTTCGTGGACACCTATAACTGGGTGGTCGATCCCGACAACGCACAGCAGAGCGCCAACTTCTTCGACAACTTCCTGGGCTACCAGGAGGTCGTCGACGGAGATGCCGAGGAGATGGAGGGCGTGCGCGCAGTCGACGACTACACCCTCGAGATCGAGCTCACCGAGCCCTTCTCCCCGCTGCCTGACATGCTCACCTACACCGCGTTCTACCCGATGCCCTCGGTCGCCTATGACGACATCGAAGCCTTCGAGCAGGCGCCGGTCGGCAACGGCCGCTACCAGATGGACGGCGAGTGGGAGCACGACGTGCAGATCGCCGTGAACCGCTACGAGGACTGGGCCGGCGAGGAGCCGGGCCTGCCCGAGCGCATCGAATGGCGCATCTACTCGGAGATCGAGACCGCCTACCTGGACGTCCAGTCCGGCAGCCTCGACATCCTCGACGCGGCCCCGCCGAACCGTCGCAGCACGGTGGAGGCGGACTTCGGTGAGAACTACACCGACTTCGACACCTCCTCCTTCACCTACCTGGGCTTCCCGCTCTACCAGGAGGAGTTCGACGACGTCGATGTCCGCCACGCACTCTCCATGGCCATCGATCGTGAGTCGATCATCGACGCGATCTTCGACGGCGCCCAGACTCCTGCGGAGAACATCATTCCGCCGGATCTGATCGAGGGCAACGAGAACAGCTGTGAGTTCTGCCAGTTCGATCCCGAGGCTGCGGCCGATCTCTACGAGGAGGCCGGCGGCCCCAGCGAGCTGACCGTCTACTTCAACTCCGGCGCAGGCCACGAGGACTGGGTGGCAGCAGTGGCCAACCAGTGGGAGCAGAACCTCGGCATCGAGGACATCACCTTCGAGTCCCTGGAATTCGCACAGTACCTGGGTCTCCACGACGAGCAGGAGATCACCGGACCGTACCGTCTGGGCTGGACTCTGTCCTACCCCAGCGCGCAGTACGCGATGGAGCCGATCTACTCCACCGGTGCGTCCTCGAACTACGCGGACTACTCCAACGAGGAGTTCGATGAGCTGATCAACGAGGCCAACGCCGAGACTGATCCCGACACGGCGGCAGGGCTCTACACCGACGCCGAGGCCATCCTCCTGGAGGACATGCCCGTCATCCCGCTGTGGTTCACGAACTACCTGACGGTCCACAGCGACCGGATCGACGGCGAGTCCCTCTTCATGGACCAGGCCACCTTCACCCACCTCGAGCAGGTCGTGGTGACCGAGGAGTAATCCTCCCCGGACCAGGGGCGCGGCCCGTGCAGAAGACGCACAGGTCGCGCCCTTGGTCTGCCCCCGCCGCAGGATTCAGGGAAACCAGCCCGAGTCCCTATCATTGATCGCGGCGTCGACCCGGTGTGGAGAAGACCTCTCCCTCGGGACTGACGTTCGGCGCAGACCGCGCCGCCGCCCGCACCTCACAAGGACAGCAATGACCCGCTATATCATTCGGCGTCTGCTCCAGTTCATACCCGTCATCCTGATCGCCACACTGATCGTGTACGCGCTGGTCTTCGCCATCCCGGGGGACCCGATCCGGGCCCTGGCCGGTGATCGGCCGATGAGCGACGCCGTCCGGGAGACGCTCCGGGAGCAGTACAACCTCGATGACCCCTTCATGGTCCAGTACGCCAAATACGTCTGGGGCATCATCACCGCCGCCGACTTCGGCACCACCTTCAACGGACGACCGGTCACGGACATCATCACCCAGCGGCTGCCGGTCACCGCCACGCTCGCGCTGGTGACCTTCATCATCCAGGGCGTCATGGGCATCATCGCCGGCATCCTCGCCGCGCTGTACCGCGATCGCTTCTTCGACCGCTTCGTGCAGGTCTCCACCGTGGCCATGGTCGCGCTGCCCACCCTGGTCATCGGGTTCCTGCTGCAGCTGGTCTTCGGTCTGAACCTGGGGCTCTTTCCCATCGCCGGCGCCAATGACGGGATCGCCAGCTATGTCCTTCCCGCGCTGACCATGGCCTCGGTCTCCACCGGCATCCTCGCGCGGCTGGTCCGCGGAGAGCTGCTGGACTCGCTGAAGTCCGACTATGTGCGCACCGCCACCGCCAAGGGGATGAAGCGCAGCCGGGTGATCGGGCGACACGGGCTGCGGAACTCGCTCATCCCCGCGGTCACCTTCATCGGTGCCGACCTCGCCAGCATGCTGGGCGGCTCCATCGTGGTGGAGACGATCTTCAACCTGCCCGGACTCGGCGAGCAGGTCTACCGTTCCATCCTCGGCCAGGAGGGCACCGTCGTCGTCGGCGTCGTGACCCTCTTTGTGATCTTCTTCGTGGTCATCAACCTCATCGTGGATCTCATCTATGGCCTTCTCGACCCAAGGATCCGCTATGAGTGAGATGTTCAAGGCTGAAGCACGCACCGAACCGATCGACTCCACGCTGGAACCCGCAGCGGAGAACGGCAGAGAGAAGAAGGTCGAGGAGGCGAGCCTCTGGGTCGACGCCTGGCGGTCGCTGCGCAAGAACCCCTGGTTCATCATCTCGGCCGCGCTGCTGCTGATCTTCCTGACGATGGCGATCTTCCCGCAGCTGTTCACCAACAACGATCCGCGCGAGTGCCTGCTCAGCCGCAGTCGGCAGGATCCCTCCGGCGAACACTGGTTCGGCACCGACATCCAGGGCTGTGACTACTACAGCAGGGTGATCTACGGAGCCCGGAACTCGATCGCGGTGGGCTTCATCGTGGCCATCGGCACCTTCATCATCGCCGTGGCCGTGGGCCTCGTCGCCGGCTTCTTCGGGGGCTGGGTGGACGCCGTCCTCTCCCGCATCACCGACATGGTCTTCGCAGTGCCCTACATCCTGGGTGCGCTGGTCTTCCTGAACGCGCTGCCCTCCGACGTCCGCGGCGTGCGCGAAGTCTCGCTGGTGCTCATCGTCTTCATGTGGCCCACGATGACGCGTCTGATGCGCGGCTCGGTGATCTCCGTGGCGCACTCCGAGTACGTGCTGGCGGCCCGAGCGCTGGGAGCCGGTCCCATCACGATCATGCGCCGGCACATCCTGCCCAACTCGCTGGGCCCGGTCATCGGCTACGCGACCGTGTTCACCGGCATCATCATCGGCGCCGAGGCGACGCTGACCTTCCTGGGCGTGGGGCTGCAGCTGCCCTCCATCTCCTGGGGCCTGCAGCTCTCCGATGCGAAGGACTTCCTGCAGGTCGCGCCGCATCTGCTGCTGTTCCCGGTGATCTTCGTGGGCCTCACGGTGTTCGCCTTCATGACCATGGGCGATGTCATCCGCGATGCCATCGACCCCAAAGCAAAGAAGTGAAGGGCTGGACACCATGACCGAATCCCAGACCTCAGCCCGCGTCTCCGCGGGCACCACCGACGCCCCGCTGCTGGAGGTCAAGGACCTCCAGGTGGAGTTCCACACCAAGGCCGGTGTGGCCCAGGCCATCAACGGCCTGAACTTCACCCTCCACGCCGGGGAGACCCTCGCGATCCTCGGCGAGTCCGGATCGGGCAAGTCCGTGACGGCCCAGACCATCATGGGCATCCTGGACATGCCGCCCGGGCGCATCGCCGGCGGGGAGATCCGCTATCGCGGCGAGGACCTGCTGAGCATGAACGAGGAGTCCCGGCGCCTGCTGCGCGGCGGGAAGATCGCCATGATCTTCCAGGACGCGCTGTCCTCGCTGAACCCGGTCATGCCGGTGGGCTGGCAGATCGCCGAGATGTTCCGCGTGCACCGCGGCATGAAGCGCCGGGAGGCCAATGCCAAGGCGGTGGAGATGATGCAGCGGGTCGGCATCCCCGGCGCCGAGAAGCGCGCGGGGGAGTACCCCCACCAGTTCTCCGGGGGCATGCGCCAGCGCATCATGATCGCCATGGCCATCGCCCTGGATCCCGATGTGCTGATCGCCGACGAGCCCACCACGGCACTGGACGTCACCGTCCAGGCCCAGGTCATGCGGCTGCTCAAGGACCTGCAGGACGAGTTCAACATGGGGCTCATCCTGATCACCCACGATCTGGGAGTCGTGGCCGACGTCGCCGACAAGATCGCGGTGATGTACTCGGGCCGCGTGATGGAGGCCGCCGATGTCTTCGAGATCTACGGCAGGACCGGACACCCCTACACAAAGGGCCTGCTGTCCTCGATCCCCCGGATCGACGACGAGGGAGGCCGCCTGCGCGCGATCCCAGGTCTGCCCCCCTCGCTGACCGAGCTGCCCTCGGGCTGCCCGTTCAATCCGCGCTGCGAGTTCGCCACCGATCGCTGCACCACCGAGCGCCCGGAGCTGCGCCAGATCGTCCCCGGACACCTCTCCGCCTGCCACTACGCCGAGGACGTCTACGCGGGCACCGCCACGCGGACACGTCGCCCGTCGCCCACCGGCGCGGGCATGATCGAAGTCTCTGAGGAGGCACCAGAATGAGTCTCGCTGTTCCTGCTCCGGCAGATCCCTTCGCCGACAAGAAGTCGGTGCTCGAGGTCGATGGCCTGGTCAAACACTTCCCGCTCACGCAGGGGATCGTCTTTCAGCGCAAGGTCGGCGCCGTCAAGGCCGTGGACGGGGTCAGCTTCAACCTGCGCGAAGGCGAGACCCTGGGCATCGTGGGAGAGTCCGGCTGCGGCAAGTCCACGCTGGCGAAGCTGCTCATGCGCCTGGAGGAGCCCGACGCCGGATCGGTGAGGTTCCGCGGCGAGGACTTCCTCTCCGTCAAGGGTGACGAGCTGCGCCGGCTCCGCCGCAAGATCCAGATCATCTTCCAGGACCCCTACACCTCGCTGAACCCGCGCATGTCCGTGGGTGACATCATCGCCGAGCCGTTCCGGCTGCACCCGGAGGAGAAGCCCAAGCAGGGCATCCGCAACCGGGTCAAGGAGCTGCTCGCCCTGGTCGGACTGAACCCGGAGCACATCAACAGGTACCCGCACCAGTTCTCCGGCGGACAGCGCCAGCGGATCGGGATCGCTCGCGGACTCGCGCTGAACCCGGATGTCATCATCTGCGACGAGCCCGTCTCCGCCCTGGACGTCTCCGTCCAGGCGCAGGTGATGAACCTCCTCGATGACCTGCAGAAGCAGTTCGGGCTGAGCTACATCTTCATCGCCCACGATCTCTCCGTGGTGCGGCACATCTCCGACCGCGTCGGCGTGATGTACCTGGGCAAGCTCGTCGAGCTGGGCACGCAGGAGGAGATCTACTCCGAGCCCGCGCATCCCTACACCCAGGCGCTGCTCTCCGCCGTGCCGGTGCCGGATCCGACCCTGCGCGGTCAGCGCCAGCAGATCGTGCTTCAGGGCGATCCGCCGAACCCGGCGAACCCGCCCTCGGGCTGCCGCTTCCGCACGCGCTGCTGGAAGGCCACCGAGGTGTGCGCCACCGATGAGCCGGAACTCATCTCTCGGGGCCGGATCACACAGGCCGCCGCCTGCCATCACGCCGGCCCGAATGAGCGTGTGATCCCCGCCGGGACATAGCCCCCAGCCGCCGCAAGCCGCCGCCCACGTGCCGCGAAAAGCTCCGCTCGCCCCGGGGGACCTGCCCCGGGGCCCCCGTCCGCGAGCCCCGTGATGCATCTCATTGCCGGGCTCGCGGCCCCGAGGCCGTACACTTGAATGGTGTGGTCGCGACACAGCCGCGTTGGCGTGCGCTCTGACCCACCCGAATCCACACTGTTGAACACTGATGAAACATGACGTGACACGGACGAGTCAGGACCTGACACCGATCCACGAAGTCACATCTCCTCTATGGAAGGCGTTGCCCCACTTATGACCACTGCCGCCGCTCGCGCACTTGCAGGCACTGACGAGCGCCAGGATCTGCGCAACGTCGCCATCGTCGCCCACGTCGACCACGGCAAGACCACGCTGGTCGATGCCATGCTCACCCAGACCAAGTCCGTCGGTGGCCACGGCGATCTCGAGGACCGAGTCATGGACTCCGGTGAGCTCGAGAAGGAGAAGGGCATCACGATCCTGGCCAAGAACACCACGGTGTTCTACTCCGGTCCCTCCGCCAAAGAGCGGGCGGGCACCGATGAGGTCACCATCAGCGTCATCGACACCCCCGGTCACGCCGACTTCGGCGGCGAGGTCGAGCGCGGCCTGTCCATGGTCGACGGCGTGGTCCTGCTCGTGGACGCCTCCGAAGGGCCGCTGCCGCAGACCCGCTTCGTGCTGCGCAAGGCGCTCAACGCCCAGCTGCCGGTGATCCTGGTGGTCAACAAGACCGACCGCCCCGACGCCCGCATCGACGGCGTGGTCTCCGACACCATGGACCTTCTGCTGGGACTGGCCTCCGATGTGGCCGAGGAGAACCCTGAGCTCGACCTGGACTCCGTGCTCGATGTCCCCGTGGTCTTCGCCTCCGGCAAGGCCGGCCGGGCCTCGAAGAACCAGCCCGAAGACGGTGGGCTGCCCGACAGCGAGGATCTCGAGGCGCTGTTCGACACCATCCTCGAGCACGTCCCGGCTCCGAAGTATGACGCCGACGAGGTCCTGCAGGCACACGTCACCAACCTCGACGCCTCCCCGTTCCTGGGCCGCCTGGCCCTGCTGCGCATCTTCAACGGCACGCTGAAGAAGAACCAGCAGGTCGCCTGGGCCCGCAAGGACGGCACCATGAAGACGGTGAAGATCACCGAGCTGCTGGCCACCAAGGGCCTGGAGCGGGTCTCCGCAGATTCGGCCGGACCCGGTGAGATCGTCGCCGTCGCCGGCATCTCCGACATCATGATCGGTGAGACGCTCACCGATCTGGAGAACCCCAAGCCGCTGCCCACCATCACCGTGGACGATCCCGCGATCTCCATGACCATCGGCATCAACACCTCGCCGATGGCCGGTCGGGTCAAGGGTGCGAAGGTCACTGCGCGCCAGGTCAAGGATCGCCTGGACAAGGAACTGATCGGCAACGTCTCGCTCAAGGTGTTCCCGACCGAGCGTCCCGACACCTGGGAGGTCCAGGGCCGCGGCGAGCTCGCGCTCGCCATCCTGGTGGAGCAGATGCGCCGCGAAGGCTTCGAGCTGACCGTGGGCAAGCCCCAGGTGGTGACCCGCGAGATCGACGGCAAGCTGCACGAGCCGATGGAGAACATGATCGTGGACTCCCCGGAGGAGTTCATGGGCGCGATCACCCAGCTCATGGCCTCCCGCAAGGGCACCATGACCACGATGACCAACAACGGCACCGGCTGGATCCGCATGGAGTTCATGGTGCCTGCACGCGGGCTCATCGGCTTCCGCACCAAGTTCCTCACCGACACCCGCGGCGCCGGCATCGCCTCCTCCTACGCCGCAGGCTACGAGCCCTGGAAGGGCCTGATCGAGTACCGCACCTCCGGCTCGCTGATCTCCGACCGCACCGGCACGGCGACCCCGTTCGCCATGATCAACCTCCAGGAGCGCGGCACCTTCTTCGTGGATCCCCAGGAAGAGGTCTACGAGGGCATGGTCGTCGGAGAGAACGCGCGCCACGACGACATGGAGGTCAACATCACGAAGGAGAAGAAGCTCACCAATATGCGTGCAGCGGCTGCCGACTCCTTCGAAGGGCTGACCCCTCCGACCAAGCTGACCCTCGAGGAGTCCCTCGAGTTCGCCAATGAAGATGAGTGCGTGGAGGTCACCCCGCACTCCATCCGCATCCGCAAGGTGATCCTGAACTCCTCCGAGCGCATGCGTGACTCGCGCAAGAAGAAGAGCGCGTCCCAGTAATGTCCGCGCTGCAGGAGACCGCCCCTTCGGGGGCGCCGCCTCAGGACGCACCCCCGCGGAGAAGCTCCTCCCGCAGCCCCGTGCTGCTGGGAGTCTGCTTCTCCGCCGGGGTGGTGCTCGGAATCCTGGGCACCGTCCTGCACGGCAACATCCTGGTCCTCGGCCCCACCGAGACCGGCATCGTGATCCCCTGGGGCGCGCTGCTAGCGCTGGTCATGTGCCTCCTGGCGCAGCTCTGGGCGGGTCTGAAGAGCGGCTCCCTGGTCGAGCCGATGGTGATGGGCGTGTCCACCTTCACCGTGGCCACCATCGCCTACCTCTGGCCCGGCCCTGATCAGCTCGTGGTGCCCTACAGCCCGGAGGCCATGGCGCTGCTGCCCGGGCCCACGCTGGCCTCGCTGATCTGGTGGCTGGGCGCGGCGCTGGTCACCGTGCTCGCCATGATCCTGGTCAAGTGGATCGTTGTGCGCGACCGCTTCGCATCTCGGTAGACTCTAGACACGCACTCGTAGAAAGACTGAGGAGTCCATGACGTACATCATCGCCCTTCCTTGCGTGGATCTGAAGGACAAGGCCTGCATCGATGAATGTCCTGTGGACTGCATCTATGAGGGTGACCGGATGCTCTACATCCACCCCGATGAATGTGTGGACTGTGGAGCCTGTGAGCCCGTCTGCCCGGTGGAGGCCATCTACTACGAGGATGACACCCCGGAGCAGTGGTCCGAGTACTACCGGGCCAATGTCGAGTTCTTCGACGAGGTCGGCTCACCCGGCGGCGCCGCGAAGGTCGGGCTGATCCCCAAGGATCACGAGATCGTCGCCGCACTGCCCCCGCAGGAGCACTGATCCTCGGCTTGATAATCCGTGGCGCCCGCCGCTGGACCGGCCGCCCCGGCGGAGTCAGCCACGGCACCACCCATCTCGGCGGAGGCCTGAATGCTCACTCTTCCTGAGTATCCCTGGGACGCGATGGCTCCCTATGTGGAGCAGGCGCAGACCCACCCCGACGGGGTCGTGAACCTCTCCATCGGCACCCCGGTGGATCCCACTCCCGAGGTGATCCAGCAGGCCCTCGCCGCTGCCGCCGATGCACCTGGCTATCCCACCACCCACGGCACCGCAGCGCTGCGCGAGTCCATCGCCGGCTGGTTCGCCCGCCGGCGCGGGGTCGCGGGGCTTGATCCGATCAACATCCTGCCCACCGTCGGCTCCAAGGAGCTGGTCGCCTGGCTGCCCACGCTGCTGGGCCTCGGCGCCCGCGCAGGGGCCGGCGCGGGCGACGTCGTGCTGCGCCCGCTGGTGGCCTACCCGACCTATGACATCGGCGCCCAGATCGCCGGGGCCACCCCGATCGCCACCGATGACCCGTTCAGCCTGGACGAGGAGACCCTGCAGCGGGTCAGGCTGATCTGGATCAACTCGCCCTCGAACCCCACCGGAGCGGTGGCCGGCGTCGAGTGGATGCGCTCCGTGGTGCAGCTTGGCCGCCGCATCGGCGCGGTGGTGGCCTCCGACGAGTGTTACGCCGAGCTGCCCTGGGAGGTGGCGGACGACGATGTCCCCTCGCTGCTGGACCCTCGGGTATGCGGCACCGACCCCGCCACCGGGGCCAGCGATCACCGCGGCCTGCTCGCCGTGTACTCCGTCTCGAAGCAGTCCAATCTGGCCGGGTACCGGGCGGCCTTCGCCGCCGGCTGCCCCGAGCTGATCGCCGGACTGGTGAACACTCGCAAACATGCCGGGATGATCGTCCCGGCCCCGATCCAGGCGGCCCTGACCGCGGCACTGGACGACGACGCCCACGTCAGCGCTCAGCGGGAGGTCTACCGCCGCCGTCGTGCGCTGATGGTGCCGGCGCTGCAGGCCGCGGGGCTGCAGATCGAGGACTCCCAGGCCGGGCTCTACCTCTGGTGCCGGAGGGCCCCGGCTGCCGTGCAGTCAGACGCACAGCCTGATGCACGGCCGGCCACGGCCGAGGACACCTGGTCGCTCGTGCAGCAGATGGCTGAACGCGGAATCGTGGTCGGCCCCGGGGTGTTCTACGGGGAGCGCGGCAACGGCTACATCCGGGTGGCGCTGACCGCCACAGACGAGCGGATCTCTGCGGCGGCGCAGCGCCTGCGCGGCTGATCAGAGCGTGTGACCCCAGAAGTCCGCACGACGTGTGGTGAACCAGGACACAACTGGCAGCCGGCCGTGACCACACGGTAGGTTTGTCATGATGTCCCCCTAGTGTGTCTGATAAGGAGACCCATGACTGAGCAGACTCCTGCCCGCCTGAGCTACCAGGGGGGCGATCTGGAACTACCGGTGCTGTCCTCGGTCGAGGGCAATGACGGCCTCGATATCGGGCCGCTGCGCGCAACCACCGGCGCTGTCACCTATGACCCCGGATTCATGAACACGGCGAATGCGAAGTCTGCGATCACCTACATCGACGGCGATGAGGGAATCCTGCGCTACCGCGGCTACCCGATCGAACAGCTGGCGGAGCACTCCAGCTTCCTCGAGGTCTCCTACCTGCTGATCTACGGCGAGCTGCCCACCCAGGAGCAGCTGACCGAGTTCGACCAGGTGACCCGACGTCACACGCTTCTGCACGAGGAGCTCCGCGACTTCTTCGGCGGCTTCCCCCGCGACGCCCACCCCATGCCGGTGCTCTCCTCGGCGGTCTCCGCGCTGTCCACCTACTATCCGGACTCGCTGGACCCCTTCGACAACGACCACGTGGAGCGATCCACGCGCCGCCTGCTGGCGAAGGTCCCCACGATCGCGTCCTACGCGTACAAGAAGTCCATCGGTCAGCCGATGCTCTACCCGGACAACAACCTCACGCTCACGGAGAACTTCCTCCGCGGCTGCTTCGGCGTGCCCTCGGAGCAGTACGATCTGGACCCGGACATCGTCAAGGCCCTGGACATGCTGCTGATCCTGCACGCGGACCACGAGCAGAACTGCTCCACCTCCACAGTGCGCCTGGTCGGCTCCTCGCAGGCGAACCTCTTCGCCTCGGTCTCCGCCGGGATCAACGCCCTCTACGGCCCCGCCCATGGCGGCGCCAACGAGGCCGTGCTGAAGATGCTGCGCCAGATCCAGTCCGGTGACGTCAGCCCGGAGGCCTTCATGGAGAAGGTCAAGAACAAGGAGGACGGCGTCCGGCTCATGGGCTTCGGACACCGTGTCTACAAGAACTACGATCCGCGCGCCCGCGTGGTCAAGGGCGTCGCCGATGACCTGCTGGCCAAGCTCGGCGGCGATGACGAGCTCTTCGACATCGCCCAGCGCCTGGAGCAGAAGGCGCTGGAGGATGACTACTTCATCGAGCGCAAGCTCTACCCGAACGTGGACTTCTACACCGGCCTGATCTACAAGGCCATGGGCTTCCCGGAGAAGATGTTCACCGTGCTCTTCGCACTGGGTCGGCTGCCCGGCTGGATCGCCCAGTGGCGCGAGATGATCGAGGATCCCTCCACCAAGATCGGCCGGCCCCGCCAGCTCTACATCGGCGAGCCCGAGCGCCACTACCCGGGAGTCTGAACCTCCTCTCCCTCGCGCTGAGCGGCGGATTCTCCGACTGGTCAAGGCCGAAGAGGCCCCCCGACTGCTCGGAGAATGCGCCGCTCAACGTGTTTCAGGGGCGGGAGAAGCTGATCTCCACCGCTTCATCGCTGGCCTCTTCCACGCGTTCCCAGCGGCCGGAGTCGCGCTGCCACTCGTGGGTCCCCGCATGCACCGACTGCACGCCATAGGTCTCCGCGGCCGCCACGGCCCAGTGGGCCACCAGCCACAGCGGATCGGTGCGATCTTCGGAGCTCGCCTCGGTGACCGGATCATGCACGCCGGCCTCGGCATCGACGTCTTCGATCCCCACGGTGACCGTTCCGCTCTCGCCGGATCCCTCCACCGCGACGGCGTCCTCGCCGAGAAGGTTCGGCAGCGTGGCGCCCAGCTCCTCAGCCAGGCCCTGGGGGTCAGGTCCGGGCACGTCGATCTGGCTCAGCTGACAGGTCATCACCAGCGGCTGCATCCCGGTGAGCGGGCGGGCGAAGGCTCGGGCGAGCTCACCGTGCTGGGGGTAGAACGTGGGATTGTGCGGGCGGCTCAGCGCCTCGGCGGCCTCGTCCAGGCCGAGCTCGGGGGACCATTCCAGCTCGGCCTCTCCCTCCCCGCGGCTGCTGTCGGACAGCTCCTGGTAGAAGTCCGCCGAGGTCCTCGGGACGGTGCTCGAGGCTTCCACGGCGTCCCACTGCGCACCTCCGCCGGCGAAGAGCACGGGCTCCACAGGGGCCTGGTCCTCCTCGGCCTCGGCGGACTCCTCGGCCTCCGAGGAGTCCGTCTCAGCCGGCTCGGCGTCCTCCGGGTCGGCGTGGTCCTCAAGCTGCGCCTCCTGCAGCGAGATGGCCAGGGCATGGGTCGCCGCCTGCACCGGCATGTCGCGATCAGCGGCCCCGGCGGCGAGGTGGGCGGCCGAGTAGGTCTGGGCGGGCGTCAGGCGGTGCTCGGTCTCGCCGAGGGTGACCTGACAGCGCTCGTCGAGGAGATACTCGTTCTCCTCGATGAACTGCCACGCCCCGTAGCCGGTGGCCGCGACCACGGCCGCCACCACGGTGATCGCCATGAGCGCCCGGGCTCGACGACGACGGCGGTGCACCTTGCGCGTGACGGTGATGGGACGATCAGCTCGGGGGCTCATCGGGGCCTCTCTGTGGACTCGACTCAGTTCTTGTGCAGAGCCGCGTTGAGCTCCACGTTCTGGCCCTTGTGGGGGACCGCCTGGACCGCGCCGGTGACCGAGTCCCGGCGGAACAGGAGGTTCGGCACGCCCGAGAGCGCGGAGGCCTTGACCGTGTCGAGCACGCTGCGGTCGTCACCGAGCACCGCCACCTTGGTCCCGGCGGTGACGTAGAGTCCGGCCTCGACCACGCAGTCGTCGCCGATGGAGATGCCCACACCGGAGTTGGCGCCCAGCAGGACCCGCTCGCCGAGGGTGATCTTCTCCTTGCCGCCGCCGGAGAGGGTGCCCATGATCGAGGCGCCGCCGCCGATGTCGGTGCCGTCTCCGACCACGACGCCGGCGGAGATGCGGCCCTCCACCATGGAGGAGCCCAGCGTGCCCGCGTTGAAGTTCACGAAGCCCTCATGCATGACCGTGGTGCCCTCGGCCAGATATGCGCCCAGTCGCACGCGGTCGGCGTCGCCGATGCGCACGCCGGTGGGGGTCACGTAGTCCACCAGGCGGGGGAACTTGTCGATGGAATGCACGCTGACGTGGCCGCGGGCGCGCAGCTTCAGCCGGGTGGTCTCGAATCCGGCCACCGCACAGGGGCCGAAGTTCGTCCAGACGACATTGCTCAGATGCCCGAAGATCCCGTCCAGGTTGATCGTCCGGGGCTTCACCAGCCGGTGGGAGAGCAGATGCAGACGAAGCCATACATCGGAGGCGGAGGTCGCCTCGGCATCGAGGTCCGCCTCCACGGAGACCACTTCAGTGGTGACGCCGCGAGCCGCGTCCTCGCCGGTGACGGCCCGCAGATCCGAGATCAGTGCGTCGTCGTCGTTCTCCTTCAGCGGGGACAGGACGGGGTTCGGGAACCAGGTGTCCAGGACGGTGCCGTCGGCGGTCACGCTGGCAAGACCATGGCCAGATGCAGTTCGGGATTCAGTGCTCATGGGCCCATCCTACTTTTCCCGCGCAGCGGAGGACGGAGGGCGCTGTTCCCAGAGCCGTTCGTGCGCGGTTCGCCTAGGCTGGACGCATGGATATCCGTGACCTGCTCTCCGGCGACGTCGCCGCGCTCACCGAGGCGATCATCGCCTGCGAGTCCGTCTCCGGGGATGAGAAGACCCTGGCCGACGCCGTGGAGTCGGCCCTGGCAGGGCTCAGCGGACTGAACCTGCACCGCGACGGCGACACGCTCATCATCCGCACCGAGACCGGCGCGCCCCAGCGGGTCATCCTTGCCGGGCACCTGGACACGGTCCCGCTGCCCACGACGCCGGGATCCCGGGGCACCGTGCCGCCGAGCTGGGAGCGCGCTGAGGGGGAGGACCTCCTCTACGGCCGCGGCGCCACCGACATGAAGGGCGGCGTGGCGGTCCAGCTGAAGCTGGCCGACGACGTCGCGGCCCACCTGGCCGCCGGCGGCTCCCTGGACCGCGACATCACCTGGGTCTTCTACGACCACGAGGAGGTCGAGGCCAGCAGGTCCGGGCTCGGCAGGGTGCTGCGCAGCGTGCCGGAGCTGCTCGACGCCGAGTTCGCGGTGCTGCTCGAGCCCACCCACGGAGTGGTGGAGGGTGGCTGCAACGGCACCTGCCGCGCCGAGGTGAGCATCCCCGGGGTCGCCGCGCACTCCGGGCGCGCCTGGATGGGGGAGAACGCGATCCACCGCACCGCGGGCCTGCTCAGCGTGCTGAGCGAGTACTCGCCGCAGACCATCCGTGTGGAGGGTCTGGACTACCGCGAGGGACTCAACGCCGTGCGGATCCGCGGCGGGGTGGCCGGCAACGTCATCCCCGACTCCACCGTGGTGGAGATCAACTACCGCTTCGCCCCGGACAAGACCGAGGAGCAGGCCCACGCCCACCTCTACGAGGTGCTGGGCTCCGCCGGAATCACGCCGGAGCAGGTGCGGATCACCGACAGCTCGGCGGCGGCCCGTCCCGGACTCGACCATCCGGCCGCTCAGGCCTTCATCGCCGCGGTCGGCGGCGAGCCCATGCCCAAATATGGCTGGACCGATGTGGCTCGGTTCTCTGCCCGGGGAGTCCCGGCGGTGAACTTCGGCCCCGGAGATCCGCTCCTCGCGCACACCGATGATGAGCATGTCAGCGCCGAGGCCCTGCGCGCCTGCCATCAGGCGCTGCACCGCTGGCTGCTAGGTACCTGACCCGGTGCCTGACCCGGTGCCTGACCCGGCCGTTCTCCGGCCGGTTCGGTCCCACGGATTGCCGGGCCGGATCATCTAAGCTGGCTCCATGACCGCCCAGTCCAGTCCTGCCGCCCCGTCCAGCTCCGCGCACCAGGCACGTGACGCGCGACCGGTGGCGCTGATCACCGGTGCCTCCCGGGGCATCGGCGCAGCCATCGCCGAAGAGCTGGGTCAGGACCACCACATCCTGGTCGGCGGGACGAACCCCGCGACCGTGGACGCGGTGGTCCAGACGCTGCCCAGCGCGGAGCCCTTCCTCGTGGATCTGAGCGATCTCGATGCGATAGCACCGGCCTTCGCGGCGCTCGGACTCTCCGGTCTGGACGTCCTCGTCCATTCGGCAGGGCTGGCCTGGATGAATCCGGTGGCGGAGACGTCCCCGTCGCAGTTCCAGGAGATGTTCACCGTCAACGTCTTCGCCGTTGCCGAGCTGACCCGCGCCGCCCTGCCGCTGCTGCGCGGGTCCTCCGGTCAGGTGCTGAGCATCAACTCCGGCGCCGGTTTCACCGCGGGGGCCGGGAGCTCGATGTATTCGGGCACGAAGTTCGCGCTGCGGGCGATGACCGACGCTCTGCGCGAGGAGGAGCGCGGAGCGGTGAAGGTCACTTCGATCCATCCTGGCCGCGTGGACACTGACATGCAGGTCGCTCTGCAGGAATCCATGGGGAACCAGAACTACGACGGCGGCATCTACATCTCCCCGCGGGCCATCGCGGAAGCGGCGCGCACCGTGGTGGACATGGAGGACGCCTCCATGGTGGAGAGCATCTCGATCCGTCCGGTGCAGAAGTAGTGCGGAGTTGAGCGAGTCGGCTCCCGGCGAGGCCGGGGTGAAGATCACCGACCTGCCGGAGGAGCTGGTGGGGGCCGCCGTCGTCCTGTGGCAGGAGACCGGCCTGACCCGGCCCTGGAACGACCCGTACCAGGACTGCCGGCGCGCCCTGCACGGAGACGGGTCGACCGTGCTGGCAGCGGTGACCGTTCAGGCAGTGGATGACCCGGCAGCGGATGCTCAGCAGCGGCTGCTCGGTACGGTGATGCTGGGCGAGGACGGACATCGCGGATGGATCTACTACCTCGCGGTGGAGAGGTCCATGCAGCGGCACGGCCTGGGGCAGCAGCTTCTGGCGGCTGCGGAGGAGTGGCTCCGAGCGCGCGGCGTGCCCAAGCTCATGCTGATGGTGCGCCAGGAGAATGCGGAGGTCCAGGAGTTCTACCGCCGCCACGGCTACACCGATCAGGACACTGTGGTGCTCGGTCGCTGGCTGGATGCGCCGGACTTGCCCGCCTGACCTGAATTGCCCGCCTGACTCAGCGGCCAGGTGTCCAGCTGCGCAGCTGACGGATCAGCTCCTGCGGGTCATCGCTGATCACCAGAGCCTCGCGGCGCCACGCGGACATGAACCCCTCAGCCACCATGTGGTCCACCATCGCCAGCAGCGGGTCCCAGAAGCCCTGCACGTTGTAGAGCCCCACCGGCTTGGTGTGGAGACCCAGATACTGCCAGGTCCACACCTCGAAGAACTCCTCCAGTGTGCCCATCCCTCCGGGCAGGGCGACGAACCCGTCGCCGAGATCCGCCATGCGGGACTTGCGCGTGTGCATGTCCTGCACCAGCTCCAGCGAGGTGAGTCCCTGATGTCCCACTTCCCGGCTCATCAGCACCTCGGGAATGACGCCGTGGACCTCGCCTCCGGCCTCGAGGGCGGCATCCGCGATCTGCCCCATCAGTCCCACCTTCCCGCCCCCGTAGACCACGCCGATCCCGGCGCCGGCCAGCGCGGTGCCGAGCCGACGGGCCTCCGCGGTGTAGCCCAGATCGACTCCCGAGGCTGAACCGGTGAACACGGTGAGCCGGCGGAACTCGGATGTCCGGCCAGCTGCGGCTGCAGAGGGAGGTGTCACGAGAAGATGATGTCACAGTGGTCACCCCGCTGTCCGCCGGGGGGATTTCACAGCGACCAGGAACCCCTGCTAGACTTTTCCAGTCGCAATCCTCCATAGCTCAACGGCAGAGCACTCGACTGTTAATCGAGCGGTTGTTGGTTCGAATCCAACTGGGGGAGCAGATTCGCCCTCGCCCTTCCGGGCGGGGGCGTTTTTCATGCCCTGTTTCGTGTCATAGTGTCCAAGGCGCGGCGCCGTCCGCCCGCACTGACCTGGCGAGCCTGATTCGGAGACCTGATGAGCACCCCTGAGACGCAGACCCACGACATCGCCCGACTGATCATCTCCTGCCCCGATCAGCCAGGGATCGTCGCCGCCGTCTCTGAGGTGATCGCCGAGATCGGCGGCAACATCATCAGCCTGGACCAGTACTCGACCGGTGTCGAGGGCGGACGCTTCTTCCAGCGCACCGTCTTTCATCTGCCGGGTCTGGCAGCGGCCAGGCCTGCCGTGGAGCAGGCAGTCCAGACCAGGCTGGCGGACCGCTTCTCCATGGACTTCTCGCTGACCGCCGCGGACCAGCCCAAGCGGGTGGCGATCTTCGCCTCCAAGACCGACCACTGCCTGCTGGATCTGCTGTGGCGCCATCGTCGCGGGGAGATCCCGATGGATATCGCCATGGTGATCTCCAACCACGCGGACCTGGCTGAGGATGTGCGGCCGTTCGGCATCCCCTACTTCCATGTGCCCATCGTCAACGGCGACAAGGCGGCGGCCGAGGCCAAGCACCTGGAGCTGCTGACCGGCAACGTGGACATGATCGTGCTGGCGCGCTACATGCAGATCATCTCCGAGCACTTCCTCGAACAGGTGGGCGCTCCGGTGATCAACATCCACCACAGCTTCCTGCCCGCCTTCATCGGCGCGGGCCCCTATCAGAAGGCCAAGGATCGCGGCGTGAAGCTCATCGGCGCCACCGCCCACTACGTGACCCGTGACCTCGACGAGGGCCCGATCATCGAGCAGGACGTCATCCGCGTCTCGCACAGCGACGACGTCGCCCAGCTCACCCGCTTCGGGGCCGACGTCGAGCGCGCCGTGCTCTCCCGCGCGGTGAAGTGGCACTGCGAGGACCGCGTGATCCGCAGCGGCAGCACCACGATCGTCTTCTAGCGCCCCCTTCTCATGCTTGAGGGACGGAATCTCCGGGCAGCTGAGCCCGAAGCCGGGCCAGAACGCTCGGAGATTCCGCCCCTCAGCGCAGTGCCCCTCAGCGCTGTGGGTGGCGCCGGGGCGCGGGCCCGGCGGGGCCGGGATCAGGAGTCGAGGGTCTTCTGGCGCCCGCTGGAGGAGACCTCGATCTTGCGCGGCTGCTCCTGGGCGTAGACCCCCGCCACGCGCACTGTCAGCACGCCCGATTCATAGTCCGCCGTGATGGCGTCCTCGGAGACCTCGCTCGGCAGTGTGATCGTCCGCGAGAAGGACCCGTAGCGGACCTCGCGCAGTCCATCGGCCTCGGTCTCGCTGCGGCGCTCGCCGGAGACCGTCAGGGTGCGTCCGGTCAGCTCCACGGAGACATCCTTCTCCGGGTCGATGCCGGGCAGATCAGCTCGCAGCAGCAGGTCCTCGCCGTCACGGTGGGCGTCGACCGGTGGCACGAAGCCGGACTGACGCTGCGCCGGATCTACCCCGGGGGTGCGCATCGTGCGGAAGACGTCGTCGATCAGGGTGAACGGATCGAGTCGGGTCAGAGAGTTGTTCATCACAGCAATCAGCTCCTTCACTCATTGCGGTAGTTGTTCATGTCTTCTCTTGGTGCCTCTCGGCTCTTGATGCCCATCGGCAACAGGTCCAACGGCACCTGAGATCAGTATATTCCAAAGTTGAGCAACGTGCGCTCAACTTTTTCGACGCACACATGGCGACGTGACGGTATTGCGGCATCCTCTCGTTGCGTAATAGACGACGCCCACATGAGGTTCGCCTCACCTGCGGGCCCGCAGTGGTCTAGAGTGCCGGAGTGTCCAAGTCCAAGAAAACGCGCATCCAGCACGTGCTCCGCGTCGAAGCCAAGAAGCAGCTCACCCCGCATATGACGCGGATGGTCCTCGGGGGCCCCGGGTTCGATGCGATCGAGTTCAAGTCCGTCGGGGAGTCTCCGGCCACCGACCAGTACATCAAGCTGCTGTTCCTGCCGCCGGCGCTCGAGGCCGACCCGCAGGCGCAGCAGAGCCTGAATCTGGAGCGCCCCTTCGACATGGAGGCGCTGCGCGAGAAGCTGCCCACCGAACAGATGCCGGTCACCCGCACGTACACGATCCGCCATGTCGATCACCTGAACCGCCAGATCTGGGTGGACTTCGTGATCCACGGGGACGAGGGCCTCGCCGGAGTCTGGGCGAAGCACGCGCAGCCAGGCGACCTGATCAGCTTCTTCGGGCCCGGCAGCGCCTACGCCCCACGGGCAGAGTCAGACTGGCACCTGCTCGCGGGGGACGAGGCGGCGCTTCCCGCGATCGCCTCCGCCCTGGAGTCGATGGCGGAGGATGCGCGAGGGCTCGTCGTCGTCGAGGTCAGAGATGCAGCTGAACGGCAGCCGCTGACCGTGCCAGAAGGTGTTGACCTCGTCTGGCTGCACCGGGAAGCCGATTTCAGCCCGGAGACCACGATGCTTGCCGACTACCTCGCGGAGCTGACCATCCCCGCCGGCGACGTGCAGGTCTTCGTCCACGGTGAGCGCGCGCAGACCAAACGGATCCGCCGGATCCTGGTGGAGGAGAAGGGGCTCCCGCGCAAAGGGATGTCACTCTCTGCCTATTGGGCCCACGGACGGATCGAAGACGAGTTCCAGGCGGAGAAGAGCACCCCGGCCGGGCAGATCGACCCCGAGTGAGCTCCTGCAGGAGCTGACCAGCCCAGAAGCTGACCGGCTGACCGGCTGACCGGCTGACCGGCTGACCGGCTGTCCAGCGGAGCAGCGGAGCAGCAGGGCGCAGGGCCCGCGACTCAGCCGGAGACTGCGGCGCTGGTGCCGAGCACCAGAGAGACCATCAGGGCCAGTGCCAGCAGGCCCACGGTGATCGCGGAGCAGACCCCCGCTCGCTCGCGGTGGCCTGCCAGGCGGTGGTCCTGCCGGTCTCGCATGGAACCGGTGAGCAGCATGATCAGATCGATCAGCGTCCATACGAAGACCACGGTGATGCAGAGCAGTCCCACAGTGGACTGTTCTGCGACGAGCAGGACGACGCCGGCCAGAGTGACCAGCAGCATGAGCGTCGCCGAGATCGGCCGCTGCAGATACCACCGGTGGGCACCCGTGGGACCCAGCAGCAGTGTCAGGGCCCAAGCCGGCACAAAACGTTTCTCCGAGGTCGGCTGAGACTCGTGTGCCCGCTGATCCTCGGGCGTGTAGGTGTTGGCGTAGAGCTCTTCGAAATCGTACTGGTCAGCCATGTTCTCAATGGTATAGGTGGTAGTTTGTACGTAAATCACCAGTCACCCACGAGCATGGAGGCGCTGACTTGTCTCAGCCGGAAACTGGCCGCACCACGAGCACGGCGCCGCGTACGTCGCTGCTGGACATGATCAAGGTCGTTCTGCGACTCGGCCCCAAGCAGATCAGCGACGAGATCCAGCTGGCCATCGGCCAGATGAAGACCAAGGGCGTGGCCGCCGGCGTCGCGGTGGCCCTCATGGTCGTCGGAGCTGTCTTCGTGGCCTTCCTCGTGGTGGCCCTCATCATCGCCGCCGTGGCAGCTTTGGCGCTGATCTTCCAGCCCTGGGCCGCTGCGCTGATCGTCGCCGGAATCTTCCTGATCATCGCGCTGATCTTCGTGCTGATCGGGCTGCGAAAGTTCAAGAAGACCATGCCGCTGCTGCCCGAGGACGCCATCCGCGGGCTCCGCCTGGATCTCGGCGTGGCCAGAGAAGGCACCAGCTTCGACCCGGCGAGCCTGGAACGCGAGGATGCAGAGCGTCGGCGCGAGAAGGAAGAGTCGAAGCGGCAGGCCGCCGAGCAGGCCAAGAAGGATGCCAAGACACCAGGAGCGGGCAAGCCGGCCGAGCCGAGCTACAGCGAGCTGCTGCGCCGCACCGCCCTTCGCCGCGAGCATCTGGCCACACTCCAGGACCAGATCACCACTGGCAGCCGCCATATCGGCGAGACCGTCCGTGAGAAGACCAGTCGCGACAAGCCTGCTCGCACCAAGACCAAGACCAAGACCAAGAGCGCCTCGCCCAAGGTCCGCGCTCCCCGTGAGCGCCGCCGGGATACTCCTCGACAGACCGCACCGGGCCAACCCCCAGCCGCCCAGACCCCGAAGGGTCAGCCCAGGGCAGGACAGACCGCGCCGGGACGGCCCGCGTCCGGGCAGGAGTCTGGCGCCCATGCCGCCGGAGACTTCGTGGCCGCACGGTGGAAGCCGCTCGCCGTCGTCGCCGGTTCGGCCGCCGCAGGAGCAGTCTTCCTTCGCGAGCTTGTGAAGAAATAACCCACGCAGGTGAGATTCATCGGTGCCGGGACCCGAGAGGGTTTCGAGTACACCCTCCGCGAGGGCTTCTGGACCGTGCCCAATGTTGTGACAGTGGTGCGCTTCCTGCTGATCCCGGTGTTCGTCTGGCTGGTCGCCGAGGGTCAGTACATGACCGCCTTCTGGGTCCTCGTCGTTCTCTCGAGCACCGACTGGATCGATGGCTACATCGCCCGGCGCTTCGACCAGATGAGCACTGTTGGGATATGGCTGGATCCGCTGGCGGACCGGCTCTCGCTGATCATCGCGACCGCCACTCTGGCCATCTTCGGCGTCGCGCCGCTATGGGTGGTCCTGGCCATCGTCATCCCCGACCTCATCCTCTCCATCAACACCTATGTCCTCTTCAAAGGTCCGCCGAACCTGCAGGTCTCCCTTCTGGGCAAGATCCGCACGGGCTGCCTGATGATCGGGCTCCCACTGGCCCTGCTGGGCGCCAGCCTGCATGACGGGGTGCTCCCGGACATCGCGGCGGTGCTGCTCTCGCTCGGCGCGGTGATGCATATCATTGCTTCAGCTGACTACTTCATGAAAGCCCAGAACAAGGCACGGCGGCTGCGACGCGAACAGCCCCGACCGGGTATCGAGGAGGATTCGACCGCCTGATGGTGAACGTTGTGCCCGATGAGGCCCCCCGTGGCGGGCCTGCCGAGAAGCTCCGCATCCTGATCGCCGCCGACACCTATCCTCCCCACGTCAACGGCGCCGCGGTCTTCAGCCAGCGCCTGGCCAAGAGCATGGCCGCCCGCGGACATGAAGTCCACATCGCAGCGGCCCGGGCCGATCGCGGCCCCGATGTGGTGGAGCACACCGAAGAAGCCGTGGTCCACCGGTTCCGGTCCTTCAAGGCGCCGACCCACGAGTACATCCGACTGTGCCTGCCCGTGCTCGTCGAGCCGGCCATGGGACGCCTCATGGACGAGCTGAAGCCCGATGTCGTCCACGTGCAGTGCCACTACATGATCGGCAAGGCGGCCATCGACGCCGCGGCGGACCGTGGTCTGCGGACGATCGCCACCAACCACTTCATGCCGGAGAACCTGGATCCGTTCCTGCCGTTCCCCGCCTGGTTCCGCCGCCTCGTGGCGAAGAACTCCTGGCGGGACATGGGCCGGCTCATGGGCAAGGCGGCAGTGGTGACCACACCCACGCCGCTGGCCGCGCGAACAATGATGGAACGAGGAGGCTTCAAGAAGGTCCTCCCGCTCTCCAACGGGATCGATCTGGCGCACTACAGCGTCCTGCCCGGAGAGGTCCTGGCCCCGGCCGAACGTCCCACCGTGCTGTTCGTGGGGCGCCTGGCCGTGGAGAAGAACGTCGATGTCCTCATCGAGGCCATCGGCAGGACCGACCCGGAGCTGGACATCGGCCTCGACATCATCGGCGACGGCGAGCAGCGTGACGTGCTGGCCCAGCAGATCACCGAGCTGGGACTCGGGGACCGGGTGCGGATGCGCGGGCACGTGGAGGAGGACGAGCTGCGGCGCGCCTATCTCCAGGCCGATGTGTTCTGTCAGCCCGGCACCGCCGAGCTGCAGTCGCTGGTCTCCCTCGAGGCGATGTCCTCCGGGCTGCCGGTGGTGCTCGCAGATGCTCTGGCTCTGCCGCACCTGGTGGAGACCGGCGCCAACGGCTTCCTATTCGAACCGGGCAACGCCGCCGAGCTGGCCGAGCGGCTTGTCCGGGTGCTCTCCCTGGAGCCGGCCGCCCGAGAAGCCATGGGGCAGCACAGCCGCGAGATCGCCGGACGGCACAGCATCAAGACCACCATGGACGCCTTTGAGGCGCTCTACCGCGGCGCGGACTGGGTGGAGAACCGGTACATCGGCGGGCAGTAGCGCGCCTCACCCTTCCGTGGCGGGCAGTAGCGCGTGCCGCGCTCCCGCTCGCCCACCTGCGGCGGGCAGGTGCTCACGCGCCGGGGGTCAGACGCAGCAGCTGGGCGCCGTCGCCGTCCTCGATCACCCAGATGCTTCCATCCGGAGCCTGTTCCACGTCGCGGATCCGCGCCCCCATGTCCCAGATCTGCTCCTCTCCGGCCGACTCTCCGTCCAGGTCCACCCGGATCAGGGCTTCACCGGACAGCGCGCCCATGAAGGCATCCCCGTCCCAGTCCTCGAACAGCTCGCCCCGATAGATCATCAGGCTGCCGGGGGAGACCGAGGGGGTCCACCAGGCGGCCGGAGCTGAGAAGTCATCCGACCCGGTGTGATCGGGGATCTCCCCGCCGCCGTAGTGCGAGCCGTTGGAGGCCTCGGGCCAGCCATAGTTCTCGGCCTCACGCAGCAGGTTGAGCTCATCGCCGCCCTCCGGACCCATCTCGGAGGCCCAGAGTCGGCCATCGGCGGCGAATTCGATGCCCAGCGGATTGCGGTGGCCGTAGGTCCAGATCTCCGCGTCAGCGCCGGGCTGGTCGGCGAAGGGGTTCCCCGGTGCAGGCTCGCCCTCCGGGGTCAGTCGCAGCACCTTGCCCAGGCCGCTGGAGAGGTCCTGCGCCGGATCCATCTGCTGGCGGTCACCTGAGGTGATGAACAGGTGGTCGCCGTCAGGGCTGAAGGCAAGCCGGTGGGAGAAATGCCCGGAGCCGGAGGTCTTGGGCTGCTCCCAGATCACGGTCAGGTCCTGGAGCTGCGCCGAGGTGTCCGACTCCACCAGCCGGGCGTGTCCGACGACGGCTCCGGAGCCTGCCTGGCCCGCGGCCACCCAGCTGAGATAGATCCGCTGGCTCTGCTCGAAGTCCGGCGCGGCGACGACGTCCCCGAGCCCGCCCTGACCCTCGACGAGGATGTCCTCGGGCAGCCCCTCGACCCTGAGCTCCTGCCGATTCTCCGGTCCGCCAGACTCCTGAGCGCCGCCGAGGTCATCGACCTCGCGAAGGAACAGCTCACCGGTCCGCGTGGACACCAGCAGCTGGTCGGTGTCGGGCAGGAACTCCAGTGCCCAGGGGGAGTCGTAGCTGCCGAGCTCGGCGACGCTGAAGGGCGCGGAGCCTGGTTCTGAGCTGGCGGATTCCGCTGCAGGGTCCTGGGCGGGTGAACCGCCGCCCGCGCAGCCGAGAAGGATCACCGACGCGGCCAGTCCTGCCGCGATGACGGGGAGACGTCTCATCTTCCACCTCGGTTCCTGGCAGCGGAGGAATCTCTGTAGGGCGTCTGGGACTTGAACCCAGGACAAAAGGATTATGAGTCCTCTGCTCTAACCAACTGAGCTAACGCCCCCCGGGACCCGCACGGGGCGGCGATGAAGCCTCCCGCAGGTCACCAGGACATACTACCGACCCGTGCTCTGCAGCTGCAGGCGGACCGAGGCGCGGGCCTGCGGATGCTCCTCGGCCTGGACCTCCAGGGCGCTGAGCCCATGGTCCGTCGGCAGTCCGGCGGCCAGTCGCTGGGCGATGTGTTCGATGATGACCTCCGTGGTGCTGAACCGGCCGGCGAACTCGGGAAGCTCGTCGAGGTTCTGATAGCGCAGGGGCTCGAGAGTGCTGGCGAGCAGCTCGGAGGCGGCGCCGATGTCGATCACCACGCCGTATTCGTTCAGGCCTTCGCGGAAGAAGCTGGCCTGGATGCTCAGCGTGGCCCCATGGAGTCTCTGGGCAGGTCCGAAGTAGGGGTCGTTCAGGCTGTGGGCGATCATGACGTGGTCATCGACGGTCAGACGGAATCGGCTCATGGTGCTCCCTGGGTGGCTCGGGTGGGTGGCTCGGGGTGGGTGGCTCGGAGTAAATCGGGTCTCAGCCGAAGGCGTGGTGCGCGGTCAGCGGGTGATCGATGACGTGCAGGATCTGCTCGCGCGTCCAGGGTGCTGAACCGGCGACGTCAGCCATCACCGTCGGAAGCTCCTGAAGCGTGGAGCGACCGCTGATCAGGGTGTCGAAGCGCGGGTCCAGCATGCGCAGTGCAGCAGCCAGACGCTGCCCCCGGGACCGTCGCATCCGCCGCGGACCGGGAACCTCGCCCACCTGAGTGGCCACGATGCGCAGTCGGCGGGCATGGAAGTCGGCGCCCAGCGGCACCTGCTGGTCTCCGGTGCCGTACCAGGACTGCTCCACGATCACTGCGTCATCTCCGGCGATCTTCAGCGCGGTGGCCAGTCCTGCGGAGCTGGCGGAGCTGTGAAGCACCACGTCGTTGTCGGTCGCGGCCTTCTCTGGGGAGACCGCCTCCAGACCCAGCGAGCCGATGAGGGCACGACGGTCGGCGTCGACCTCGATGACCTGCAGACGCTCGAGCGGCAGCTTCGACGCGAAGAGTGCAGTGGTCAGCCCGATGAGTCCGCCTCCGACGACGGCGACCCGATCACCTGCGAGCACCGGTGCCTCCCAGAGAGCATTCAGTCCGACCTCGCCGATGCCGGCGAAGAGGGCACGTTCGGTGGGACAGTCCTCGGGCAGCACGTGGCAGTCCGCCTCGGGCACCACCACGTGTTCCCGGTGACCGGCCAGGGTGAACACCGTCTGGCCGAGCAGCGCCTGGCTGCCCTGGCGCACCACCCCCACATTGAGGTAGCCGTGAGACACCGGGAAGGGGAGCTCTCCGAGCTGAAAGGGGGCCTGCATGATCGCAGTGATGCTCGCCGGGACCTCGCCGCGGTGGACCACTGACTCGGTGCCTCGGGAGATCCCGCTGTGCAGCGTCTCGATCAGCACCTCCCCGGGACCTGGGCGGGGGAGACGGACCTCGCGCAGAGCACCAGTGTGGGCGGCCTCGGTCCAGTACTGACGAGAGGTCCGCGGCAGCTCAGGCGGGCCCGGGTCTGGCTCCCCGGCCAGGTCCGGACTGACATCGGTGACGCTCGACTCGCTCATGCCTGTCATCATGCCAGAGGTGTCTTCCGCGAGCCCCGAGAATGCCTGTGCCAGAATCGAAGGGTGCTGAAGCTCTTCTTCGACTGCCGGTACACCCGGACCCAGGTCCACGACGGCATCTCCCGGTTCACCGCCTCGCTGGTCGAGGCGGCCGCGGAGAAGGCCGACGTCACCATGCTGATCAGTGATCCCGGCCAGCTGAACCTGCTCCCCGATCTGCCGCATCTGCGCATCTCCTCACCGACCTCGCTGAGGGAGCCCTGGGTGGCCAGGCAGCTGAACCCGCACCGTCCGGATGTCGTGTTCTCGCCGATGCAGACCATGGGCGGGTTCGGTCGCAGCTACCCGCTGATCCTCACCGTGCATGACCTCATCTACTACGCGCACCGCACCCCGCCGCGAAATCTGCCCGCCCCGGTGCGGCTGGGCTGGCGGGCCTACCATCTGAGCTATCTGCCCCAGCGGCTGGTGCTCGATCACGCCGACGCGGTGGCCACCGTCTCAGAGACCACTCGCGGACTGATCCGCCGGCATGACCTGACTCGTCGTCCCGTGGAGCTGATCTCGAATGCCCCGCCGGCAGTGGCTCGGCCCCGTGACCCGGCGGTCCGGGGGACCCGGGATCTCGTCTACATGGGGTCCTTCATGGGGTACAAGAACGTGGAGGCCGTGATCGCCGGGGTCAACCGCCTGCCGGGGTACACGCTTCACCTGTGCAGCCCGATCACCGAGGACCGCGAAGCTCAGCTGCGCGCGCTCGCCGATGACCCCGACCAGCTGGTCTTCCATCGCGGCATCTCCGAGGAGGACTATGCTCGCCTGCTGGAACACGCCACCGCCCTGGTCAGTCTCTCCCAGGCGGAGGGCTACGGCCTGCCGGTGGTGGAGGCCATGGCCCACGGGACCCCGTGTGTCCTCTCAGACCTCCCCATCTTCCGCGAGATCGGCGGCTCGGCGGTGGCCGAGGCGGGAGCCCAGCTGGTCCACGGGCAGGACCCGCAGGCCTTCGCCGCCGCGGTCCAGCGGCTCGAGGATCCGGACCGCTCTGCGCGCGCCTCCACCGCGGCCCGTCGGCGCAGCCTTGAGTTCTCCTGGGAGGATTCGGCGGACCGGCTGGTCTCGCTAGGGGAGCGGCTCGCCGCGCACGGTCGCAGTGCCCGCTCCCGCTGAGCGTCTGGTCAGCTCAATACAGCTAGGAGGACTTGCTCGGGTTCTGGGAGACTCCTTCGCGGGCCCGGCGTGCCGAGGCGACGTCGTCCACCACGATCACGATATGGCGCACGCTTGTGATCAGGGAGCCGTAGATGGGCCAGGACGTCCCAGGCAGCGCCCTGTTCTCGGACATCTGAGTGGACAGAGACGTCAGGTCCTCGTGCAGGTGTGCGACGTCTGCATCGGGGTCCGCGATCGCCCGCCCCACATCTCCGACGATCCGGGCCCATCCTTCGCGGAAGCTCTGGTCCCATTCGCCCTCAGAGTAGGTGGCCTCGCGCAGCGTCCGGGTCAGATGGCGCAGGTGTGAGATGCCCTCGTCGAAGCGTTCGAGGATCTCTTCATAGCTCGCCTCCTCGGAGCTCCAGCTGCTCTGCTCGAGAGTTCTTCTGCGCTGGTGGGCGCGAGGGTTGGCCCGGCGGGACTCCTTTGCGAAGCGCACCACCGTCCAGGCGGAGTTGAGCTCCTGGGTCATCGATTCGGTCTCCCGGAACCAGGCTTCAGACTTCTCGGTGTCCCAGGAGTCCGAGAACTCCTCGGAGATGCTGACCAGGACGCTGCCCATGCGCTCGTTGATGCTGTCCACGTAACGGCCGGCCTGGTTGTCTCGCAGCGGCGGAACGATCAGCAGGTTCACCAGGACACCGGCGGCCACGCCCACGGCGACCTCGAGGATCCGGTCATTGAGCAGCGGTGCCTGATCGTCGAAGCCGCTGCTGAGCACGAAGATCGCTGTGGTGGCGATCGCGACGCCCTCATCACGGATCCAGGAGATGCGGGCCGCAGTCATCCCCACGAGCAGGGCCAGGGCGAAGGTCCACAGGCTGACACCGAGGAAGTGGCCGATCAGAAAGGAGAGGCCGACCCCGATGCTCGAGGCGATGGTCGTCTGGATGCCATGGGACAGGGACCGATGTACGGTGGCATGGACGGTGAGCAGAGCCGTCCACGGGGCGAGGAACGCCAGGTCGGACTCCAGCACCGCTGTGGAGACCCACCAGGCTCCGGTGCCCGCGATCACGGTCTTGAGGATCTGCAGCACATCGGTGCGGAACTCCGGCCGCCGCACCAGGCTCCGGACCCGGCGGGTGCGTCCCCGCAGCGAGGACCCATCCCTGGCGCCGGTCTCCCCACTCCCCGCGGCGTTGCCCTCAGCGCCGGGTCCTGTCTGGTTCGTCGATTCTTCCTGGGGATTCCGGGCCACTCGTGCTCCTCTGGGGTCGGTCGACGATCGGGTTCGGCGGACGGTCTCCATATTCTGACACCGTCATTCTGACACCGTCCTGGGGCGGAGGACAGCGTCCGTGCCGATGCGCAGGCGTCAGTCCTCGCCCAGCGGCAGCAGCACCGAGGGCTCGAGGTCACCGGTGAGCAGCAGCGGATTGATGTACTCGCCGTGCAGCCGCACGCCCCAGTGAAGACAGGGCAGCTCGCAATGAGCATTTCCTGCTCCCAGTGTTCCCACTTCATCCCCGGCCGATACAGCATCCCCGACCTTAAGGACGGTCTCCACCGGCTCGAAGGAGCTGAGGTAGCCCCCGCCATGCCGGATCGAGAGCACCGGTCGGTCCACCACGATCCCGGCGAAGCTCACCTCACCGTCCGCCGGGGCGCTGATGTCCGTACCCAGGCTCAGCGGTCCCAGGTCCACTCCGCGGTGACCTGCACCCCAGGGGGAGGGAGGTGCCGCGAACGGTCGGAGCTCCGCCGCCGGCACCGGCCTGCGCCACCGTTCTCCCGGTTCCTCTGCTCGCCGCTCCGAGGGGACGCCGAGCACCGGGGAGGACTTCACCTCTGCCGCCGGGACGTAGGCGGTCGCGGGTGCGGCCGGCGCGGCCGCCAGCACCAGCAGCGCCAGTGCCGCGAGGCGAGACAACACGTGCCGATCCCTGTTCATGGACACACCTTCGCGGACCCCGGAGGTGGATACGCGGGACGGCACGGATCTGTGCGGCGTCGCCGCTGCGGAGCACCGGCCGGCACGGTTGGGGAAAACGCCGTCGAGCCGCTAAGCTGAACCCCAGCAGTTGACACTGGCGTGCCCAGGCATGCCTGAATCAGCTGACTACGCGCAGAGACTGCCCGAGAGATCGGGGTGATTCTCATCGGTCTGCATCTCAGGAGTCCCGCGGGACTCCGGATGCGGCGAGGATCGCGGGACATCTCCCTTCTCTGCCAGGAGCCCGAGAGAACCGGGCCGCTGTCCAACCGAGAATCCCAGCCGGAGCTGCATGAGGCATGTCCTCCGTGTTCCAAGCCCGGCATTGAAAGGAAATACCATGCCTGTCGTCACCATGCGCCAGCTGCTCGACTCCGGCGTCCACTTCGGACACCAGACTCGCCGCTGGAACCCGAAGATGAAGCGCTTCATCTTCACCGAGCGCAACGGTATCTACATCGTTGACCTCCAGCAGTCGCTGTCCTACATCGACAACGCCTACGAATTCGTCAAGCAGACTGTCGCCCACGGCGGCTCCGTCCTCTTCGTCGGCACCAAGAAGCAGGGCCAGGAAGCCATCGCCGAGCAGGCCACCCGTGTCGGCCAGCCCTACGTCAACCACCGTTGGCTCGGCGGCATGCTGACCAACTTCTCCACGGTCTCCAAGCGCGTCCAGCGCATGAAGGAGCTCGAGGAGATCGACTTCGACGACGTCGCCGGCTCCGGTCACACCAAGAAAGAGCTGCTGCTGATGCGCCGCGAGCTCACCAAGCTGCAGTCCAACCTCGGCGGCATCCGCAACCTCACCAAGACTCCCTCCGCGATCTGGATCGTCGACACGAACAAGGAGCACCTTGCCGTCGACGAGGCCAAGAAGCTGGGCATCCCCGTGATCGCCATCCTCGACACCAACTGCGACCCCGATGACGTCAACTACCCGATCCCGGGCAACGACGACGCCATCCGGTCCGTGGACCTGCTGACCCGCGTGATCGCCGACGCCGTGGCCGATGGCCTCATGGCTCGCGAGTCCAAGCGCGGCGGCGGCTCCGGCACTGCTGCTGAGCCGATGGCCGAGTGGGAGCGTGAACTGCTCGAACAGCACGCCACCGAGCAGACCGCCAAGGCCGAAGAGCCTGCCCAGGCTGAGCAGCCCGCTGCCGAGACTGAGCAGTCCGAGCAGGCCGCAGAAGCCCCCGCCGCCGAAGCCGCAGAAGCTCCCGCCGCAGAGTCCACCGAGTCGACCGAAGCTTCGGCTGAAGAAGCCAAGTAAGAGAGGAACTGCGTTTCTATGGCGAATTACACCGCTGCTGACATCAAGGCCCTGCGCGAGCGCACCGGCGCCGGCATGATGGACGTCAAGAAGGCTCTCGACGAGGCCGACGGCGACGTCGACAAGGCGATCGAAGGCATCCGCATCAAGGGGCTCAAGGGCGCTGCCAAGCGCGAGGGTCGCTCCGCCGCAGAGGGCCTGGTCACCGCCAAGGTCGTCGACGGCACCAAGGGCTTCCTGATCGAGATCAACGCCGAGACCGACTTCGTGGCCAAGTCCGCCAAGTTCGTCGCGCTGGCCGACAAGGTCCTCGAGACCGCCGTCGCCCATGACGTGGACTCCGTCGAGGCGCTGCTCGAAGCCGATGTCGAGGGCAAGAAGCTCTCCGACTTCGTCACCGAAGAGGGCGCGATCCTGGGCGAGAAGGTCGTCGTCCGTCGTCTTGCGAAGCTGGAAGGCGCCTTCGTGGATGCCTACCTGCACAAGACCTCCAAGGATCTCCCGGCGCAGGTCGGCGTGCTCTTCGCCGTCGACGCCGACTCGGATCAGGCCAAGGAGGCTGCTCACGACATCGCCGTGCACGCCGCGGCGCTGTCCCCGCAGTTCCTGACCCGCGACGAGGTTCCCGCCGAGACCGTCGAGAACGAGCGTCGCATCGCCGAGGAGACTGCCCGCGCCGAGAACAAGCCGGAGCAGGCCATGACGAAGATCATCGAAGGCCGCACCAACGCGTACTTCAAGGACAACGTGCTGGTCGACCAGCCGTTCGCCAAGGACCCGAAGAAGACCGTCACCCAGGTCCTCGAGTCCGCCGGTGCGTCCGCCAAGGGTCTGGCTCGCTTCCGCGTCGGAGCCTGACACGCGATATCGCTGAACTGTCAGTCGCGGCCCACTAGACTGGTCGCGATTCATCAGTCCAGACGTCAAGGGGGTGACCACTTCACACGAGGTGGTCACCCCCTTTTCCATGCCCGCACCATTGTCGACCCGCTCTGAGCACGCTGTTCCGTCACCGCACGCCGCCCCGCGACACGCCCCTGAGACTCCTGGAGGAATCCCATGACCGCAGAGACACCGACCCACCGCCGCCGAGTGCTTCTGAAGCTCTCTGGAGAGGTCTTCGGCGGAGGTGCAGTCGGCGTCGACCCCGCCACGGTCCGCGGGATCGCCGAACAGATCGCAGCGGTGAAGGGACAGGTGGAGGTCTCCGTCGTCGTCGGCGGCGGCAACTTCTTCCGCGGCGCAGAGCTCTCCAAGGCCGGCATGGACCGTGCCCGCGCCGACTACATCGGCATGCTCGGCACGGTGATGAATGCACTTGCCCTGCAGGACTTCCTGGAACAGGCCGGGCAGCCCACTCGGGTGCAGACCGCGATCACCATGGGTCAGGTCGCCGAGTCCTACATCCCGCTGCGCGCTGTGCGGCATATGGAGAAGGACCGCGTCGTGGTCTTCGGCGCCGGTGCCGGCATGCCCTACTTCTCCACCGACACCGTCTGTGCCCAGCGTGCGCTGGAGACCCGCTCGGACATGGTGCTGATGGCGAAGTCAGGCGTGGACGGGGTGTACACCGCGGACCCCAAGACCACCCCCGACGCGCAGAAGCTGGAACACCTGACCTACACCGACGCGCTGCGCAAGAACATCCGGGTCATGGACCAGACCGCGATGACCATGTGCAATGACAACGACCTCGACATGCGGGTCTTCGGCATGGAGGGGGAGGGCAACGTGACCCGGGCCCTGCTGGGCGAGGAGATCGGCACCCTGGTCACCCCCTGACCTGACGCAGCCCCACTAGACTGAATCCCAGCGCGATGCCCCACGTCATGTCTGACGTCGTACAACAGTCGTCCCAGAAGGAGACCCCCGTGATTGATGAGACCCTGGCAGATGCCAAGGAGCAGTTTGAGCGAGCCATCGAGGCCACCTCGGTGGACTTCAGCACTGTGCGCACCGGCCGGGCCAACCCCGCGCTCTACTCCCGCGTGCTGGTCGACTACTACGGCTCGGCCACGCCGCTGCAGCAGCTTGCGTCGTTCTCCACCCCGGACGCGAAGACCATCCTGATCACCCCCTTCGATGTCTCCGCCATGCGGGACATCGAGCGGGCCCTCTCGGACTCCGAGATCGGAGCCAACCCCTCCAACGATGGCAAACAGATCCGCATCACCATCCCGGACCTCACCGAGGAGCGCCGCAGGGAGTACGTGAAGCTGATCAAGTCCAAGGGCGAGGACCACAAGGTCTCCGTGCGCAACACCCGCCGCAAGTCCAAGGAGATCATCGAGAAGGCCGTCAAGGACGGCGAGGTCGGCAAGGACGACGGCGAGCGGGGAACCAAGGAGCTGGAGAACCTCACCAAGACCTACGTCGAGAAGATCGACGAGATGAGCAAGCGCAAGGAAGCGGAGCTGCTCGAGGTCTGATGTCGACCAAAGCAGGGAGGAACCTTCCCGCGGCCATCGCCACCGGTGCCGTCCTCCTGGTTCCGGCGGTGCTGGGGATCTTCTTCTTCGAGCTGCTGCTGATCCTGGTGTGGACGGTGCTGCTGTCCATGGGCGTCTGGGAGGTCGCGCGCGCCCTGGAACAGCGCGTCACCCCGACCGGGCATACGCTTCGGCTGCCGAAGCTGCCGCTGTTCCTCGGCGCGGTCGCCATGCCCACCGCGGCCTACTTCGGAGGGGTGGAGGCGCTGACCCTGGGGCTCATGGTCACCGGGCTGGCGATCCTCGTCGCCGCGGCGCTGTGGAAGGTGCGCGATGCCGGGAGATCCATCCTCTCCTCGGTGTTCGTGGCCTGCTGGGTGCCGTTCATGATGTCCTTCGCGGTGCTCCTGCTCAACCTCGACCAGGGCGACTGGCGCCTCGTCGTCGTCGTGCTGCTCGTGGTCTCCAACGACACCTTCGGCTACATCTTCGGCGTGTTCTTCGGCAGGCACCCGATGGCCCCGAAGATCAGCCCGAAGAAGTCCTGGGAGGGCTTCGGCGGCTCCCTGCTGGGCGCCACCGGGGTCGGGGTGCTGGCTTCCTGGCTGATCTTCGACGAGCCCCTGTACATCGGTGCGGTGCTGGCGATCACCGTGGTGATCGCCTCCACCGCCGGGGACTTCTCCGAGTCGATGGTCAAGCGAGAGCTCGGCATCAAGGACATGTCTCGACTCCTCCCAGGTCACGGCGGGGTGATGGATCGGCTTGATTCGCTGGTCTTCGCCATGCCCACCGCGTTCTTCGTTGTGGTCGCGCTTAGCGGGGATGCCGGCGGAGTTCCATTAGGCTTATGACCATGGCGAACGAGACCGCACTTTTCACGCTCCTCGACGACGGGGAGCAGGGGTACAACCGGGATGAAGTTGACGAGTTCATGGGGAGGGCCCGCGTGGCCTATGACTCCGGCGAGGGGATGGCGCTCTCGGAGATCCGTGACGTGTCCTTCTCGATGACCGGGGGCGGATATGACCCCGCCGAGGTCGACGGCGCGCTGGACCGGCTGGAGGACGCCTTCGCCGGCTCCGAGCGGGACAAGTACATCGCGGCCCATGGCGAGGACGCCTGGTACGAGCTGCTCGCCGAGCGCGCGGAGCCGCTGCGCGGTCGCCTGGCGCTGCCCGACGGGAAGCGCTTCCGAGAGCCGGCCCACTCCTCCTCCAACGGCTACCGCAAGGAGCAGGTGGACGAGCTGTGCCGCCAGCTCGAGCAGTACCTCGACGGGGAGAACCCGATGAGTGTGGACGAGGTCCGCACGATCACCTTCACCGGAGCCCATGGCCACAACGGCTATGACGAGGCTCAGGTGGACGCCTTCCTGGACAAGATGACCGAGATCATGGCCTCCGTGGGCTGATCGGCCCTCTTTCTTCGTTGAGCGGCCGAATCTACGGGGCACCTCACGCGGAAGCAGGGCCCAGCTGCTCGGAGAATCCGCCGCTCAACGCGGTGGGCAGGGCAGGTTTCCTCGGCGTTCGTGTTGACGGCGTGCTGCTCCTGGTTCTCCACAGCCTGCCGCCTGGCGCCGCGCGCCCAGCCGATGCGGCGTTGACTGGCAGGATCACATGCCGGAGCAGGGCAGACGTGCGGTGCGGCGGATCGAGCAGGCGCTGCGACAGCGCGGCTGGCGGCCCGAGAACCACCGCACACACGGCTGAGGGGCGGATTCTCCGGGCATCTCATGCCGCTCAAGGCATCAAGTACTCGGGGAATCCGCCCTTCAGCGCAGAGGGAGGGGTCAGGCCTAGTGCTCGGTGGCCTTCTCCGCCCCCACGCCGGTCAGTGAACGGATCTCCATCTCTGCCTGCTTGGCCGGATCCTCCGCCACCGAGGAGGTCAGGGAACCGATCCAGCCCAGCAGGAAGGCCAGCGGGATCGAGACCAGACCCGGGTTGGTGAGCGGATAGATCGCCAGATCAACATCGGGGAAGAACGAGGTGTCCCGGCCCCAGACCACGGGGGAGAAGGCGATCAGCAGCAGGGCCGAACCGAGCCCGCCGTACATGGACCACAGCGCACCACGGGTGGTGAAGCGCTTCCAGAACAGCGAGAACAGGATGGTCGGCAGATTCGCCGACGCCGCCACGGCGAAGGCCAGCGCGACCAGGAAGGCCACGTTCTGTCCCTGTGCGCCGATCCCGCCGACGATGGCCAGGATGCCGACCACGATCACGGTCATGCGGGCCGCCTTGACCTCACCGGCGGAGTCCAGCTGACCCTTCTTGATGACCTGGGCGTAGACGTCGTGGGCGAAGGACGCCGAGGCCGTGATGGTCAGTCCCGCGACCACCGCCAGGATCGTCGCGAAGGCGACGGCGGCGATGAAGCCCAGCAGCAGGGTGCCGCCGAGCTCATAGGCCAGCAGCGGGGCCGCAGAGTTCTGCCCGCCGGGTGCCGCCAGGATGGTCTCGGTGTCCAGCAGCGCTGCTGCGCCGTAGCCCAGAACCAGGGTGAAGAGGTAGAACGCACCGATCAGCGCGATAGCCACGACCACGGACTTGCGTGCGTCCTTGGCGGTGGGAACCGTGTAGAAGCGGATCAGCACATGCGGCAGCGCGGCCGTGCCGAGCACCAGTGCGATGCCCAGGGACATGAAGTCGAGCTTGGTGAAGAGGTCCGCGCCGTACTGCAGGCCCGGCTCGAGCAGCGCCTCCTCGCCGGTGTTCTCCACTGCTGCGCCGAGCAGCTCGGAGAAGTTGAAGCCGTAGAGCGCCAGCACCCAGATGGTCATGACGGCCGAGCCGATGATCAGCAGGGTGGCCTTGATGATCTGCACCCAGGTGGTGCCCTTCATGCCGCCGATGAAGACGTAGAAGATCATGAGCGCGCCCACCACGGCGATGATCAGTGACTGACCCACACCGGAGTCGATGCCCAGCAGCAGCGAGACCAGCGCACCGGCGCCCGCCATCTGCGCCAGCAGGTAGAACAGGCAGACGGCCAGGGTGGAGATCGCCGCGGCGATCCGCACGGGCTGCTGGCGCAGTCGGAAGCTGAGCACATCCGCCATGGTGAACTTGCCGGTGTTTCGCATCAGCTCTGCCACCAGCAGCAGGGCGATCAGCCACGCCACCAGGAAGCCGATGGAGTAGAGGAAGCCGTCGTAGCCGTAGACCGCGATGGCACCCACGATGCCCAGGAACGAGGCCGCGGAGAGGTAGTCTCCGGCGATGGCCGTGCCGTTCTGGGTGCCGGAGAAGGAGCGGCCGCCGGCGTAGTAGTCAGCCGCGGTGTTGTTGTTCTTCGAGGCGCGGATCACGAAGAAGAGCGTGACGCCCACGAAGACCACGAAGATCGAGATGTTCGCCAGCGGGCTTCCGACCTCGGAGCCCGCCTCGGCGGCGGCGCTCGCCAGCGGCGTCGCGCCGGCTTCCGCTGTGAACGCGGTGATCAGGGAGTTCATCAGTGCTTCTCCTCCTCAGGCAGGCCTGCGCCTCGGGCTTCGAGCTCGATCCGGATGGCCGAGGATTTCGGGTCCAGCTTCGAATTGGTGAACCAGACATAGAGTCCGGTGATGACGAATGTGGTGAGGAACTGGGCCAGGCCCAGCACCAGGCCGAGGTTGATGTTTCCCCAGACCGGGATGGCCATGAAGTCCGGGAAGAATGCCGCGGCGATCACGAACGCGATGTACCAGAGAAGGAAGAAGGCCGTCATCGGAAAGACGAAGCTCCGGTGCGTCCTGCGAAGCTCCTGGAAGTCTTCGCGCCCCTGCACCTCCTGGTAGTCAACAGGCCCCGCGTGGGGGGCATTGACTTGGGTCATGGCTGGTCCTCCTAGGTCGTATCGGCTCGCGAAGGCGAGCCTCGGTCACGCATATGTACCTCCAGCCTGCAGTGTGACCCGGGTCACGATTCGCCAGTTCGGGGTCCTGTGCGACGAGCGGTGCTGAATAAGCGACGAGTGGTCGGTGCGTGCGCCATGCAGCCGGGCCGGTCTGTGACTCATAGGATGAGCACGATGAATCTCCTGGCAGCGCTCGCCCCCCTGGTGCTCGCCCTGGCCCTGGTGGCCGGGGTGATCATCGCCGCCGTGCTGCTCTATCGGACCCACAGGGATGACAGAGCCGACGACGACGCCGGGCGCTCCCGAACGGGGGAATCGGTCATCAGCCCGGAGATCCGCGCCGAGCTGAGCCAGGCTTCGGTGGATGAGGCGATGCGGCGCCAGCTGGTGGAGGCGGAGCTGCGCTCGCTGCGAGCCCAGATCTCCCCGCATTTCATCTACAACAGCCTCAATGCCATCGCGGCGACAATCCCTGCGGATCCGGTGCGCGCCCGAGAGCTCGTCCTGGACTTCGCGGACTTCACCCGGTACAGCCTTCGCGCCGAGGGCGAGTTCACCACGCTGCGCGAGGAGCTGGCCGCCGTCGAACGCTATGTGCTCCTGGAGAAGGCCCGCTTCGGTGATCGGATCGAGGTGCGCCTGCAGATCGCGCCCGAGGTCCTCGGGGTGCAGATCCCATTCCTGGCAGTCCAGCCCCTGGTGGAGAACGCCGTGCGGCATGGAGTGGACTCCGCGGCCGGGTCGGGCACCGTCTGGCTGCGCGCGGCCGACACCGCCACCCACGCGGAGATCAGCGTGGAGGACGACGGCCAGGGAGCAGAGCCCGAGGCCATGCGCCAGGTGCTCCACGGACAGGCCGGAAACGCCCATATCGGAGTGCGCAACGTGGACCTGCGGCTGCGCCAGGCCTATGGGGCCGATGCCGGGCTGATGGTGGAGACCGCCCCCGGTGCCGGGATGAAGGTCTCGATGCGCATCCCGAAGTTCCAGCCCGGCCCGGCCCCCCTCGCGGAGTCCTTCCTGGAATCGCCCACGCATCCACCGGCCCAGTCCGGATCGACCCAGGGAGGGTCATGATGGAGTCCTCGACCGTCACCGGCGGTCTCATCGTCCTGGCCGTCGATGATGAGCCGCTGGCGCTGACCCAGATGAAGTGGCTGCTGGCGGCCGAGCCTCAGGTGGGTGAGGTCCTCACCGCCGCTGATGCCCGCACCGCCGCAGAGGTGCTGGCCGCTCGAACGGTGGACGTGGTGCTGTTGGACATCCACATGCCCGGGATGAGCGGGCTCTCCCTGGCGCGCCGGATCCGCGAAGATCGCGAGGGTGCCTCCGCGGCCGCCGCGAACTCCACGAGCTCCATGGCCGCGGCTGGCGCCGGGAGCTCCGCCAGCACCATGACCTCGACGAGCGCCGCTCCCACTGGCATCGGACCTCAGATCGTCTTCGTGACCGCCGATGCCCACCCCGCGGTGGAGGCCTTCGAGCTGGAGGCCCGGGACTATCTGCTCAAACCCGTGCGTGCCGAGCGGCTCAGCGAGGCTCTGCGCCGTGCCGGCTCAGCACTGCAGACCGCCGGACAGGAGGGGCCCGGCCCCGTCCGGATCTCGGTGCTGCAGGGGGACTCCACGGTGCTGGTGGCCCTGCAGGACATCCGCTGGGTCCAGGCCCATGGGGATTACGCCCGGCTGCACACTCCGACCGGGACCTATCTGCTGCGCGCACCCCTGGCTGAGCTGGAGGAGCAGTGGCAGGTTCACGGATTCATCCGCACGCACCGATCCTCGCTGGTCAACCTGGCGCACGTGCAGCGCGTGACGCGGCGGCAGGGTCGCATGCGCGTCGAGGTCCCCGGTGCGGAGCTCGAGGTCAGCCGTCGGCTGATGCCACAGGTGCGCGAGCGGTTCGAGGAGTCCCGGCTGTGAGCTCCGCGCAGGAGCCTGCGCTCCCGGAGCCCGCCGCCCAGTCCTTCCCCGGTCCCGCCGCGGAGCCCGCCGCTCACTCCTTCCCTGGTCCCGCCGCCGCGCGCACGGCGGTGCGCGGGCCCCACGGTGTGCCCACGGTGCGTGAAGCGCTGCTGAGCCGCGGTCAGGCGGGGGAGCATGCGCTGGGGGCCGAACACGGAACGCTCTCCCGCGCCGAGTCGTCCGCCGCGGTGCGCCGGCTGATCCGTGCGCAGCTGCGGCTCGCGCTGGTGCTGGGCGTGGGATTCTTCGTCCTGCTGGTCACCGTGAGCCTGCTGCTCACCACCACAGGAGTCGGGGCGATCCTGCTCTGGGGAGTGCCGCTGTCCTGGGTGGTCCCCGGTCTCGGCTTCTTCCCGGTGCTGCTGGCCACGGCCTGGTTGTTCCGGCGCCGGGCGGAGGCCAATGAACGTACCTGGGCCGAGTTGGCCGGGGTTGATCTCGCATGACCGGGGAGCAGATCACCGTGCTGTGCGCCGTCGGCGCGGTCTGCGCCCTGACGGTGCTGCTGGGCAGCCCGGGCCTCTCGCGCAGCACCGGAGACTTCTTCGTGGCCTCGCGCCGCGTGCCGCCCTGGATGAACGCCTCTGCGATCGCCGGGGAGTTCCTCTCCGCGGCCAGCTTCCTGGGCGTTGCCGGACTCATCCTCGCCCACGGGACCTACGGGCTGTGGTTCCCGGTGGGCTACACCGCCGGCTTCCTGATCCTGCTGCTCTTCATGGCCGCTCCGCTGCGCCGCTCCGGGGCCTATACGATCCCCGACTTCGTGGTGCTGCGCCTCCGTTCAGCGCTGATGCGTCGGATGACGGTGATCGTCGTCGTCGCGGCGGGCTGGCTGTATATCGTCCCGCAGCTGCATGGGGCCTCCATCGCGCTCTCCGCCACCGGGGGAGCACCGGGCTGGGTGGGGCCGCTGCTGGTGGCCCTGGTGGTGCTCTTCGTGGTGCTCAGCGGAGGGATGCGTTCGGTGACCCTAGCCCAGGCGGTGCAGTACTGGGTCAAGCTCACCGCGCTTCTGGTGCCCACGGTGTTCATCCTGCTCCAGGTGGGCTTCTGGGATCGCCTGGAGCTGCCAGCCTTCGACGCCGCCTGGGCCACTTCACTGGCGGCCTTCGGTCCGGCCACGGACCCGTGGTCAGAGTTCTCCCGCAGCGTCTCGGTGCTGCTGGCGCTGATGATGGGCACGCTGGGACTGCCCCATGTGCTCGTGCGCTTCTATACGAACCCCGACGGGGCGGCGGCGCGCAGGACGACGACATTTCTGCTCGGCCTGCTGGTGCTCTTCTATCTGCTGCCGGTGGTGCTCGGCGTCGTGGCCCGACTGGTCTGGGGCACACCCGCCGCGGCAGGAGAGATCGCGCGCAGCGGCGGACTCAGCCATGACACGGCGGTCCTCCGGCTGCCAGCGGCGGTCTTCGACGGCATGGCCAGCGACGTGCTCACCGCGCTGATCGCCGGCGGAGCCTTCGCTGCCTTCCTGTCCACCACCTCCGGTCTGGTGGTCTCTGTCTCGGGGGTTCTCTCCCAGGAGTTCTTCTCCGGCACGGTACGGGGTTTCCGGCTCGGGGCTCTGCTGGCGATCGCTGTCCCGCTGGCGGTGGGCACGGCCACCTCCGAGCTCGCCCTGGCGGGATCCGTGGCCATGGTGTTCACGTTCACCGCCTCCGCCCTTGCTCCGCTGATGCTGCTGGGCGTGTGGTGGAGGGGCCTGACCGTCCATGGAGCGATCTGGGGGATGGCCGTGGGTGCGGTGAGTTCGCTGACCGCACAGATCCTGGGCCTGACCCTGGGCGACGGACCGGTCCAGCCCGGACCGGTGCAGCTGCTGGTCTCCCCGGCGCTCTGGTGTGTGCCGCTGGCCTTTGCCGTGACCGTGCTGGTCAGTCGGTTCGGATCGCAGCAGCCCCCCACCCATGCGGATGCGGTGCTGGAACGGCTGCACACCCCCGAGGTGGTCTCAGCCAGGCACGCCTGAGTCAACTCCGTGCCGATCGCGTGATCGTCTGTCCCGCACTCGCGGGGGATCGGTCAGCGCAGGCGCGGTTCGCCGGGGTAGCGCAGACCGATCTGCGCGCGGATCTCGTCCAGGGTGCCCATGATCTTCACCGAGTCGTCCAGGGTGAGCAGCTCTCCCTCCAGCGCCCCCCGGGCGACGTAGTCCTCGGCCGCGATGGCCTGGTGCTGCATGCCAAATCCCTGACGGGGCGATTCAAAGTGTTCCAGGACTGTGCCGTCGGCTGCGGAGTGGGTGAAGTCTGCGGAGGTGTACCAGACGCCGTCGATGTCGATTCGGCCCTCGGTCCCGACGATGTGTGCGGTGTTCGGGCCCTTCGCGCGGGAGGAGGTGGTCGTCGTGGAGAGCGCACCGGAGAGGTGGGTCATCACCGTGGCCACCTCGGTGTCAGCTCCGGTGGCGCCGAAGTGGGCAGCCGCCTGAACGCTGATGGGCTCGCCCAGGAAGTCCCAGGCGAAGGAGATCGGATAGATTCCGAGGTCGAGCAGCGCGCCGCCGCCCAGGGCCAGTGAATTGATCCGGTGCTCCGGATCGGTGGGCAGGGACTGGGTGTGGTCGGCGAAGAGGGTGCGCACCTCGCCGATGCCGCCGGTCTCCACGATCTCATGGATGCGGCGCATATGCGGCAGGTAGCGGGTCCACATGGCTTCCATCACGAGCAGGCCCTTGTTCCGGGCCTGGTTGCGCAGCGCCACCGCCTCCGCGCGGTTGAGCGTGAACGGCTTCTCCACGAGCACGTGCTTGCCGGCCTCCAGCATCATGCCCGCCGTCTCTCGGTGCACGGGGTGGGGTGTGGCGACGTAGACGATGTCGATCTCCGGGTCTGCGGCGAGCGCAGCATAGGATCCGTGGGCCGTCGGGATGCCGTGAGCGGTGGCGAAGCGCTGCGCAGACTCGACGGAGCGCGATCCCACGGCGCGCACGTCCAATCCCGCGAGCAGGGCGTCGCCGGTGAACTGGGTGGCGATGAAGCCGGTGGCGAGGATGCCCCAGCGCAGTCCTGCCGGGCGCGTCGAGGAGGTGGTCTCGGGGTCTGTTGCGTGGCTCACAGTCATGGCCCGAGAATACACCGAGCAGGAGTTTCGCCTCGCCCGGAGCATCCGGACGCGGGTCCGCAGAGCGAATGAAACCCTAGGGTGCTACCCCAGGGCGCCCTCGGGGTATGAACAATAGTCTCTATAGTGCACCGAGGCCCGCCGGTCCGTTCACCGGCGGGCCCACCCTTTTTGCAGGACCTCCCCCTGCCCGAAACCCGGGATGCCCTTTCATGCCTGTCTCCTCAGCTTCGCCCGCGCCCCTCTATGCAGACACCTCTGCACGAGTCACCTCCGCGACACAGACCCCACGACGACGACGCCAGTTCGGCGCCGAGCGCCGCACGGAACCGCTGCCGGTGGTCCACCCTCGCCCGAGCCTGCGACGGGTCGTGCTGAGCCGCGTGGCCATCCTCGCCACCGTCCTCGCCTGGGTCGGCTATATCGTCTCCACCGTGCTCTGGCAGTTCCTCGAATACGGCTCTCAGAACTTCCGCTTCACCATGGAGACCGTCGGCTACCTGCTGGTCGTCACCATGCTGACGTTCTCCGCACTGATGTACCTGGTCGCGCGGCACGGCGCGCTGCTGCGCTTCCGCTCCCACCGCAGGGCCTCCCGCACGGAGCTGGACACACATTTCAGCGGACACAGCGCAGTGTCTCAGCGCTCCGAGGACGATTCACCGATGGTCGTGCTGGTCCCCTCATACGCCGAGGAGCCGGGCGTGGTGCGCCAGACCCTCTGGTCTGCCGCGCTGCAGGAGTACCCCGAGATCCACGTGGTGCTGCTCATCGACGATTCCCCGGATTCCCTCAGTCCGGCTCTGGAGGAGACCCGGGGGCTCGCTGAGGACATCGAAGCGGCGCTGCGCCTTCCGGCGACCCGGATGCACGACGCCCAGGTGATCTATGAGATGGGCCTGGCCGAGGAGCCCCAGGTGAACTCGCTCCAGGTGTTGACCCTCGCCGGACACTACGCCTGGGGCGGGAACTGGCTCCGTGCGATGGCCGAATCGGAGCCGCGGGCCGATCATGTGGATGACTTCTTCTGCACCCAGGTGCTGGGAAGCCTCGCCGCCGAGCTCGAACTCACCGCCGACGCCCTCGCCATGGCGGCAGAATCCCAGGAGTTCCCCAGCCCGGAGCGCCTGCTCCAGATGCACCGCCGGCTGACCTGGATCTTCAGTGCAAAGCTCAGCAGCTTCGAGCGCAAGGCGTATACGAATCTCTCCCACGAGGCCAATAAGGCCATGAACCTCAACGCGTACCTCGGCCTGCTCGGCGGGGACTACAAGGTCGAGACCGGCTTCTCCGGCGACTCGCTGCAGCCCGTCGACCCGGGAGAGACTCCCGATCTCAGCGTGCCTGCCGCCGAGTTCGTGCTCACCCTGGACGCCGACTCGCTGCTCCTGCCGGAGTACTGCCTGCGCCTGGTCCACCTCTTGGAGCAGCCGGGCAACGAACGGATCGCCGTGACGCAGACCCCCTATTCCTCCTTCCGCGGGGCCGGGACTCGGATCGAGCGGCTCGCTGGTGCCACCACGGATATCCAGCACCTGCTGCACCAGGGCATGAGTCACGCCGGCGCCACATTCTGGGTGGGCGCGAACGCGGTCATCCGCACCGCGGCCCTGCAGGACATCGCAGAGGCCAGCTGGGAGAACGGGGTGCTGGTCAGGCGCTTCGTCCAGGACCGCACCGTCATCGAGGACACGGAATCGAGCATTGACCTCGGCGCCCACGGCTGGACGCTGATGAACTACCCCGAGCGGCTCTCCTACAGCGCCACACCGCCCGACTTCGGCTCCCTGGTGGTGCAGCGACGTCGCTGGGCCAACGGCGGCCTGCTGATCCTGCCCAAGCTGGTCCGTGAGCTCCGCGCGCGTCGTCGTCGCGGGGAACAGGTGCGGCTGACCGAGGTCCTGCTGCGACTGAACTATATGGCCTCGATCGCCTGGGCCTCCCTCGGGCTGATCTTTCTCCTGGCCTACCCGTATGACTCCCGCCTGCTGAGTCCGCTGATCCTGCTCGCCGCCGTCCCGTACTTCGTGACCATGGGCGCTGACCTGCGCGAATGCGGGTACAGGTTCTCTGACATCTTCCGCATCTACGGGTTCAACCTGATCCTGCTCCCGGTCAACCTGGCAGGGGTCATCAAGTCCCTGCAGCAGGCGCTGACCGGCGAGAAGATTCCCTTCGCGCGCACCCCCAAGGTGAAGAACCGCACCGCTGCACCCTGGCTCTACGCGCTGACTCCGGTGCTGATCGTCGGCTTCTCCCTGCTCACGCTCGCACGTGACGTCGCCCAGCAGAACTGGGGCAACGCCGCCTTCGCCGCCTTCAACGCCTTCTGGGGCGCCTGGGCCTTCATCGCCTATATCGGCCCATGGAACGCCCTGGTCGACGTCGTCCTGGCGGTGCGCGGCTGGTTCTACGTGGAGACAACGTCAGGATCCCGGCGCAGTGCCAGGACCATGAAGGAGCCTGGCTTCGCTGAACCCAGCCGGGATGAGCTGGACTGGCGCGTCGTGCTGGATGAAGGAACCATCGGGACCTTCTCTGCCCACCGGGACTCCCCGCAGAAGACCCACGCACCGGTCCGCGCCCGCAGCTCGTTCAATTCGGCCTCGGCTGCGGTGCTGCACCCGCTGATGGGACACCCGCTGACCGTCCAGCCCCTGACGATCCCGGCGAAGCCGCTCACGCTCTCTGCGACGGGCGTCCGGTCAGACGCCCAGGGCACGGTTCAGCACCACGGCCAGCCCGGTGCGATGGAGGAGAAGGTATGAGCGCCACTGCACGACTGTCCCCCTGGCGCGTGAGCATCGCCGTCGTCATTCTTCTGGCCACCGCGGTGGCCGGAGTCCTAGGAGTACGCATGTACGAGGCTCGTGCATCTCAGGAACCGGCGCCTCACTGGTTCGCCGGTTATGTGGATGTCACCGCGACTCCCAGCTACGCCTTCGAGGAGGGCTCGGCCGACGCGGCGGGCCATGTTCCCGACGTGGTGCTCTCCTTCATCGTCGCGGACAAGGACGGAACCTGCACTCCAAGCTGGGGCACCCACTACGGCCTGGACGAGGCCGGCCAGGAGCTGGACCTGGACCGTCGCATCCAGCGCCTGCGTGAGCAGGACGCCGGCGTCGTCGTCTCCTTCGGCGGGGCGATCAACCAGGAGCTCGCGACCGTCTGCGAATCGCCCGAGGAGCTCGCCGAGGCCTATCTGCAGGTGATCGAGCGCTACGACCTCGACACGATCGATCTGGACATCGAGGGGAGCGCGCTGGAGGACCCGAAGTCCAACGCGCTGCGTGCGGAGGCGCTGGCCTCCCTGCAGGCCGATCGTCGCGTCGTCGGCAAGCCGCTGGCGGTCTGGCTGACCCTGCCGGTCATCCCCAGCGGGCTCACCGCCGACGGGAGGGAGGTCGTCATGGGGATGCTGGACTCCGGCACCGACCTGGCCGGAGTGAACCTGATGACCATGAACTACGGAGAGGCTCGCGACTCGCGCTCCATGTTCGACGCCTCTGCGGCCGCCATGCGCTCAACCCACCGGCAGCTGGGCATCATGTACGAGCAGGCAGGCATCCCGCTCGGCGACTCAGCCCTGTGGGGCAAGCTGGGCGCCACTCCGATGATCGGGCAGAACGATGTCCTGGACGAGGTCTTCCAGCTCAACGATGCCAAGCGGTTCAACGAGTTCGCGGTGGAGAACGGCATCGGTCGCATGTCGATGTGGTCGCTGAACCGCGATGCCACCTGCGGGTCGAACTATCCGGACACCACCCGGGTCTCCGATGCCTGCAGCGGGGTCGATCAGGGCGAGGAGCACTTCGCCGAGGTGCTGAGCCAGGACTACAGCGGACACGCGGCAGAGGCTGCGGACGCCTCGACCGAGCCGGACCCGGCCGCCGCCGCTCCGCAGGAGGATGACCCCGAGACCAGCCCGTACCCCATCTGGACCGAGGAAGCCTCTTACCTCGAGGGGACCAAGATCGTCTGGCACCGCAATGTCTATGAGGCCAAATGGTGGACGCGGGGCGAGCTTCCCGACAACCCGGTCCTGGAGGCCTGGGACACCCCGTGGGAGCTGGTCGGCCCGGTCCTGCCCGGGGAGACTCCTGCACCGGTGTTCACCGTGGAGAAGGGCACCTACCCCGAGTGGAAGGGATCCGCGTCCTACGAGAAGGGGGATCGGGTGCTCTCCGAGGGCACCCCCTACGAGGCCAAATGGTGGACCGAGGGGGAGAGTCCCGACGCCTCCGTGGCGGACCCGGACAACTCCCCGTGGGTGCCGCTGACCGCTGACGAGGTGAAGGAGGACGCCGGCTGACCGTCAGGCTAGGCTGACTGGCGGGCACGGCGGGCACGGCAGGTCGACTGCTCGGCGAGGAATGACGCAGCGAGGGGTCTTTCGCTCAGACATGCACCCCGGGGGCGAATCCCGGCGTCTGCTCCGGAGGACTGGTGCGCTGCGAGGCCACTGCCGCCGCTGTCCAGAGCTCCCGTCGGGAGGTCATCCCCAGCTTCGGCAGCAGGTTGGAGACGTGATACTCCACGGTCTTCACCGAGACGAAGAGGCCCTCTGCGATCTCCCGATTGGTCCGGCCCTGTGAGATCAGATAGGCCATGTCCCGCTCGCGAGGGGTGAGCGAGGTGTAGCGTCCCGCCACCGAGAGAAGTCTGCTCTTGACGGCGCTGAGCTCAGGGGCGGCGCCGAGCTGGGCGAAGATGTTCTTCGCCGCCTCGAACTGCTCGTCGGCCAAGCCGTGCTCCCCGCGATCGCGGTGCACCACGCCGAGCGAGTGGTGGATCCTCGCCCGGACGTGGGGGAACTCCGCAGCCAGCCAGATCGCGGCACGATAGTGCTCAACCGCCGCGTCCAGGTCCCCGCGCAGGGCGGACAGCTTGCCCTGCAGCGCCTGCGGATGGCCGAAGGGCAGCGGAAGCCCCGGGCGCCTCGCGACCTTCTGCGAGAAGCTCTCCAGCAGGCGCTCGGCCTGACGCAGCTGATCAGGGCCGGGACTCTCCAGATGCAGCAGCGCCCCGGCCTCCAGGGCACGCCAGCCGATGAGCCCGACCTTGTCGCTCCATGAGCTGAGCCTGGTGCGCCGAAACTCAGAGATCAGCTCGAGGGCACGCTCATGGTCTCCCGCCATCCGTGCGGACCAGACCAGGGCGGTCATCACGTTGTACAGCGGCAGGGCGCTCGAGGTGGTGACGTGGTGGGCGAGCCAGTCCAGATGCTCCGCCGCCGCCGTCTCATCGGCATGGGCGACGGCGACCATCGCCAGCACCGAATGAGAGCTTGCCAGCCCGCGCCAGTCCCGCGTGCTGCGGGCCATGGCGAGGACGCGTTCGGAGCGCAGGATCGCATCTGACCAGCGCCCCAGGTGGAACTCCATCACGGCCTGCTCCGCCATTCCACGCTGGGCCGCCGCGGGGACGACCCTCTGGTGCCGGCTCGCCTCGGCCCGTTCGAGGTCATCGAGGGCTGCCGCAGTATGACCTGCGTAGAAGTGCGCCCGTCCGCGGAAGTACAGCGCATCGGTGTGCTCGGCAGTACCCTCGGCCTCGATCAGGAACACGTCGAGACGACTGATGGCCTCGTCCACGCAGCCGGTGTTCCACAGCGCATAGACCTCGTGCATGACCAGCACGCGGCTCATGACCGCGTCGATTCTGCTGGAGGGTTCGACGCCGAGCCGACGGGCCTCGTTCACCGCAGCCTGGGCAGCATGCTCGTCCGCCGCAGCGATCTCCACGCTGCCGAGCAGAATCAGCATGCGCCAGCGCAGGAGATCGTGGTGCTCTCCGGCATCCTGCGGGCTCCGGAGCTGAGCGTACAACAGGCTGCGGGCGTCGGAGAGCTTGCCCGTGAAGAAGGACAGTCCTGCGCGGAAGAAGGCGGTCAGCGGGATGTCCTCGACGAGGTCGATCTCTGCCGAGAGCTCGACGGCGCCCGGAGGATTTTCCGCCAGTCCAATGGTGAGACCGGCGGTGATCAGCCGTCTGCGCCGTTCCTCGCCCTGGCTGAGACTCATGGCCAGCGCCATGTACGTCGCGCTCGCGGAATAGTCTCCGGCATCCAGGGCTGTGTGTGCCTGGGCTTCGAGCCGATCTGCCAGCTCAGGGTCGGCCACGGGGGAGGCGGCGCTGAGATGCCGGGCGCGGGCCAGCCCCGTGGTGCGCTCGGCCAGGAGTCCGTGCAGCTTTCGGCGGCGAGCAGGTTCGACCAGCGCCACGGCTGTCTCGCGCCAGGCCGAATCCTCGAGTCGCACCTCCTGCCCGTTCCCGGAGAGGATCGGGCTGAGCGCGTCGATGAGCTCATTCGTGGGCAGAGGATCGATCCCGGGGTCGGCGTCCTGGAGCGCCTGCACCGAGACCTCGGCGGCCTGTTCCGCGCGAGCGTCTCCTCCGTCGAGCGCCAGGACCTCGAGAAAGGTGCGCAGGCAAGGTTCCATCTGCTCCACCTCGGGTCGCAGAAACTGCTGCGGGATCGGAGAGCGCGACGCGGCCTCGGGAGCAAGATCCTCCTCAGCCAGGCGCAGCGCGATGCCGGGGTTCCCGGCAGAGCGGGCATGGAGGATCGTCATCAGCTCGTGGGAGGGGTGGGAACCATGCAGTCGCAGAAGCGTGGCGAGCTCTCCGCGTGTGAGGCCCCGGAGCGTGATGCGGGTTCCGGTCTTCGCAGCCATGCGGGCAAGCCGACGGGTCAGCGGGTCAGAGGTGGGTGAAGCGGTGGCGAGGATCAGGACCGAAGGGCCGGCGTTCATCGACAGGGGTCCCTGGTCGATCAGCTGCTCCACGGCTGCATGGTCGGCAGGGCCTGCCCGGTGGATGTCGTCGGCCACGAGGCAGAAGGGACCCGGGCCGTGCTGCTGCAACACGGCGCAGACCCCGCCGGGCAGAGAGAGCTCCGCGATCGAGATGACGGTCAGTCCCGCAGCCGCTGCACGTGCGCGAGCCTCCGAGGCGAGTGCCGACTTTCCGGAGCCGATGGGACCCTCCAGCAGACACACGGTGCTCCGGCCTGCGGTGGTGCCGTAGATGGCGCTGAGGATCTTGGCGCGCTGTGGGTCACGGCCGATCACACCCTCGGGATTCTCGACACCCATCGTCGTGACCCCCTCAGGGTTCAGGGCGCCACGGTTCGGCGCGCTGAACAAATACTAGACCCCAGGTCAGCCACGTCAACGGCGTGTGTCACACTCCGAGACGAGTGCACTGCGGGGCAGCAGCCCCGGGCCCGGGGCGGGCTCGACCGGCGCGATCAGTCCAGCTGCAGGATCTTCTCCTGCACCACCTTCGCGCGGACGTTGGAGAAGTTCGACTCCTCACCGACCTCGGAGAAGCCGAGGGACTCCAGGATCTTCAGCGTGCCCAGGTTGTCCACCACGACCCGCGCCGTGACGGGACGCTCGGGGAACTCGGTCAGGAACTTCTTCACGGCCTCGGTGGTGATGCCCTGGCCCCAGAAGCGCTTCTCGATCCAGAAGGTGATCTCGCGGCTGGACTCGTCCTCGAAGGCGGCGACGGAGCCCACGGGCTGCCCGTCACGGTCGATCGTGCGCACGATGATGTCATCGGAGTTCAGCAGCTCGCCCCAGTGATGGTCGAACACGCTGCGGTCCTTGGGATTCGTGGAGGCGAATGCGGCCATATGTGCGGCATCGGCATCCTGCTGGAACACGAAGAACTGTTCCAGGTCCTCCGTCTCCACTTTGCGCAGGGTGATCATCGGTGGGGCTCCTTCATCGGCTTGTGGCCGCGTGGGTACGCATCTGCTGTGCCTCCAGACTACTGTGCGCTCCCGACACGGTCGATCCGGTGCGCCATAATGGTGCCATGGCTTCCCCCAAGCGCCGCGTGGCGATTCTCGGTTCCACCGGTTCCATCGGGACCCAGGCGCTTCAGGTCATCGCCGCGCATCCCGACCGGTTCGAGGTGGTCGCGCTGGCGGCAGGGTCCAACGCGCCCATGCTCGCCGAGCAGGTCCGCGCCACCGGGGCCACGATCGTCGGAATCGCCGACGCCGCGGCGGCCAGTGAGCTGGCGGCATTGCTGCGTGCCCCCTCAGCGTCACAGCCTGACTCAGCATCACGGCCTGCCTCAGCAGACCAGGTCGAGATCCTCACCGGGGTCGAGGCGGCGGTGCAGATCGCCGGGGAGTCCGGCGCCGACGTCGTGCTCAACGGCATGACCGGCTCCATCGGGCTGCGGCCCACACTTGCCGCCCTGCGCTCCGGCGCCACCCTGGCCCTCGCGAACAAGGAGTCGCTGGTGGTCGGCGGGGCCCTTGTCGCCGAGGCCGTGCAGCGTCCGGGACAGGTGGTCCCGGTGGACTCTGAGCATTCGGCCCTGGCCCAGGCGCTGAGCTCCGGACGGCATGAGCGCGGACTCTGTTCGCTGCCGGGCCCGGGGCAGAGCGCCCTGAGCGGCGCCTCTGAGGTCTCCAAGCTGGTCGTCACCGCCTCCGGGGGACCCTTTCGCGGCTGGGACGCCGCCGCGCTCGCCGGGGTCACCCCCGCCCAGGCGCTGAAGCACCCGAACTACGCGATGGGCCGAGTGGTGACCACCAATTCCGCCACCATGGTGAACAAGGCGCTGGAGGTGATCGAGGCACACCTGCTCTTCGACATCGGCGTCGAGGACATCGCGACCGTGGTGCACCCCCAGCAGTGGATCCACTCCATGGTCCAGTTCGCCGACGGCTCCACGATCGCTCAGGCGGGGCACCCGCGGATGCTGATCCCGATCGCCCTGGGCCTCTCCTGGCCCGACCGACTCAGCGAGGTGGATGTCCCGATCGACTGGACCCAGGCCATGCAGTGGGATTTCGAGCCCCTGGATGAGCAGGCGTTCCCCGCCGTCGCCCTGGCCAAGCAGGCCTGCGCTGCCTCCCCGACCCATATGGCGGTCTACAACGCGGCCAACGAACAGGCCGTGGAGGCCTTCCACGCCGGCCGGCTCAGCTTCCCGGGGATCGTGTCCACGGTGGAGGCCACACTGGCCCGATACAGCCCCGCCGGAAGCGCCGGAGAGCTGTCCCTGGAGGAGGTCCTCGAGGCGGAGCGGTGGGCGCGTGCGGCAGCCGATGAGCTCATCGGCGCCGCGAAGGTGCAGGTCCACGCATGATCGCGCTCCTGATGATCGCCGGAGTCGTGATCGTGGCTCTGGGCATCGCGCTGTCCATCGCGCTGCACGAGATCGGCCACCTGCTCCCGGCGAAGCTCTTCGGCGTCCGCGTCACGCAGTACATGATCGGCTTCGGACCGACCCTGTGGTCCCGCCGGCGCGGCGAGACCCAGTATGGGATCAAGGCCATCCCGCTGGGCGGCTATGTGGCGATGATCGGCATGTATCCGCCCCCGGACGAGACCGGGACGGTGAACCACCCGGCCGAACACGAGCACTCAGAGTCTGAGCGGGGCCACACCGAGCCCGGGCAGGGCAACACCGAGTCTGCGCAGGGCCACGCCGAGTCCGGGCCCCGAGACCCCTACCTCAGCGAGGTGGGCGCGCAGTACGCCGCACCCGCGTCGTCGTCGGCCGAGGGCTCCGGTGCAGCTGCGGCGGCCGGCGTCTCCGGGCCGGGAGCTTCGGCCGCGCCGCGAAAGACCGTGAGCTCCCAGTCCACCGGGATCTTCCAGCAGATGTCTGCGGAGGCCCGCGAGGTCGCGGCCGAGGACCTGCAGCCCGGAGATGAGCAGCGCATGTTCTACCGGCTGCGCACCTGGAAGCGGATCATCATCATGCTCGGCGGCCCGGCCATGAACGGGCTCATCGCGCTGGCCCTGACTGCGGGCATCATCTCCTTCCACGGGACTGCTGAGCCGAACACCACGGTGCGCGAGGTCTTTGAGTGCGTGGTCTCCGCCGACGCCGCCGATGCCGGGCAGAGCGAATGCAGCACCGATGATCCCGCCGGTCCCGCCTACGAGGCCGGACTGCGCCCCGGAGACGAGATCCTCGCCTTCGACGGTCAGCCCGTGCAGCAGTGGGACGAGCTGACCGCCCTGATCCGTGAGTCCGCCGGGGAGTCCAGCAGCGTCACCTACGTGCGCGAGGGCGATCAGCGCAGCACCACGCTGACTCCGATCCTCACCGAGCGTCCGGTCAGCGACGGTCTGGGCCGGGCCCAGCGCGACGACGACGGCGAGCTCGTCACCGAACCGGTGGGCTTCATCGGGATGGGCGCTGACCAGGAGATGGTCCAGCAGCCGTTCTGGGAGGCCGGGCCGGTGGTGTGGGAGCAGTCCAAGGCGGTGGGCGGGGTCGTCGCGAACCTGCCGGTGCGCCTCTATGACGTGGCGGTGTCCACCTTCACCTCCGCCGAGCGGGACCCGGACGGGCCGCTCTCGGTGGTGGGTGTGGGCAGGATCGCTGGGGAGCTCTCCGCCCAGGAGGAGATCCCGCTGGAATCCCGCTTCGCCTCGCTGCTGTCCCTGGTGGCAGGGGTCAATGTGGCGCTGATGGTCTTCAACCTGATTCCGCTGCTGCCGCTGGACGGCGGTCACGTGGCTGGAGCCCTCTACGAGAGCCTGCGACGTCGGCTGGCCAAGCTGCTCGGGCGGCCTGATCCAGGGCCCTTCGACATCTCCAAGCTGCTGCCGCTGACCTACGTGGTCGCGGCGATGATGCTGGTCATGGGCGTGCTGCTGATCTACGCGGACATCGTGAATCCGATCCGTCTCTTCGATTAGCCGCGCATCTCGCGGGCGGTACCATGGAAGGGTCGGGTCACCCCGTCGCTGTCCGTGAATCCAGCGTCCTCAAGGACGCCGGAGAACTAGATCCACCAGGAGAGTCTGTGCCCGCCATCAATCTCGGAATGCCCTCCGCGCCGCCGCCAGTGCTGGCGCCGCGCCGGAAGACGCGGAACTTCCAGGTCGGGTCAGTAGGTGTGGGCAGCGACCACCGCGTCTCGGTGCAGTCGATGACGACCACCAAGACCCACGACATCAACGGCACGCTGCAGCAGATCGCAGAGCTCACCGCCTCCGGCTGTGACATCGTCCGCGTGGCCTGCCCCACGGACAAGGACGCCGAGGCGCTGAAGATCATTGCGGCGAAGTCGCAGATCCCGGTGATCGCCGATATCCATTTCCAGCCGAAGTACGTCTTCGCCGCCATCGACGCCGGCTGCGGCGCGGTCCGGGTGAATCCCGGAAACATCCGCCAGTTCGACGACAAGGTCGGCGAGATCGCCAAGGCCGCCGGTGATGCCGGAGTCTCGCTGCGCATCGGTGTGAACGCCGGTTCGTTGGACAAGCGGATCATGGACAAATACGGCAAGGCCACCCCTGAGGCGCTGGTCGAGTCCGCCGTCTGGGAGGCCTCCCTGTTCGAGGAGCACGGCTTCCACGACTTCAAGATCTCGGTCAAGCACAACGACCCGGTGATCATGGTCCAGGCCTATCAGCTGCTCGCCGAACGCGGCGACTGGCCGCTGCACCTCGGCGTGACCGAGGCCGGGCCCGCCTTCCAGGGCACGATCAAGTCCTCGGTGGCATTCGGCGCGCTGCTCTCCCAGGGCATCGGCGACACGATCCGGGTCTCGCTCTCCGCCCCGCCGGCCGAAGAGGTCAAGGTGGGCAACCAGCTGCTGGAGTCGCTGAACCTGCGCCCGCGCAAGCTCGAGATCGTCTCCTGTCCCTCCTGCGGCCGCGCCCAGGTCGACGTCTACACGCTCGCCGATGATGTCACCGCCGGGCTCGAGGGCATGACGGTCCCGCTGCGCGTGGCCGTCATGGGCTGCGTGGTCAACGGACCGGGGGAGGCGCGAGACGCCGATCTCGGTGTGGCCTCCGGCAACGGCAAGGGCCAGATCTTCGTCAAGGGCGAGGTCATCAAGACCGTGCCGGAGGACCAGATCGTGGAGACGCTGATCGAAGAAGCCAACCGCCTGGCCGAAGAAATGGAACGCGAATCCGATGGAGATGCTCAGGCAGCGAGTGCCCCTGTGGTCTCCGTCAGCTGACGCCGCAGCGGCCCGCGTGCACCGCGCCACCCGCGGCCATGTCCGCGTGCTCGGACACGGGGACACCCCCGCCCTGCAGCGTCTCCTCGCCACCGACCCGGTGGCCAACGTCTCTGTCTCCACCTCGGTGCGGGCCCGGCAGACTGCCGGACCCGGCCGTGGGCGCAACAGCGCCGTGGTCATGGGCATCGACGGAGCCGCTGGGGCTGGCGGGACGGGTGGGGCCCGCGGGACGGGTGGGGCCCGCGGCACCAGCGGGCTGATCGCGGCCTGCTGGGCCGGCACCAACATCATCCCCGTGGCCGCGAACGCCGAGCAGGCTGAGCTCTTCGGGGTCGCCGTGGGCGCGATGCGCCGCCGCGTGGCCTCGATCTACGGGGAGGCTGAGGCCGCCGTCGAACTCTATGACGCCACGGGCTGGACCGATGCCCGCGACCTGCGGCCCGAGCAGCCGCTGATGGCGATCACGGCACCTTCTGCGATCCCACCGCTTGCTGGATCGCGGCTGGCCGTGCCCGAGGATTTCTCCCGGGTGGAGCGGGCCAGCGCCGCCATGTTCGCCGAGGAGCTGGGCTTCTCGCCCTACGCCCAGGGAGCGAGTCAGTACCGCGAGCGGGTGCGTGGACTCATCGATGCTGGGCATTCGATCATCGCCGAGGATCCGGACACCGGGGAGATCGTGTTCAAGGCCGAGTTCGGCGCCGCCGCTCCGGAGGTGGTCCAGGTCCAGGGGGTCTGGGTGCGGCCGAGCTTCCGCGGCCTGGGTCTTGCCGCGCCGGGAATGGCCGCCGTGGTCGAGCACGGCCTGCGGCTGGCGCCCACGGTGAGCCTGTATGTCAACAGCTACAACACCGCCGCGATTCGGACCTATGAGCGCGTCGGATTCACTCAGGTGGGGACCTTCGCGACCATACTGTTCTAGATGACTTCCTTCCCCACCGCCGCCTCCGTCACTGGCCCCGGTTCCGGCTCTGCTCCCGTGTCGTCGGGGTCGCGCCGGCGCACCCGAGGCGGTGCCGCACTCGGCCTGCTCGCCGTGCTGGTGCTCACCGGCTGTGAGACCGCGACCGTGGAGGACTCCACCGAACCCGTGACCGGCGCCGACACCGGTGCCTCGAACTCCGAGCAGCAGCAGGCGCCGGAGCCGAAGGGCAACCAGCTTTCGCATGAGGACATGCGCGAACAGCTCCAGGACCGGTATCCCGAGGCCACGCTGACCGACACCGACGACTACTGGGCCGGACTGCGCGACGTCGAGACCGAGCTGCAGAAGCTGGTGGTTGATCCCCCGGAGTGCAAGCAGTTCGTGGTGCGCTCGGCGGTGCCGGTGCCCGCAGGATCGCTGGTGGCCTTCGCCGATGGGACCGTCACGGACGGGTCCGACGGCGGGTCCGACGGCGCGTCTGAAGGGGAGTCAGAAGGTCAGTCTGAAGGTCAGTCAGGCGGTGAAGAGGATCCCGAGGCCGGCGCCCGCTCCGCCGGGGCCGAGATCCGACTGGCCAGCACCGAGGAAGACTCCGCGGAAGGCTCAGCCGAGCCCGATGACTCAGGTGATTCGGCGGACTCGGCGGACTCAGAAACTGGAGACTCTGGCGACACCGGAGACTCTGGCGACACTGGTGACTCCGGCAGCGAGGAGGAGGACTCCGAGGAGGAGCCCGAACCGGTCACCGTGGATCTGCCGGCCGAACGTCAGGCCGTCATCTACACGTTCCCGGACTGGCGCGCCGCAGACTCCCACTTCAGCGCCGAGCAGGACGGGCTGGAGGAATGTGATGCCTACACCGCCCAGCGCAGCGCGGAGGATTCGGCAGAGACCTCGACCTCGATCGACACGGTGGACATCTCCTCCGAGGCTGATGCCGCCTCCGGCATCACCCGGCGGATCAGTTCGGCCGGAGAGAATGAGCACAGCGCAGCAGTCACTCTGCGCATCGGCTCCGACATTGTGACCGTGATGGCGCCGCTGCAGGACTCGCTCTCCGAGGAGGAGGCGGAGGTCGCCGTCGTCGAACTGGAGGAAGAAGCCGCCGACATCCTCGCCAACCTCGACTAGCAGCGTTTTACCTCCCCTTGGGTGCTTTACCCCGGCTACGGGCACCCGGGTAAACCTCGGAGGAGGGGGTAAAACGCGGGGAACGCAGGGACCGCAGGGACCGCAGGGGGGAACGGCGGGGGACAGGCTCAGAAGAAGAGGTCCACGGCCACGTCGTAGCCCAGCTTGAGCACCAGCACGAAGACCACCACCAGGAACACCACGCGGATGAACTTCGAACCCTTCGCGATGGCCATCCGCGCGCCCAGGTAGCCGCCCGCCATGTTCGCTGCGCCGAGCACCAGGCCCAGCCCGAGGAACACGTGGCCGGCCGGGGCGAAATAGAGCAGCGCGCCGAGGTTGGTGGCCACATTGACCACCTTCGCCTGGGCGGAGGAGTTCAGGAAGTTGTAGCCCAGCACGGTGACCAGCGCGATGACCAGGAAGGTGCCGGTGCCGGGGCCGAGCACGCCGTCGTAGAAGCCGACGATCATGCCGATGGTGACCGCGCGCGCCAGGTGTCCCATTCCCACGTGGCGCAGCTTCTCCAGCTGACCCACATGAGGCTTGACCGCGGTGAACACGCCCACGCCGATCAGGGCGAGCAGGATCAGCGGCAGGATGATCCGCTCGGGCAGCGAGGCCGCGACCACCGCGCCCCCGTAGCTGGAGAGCAGGGCGGCGACCGCCATCGGCAGAGCCGTGCCCATCGCGGGTTTGACGCGTCGGGCATAGGTGATCGCCGAGGTGGTGGTGCCGAAGATGGACCCGAGCTTGTTCGTGGCCAGCGCCTGGACCGGGGTGATGCCCGGGATCATAAGCATCGCCGGCAGCTGCAGCAGACCGCCCCCGCCGACGACGGCGTCCACCCACCCGGCTGCGAAGCCCGCGGCGATCAGCAGCAGCAGGGTCACCCAGGTGATCTCGAGGCTGCCGCCGACCAGTAGATCGGCGGCACCCTCGAGGGCCTCGTTCAGCTCAGTCCCTTGACGTGTTCGAGCACCGCCGCGCCGGCCTCGGCCACGGGCACCTCGCGGGATTCACCGGAGCGGCGATCCTTGAGCTCGATGGTGCCGTTCTTCAGTCCGCGTCCCACGGTGACCAGCATCGGAACTCCGAGGAGCTCCGCGTCGCCGAACTTCACGCCGGGGGAGACCTTCGGACGATCGTCGTAGATCACGCTGAGGCCGGCGGCTTCGAGTTCGCCGATCAGCGTCTCGGCCGCGGCGTAGAGCTCTTCGCCCTTGCCGGTGGCGACCAGGTGCACATCCGCCGGGGCGATGGCGAGCGGCCAGATCAGACCCTTGTCATCGTGGGTGGCCTCAGCGATGGCGGCGAGGGCGCGGGTGACGCCGAAGCCGTAGGAGCCCATGGTCACGGTGGCGAGCTTGCCGTTGACGTCGAGGACCTGCAGACCCAGCGCCTGGGCGTAGCGGGTGCCCAGGTGGAAGATGTGTCCCATCTCGATGCCGCGGCGCGTGCGCAGCGGGCCGGAGCCGTCGGGGGCGGGGTCGCCCTCCTTCACGACCACGGCTTCGATGATGCCGTCCCAGCTGAAGTCGCGACCGGCCACCAGGCCGAACACATGCTGGTCCGCCTCGTTGGCGCCGGTGATCCAGCTGCTGCCGGAGACCACGCGGGGATCCACCAGGTAGGTGATGCCGGTGCTGCCCTGCTCGCCGAGGACGGGGGTGTCCAGGGAGAGCCCGGGGCCGATGTAGCCGCGGACCAGTCCGGGGTGCTTCTTCAGATCGGCCTCGTTGGCGGCCTCCAGGGCCACCTCGCCGCCGACGCCGATGAGCCCGCCGATCGTGGCCTCGGCGCGCTTGAGGTCCACGTCTCGGTCTCCGGGCACGCCCAGGACCACGATTCGCCGGCTGCCGTCGGGCAGCACCGCGGCGACGACGACGTTCTTCAACGTGTCTGCGGCGGTCCAGGCGCGGTCTTCCCGCGGCTGGTGGGTGTTCGCGGCGTCGACGAGGGTGGCGATGGTGTTCGTGCCGGGGGTGTGGTGGACCTGCGCGGCCGGCAGGTTCGTGTGGTCGATGGGCTCCGGCGTCGGCGTGGTGACGGCCTCGACGTTCGCGCGGAAGCCGCCCTCGGACTCGACGAAGGTGTCCTCACCGATGTCGCAGGGGAAGAGGAACTCTTCGGAGGCTGAGCCGCCCATCGCTCCTGACTGCGCGTTGACCGGGACCACGGGCAGGCCCAGGCGATCGAAGATGCGCAGATAGGCCTCGCGGTGGGCGTCATAGGCCGCGCGCTGGTCCTCTTCGGTGAGCGCGAAGGAGTAGGAGTCCTTCATGATGAACTCGCGGCCGCGGAGCAGGCCGGCCCGGGGGCGCGCCTCATCGCGGTACTTGGTCTGGATCTGATAGATCGACAGCGGCAGGTCCTTATAGGAGCTGTAGAGGTCCTTCACCAGCAGGGTGAAGACCTCCTCATGTGTGGGGGCGAGCAGGTAGTCCGCCTCTTTGCGGTCCTTGAGCCGGAAGATGCCGTCGCCGTAGTCGTCCCAGCGACCGGTGGCCTCGTAGGGCTCCTTGGGCAGCAGGGCGGGGAAGTGGACCTCCTGGGCGCCGATGCGGTGCATCTCCTCACGGACGATCTCCTCGATCTTCCGCAGCACGGTCAGCCCCAGCGGCAGCCAGGTGTAGACGCCCGGCGCGGCACGGCGGATGTAACCGGCACGGACCAGCAGCTGGTGGCTGGCGACCTCGGCGTCTGCCGGGTTGTCGCGCAGCGTGCGGAGGAACAGGTGGGACATGCGGAGCGGCACAGGTGATCTCGTTTCCGGTGAGGGATCTTCTACCGGCCCAAGTCTAAGGGGCGCCCGCCCCCGGGCGTTTTACCTCCTCTTCCGTGCTGTACCAGGGCGACCGTTGCCCTGGTATTCCCCGGTAGGCGAGGTAAAACGCGAAGGGGGCGAGGGTTATCCACAGAACGGCGACATCGGCTCTGTCAGGCACGCCAACGCGGCAGGCTTCTCCCATGGCCGCAGACCCCACCGCGCACTCCACCGCGCACTCCACCGCGCGTGCCGCCGCGTTGCCACGCGGCCGCCTCATCCGTGCCAAGGACCTCTGGGACAGCTCCGGTGCTGGTCGGGAGATCGGGACGGGCGCGGTCCTCGACGTCGAAGACCTCGGTCGCCGGCTCAGCGCGCTGGTCGATGCCGGTGAGCTGCTGCGCATTCGCCGCGGCGTCTACCTCCATGCCTCCACCTGGCTGGAGACGCCGCCCTGGGACCGGCACCTGATCGCCGCGGCCGCCGTGAACCTTCTGGCGCCGCTGACGCATTTCTGCCGGACCACGGCGCTGGCGCTGTACGGCGTCGGACTGCTCCAGGCTCCCGACGCCGTCACCGTGCGCACCGCACGCAATGCCGACACCGGCCTCCACCCCGCACCGCTGCTGACCGGTCGAGCCTCCGCTGCCGCCATCGAGCGCCTCCTGCGGGTTCATTCGGAGGCGCACGACGGCGGCCCGCGGAGTCCCGCAGCGCTGCGCGCCATCGGCACGCGTCACCACCAGTACCCACGAGCTTTTCGAGAGCGGCTGCGGGAAGGACTGGGGGAAGAATGGAGACCCGGTTATGAGCAGGCTCTCCTCCGGCTGCCCTTTCCAGCGCTGGGCAGATTCGACGCGCAGACTCCAGCAGGGAGGGGCTTCTGCGTGGAGCCGCTCGGTCTGGTCCTGGCCGACACCGTGCCCAGGTTGAACTTCGCGGATGCGGTGGCGGTGCTTGATGCCTTCAAGTCAGGCCGCCTGGGCGAGCGGAGGCACCCGGCAGGCACGCTGTCCGCCGTCGAACCGTGGCTGCGTCTTGTGACATCTGCTCGAGGTCGCACACGCTGGGATGCGGCATGGAACTTCGCCGACGAGGGGGCGGAATCGGTGGGGGAGTCCTGGGCGCGGGTGCGGATCGCTGAACTGGGCTTCGCCGCCCCGGTCCTGCAGCGTATGTTCCTGCTGCGGAACGGGAGGTCCTGCATGACTGACTTCTTCTGGGAAGGCCCGGGAGTCGTCGGTGAGTTCGACGGGCTCATGAAGTACCGGACCTCGAGGGCGCTCTCCGGGCAGGGCGCTGAGGAGGTGGTGATCGCCGAGAAGGAGCGTGAGGACGGGCTGCGCGCCCTCGGGCTGAGCGTGGTGCGCTTCACCTGGGCGGACCTGCAGGATCCCGCCCGTCTCCGGCAGCTGCTGAGTGCTGCCGGCGTCCCCCTCTCCCAGCGTTTTACCGGGGCGGACGCGTTCTACCCCGGCGACCATTGGGCGGGTAGACCACGTAAGGGGAGGTAAAACGCAGAGGGGAGGTCTCAGGCACAATGGAGACGCACCATCCGTCACTGAGAGGACCGCCATGGCCATCGCCCCACGCCCCACCGGAGCGCAGCGCTTCACCGACGCCCGGGCCCGGAAGATCGCTGAGCTGATCATCCCCGCGGTCACCGAGCAGGGTCTCCACCTCGAGGAGCTCGAGCTTGCGGCCAACGGTTCCGGCACCACGCTGAGGGTCTCGGTGGACCTGGCCTCCGGCACTGAGCAGGTGGACCTGGACACCGTGGCCGCCGTCTCCCAGGCCATCTCTGCGCGGCTGGACGAGAAGGACGTGCTTCCCGAGCTGGACAGCTATGACCTGGAGGTCTCCACCCCTGGTGCGACCCGTCCGCTGACCGAGCCCCGGCACTTCGAGCGCAACCTCGGACGGCTGCTGGAGATCACCCAGACCGGGGGAAGCCCGATGCTCGCCCGCCTGCAGGCCGTCGACGCGGACTCCATCACGGTCGCCGAGCAGAAGCCGACCCCGAAGAAGGGCATGCCGGTGAAGTATGCGGATCCCACCGAGATCAGTTTCGCGTCGATCACCCAGGCGCGAGTGCAGGTAGAGTTTTCCCACACGGAGTAGATACTGGCTTAACCGGAGGCACAAGTGGATATCGATATGAGCGCACTGCGCATGCTCGTCAAAGAGCGGGAGATCCCGCTGGAGCGGCTGATCCCCGCCATTGAACAGGCGCTGGTGCTGGCTTACCACAAATCGCCCGGTGCACTGCAGCACGCGCGGGCTGAGATCGATCAGTCCACAGGTCACGTCACGGTCTGGGCCAAGGAGCGCGACGAGGACGGCACGGTCATCGGCGAGTTCGACGACACCCCCCGAGACTTCGGCCGCGTCGCCGCCTCCACCGCTCGCCAGGTGATCATGCAGCGCATCCGCGACGCCGAGGATGATCAGGTCCTGGGCGAGTTCCGCGGCCGCGAGGGCGAGCTCATCTCCGGCACCATCCAGCAGGGCCGCAACCCCAACATGGTCCAGGTCGACCTGGGCAGCGTCGAGGCCCTGCTTCCTCCGCAGGAGCATGTCCCCGGCGAGGAGTACATCCACGGGCGCCGGCTGCGCGCCTTCGTCGTCGATGTCCACCGCGGCATGCGCGGACCCTCCATCACGCTGTCCCGCTCGCATCCGGGACTGGTGAAGAAGCTCTTCGAGCACGAGGTCCCCGAGATCGCCGACGGCAGCGTGGAGATCACCGCCATCGCCCGCGAAGCCGGGCACCGCACCAAGATCGCAGTGCGCGCCCACCAGTCGGGGATCAACGCCAAGGGCGCGTGCATCGGCTCCATGGGCTCCCGCGTCCGCGCGGTGATGACCGAGCTCAACGACGAGAAGATCGACATCATCGATCACTCGGACGATCCCGCCGAGTTCATCGCCCACTCGCTGTCTCCCTCGAAGGTGAAATCGGTCACCATCCTCGACGAGGCCACGCGCAGCGCCCGCGTCGTCGTCCCGGACTACCAGCTCTCGCTGGCCATCGGAAAAGAGGGCCAGAACGCCCGGCTCGCCGCGAAGCTCACCGGCTGGCGCATCGACATCGTCTCCGACGCGACGCTGGCCACGTCCTGAGCCGGACCGCCCGCGCGGGCGGTTCGGCCCATCACCGCGAGAAGGGGTAGACTGTCATGGTTCCAGTGCGTACCTGTATCGGCTGTCGTCGCCAGGTCGCCCAGGACGACGTGGTGAGGCTTGCCCTCATCGCAGCCGACGACGCCGGCCCCGCACCTGAGCAGGTGGTGTGGGACACCGCCCGGGCACTCCCCGGACGCGGCGCCTGGCTGCACCCGCAGCGCGAGTGCTTCGACGCCGCAGTCAGGCGGAAAGCCTTCAACCGGGCATTCCGCCGCTCTGTGGAGACGAAGAATCTTCAGCTGCACGACATCAACGGCACCAACGGCACCAGCCCGCCGCCCAGCACTTCGGTGCAGCGCGGCGCGACTGAGGCCAGAAAGCGGGTTCAGAGAGATGGATCCCCGATGAACACCGACGCATGAGTTCGCCGCGATGACTTTTCAGAGCAGCTCCGTCACGGTTTCAGAGAAGTTCAAACGGCCTTCGCCGATGAACCGCTGACATCAGCCCCGCTGGTGCCGGCGGGGAAGCGTGGGCCAGACAAGGAGAAATGTGGCCAAGGCCCGCGTACACGAGCTCGCAAAAGAGCTCGGCATCACCTCGAAAGAAGCCCTCGCAAAACTGCAGGGCATGGGCGAGTTCGTCAAGTCGCCCTCCTCCACCGTGGAGCCCCCGGTGGCGAAGAAGCTGCGTCAGGCATTCCCTGACGCCAAGCCCGCCGAATCGCCCGCTTCCAGTTCCAAGCCGGCTGCCCGGCCCGGTCCGCAGAAGTCCGACGGCGCGTCCACACCCGCCGCTGAGACGTCGGCACCGGCCCAGTCTGCCTCCCCGGCAGCTCCGTCTGCAGGTTCCTCAGCTCCGCGTCCAGGCGGCATCAAGCCCGGACCGAAGCCTGCTCCCAAGCCCGCCGCGAAGGCCGAGCCGGAAGCCCCCCAGGCTGCCGCCGAGCCCGCTGAGCAGCCTGCGAAGCAGGAGCCCGCAGCTCCCGAGGCAGAGGCCTCCAAGCCGGCGGCCAAGCCCGCGACCGGCGCCAAGCCAGGCGGTCCGCGTCCCGGGAACAACCCCTACGCACCGAGCCAGGGCATGGGCGCCGAGCGCCAGACCCCTCGTCCCGGTGGAGCCGGCGGCCCCCGCCCCGGTCCCAAGCCAGCTGGTCCGCGTCCGGGGAACAACCCCTTCGCACCCCAGCAGGGCATGCGCAACGAACGCGGAGGCGGCCCCCGTCCCCGCGGCGGTCAGGGTGCCCCCGGTGGCGCCCCCCGGCCGGGCGCGCCCCGTCCAGCAGGCGCCGGCGGCGCACGCCCCGGTGCTCCGGCAGCAGGCGGCGCAGCCCGCCCGGCGGCAGCACGTCCGGGCGGTCCCAAGCCCTCGATGATGCCCAGCCAGACCCCGGCACCTGCCGGTGGCAAGCCAGGTGCCCCCGCCGGTGGTCCGCCACGCGGTGGACGCGGCGGCGGTCCTCGCCGCGGCGGCGCAGCTGGTGCCTTCGGCCGCGGCGGCTCCAAGGCCAAGGCCCGCAAGTCGAAGCGCGCAAAGCGCCAGGAGATGGAGCAGCGTCAGTCCCGCGAGATCGGCGGCGTGCGCGTTCCCAAGGGAGACGGCAGCACCGTCGTGCGGCTGCGCCGCGGCTCCTCGCTGGGTGACTTCGCCGAGAAGATCAATGCCGAGCCGGCAGCGATCGTCACCGTGCTGATGAAGCTCGGTGAGATGGCCACGGCCAACCAGTCCCTGGACGAAGAGACCTTCCACCTGCTGGGCGAGGAGCTGGGCTATCCGGTCCAGATCGTCTCCCCGGAGGACGAGGATCGCGAGCTGCTCGAGACCTTCGACATCAACATCGAAGACGAGCTTGCAGCGGAGGGAGCGGAAGAGCTCTCCGCACGCGCCGCCGTCGTGACCGTCATGGGTCACGTCGATCACGGCAAGACCCGCCTGCTGGACTCCATCCGAAGCGCGAAGGTGACCGAAGGCGAAGCCGGCGGCATCACCCAGCACATCGGTGCCTACCAGGTTCACGTCGAGCACGAGGGCGTCGAGCGCGGCCTGACCTTCATCGATACTCCCGGTCACGAGGCGTTCACCGCCATGCGTGCTCGTGGTGCGAAGGTCACCGACATCGCGGTGCTGGTCGTGGCCGCCGACGACGGCGTCATGCCCCAGACCATCGAAGCGCTGAACCACGCGAAGGCCGCCAACGTGCCGGTCGTCGTCGCGGTCAACAAGATGGACAAGGAAGGCGCCTCCCCGGACAAGGTCCGCGGTCAGCTGGCCGAATACGGTCTGGTGCCCGAGGAGTACGGCGGCGACACCATGTTCGTCAACGTCTCCGCACTGCAGCACCTGCACATCGACGAGCTCCTCGAAGCCATTCTGCTCACCGCAGACGCGGCCCTGGAGCTCACCGCGAACCCGAACAAGGCAGCACGCGGTGTGGCCATCGAAGCGAACCTGGACAAGGGTCGCGGCGCCGTGGCCACTGTGCTGGTCCAGTCGGGCACGCTGCGTGTGGGCGACAACATGGTCGCGGGCACCGCCCACGGCCGCGTCCGCGCCATGTTCGACGAGCACGGCGACACCGTCAAGGAGGCAGTGCCCTCCCGTCCGGTGCAGGTGCTGGGTCTGTCCTCGGTGCCCCGCGCCGGTGACACCTTCCTGTCCACCTCCGATGACCGCACGGCACGCCAGATCGCCGAGAAGCGTGAGGCGGCGGAGCGCAACGCTCAGCTGGCCAAGCGCCGCAAGCGGATCAGCCTGGAAGATTTCGACCAGGCTGTGGCCGAGGGCAAGATCGACACCCTCAACCTCATCCTCAAGGGCGACGTCTCCGGTGCCGTGGAGGCCCTGGAAGACGCACTGCTCAAGATCGATGTGGGCGCCGACGTGCAGCTGCGCGTCATCCACCGCGGTGTCGGTGCGATCACGCAGAATGACGTGAACCTGGCCACGGTGGACAACGCAGTGATCCTCGGCTTCAACGTCCGTCCGGCGGAGCGCGTGACCGACCTGGCCGACCGTGAAGGCGTGGACATGCGCTTCTACTCGGTCATCTACGCGGCCATCGACGACATCGAGGCTGCGCTGAAGGGCATGCTGAAGCCGGAGTACGAAGAGGCTTCACTGGGCAGCGCCGAGGTCCGCGAGGTCTTCCGCTCCTCGAAGTTCGGCAGCATCGCTGGTTCGATCGTCCGGTCCGGTCTCATCCGCCGCAACGCCAAGGCGCGCCTGGTGCGCGACGGCAATGTGGTGGCGGACAACCTCACCATCGAGTCGCTCAAGCGGTTCAAGGACGACGCCACCGAGGTCCGCGACGGCTTCGAGTGCGGCATCGGCCTCGGATCGTTCAACGACATCCGCGAAGGTGACAGCATCGAGACCTGGGAGATGCGCGAAATTCCTCGCTCCTGACCAGGCCTGCCGGTTCGTCCGGCGACAGTTCCGGGGACTCTGCCATACGGCGGGGTCCCCGGACCTGTCAGCACACCACGCCCAGCCGGGCCCCGCACCGGGGCTAGGCTGGGGCACAGAATTTTTGAAAGGACCGCATCATGGCAGATCCAGCACGCGCAGCCCGACTGGCGCAGCGCATCAAGGTGATCGTGGCCGAGGCGCTGCGTCGCCGGGTCAAGGACGAGCGCGCTGAGCTCATCACCGTCACCGACGCCCGCGTGACCAACGATCTCCAGCACTCCACGGTGTACTACACCGTGATGGCTCCGGATGAGGACTCCCGGACAGGTGCCGAAGCGGTCCTCGCCGCAAACCAGGGCGTCCTGCGCCACGAGCTCGGACGGCAGCTGAACATCCGGCTGACCCCCACCCTCGAGTTCGTCGCTGACGAGATCCCCGAGTCCGCCGCGCACATGGAGGACCTGCTGCGCAAGGCCCGGGAGCAGGACGAGCAGGTCGCGGCGCTCCGCAAGGACGCGCAGCCGGCCTCCGAGGAGAAGCCCTACCGCTGGCAGGTCGAGGAAGAGGCAGCTGAGACTGGCGCCGAGGCCGAGGCCGAGGCCGAGGCCAAGGCCCCTGAGGCCGGGACGGGAACTGAGGCATCGACCTCGGACGAGGCCAGCTGAGTCCCCATGGGTAAGAAGCAGAAGCCTGAGGAGCTGGAGGTCGGCTCCGGCCTCGTCCTGGTGGACAAGCCGGCCGGCTGGACCAGCCACGACGTCGTCGGGCGCATCCGCAAACTCGCCGGCACCCGCAAGGTCGGCCATGCCGGGACCCTCGACCCGATGGCCACGGGCGTCCTGGTGGTCGGGATCAACCGTGCCACCCGGCTGCTGACCCATATCGTCGGGGTGGACAAGACCTACACCGCCACGATGCGCCTGGGCCAGTCCACCTCCACCGACGACGCCGAGGGTGAGGTTCTGCAGACCCGGTTCGCCAATGCGGTGAGCCGGGAGCGCATTGACGCCGAGGTCGCCGGTCTCACCGGGGAGATTCAGCAGGTGCCGGCCACCATCTCCGCGATCAAGGTCGACGGGCGCCGCGCCTATGACCGCGCCCGCGCCGGTGAAGAGGTGGAGCTCAACGCGCGCGGGGTCAGCGTGCACCGCTTCGAGGTCCTCGACATCCGCAGGATCGAGGGCGGCAAGCTCGTCGACGTGGACATCGAGGTCCGGGTCTCCTCAGGCACCTACGTCCGAGCGCTGGCGCGGGATCTGGGAGAGGCCCTCGAGGTGGGCGGTCACCTGACCGCTCTGCGCCGCACCGCGGTGGGCCCCTACAGCATCGACCAGACCCTGACACTGGAACAGCTGGGCGAGGACTTCGGCTATATCGGCCTGGCCGAGGCCGCCGGACAGCTCTTCCCCGCGCGCGAGCTCACCGCCGAGGAGACTGCCAACCTCGGGTTCGGCCGACGCGTGACGGCCTCGGGAACCGGCGCGGACCCGCAGCTCACCGCGGCCTTCGGGCCGCAGGGTGATCTCGTGGCCCTGCTGCGCGACGTGCCGGCCAAGAAGGGCGCCTCGGCCTCGCCGGAGGCCGCCGACGCGGCCCAGGCCGAATCGGTGGACTACCAGGCCAAGCCCGAACTGGTCTTCGCACCGGCCACTGCGCCAGCCGCCACGTCGAACCCTGCGCCAGCCGCCGCGTCGAACCCTGCGCCAGCCGCCGCGTCGAACCCTGCGCCAGCCGCGCCTGCTGCAGAGGTGCCTCCCGAGGCCGAGGAACCGTCTGCATGACGGTGATGTTCCTCATAGGCACACTCGTCTGCGCCCTGTCCGTGGCGGTGTGCTGGGTGATGACCGCAGTGCGCGATCACCCCGCGGATTCCTCGATCATCTCGCTCGCGGCCATCGAGCTCTACCTGATCGTCTACGGCATCTATGCCGGAATCCGTCAGGCCACCGGAGCCGCCGTGACCGGAGAGGCCTGGGAGTTCTGGGGCTATATTGTCACTGCACTGATGCTCCCGCTGGGAGTCTTCATCTGGGCCATGATCGACAAGACCCGCTGGTCCAACCTGGTGATGAGCTTCGTCGGGCTCGTCGTGTTCGTGATGGTCTACCGCTTGGAGGAGATCTGGTGGGGAACCGCATTGTGAGTCGGGCGCAGAAGACGCGCAGTCGCCGTGACGGCGCGGGCGCATTCGACGGCGGACGAGCCTCCGGCGCGCCGCGCAGCGCCGCCAGCGAGACCTCCAGTGAGAACCTCGGCGAGACCACCGGCGCCCCCACACCGCGCAACCGCGGGGTCGGCATGCTCATCATCACCGCCTACGGCATCTTCGCCGTCTCCTCCTTCGCCCGTGCGCTCTACCAGATCCTCACCGACTTCGAGACGTCACCGGTGGCCTACCTGCTGAGCGGATTCGCCGCCGCGGTCTACATCGTCGCCACGCTCGCGCTCGCCCGGATCGGAGCGCGCGCCTGGCTGGTCGCGCTGGTCGCCGTCCTGGTCGAGCTCTCCGGAGTGCTCGGCGTCGGACTCTGGACCTACCTCGACCCGGAGCTGTTCGAGGAGGCCACAGTGTGGTCCCACTTCGGGGAGGGCTACGGCTTCATACCGCTGCTGCTTCCGTTCATCGGTCTGTTCTGGCTGCTGCGCCACCGTCCCGGCCCCGCGGCACGCGGTGTCGAGTCATGAGCGATAGGCTTTCTGACGTGCAGTTCTGGAACGGTCTCGAAGAAGTCCCGCAGGGGCTAGGACCCACCGCAGTGACCATCGGCAATTTCGACGGCGTCCACCTGGGTCACCAGGAGGTGCTCACCCGCCTGGTCTCCGCCGCCCGCGGCCACGCCGGAGAGGAGGATTCCCCGGCGCGCCCCCAGGCGGTGGCGATCACCTTCGACCCGCACCCGCTGCAGGTCCACCGTCCCGATGACGCCCCGGTGATGCTCACCGGCACCGAGGAGAAGCTCCAGCGCCTTGCCGAGACCGGCATCGATGCGCTGCTGGTGCTGCACTACAACCTCGACCTGGCGGGACTCACCGCCGAGGAGTTCGTCAAGACCTATTTCGCGGACCTGCTCCACGCCTCCGTGGTCGTGATCGGTCACGACGTGCGCTTCGGCCGCGGCAACTCCGGGAACTTCGAGACCATGGTCGAGCTCGGGCAGCGCTACGGGTTCACCGTGCTGGGCGTGGACGACTTCGCCCTGTCCGGTCACACCGTGGCGGAGACCGCCCGCCGATGCTCCTCCACCTGGGTGCGTGAAGCCCTGGACACGGGGGACGTCGCCGCGGCCGCTGAGGTGCTCGGCCGTCCCCATGCAGTCCTCGGAGAAGTCGTGCACGGCGCCGCCCGCGGCCGTGACCTCGGCTTCCCGACCGCGAACCTGGCCAGTGACAGCGAGGGCATGATCCCCGCCGACGGCGTCTACGCCGGGTGGCTGGTGGACGCGACCGGAGCTCGATGGCCCGCCGCGATCTCGGTGGGCTCGAACCCGACCTTCCACGGCCTCGAACGGGTGGTCGAGTCCCACGTGATCGACCGACCCACCGAAGCGGTGGAGGACTTCGACCTCTATGGCCAGCACGTCCGGGTGGAGTTCCTGGAACGCCTGCGCGGCATGGTCGCCTATGAGGGTGTGTCCAAGCTGGTGGACCAGATGTACCAGGATGTGGAACAGACCCGCCAGGTCCTCGCGGACCTCCCGCTCGACTAGACGAGGCCCGCTGTGCCGTCCCGCCCCAAGCCGCGCCCCGGCCAGCAGGCACTGATCACCGACCCAGCACGACGACGGCGCCTGGGCGCCTCCTTCTCCGCGGACACCTCCCTGGAAGAAGCGTGGCGCTATGACGCCGTCCGTCCGCGATACCCGCGGGAGGTCGTCGCCGCGATGCTGGAGCTTTCACCGGCACGACGCCGCGTCGGCGCAGATGCCGACGATCACGTTGCTCACGTGGATCCCGCCGATCCCGCTGAGCCCACCCAAGCCGCCGATCCCGCCGAGGCGACCGCCTCGATCGATGCAGTGGACCGCGTCCCGGACGTGGTGGCAGATCTGGGCGCCGGCACCGGCATCCTGACCCGTGCCCTCCTCGCCCAGGGCGCGATGGTCCACGCCGTGGAGCCGTCCCTGGCGATGACCGAGGTGCTCGCCGCACAGAGCGCTGATCAGGACCTTGAGCTGGAGAGTGTGCAGGACCGGCTGCAGGTGCACCGGACCACGGCGGAGTCCACCGGACTGGGGGAGGCGAGCTGCGACGTCGTCGTCGCTGCCCAGGCCTGGCACTGGTTCGATGACGCGCTGGTGCAGGCGGAGGTGCGTCGCATCCTGCGCCCCGGTGGGACCCTCGCAGTGGTCGCCAACTACCTCGACACCTCCGTCCCGTGGGTGCACCGGCTGACCCGGATCATGCGCGCCGGGGATGTCTACCGTCCCGGATGGACCCCCTCGGTGGACGCCGCGCACTTCGGCGCCTGGAGGACCACGCTCACCCGGTGGCAGCGGTCGATCACTCCGGAGCAGATCCGCACCCTGTCCACCACGCTGAGCTCCTGGCTCTCCGCCGATGAGCCCGCGCGCGAACGACGCCGGGCCAACCTTGACTGGTATCTCGACGAACACCTGGCGCTGCCGCCGGGGGAGCCGGTCCAGCTTCCGTACCTCACCGTCCTCCACACCAGCGTTTTACCTGCCCCTGCGTGAAATACCGGGCACACCGTCGGCCCGGTAGACCACGCTCGGGCTGGTAAAACGCCAGAAGGAGTGCACCCGGTGGCCTCTCGGGCCGGGCTCCTGTATCGTAGACAGGTCGCTTCGGCGACGATGTCATGCTGCAGTCCGCGGTGGCTGACACTGGTCCCTGGCCCGCAAGGGCAAAGCCCGGTCCTGTTCGCGGTACAACAATGAAGGAGCTCTTCCATGGCTTTAGATCCCGTTGTAAAACAGGAGATCATCAAGGAGTACGCAACTTCCGAGGGTGACACTGGTTCACCCGAGGTTCAGGTTGCGGTTCTGACGCGTCGGATCTCCGACCTCACCGAGCACCTGAAGGTGCACAAGCATGATCACCACACCCGTCGTGGTCTGATGATCCTGGTGGGTCGCCGTCGTCGTCTGCTGAAGTACCTTGCGTCCACGGACATCGAGCGTTACCGTTCGCTGATCAAGCGGCTCGGTATCCGCCGATGAGCTTCAGCGTCAAACGCTGATCACCAAGCAACGAGACAGGCGGCTCCTGAAACGGTCTTCATGACCGTAGGAGCCGCCTGCTTTGTATGCGAGACTAGTGGGTGGCGCTCCCGCCAGTGAGAGGGATCGAACTCATATGTTCCGGTCCTCGGTAGTAGCCTCCGGGAGGCACAGCACGTGCCCGGCCCGTGGGCTTCGATCGATGACCGACCATATGTACGCAGATCCTTCTCTCTCACTGGCGCGCCAGTAATGCAAGACAACTGAGAGGAGACACCTGTTATGCAGGGTCCCGAGATTCACACCACCGAAGCCGTCATCGACAACGGATCGTTCGGTACACGCACTATTTCCTTCGAGACCGGCCGCCTCGCCAAGCAGGCCGCCGGTTCCGTCCTGGTCACCATGGACGACGACACGAGCCTGCTCTCGGCCACCTCGGTGGGCAAGTCCCCCCGTGAGGGCTTCGACTTCTTCCCGCTGACGGTCGACGTCGAAGAGCGCATGTACGCCGCGGGTCGCATCCCCGGCAGCTTCTTCCGTCGCGAGGGACGCCCCTCCACCGACGCGATCCTGGCCTGCCGGCTGATCGACCGCCCGCTGCGCCCTGCCTTCAAGAAGGGCATCCGCAACGAGGTCCAGGTCGTCGAGACCATCCTCTCGATCAACCCGGATGACCTCTACGACGTGGTGGCCATCAACGCCGCCTCGATGTCCACCCAGCTCTCCGGTCTGCCGTTCTCCGGTCCGATCGGCGCAGTCCGCGTGGCACTGGTCGACAACGGTTCCGGTGCCCAGTGGGTCGCCTTCCCCAAGCACTCCCAGCTGAAGGACGCCGTGTTCAACATGGTCGTCGCCGGCCGGGTCGTCGAGGACGACATCGCCGTGCTGATGGTCGAGGCCGAGGCCACCGACGATTCCTGGAAGCTCGTCAAGGAGCAGGGCCGGACCGCTCCGACCGAGGACATCGTGTCCGAGGGCCTGGAGGCGGCCAAGCCGTTCATCAAGGTCCTCTGCGACGCACAGGCTGACCTGGCTGCTCGCGCCGCCAAGCCCGCCATCGACATCCCGACCTTCGTGGACTACGAGGATGACGTGCTGGCAGCAGTGGAGTCCTCCGCCGCCGAGCGCCTGAGCAAGGTCTACCAGATCGCTGACAAGCAGGAGCGCGACACTGCCGATTCCGAGCTGAAGGCCGAGATCCGCGAGGAGCTCGCCGGTGAGGGCAAGGAGTTCGAAGGTCGCGGAGGCGAGGTCTCCAAGGCCATCGGCGCAGTGACCAAGCAGGTCATCCGCCAGCGCATCTTGCGCGATCAGGTCCGCATCGACGGCCGCGGCCTGACGGACATCCGTCAGCTCACCGCCGAGGTCGAGGTCCTTCCCCGCGTGCACGGCTCGGCCATCTTCGAGCGCGGCGAGACCCAGATCATGGGTGTCACCACGCTGAACATGCTCAAGCTGGAGCAGAACATCGACAGCCTGTCGCCGGTGAAGACCAAGCGGTACATGCACAACTACAACTTCCCGCCGTACTCGGTCGGTGAGACCGGCCGCGTGGGTTCGCCCAAGCGCCGCGAGATCGGACATGGTGCACTTGCTGAGCGCGCCATCACTCCGGTGCTGCCGTCCCGCGAGGAGTTCCCCTACGCGATCCGCCAGGTCTCTGAGGCCCTGGGCTCCAACGGCTCCACCTCGATGGGTTCGGTCTGCGCCTCGACGCTGTCCATGCTCAACGCCGGTGTGCCGCTGAAGGCTCCGGTGGCAGGCATCGCCATGGGCCTGGTCTCCGACCAGGTCGACGGCGAGACCCGCTATGCCGCACTGACCGACATCCTCGGCGCCGAAGATGCCTTCGGCGACATGGACTTCAAGGTCGCCGGAACCTCCGAGTTCGTCACAGCCATCCAGCTGGACACCAAGCTCGACGGCATCCCGGCCTCGGTGCTCTCCGCAGCGCTGAAGCAGGCCCGCGAAGCTCGCCTGCACATCCTGAGCGTCATGGCAGCTGCCATCGACACCCCGGATGAGATGTCGGAGTTCGCACCGCGCATCATCTCGGTGATGGTCCCCGTGGACAAGATCGGCGAGGTCATCGGCCCGAAGGGCAAGATGATCAACCAGATCCAGGAGGACACCGGCACCGACATCTCGATCGAGGATGACGGCACGGTCCTGATCGGCGCGACCAACGGCGAGGCTGCTGAGGCAGCCCGCGCCGCGGTCAACGCGATTGCCAACCCGCAGGTCCCCGAGATCGGCGAGCGGTACCTGGGCACCGTGGTCAAGCTGACCACGTTCGGCGCGTTCATCTCGCTGACCCCGGGCAAGGACGGCCTGCTGCACATCTCCGAGCTGCGCAAGCTCAACGAGGGCAAGCGCGTGGATGACGTCGAAGACGTCGTCAGCGTCGGCCAGCGCATCCAGGTCGAGATCTCCAAGGTTGATGACCGCGGAAAGCTCAGCCTGGCTCCCGTGGTCGAGGGCGACGGCTCCTCGAACACCGAGGACGACGACGCCTGATCAGCTCCTGCTGAACGGCTTCCGCTGACACGCCTCGGCTGAGCAGCGAAGCCGCACGACGGCCGGTGAGGTTCCCCTCCGGGGGAGCCTCACCGGCCGTTTCTGCGTGCGGCGCTCTTCCTCCCGCATCTGTTGGGCGCCTTGCGGCGTTATTTCTGCTTGATGGGCGCTTCAGAGCACCGCAAGCCGCCCAACAGATGTGTCATGGGCGTGGCTGGAGCGGCTGGGCCCGGCGTGACAGGGTGGAGCGCATGGACCACTTCATCGGCGTGCTGTTCATCGGCTTCTGGGTGGTGTTCTGCGCCGCCATCGTGATCCGTCTGGTGCTGGCACTGCGACGACGACGCCCCGGAGACTCGCTCAGAGACTCCGTCCTGCGGCCTGTGCTCGGCGCCGCTGCCCTGGGCTCGGTCTTCAGCGGTCTCGACAGGCGTTCGAGCGAGCGGGTGGCGGAAACGCACCGCGATGCACAGGATCCCGGGATATCGCTCGAAGAGCCGTGGCCGGAGCGGGACCGCAGCGCGCGCCCAGCCCAGTCCCCGGACCGAGCCTCGAATCAGTCCGTCGAGGATTCCCCGGAGTAGTCTCGAGCATTGCTGACGCCCAAGGCGTTGCCCACCGCGGCGAGGATGATCAGCAGCGCCGCCACCAGCGGGACGATCGCAGAGATCTGCGTGCCGAAGTTCTCGGCGATGTAGCCGGTCACGGCCGTGGAGGAGGACTGCCCGATGACGATCGCCGTGGTGAGCATGGACATCACGGTCGCGGAGCGCCCGTGCGGACTGCGCTCGGCGACCAGGCTGAACTGGGTGACCAGGGTCGGGCCGATGCCGACCCCCATCACCAGCAGCACGATGATCAGCACCGGCAGCACCGAGGCGAACTGCAGCCCGATCGTTCCCAGCAGCAGCACCCCGCCGAAGCTCAGCCAGCGTGCCTCCAGGCTGAAGCTGGCCGGGAACAGCGCCGCCGCCAGGGCGAAGATCGCCGAGCCCACGCCCATGGCGCCGTAGACCAGACCCGCGCGCTCGGCCAGGCCGAGATCTGCCATGAAGGAGGTCAGCACGGTCAGCGTGGAGCCGAAGATCAGCCCGATGCCCAGGGCGCCGGCCAGCAGCACCAGCAGCCTCGGGGCGAAGAGCTCTCCGACCGGTGCGGGATCCCGGTGGGTGGCGGTGTTCTTGGGCACGACGTCGGCGGTGGGGTGCATCGCGAAGGCGAGCAGGAAGCACAGCGTGAGCACCGCGGCGCCGATGATCGGAGCCGCACCGCCGAGGGTCGCCGCGAGCAGGCCCACGATCACGGGACCGAAGACGAAGGTGATCTCATCGGCGGCCGACTCGTAGGCCATGGTGGAGTTCATGGTCTTCTGCTGCCGCGCCGCAGGGAGCTTCCGGAAGATGACGCCCACCAGGCGACTGCGTGACATCGGCGGGACCTGCGGCGCGGTGGCGCCCACCAGGAACGCCGAGACCAGCACCGCCCAGGTCCCGAGGGGGCTGTAGACCACCCAGGCCAGGGCGAAGAGGGAGAGGCTGCTCGCCAGACCGGTGATCAGCAGCACCGGGCGCTGGCCCCAGCGGTCGGCGGCTGCACCGATCAGCGGTCCGAAGATCGCCGTACCGAGTCCGACCATGGCGGAGGTGACGCCGCCCAGGGTCAGGGAGTCCCGCGCCGCCACCACCAGGGTGAGCACCCCGACCACCATCATGGCGTAGGGGAAGCGCGCCAGCAGGGCCACCGGGAAGTACGCCGGACCGACTGCGCCGCGCAGGGTCGGGTTCTGACCAGGGCCCGGCATCTCCGGCGAGGCCGTGCCGGATTCAGGAGAAGTCTCGGGCTGGGAGCCTGGCAGGGCATCGGGCTGGGGGGCGGGCATGTGGCTGTTCCTCCGGTGTCGGCTCTGGCGTACTCAGTGCCGCCTTGACCGCGGCGGCGTCGACGCTGCGCGAGCCAGGTAGATACACACGTGTGCTGCTCGCTTCCACGCAGCGGCCACCGCGTGGGCGGGCCGGGGGAGGGCAGGTCCTCCAGCCTACCGGCCGGGTTTCGGCAGGGCCAACGCGGAGCATGCCGGCGGAGCGACCGCCGTTGCCGCCTGCTCGCTTGTATACCCCTAGGGGTATATGCCACACTGGACAACATACCCCCCGGGGTATCCAATAGCTGCTAAGGAAGGGAAGCGATCTCATGCTTCTGGAACGGATCTATGACGAGGACCTGGCCCAGGCCAGCTACTTCATCGGCTGCCAGGCGACGGGCGAGGGCATGGTCATCGATGCCCGCCGCGACGTCGGCGAGTACTTCGACCTCGCCGCGAACCACGGCATGCGCATCACCAAGGTGGCCGAGACCCACATCCACGCCGACTACCTCTCCGGCACCCGCGAGCTCGCGGCCGCCGCAGACGCCGAGGCCTTCATCTCCGGTGAGGGCGGCGAGGACTGGCAGTACGGCTTCGACGCCACCCGGCTGACCCACGGTGACAAGATCACCCTGGGCAACATCACCATCGAGGCACGCCACACTCCCGGTCACACTCCGGAGCACCTGATCTTCCTGATCACCGACGGTGCCTTCAGCGATGATCCCGGCTACATGATCTCCGGTGACTTCGTCTTCGCCGGTGACCTGGGACGCCCGGACCTGCTGGATGAGGCTGCCGGGGGAGAGGACACCCGCTTCGAGGGCGCCAAGCAGCTCTACCGCAGCCTGAAGAACGAGTTCCTGACCCTGCCCGACCACATCCTGGTCTACCCCGGCCACGGCGCCGGCAGCGCCTGCGGCAGGGCCCTGGGTGCCCTGCCTGCCACCACGGTCGGCTACGAGCGCACCAACGCCTGGTGGTCCAAGCACCTCGCGGCCGAGGACGAGCAGGGCTTCATCGACGAGCTCCTCGATGGGCAGCCCGATGCCCACGCCTACTTCGGGCGGATGAAGCGTGAGAACAAGGACGGCCCCGTCGTGCTGGGCCCGCTGTCCGCACTGGATGCATTGACTTCAGATCAGGTGCGCAGCGCCCTGCAGGAGGACCGGGCGATCTTCGTGGACACCCGCCCCAACGACCAGGTCAAGCAGGGCACCGTGGTCGGCGCGCTGAACATCCCGGCCGGGGGCAAGTTCGCCAGCTTCGGCGCCTGGGCCTATGACTCGGAGACCGAGACCCAGCCGCTGGTCCTGCTGGCTGAGGATCAGGACCAGGCCGAGACCATGCGCGCTCACCTCATGCGGGTGGGCATCGACCGGGTGGCCGGCTACACGATCAGCCTCGCCGATCTGCCCAAGATCCAGCCGGCCACCATCACCCCGGAGGAGCTGGAGGACTTCGAGCCCGCGTTGCTGCTGGATGTGCGCAACAAGTCCGAGCACGCGGAAGGTCACATCCCCGGCTCCAAGCAGCTCAGCGCCGGTCGCGTGCTCTGGCACCAGGACCAGCTGCCCAGCAGCGGGCCCATCGTGACCTACTGCCAGTCCGGAGTCCGGAACTCCGTGGCCGCCAGCGCGCTGCGCCGGGAAGGCCACGACGTCCGCGAACTGGTCGGCAGCTACGCCGGCTGGTCGGAATACAAGCACTCCCGCTGAACATGCACTCCTGATTCGACACCTCGTATTTTCCTGAAAGGAACACCCAGCTCTATGGCGAACCCCACGACGACGACGGCGCCCGCCGCCCCGATCAGCCCCACCGAGCTCGCCGAGAAGCTCCAGTCCCAGCAGGCCCCCCTGTTGGTGGATGTGCGCACGCCTGCGGAGCATGAATCGCTGCGAGTCCCCGGATCCCACAACGTGCCGCTGGACCTGTTGCAGAAGAACAAGGAGACCCTGGCCGAGCAGTTCACCGGAGACATCGTGCTGATCTGCCAGTCCGGCAACCGCGCCAACCAGGCCCTGCAGCTCTTGCGCGCCGCAGGCGTGGACTCGGCGCGAGTGCTTGAGGGCGGCATCGTCGCTCTGGAGGCACAGCACGCTCAGCACACCCGGCGGGGTCGGCAGCGCTGGGCCATGGACCGGCAGGTGCGCATGGTCGCCGGCTCCCTGGTGCTCACCGGGTTCCTGGGCAGCAAGCTGATCTCTCCGAAGGTCGGCTACCTCGCCGGAGCCATCGGAGCAGGGCTGACCTTCTCCGCGCTCACCGACTCCTGCGCCATGGCCGCGGCGCTGAACAAGATGCCGTGGAACAAGGTCGAGGCGGACCCCAGCGTGGAGAAGCTGCTGGCCGAGATCCCACGCTCCACCGCGATCCAGGCAGCCCAGACTCAGGTGTCGCGGGGATGAGCGGGGGTCTGATTCTGGCGATGGTCCTCGCCATCGGGATCGGGCTCTCACTGGGCCTGCTCGGCGGCGGCGGCACCATCCTGGCCGTGCCGCTGCTGACCTACGTGGCGGACTTCCCACCCAAGGAAGCGATCGCCGCCTCGATGTTCATCATCGGAGTCACCGCCGCGGTCAGCGTGGTGGCCCACGCGCGGCGCGGAAACGTGCAGTGGCGCACCGGGTTCATCTTCGGGGCCGCCGCGATGGCAGGAGCCTTCGGCGGCGGACTGCTCGGGGCCCAGCTGCCCGGCGTCGTGCTCATGGTCGCCTTCGGGACCATGATGGTGGCCACCGCGCTGGCCATGATCATGGACCGCAGAGTCACCCAGACTGGTGAGGGGCGCAAGAAGCTGCCCCTGGGCAAGATCCTCGCCGAAGGACTGGTGGTCGGCCTGGTGACCGGCATGGTCGGCGCCGGCGGCGGATTCCTGGTGGTCCCGGCGCTGGTGCTGCTGGGTGGGCTGTCTATGCCCGCTGCAGTGGCTACCTCGCTGCTGATCATCTCGATGAAGTCCTTCACCGGCCTGGCCGGGTACCTGACCTCGGTGGACATCGACTGGGCACCGGTGCTGATGATCACCGCGATCACCGTGGTCGGCGCGCTCATCGGCTCCTCCCTGGGCAGACACGTGCCGGAGAAGGCGTTGAAGAAGGCGTTCGGCTACCTGGTGCTGGCCATGGGCGTGGTGGTGTTCCTCCAGGAGCTGCCGCTGGCCTACGGCCTGGGTGCCGGGGTCGTCGTCGTCGGTCTGCTGACGACCCTGCTGGTCCGGCGGCGCCGAGCTCAGCTGGCATCATAGAGACAAGACCGCGCGAGGAGCAGGGAGAGAACCATGAGAGAAGCCGATCCGGAGACGCAGCGCCGCATCGTGAACCGCCTGAAGCGCGCCCGAGGTCAGCTAGATTCGGTGATCAACGCGGTGGAGAACGGCGGCAGCTGCCGCGAGGTGGTCACTCAGCTCTCGGCAGTGTCCACCGCTCTGGACCGGGCGGGCTTCAGCGTGGTGTCCTCGGCGATGAAGTTCTGCATCACAGATCCTGAGGCAGCAGCTGAGACCGAGGACGGACTGACCGTGGAAGAGCTGGAGAAGCTGTTCCTGTCCCTGTCCTGAACAGGGCCGCCGCCGTCAAAGGAGACCGCGCATGACACTGCTGACCATGGGATCGGTGAACCGAGACATCACCGCGCAGCTGATCGACTTCCCGCAGCCGGGGCAGACGGTGCTGGCCGCAGCCGCAGAGACAGCCACCGGTGGCAAGAGCGCCAATCAGGCCGTCGCCGCCGCGCTGGTGGGTGCGGATTCTCACCTGGTGGCCCGCTGCGGTGCCGACGCGGCCGGCACGGAGGCAGTGGCCTCCCTGCTGGAGGCGGGCGTCCGGGCCGAGGCGGTCACTCCAGGACGTGGCGCGCAGGGGATGGCCTTCATCACGGTGCGCGCCGACGGGGAGAACACCATCGTGGTGATCCCCGGTGCCAATGCCGAACTCGCCGCCGAGGACTGCCCTCCGGGGCTGCTGGCACAGGCAGGCTGGGCCCTGCTCAGCCTGGAGGTCCCCCTGAAGACGGTCCTGGAGACGGCCGCCCGAGCGCGTGCCGCCGGCACCAAGGTGGCGCTCAACGCCTCACCGCTGCCGGCCGGGCCCGTGGACCTGCGCGATGTCGACATGGTCATCGTCAATGAGGGCGAAGCCCGGCACCTGTTGGAGAGCGCGCAGGGGCAGACCGGGAAGCCCGCAGACAGTGAGGCTGACTTCGCCGGTTCGGATCCCGCGGCCCAGCTGGGCCTCGAGACGCTCATCGTCACGCGGGGCGCTGCGGGCGCCGCGCTGCACCGACGCGGTGAGCCGGACGTCGAAGTTTCCGGGATCCCGGTGCGGGCCGTGGACACCAGTGGCTGTGGGGATGCCTTCGCCGGCGCCCTGGTGGGGCGCCTCACCTGCGGGGACAGCCTCGAAGCGGCGGCTGGCACAGCGACGAGGTTCGCCGCCGATGCCGCCACCCGCTTCGGGACACAGTGCTCCTACCCCAGAGACTTCAGAGTTTCGACAGGTTCGTGACGGCGGGTCCCTCCAGCAGCTCGCCGTCGGCGGCGAAGCGGGAACCATGCAGGGGGCAGTCCCAGGACAGGGCGGCGTCGTTCCAGTTCAGCACCCCGTGCATATGCGGACAGACGGCGGAGACCTTGCAGGTCTCACCCTCCACAGTGGACACCCCGACCGGCCTGCCATGGTCTCGTCCGACGGTGCCCTGTCCTTCGGCGGGAGCTTCATCGGGCAGCGCGTGCATCTCAGCCGCAGTCCAGCCGGCCACCATGCTGGCACCGACCTCGGCGTTGTCCTTGAGTCCGGTGAGCACGTCCGCGGGGGAGGTCATCCGCGCGCCGAGCGTCTCGGCCCACGGCATGTGCCCGCCCAGGATCTCCGCCGAGATCGCCAGCGCGGCGGCCACTGCATTGGACATGCCCCACTTGTTGTACCCGGTGGCCAGGTAGATCTTCCCGCCGCCGCGGGGCAGCTTGCCGAAGAACGGCACGTACTGTGAGGTGCGGTAGTCCTGGGCGGACCAGACATGAGTCCTCTCCGCGCCCGGGAAATGCTCCTGCGCCCAGGCCTCGAGGTCATCCACGGCTGCGCTCTCCGAGGGGGAGCGACCCACCACGTGATCATTGCCGCCGATCAGCAGCAGCTCCTCACCCTTGACCGGGACCGTGCGAAGGGTCCGACCGGGGGAGTCGGCGCTGAGGTACATGCCGGTGGGGATGCCGCCGCCGGGCACCCGGTAGGTCATCGCATAGGAGCGGCTGGGCTTGAGCTTGGCGAAGTACCCGCCGCGGTCCAGCACGGGCACGCCCGTGGCGAGCATGAGCCGCGCGGCGGTGACAGTTCCCTGACTGGTCTCCACCGTCAGCGGTGCCTCGTCCAGCAGCGGCGAGCCTTCGGTGTCATCGTCGGAGGAGCGTCGCGCTTCGCCGGACCCTGACCCGGAGCCATGCCCGGAACCGGTCCCTGAGCCATGCCCGAACCCCTTTGTGGAGCTGGCGCCGGTGACCCGCACGCCTTCGATCAGCTCACCGCCGCGGTGGCGCAGCTCTGCGGCGAGTGCGGCGAGGACATCCATCGGATGGAACTGGACCTGGTCCTTCAGCGCCACCGCCCCGCTGACGGGGAAGGGAAGACCGGTCTGATCCGTCCATTCCACCGGCAGTCCTGCGTTCTGGCAGGCCGCGAACTCTTCCTGGAGCGCGGAGAGTCCGGAGTCGCTGGTGGCGTAGGTGTAGGCCGTGCGCCGCTGATGGGGGACACGGTGCTCCTCCAGGTACCGGACGAGCCAGGACTGTCCCTCCTGGTTGCCGTCCACATAGGCCTGGAGAATCTCATCGGAGTGGTGCTTCCGGATGCTGGAGAGATTGGTGCCCTGCAGCAGCGAGAGCTTCGCCGTGGTGTTGCCGGTGGTGACGACGCCGACCGAGCGGGCCTCGAGCACAGCTACCTTGTGCCCGGATCTCGCGAGCAGCACCGCCGTGGCCAGGCCGGTGAGTCCGGCTCCGGCGACGACGGTGTCATAGTGGGCACCCTCGGTGAAGGCTTCCGTGGGGATGGACTCAGGAGCGTGGGTGTCCAGCCAGAGGGAGCGGTGCGTGCCGGCCGGCTCATGGGTGGAGTGCGTCGTCTGGGAGTTCATCGTGACGGATCGTCCTTCCTCAGGTTGTTGCGTGTGGAGACAACTGTGCTGCGGCTTCGATCTTCATCTTGAGGGCTGGAGCTGGGAGTATCCAGGACTGCCGTCCGAATGGGCGCGCCGCGCAGCAGTCGCCGCGCCGCCGCTCAGCCGCGCATGCCCAGGGTGAAGGGGAGCACCTGGGCGGCACCTGCTCGGCGCAGCTCGCGGGCCGCCACGGTGAGTGTCCACCGGGATATCACTTCGTCATCGACCAGCAGCACCGAGGCGCCGTCGATCCGGCCGGCCAGCTCGGCGGAGACGGTGAACTTCCCCAGCAGTCCCGCCAGTCGGAAGGCGCTGTTGGTGTCCGGTGTGCTCGTGGGTCCGCCCTCGGCCCAGTCCAGCGCGCCGGCATAGGGAAGCTGCCCCACCCGAGCCAGAGACTGAGCGAGCGAGTCCACCAGCACCGGATGTTTCCGCGACGGCGTCGAGACGACGACGTCGGGGCGCCGCGCCCACCCCCATTCGGCCAGGACCCGGATCGCGCCGCGCACCAGCTGTTCGGAGACCTCGGTGTCCTCACCCTGGAGCGCCTCCCGCACGGGGGTGCCCCAGCCGAGGTCGCTGAGCCGGGCCAGCGCCCGTCCGGGCTCGGCCAGCTCCTCCGCGGGGAGCTTCCCCTTGAGCGATATGCCCAGCGCGCCCAGCCCGGTGGGCCACTGCTTGCGCGGGGCGATCTCCAGACCGACCCGGTCCAGGCTGGCCTTCGCCTCGGCCAGTGCGGGCTGGGAGACCTCCCGCGGGAACCAGGGGGCTGCGCAGGTGTCACAGCGGCCGCAGGGCTGGGCGGCGTCGTCGTCGAGGGCGTGGGCCAGGAAGACCATGCGGCACACTCCCGCGGGCAGCCGCTCGTAGTCGAGCATGAGCTGCTGTTCGGCCCGGCGCATGGCCAGGATGGTGTCGTAGCGCTCCGCGTCATAGGTCCAGGGCACACCGGTGGAGAGCCAGCCGCCGGAGACGCGGCGCACGCTGCCGTCCACCTCGAGGACCTTCAGCAGCAGCTCCAGCGGTGAGCGGCGGATCTCCACCATGGCCTCAAGCTTGGCCACCGAGAGCGTGGTCTCCGGAGTGAGGGCGTTGAGGACCGCGTCGGCACGTTCCTGAGTGGGCATGGAGGCCTGCGCGAAGTACTCCCAGATCCGGACGTCCTCCTTGCCCGGCAGCAGCAGCACGTCGGCACTCTCCACGGCGCGGCCTGCACGGCCGATCTGCTGGTAGTAGGAGACCGGCGAGGAGGGAGCACCGAGGTGGACCACGAAGCCGAGATCCGGCTTGTCGAAACCCATTCCCAGAGCGCTCGTGGCGATGAGCGCCTTGACCGTGTTGTCCTTCAGCGCCTGTTCCAGCTGCTGGCGCTCGTCGGGATCGGTCTGGCCGGTATAGGCGGCGACCTTATAGCCGTGGGCGTTCAGGTGCGCGGCGAGGTCGGTGGCCTGAGAGATGGTCAGCGCGTAGACGATTCCGCTGCCGGTGAGGTTCTCCAGATGCTGGGTGAGCCACGCGATGCGCTGCTCGGAGTCCGGCAGCGAGAGCACCCCGAGGCGCAGGGACTCGCGGCTGAGCGTGCCGCGCAGGACGAGGACCTCTTTATCCGCGCCGGCGGTCCCGGCAGCACTGGGGGCGGAAGCTTCGCCCGCGGGGGTCAGCTGTGCGGCGATGTCATCGACCACGCGCGAGTTCGCCGTGGCGGTGGTGGCCAGCACGGGCACTTCGGCGGGAAGGTTGCGCACGATCTCGCCGATCCGCCGATAGTCGGGCCGGAAGTCATGGCCCCAGTCCGAGATGCAGTGCGCCTCGTCGACCACGAGCATGCCCATGCGCTGCAGCAGGCCGGGGAGAACTTCGTCGCGGAAGCGCGGGTTGGCCAGGCGCTCCGGGGAGATCAGCAGCACGTCGAGTTCGTCATTGCGCAGGGACTCCATGATGGTGTCCCATTCATGGGCGTTGGCGGAGCTGACTGCCTGGGCGCGGACCCCGGCGCGGGTGGCGGCGGCGATCTGATCTCGCATCAGCGCGATCAGCGGGGACACGATCAGGCTGACCCCGCGCCCTCGGCTGCGCAGCAGGTGGGCGGCGAGGAAGTAGACCGCCGACTTGCCCCAGCCGGTCTTCTGCACCACCAGCACGCGGCGTCGCTGTTGGACCAGCGCGGAGATCGCCTCGAACTGTCCGGGGCGGAAGTCCACCTCGGAGCCCGCCAGCGCGACCAGGCGCTCGCGGGCCTCGGCGTGGAAGGCCGGATCCTGGTCCACCAGGCGTGCTTCCGCGTCCAGGGAACCACCCTCGGAGGAGTCGAGGTCGGAGGAATCGGGGCGGGCTGTGTCCGTGCTTGAGGTGCTCACACGTTCACTCTGTCACAGCCCTATGACACAGGCACGAGCACCTTGAGACACAGGCACGAGCGCCCTGAGAGGCGGTTCTCGGGTTCAGCCGAGGACGTTCGTGGCGCCTGTTTCATCACCCGAAGCAGCATCTGCCGCCTGGAGGGCGCGCGTGATGTCAACCCAGCGCCGCAGGAACTGCCGTTCGTCGAGACGCCGCCGTCGCATCCAGGACGTGACCTCAGCATTGGACTTGCTCGCATTGCAGGAACCACAGGCAGGAACGACGTTGTCGATCGTGTAGCGGCCGCCGCGGGAGATGGGGGCTACGCAGTCCTTCTGGAGCGGGGCTCCTGCGGCGCAGCAATAGGCGCAGCTCGCCCAGGCCTCCAGGATGCGGAACCACTGGTCCTTGGTCAGGTCGCTCCCCGAGGCGGCGACGCGTCTGGTCCGCCGCCGCGCGGCGCGGACTCGGCGACTGCTGCGAACGGGCATGGGCCGAGATTAGCATCGTGCGTGTTACAGCACGTGACGACCCGCGCACCTCCCAGCCGGCGGGGAGCACTGCCTGGTAGCGTTCCCGCTAAGCTGCCGCGCTGAGTCCACCAGGAGGCATAATGCCGATCTTTGAGTACGAGACCCACCTGCCCTTCTCCCGCGAAGACGTCTTTGACTGGTACTCCCGTCCGGGCGCGCTGGTGCGGCTGCACCCGCCCTTCGCCGGCCGAGTGATCGAGGAACCATCCAACGGTCTGCAGGACGGCTCGGAGTCCGTGCTGGGGATCAACCTGCCCAGCCTTTTCGGCACCACGCTGGCCGGGCTGGTGGACATGGCTGGCTCAGCGAGCTCGCTGCCGATGCGCGGCTACACCAAATGGCGCTCACGGCACACAGATTTCCAGGCGGGTCGGGGCTTCTCCGATGAGATGGTCTCCGGCCCGGCCAAGTCCTGGCGGCATGACCGCAGCTTCCAGGACGACGGCACCAGCATGGTGCTCCGCGAAAAGGTCACCTACGAGCTGCCGCTGGTGGACAGGCTCCCCGCCTCGGTGCAGAAGCGCGTGGCGCACCAGTTTGAGGCCGAGCTGAACCGCATCTTTGCGTACCGCGCGCGGCAGAGCAGCGATGACCTGGCCTTCCACCAGGCCCACGGACGGCTGGCCTCGCAGCAGACGCTCGACCCCAGCCACGTCCCGGACGCCGCCCCGGTGAAGGTCGTCGCCGTCAGCGGCGCCTCCGGACTGATCGGACGCCAGGTCTGCGCGCTGCTCGGTGGCGCCGGGATCGAGGTTCGGCGCATGGTCCGCGGCTCCGCCGCAGATCAGCAGGCCGGGGAGATCGCCTGGGACCCCAGTGCCGGCCGCCTGGACCCGGAGGCCCTGCGCGAGGCGGACGCGGTGATCCACCTGGCCGGACACCCGCTGGCCTCCCGGTTCACCGAGGAGCACAAGAAGAAGGTCTTGGACTCTCGGGTGGAGGGCACGGCACTGATCGCCCAGACTCTGGCCAGCCTGGAATCCGCGGATCAGCGTGGACGCGTGCTCATCAGCGGGTCAGCCATCGGGTACTACGGGGCGACGCCGGAGGATCGGCCGATTCGCAGCGCCATCCTGACCGAGGACTCACCAGCCGGCACCGATTTCCTCGCCGAGGTCTGCCAGAAGTGGGAACAGGCCGCCGCCCCGGCGCAGAAGGTCGGCGTGCGAACCGCCATGATCCGCACAGGGATCGTGCAGACCCCCGCAGGCGGGGCGCTGTCCCAGCTGCTGCCGCTCTACACGATCGGCGCAGGCGGCCCGCTGGGAGACAAGGAATGGCAGAGCTGGATCAGCATCGATGACATCGCAGGACTGATCGTCCACCTGGTGCTGAACCCCCACGCACAGGGCCCGGTCAACGGCGTGGGTCCGGAACCGGTCACCGCGAAGCAATACTCCAAAACCCTGGCCTCGGTGATGCGTCGCCCCTCGGCCATCCCCGTTCCGAGCTTCGGTCCGAAGTTCGTGCTCGGCGAGCAGGGTGCCAAGGAGATCGTCGGCGCGGATCAGCAGGTCAGCGGGGTGAAGGCGCAGTCACTGGGCTACGCGTTCCGCCACCACACGCTGCAGGAGGCCCTGGAACACGTGCTGGGGAGCTGATTCTGAGATGCTGAAGCTGTGATCGCCAACCCTCTGGAGCAGCTCTCCCTCGACCAGCTCCGGCAGCGGCGCAGCGCCAAATGGCGGGCGCACCCTCAGGACGTGCTGCCGCTGTGGGTCGCGGAGATGGACGTGCCGCTGGCCGAGGAGATCTCCGCCGCACTGCACCACGCGATCTCCATCGGCGACACCGGATATCCGGCTGGATCCGAGTTCGCCCAGTCGCTGAGCGGCTTCGCGAACCGTCGCTGGAACTGGTCCGAGCTCGATCCGGCGCGCACCGCCACGATCCCCGATGTCATGAGCGGAGCCGTCCAGGTGCTGCGCCTGGTGACCGATCCCGGTGACGCAGTGGTGGTGAACTCGCCGGTCTACGCCCCGTTCTACGCCTACATCACCCACGACGATCGCAGGGTCGTCGAAGCCCCGCTCGGTGCAGACAACCGGATCGATCTCGAGGTGCTCGAGAAGGTCTTTCGCCGTGCCGGTGCCCGAGGCGGCAGGGTCGCCTATCTGTTGTGCAATCCGCACAACCCCACCGGGACGGTGCACTCCCGCGAGGAGCTCACCGCAGTGGCCGCGCTGGCACGCAGCTGCGGAGTCCGTGTGGTGGTCGATGAGATCCATGCGCCCCTGGTCCTGGCCGGAGCTGAGTTCACCCCCTACCTGAGCGTGCCCGGGACGGAGGACGCGTTCTCTCTGATGTCAGCCTCCAAAGGATGGAACCTCGCCGGGTTGAAGGCCGCGCTCGCAGTGGCCGGGCCCGAGGCGGCAGCCGATCTTGCTCGCATGCCCGAGGAGGTGGGCCACGGCGCCTCCTACCTCGGAGTCATCGCCCACACGGCCGCGTTCCAGCACGGCGACAGCTGGCTCGATGCGCTGCTGGGCGGGCTGGAGAACAACCGGACCCGCCTGGGTGAACTCATCAGCGAGCATCTCCCCGACGTGCGCTGGACACCACCGCAGGGCACCTATCTGGCCTGGCTGGACTGCCGGGGTCTGGGTCTCGCCGCAGAGTCCACCCCAGCGGAGTCCACCGCAGGTGAGCCCAGAACCGAGGAGCCCAGACGACAGCCCGCCGTCGTCACGGAACTGGACGGCCCGGCGCGGATGTTCCTGGACCGTGCCAGGGTTGCGCTGAGCTCGGGACACATCTTCGGCTCCGGGGGTGAGGGACACGTGCGGCTGAACTTCGCCACGAACACGGCTGTCCTCACGGAGGCGATCACCCGGATGGGACACGCCAGCCGGGGCGCGGACCTGCGCGCGGACAGGTGAGAGCAGAATGGACACATGACTTCGACTTCACAGATCCGCATGTTCGGCGCACAGTGGTGCGGGGACTGCCGACGCACCAAGGCCCAGCTCGACGAGCTGGGGCTGGCCTATGAGTACATCGACCTCGAACACGATCCCGCCGCGGCGAAGGTGGCGCAGGAGATCTCCGGCCGCACCCGCATCCCGGTGCTTCTCTACCCGGACGGCACTCACCAGGTGGAGCCGTCCAACGCGGACGTCGAAGCCAAGGTCAGAGAGCTGCTGCTCTCGGACTGAGCGGCTGCCGCCCCTGCCACCGGCGCCCGCCGCCGTCGCCCCCGGAGACCCCGGACAGCTGCAGCTAGTTCATCAGCGCGATGTAAAAGTTCAACGTCGAGGCGTAGAGGGTCCACGCCAGGTATGGCGTGAGCAGCAGTGCGCCCACCCGGGAGATCGGCCAGAATCGCCAGATCGTCAGTGCGATCGCGATGATCAGCACCGCGATCAGCACCATCGCCGCCCAGAGCGCGGCGGTGCCGAAGATCGGGTAGCCGCCGAAGAAGAGCGGTGACCAGATGCTGTTGAGCACCAGCTGACCCACGAAGAGGGCCAGGGCAGGTGTCGCGTTGACCCCGTGGCGTCGGCGCCAGACGAGCCAGGCGCCCACCCCCATGAGCAGATACAGCACGGTCCAGACCGGACCGAAGACGGCGTCCGGCGGGGTCCATGCAGCTTTGTCCGCGTCGGCGTACCAGCCGTCGGTCTGACCCGCAGTGAGCAGGCTTCCGAGGAAGCCGACGGCCTGGGGGATCCCCACGAAGAGGATCAGCGCGATGATCTGCTTGACCGTGGAGTCTGGGCTCGACACGGAGCCGTTGCCAGCTGGGGAATTCCGGCTGGCGGCTGAGTGGTGACGCTGGCTCATGCTCATCATCCTTTCCGTACCCATCTGATGGACCCGACCCTACACTTGGGCCTATGACCTCAACAGCTTCCGAGCAACGTCAAGCCCTGGCCGCTGCCCTGCGCAGCGTGCCCGCCGACGCGCCGACACTCTGCGAGGGTTGGGCGGCCGAGGACCTCGCGCTGCACATCGTGATCCGCGACTCCCGTCCGGACCTGCTGGTGGGCCCGAACCTCCCGCTGGTGGGGGACTGGGCGAACAACGCGCTGCAGAACTTGCGCAACGCCGGGTACACGGCGCTGGTCAAGCGGGCGGAGGCCGGGCCGCCGATCTTCTTCCCGCAGAACTTCCCGCCGCTGAACGACATGATGAACACCGCCGAGTTCTACATCCACACCGAGGATGTGCTGCGCGCCCAGCCCGACTTCGATCCGCAGAACCCGCGACCCATCTCGGAGAAGCTGCGCAACCGCCTCTGGAAGCAGGGCGCTCTCATGTTCCCCATGGCCGCCCGCGGCGCGAAGCAGCGGATCACCTTCGCCAGCCCCGGCTACGGGACGACGACGAGCGGTCCGGCCTCAGCCCCGCAGCGCAGGATCACCGGCGCGCCCGAGGAGCTGCTGCTCTGGGCCTTCGGCCGTGAGGAGAAGGCCCAGGTCGAGATCACCGAGCTCTGAGACGAGCTCAGCCCGGGACCCCGGCGTGCGGAGTCCCGGGCTGAGGCAATGCCCTGCGCCAAGCCCTAGAACGGGTAGGGCGCGATCTCCGAGCGCATGGTCAGCCACTGGGTCTCGGTGAACGCCTCGATGTTCGCGGTCGCGCCGCCGAAGCGCGAACCGGTGCCTGAGGCGCCGACTCCGCCGAAGGGTGCGTTGGCCTCGTCGCCCACGGTCTGCTCATTGATGTGGACCTTCCCGGATTCGACCAGGTCAGCCACCTTCATGGCCTCGCCCACCTCGCCGAGCACGCCCACGGAGAGTCCGTATTCGTTGTTGTTGATGATCTCCACGGCCTCCTCGATAGTTGAGAAGGACAGCACCGGAGCCACCGGCCCGAAGATCTCCTCGCCCCAGGCGGGGTTCTCCGGGGTGATCCCGGAGATCACCGTGGGGGAGTAGAAGAGGTCGCTGAACTCTCCGCCAGCCTCCACTGTGCCGCCCCGGGCCACGGAGTCCTGGACGATCGAGTGGATGCGGTCGCGCTGGGTCGCGTCGATGATCGGGCCGATCGCGATGCCCTCTTCCGCCGGGTTGCCCACCGGAAGGTTCCTGGCCTTCTCGGCGAGCTTGGCGACGTATTCGTCCTTGATGGACTCGTGGACCAGGTGGCGTCCGGTGGTCATGCAGATCTGCCCCTGGTGCATGAAGGATCCGAAGGCGCCCGCCGAGGCCGCAAGATCCAGATCTGCACCAGGCAGCACGACCAGCGCGTTGTTGCCGCCGAGCTCCAGGTGGGCCCGCTTGAGCAGGCGACCCGCGGTCTCACCGACCTTGCGGCCTGCCGGCGTGGAGCCGGTGAAGGAGATGATCCGCACCTCGGGCGCCTCGGTGAGGGCCTTGCCGATGTCACCGCCGCCGGGGAGCAGGTGCAGCAGGCCGGCGGGGAGCCCGGCCTCCTCAAAGATGCGGGTGATGGAGACGCCGCCGGAGACCGTGGTGCGTGGATCCGGCTTCAGCAGCACCGCGTTGCCCAGGCCCAGCGCGGGGGCCACGGAGCGGATGGAGAGGATCAGCGGGAAGTTGAACGGCGAGATCACGGAGACGACGCCCGCCGGGCGGCGTCGCGCGAAGGACCAGTGCGCCTCATCCGAGGTGAGCACCTCGCCGTGGGGCGTGGTGCACAGGGCCGCGGCCTCGTAGCACTCCTGGGCGGCGACGTGCGTCTCCAGACCGGCTTTGGGCGGAATGGCTCCGGTCTCCCGGATCACCCAGGACTCGATTTCCTGGGCGTGCTGTTCGAAGAGCAGGCCAGCCCGGCGCATCACCGCCGCGCGCTCGGAGGGCTTCCAGGAGGCCCACTTCTTCTGCGCGGCGGCTGCGGAGGTGGCGGAACGGGTCACGTCCTCCGGGGAGGCGCTGCCCGCGGTGCCGAGGCTGGCTCCGGTGGCGGGCTCGGTGATCGGGATGAGCTCCCCGCCACCGGTCTGCCATTCACCGGTGTAGATCGTGCTGTCCCAGCGGGCATCTTCAAGAAGGCGGTTCTGGGTGGGGGCGTCGGACATCGGGGAGACCTCTCTGGAGTCGGAGGCTGCCGCGGAGCAGCCATGAGCTCCCCTCATGGTGATCCGCGGCACAGCCGCGTCCCAAAGGAACGTCCGAATCGGTCAAGTTCGGTGTCCGCCGGGGAGAAGTGACCGCGAACGGCAGCCGGCGCGTCAGCCCCGCCGCAGGCGCTCCACCCCGCAGATGTCTTCGGGGCTCAGTCCGAAGTGCTGCGGTACTCGCGGGGACTCATTCCGAAGTGTCGCTTGAAGGCTCGACTGAACTGGGTGGGTTCAGGCAGTCCCGCCCGTGCGCCGATCTGCGCGATCGAGAGGTCCATCCTCGCGGGATCGCGGAGCAGCTGCGCCGCGAGGTTCATCCGCTGCGTGGTGATGAAGCGTCCCGGCGTCGTGCCTTCCTCGGTGAAGAGGCGGTTCAGGTGACGGGGGCTGATTCCGACCTCGCGCGCCACGCGGTCCACGCTGAGTTCCTCAGTGAGCCGGGAGTTGATGCAGGCCTGCGCCAGGTTCAGATAGGCCCGCGCCCCGGCCTGCTCCCGACTGCCGGTCAGCAGGTGGAACGCGTCCAGGAGAACCTCTTCGGCGTCGGGGCTCGCATTCTCGCCCTGTTGGAACGCCATCAGCGCCGAGTGGGCGGCAAGCTTGGCCTGCGTGGCGGCGGCGGAGTCGCCGATGCGCAGGACCTTGGGCCGGTACTGGTCGGCCTGGCCAGAGTGCGGGCTCGCCAGTTCTCGTGGAACTTCGACGATGACTTGACGCATGTCAGAGGCGAAGCCGTACATGAACGGACGGTTTGCGTCGTAGACCACTGCGTCACCTGCGCTGAGCGTCTCGCAGCCGTCACCATGGTAGAGAAAGGCGCTGCCCTGGAGCAGCAGGCAGAGCATGACCGAATCCACGGGGTGGCTGCGGATGCTGGAGGCGCTGCGCTCGATCACATGCTCATTGCCCTGGATGTGGGCGAGCCGGATGCGGTCCATCTCGAGATTGACCTGCGTCGCCATGATGGAGCGGTCCGAGAGGGTGGTGCACCGCAGGCCGAACAGCTCCTGCTCGTTGTACTCCTCCCACAGCGTGATCCGGTCACTGACGGGGGCCCCTGTCGTGGAAAACCTGCTCAGCGCCGAGGCAGAGGGATGGGCGGGGCGCGGGGTCTCTGAGGGGCTCGCGGAAGAGTGTGTCATAGATCACCTCTGCATCTGGGGGACAGCCGCAAGTATAGGTGCTGGCCGGGCGAGTCGCGCGTCGCCCCAGGTGAGGCCCGGAGAGACGCACGGACCCGTTCTGGATGAGTCCGCTTGCCGTCCAGATCGGCGCACTTGGCACATTCTGCCAAGGTTTGTCCAGCCTTTTTGCACTGTGATAGTCATTACATGTTCGCAGAAGGAAACAATGTTCGCACAGCGCACACTCCACGTGATCGAGGGATTATGAGAATCAAAAAACTTGCACACATCACCACCGCATCGCTTGCCATCGGCGCACTCGCTGCCTGCGGCAACGGCGACGCAGAGACTGAAGGCGGCGACGCCGGAGGCGAGGACTTCCCGAACGGCAACGTTCGCATCGTCGTCGGCTCCGGTCCGGGTTCCACCATGGATGAGCTGGCACGCCTGCTCGCCCCCTACCTGCAGGAAGAATGGGATGAGTCTGTCGTCGTCGACAACGTCCCAGGCGCCAACCAGTCGGCCGCGTACAACGAAGTCGCGAACGCCGAGCCGGACGGCCACACCTTGTTCATCGGTGTCCACGGCACCATGGGCATCCACAACGCTCTGGGCAACCTTGACACCCCATATGACGAGTTCGAGTGGTTCGGCACCCTGGTCGAAGAGCCCTACACCTTCTACACAGCTGCCGACAGTGACATCGAGACTCTCGATGACCTGGTCGACGCCGAGCCCGTCCGCTACGGCGACAGCGGCTACGAGAGCCCGGTGAACCCCTTCGCGCTGACCGTGTTCGACGCGCTGGACACCGAGTTCATCTTCACTCCCGGCTTCGACCCCGGCGCGGCGCAGTCCGGCGTGCTCACCGGCGAGCAGCACCTGGTCGGCCGCGATGCCGCACAGATGCTGCGCGGCGGCACAGACCAGGACTTCCGCGCGCTGCTGGTGGCCTCCGAAGAGCCCCACCCGCTGCAGCCCGATGCTGCCACGTTCACCGACGTGGAGGAGCAGTTCGGCGTTGACATGCCCGTCTTGGACATCTTCCAGCTCGGCTTCCCGATCGGCACGACTCCCGGCACCGATGAGGAGACCGTGGACATGCTCGCCGATACGGTGCGCGGTCTGATCGAGGAGAATGAGGAGTTCCAGACGCAGCTCGAGGAGAACTACATGGAGGAGTCCATGCTCGCCGAGCGCATCGGTCGCGAGACGACCTCCGAGTACGTGCAGAACGTCATCGACCAGTACGAGGAGTTCGGAGTCGAGGACCTGCAGCAGCAGCTGGAAGCTGGCGGTCAGTAGCACTCCGCGCCTTCGCGCGTATCGAATCAGTCGTAGAACATAGATCGGAAATGGACATCAGATGGTAGAGGCATTAGGAATCGCCCTGGAGCTCATCGGCACCCCGATGGGGATCCTGATGATTCTCCTGGGCGCGTTCGTCGGGCTGATCTTCGGGATCCTTCCCGGCCTGGGGGCGAGCCAGGCGATGATCCTGCTGCTCCCGTTCACCTACGGGATGGATCCCCACCTGGCGATCCTGATGTTCGTCTCGATCATGTCTGCGGCATCGTTCGGGGGTGCCCTTCCGGCGATCCTGATCAATACGCCGGGCACCCCGGCGAATGTCGTGACGACCTTCGATGGCCACCCCATGGCGCTGCGAGGTGAGGCTGTCCGAGCGATCTTCATCTCCGGGGCGTCCTGCATCGCTGGGGCGGTCATCGGAGCGCTCGTCCTGTTCGCGGTGATCCCGGTCATCCCGATCGTGATCTCCGCCTTCGGGGCCAAGGAGACCTTCTGGCTGGTCATCTTCGGCATCGCCATGATCGCACTGGCCTCGAAGGGCAACACCCTCAAGGGTCTGGCGGCAGGCGCATTCGGCCTGCTGCTGGCCTTCGTGGGTCGCAACTACGTCTTCCCGGGTGAGCGCTTCACCGGCGGGATGGACTTTCTCTACGACGGCGTCCCGATGGCCGCGCTGCTGGTCGGCGTCTTCGCCATCGTGCCCATGATCATGCTGGGTGCCCGGCGCACCGTGGTGGACGAGAGCGTCGCCAGTGCAGCCGTGGTGGATACGAAGAACTACGGACGCCAGGCGCGGCAGGGCGTCATGGACGTGGTCCGCCGCCCCGTGGTCACCATCCGCAGCTCGCTGATCGGTGTGGGCCTGGGCATCATCCCCGCCATCGGCGGAGCCACCTCCAGCTTCATCAGCCACCTGGTCGCCAGGAACCTCCACCGCGACAAGCCCGGCGACGATGACTTCGCACCCAAGGGCGTCATCGCCTCGGAGACCGCCAACAACGGCAAGGACGGCGGCGCGCTCATGCCGACGCTGGCCTTCGGCATCCCCGGTGACCCGAACACCGCCGTCCTGCTGGGTGCCCTTCTGATGCATGGCGTCCCGCTGGGAAGCACGCTGTTCTCCTATGATCTTGACCTGGTCATGATCATCGTGCTCGCCCTGGTGCTCGGTCAGATCGCCGTGGTGGCCATGGGTGCCGCAGCGGGTCCGCTGGTGACCCGGGTGACCGGAATCAGCACCGCCTTCCTGGTGCCCGTCGTGATCGTCTGCGCCCTGATCGGTGCCTACCTCTACCGCGGCAACGTGTGGGACCTCAGCATCGTCTTTGTGGCGGCCTTCGTCGCCTATGGGATGGGGCTGTTCAACTACCCCGCGATCAGCCTCATCCTGGGATATCTGTTGGGCGTCGAGGCCGAGCGCACCTTCGTGCAGAGCGTGACCATGTCCCAGGGCAACTACCTGGCCCTCTTCGACGGCTGGATCGTCTGGACCCTGATCATCGCCATGGTCGCCTCGTTCGTACTGGTGGGCATCTCGGGTCGGAAGAGAAAGACCGACGACGACGCCGGCCCCTTCCGCGGCGGCGAGGCCGTCAGCAGCCTGACCCCCGCGCGGGGTGGGTCCGGCGGCTCACCGGTCCACGGGCCGGGCGTCTCCCCGGAACCTTCCGAAGGTGCCACGATGACCCAGGGCGCAACCTCGGCCGATCCAGCACCCACCGAGGATGAACTCGTCACCGCGGAGAACAGCGCGAAACTGGCGCTGCGCTGGCGGCTGATCGGCGTCGGTTTCGCCACGGCTCTGCTGCTGCTCGCGGCCGCCTTCCTGGTGGCTTCCATGCAGTATGAGGACGATATGGGTCTGTTCCCCATGATCGTCTCCTGCCTCATGCTCGGCTTCCTCGTGCTGGTGCTCATCGGCGAGCTGCTTCCCGTGCTCCGTCCCAAGGTGCAGGCGTCCGGTGCCAAGACCGTGAAGCCGCCGGAAGGTCCCAGCGTCTCCTTCAGCGACTTCAAGAAGCACGTCAAGATCTTGATCTGGCTCATCGGATTCATCGTGGGCACCGTGGTGATCGGCTTCCTCGCGATGCCTTTCCTGATCGCGGCCTATGTGCGCAGCTTCGACCCCGACAAGTGGCGCGCAGGAATCTACGTCGCTGTCTTCATGGGTGTGCTGCTGGTGCTGCTGGGCATCTTCTCGCCCACCCAGTTCTGGCCTGGGTCGCTGCCGACCATCCTGCCGGGCCTGCTCGGCGGTGGGCGGCTCGCCGACCTGTTCTAGACGGTCGACGTCGACGCCGACGCCGTTCAGACGGAGGGGAGAGGCTGCGCAAGGGCCAGTCCGAAGCGACTCGGACAGCTCACGCACCCCCTCCTCCCGGCGACGGTCTATTGAGCCGTCCATTCGCCGCAGTCACTGGTCTCGAACGCGACGTCGGTCTCGGCGATGGTCACGAACCCCTGACCATCGGGAAGACCATTCGTGATGATGTCTCCGAACTCGCCGCTGAGCCCGGAGAGGCGTGCCCAATAGCAGTAGCCTGACCCGCCGTCGGTGCGATAGGTGCCGGGCTGGATGTCTTCACCGACGATGAAGGTGCCCGATCCGGGGATCGAGCCAGAGCTGGATGCCTGCTCCTCCTCCTGGACCGCTTCCTCGGTCTCAGCCGCCTCCTGAGCCTGGGACGCCAGTTCTTCTTCGCGCTCGTCGAGAGCTGCTTCACGGTCATCGAGCTCTGCGGTTCGAGCCTCCAGGGCCTCCTCGTCCTCGGTGATCTCGTCGCGGCGCTCCTGAAGATCCGCCGGCTCGACCTCCACCTCTTCGGTGACGGTCTCCGTCTCCGTCTCGGTGATGACCTCCGGCTCGGCCTCGCCGCTGGTGCCGATGCCCACTCCGGCGAACAGAGCCACGAAGAGTCCGACCATCCAGGGCCATCGCCGCTTCTTCTTCAACTGGTCAACGGGCTCTGCAGTGACAGGCTCTTGCCATGCCGCTCCTGCGGACTGTTCGGAGTAGGGCTGGTGCTGCTCGGTGGGATGGTCGTTCTGGTGCGAGTGATTCATGGTGTCCCTTTCCCTCGGGTCATTCACTGGAAGTTCCAGTGCACCGACGCTGAGAACAAAACGGGTTCTGCGCCAGTAGAGATGACTTTAGGTGTGAGCACGGACACGCTCGGCGGCACCGATGCTCGTGCGAAGGAATCGACAAAGGATCGTTGTCCTGGCCGTCAGTCTGTGATGGACTCAGAAACGAAAGAGGCGTCCAGCGGAATCGAGGCTGACATGACTCGGATCGTCGTCCTGGCCACAGGTGGGACCATCTCCTCGCGGCAGCATTCCGAGGGTGGATCTCGGGCCAAGGACAACGCGGCCGATCTGATCGCGGCCCTGGACAAGCACGGCTTCGACGACTTCGGTCCGGGCATTGCGCTGGAGCCCCAGGACCTCGGCGTACAGAACTCGTTCAACTTCGCCTTCGCAGACCTCTCCCGCATCGCCCACGCCGTCGCAGAGATCCTCCACCGGGAGGACGTGGACGGCGTCGTCGTCACCCACGGCACGGACACCATGGAAGAGACGCTCGCGCTGCTGGGCTTCACCCATGATGATCCCCGTCCGGTGGTGCTCACCGGAGCCCAGCGAAGCCCCGATCACCCCGACAGCGACGGGCCCCGCAATCTTCGCGACGCGATCCTCACCGCCGCCTCCCCGGACTCGCGGGAGCAGGGGGTGCTTCTGGTCTTCGGTGGGGAGATCCACGCCGCGCTGGGCCTGCGCAAGGCGCATACTCTGGCTCCCCAGCCGTTCCGACACCGCAGCGCCGGAGCGCTGGGCACCATCACCGGATTGAGCCCGCGCTTCTTCACCCGCGCACTCTGGGCAGAGCCGCTCCCGCTGCCTGACCACGAGTTTGAGCGCCAGCGGGTGGACATGGTGCTGGGCTATCCCGGCGCAGACGCCACGCTTCTCCGCGCTGCCGTGGACGCTGGTGCCACCGGTGTCATCGTCCTCGGCGCCGGAGCCGGGAACCCCGGGAGCGCGCTGGTCCAGGCGATCCAAGAGGCCATCGCCCAGGGCGTGCTGGTGGGCCTGGGCACGCGCACCGGGGGCGGACCTGTCGCGGTGATCTACGGGGGAGGGGGCGCAGTGGACGCCGTCGCTGCCGGGGCCGTGCCGCTCGGTGACCTCCCCGCCACCCAGGCGAGGATCCTGATGGCGCTGCTGAGCAGCACCCACCCGGTGGAAGAAGCCCGGGAGTTGCTGGCGGCGCGGCTGACCTCGGCGGGATAGACGCAGAAGACCACTGGCGCAATCAGAAACCGCACAACACAGAAGAGAGGTGGCGCATCATGGCCAAAGAGATCTATGTAGCCCTCGGTATCGACGTCGACGCGGTCGGCGGCTGGCTGGGCTCCTATGGCGGGGAGGACTCCCCGGGCGACATCTCCCGCGGCATGTTCGCCGGCGAGGTCGGGGTGCCCCGGCTGAACAAGCTGCTGGCGAAGTATGACCTTCCCTCCACCTGGTTCTGGCCCGGACATTCCATCGAGACCTTCCCCCAGCAGTTTGACCAGGTGGTCGCCGCCGGCCACGAGATCGGGGTGCATGGCTACAGCCACGAGAACCCGATCGCGATGACCCGCGAGCAGGAGACCGAGATCCTGACCTACTGCATCGACCTGATCGAGAAGCGCGCCGGACGCCGCCCCACCGGATATGTGGCCCCGTGGTGGGAGTTCTCCGCCATCACCAATGAGCTCTTGCTGGAACAGGGCATCAAATACGACCACTCGCTGATGCACCGGGACTTCGAGCCCTACTACGTGCGCGCCGGGGACAACTGGGAACAGTCCAAGATCGACTACGACAAGCCTGCCAGCAGTTGGATGAAGCCGCTCATCCGGGGGGAGGAGACCGATCTGGTCGAGATCCCGGCCTCCTGGTACCTCGATGACCTGCCGCCGATGATGTTCATCAAGTCCAGTCCCAACAGCCACGGCTTCGTGAACCCGCGCCAGCTCGAGGAGATCTGGCGCGACCAGTTCGACTGGGTCTACCGGGAGAGTGACTACGCGGTCTTCACCATCACCATCCACCCGGACGTCTCCGGGCGTCCGCAGGTGCTGCTGATGCTGGAGCGGCTGATCGAGCACATCAACTCCCACGAAGGGGTGAAGTGGTCGCAGTTCAACGACATCGCCGATGACTTCCTCCGCAGGTCACCGCGCCAGTTCGGCTGACATACTTGCCCTCAGACCACTCGCCACAAGGAGACGCCTTGCCCAAGAATGATCAGAACCCCGCCCCTCTCGATGTTTCGCTGACCGGTGTGCGGGGGCCCAAGGGTGCGAAGAAGACCCCGTTCGAGGGCGACCCCCGCAGCCTCTGGCGGGTCAGCCAGTTCGCCTCCCCGTTCAGCCTCCCCGACGCACCGACTCGCAAGAAGGTGGGCTTCAAGGGCAAGAAGGACGACGGCGAGGACGCGCTCGCCGAACGCGCCGAGATGCTGGCTGATCTGCAGGAGCTCATGTGGGCCCACGTGGTCTCCGCCCCGGAGGCCGAGCAGCGGGAGGTGGCCAAGGCGATCGCCGCCCGGGTGCCGCGCCGCTCCCCGCAGGAGAAGGCCCGCCGCGAGGAGCTGTTCTCTCCCGAGGTGGAGAGCGCCCTCAGCGGCCTGGCCCGCGGACCGCGCGTGCTGCTGATCCTGCAGGGCATGGATGCCGCCGGCAAAGGTGGAGTGGTCAAGCAGGTGGTCAGCTCCATGGACCCCATGGGCGTGGAGGTGGCCGGGTTCGGCAAGCCCACCCCCGAGGAGAACGGCGAGCACTACCTGGAGCGCGTGATCCGCAGGCTCCCGCGGCCAGGGCATGTGGGAGTCTTTGACCGCTCGCACTACGAGGACGTGCTGGTTCCCACCATCACCGGCAGCGAGAGCACGGAGGAGCTGGAGCGCCGCACTGAGGCGCTGAAGCTCTTCGAGCTTGAACTGGTTCGTCAGGGGTTCGTGATCATCAAGGTCATGCTGCATGTCTCCCCGGAGGAGCAGCTGGATCGGCTGATCTCCCGGCTGGACCGCGAGGAGAAGCACTGGAAGTACGACCCCTCCGACGCCGATTCCCGCGCTCAGTTCTCCCTCTACCAGTCGATCCACGCGTATCTGCTGGAAGCCACCGACGCCGACCACGCGCCCTGGCATGTGATCGGCGCAGACCGCAAGTGGTACTCCCGACTGGCGGTGCAGGAGCTGCTCATCGCGGCGTTCGCGGATCTGAACCTGCGCTGGCCCGCGGCGGACTATGACGTGGAGACCGAACGGAAGCGGCTGCTGGAATCGTGAGGCCGCACTGACGAAGAAGAGAGCCTAGGGGAGGGGACGTCCTACATTCTGTGCCTCGGCCGATGGTTCCGTCGGGTACTCCCAGGCATGGATGTGCTTCTCAGGCCGAGTCGGCAGGATCATCAGGACCAGCACGATGATCGGGCCGATGAAGGGGATCAGCCACAGGAAGTACATAGGTCCTGGGAGTCCTGCGTCGTGCAGCCTTCGCCAGCTAAGGGCAAGCATCGGAAGGACCGTCACGACGCCCCAGATGAAAGCCGCGAGCGCGCTCATGAGGACGAGTCCCTCGACGTTTCCGGTGCCCTGAGTCAGGTCGAAGTAGCCCAGCGCAGGATCATATGTGCGCAGGTAGGGGATCGCGATCAGCCCGCTGACGACGTTCGTGAAGAGCTGTACCCACCAGTATTCGCTGCGCGAGGCGTACCCCTTGAAATGCGCGTACTTGCCGAAGAACCGCCGCACGGCTTGGCCCAGCGTGGCGCCGTAGAGCGGAGTATTCTGCTCAGGATCTGCTGTGTGTTTGAACTGTGACGGATCGGTGTTGGACAGGCTCACGCGCATCACTCCGTTGTCGACTGTTGCCCTATATATGTTCGAACCTAGGTGAAGTGGCGGTGTTAAGGGAAGTCGCACATGTGGCAGCTGCCTAGCATTGAGGTTTAAATCGAGGTGGTCTGACATCGGGTTTCTGACGAGCCAGCGGGGGTCGAGATCCTCTTCGAACCGCCGGAGCAGGTGGGCGCGATTCGCGCGGTCGTGGAGCCGCAGAGGAGAGTCCCTGTGTCGAAAGATGATGCAATGTGTCACTTTATGTTAACAACTATGTTCACCACTTGTGATCAGGCGGATCACTCTCTAGGCTGAGCTACAGAATCACGAGATCCGGACGACAGCCCTGGCTGTCCGGACAGCAACCCTCTCACCGTAGTGGGGTGCTCCAGGTGATGATTCGGCCCGGTGTCAACACCGTCCCGGGCAAGTACGGTGCCCCTGCGGCAGCTCTCTCAGCGGAGCGGCCCAGGAGCGCCACGGTCAGAGAGAGACGTGGACACTTCATGCCCGAGCAGACTCCGGCACGCGCCCCGCTGCACTTCAATGCCTTCGTGATGAACACGAACAGTCACATCCACCACGGCCAGTGGCGCCGCGAGGATGCGCAGCAGACGGAGTTCACCGACGTGGACACCTGGATCAACCTGGCCAAGATCCTGGAGGAGGCGAAGTTCGACGCGATGTTCTTCGCCGATGTCTCGGGCCACTACGGCGACTCCGACGCGGACTACTCGGTGTACCTCAACGAGGGGCTGCAGATCCCGTCCAACGATCCGACCGTGCTGCTGGGCGCCCTGGCCGTGGTGACCGAGAACATCGGTCTGGCCACCACATCCAACGTCTTCCAGTCGCATCCGTTCCAGTTCGCCCGGCAGATCTCCACGCTGGACCACATCTCCAAGGGTCGGATCGCCTGGAACATCGTCACCGGGATGCAGGACAACGGCTCCCGCAACTACGGCATGCCTCGACTCACCGAGCACTCCGAGCGCTACCGCTGGGCCGATGAGTACGTCGATGTGACCTACAAGCTCTGGGAAGGCTCCTGGGAGGACGACGCAGTGATCAAGGATCGTGCGGGATCCCAGTACTCGGACCCTGACAAGGTGCACAAGATCTACCACCAGGGCGAACGCTATTCGGTGGAGGGCCCGCATCTTCCCTCGCCGTCGCCGCAGCGCACCCCCGTCCTCTTCCAGGCCGGCTCTTCCGCCTCGGGTCGCGACTTCGCCGCCCGCAACGCCGAAGCTGTCTTCCTGGGGGCTCCGAACGCAGAGGCGGCGAGGTTCCAGATCGAGGACACCCGCGCTCGCGCCGTGGAAGCCGGACGCGCAGCGGGGGATATCAAGTTCTTCCAGGGCCTGAGCTTCATCATCGGAGACACCGAGGAAGAAGCTCAGCGGAAGCTCAAGGAAGCCGAAGAATACGTCTCGCTGGACGGCTACCTCGCGCACGCGGCCCTGGTGGACCCGGACGGACGCGTCTACCCACCCGAGACGCCGCTGAAGGACGTGCAGACCAACACCCGGCGTGGGTTCACCGAGTGGGCGTCCAAGACGATCACCGACCGTGAACCTCTGGTAGCCGACATCGCCTGGCGCTCCAACCGCAACAACCGGATCGTCGGCACGCCTGAGCAGATCGCCGATCAGCTGGAACTGTGGCAGGCCGCCGGCGTGGACGGCGTGAACGTCGTCAACTGGGTGATCCCCGGATCCTTCCAGGAGTTCGCCGACAAGGTGCTGCCCGTCCTGCGCGAGCGAGGCCTCGCCCAGCGCGAATACACCCCGGGCACGCTGCGGCAGAAGCTCTTCGGTCGCGACCGGCTGCCCGAGACCCACCCGGGCGCCCGCTACCGCGGAGCATTCGCCGCGGTCCCCGCCACCGTCTGAGCCTCGCGCACCACCATTCCTCCCGTCTGAACCACTCCGAGAAGGAGCACCATGACCACCCCGCCCTCCCCGAACGCACCCAAAAACAAGTGGAGATCCAGACTTCCCATGGGTGCAGCAGCGCTCCTCAGCGCAGCCGTACTCACCGCATGCAGCGGCACCTCCGGCCTGGTCAGCACCGAACAGGTCGCGGACCGGCAGTCCACTGACGATCCCCAGTCCGGCGGCATCATCGAATACGGGCACCTCCAAGAGCCCAAGTGCGTCTTCGGCGGGTGGATCCAGGAGAACTTCACCGCGCGCCAGATCCTGGACTCCCTCGTCTCTCAGGATGACGAGGGCGAGATCGTCCCCTGGCTCGCCACCGACTGGGAGGTCTCCGAGGATCAGCTGGTCTGGACGCTGGATCTGCGCGAAGACGTCTCCTTCACCGACGGCACACCCGTCAACGGCCAGGCCGTGGCGCACAACTTCGACTACTGGCTCGACGGCGGCAACGGCACCGCCGCCGCACACCTGGGCGGCTTCTATGAAGAAGCCACCGCAGTGGATGAGCACACCGTCGAGATCCAGCTCTCCGCCCCGTTCTCGCCCTTCCTCTCCACCTTGTCCCAGTCCTATTTCGGCATTCAGTCGCCCACCGCACTGGAGACCCGCAGCGATGAGGAGAACTGCAGAGCCCCCATCGGCTCGGGTCCCTTCACCGTGCAGGCCTGGGAGAGCGGCCAGTACCTCGAGTTCGCCCGCAATGAGGACTACAACTCCGCCCCTGCGAACGCGAAGCACCAGGGTCCGGCCTATGTGGAGGGGATCCGGTGGAGCTTCATCCCGGACAACACCTCGCGCTACGGCTCGCTGCTCTCCGAGGAGAGCGACGTGATCGGGGAGGTCCCTGCGGTGAACATCGCCGAGGTCAAGGAGCGTTTCGACTTCGAGCAGTACATCACTCCGGGCCGGCCCGTGGTGATCAACCTCAACACTGAGAAGGGCGTCTTCGCCGATCAGCAGGTCCGCCAGGCATTGAGCTTCGCCACCGATCGGGAAGCCAACATCGAGTCGGCGTTCCTGGGCACGGTCCCCTTCGAACCCAGCGGGTATCTGTCCCAGAGCACCCCGGGTTACGACGTCGACGCGGCCACCGAGTACCCCTTTGATCTTCACCGTGCCAATGAGCTCCTGGACGAGGCCGGCTGGACCGAACGTGCCGAGGACGGCACGCGGATCAAGGACGGGGAACGCCTGGAGGTGCTGTTCACCTACGGGTTGAACACCATCGTCACCCCCGACGGGAACACCGCGATCCAGAACTTCCAGGAGCAGGCGCGCGCCGCCGGCTTCGACATCCAGCTGCGCCCGCTCACCCCCTCGGAGAACTCCTCGGGAGCCTTCTCCGGCCCGGACGCCTATGACGCGCAGGTCGGTTATTGGACCAGCCCGCATGCCGGCATCCTCAACATCAACTACCGCCCGGGCACCGAAGAGGCGCCCAACGGCGCGAACACCACGTTCCTGGCAGATCAGGGAGTCTTCTCCACGATCCAACAGGCGCTGCAGGCCCCGACATCGGAGGAGGTCACCGAGCACTTCTCCCAGGCGCAGTACGAGCTCAGCGAGCTCGCCCCCGCCATCGGGCTCTACACCCAGACCAACACCATCGCCGTCTCTGAGGAGCTCAGCGGCGTCTGGCTCGAGGAGTCCCAGGGTGGCCCGGTCTTCCACGACGCCTATTTCGTCACCGAAGAATCCGGCACAGATGAATCCGCCGCTGATGAATCTGTCGCTGATGAATCCATCACAGAAGAAGAGGGCTGACGCATGACCCTGACTCCCTCCAACGTGTTCACGGAACCGCTCGAGGCCACCCCCGTGCCGCCGATTCCATCATCGCCGCGCCCGCGCACGCGTCCCACGCTGATCCTCAGCCTGCTCCTGCGCAAAATGGGCGGCGCCGCCGTCGTCGTCTGGGCTGCTGCGTCTCTCACTTTCCTCATGCAGGTGCTGCTTCCGGGGGACCGAGCCACGATGCTGTTGAACCAGCAGACCGGCCAGGTCCAGGAACGCTCAGCCGAGGAGCTGGCTCCGATCAATGAGATGTTCGGCTTCACCGACCCGCTGCTCCTCCAGTACCTGAACTTCCTGGGCGGCCTGCTCCGCGGGGACCTCGGCGTCTCCTACCAACTGCTGCAGCCGGTCACCACGGTCATCGGCGATCAGATCGCGCCCACCGTCATCCTGACCTTCTCCTCTCTGGCGGTCGCGTGGGTCGTGGCGCTGGTCCTGCTGGTGCTCACCGCGCGTCGCGTGGGCTGGGTGTCCCGGCTGTTCTCCGGATTCGAAGCCGCCGCGGCCGCCCTGCCGCAGTACTGGCTGGGCATCATCCTGCTGGTGGTCTTCGCCCTGGGCCTGGGAGTGTTCCCGGTGGTCGGGGGAGAGGGGCTCTTGGGACTGGTGCTGCCCGCGCTGACCCTGGGCATCCCGCTGGCCGGCTTCCTGGGTCAGACCATGCGCACTGAGTTCGAACGCACCCTGGACGAGCCCTTCGTCCTCACGGCGCGGGCACGCGGGATGAGCGATGCCGGCGTGCGGATCCGGCACGTGCTGCGCCACGCGCTGCTGCCCGGGCTCACCCTGACCGGCTGGGCCATCGGCTCGCTGTTCTCCGGGGCCGTGATCGCGGAGAACGTCTTCTCCCGGCCCGGCCTGGGCGGAGTGCTGGTCGACGCCGTCAATGGTCGAGACCTGCCGGTGGTCTGCGGCGTCGTGATCCTGGTGGCGCTCATCTACGTCATCGCGAACCTGGTGGTGGACACCGCCTATGTCCTTGTCGATCCGCGCCTGAAACTGGCTCGCTGAGTCTGAGTTGGAGTAACCCATGACCACCACACTGAACGCCGCTTCAGGCACGAAGCCGACGACGGCGGCCTCCCAGCTGCACTCCTCGCTGCAGTCCCGCAGACCCAAGAGCAGGCTCCGTCAAGTTCCGCTCACCGTCTGGATCGCCGCAGTCTTCGCGCTGCTGCTGCTGACCGCCAGCCTCGCGCCCTCGCTGCTGGCCACCTACGATCCCCGGGCCATCAGGCTCGAGGCCCCGCTGGCCTCGCCGAACTGGGAGCACTGGTTCGGCACCGATCAGTCCGGGCGTGACCTCTACTCCCGGATGGTCCACGGCACGGGCGAGTCGCTGCTGATCGGCCTGGGCGCCACCGCGATCGGCGTCGGCCTGGCCCTGGTCTTCGGCGCCTGGGCCGGACTGGGCGGGCGATGGGCGGACGCCCTCATCGGACGCGGACTCGAAGTGTTCTTCGCGTTCCCGACCCTGCTGCTGGCCATGGTCTTCATCACGATCTACGGACCCTCGGCACCCACATTGATCCTGGCCGTGGGACTGGGGACCGCCCCCGGTTACACCCGCATGGTGCGCGGACAGATCCTTGCGGTGCGCCACTCCGGCTACGTCCAGGCCGCCGAGGCGCTGGGACATTCACCCTGGCGCATCCTGATCCGGCACATCCTGCCCAATGCGCTGCGCCCGCTGCTGGCGATCCTGACCCTGGGCATCGGACAGTCGATCGTCTGGGCCTCCGGGCTGGCCTTCCTCGGCTTCGGCGTGGCGCCGCCCTCACCCGAATGGGGAGCGCTGCTGGAAGCCGGCCGCCCCTACATCACCGAAGCCTGGTGGCTTGAAATCCTGCCCGGCCTGGCCGTGCTCGCCACCGCACTGACCGCCACGATTCTGGGCAAGCACCTCGAATCCGCCTTGGAAGGATCCCAGTCATGACCACCACAGTCACCCACCCCGCCATTGATACCGCCACACCGGTCCGCCCCGAACCTGGGACTGACTCGTCCGACACCACCACCGCCGCGGCCACGTCCCTGGTGAAGCTGCAGGACCTCAACGTCTGGTTCACCGATGCCTCCGGCGCGGCGCACCATGTGGTGCATGACCTCTCCCTGGACATCAATCCCGGCGAATGCGTGGCAGTGATCGGTGAATCCGGCTCGGGCAAGTCCGTGACCGCCCGCACCCTGATCGGTCTCACCGGATCCAACTCCCATATCCAGGCCACCCGCGCCACGGTGGGCGGACGAGACATCCAGGCCACCACCGACGCGCAGTGGCGCAGGATCCGCGGCACGCAGATCGGCTTCATCCTCCAGGATGCCCTCGTCTCGCTGGACCCGCTGCGCACCATCGGCGCCGAGATCGGCGAGTCGCTGCGGCTGCACGGAGTCACCAAGGCCTCCGAACGGCGAGGGCGTGTGCTCGAGCTGCTGCACGCGGTGGGCGTGCCCGAACCAGAGATGCGGGCGCGGCAGCGCTCCGGGGAACTCTCTGGGGGTCTGCGGCAGCGCGCCCTGATCGCCTCCGCGATCGCCAATGATCCTTCGCTGCTGGTGGCCGACGAGCCCACCACCGCCCTGGACGTCACCGTCCAGGCACAGGTGCTGGACCTGCTGGCCCAGCGCAAGGCTGCTGGCTCGGCGATCCTGCTGATCAGTCACGACTTCTCCGTCGTGGGGCGGCTCGCCGACCGCGTCCTGGTGATGCAGGGCGGGCACATCGTGGAACAGGGCAGCGCAGAGCGTGTCCTCAACAATCCGCGCCACCAGTACACCCGTCAGCTGCTGGATGCCGTGCCCTCGGGTACCACCAAGGGCGAGTACCTGACCTCGGAGAAGCGGGCCCAGGCGCGGGAAGCCCCGAAGATCTCGCCGGTGCGGGCGGAGTCAGAGGACACGCCCCCGGTGTTGGAGGCGACTGGCCTGACCAAGTCCTTCCGCGGTCCCGACGGCGTCACCCGCACCGTGGTCAAGGACGTCTCCTTCGAGGTCCGTGCGGGTCAGACCCTGGGGATCGTGGGCGAATCAGGTTCGGGCAAATCCACGACAGCCTCCATGGCGCTGGGCTTCCTTCAACCCGATTCCGGCACGGTGCTGCTGAACGGGAAGCCGTGGAGCGAACTGGGAGTGGCGGGCCGGCGCAGCCGACGGCGCGAGGTGACCGTGGTGTATCAGGATCCATTGAGTTCCTTTGATCCGCGCTGGACCGCAGAACAGATCCTCACCGATGCGCTGGAACCGGCCGCCGGGGGCATCGCGTTCGGCGCTCGCCGCAGGCAGCGGACTCAGCTGCGGGAACGCGCCGAGGAACTCGTGCGCCTGGTGGGGCTCGACCCACAGCACCTGGCCAAGCACCCCCTGCAGCTCTCCGGGGGTCAGCGCCAGCGGCTCTCCATCGCCCGGGCACTGGCGCCGGAGCCTGACGTGGTGGTGCTGGATGAGGCTGTCTCAGCCCTGGACGTCTCCGTGCAGGCCCAGGTCCTCGATCTACTCACGGAGCTGCAGGAGAGGCTGGGCACCACCTACGTCTTCATCTCCCATGACCTGGGGGTGATCCACCATATGAGTGATCACATCCTGGTCATGAAAGACGGGGAGGCGGTGGAGTACGGAGACGCCGAACAGATCTTCCACTCACCGGCGCACCCGTACACCCAGGAGCTGCTGGGCTCACTGCAGACGCTGACCGCTCACACACCGGGCAACCGCTGAGCCAGCGGTGCTGCCACGCGCTCGGAGAGCCCCGGGTCCCTGGCGGCGTGGTAGGCCGTCGCCCGAGGAGGATCCAAGTCGCGTGTCAGTTAGCCACCCACTGAATTATGTCCTCGAGCTCAGCGGTAAGTTGCTCCCACGGCTGGCCAAGGTCCAGAGTGCGAGCGCCGATCCGGTTCGCCTGGACCACGACATCTAGGTCGGGCTGTGTAGGTGCTTCGGTGCGTGCGTACAGCAGTAGGCCGCTGACTGAGCCGTCGCGGTCCACATCGGCGTTCTTCACGTACGTCAGCAGTTGGTACAGGTTCGCTGAGTGGACGGTCGCCTTGCCCCACCTGCCGGGCTGCATTGACTTGCTGTAGTACTTCGCATCGATGATGAGTGTGTGTTGTCCCCGCCGAAGAGTGACGTCGGTGCGCATCGCCGGGAGCTGAGCGGCTCCTAGGGCGTTCGCGTCGTCGTAGTCCCAGTCGACGGCGGACGCCTTCGGTGAGAGGTCGGGGTAGTGGACTTTAAAGTACTCGAGCAAGAACCGCTCGAACAATCTACTCATCGCTTCATCTGAGACCCACGAAGTGAGTTTGCTGGTTCCAGCATCCTGCGTCTGCAAGAGTCCCCGGACGACCAGTTCACAAACGCCGAGCAGCATACGGTATGGCGCATTGGCGCGATGGTACGTGAGGGCATTCCAGCGGATTGATGTCGGCGCAATCAAGGTCACTGCGTCCAGATAGGGCAAGAGCCGGCGCAAGGCGACCTTACGCGCGCTGTGGACATCGCCGTGGCGGATCAGGAGCACGATGACTGACTTCAACGCCCGGTTGTGCGGCGTGTCGGGGTCGTACTCGTCGAACTCACACACGAGCTTCCCTCGGAGCGTCGAGCGGGTGGCGACGGTCCGAGTGATGTCGATGCGGCTTCGAACGGTGGCGAGCTCCTCGCTGTGGAGAAGGTAGTCGCGGTGAAGACCGCGCTTGACCTGAGTGCCGACACCGCGAACGAGCATCTCCGCGAACAGATCGTGGAGGTGTTCGAAAGACTCGCTTGCCACTCGATCATTGCCTTCGTTGCGAAGCCCCCGAAAAGCGTAGGCCATCATCACATAGACATTTCTTATCGCGATGGTCCGGGCCGTCATGCAACAGCCGCCCGGAGTCTGGCCGACCACTCCTCAGACTTCGCTGGTTCATCAAACCAATACTCATGAATCAGAGGTGTGAGCTCATCGTCCACAACAGACAACAGCCACGCCTCGTTGGCATCACTGTTCGAAGGCCGAGCCAGGAAACTGTGTCCGATGACAAAACCTTGGCCTAGTGCTGGGTCGTCGGCAATGGTCTGGTTGAGGCTCGTGACAACCTTGACGAGATCGTCGAGAGTCGGGTTGTCAGCTTCCTGAAGCCAGCGGATGAACCCGGCCGATTCGAACCCTGGTGTCATCTCGAAGAAACCGAAACGACGGCGCAGGGCGTAGTCGAGCACGGCAAGACCGCGGTCTGCGGTGTTCATCATGCCGATAATGTGGACGTTGGGTGGAACAGAGAGTGTCTCACGTTTGTATAAGAGACGCAGCTCCTGTTCGCGCTTGTCAGCTTCGATGAGCATGAGTAGCTCTCCAAAGATCTTGGAAATATTGCCACGGTTGATCTCGTCGATAATGAAGAAGTACGGACGGTCGCTGTCGTCGGCCCTGGCTTCGTCGCAGAACCGGTAGAACGGGCCTTCCGAGAGAGTGAAGCCACCGGTTTCGGTGGGTCGGTACCCCATCATGAAGTCCTCGTACGAGTAGCTCTGATGGAATTGGACGGTCTGTACTCTGCTTGGGTCCTTCACCCCCATCATGGAGTACGCCAGGCGCTTCGCGGCGAAGGTCTTTCCTACACCGGGCGGGCCGGCCAGGATCACATTCTTCTTCCTGGCGAGCAGGGATGTAAGTCGCTCGTACCGCTCTTCCGATAGGTAGACCTCGTTAAGGAATGCCTCCTTGTCATACGAGGTAAGAGGTCCTGGAGTCACAGGTAGCTCTGGTTCCACGTCGTCGGTAACGAGCGCCTCGTGCTTCTCAACGTAGTCGTGGTAAGTCGTAATGTCGGTGAGCGTCTTAGTGACTGCATCCCCTGGGTGCCCCCACGACCCGACATGGGTCCATTTGACCGACCGGACGTGATGGTACGTGGCGCGATCTGGCTCGAACCGAGCGTCCGAGGAGACCTCGCCGCGTCCCACGATTTCCCGTCGTCCACGCTTGGCGTAGACGATGTCGCCTACCGCGATCTCGTTCTGAAACTGCCAAGCTGCTAGGACGTCGTTCCTTGGTGATGCCCCGGTCCCTTCAACGTCGAGTGCCCGACGTATCGCCTCTCGGCTTGGGTATGTAGCGAGGTCGTCAAGGTCGTCCCAGCCGATCGCCATGATGTTCTTCGACGCGAACTCGTCCCATTCCGACGCCTGCGGCCCAGGAGAGTAGAGCCAGTAGTGGCGTGGACGTGGCTCGGCCAGATCTGTGCTCTGAGCGACCGGAGGGGCAGACTGCGCGAGAGAGCCGTCCCAGAGTTCTGCTACCCCCGGCGTCCAAAACTGGAAGGACCCCTCAAACTCGCGAGCGATCACGGCGCGGATCGCGAGAAGGTCACGATCGATTGCAGCAGCGGTGTTGCCCGTGGTCCCGCCAATCTTGCTGGCCAGACCATCGCGGATTCTTGCCTTCATTGGTTTCGAGGTGATCGGTTCGAAGGTGTCTGGTCGGGCGAAATATTCCAGCATGTGGCGGAAGTCGGATCGGTCGCTTCCGGAGTTCAGCATGACTCGCTGCAGCTCCCAGGGATCTGTCCGTGCTGCCTCCCGCTCGTCATCCGACAGGTCATTCCAGTGACGCACGAACGTTGATGCCCAGATAAGGTGCCGCCACAGCGCCCCGTTGTACCAGGAACCGGGCTCAAAACCTGCAGTTCCCGCGGGGCGAGACAACCAGGTCGACATTGGCTCCGGGATCGTTGTGGGGGAGTCAAGCTGTGAAAGGACCCGTTCGACATGGGCTCGGCGGGTTTCGGGGCGTGCGGAACGCAGCGGATGTTCCCGGAGAAAGACGAGTTCGGCAGCGAGCAGGACAACTTCCCGGGCCGCGCCCCCGAGTTGTTGGTCGAGCTTCTCCCACTGGCCTTGGTCCGTCCCGATGATGGGGTTGTCTCCGATTCTGGCCCGAAGGTCCTCGGCCGCCTCGGCGGTCCAGATCATTGTCGACGGGTCGATCACGGATTTTCCGTCTCCGAGCATGTGAGCGATGACCTCACCTGCCTCTTCGGCGATCGCCAAATCAGGAGCTGGTCGTGACGCCTTGAGTTCAGCATCCGCGGCGGGGTCTAGGGGTTGGTCGCTCATGATTGCATTCTGCCCGCATTTCGCCTGCTCAGTCCATGCTGTTGTTTGAAGAAACAACTTTCTGGTGTTGGGTTCGGCAGGCCCTCTGGCCGAATTTGTCTTAGAGCGAAGGAAGGCCGATAGCGGAGAGGGGTTTTCCCATAGGGGGAGTGACCCGACCCCGGCCGAACACGACTAGTGACGCGCGCGCTAAGCGCGTGATCTTCGTGCGCACTCGGCGAGAGGGGGACGGAGGTCTTGTTGACTTGCCAGGTTGATCATCGCGGGGGAGGGTCCGGGAAGGAACGATCTCCGAACAGCACCTTCCGCGCCGCGGACCTGCCGAAGGGCGTCCGCAGCACCTCAAACCCGGCGCTCGCCATAACTGGGTGTTTCACCTGAGCCAGCGCGTGGCGCATCATCAGCCGTCCAGTGAACTTCCGGCGCAGCACGCCGCCGTCGTAGCCCTGCAGCGCCTCTCGCCGGCCGGTGCGCAGTGCCTCGTCCAGCGCGGCGACGGCGTAGTCGGAAAGCCGTAGACAAGGATCCAGCCCGCCCGCGGTCAGCGGTGACACCGCACCCGCCGCGTCACCGACCAGCAGCCCGTCCGGTGAGCTGATTCGCCGGAGCAGCCCGCCCACCGGGATGGGGCCACCGCGGCGTTCGACGTCAGTGGGAGAGCGGTCGGCCTCCGCCAATCCTGGAGCGCGTGCAGCGAACTCGTCCAGCGTCCCGCGCACCCCGCCGCGGAATCGTCGGGAGTACCCGGCGGTCCCCACATGGGCGTGGACTCCGTCGTTGATCACCCACCCGATGTATCCGGGCGCCAAATGAGGGTCCAACACGCAGTGGAAGGCGGGGGAGTCCACCGGCTCAGAGACGTTGAAGACGTCCTCCGCGCCGACCAGCAGGTGAGTGTTGCGGTCCAGGCCCAGGTCACGCGCCACCCTCGATCGCGCTCCGTCCGCTCCCACCACGAACCGAGCGTGCACTGTCAACGGCCCCTCGGGGCCGGTGACTTCATATCGGCCTTCGGAGCCGCCCGAGTATCTGGTGCCCAGCCAAAGCTCTGCACCAGCTTTCACAGCGGCCTGCGCGCCCGCGGCGTAGAGGGGTCCCATCTCACCCACGCGGTACTCATCGCGATCGCTGACCAGTTCCACCGGATCCCGCAGGCTCGGCGGGTACAGCACGACACGGCGTATCGCCGGTCCCAGCAGGTGGTCGGGCAGGTCGTAGTCATCCAGAGTGCGTCGGACAAAGATCCCAGTCGTCCTGATGGAGGTGGTCAGGTTCCGGCGCCGGTCGATGACCACCACTGAATGCCCGTTCTCCGCCAGCAGGGTGGCGACGCGCAGGCCGGCGAGCCCAGCTCCGACCACGAGCACATCGGTGTGCCGCAATTGGGCGCTCATTCCTCTACCCACTCGATGAGGTCGCCCGGCTGGCATTCCAGCACCTCACACATGGCTTCCAGCGTGCTGAACCGGATCGCCTTGGCGCGGCCGTTCTTCAACACCGCCACATTCGCCGGGGTGATCCCCACCCGTTCCGCGAACTCACCCACGCTCATCTTCCGCTTGGCCAGCTCTACATCAATCCGCACGACGATCGGCATCAGATCACGGCTTCCATGTCGGTGCGCAGCGTGGTCGCCTGCTTCAACAGCGCCCGCATCACCACAACCACCAGGCCGACGACGGCGCCCACCGCCACCATCAGTGCCAGCACCAGTGGGATCCCGGGGTCGGTGGCATTGAATCCGATATAGAGAAAGACCCCGGCCAGGACGAGCCACGCGGCCCCGATCGCCCCCAACACGAGGTTGATCCAGCGCATCGAAGTGGAGCTGAAGATGCGATCCTTCTGGACGAGGGTGAGCAGCTGCCAGATGCAGACGATGACCACTTGGACGCACAGCACCCAGAAGATTGTGATGACCGTCGCTGGCCCACGCAGGAATGCCATGTCGGGTGATTCCTGCGCCATGTGGGCGAACTGGCCGGGGAGCGACATCGTCTGGAACAGGAACAGCAGCCCGAAAAGCAGGACCAGTGATGCCTTGAGGGCGGCAACTACCCAGCGTTGACCTGTCATCGATTGAGTATCGACGGCTATCTATCGAAAGTCAAGGGATTGCACTGGTGGGCATCGTCGCCAAGAATGCCGCCACAGGGGAACTCACAGCGATCCAGTGCAAATTCCCGGACCCGCGGAGGACAGTCTCGAAGTCTGCTACCGATCTCTTCCTGGCTGCGTCACCCCGGTCGGAGTTCCAGTAGCGCATTTTGGTCTCCACCAGGACTAATGACCTCGGCCCAAACGCGCAGGCCGCAATCCAGCACGTCGAACTGTCCGATCACATAATTAGCGACCGACATCAGTCAGGCAGGTTGTCCTCCTAGGGCTTTCTGGACGGCGGCAGCGACTTCAGCGTCGTGGGTAGGAGGTGCGCCCGAGACGCCTAGACCCCCCACCAGGACACCGTCGAACACCAGGGGTACTCCGCCGGGAATCCGCGTCAGTAGCCCACCGGTGCCATTTTCTACGGCAGAGCCAAGCTCCCGGGGGACTTCAGCGCTAGATTTTCGAGTCGAAGCGGCAGTATTGGCCTTTCGCCGGGAAGTCTCCATGCTGTGCGGGGTCGTGCCGTCAGCACGTCCATAAGCCACCAAGTTCAACCCGGGATCCACGACAGTAGCGCAGAGCCTCAACCCGCGCGTTAGTCCAACGTCAATAGTGCGCCGAACGGCCTCGGCGGCTTTCTCATATGAAATGGTCGGAACATTGATGTAGTCGGACATCGGGTTTCCTTAAGTAGTGGGGCTTTTAAAGCGCATTTATCCAGGACGCAATTTACGCTCAGGACTCACTTTGTTGCGAGCACACCGCTCCGGAACGGGGGCCGCCCCGATCATCGGGCGAGTCTTCCAGAAGATTGATCAAGGTCAGCTGACGGGTGACGCACATCCTTCAAGGTGCAGCGGGCCAGTGCTCATGCGAGCGAGTCCCAGGCCAGCAACCTTGATTCTCCCAGCTAACGGGGCGACCCTTAAGCAGGTGAAACGGAGCCCGAGCCGACGTGCATCATCGTGCGTGCGCGGCAATCCCCTCGGGCCGAACACCAGTCTTATGGGGAAGCCAGGGCACTCGAACCTGGCCTGAGGTCTGGAGCTCCGCAATCGTAGCGGTGCCGAGCAGCATCATTGCCACGCGAGTCTCTTCTTCCAGGAGCGCGATGGCCCGGGCGACGCCTTGTTGGCCGCCCGCCATAAGGCCGTAAAGGTACGCGCGACCGATGAGTACGAAGTCCGCCCCGAGTGCGAGGGCGGACACGATGTCGGCACCAGACATCACCCCTGAATCCAGAAGAACCTCCACATTCGGTCCGGCCTCCTGGCGCACCTCCGCAAGCGCCTTGAGCGACACAGGGGCGCGATCCAGCTGCCGTCCACCATGGTTGGAGACGACGAGTCCATCAGCGCCGGCTTCAAGAGACCGACGGGTATCCTCCGCCGTCAGTACGCCTTTGACAAGGAGCTTCCCCGGCCAGATCGAGCGCAGCCACTCCAGATCTTGGAGCGACAACGTAGGGTCAAACATGCTGTTGATGAGCGTCGACAGGTCAGTCGAGGTGTTGCTCAAAGAGGCGAAATGTAGTGGATCTGTGGTGAGGAAGTTGAACCACCACTCGGGACGATAGGAGGCGTCGAGGACCGTCCGTAAGGTCAATTGCGGTGGGATAGTCATGCCGTTCCGCACGTCGCGGAACCGCTGACCTGCCACCGGGGTGTCCACAGTTACTAATAGCGTGTCGAATCCATTGGCCTCGGCCCGGCGAACAAGATCCGCAGAGCGTTCCCGATCTTTCCAGAGGTAGAGTTGGAACCAGCGTCGGCCGGGCCCGTGGGGGTTCCTCACAGTCGCAGTGTCCCCACACCTAGCGATCTCTTCCAGTGAACGGGTTCCCATGGTCGAGAGGCAGAAGGGTATGCCAGCGGCCGCGGCCGCGGCCGCCCCTGCGTCCTCACCCTCTGCATGCATGAACCGGGTGAATCCGGTCGGAGCGATACCGAACGGCAAAGCAGAGGAACCTCCAGCGATCGTTGTGGTGAGATCGGCGGCGGCAGTGGAATGCAGAATGCGCGGCAACAGCTCGGTGCTGTCGAAGGCTTCCCGCGTGCGCCGAACGGTTAGTTCAGCGCCTGCACCACCGTCAGCGTAATCGAATGCGGATTTCGGGGTGCGCCGTCGCGCGATATTTCGCAGGTCCCACATATCAGCGGCCGCCGCGAGGCGCGCTGCGCGACGCTCTAGGGTTAGGGGGCGGAAGCGTAGCAGTGGCCGCAGCTCTGCTGGCTGAGGCATGCGGCGGGTCATTCGGGTCATGGATTCCCTTTCAGATCGGTAGCGCGTATTAGACCCCAGGTGTGGGGGTGGCCGTTGACGACATGACGCAGCAAGTTGAGCTTCGGGAACGAAGCTGACACCGAGGTTTCGGGGGAGGCCACCTACGTCCCTATGCACATGTTTCCCTCATTTGCACGAACTAAGAGACCGAAGAGAGCGTATCTAATCGGCAATAATAGTAGTTAGCCACGTCCAATAAATGGCATGCCTGCAGCCGTTATAACGACGGAATTTACGTTCGCTGACGGCGGAGTATCGGCCATAAACATAACAGCTCGTGCTGCTTCGTCCACTGGAAAGGTCGGTTCCTGCATCCTGCGGCCATCCGGCTGTAGTGCGCCGGGCCCGGTCACGAAGCGGTCCACGAGCTCAGTTTCCGTGTTTCCTATGTCTATTTGGCCACAGGATATCCCGTAGGCTCGCCCATCCAGCTCTATCGACTTCGTCAGTCCAGATATCGCGTGTTTTGTCGTTGTGTAAGCGACGGATTGCGGGCGTGGGGCATGTGCCGCGAGCGAACCATTGTTGATTATGCGGCCGCCTCGCGGATTCTGCGCTTTCATAACCTTCATTGCCGCACGCGCACACATAGCGGCGGCCGTAAGGTTCAGTGCAATGACAGCATCCCAAGCTTCAGGCTCAATCTCATCCACGCTCGCCGTGGGTCCAGGAACGCCAGCATTGTTAAAGAGCACGTCGAGTCGTCCCCATCGATCGCGGGCCCCGGTGAACAATCGAGTCACCTGCTCAGCGATCGTGATGTCTGTTGACAGGACCAGAGCGTTTGGATGGCCATTCGCGAGAGCGCGGAGCGGTTCTTCACGGCGGCCGGCAAGTACCACCCGGTACCCCGCGCCTAGCATGCGTGTAGCTACGGCTTTCCCGATTCCCGACCCCGCGCCGGTTACGACTGCGACGCGGGAGTTGAGTTCGTCTGTCATGATCATTCCTTCGATTGAGCGGGGTAGAGACTGTGGGTCGCGTTCGATTCAGGACACCGGCGTCGTCAACGTACCTTCGGCTATGAATTGACGCAGGTTCATGAGAAAGAGATTTGCCATGTCCAGCCGCGTCTCGGTGGTGGCGCTGCCCAGGTGAGGCAGTGCCACGACGTTGTCCAGGGCCAAGAGTGCCTCTGGGACTCGAGGCTCGTGGGTATAGACGTCTAGACCCGCACCGGCGATTTGCTTCTGCGCCAATGCGTCGACGAGTGCGTTCTCGTCGACCACCGTGCCACGAGCGACATTGATCAAGTAGCCATCGGAACCCAGCGCCGCAATGACTTCTCGGGACACCAACCCAGTTGTCGACGTTCCTCCTGAGACAGCAACGATAAGAACGTCGCTGTCGGATGCGAGGTCGATGAGGGACTCGTACCAGGGATAAGCAACCTCAACCAAGCGGTTTCGACTGTGATACGCGATCGTCGGACCAAAAGCTTCCAGTCGCCGGGCGGTCGCCAGCCCAATGCGCCCCAAACCGACAATTCCTATACGTTTGCCGGAGACCCGCGTGCCCAGTGGGTACGGACCGTTGATCCAGTTGCCTTGCCGTACAAAGCGATCGGCGGCGCTGATGCCTCGCAGGCAGTCTATGAGCAGACCAACCGCCAGATCTGCGACGCAGTCGGTTAGTACATCCGGAGTGTTGCTTACAACGACCCCCAGCTGCTCCGCGGCGCAGATATCGATCGTCTCAAAGCCGACCCCAAAACTGATGACAGCGTCGAGATTCGGAAGAGCACGCATGAGTTGACCACTCACCCCTGTCAAACCGGTGGTCACCGCGATGGTTACCCGACTCCCGTTTTCCTCGAGAAATCTCTCGACGCCAACGCTGGGTAACTGAAGGACCGTGAACTCTCGATGGAGTCGGGTTGCAAGTTCAGGTGGCATCGATCCGACTTGAAGAACGGTGTGGACGCCTTCTTGTGTGTTCAGTTGCATGATCCAGACTCTAGCGGATGCGTGAGGAATATCACTGAGATTCCTAAATCTGTCACAAGAAATATGATAGGTTCCAAGAAATCGGCGGCCAGTATCTAAGCAACTAAGGAGATCGATGTCTCAACGGGGTATCGCCGGCCGGGGTGGAGGTCTCTTCGACGACCCAGGCCAGGACGGTCTGATGCATCGCGCCTTCCTGCGCGGTGGTGGATTCAGCGCTGAGGAGGTGAGAAGCAGACCGGTAATCGGCATCGCGAATAGTGCCTCTGACCTCAACCCGTGCAACATGGGGCTTGCACTTCTTGTCAAAGAGGTAAAGCGGGGCGTCAAGGCGGCGGGGGGCCTCCCGCTCGAGTTTCCTACTATCTCGATATCTGAGCCGTTCACCCGGCCTACGAGCCTCTATCTGCGGAACCTCATGTCGATGGACGTAGAAGAGATGATCAGCGTTTCGCCCATTGACGGCGTGGTCCTCATGGGTGGATGCGACAAAACGGTGCCTGCACAAATCATGGGCGCTATCAGCGCAGGCAAGCCCTCGGTGATGGTGACAGCGGGGCCGCGGCCTGTCTCTTGTCACCGTGGGAATGCCTCGGTCACTGTGGATGACGCCTGGCCATTCTGCGACCGGCGTCGCGTAGGCGAGGTTGATGACCAGGAGTGGCTGGAGTTTGAGGGAAATCTCAACGTCGGCGTCGGCACATGCAATGTTATGGGGACCGCCAGCACCATGGCCGCGATCGCAGAAGTGCTCGGGTTCGCGCTTCCGGGGAGCTCTCTGGCAGAAGCAGGAAGCGCAGAGAGGCGAAGAATCGCCTACGAAACCGGGATAGAAGCAGTTGCTGCGGTGCAACGTGGGCAGGCGCCGCGTGGGCTGATCTCAATGGATTCGCTCGAGAATGCCTTTCGTGCCGTCATGGCGCTAGGCGGCTCCACAAACTCCGTAATTCATCTTGAAGCGTTCGCTGGACGCGCCGGGCTGCAGATCGGCATTGAGAAGTTGCAAACCTGGTCTCGGGATACTCCTTACCTCACCAACGTACTGCCAGGTGGCGAATACACGTTGCCAGATTTTGCTGAGGCGGGAGGACTGGCTGGCGTTTTGGTTCGCATTCGTGACCTCCTCAAGCTCGATACGCACACCGCACGTGGCACCAAGTGGCGCGACGAACTGAGCGCAGTATCGGCCGTTGAGAACACTGTGATTCGGGAGCGAACTGCTCCGGAAGCTAAGCGAAGTTCTCTTGTCATGCTGAAGGGAAATCTCGCCCCTAACGGCGCGGTGCTGAAGACCGCCGGCGCAGAAGACCCAAGGTTCTTCAAGCACCGAGGCCGTGTAGTGGTCTTTGACGGACTGGATGACTTGAATGACCGCATTGACGACCCCGAACTCGACGTAAATGCGGACAGCATCCTCGTACTGCGCGGACTTGGCGCGGTGGGGGCACCGGGAATGCCCGAAGTAGGTCATATCCCCATCCCAGCGAAACTCCACCGACAGGGTGTGACTGAAATGGTGCGGTTGTCGGACGCTCGAATGAGCGGTACTTCCACCGGGGTAGTAGTGCTCCACATATCTCCCGAGGCGGCTGTTGGCGGGCCGATCGCCTACTTGCAGGACGGTGACGAAGTACGTCTTGACGCCGAGACTGGGTGCCTCGAACACTTCGTGGATGACCAAGAGTTCGCGTCCCGGAAACCCTTCCGGCCAGCTGACCCGCCCACGCGTGGTTTTGCCAAGCTACACGTGAGCCACGTGCTCCAACCCGAATATGGGTGTGACTTCGACTTTCTGCGAGAGCCCTCGGCCCCGATTGCTCAACAGCTCACTTCTCAATATCAGCACAAGGCAGAAGGATAAACAGGACATGACGGAAACCTTGGACCCGCCAGCGTTGTCGGCAACAAACTTGCATAAGTGGTTCGGAGACAAAGAGATACTACGAGGTATAAGCGTCGACGTGGAGAAGGGAGAGCACATAGCGATAATCGGGCCAAGCGGTTCAGGCAAAAGCACGTTTATACGCTGCTTGAACCTGTTAGAGGTTCCCGAGCAGGGCACCCTGGATCTAGAAGGTCGACGCGTTTTTGAGGCTTCCGAAAAAAACAGCACAAGTTCTGTGCGCGCTTTGAGGAAGCGAGTCGGAATGGTGTTTCAGTCTTTCAACCTTTTCGCCACGCACACGGCCATCGAAAACGTAAGCCTCGCCCAGCGCTTAGCGTTGGGTCGTAGCAAGGCCGAAGCTACAAACCGCTCCGAGCAACTCCTCGAGCGAGTCGGTTTGAAGGCCCACATGTATAAGCACCCCGGCCAACTCTCCGGAGGACAACAACAACGAGTGGCAATCGCTCGATCGCTGGCCCTTGACCCAGAAGTCATTCTTTTCGATGAGCCCACCAGTGCCATAGACCCGGAAATGCGTGTCGAAGTACTTCGCGTTATGAAGGAACTTGTCGAGGAGGGTATGACAATGCTGACCGTGACCCACGAGATTCAGTTCGCGAAGGAGGCAGCAGACCGTGTGATGTTCCTCGCCGATGGTGAGGTTCTGGAAGATGGTCCAGCTGAGCAAATTCTGACGGATCCGTCTAACGAGCGCATCCGTCGTTTCGTGAACTCACTTAGCGGAGCCGTGTGATGCTTGAAGCGGACTACGTCCTTGAGGGACTGTGGGTGACACTCCAAATTTGGCTCGGCGCGTTCTTGCTGTCAGCAGTCCTCGCTATCCCCGTGGCGATGTTGCGACGGTCAAGGAACCCCGTCGCTAACTTTCTTGGGGCGCTCTGGGCGTGGATAGCGAGAGGTATCCCACCTATCGCATGGCTGATCATTATCTATTTCGGTATCTCGCTGGGTGTCATATCGCAAGTCCCTGTGCTCGCTGCGATCGTCGGTCTTGGGATCGTCAACTCTGCATACATCGGTGACAGCATACGCTCGGGACTCGATTCAGTATCGGACGGTCAGCGGGAAGCCGCAGCTTCCGTCGCTTTGACTCGGACGGATGCTCTGGTCCGCGTGGTACTTCCGCAAGCTATTCCAGTGATGCTTGCCTCTACCGCAGCCTATTCGATTACCCTACTCAAGAATACCGCCATAGCGTCAATAATCGGCGCGAATGAAATGGTCTTCTACGCGTACAACGCGGTGCAGGTAGGTGCGGATCCAATAATGGCTTTCCTGACGATAGGGATCGTGTATCTGATAATAACGGTACCCATCGGAATGTTTGCACGCTGGTTGGACTCTCGAGTCAAACGGGGATCAGTAAAGGTGGCGTACTAATGGAAGAATTCCTGGATATTATTGTCGGCCTACTGCCTGGGCTATGGTTGAGCGTGCTGATGGCGGGCGCGAGTGTCGCAATTGGTATTCCGCTCGGGTTCGTTGCTGGACTAACTCTAAATGGCCAGGACAAGTCGCTACGCTGGTTCGTGATCGCCCTAGTAGAGCTGTTTCGCGGCTTTCCCGCTCTACTGACCCTGTATCTAGTCTATTTCGGACTCACAGATATCGTGACTCTAGATCGGTTTGCAGCTGTCGTGGCCGCCTTTGGCGTGACTACTGCGGCCTACACCGCTGAGATATTTCGAGCATCAATCGCGAGTGTTCCGTCCGGGCAAATTGAGGCCGCGCAGGCCGTCGCTCTCACCAAGAGACAGATCATCTCTAAAGTTGTCGTTCCTCACGTCCTGAACATCGCTGTTCCGCCTATTCTCGGTATCGTAATCATTACATTTCAGGGAACTGCACTCGCATATGCAATCGGGGCAAAAGAGCTTCTGGGAAGTGCCTACTCGATCGGAATGATCAATTTCCGGGTGCTCGAGCCGCTGCTGGTTGCAGCGCTGCTCTATCTGCTCTTTACTTCGTTGCTGGCGTGGATGGAGATACTAGCCGACCGGCGAGTTGCCCGGATCACCGGTGCTGGTATCGGTAGTGCTTCCACCCGAAGACGCACCCGACGTCTACGACAACGAAATTCCCATGCCGGTTCGGCGTCGCTACCAGTCAAGATTCATCAGTAATCCCAACCAATAGACAGAGGAAAGAAACATGAAACGACTCACGGTTCTCGAACAGAAGCCTGTAACTGCTTTCATCGCTACCTCAAGTATCGCGCTACTTGTGTTGACGGGGTGTTCCGGGGACGCCGGAACGGAACCTGACTCAGCGAACGCAGCCACGGGAGACGTAGCTGAGGATTGCACTCCGCTCCACGAATTTCCCACTCTTGAGGACGGGGTGTTAAATGTCGCAGCGATGAATGCGGCACCGAAATTCCATGCTCTGTCGGACAGTGGCCCATTCGAGGGCATCGACGCAACGCTCATTACCGAGTTCGCCGAGGAGAACTGCCTTGACGTGCTCTTCAAGCCGATGACCGGGGCGGCGGCGCAATTGGACCTACGTGAAGGAAAGTCCGACCTGTTTGGTGGCCTTCATATCAAGACCGCGGAACGGGGAGAGGTGTTCGGTCAGGCTGAGGGGTACGTTATTTACGATGCGCTCGGCATCACATCGGCTTCCGAGGACTCCTTTGACACGATCGAGTCGATGGACGGTGCTACCGTCGGCGTCCTGTCCGGCTCCTTCTTTGCTGAGACGTTAAAGGACGCTCTTGGAGAGGAGAATATTGAAGAGTATCAGAGCGATACAAATGCCTTCGAAGACTTGCAGGCGGGTCGAATTGACGCCGTGGCGAACCAGTCCATGATGAGCTTCAACCTGAGCAATGACGCAGAGGGTTACGAGACTAACATTATTGATGAAGACCCAAATCATCCAGAACTCACCGCCTTGCTCGAAATCAACTGGCCGCATACTCACGGCGTCCCTGAGTTCACCGCCGCAATCGATGACTACTACACGCGGGCGAAGGAGGATGGAACCGTCGAACGGGTCCTAGAGGAGAATGGTGTCACGGAGGAAGCTGCTGACTTCTACATCAACGGACGCTAGTCAATCGGTGGCTATACGGCAGACTAGTTAGGTGCGAGTCGTAGTGGTGAGGGGCGCGAGGCAGGCTGCCTCGCGCCCCTAGTCCTGTGGAAGCTTATGAAGAGAGTGAATTGATGGAACTGCACGATTCAGCACCTGCGCATAAAGGCGAGCACGAGTCGGTGGCGCAACGGATTCTTGGGACTCTGCGTCGGGAGATTGTGACTGCTCGGCTAGAGCCAGGACAAATAATCCAGGAGACGGAGACAGCCTCGCGACTCGGGGTGTCGAAAACACCAGTACGCGAAGCATTACAGACCCTCCTTTCGGAGGGATTCGTCATGGTGTTCCCGAGGCGAGGTTACGTGGTCAGACCCCTGGGCCTAAACGACATACGAGAGATCATGGATCTACGGATGTCAATTGAGCCGCCGATCACGGGAGTCGCTGCGCGCCTATCCACTATTGAATTGGTGAGAAAGCTCGAAAAGATCTTGTCTCACCACGTAGATGAGAGTCTGGGCTTCGCTGAGCGCCTTCAGGCAGCGAACGAATTTCACCGAACAATCGCTTCCACTGCGGGAAACAAGCGTGCAGGAAGACTCTTGAATACATACCTTGACGAAACAACCCGGATACATTATATGTTCTCTCGGGCAATGGACCACGTCGTTTCGCCGGTGGAGCTTCATTCACACCGACAAATCGTGGATGCTATTGCCGATAAGGATGAACTTGGTGCTCGAGAGGCAATGAGCGCTCACCTTCGCGAGTCGAATGAGGCACTCCTTCAGTCATTCTATTGATGACGTGGCCGATTCTCGAGGTACCGCGGATTCCTACCGGACCCAGTGCCCACCGACTGCTGTGCTTAACGGGCTCTTCACACTTGAGCGTGGAGTCCTGCTCGAGCATGGATTTGGGAGCGTCGGCGTGTCTGCCTGAAGCTCCTGGCCAGAATACGTGACTGGTAGTTGTTCTGAGTCCGGAAACCCCGGCCGGTGCGCTTGATCTGCTTGATGGCCGTGTTCGCCGCCTCGGTCCGCGCGTTGGTCACCCGGGTCCGGATGAACACCTTGATCTGCGGCCACCACGCCGCCACCGTGGCCGCCAGCCTGTCGGCCTCGGGCAGCCCGGCAGCGGCCACCGCCAGCTCAAAGTCGATCCTCGCGCTCTGCGCCGCAGAGACGGACTCTGCGTTCAAGATCCTGCGCAGTTGCTCCTTCACCGCCCAAGCGGCGGCGACCTGCTCGAAATCGGCGTCGTCGAGGACCTGCTCGAGGCGGTGCAGCCCGGCGTCGGTGAGCCGGTCTCCAGCGCGCAGCAGAAGCATCCGGTGGGCCCAGACGGCGTCCTGCTTCCGGCCCCGCCGGCCCAGCACCTCGCGCAGGGCGCGCTGACGAACTGAAGTGAGCATTTGGTTGCCCAGCTTGACCAGGTGGAAGTGATCCACACTGATCTCCACCGCGGGAAGCACCGTGCGGATCGCAGACCGGAACGTGGTCGAGGGGTCGATCGCCACGACTTCGAGGCGGTCCAGCCACGCCTGGGAGCGTCCCTGCAGCCAGGCGGTGACGTTCTTCGAGGACCGGCCGTCGATCACTCCGAGGACGTGTCCGGTGTGGGCGTCGACGAAGGTGCTCATCCAGGGCTCCACCCGGCACCACACGGCGGTCTCGGGGTGCTTGAACCACTTCGCGGTGGCGAAGCGGTGCTCATCGATGCCCAGCGCCCGTACCGGCACCTGATCCACCTGGGGCAGGACCATGGTCTGGGTGAGGATCGCGGTGTTGACCGTGCCCCAGGCGATCCCGTGGGCGGCGGCGACTTCGGCGGTGGCCCGCCCGGAGTCCAGCACTGCGGCCGCCACCGTCTCCTTGAGTCGGGTGGTGCACCGTGCCCGCACGGGCAGCTGCTCGGTGACCTGGGTGAAGGTCCTGCGCGGGCATCGCGTCTCGGCGCAGAGGAAGCGCGGCTTGATGACCACCAGCTCGGCCCTGTCCCCGCCGGTCGGGATGTCCTTGACTCGTTGACGGACCCGCTGGTGCACCCGAGCGGAGAGCACCCCGCAACTCGGGCAGGCGTTCTCAGGGGCCTCGGCGGTGACCACGACCCGCCTGCCTCCCAGTGGCAGGTCAGTGGCTTCGGTGACGGTGTAGCCGGCCAGGTTGAAGACCACCGATGCTGCATCGCGCACCGGATGCTCATTGGTGTGGTGGGCAGACAGGGGCGAGGGCGCGCACGTATTCTGGGGCATGGCTCGTGTCCTTCGTGATCGAGGATAGATTCGTCGCAAAATCCATCCTCAAGCAAGGGCACGAGCCTCTTGACTCACGACGCCCCCACGCTCAACTGGGAAGAGCCGCTTAACGGCCCAACTCTTAGGGCACTCCAGGACACAAGTGGTGCTGTCGCAGCGGCAGGAGTCCTCCTCATGCCAAGAGTCGTTGACTTACACCTATCGAGCGAACCGCATCGGTCAGGCGTCCGGTGACACCACAGAGTCTTCAGGCAGGTGCCGTGTTGTCCAGCCGTGCAGAGCGACGGGACTGACATTTGTTGGAGTCGATGAGCCGCTATACCCCCTGTCGCGCTTTCGATCCGCGAGACACAGTGTCTCAGTGCTATGGAGGGTCGCGTGTCACTCCATTGGCGAAGACCAGTGGCTCCCGGATTGCGGTGATAGTTACCGCTTGGTGTCTGGTTTCAACCAGCACGACAAGTGGTAGCGTCTACACCAACCGTTGGCCGCCGTCTACCGGCAGTGTTGCCCCTGTCGTGTAGGGCGAATCAATCAGCGACATGCAGGCTCGGGCTACGTCCTCCGGCGTGCCTGAACGCCGCATTGGGCTGGATTGAATCACTTCTTTGCGTAGGTGTTCCCAAGCCCTGGTGCGCTCAGTATCTACCAATCCGGGTGCCAACGCGTTCACTCGCACTTCCGGTCCCATTGCGACCGCGAGGAGCCTCGTAAGATGTTCCAGTCCCGCCTTGCTCACAGCATAGGGAATCGAGCTTCCGCTCACCGTGGAAGCGGCCATAGAGCTCATGTTTATAACTGATCCTCGAGTGTCGCGGAGGTCGGGGGCGCAAGCCTGCGTCATGAACCACGGACCCAGTAGGTTCACAGAAAGCGCAAGTTGAAAGAACTCCGGCGTGACACCCGCTATATTCCCGTGCTCGAGTGGAATGCCTACGGCCGCGTTATTGACGAGTAGATCAATTCTGCCGAAAGTTTCGCGAGTCTCTTGCGCGAGTAACATTGCGCCCTCTTGAGTGGACAGGTCGGAGTCAAAGTAGAGCGCACACTTGAGGCTATCCTGTAGTTCCTTTCCTGCTTCGACCGTGTCAAAACCGTGGACTAGTAAGCGGTAACCTCGCTCATCTAACGTGTGTGCCAGTGCCCGGCCAATGCCCCCGGTGGCGCCGGTTAGAATAGCTACAGGTGATTGAAGCATCGGATCTCGTCTCTGAATGGATGTCACGACATCGTTGTGAGGAAATGTACGGCGAGCGAATATGGGCAATCAAGGCCTTCTAAACAGCGCGCAAGTTGTGGTTCTGATTCGCGCAGCTGCTCCGTTCCGAATAATACCTGTCACTGTCTGTTCGTTTCACTGCCGCGACGTCTTCTTAAGTGTCTCTGAAATAAAAGTCCTGAAGCTTCCCAAAATCCGACAGTGTGCTTTTTCCTCTGAGCACCTCTCGTTGACTCAGCGGGTTGTCGATCATACGTACCATTGCAAAGGCATCAAGTGATGGTGCCGCTGCGGTCACCGCAGCGATTTATCCGGTTCCGAACCAAGGGCGGTGGCGGCTGAATCGGTTGGTGGTGGCCTTAGACTCAGGTCCGGTTCGTTTGTGGGTTTTGTTCGTCGTCGGATCGAGGGGTCTCTACGAACCTTTTGTATGTATCCTGTCCGTTGGGATAGTGGCAGCTGCGTTCAGCTCTGTAGATGCTTCGAGCAAGGTAGCGTTTGAGCCCACCTTCGATTCTCGCTGTCCGTTTTACCCTCTGGATAACGCTTCCCAACATTGACCCGTGTCTGCGTGTCGTGGACCATTCGCACCATCGCAGCGACGGTGAGCGCCCGCTCGCTTGGTCGCCGGCTATGCGTGGCAGTGGAGAAACAAGAAGGACGAGCCTTCCCGACATAGTCCTCAATGGTTATGGCCTCCAGCGGAACCGAACGGCGAAGGACTGGATCAACTCAAATACGTCCCTGGAGGAAGTCGGGTCAATCCACACGGTTCAGGGATATGACTTGAACTACGCAGGGGTGGTCATCGGGCCGGACTTGAGATTCGACATCGACCAACAACGGAGCATCTTTGACCGCGCCAACTACTTCGACTCCAAGGTCAAAGAGAACAGTCCTCGGTTGGGCCTGAAGTTCAGCGATGATGACCTTCTGGAGTACGTCATAAACATCTATGGTGTTCTGCTGACCCGGGGGATCAAGGGAACCTACGTCTACATCGGCGATCCCGACCTGCGCAACTACCTGGCCCCGTACTTCACAGCAGCTGGGACGCCTCCGTGGAGGGCAGACGCAGGAATCGCGCCCGCGAGGAAGGCCGAGATTCCCGTGCCAGGGGGCAGGACCGGGACGTGGAACGGAAGAGTTCCGTTCGACGATAAAGAAGGGGCGGGCCACCGAAGTGACCCGTCCCTTCTCAAGACTGAGCTGGCTTACAGTTGAACGCGGCCCTGGTCACCCATGTTCGGGGTGTCATCTGAGAATGCCGACTTCGCCATCTTCACGAGTGCCGCAGCCTTGCCGGGACCTTCCCAGTACTGGGCGGTCTCCGGAGTCACGCAGATCAGCACCGCGTTGGGGTCCTCGGGACCGCCCTCGAAGTAGGCCTTCGGACCTAGGTCCCACAGTTCGGCCTTGCGCTTCTCATCGGCGATGACCTGAGCATTTCCCGCGATGGAGACCCACGTGTGGTCATCCACGAAGCCGAGGTTGACCTCGCCCTCGCCGATGATGTCCTCGATCTTGTCCGAGTTCAGCGGGGTGAAGAACCAGAACTTGTGCTGGTCGTCGATCTCGGTGACCCCCATGGGGCGGGAGACGATCCGGTGGCTCTGGTCCAGTGTGGTGAACATGCAGGTGCCGATGTCGTTCAGCTTCTTGACGAGGTCTTCAGCCGTCAGGTCAGTCATATCAATCTCCTGTGTTGAGGATTCGTGCCTTGGTTTGCACTCTACGGATCGTGATTTCTGTGTACAGCGCTTCCGCGCTGAGCAAACTTCAGGGCCCGTTGTTCATCCGGATGCCCCTCCAAGTGGGGTGGCGCAGCCGGTTGTCCCTGGTCACCCCGGAGTGACGCACCTCTGCGGTCAGCTTCGGCGTCACCCACGTGGCGTCGGAGGTGTCTTCGCGGGGGACGTCATCCACTGGAGCGGTCTTTCGAGTCAGCTTCTCCAGCTGGGCCCGGATGTCAGTGAGGTCCACATCGCTGAAACCGGTGCCCACCCGGCCGGCGTAGTGGAGCTCGCCGTCGTCGTCGGTCATGCCCAGCAGCAGGGAGCCGAAGGTCTTGGCGCGGCCACCCCTGCCCTGGCGCCAGCCGATGATCACTACATCAGCGTGGTTCTCATGCTTGATCTTCACCCACTCCCGGGACCGAGTGCCGGGCCGGTACGGGCTGTCGGTACGCTTGGCGACCAGTCCCTCGAGTTTGAGCTCCAGGCTGACGTCCATGGCTTCCTGCAGCGAGTCGCCCATGTCCCCGGGGACCTGCACGTGCTTGCCGCTGCGCGCCAGCTCCTCCAGGATCGCCCGGCGCTGCGTATAGGGCTCGGCGGTGAGGTCCCCGTGCTCGGCGGTGTGCAGCACGTCGAAGACCATGAGGTGCACTGGAATCTTCTTCGCGGTCTGCTCGATCTCGCGCGTCTTGGTCAGCTTGCCGCGGCGCTGCAACAGTCCGAAGTCTGGGCGGCTGCCCGAGTTCAGAGCGACCACCTCGCCATCGACCACCGTGCCGGCCGGGACGAGTTCAGCGATCTCGGTCAACTCAGGGAAGGTCTGGGTGAAGTCCTTGCCGTTGCGGCTGCGGATCTCCACGCGCCCGTCGGGGTGCACGGCGGCGATGGCCCGGTATCCGTCCCATTTGCCCTCGAGCATCCAGCCTTGGCCGCGGATGTCGCTGGGCTTGCCGGGGGAGGCGAGCATGGGGGAGGGCAGCGGGTCGGGGAACTCGGAGTCGTTCGCCGGCTTCCGGCTCTTGCTGGGACTCTTCGAGGACTTCTTCGCGGGTGTTGGCGAGGCCTCCGACGGCTTCTCGTCTTTCGGCTGGTCCTTGGTGAGCCGTATCAGCCAGTTCTTGCCGTGGTCATCGCCCTTGCTGGTGTTGACCAGCGCATAGCGCCGCGGCACCCCGCCCAGGCCGCCATCGGGCTGGCCGTGCAGGATGAAGCGGACCTTGCGCTCCTCCCACTTCTCGATCTCCACCGTCCCGGTGTCCCAGATGGTGACCTCGCCGCCGCCGTACTCGCCCTTGGGGATGGTGCCCTCGAACTCGGCATACTCGATGGGGTGATCCTCGGTCATCACCGCCAGGTGCTGCTCACTGGTGCTCAGCGGCGGGCCCTTGGGCACTGCCCAGGAGACCAGGACACCGTCGCGCTCCAGGCGGGTGTCATAGTGCAGCGCGGTGGCGTGATGCTCCTGGACCACGAAGATCGGGGCATCGTTGCGGGCGGCGGGGGAGCCAGCGGGCACCGGCTCGGGGGTCTTGGCGGCGTCGCGCATGGACCGGTAGGTGGTCAGCGGGTCCTGCGCTTCCGGGAGGCCTTCCGGGGCGTCGTCGTCGGAGGTGAAGTCTGCCAGCGGATCGTGGCCCTCGGTCAGGCGCTGCATCACCTGGTGCATGTCCAGATGATCGAAGTCCGGACCCTCGAGCTCCTCCCAGTCCCGGGGAGCGGCCACGTGCGGGCCCTCGGCAGAGCCGGGGCGCCCGCGCAGCGAGTAGGGGGCGATGGTGGTCTTGTTCCGGTTGTTCTGCGACCAGTCGATGAGCACCTTGCCCTGGCGCAGGGACTTCTTCATGTCACTGACCACGTGGTCCGGGTGATCAGCCTCCAGGGCGCGGGCGAGCTCCTTGGCCACCTGCGAGACCTGCTCCGAGGTGTAGGTGCCGTTCAGTGCGGCGTAGAGGTGAATACCCTTGGAACCCGAGGTGACCGGGATCGAAGGCAGGTTCATCTCATCGAGGATCTCGCGGCACCAGTGGGCGACCTGCGCGCATTCAGCCAGGCCTGCCCCCGGCCCGGGGTCCAGGTCCAGCACCAGCCGATCGGGACTCTGCGGATCTCCCGTGGTGCTGAAGCGCCACTGAGGCACGTGGATCTCCAGTGCGCCGACCTGCCCGAACCACGCGAGCACCGCCGTGTTGTTCGCCAGCGGGTAGGTGTTGGTGTGGTCGGAGTGCTCCAGCTCCTGGCGCGGCACCCACTTCGGGGCTGAGTCTTCGAGGTTCTTGCGGAAGAACGGCTGCTCGGGCTTCTCCGCGGTGCCGACGCCGTCGGGCCAGCGCTTCCGGGTGGCGGGACGATTCCTGGCGTGAGGGATCATCGCGTCCGCGACGGTCTGGAAGTAGTGGATGACCTCGCCCTTGGTGGTGCCGGAGGCGGGGAAGAGGACCTTGTCCATATTGGACAGGCGCAGCTTGTGGCCACCGACGGTGACAGTCTGCTGCTTCTTGCTTGCCATGGTTCAACCCTGGTGGGGGAGGCTGGGCGTTGGCTGGATGTTGTTTGACCGGCGAGCGGATCCTGACGTTCATCGACGGCTGGGGGTCACCGTCGCATGCGCCACCGGCTTGAAGTATCCAGTAGGGAACCCGTTCGGGCTTGCCTCGGGCTGCAGTTCAGACCAGGGCTGGTTTGAAGTCTTTTTCAACCCTGCGGTGTGGTTCCACGCGGCGCCACGCGTTAGCCAGGATGTCCACCGCGACGCTGGTCTCCTCCGCGGGGTAGCTGAAGGGGAAGCGGAGGAATCGCTCAAAGGCTCCGCCGAGGCCAAACCGTGGACCTGCGCCGAGGGGGAGGCCGCCGTCGCGCGCCGCCAGAGCGAGCTGGGAACTGACAGGTTGTCCAATATTGACCCAGGTGCAGAGCCCTCCTGCGACGTGCGGGACGTCCCATACCGGGAAGTGCGACCGGAGCAGGTCCTCCACGTGATCACGTCCCTCGGCGAGCTGGATTCTTCGAAAACGGAGAACCTCGTCATAGTTGCCGAGCAGCTCGAGGGCGATGAGTTGTTCGAGGATGGGCGTGCCGAGATCATGGGCATAGCGGGCTTGTTCGAGCAGCTTGATCTTCTCGGGTTCCGCGCGGATCCACCCGACCCTGAGTCCTCCCCAGACCGTCTTGCCCATGGAGCCGACGAGCATGGCGGGTCCGTATGCCGCCAACGGTTTTCCGGGAGGCACATCGATGCTGAGGTCCGCCGTCGTCTCATCGGCGACCACGAGGCAGCCGTGGCGTCTGGCGAGATCCATCAGCAGCTCGCGCTGGTGGACGGGCATGACAGCCCCTGTGGGGTTGTGGAAATCTGGCATGACATACGCAAGCGCCGGTTTCGCCCGCTGAAACGTCTGAGCCAGACCGTTGTCGTCCCAGCCGTTTCGAGCATCGACAGGGACCGTCACGAGTCGGCGAGCCCTGGACCCCAGCGCGTCATAGGCATGGGGGTAGCTCGGAGCCTCCATCAGGGCGGTGTCAGAGCGAGACAGAAACGTTTTGGCGATCAGCGAAATGGCATGCTGGGCCCCGACCGTGACCATGATGTTCTCGGGTTCAGTCGGCACACCCCTGGAGGTGTACCTCGCGGCGAGGGCTTGGCGGAGGCGCGGCAGGCCAACGAGATCGTAGCCAGTGTCGCCCAGGTAGGCCGGCAGTGTCTGAGCGGCTCGAACGGCTGCCTCGCCGACTTGCGGTGCAGCAGGAAGTGCCGCTTTGCTGAAGTCCAGAGTGGTCGCCGTGCGTCCGTCGGTGTTTTCGACAGTGTCACGGCCTCCCGGGATGGTGACCACACTTCCCGACCCGCGCGTACTCAGCAGGTAGCCGGCTTCCCGGAGGCCGGCATATGCGGCGGCCACGGTAGTCCGGCTGATCCCTAGTTCGGCGGCCAGTTCGCGTTCGGCCGGCAGTCGTGTCCGAAGTGGGATTCTTCCGTCCAGGGTCAGAAGTCTGATGCGGTCAGTCAGAGCGCCATAGGCGGGACCGGCCCCCCGCCAGGCACCGAGTTCCGAAGCCAACCGGCGCGCCGTCAGGACCATCATGGGTCCACCATCTCACGATTGGCATCTTGTTGTCAGTCCAATCACCTGCTGAACTTCTCTTATGGTTCTTTTGCATGCCCGGCGTGGTGCTCAGCTGCTGGTTGGATTATTCCTCTACGGGTTCTCGCTTGCGATGATGATAAGGGCTACTCTCGGCGTCTCGCCCTGGGATGTCCTCAGCCAGGGATTGGCAATCCACACCCGCTTCTCCTTCGGCGTGATCACCATTCTCACTGGCGTCGTCGTGCTCCTACTTTGGATTCCACTTCGGCAGAAGCTTGGAATTGGGACGATTCTCAACGCCCTTCTGGTAGGTCCGAGTGCCGAGGTCGGACTGATGATCCTCGGCGAACCTACGTCCCTGTGGGCCCGCGCAGTGCTCTTCGCTGGAGGTCTGGCCCTTCTCGCCGTCGCCACCGGTCTCTACATCGGCGCGCAATATGGCCCCGGTCCGAGAGACGGGCTCATGACTGGACTGCATAGGCGCTTCGGCTTGCCCATCTGGCTCGTCCGCACCGGCATCGAAGGCACAGCACTTCTGCTGGGCTGGCTCCTGGGTGGCTCGGTCGGCATTGGGACAGTAGCGGTGGTTCTGCTCATCGGCCCACTCGTCAGCCTGACGCTGCCCATGTTCCAGGTCCCTGTGCCAGGAAACCCTCACACCCTTGCTTCTACCCGCCCTGCGCGGAAGGCCCCCAGAGCTCGGGTCTCGCTCAAGACGTGACCTGGCCACACCCATCGCCTTTTCTCGGGCGGAACCCGTCGGAGGCCGTCCATTCCCCTTCGGGAAAAGCCCTGGATGCTCCCAGCGATGAAACACACCCAACTGAGAGAGCCAGAGTCGATGGGTTGCTTCGTCAGAGGTGATGCAGCATGCGCCGCGCGGGGGACATGGCATCCCGGAAGACGTGGCTTGAGCGGATCGAGGGGCCCGCAGGCACAACAAAGAATGGGCCGGTTCCAGCTCGCTCAGTGAGCTGGAACCGACCCATTCTTCTACAACTGGTCAGGCCCGGCGGGTGACTGCCAGTTCGATCTCATCGGCGCGGACTTCGCGGTCCACGGAGGAATCCGCGGAAGCTTCTTCCGCCCACTGGCCGAGCAGGGTGCAGTACTGCTCATAGACCTCAGGGACCCAGACATCGGTGGTCGCATCGGGCCAGGCGTCGCGGGCCAGGTTCGCGGCGACGTCGCGGTCCAGGTTGAGCAGCTTCGGCTCGGCGGCCGCGCCCTGGGCGAAGTAGAGGAACTTGGTGGAGAAGGCGGGCCCGAACCACGGGATCCGGCCTGCGCCGTCTTCTGTGGTCAGGATGCTGAAGGCGTCCTTGACGAATTCGCCGCTGCGGGCTGCGTTCCATGCGGAGACGAGCAGCTCGGAGGCCTCCTCGCGGTGGGAGGCGAAGTTGTCCAGGCGGTGGTGCAGTCGCGGGGCCTTGAGGCCGAGACCCCAGGACAGGGAGTAGTAGAAGAGCTGGAAGGCGTTGTCGGGGGTGGGCTCGCGGTCGCCGATCTCGAACACGTCGCGGCGGGTCAGCGAGACGCGATCCAGGCTGCCGAGCATGCCGGTCAGGGTGGGGAGTCCGCGCTTGGAGAGTTCGGCGCGCCAGCGGGCGGCGTCGACCTCGACGCCATGCTTCAGCACCGCATTCGAGCCGGGAAGTGCGTGCAGGATGTCCTGGGGCAGTCGTGCGTCTTCATTGATCATGGTCCAACCCTAGTGCGCGCAGCGCGTCACGGTCCCCACCTGCCGGACTCCGCCCTGTTCAGGAGATGCAACTCACGCGAAGGCTCGGTTGGGGGTCCGCCCAGCGGCAGTTCCGCTCAGCTTCGCTTGACCACCGTGAGCATCACGACGGAGTCCTCGACTGCGTCCAGGGAATGCAGTCCCTCGGGGATGATCAGGAGGTCCCCGGCCGATCCGTTCCAGGAGATCTCGCCAGATCTGAGCAGGACGCGGCCCTCGAGGACCTGAAGGGTCGCCTCTCCGGGATTCTGGTGTTCGGAGAGCTCTTCTCCTGCGCACAGGGCGATCAGCGTCTGCCGCAGCTGGTGCTCATGGCCGCCGTAGACGGTCTTTGCGCTCCTGCCGCTGGAGGCTTCGCGTGCCTGCTTGAGTTCATGCCGTGCCAACGCGATCAATGACGTCTTCTGCATGGTGATCATTCCGATCTATTGATGGTGACAGCGCCGCCCGGTCGGCCCAGAGCTCGTCCAAGCGGTCATCACCATCATGGCAGGGCGCGGTTCCGCTCCCGCTGAGTGCTCGACGCTCGGCATGGCGCCGGCGCCATCGACCGTTCTGGGATGCCATGGCGTTTGACACACTGAGAGGATGAAACGCTACTCAGCCCCGCTGACGCCCGATCTCGCCCGGGCAGCTCGCGCGCTCACGCAGGTCTCCGTTGAAGAGATCAGTCAGGCCGCCTCTCTCGAGTCGGCGCAGGTCCGCGATTTCGAGCACCGAGGATTCGCGCTGGACCCCGCGGCGAACAGGAAGCTGCGTGCCGCGCTGGAGGAGTTCGGCGCCGTGTTCTTCGACGAGGACGATCTGGGCGGCTACGGTGTGCGGCGCAAGTACAACGCCGCCAAGACCCGGCAGCTGACGCGGTGGGAGAGCGAGGGCGGCCCGGCCTATGAGGACGACATCTGAGCCAGGCTCGGGGCTGTTCTTCCAGCGCCGCGCGCCGGGCGGGAACCTGATGTCCCTCAACGGCCTGGCGTAGAGTCGCAGAATGGGCACCAGACAGACTCCCATCACCCTCACGAGCGGTGCTGGCACCGCCCTGTTCGGCGCTGCAGGCATCGCCGTCGGACTCGGTTTCGCCGCGCTCGCCGCAGTACGCCGAAATCGTCCCATCCATTCCGTGGGCACGGTCGTCTCGGGCAGGCTCGTCATCGACGCTCCTGGCACCACCGGCTCCGCGCTCTTCGACGCGGTGGGGGAGACGCCACTGATCGCACGGCTGTCACGCTCTGCGTCCTGGCCTGTGCAGCTTCCCGACATCATGGGTCTGGCGCTGCGGATCCCCGGAGGCGGTCACAGCGGGGGCCCCGCCGATCTGCTCTTCGCCTCCACCGGCACCGGCAGGCTCACGCGCTACATGCTGCAGCTGCGCACCTCGACGGCCTCCGGACCGTTGACCACGATGTTTCCCCTGGTCGGGTCGCAGGGCAACATCGTGTTCCGACTGGACCCGGACCGGGACCCTGAGTCGCGCCACCGCTACCAGCTGTCCTGCTCTCGAAACTCGGGACCCTGGTCGGTCCTGGGAGGGGTATCCCTCGAGCCATCTCGGGAACCGACCCAGCGCTCGAATGATCCCGCTGGCCCCGATGATCCAGAGCTGCGATTCCGCCCCGTTGCGCAGCCACCGACCGGCCTGAGCACGCCAGCGTGGCTGCGTGGTGTCCGCGGCCCGGCATACGCGATCTCCCGCAGGGTCTGGCACGCCTGAGACGGAATGTCCTGACACGATTATGCTGGTCGTATCCGGCACGAGCAGCGATGAGGAGTCTTGTGGGGCAGCAGCTGCAGCAGCTCGAGGCCGCGCTCACGCGCCTCGCCGCGGACCAGCCCTTCGCCCTGTCCTGGGAGATCCGCCCCATCGGCACGGGTGAGGTCATCGCCCGGGACTCCACCCGCGCCGTCGCCTCCTTCAGCACCCGCAAGGTCAGCGTCCTGCTGGCCTGCCTCGCGCTGGTGAAGACCGGCGAGCTCAGCCTGGAGGACCGTTCGGTCATCACCGAGGAGATGAAGGACGGGGTCCAGGCCGGGATCATGCGCAACCTCGCCGCGGGAATCTCGTTGAACCTGCGTGACTCCCTGGTGCAGATGATGAGCACCTCGGACAACATCTGCACCCAGCTGGTCTTCCGCGCCATCGGCTCCGTCCGCCCCGACCCCCTGCAATGGGTCAATGACTACTGCGCATGGATGGGCCTGCACGCCACCCTGCACCGCGAGATCTTCCCCCGCACCGGCGACCTGACCTGGAGCCACTCCCTGGAGACCCTCACCACGACGACGGCGCAGGATCAGTCCCGCTTGCTGGAGAAGTTGGGCCGCGGCTGCGTGGAGGAGGCTTCCGCCACGCAGCTGCTGCTCTCTCGGGAACTCTGCGGGTTCGCGCGGGACGCGATGCTCGGACTGTTCACCCCGGCGCTGGGAGTGTCTTGCACGGAGATCCAGTTCGCGGAGAAGAACGGACGCGGGCTGCGGAGCCTGTCTCAGGTGGGGCTCGCCCTGTCTGCTGCTGGGGCTCCCTCGGCTGCGGTCGCGGCCTATGCGGAGAACATTCCGACCGAGCTGCCCTCTGGGGTGCCGGGCCGCGTGGCCGCCTTCGATCTCTTCGCCGAGGTGGGACTGGCAGTTCAGGAGTGGGCCCGTGGTCGCTGAGGTGAAGATGCTGAGTCTGCAGGAGTGTGCCGAGGCCATGCCGGAGCTGCGGTTCGCGCTGGCTGGAGCTGGTCCCACCGGGGTGATGGCGGAGTCCCGAGCGGACGAGCCGCATGACCTTGCCGGCATCGGCAAGCTGGTCCTCGGGCTGACCCTGGCGCATCTCGGCGAGGGCGACGCGGGATTCCTGGAGCACCCGCTCCCGGTGACCAGCGACCACCGTTCCGGAGCCCGCACGGGAACGCTTCGCCTCATGTCTGGAGACCTCGAACTCAGCGTGGATGACGCGGTGAACCTGGTCTTCTCCACTGGGGACGCGGCCTGTGTGTTGGCGCTGCTGGAGTTCGCCCAGTCCGAGGGCGTCGACCTGCTCGAAGAAGGGCGGGGTCTGGTGGCCACGCTTGGTCTGGACGCCGTTCAGCTCACAGGTGTTGAACGCGAAGAGTCCTGGGGCGAGGGACTGCTCGGTCAGAGCACCTGCGCCGAGACGCTGAACCTGCTGCGCGCACTCGGCGCCCCGGAAGACCTCGAGGGCGAGTCCGCTGAACCTTCGGCACTGTCTGCTGAGACTCGGCAACGGATCCACGGCTGGATGGGAAAGGTCTTCGAGCCCGCCGGCCTCGCCTCGGCCCTGCCTGGATTTGGCCCGCAGCGAGTCCCACACCAGACCCTGTCGGGCTTCGAACTCACGGCCCGGGGTGCCGAGCGCGGATACAGCTCGGTCCTGACCCTGCCCACTGCGGCAGGGGAGCGGGTGCATGTCGCGGCCCACCTGCCGCCGTCGTCGGCTGGTCTCCTGTCCCCGCGGGATGTCTCCGCCGTCCTGGGCACCCTCGGCCTGGCCACCTATCGTTCCAGCGCTCACTAGTCTCGGCAACGGAGACAGATTGCTGCTTTAAGAACCAGCAAGAACCAACACGCAAGCTCCAACCGGCAACGCAATCATGCGTTCTAGCGCAAGTGATTTAGCGATCTTCTGGTCACACGGTTTCCCTAAGGCGCGCCGAGGTACTCCCGTTCTTCTATTTTCGATTGAGCTGGACGCTAAAGTGCATGGGTGTGGTCGTACTTTCCGACAATTCGAGAGGCGACCTTCTCCGTTGGCGAAACTCTGGCCACCGGCACTCGCAGGAGAAACCTGGAGAGGACCCGGCATGGCCAGCACGAGCGCTCCGGAACACGAAGAGGCACCGACTACTACCGCCGAGAAGGCGTCTGCTCAACTATTGAGTCTGGTTGGAAGGGTGATCGACTCAGGCGTTGGTCCGATGGACGGGTCGATCAAATGGGCCGAGGATCGACTACGCCGCGTCCAAGGGGACCGCTACCGACCGAACGCTGACCAAACCCGGGAGGCGAGGCCGGAGGAGCACGAGGATATTGAGAAGACGATTAAGAGGCTCGTGACCGAGTCCATCCAGGCAGCCAGCGTCAACGGTTTTGTGACAGGTCTCGGCGGATTCATCGCCATGCCCGTGACCATTCCGGCGAACATGGCTGGCGCGCTCGTGGTCAATGCGCGACTCACGGCCTCAATAGCGTACCTGCGGGGCTACGACCCCACGGACCCGCACGTGCGCACCGTTGTCACGCTTGTCGCAGTTGGATCCAACTCGCAACAGATAGCGAAGACAATCGGAATCAAAGTGGGGGAGAAGGTGGCGATGCAGGCGATCAAGCGCATCCCGGTCGCGGTGATCCGCCAGGTCAACAAGAAGGCAGGCTTCATGCTTCTGGCCAAGTATGGGACGAAGAGATCTGCAATCACCCTCGCTAAGGGTATTCCGCTTGTCGGTGGAGTGATTGGCGGAACTGTGGATGCGACCATGACAGGCGTCATCGGACGCACATCGAAGAGCATGTTCTCCGTCGACTGATCCAGTCACTAGGCTTCGGCAACCGACGGTCGAGTAGCTTGCCGTTGCAGAAAATAACCGGTACGCTTTCCGTTATGGAAAATGATTCTGCTCTTCCGTCGCCTGAAGAAGCCAGGGGCGCCTTGGGAACCCTTGAGGCCGACCGCGACCGCCTCGCCTCGAGCGTCCACGCGCCATGGGTTCTGCTGGTCGCTTTGGGGTGCATGGCTGCATGGTGGGTCTCCAGCGCGGCGTTCACCAGCCCCGGTGCGGACTATGAGCCGCCCACCTCTGGCTGGCTGGCGCTGGTCGGCGCGCTCGTGGTCGTCTATCTGATCAGGCGCCAGACTGGTGTCCGCTTCCGGTCGATGGGCGCGCAGGCCGGCTGGGCTGTCGCGGGCGTTGTCGTGGTCTGTCTGGTGCTCTTCAGCGTCTCGCTCGGGCTGGTGTCCTTCGGCCTGCACTGGGCCGTTGCGCTGACCAGTCTTGCCGCTTTGGTGGCGACGACATGCCTCGCCGGTGTCGCGTACCGCTCAGCTGTGGAGCGACTGCGCCGTGCCTGAGGCCGCGTTCGACGAGACCATCCACGCGCCGGTACGGCTGCGCATCTGCGGGCTCCTGCGTCCCGTGGACCACCTCGACTTCGCCGTGCTGCGCGACACTCTGGAGGTTTCGGATGCCACATTGTCGAAGCATCTCAAGACGCTCGCCGGGGCCGGATACGTCTCCTCAAGCAAGGCGGCATCCGCTGGCCGTGGCGATGCACGTCAGATCACGTGGCTGTCCCTCACCCGCGCCGGACGTTCAGCCTTCAGTGCGCATTTGCAGGCGCTGCGGGAGATTGCCGGCAGTTCCGCCGGTCTGTCGACGTTTGACCAGTAGTTCTTCTCCCTCACCGAGCCCGCGGTGAAGCCGCCGGGCCATGGCGCTCCGGAGAATGCCATACGCGCAAGGAGCGTAGATCTAGGCAGTGATCATGGAATCCTCAGGCGGCACACCTAGTTTCGAGCCAGGTGCCCAGCCGCTCCGGGTGCTGACAATGAAATCTCTGGGAGGAATCATATGTTGACGACATTGCACAATCTCGGTCTTCGTTCAGAGCACGCCTATAACGCCGCGCTGGTCTCGGTGGGCCTGTCCGTCGTGAGCTGGAGCGTTTCACGCTTCGGCAACGACGACTCCAAGCCGCAGGCTGACCGATGGGGCATCTTTGTCGGTCACTGGGCGCCGACGTTCTTCGGGCTGGGGCTGGCCCTGGCCGAACTGGAGAAGAGCTCCAAGAAGCACTGATCTCCAGTCTTCTGCTGCGGGGCACTGCCGGATGTCGGCAGTGCCCCGCAGTGTGTCTCGCCACCGCTCAGATCGGACTGCGGCAATCGGTGTTATTGGTATTTACGTAATCACGTGATCTCGATATCGTAGGTCCATGACTGATGAATCGGGACTCCACTCGCTTGCTGAGCGTCTGGCCGAGGTGGAGCAGCGCCTGGCTGCCCTCGAGTCGCCCCCGGCGCCGCCGCCGCCGGGGGATCAGGAGGATATCTTCTGGGCGCTGGAGGGGCTCAAGCAGCGCACTGCGGATCCTGCCGGAGCTGTCCTGATGACAGGTGCGGTGACTGTGCCCAATGGTCATCACGCGCAATGGCAGATCCAGGCCTCGACGCAGGAGCTGTTCGAGACAGACTTCGGGTCACGGTCCGACTCGCTCTCGGCCTTGGCCCATCCGGTGAGGCTGCAGCTTCTTCAGCGGCTGCTCACGGATGCCTCCACGGTCGAGGAGATCCGCGAGGCGGGAGACTTTGGAACCAGCGGCCAGGTCTACCATCACCTGCGTCAGCTGGTCGCCGCGGGATGGGTGAAGTCTCTGGGCAACAGCAGGTATGAGGTGCCCCCGGCCCGGATCGTTCCGCTGCTGGTCATGCTGCTGGGGGTGGATCGCTGATGCGCCGTGCGATCTCGAAGTTGAAGCCGCTCTGGCATGGTCTGGTCCTCATGGGTTTCGTGCTGGGTGTGCTGGGCGTCTTGGACGCGGTGCCGGTCTTCGTGGCCGCGGTGCCGCCACTGGTGCTGATCACGCTGATCGGGCTGGGCGTGGTGCTGGGCAGCGTGCATCCGAGAGCAGAGGAACATGAGCCCTGTGCGATGGCGGCTCCGGTGCGGGGGAGGTGGGCCGCCCTGAACACGCCGGGCCAACAGCTGCCGAGCCACGGAACCCGGTTCCTCGGGCAATACTGCGCCATCGACATCCTCCGGCCGACCACGGCCGACACCCCTGCCAAGGTTCGAAAAGCCTGGCGCGGTTCTCGCCCCGAGGAGTACCTCAGCTTCGATGCCCCGGTGCACGCGATGGCTCCCGGTGTGGTCACACGAACCTGGTCCGGTTCCCGCGACCACCGTGCCCGAAACACCTGGCAGGGCCTGTTGTACATGATGAGCATCGAGGGCGTGTTCCGCTCAGTGGCCGGGCAGCGCGCACTCCTCGGCAATCATGTGATCGTTCGTCACGACGATGGCACCGCCGCGGTCTACGCACACCTGCGCAGGGGCAGCCTCAGCGTGCAGGCGGGGCAACGAGTAGGCGTCGGCGGGCAGCTCGGGGAGGTCGGCAACACCGGGAACACCTCGGAGCCGCATCTGCACGTGCACCTCATGGACCGCGCAGATCCCCACACGGCAGCAGGTCTGAAGATGACCTGGGAGAACATCACGCGGTCCGGAGAGATCGAACCGTCCCTGCAGGAGATCGCGAAGGAACCTGCGGAGAATGCCGTTCGATCGATGCCGCGCAACGGAGAGATCTTCGAGGCCTAGATTCTTGCGTAGGCTCGCGCCGTCGTCGTCGGCCTGCTCTTTCCTGACCTGGGTGGCTGTGGTGTCATAGGGCCAGCAGCGGTGACGAACAACTTGAGGAGTGAGCCATGCGGGCGATCTGGTCTGGTGAAGTGTCCTTCGGGCTGGTGACGGTGCCGATCAAGCTCTATTCGGCCACCAAGAGCCACGACCTCTCCATGCATCAGGTCCACGACGAGGACGGTGGCCGGATCAGGTACGAGCGTCATTGCGAGGTCTGCGGGAAGAAGGTCGAGTACAAGGACATCGACAAGGCCTACGACGCCGGGGAGTCCACGGTGGTCCTGACCAAAGAGGAGCTCGCTGACCTGCCCGCGGACGACTCCAAGGAGATCGCGGTGGAGCAGTTCGTGCCCGAGGAGCAGATCGACTCCATGGAGCTGGAGAAGTCCTACTACCTGGAGCCCGCCGGGAAGTCCGCGAAGGCCTATGTGCTGCTGCGCCGCACGCTGGAAGAATCCTCCCGAGTGGCGATCGTGACGTTCACGCTGCGGTCGAAGACCCGGCTGGGCGTGCTGCGGGTCCGCGAGGACGTGATCGTGCTGCAGGGACTGCGCTGGGCCGACGAGCTGCGCGAGCCCGAGTTCGACATCCCCAAGTCTCGGCTGACGAAGAAGGAACAGGAGATGGCGAGCTCGCTGGTGGACTCCTACTCCGAGGACTTCGAGCCGGAGCGGTTCAAGGATGAATACCAGGACCAGCTGCACACCCTGGTGGAGGAGAAGCTGGCACACGGGGAGGACATCGACACCGAGGCGACCTTTGGCGAGGTCGAGGATGAGGACGACGGCGACGGCAACGTCATCGACCTCATGGAGGCGCTGAAGAAGTCCGTGGACTCCCGGCGGAAGAGCTCGGGGAAGGCTTCGGGGGGCTCGGGGGAGGGCTCGTCCAAGAAGAAGTCAGATAGTGCTTCTTCGAAGACCGGGTCTTCCAAGAGTGGGTCTTCCAAGGATGGATCCAGGGATGGTTTCTCGAAGGGGTCGTCCAAAGGCGGAGGTTCCAGCCAGAAGAAGAAGGCCGGCTGACGGAGGTGCTCAGCAAGATGAACACCGGTACTCAACGGCGGTGAATCCGTTGATCGTCCTGGGGTCTCCCTTGTTCAGCGGCGGCTGAGGTGCTCCCCGAGCATGTCGAGCGCGCTGTTCCACCCGTCGTAGTAGAAGTTGTCCCCTTCGGCTCCATCGGCCCCGGCGAGGTGGAAGTGCATATGGGTGCCCTCGCTGGTGGGTGTCAGAACGAGGGTGACGATGGGGCAGTCCTCGATCTCGTCCTTCGGGTCGCCCCAGCTGAAGACCAGGCGTTCGTAGGGCAGGACCTCGCGGTACTCACCACCCGTGACGAGTCGGGTGCCGTCGGCGTCGTCGACCATCGTGTAGGTGTAGGTCCCGCCCTCGCGAACGTCCATCTCGACCGATTCGCGAGGAGTCGAAAGGCCCTCGGGATGCCACCAGTGGGCGGCCGCATCCGGGTCGGTCCAGGCGGTCCAGACCTCCTCGGGGGTGGCTGCGAAAGAGCGAGCCAGGGTGAAGCTCTTGGATTCGTCGATCATGTCTGCATCGTCTCCTCGCACGCCGTTGCTTGGACACTAAGAGAGGGTTCTGACGAGGTCAAGAGGGCGCGCCTCCGAGAAGCTCCGAGTCCCGATTCCCAGCCCGCCCGGGTCGATCAGACGGGAATCGATCAGAGCGTTAAAACGTTTGAAATAATCATCTCAGAGCATAGATTCAGAGCACGACGTGTGACACTATGGAACCTCCATGTGATGCACCACACACGGCGAAAGAAATAATGCAGCGATTGTCTAATCGAACCACTACTAAATTGATCCGAGCTCTCAAAGATCGGGCCCTCAATGGAATACCCACTGAGGCGAAAAACCTGGGATACACCGTTCGTGTCCGAGGTCTTGACCCGCTCACAGGAGCCGCCGAGTCACATCGCCTGCCGGCGGTGGAGCTCTGGCACGGGTCCTTCAGTCATGCCGTCCGCTTCGAAGTGATCGATGCCAGATGGCCCACATCGCAGTGGAATCTGCTTCAAGCTGCGCTGAGCCAGTGCCTGAAGCTCAAGCTCGGGCCCGACTGAGGTGCCCTCGCGCGCCCGGATGCTTCCCTGACGTTCCTCAGGGCTTGATTCCCCGCGGGTGATCCGCCCACGGCGCACGCGCGTCACGGAGGTCCCCGGCCCCGGTCCGGACGGCGTGCAGCGCCAGGATTCCGGTGACCGCACTGGGGTTGTGGATCTGACCAGTGAGCACCGCCTGCACTGCTTCGGCCAGCGGGAGCCAGGTCTTGACGATCTCTGCCTCCTCGCCCTCCCGCGCGTGCTGGTCAGCCTCGGCGGTCTCCGAGATGCCTTCGGCGAGGTAGATCCGGATGGCCTCGTTCGACGCCCCTGGCGAGGTGTTGAAGTCCGCGAGCGTATGCCAGGTCTCAGCGGAGATGTCCGCTTCTTCATGGAGTTCCCGCGCCGCGGCGTCGAGCATGGATTCCCCCGCAGTGTCCAAGAGCCCCGCCGGGATCTCCCACATGTTCTGCCGCAGCGGGTGCCGATACTGGCGGATGAGCAGCACACGGTCTTGGTGATCCACGGCGACGACCGCGACCGCGCTGAGGTGCTTCAGGAAGGCACGGGTCAGCGTCTCCTCGGCCTCGCCGAAACGAATGGTCTCCTCCACCAGGTCGTAGATCGGTGTGGTCTGGAGGGTCTTGGATTCGAGAATCGGGTGCTGTGCAGGGCAGTCATGAACGGGCATGTGGCCAGACTAGGTGAGGAGTCTGCCCATCGGCTGGGAGGGGAGCGGGCGCCGTCGTCGTCCTTGCCGTGAGCTGGCCCATAGGCGTGCGCGTCGCGGAGTTCTAGACTGCGAAGGTACGCGCCGCTCGTCTGCGCAGGCAGCGGTGACCCTCTCGGAAGGAAGCCATGCCGACAGTCGCACGCAACATCGTTGACACCTTGCACGCCAGCGGAGTGGAGCGGATCTACGGGATCCCCGGGGATTCCCTCAACGGCATCACCGACGCGCTGCGGGCGGCGGGCACCATCGAGTGGGTGCAGACTCGGCACGAGGAAGCCGCAGCCTTCGCTGCAAGCGCCGAGGCCCAGGTCACCGGGGAGCTCGCGGTCTGCGCGGGCAGCTGTGGACCGGGCAACCTTCACCTGATCAATGGCCTCTTCGACGCGCAGCGCTCGCGGACCCCTGTGCTGGCGATCGCCGCGCACATCCCCAGCCAGGAGATCGGCTCGGGCTATTTCCAGGAGACCCACCCGCAGGAGCTTTTCCGCGAGTGCAGCGTCTACGTCGAGCACGTCGCCCACGCAGACCAGATGCCGCGGCTGCTGCGGATCGCCATGCGCGAGGCCATCGAGAAGCGCGGAGTGGCTGTGCTGGTCATCCCTGGAGACGTAGCGCTGCAGGACAGCTCCGCAAAGCCCGAGTCCATCCGCCCGATGACATCCCGGGTGATCCCGGCGGAGGCTGAGCTGGACCGGGCCGCGGAGGCGCTGAACACCTGTGAGCGCGTGACGATCCTTGCCGGCGCCGGGACCGCCGGGGCGCACACGGAGATGCTGGCCGTTGCGGAGCGGCTGCAGGCCCCGATCGTGCATGCGCTGCGGGGCAAGGAGCATGTGGAGTGGGACAACCCCTACGACGTCGGCATGACCGGACTTCTCGGATTTTCCTCGGGCTACCGGGCGATGGCGCGCTGCGAGACGCTGCTGGTGCTCGGCTCCGACCTGCCGTATCAGCAGTTCTATCCGGAGCACGCGAAGGTGGTGCAGGTGGACGTCCGGGGCGAGCAGATCGGCCGGCGGACCCCTGTGGATGTGGGGCTGGTGGGCACGGTCAAGGACACGGTGGACGCGCTGCTGCCCAAGCTGGAGGCACACCGGAGTTCGAAGCACCTGGAGGACTCCACCGAGCACTACACCAGGACGCGCAAGGACCTCGATGCGCTGGCCACGCCGTCTCGGCGGACCATCCACCCGCAATACCTGACCCGGCTGATCGATGAAGCCGCCGACGACGACGCCATCTTCCTTCCCGACGTCGGCTCGCCCGTGGTGTGGGCCTGCCGGTATCTGACCATGAACGGGAAGCGGCGGCTGCTGGGCTCCTTCAGCCACGGGTCGATGGCGAACGCGATCTCGCAGGGGATCGGCGCGCAGATGGCCGAACCGCAGAAGCAGGTCATCGCGCTGGCCGGCGACGGCGGGCTGGCGATGCTTCTGGGGGAGCTGCTGACCATCACGCAGAACGAGCTGCCCATCAAGACGGTGGTCTACAACAACTCCTCGCTGAACTTCGTGGAGGTGGAGATGAAGGCCGCCGGGTTCGTGAACTACGGGACGGAGCTGAAGAACCCGAACTTCGCCTCCGTGGCCGAGGCGATGGACATCAAGGGAATCCGGGTGGAGAAGTCCGAAGATCTTCCTGCGGCGGTGGAGGAGTTCCTGGCGCACGGTGGCCCGGCGCTGCTGGACGTGGTGACAGAGCGACAGGAGCTGTCGATGCCTCCGAACATCACCGCTGAGCAGGCAAAAGGCTTCACCCTCTACGCGGTGCGCACTGTGCTGAGCGGGCGCGGTGACGAGCTGGTCGATCTGGCGAAGACGAACTTCCGGCAATTGTTCTGAGCCTGAGTCCCTCCACAGCCCGCCCCGGACCCTTTTGCGCCGGGGCGGTTCTGTCTAGTCTGTTGCCCCACAGGTGATTGCAGAGGCAGTCTCAGGGTGGACGGAACAGGTACATGAACACGTCGATGAGACGGATCAGCGTGGTGAGTTTCGCGGCTGTCCTCGGGTTGAGTGTGACTTCGTGTGGAGGTGACGACGCCGGTGCAGAACCTAATGCGACGGATGTTGAGCCGAGTGCGGGGGAGACCTCACCGGAGGGCGGATCTGCGGATCCAGAAGAGCCGAGTGGTGAAGGGGGCGCGGCCGAGGATCCTGAACCGTCGCCGTCGCCGGTCCCTGCGTCTTCAGATGGACCCGCAGAGAACTGGCCCGAGCCTGAGGTTCCGGACGAGATCTACGAAGAGACCGAAGAAGGCGCGCTGGCGGCTCTGAGGTATTGGTTCGAGGCGGACCTCTACATGGAACTCACGGGCGAGCCTGAGCCGTTCGAACTTGTCTCCAGCGCCGATTGCCAGATATGCGGGGGGCGTATCGGGCAGTTTGAAAAGCTCTATGCAAAAGACGGCGGCTGGCACCTCGCTGAGGGGGCGAAGGTTGAAGACGAAATCGTAAGCAGTGTTTCTGAGAATCAGCAAGTATCAATCCTGTTTACTATCCGCGAAGGCGATTTCGCGGAGTTTAGCGCCGACGGAGAGCAACTAGTCGAAGGGGGCGAAGAGAGTCTTTCTGGCGTTGAGGCGACACTCCACTACCAGGGCGACCGATGGCGCGTGCTCGAGTTGTATTTTCCTGACGACACCACCGCGGAAAACTAATGCTGGATCGTCTGCGCTTTCTCGGAATATTTCTCGCAACGCTACTCGCGATAGCTCTAGTTGGCCTTCCACATCAACAGCCCGTAGATGCGTCCTCCGCTGGAGGCGCGTGTAACACCTCAGCTCGTTGGACGGCGCCAGGTGAGGCCCAGGCCAACATCCAGTCTTGCCCACGAAGTATTGGACGTGGAAATAGCCAAACTCCTCGCGAGGGCCATCCCTCCGACAGGCAAGAAAGTGCTCCGGGAGTGGTTGCACCGAGCCCTCGTGAACGCGAGGAGCCCGTCTATTGCTCCGAAGAACAAGGGAGCGGACGAGCCGACTGTCGGGTAGTGCTGCTCGACCAGTGTGAGTCACAAGGGTTAGACGTCGTTAGTCCTGTCGATACGGGGGAGTTCTCTGGCTATGTGTGTGCTCCAGTGGCACAAGTGGAAGATGTGGAGGGAGAAGACGATGAGCTAGCCGAAATCATGGCGCAGCTCCCCGGTGCCGTCCAGGAAGCTTTCGCCACGCTCCCGATAGTAGGAGGTTCCGTCGAGTTCGAACCGGATCTCCTGGGGTTCGGATACAAGGGCCGGCACACGCATATATTCGCGAACGTGGAGACCCAGACTCTCAACGAAATCCTCCTCGGCATCCCGGTCGAGATTCGTGTCCATCCGCAGACATTCCAGTGGAACTACGGAGACGGAAGCAACGATGTCACCTATGACCCCGGCGAGCCGATGCCGGACAGCTGGCAGGGTGAGACTGTGGTGAAGACGGACCAGGAGACGCCCACCAGCCACGTCTACACCGAGACCGGCAGGTTCCCGGTCAGTCTGACCACCACCTTCGTGGGCGAGTATCGAGTCGGAGGTGGACCCTGGGTCGTCATTCCCGGCTCGGTCGATGTCCAGGCCTCACCGGGAGAGGCCGACATCTGGCGGGTTGCCGCGCGCAATGTCTCCGGCTCCTGTCGCAGCAGCAGCCACTGGGGATGCAATGGGCCGGTCACCCTAGAACCTGGTGACTCCCCGCCAAAGATCTTTGCCGATCAGTACGACGAGAACGGCAACTGGGTGGGCAACTGACCCCCTCCGCGCCGTGGCGTGACCACCGCGCGAGGCGGCTCCGCGCCGTCGTCGTCTGATTTCTACCGATCCTCCGGGGCGGTTGAGCTTTCCGGCCCTTACGCAGCGACCGGAAAACTCAACTGCCCTGGAAGGACGGCACAGACAGCCTCACGCTCAGCGGGGAGGCAAGTGGTTGCCGGCGATCATGCAGCGCACCGATCCTCCGGCGGCCTCCAGCGTGGAGACCTCCACGGGCACCAGCGTGCAGAACGCGGAGATGGTCGCCCGCTGCTCGCTGGTCAGGCTCTGTTCGGCCGTGGTGGAGAGCACCAGATAGCGCTGGCCGTTCGCGGCGAGCTCCAGACAGTTGCCGGCGAACCGGCTGACCTGGTCCACGCTGAGCTCCACGACGGTCCTGCCCGAATCCCGCAGCACGCGCAGCACGTGTTCGCGCTGGGTCCTGTCACGGATCATCTCGGCACTGATGAGAGCAAGCTCGGTGCCCACCGACATCATCACATTGGTGTGATAGACCGGCACGCCGTCCTCGTCCGTGGCGTCGAAGAGCACCGGGGTGTAGCCGAAGTCCCGGCAGAACTCGCTGAACAGCCCGGCGGAGAGCCTGCGAGACCGGCAGGCATAGGCCAGGCGCTCGCGGTGATCCAGCACCATCGAGCCCGTGCCCTCGAGGTATTCTCCGAAGCGCTCGGCCGATGTGTAGTCCACCACGCGGCGCACACGGAAGTTCTCCTGCAGGTGCGCGAGGATGTCCGCCCGCCGTGCGCCCAAGCTCGGTGACCTCGGCATAGGCCGCCGCCGCTACCTGACGCGCGGACTCCTGTGCGGCCTGGTGAGTCACCGAGGGCAGCAGGACCTCGAGGATCCGCTGCTGGAAGCTGTTGTCCGCCGCAGTCTCGGGATTCGGAGTGAACTGGTGCGGTCGCACGAGCACCACTCGGGAGGGCGCCTGCTCGGGGACAGGGACCGCGGCGGGAGCGGCGACCTTCGCCGCGCCGCTGGTCTCCAGGGTGAAGCGCGCGACCGGAGCATCAAGAACCTCGGTCATCGGTGATCACCCCACTGGCTTCATCGAGCTGACCAGCGAAAACAGATCCTTCGGGTCCTCGGGATCGGCCACCAGGTCCAGGGAGGTCTGCAGGTCCGTGCCAGCGGTGGCGTCGCGGACGAAACGAAGTGCGGAGAGATCCGCGATGGCGAAGCCCACCGAGTCGAAGATCGTGATCTGCTCCTCCGACTGGCGTCCGGTCTCGGCGCCGGTGAGCACCTTCCAGAACTCGACCACGGGGAAGTCGGCCTCCATCTGCTGGATCTCGCCCTCGATCCGGGTCTGCTCGGGGTACTCCACGAAGACCCGACCGCGACGCAGGATCTCCGCGTCCAGCTCGGTCTTGCCCGGGCAGTCTCCGCCCACGGCGTTGATGTGCACGCCGGGGCGGACCTGCGCGGAGCTGAGGATCGTGTTCTGCGCCTTGTCCGCGGTGCACGTGGTGATGATGTCTGCCCCCGCCACCGCCTCGTCGGTGGAGCCAGCCGCCAGCACGCGGAACCCCAGCGGTTCGAGGTTCCTGCGCAGCTTCTGTACGGCAGCCGCGTCCACGTCGAAGACCTGCAGATCCTCGATGCCCAGGGCGGAGCGGAAGGCCAGCGCCTGGAACTCGGCCTGCGAGCCGGCACCGATCAGCGCCATCCGCTTCGAGTCCTTCCGGGCCAGGGCTTTGGCGGTCATCGCCGAGGTCGCGGCGGTGCGCAGTGCAGTCAGCAGGGTCATCTCGGCCACGAACGTGGGATAGCCGTTGTCCACATCGGCGAGCATCCCGAAGGCGGTGACGGTCTGGAACCCGCGCGAGGGGTTCAGCGGATGCCCGTTGACGTACTTGAAGGCGTAGGTCTCCAGATCCGAGGTGGGCATCAGCTCGATCACACCGAAGGGTGTGTGGCTGGCGATGCGCGGGATCTTGTCGAAGCTCTCCCAGCGGCGGAAGTCATCTTCGAGGTAATGGATCATCTCGGACATGAGGTGTTCCACACCTTCGCGCTGGATCCATCGGGCCATGTTGCCGACGTCGACGAACTGCGTCATGACGAACTCCTCTGCTGGTGGTGCGTGTGGTGGTGCGTGGATCGTGCCAGGTTGATGAGATTCAGCCTAGAGGTCTCGATGTGTACACGGAAGAGCAGTTTTGCTGAATTCTGGGCCAATCATGTACCACTTTGTCGGGTTCCAGTTAGCATGATGTACATGCCCCGCCTCACAGACCTCGACCGACGACTCATCTCCGCGCTGCGCAAGGACGGCCGGGCCCCGGTGGCGGCCCTGGCCGAGCAGCTCGGGGTCGCTCGGGCCACCGTGACCAGTCGGATCGAGAAGCTCAAGGCCGCCGGGGTCATCATCGGGTTCAGCGTGCGGGTCCATGACCACAACGAGACCGGGGAGGTCCGTGCCGTCTCGTTCATCGAAGTGGTGGGTCGCACCACTGACCATGTGATCGCCGAGCTGCGCGGCTTCCCCGAGATCATGGCGCTGCACACCACCAACGGCGGCTGGGACCTGGTCGCCGAGATCTCCTGCGAGAATCTCCGCGACTTCGATGAGGTCCTGCGCCGGGTCCGCGGCATCAAGGGTGTGGTCAACAGCGAGACGAGCCTGCTGCTGAGCTCCGTGGTCCGCTGAGTCTGCCTCGGACAGGAGGTTCAGGCTTCCGGGGCCCTGTGGCCGGGAGGTGGCTGCGTGGGCGAGGCTGCTGGGAGTTGACCGGGCGCCGTCGTCGTGATCTGTCCGTTCCTCCTGGGCGGTTGAGCAATCCGGCTCAGACGTAGGTGCCGGATTACTCAACCACCCAGGTAGCCTGGGGGCCTATGCGCGTCACCATTGATCCCCACACCGAAGGCGTCCTGAACAACGACGCCGGCTCCACCGTCCGCCGCTCCGTGCTGCCCTCCGGGGTCCGGATCCTCACCGAGGAGATGCCGGGCCAGCGCTCGGTCACCCTCGGGTTCTGGATCGGCGTGGGCTCCCGCGACGAGGCCGCTCACCAGCACGGCTCCACCCACTTCCTGGAGCACCTGCTCTTCAAGGGCACCAAGACCCGCTCCGCCCTGGAGATCGCGTCGGCCTTCGACAGTGTGGGCGGTGAGTCCAATGCGGCCACCGGCAAGGAGCACACCTGCTACTACGCCCGGGTGCTGGACACTGATCTGCCCATGGCCGTGGACGTGCTCACCGACATCGTCACCTCCGCGCTGCTGGACCCGGCCGAGATGGAGGTCGAGCGCGGAGTCATCCTCGAAGAGCTCGCCATGGCCGAGGACGACCCCGAGGACGTGGTCCACGAACGCTTCGGCGCCCAGGTCATGGACGGCCACCCGCTGGGCCGGCCCATCGGCGGCACACCCGAGGAGATCAACGCCGCCAGCCGCGAGGACGTCCACGACCACTACCGGCGCTGGTACCGCCCCGACGAGCTGGTCATCACCGCAGCGGGCGGACTCGACCACGATCACGTCGTCTCGCTGATCGCCGAGGCGCTGGACAAGTCCGCCTGGGACATGACCGTGGCGGGATCACCGGCTGAGCGCCGGGTCGGTCAGGAGACCGAGATCCCGGTGCGCGCCGGCACCGAGACCATCATCAAGCCTGTGGAGCAGTCCCAGGTCATCCTCGGCGGACGCGGCATGCCCGCCTCCGACGACGATCGGTTCGCCCTCTCGGTGATGCATGCGGTCCTGGGCGGGGGCATGTCCTCCCGGCTCTTCCAGGAGATCCGCGAGCGCCGCGGCCTGGCGTATTCCACCTACTCGTTCTCCTCGGCGATGACCGACGCCGGCTACTTCGGCCTCTACGCCGGCTGCCTGCCGAACAAGGTCGAGAAGGTCACCGAGGTCATGGCCGCGGAGCTGGAGCGCATCGCCACCGACCACGTCACCGAGGAGGAGCTGATCCGCGCCAAGGGCCAGCTGCGCGGCGGCACCGTGCTGGGCATGGAGGAGACCTCCTCGCGCATGTCCCGGCTGGGCCGCGCCGAGCTGGTGCGCGGAGAGTTCGTGGACATCTCCGACACCCTCGAGACGATCGACGCCATCACCGCCGAGGACCTGCGCAGGGTGGCCTCCCGGCTGGCCAGCTCCCCGCGCGCCGTCACCGTTGTCGGTCCCAGCTAGGCGATGATGCGCGGGCCAGGGGGACCGCTGCTGGTCCTCGCCGGAGTCACGGCGATGATGCTCTCCTCCTGCGCCGAGGACCCCGGCGGTGGTCTCGACGGCGACCCGGGCGGCGGCACTGACGCAGGGGCCGACGGCGATCAGTCCACCGGTGCTCCCGCCGCAGTGCATCCCGACGCGGACGGCGACGACCCGAGCGGCGGTGGCAGCGTCTCACCAGACCTGATGCCCGCTCCGCTGCAGGAGACCCCGGAGATGGTCGCCGAGCACCTCTCGGCCTGGCAGAACTACACTGTGGTCTCGGACACCGAGCTGCAGCTGTCCTTCTACACCGGAAACCCGGCCTGCTACGGGGTCCGCTCGGTGGTCGAAGAGGATGAAGAAGTCATCCGTGTGGCCACGATCTCTGGCACGCTGCTCGACGCCGTCGACTCGGCCTGCACCCAGGAGGCACGCCATGTCTCCCTGATCGTGGAGCTCGACGAGCCGGTGGCGGACCGCGAGGTTGTTCCGCTGGCCGAGGTCGAGCTCAACCGCTAGTGCTCCACCCCGCCGAAGTACACCCGGATCTCGGTGATGCGCCCGTCGACGACGGTGATGATCTCCACATTGCTGAACGGCGGACTATCCGGCCGCTGCGCGGTGTAGCGCAGGAGCACTTCACCAGGGCCGAGCTCCACCGCGGTGGTGATTTCCTGACGCAGGAACCCCGTCGCCGTGGGGAAGCAGGACTGCAGGAAACCGGCCTTGTCGAGGTGGTCATCCTGCGGAGAGGTGAAGGTCATGTCATCGTCGAGCAGGATCCGGGCCGCCCGGACATCTCCGACGCGATAGGCGGCGAACTGCGCGAGAGCGGTATCCAGCGGGCTGCGTGTCATGCCCCGGAATCTACTCCGGTGCGGTCGACGTGTCAGGAGCTGGGGGCGCGCTGACCAGGACTGCTCTGGACGGGGAAGCCTGCTCAGCCGCCGGCGAAGGGCGGCAGCACATCGAGCTGGTCGCCCGGCTGCAGCCGAGCACTCTGTGCCCGCGTCCGAACCCCGTTGATCAGGAACGAGCTGCGCGCACACACTCGTTCCAGGCTGAGCGCGCCCGACCGGGTCGAGTCCGAGGCCGACGCGGCGTCGTCGTCGGGGGAGTGCGCTGACTGCTGATCGCCGACCAGCCGCGGCAGCTCGGCGAGAAGATCGACGACGGCGACCCCTCCGGTGGGCAGCGGCGCGGGCAGCCGGACCTGCAGCTGGTCCGCACCGGCGGCCTCGGCGGCGGCGGCGAAGAAGCGGACGGTGACCTGAGGTGCGTCGTCCTCGGACTGCACGTCGCCGGGCTGCAAGTCCTCGGGGCCCGGCGCGGTGCTGGCGGTGTTCGGCAGTGTCATGGTGCTCAGCCTCCGATTGCTGACATGGACCGGTCGGGACGGTGGAAGCTCGCCAGGTCGAAGCCTGGACGGTCGGTGCCGTGCGCGGCGGGCTTGACCCACATGGCCTCGGCCCAGGCCTGGGCGATGTCGGCGTCGGTGGCCTCGCCGTCGCGCAGCAGATGCATCAGATCGAACTCCTCATTGGAGAACAGGCAGCTCATCACCCGACCCTCTGCGGTCAGGCGCGTGCGGCGGCAGTCTGCGCAGAAGGGTTCGGTGACCGAGGCGATGATCCCGACCCGGCCCAGCGGCTGGGCAGGCAGCCCGGCGTCGGCGGGGTCCGGAACGCTGAGCGGGAACACGTCGAAGCGTTCAGCCGGTGCGCCGTCGCGGTTCTCCGCGGTGGGGGCGAGCCGGAACCGCTCAGAGAGCAGCTCCCGGGTCTCCGCGGCGGAGATGGTGCCCTCGCGCTTCCACTGCTGGTCCCCATCCAGGGGCATCTGCTCGATGAAGCGCAGCTCGAAGCCGCGCTGCAGCGACCACTCCAGCAGATCGGCGGCCTGAGCGTCATTGACCCCGCGCATCAGCACCGCATTGATCTTCAGCGGCGTCAGGCCCGCTGCGGCCGCGGCCTCCACACCGACGAGCACCTTGTCCAGGGAATCGCGGCGGGTCAGCTGGGCGAAGGTCTCCCGGTGCACCGAGTCCAGTGAGATGTTCACCCGGGTCAGTCCCGCCTCAGCCAGCGCGGCGGCCTTCTTCTCCAGCCCGATGGCGTTGGTGGTCATCGCGATCGGCAGATCCGGGTGATCCGCGCGCAGACCGGCGATGATGTCGACCAGATCAACGCGGACCAGCGGTTCGCCACCGGTCAGGCGCAGCTCGCGCACGCCCAGGGTGTCCACGCCGATGTGCACCAGGCGACGGATCTCCGCAGCGGAGAGCAGCTGCTCCTTGCTCAGCCAGGGCAGTCCCTCGGCGGGCATGCAGTAGGTGCAGCGCAGATTGCACTTGTCGATCAATGAGATGCGCAGGTCGGTGGCGCGGCGGCCGAAGGAGTCCATCAGTCCGCGGGAGGGATCCGCGCCGGTGGTGTCGGGGCCCATCGCGGTGCGGGTCCTTGTGCCTGATCCGGACCCGTCTGCGCCCGCGCCTGATTCCCCAGGGCCGGCGCTCCGCAGCGCAGGCATGCCCAGCTGCACCGGAGCCGGAGCCCGCGGAGCAGGGGTGAGGTCACGTCGAGCCTGCTGCATGCGGCCATCGTATCCCCGCAGCCTGTAACAAGGAGATGTCAGGGCCTCCGCGTAGACTGGGCCCCATGTCAGAGACCACTGAGCGCGTGCCCGTTGAAGAGCACATCAGCCGCCTGAAAGACGTCCTGGGTGCCGCGCTGGGCGCCCGAGCCACCGAGACCGTGGAGATCTCCGCCGGCGGCGTGGCCGGCCGAATCGTCGCCGAACGGCTGGTCTCCGAGGTCCCACTGCCTGGATTCGACAACTCTCAGATGGACGGCTTCGCCCTGCGCGCGGCAGACCTCACCATGCGTGAGGGTGAGGCCACGCTGCCCGTGGCGGGCACCACCGCTGCGGGCAATGAGCCGGCGCTGCTGCCCCTCGGGGCCGCCTTCGAGGTGATGACCGGGGCGCCCATCCCCGCCGGGGCCGACGTCGTCATCCCCGTGGAGTTCACGGAAGGGTTCGGCGCCGAGGAGGTCCGCTTCACCGGCCTGAGCGAGGCAGACATCACTCCCGGACGCTACATCCGCGCCATCGGCTCCGACATCGCGGCCGGGGAGCTGCTGGCCGAGCCGGGCGACGTGATCAGCCCCGCCCAGCTGGCAGTCCTCGCCGCCTGCGGGTACGCCGAGATCGAAGTCCTCGAACCCATCCGCACCCTGGTGCTCTCCACCGGAGACGAGATCCGCCGGCCCGGCTCGGAGCTGCGCCCCGGACAGCTCTACGACGCGGACACCCCGCTGCTCGGCGCCGTGCTGGAGACCTTCGGCCACCAGGTGGTCACCTCCCGGATCGGCACTGATGATCCCGCCTGGTTCCTCGACGCGCTCGATGCTCTGGTCGCCGTGCACCACCCGCATCTGATCATCACCGCCGGCGGCATCAGCCAGGGTGCCTATGAGGTGGTCCGTCAGGGCCTCGGCGGCCGCGGGGTCCAGTTCGGCACCGTGGCCCAGCAGCCCGGCGGCCCGCAGGGCTGGGGCCTGCTCGAGGGAGACCTTGAAGGCCGCGGTCTGCTGCACTGGCGCTCGCAGCATGAGGACGCCCGCGCGCTGATCGCCGTGATCTCACTGCCCGGCAACCCGGTCTCCTCTGCGGTGAGCATGGAGACCCTGGTCCGGCCCGCACTGGCCGCAGTGGACCCCAACTGTGCCCCGCCGCGCCGGATCATGGTGCGCACGGTGGAGGACATCAGCTCCCCTCCGGGCGTCCGTCAGTTCCGCCGCGTGCGCGTCCTCGATGACGCGGCCGCCGAGGCCGGGGGCATGCCCACTGTGGCACTCGAGGGCGGGCCCGGCTCACACCTGCTGGGTCACCTGGCCCGCGCGGATGCGCTGCTGGAGCTGGCCGAGGACGACGTCGAGGTGCCGGCCGGTGCCCAGCTGCAGGCCGTGCTGATCACCGGTCGCGGAGCAGGCACACGATGAACGAGCACTTTGATGAGGCAGGCGAGAATGAGGCAGGCGCGCCGCGGCTGACCCATGTCCGCGGAGACGGCAGCGCCCATATGGTCGACGTCTCCGGCAAGGAGATCACCGCCCGGGTGGCCCGGGCTCAGGCGGTGGTGAAGACCACGGTCGAGGTGACCTCGCTGCTCGCCGGTGATGGACTGCCCAAGGGCGACGCACTCGCCACCGCCCGGATCGCCGGGATCATGGCTGCGAAGAAGACCCCTGAGCTGGTGCCGCTGTGCCATCCGCTGCCCGTCGCGAAGGTCACCGTGGACCTGGAGGTCGATGTCCCCGCGCGCGGATCGGTGCTCATCACCACCGAGGTGAAGACCACCTCGCGGACCGGCGTGGAGATCGAAGCATTGACCGCGGCGGCCGTGGCGGCGTTGACTCTGTACGACATGATCAAAGCCGTGGACAAGGGCGCCGTGATCACTGACCAGATGGTCCTGTCCAAGACCGGCGGCAAGAGCGGCGAATGGGCCAGGACTGAGACGGAGACTCGATGACTGACACCCCGGAACTGGGAAAGACCGATTACTCCGACGCCGAGACCTCCCGAATGATCGCCCCGGTGATCGTCTCCACACGTGCGGCCACCGGGGTCACCGAGGATCGTTCCGCGCCCGTGATCGCCGAATACGCGCAGAGCATCGGCTTCTTCGCCAGGCCCCCGGTCATCATCCCCGATGGAGAAGGCGTGCTCGCCGCCATCTCAGAGCTGCTGGTGCAGATCGAGCCTGCCGTGATCATCACCTCCGGCGGGACCGGGCTGACCCCGGATGATCTGACTCCGGAGTTCACCAAGCCGCTGCTGGACAAGGAGATCCCCGGCATCATGGAGGCGGTGCGCGCCCACGGCCGGACCAAGAACCCGCTGGCCTCGCTGAGCCGCGGAGTCGCCGGGGTCACCGGCAAGACCGTGATCGTGAATCTGCCAGGCTCGCCCAAGGCTGTGCGCGAGGGCATGGAGGTGCTGGTGGGACTCCTGCCGCACCTCTGTGACCAGGTCGCCGACATCCGCGACCACGAGTCCTGGGGCAGCGACGAATGAGCCAGAACGACCCGCCGCCGCAGAACCGGGCTGAGCAGAACGCACAGGACCAGCCTGAGCCGCACGAGCAGAGCCAGGCTGATCGGCACGAGCTGAACCAGGCGGGTCTCGCCGCCGATGAGCCCTTCGAGTTTCCCCAGGAACGAGTGGTCCTCGCCGAGCTCAGCGACCAGCCGCTCAGCCTGGCCCAGGCAGAGGTGGAGGTCTGGGCGGACCGGGCAGGCGCCGTCGTCGGCTTCTCCGGGATCGTGCGCAATCATGATCACGGGCGCGCGGTCGAGCGGCTGAGCTACACCGCCCACCCGACGGCGGCCGAGGCCATTGCCCAGGTCGCAGTGGATGTCGCGGCGCGGTTCCCCACCGTGCGCGTCTGGGTGGCGCACCGGGTGGGTCACCTGGAGATCGGGGACCATGCCCTGGTCGCGGCGGTGGCCTCCGCCCACCGCGCCGAGGCGTTCCAGGCCTGCGCCGAGCTGGTGGAGCAGACCAAGGATCAGGTGCCCATCTGGAAAGAGCAGTTCTTCGCCGACGGCACCCGGGAGTGGGTCGGCAGCTAGCGTCGGCCCAGGGCCGGGCGGCTCAGCGGGTCGCCCGCTCGGTCTTCTCCATGGCGATGGCCTTGCGCATGGTCTTTCGCGCCCTGACCCGGTCTCCCGCGGTGTCATAGGCGATGGAGAGCCGGAACCAGGAGCGCCAGTCCTCCGGCGCCGCCTCCGCCTCGGCGGCATAGATCTTGAACTGTTCGTCAGCCTGTTCGCGGTTTGCCCGGCCCCCGGGGGAGCGTTCCACCGTGTCCTCGGGCAGGCCGCCCTCCTCCTCGAGGCGGCGGCCGAGCCTCTCCGTGCCGATGCCGAAGAGCAGCTCGCGGGCCAGCACCCAGACTCCCAGCGCCACGATCAGCATGGCGCCGGCACCGATCAGCTGGGCGGCGATGTCATCCACACGCAGGAAACGCCAGGCCGACGTCGCCGCGCCGATCAGCATGATCGCCAGCAGGACGATGACCAGCCCGGTCCAGAACTTGTTCTTCATCGACGCTCAGAGCCCCAGATCCAGGTAGCCGTCCAGACCGTGAGTCAGGCCGGGCCTGGTCCCCACGGTGCGCAGACCCAGCAGCACGCCGGGCATGAACGAGGCCCGATCGAAGGAGTCATGGCGGATGGTCAGCTGTTCCCCGGGGGAGCCCAGCAGCACCTCCTGGTGGGCGACGAGCCCGCGCAGCCGGACAGAATGCACGTGGATGCCTGCCACCTCCGCGCCGCGAGCCCCGTCCAGTGCGGTCTCGGTGGCATCGGGAGAGGCGGCGACGTCGGCGGCCTCCCGAGCCTGGCCCATCAGCTGAGCGGTGCGCACGGCGGTGCCGGAGGGGGCGTCGACCTTCTGCGGATGGTGCAGCTCGATGATCTCTGCGGATTCGAAGTACTGTGCGGCCTTGGCGGCGAAGGCGGTGGCCAGCACCGATCCCAGGGCGAAGTTCGGGGCGATGAGCACGCCGGACTCCGGGTGCTCGGCGAGCAGCTGCTCGAGTCGCTGCAGCCGCTCGGCGTCCCAGCCGGTGGTCCCGACCACCGCGTGTATCCCGTGCTCCACCGCGAAGCGCACATTGGCTTCGGTGGACTCCGGCACGGTGAGGTCGACGATATGCGTGGCGCCGGCGGAGAGGATCGCGCTGCGCTCGTCGGCGCGTCCGTGAGCGGCGACCAGCTCCATGTCAGGGGCGTTCTCCACGGCCTTGACGGCCTCGCCGCCCATGCGCCCGCCCGCGCCGAGGACGGCGACTCGAATCTCTGCGTTGCTCATCAGCCCAGCCTAACGCCCACCCCACCCCGCGTTTTACCGGGCGTCGCGTGGATTACCGGGCTCACCGTCAGGCCGGTAATCCGCGCAAGGCCAGGTAAAACGCGGGGGAGGGCTGTTGGGAAGTGTTGAATTGTGTTTGAATATGATCGGAACGTACACACGCTGTCGAAGGGGTCTCCATGCTTGCAGCTCAGCGCCGTGCGGGCATCGTGGCCGCGCTGGACTCCGCCGGGGCGGTCAGCGTCACCGAGCTCGCCGCGCGCTTCGAGGTCTCCGACATGACCATCCGCCGGGACCTCGACAGCCTCGCGGAACAGGGCGTCATCGCCAAAGTCCATGGCGGCGCCGTCGCCGCGCGCCCCGGTGATTCCGCCGCCGTCCGGCGCACCGAGGAGCCCGGGTTCCAGGCCAAATCAGCGCAGCAGCAGCCCGAGAAGCAGGGCATCGCCGCCGCTGCCGCCGCGCACGTGAAACCGGGCATGTCCATCGGGCTCTCGGCGGGCACCACCACCTGGACGCTGGCGCACGAGCTGCTCGCCGTCGCCGACCTCACCGTGGTCACCAATTCGCCGCGGATCGCAGACATCTTCCACCACTGCGCAGAGACCGATCTGCCTGGCCGAGCCGGCGCCGCGGCGGGACCGACCGTGATCCTCACCGGCGGAGTCCGCACCCCCTCCGACGCGCTGGTGGGCCCGATCGCCAACCAGGCGCTGCGCTCGCTGCACCTGGACCTCGTCTTTCTCGGCGCCCACGGATTCTCGCTGACCGCGGGCTGCACCACCCCGAACCTCGAGGAGGCGGAGACCAACCGCACCCTGCTGCAGACCGCGGCCCGCGCCGTCGTCCTGGCCGATCACACCAAATGGAACACCACCGCGCTGGGCACCTTCGCCCAGCTCCCGCAGATCGACATGCTGATCACCGACACCGGACTGTCCCGCTCTGCCGCCGAGCAGCTGCGCGAGAAGCTCGACACGCTGATCCTCGCCGACCCCACCGAGACCAGGAGACCTAGATGACCGCTGACTCCCACCAGGCCCCGCCGGCCGAGAACCGCCGCGCGCACAAGACCGGCGCGCAGCTGGCCGACGGCCGCGAGATCATCTTCTTCGACGACGAGCCCCGGAGCCGGACCGTCCAGGACCGGCGCGAGATCACCCGCCCCGAAGGCGGCAACGAGATGCGGTACGACCCGCTGTTGCGCGAATGGGTGGCCATCGCCGCGGCCCGCCAGCACCGCACCCACCTGCCCTCCACCGACCAGTGCCCGCTGTGCCCCTCCACTGCGGACCGCGACACCGAGGTCCCCCAGGCCAGCTACGACGTCGTCGTCTTCGAGAACCGCTTCCCCTCCTTCCGCGGCGATGTCCCGGTCCCGGCCGACTTCCTGAGCACGACGACGGCGGCCGCCGAGTCCGCCGGACTGCTCCAGCCCGGCTCCGGCCGGTGCGAGGTGGTCTGCTTCACCGATGAGCACACCTCCCAGCTCGCCCAGGTCAGCGCCGCACGGATGCGCACCGTGGTGGACGCCTGGGCCGACCGGAGTGCAGCGATGCTCGCCGAGCCCGGAGTGGAACAGGTCTACTGCTTCGAGAATCGCGGCGAGGAGATCGGTGTGACCCTGCACCACCCGCATGGGCAGATCTACGGCTACCCGTTCATCACACCGCGCACCCGGACCCTGCTGGAGTCCGCCGCCGACTACCGCGAACGCCGGGACGGTGATCTCTTCGCCGACATCCTGGCCAGCGAGATCTCCGACGGCCGGCGGATCGTGGCGCGGACCGAACACTGGACAGCATTCATCCCCGCCTGGGCGCGCTGGCCCGTGGAGCTGCACATCTACCCGAACCGAGCGGTGGAGCGGCTGCCCGAGCTGACCAGCGCCGAGCGCGATGACTTCGCCGCGCTGTACCTGGACCTGCTCGGCCGCGGGGATCAGCTCTTCGACGGCCCGCTGCCCTATATCTCCGGCTGGCAGCAGGCGCCCGCCTCGGCCGAGCCCGGGCTCATGCGGCTGCACCTGCAGCTGTTCTCGATCCGACGCGCGGAGAATAAGCTGAAGTTCCTGGCCGGCTCCGAATCCGGCATGGGCGTGTTCATCAATGACATCGCACCCGAGGAGATGGCCCGCCGGCTCGTGGAGCTCGGGCCGGTCTCCGGAGAAGACACAGGCACAGAGTCACAGGACTCGGGGTCTCAGACCGCAGGATCGCCGAACGCAGGATCACAGACAGGGGAGACACGATGAAGCTGCTGGTCACCGGAGGTGCCGGGTACATCGGATCAGTGGTGGTGCAGCAGCTGCTCACCGAGGGTCACACGGTGGAGGTGCTGGACAATCTGAGCACCGGCCACGCCGATTCCATCCTCGACGGCGCCGTCTGGCACGAGGCAGATCTGCTCCAGGCAGGGCGAATCCTGGACTCCAGCTTCGACGGGGTGGTGCATCTCGCCGCGCGTTCCCTGGTGGGGGAGTCAGTGGCCCATCCGGAGCGGTACTGGCACGGCAACATCGTCGCCACCCTCGCCCTGCTCGACGCCATGCGGGAGGCCGGGGTCCGCCGTCTGGTGTTCTCCTCCACCGCAGCGGTCTACGGGGAACCTGCGGGCGCGAGCATTGCCGAGTCGGATCAGACCATGCCGACGAACCCCTACGGCGCGTCCAAGCTGGCCATCGATCACATGCTCACCGCCGAGGCCCATGCCCACGGCCTGGCCGCGATCAGCCTGCGCTACTTCAATGTCGCCGGCGCCTCCGGGGCGCTGCGCGAACGCCACGACCCCGAGACCCACCTGATCCCGAACCTGCTGAAGGTCGCCGCAGGTCAGAAGGAGAGCGCGAGCATCTTCGGCACCGATTACCCCACCGAAGACGGCACCGCGGTCCGCGACTATATCCACGTGCTCGATCTCGCCGAGGCCCATCTGCGCGCGCTCAAGGCCGCCGAGCCCGGCACCCACGAGATCTACAACCTCGGCACCGGCACCGGCACGTCCGTGCGCCAGGTGATCGACGCCGTTCGTGACGTGACCGGTCGCGAGGTTGCCGCCGTGGAAGAGCCCCGCCGCGCAGGGGACCCGGCCGTGCTCGTGGCCTCCGGCCAGCGCGCGCTGCAGCACCTGGGCTGGGAGCCCACCCGCGACGTCCACCAGATGGTGACTGACGCCTGGCAGGCCCTGAACCCCTCCACCGCCTCGGATCCCACGACGCCTTCAACGACGCCTTTAACGACGCCGCCCGCGACGCCATCAGCAGGAGGTCCCCGATGAGCACCGAGCAACTGGCCCTCGCTGAGGAGTTTCAGCAGGCCTATGCGCGCCCCTGCGCCGGGATCTGGGCCGCCCCCGGTCGGGTGAACCTGATCGGTGAGCACACGGATTACAACGGTGGGTTCGTGCTGCCCTTCGCCCTCCCGCAGACCAGCCGGGTGGCCGCTGCCCTCCGCACCGATCGAATGGTGCATGTGCGGTCTCTGCTCAACGGCGAGACCGCCGAGTTCAGTCTGGACGGGCTGGTCCCCGGCGCCGTCGAGGGCTGGGCCGCCTATGCCGCCGGGATGCTCTGGTCGCTGGAGCAGGCCGGGCACCTGTTGCCGGGCCTGGACCTGCTGATCGACTCCGAGGTGCCCATCGGAGCGGGACTGTCCTCCTCGGCCGCCCTGGAATGCTCGGTGGGCCTCGCGGCCGCGGAACTGGCCGGGGTCGAACTGCCTGCCGTGGCCCTCGCCCAGCTCGCCCAGCACGCCGAGAACGACTTCGTCGGCATGCCCTGCGGGATCATGGACCAGATGGCCTCGGTGGCGGCCCGCGCCGAGCACGCGCTGCTGCTGGACACCCGCAGCATGAGAATCGAGCACGTCCCCTTCAGGCTGGAACAGGACGGGCTCGCGCTGCTGGTCATCGACTCCCAGGCCGAGCACCGGCTGGTGGACGGGGAGTACGCCGCTCGGCGCGCGCAGTGTGAGGCGGGGGCTCGCGAGCTCGGTCTGGAGAGTCTGCGTGAACTCAACGACGACGGCGTCGCACCCGAGGAGCTGACCGCTCGGCTCCCCGACCCGGTCACCCTGCGCCGCGTGCGCCACGTGCTCACCGAGAACACCCGGGTGCTCGCCGCGAAGGAGGCGCTGAGCACCGGTTCCTACGCGCAGCTCGGCGAGACCCTCAGCGCATCCCACGCCTCACAGCGCGACGACTTCGAGATCACCGTCGAAGAGACCGACACGCTGGTCGAGACATTGATGTCCCCGCACCAGAGCCACGGCGCCCAGCCCGCACTCGGCGCACGGCAGGTCGGGGGCGGCTTCGGCGGCTGCGTGATCGCGCTGATCCACACGGAGTCCTTCGACGGGCTGCTCGGAGCCGTGCAGGAGAACGCCCGGCAGCATGGCTTCACCGAACCCACCGGCTTCCTCGCCCAGCCCTCCGCCGGCGCCCGCCGCCTCAGCTGAGCATCCCGGCTCCCTTCCCCGGCGTCGCCTTCGGTCAGCGTTTTACCGGGGCCTGCGCGGAATACCCGCCGCACCGTCGGCCCGGTAGAACGCGCGAGGCCTGATAAAACGCGGGGGTGGCGGCGAGGCAGCGAGGCGGCAGGAGGCGGCGGGGCAGCAGGAGGACGGGAGAGCAGGCTTCAGCGACCCGCGACGGCGTTGCCCGCCGCGTGCGTGAGCGTCTCCAGCGGACCGCGACGCCGCAGCAGGAATCGCAGCAGTCCTGCCGCCAGCGCGCCCAGGATCAGGATCAGCAGCATCTGCGCCTCGGAGTACTGCGCCAGGAAGGTCATGAAGTCGGGCAGCTGAGCCCCGCGCCAATAGTGCAGCACGATCAGGTGCCCCACATAGAGGGTCAGCGGCATCGCACCGGCTCCGATCAGCGGAGCCAGCAGCCAGCGCAGCTTCTCCGCGACAAGCAGGCACAGCCCGAGGACCAGCATGGCGGAGCCCAGCGTGTGGACCAGGTCCATGGTGGAGCCCTGATGCGGGGTGGCCAGCAGGAACCAGGCATCTTCGGTGACCAGCGGGACCTGGTGGGTCCCGACCAGCAGCTCGGCGCGCAGCTCTGCGCTGGACCAGCCATAGCGGCCCGCCAGCTCGGTGATGAACTCTGACTGGAAGAGCATCCACAGGTGGATCCCGTAGCTGAGCACGGCCAGGCCCAGACCGGTGCCGGCCAGCTTCAGCGCGGTGCCCGTGCGCTGCAGCGGCAGGCGGCCGATCGCCATCCCGGCGAAGAGGTACGCCGGCCAGATCAGCAGCGGGTAGTACCCGGTCAGCGCGAGATCCATGCCCAGCACGGCGGGATCCGCGAGGTCTGCCACGCCGGGGGAGTGCCAGAGCCGCCAGGTCTCCGGGAATTCGGTCAGCGTGGTGCGCAGATCATTGTGCAGCCACCAGTAGGCCACCGGAGCCGCCGCCACCCAGGCACCTGCCAGCACGAACAGCGGCACTGCTCCCATGCGCAGGAACGGAAGCGCCAGAAGGAACAGCAGCCCGTAGTGGACCAGAATGATCGCGACCCCGGAGTCCAGCGAGGCCACGAGCAGTCCGATGAGCACCACGATCACCGCGCGCATGGCGATCGCCTTGCGGTCCCCGGCGAGCTGGGTCTTGGAGTGCGCCCTGCCGACGCCGCCGGTCAGCAGCGCCAGCCCGACCCCGGCCAGCAGCGCGAACAGGGCCGAGGGGCGCCCGGTGAAGAGCAGCCCCGCCCAGGTGGCCTCGTGGCCGGGCTCGGAGATGGTGGGCAGCACGTGGACCGTCATCATGCCCAGCAGGGCCAGGCCGCGCGCGGCATCGACCCCCGAGAGACGACGGGTGCGTGCGGAGGCGGTGCCAGCTTTGATCACAGACCGTACGCTACTGCCTGCGCAGGCCGGGGTGGGTACTGGGCCCGCGCCCGGGGGAAACACGTGCAGAAAATAGTTCTGTGGTCCTGCAACCTTTCTGCGTCCCCGGCGGTAGTCCTGATGTGAGCACAAAGAGTGATCACGATCACTGCTTGAGGAATCAGGAAAGGACAACGCCATGCGTAAGTCACTGCCCCTAGCAACCACCGCCGTGGTCGGTCTGGCCATCGCCGGATCCGCCGCCCCGGCCTTCGCCGACGAGCACGAGGGAGCCTCCGCGCACCTGTCCGTGCTGCACGCCGTGCCGGATCTGCCCGTGGACGTCTACGTCAACGGCGAACTGACCCTTGATGATTTCGCACCCGGGGACCTGGCCGGACCCCTGGAGCTCCCCGGCGGCGACTACGAGGTCGCGATCACCGCAGCCGACGCCGAGGATGATTCTGATCCGGTCCTGGGCCCGGTGGACCTGACGCTCGAAGAAGGCATGAACTACACCGCCGCCGCGCATCTGGACGCCGAGGGCGCACCCACCGTGACGGCCTTCGAGAATGACGCCTCGGAGCTGGCCGCTGGCGAAGGGCGCCTGACCGTCCGCCACGTCGCGGCCGCCCCCGAGGTGGACATCTGGGCGAATGGCGAGGTCGCCGTCGAGGCTCTCGCCAACCCCGATGAGGCCGCCCTGGAGCTGCCCGCCGGGACGCTGGAGGCAGCCGTCTCGCTGACCGGCGAATCCGATCCGGTCATCGGCCCGGCGGACGTCGAGGTCGCCGAAGGCACCTCCACGATCGTCTATGCCTGGGGTTCGGCTGAGGACGGCAACCTCGCCCTGGCCACTCAGACCGTCGAGGGCATGCACTCGTCACCGGACGGCGTCCCCACCGGCAACTACGAGGTCCCTGCGGCCCAGTCGTCCACCGCCTGGGTCGCCGGTCTCGGCGTCCTGGCACTGGCCGGGGTCGGCGCCGTGGCCTTCGGAACCCGCGCGAAGAGCCGCGCCTGAGATGAACACCAGCCGCCGCCGCTCACACCGGGGTCATCCACGCAGCATGGCCCTGGCGTTCCTCGCCATCCTTGCCGTGTCCGGATGCGCCCCCGGCGCGAGCACCCCGGGCGATCTCCGGGAGGCGACGGCGTCCGCACCTGATGAATCCGCGGGGCCTTCGGCGTTCAGGGCGCCGGAGGCCCCCGGTCAGGCGGACTCGGCCTCGGCTGCTGTGAATCCCGCCGAGGTCCCGATCAAGACCGCTGAGTTGGGCGAGGTCGAGGCGACGCCTGTGCCCGTGGGGCTCAGCTATCCGGGGATCGACGCCGAACTGCCGGTCCAACCGCGCGGAGTCGACAGTGATGGCCAGATGGACATCCCTGACGACGCCGCCCAGGCCGCCTGGTACGAGTACGGCAAGTCGCCCGCGGATCAGGTGGGCACGACTGTCATCACCGCACATGCGGGCTCGGCGGAGACCCCGGTGGGCCCGCTGTACGCGCTGAAGGACTCGCGTCCCGGCGAGGAGGTCACCGTGCTGGACGAGGCGGGCGAGGAGCACCGTTACGAGGTCACCGAAGTCGAGCAGCTCGGCAAGGACGGGCTGGACTTCGCGCCCTACTTCGAGCGGACCGGTCCGCATCGGTTGGTGCTGATCACGTGTGGGGGCCAATGGATGCCGGAGCAGAACAGCTATGCTGACAACGTCATCGTGGTCGCCGAACCAGCGCAGTGAGCGGAGGGCGACGGCGACCGTGCCGACTCTGAAACTGATCCGTGACCGAGGAGACGCCCTGGACCAGCAGCACCTGGCGATGCGCTTCGCGGCCGGAGACCCCGGAGCCATGCGGGACCTCTATCGGCAGCACGCGACGTTCGTGTTCTCCCTGTGCATGGCCGCCCTGCGACACCGCCAGGACGCGGAGGACGCGACCCAGCAGGTGTTCACCCGCGCATGGCGCTCACATGACACCTACGACGTCACACAGCCCACCGGAGCCTGGCTGACCGGGATCACCCGGCGCGTCATCGCAGACGTGTTCGCCCGCCGTGCGCGGGACCAGCAGGCTGCCGAGGCCGGGGCGGACGCCCAGTCTCGCCATGAGGCGCCGCAGCCCACGGATGCGCTGGTCGACCGTGTGGTGGTCCAGCAGACTCTGGACGCGCTCGGCCCGCCGCAGGATGAGATACTGCGGCTGGCCTATACCGAGGACCTGCCGCTGAAGACCATCGCCGAGCGACTTGAGATGCCGCTCGGCACCGTGAAATCCCATGTCCACCGGGGCCTGGCCCGCATGCGAGAGAGTCTGGAGGTGCATAGTGACTGAGCAGCTTCCGCCGATCGAGCGCTCCGGCGCCGATGAGCACCTTTCCGAGGAGTCTCTGGCTGTCCTGGCCGACGCCCGCCTGGCTGCTGGTGGCCCGGCCGCCGTCGGACAGCCCGCTTTCACGGATGCTTCCGATCCGTCCAGCCCCGCGGCCCACCAGGCCGGACTAAGCCGGTCCGAGATGAGCCGGGCGCATGAGCACCTGGCGCTCTGCGCTTCATGTCGTGCCGCGCTGGCCGCCACCGAGCGGGCCGTGGAGGCGCTGCGCGATCCTGTCGACCTCCTCGAGCCCCCCGCCGGACTCTGGGACCGCATCGCCGCCGAGATGGCCGTGCCCGAGCAGGAGAATGACCGTCCGATGGCCTCGGTCCACCAGCTTCGTCCTCGCCGAGAGCAGACCCGACACCGCCGGTGGGTTCCGCTCGCGGCGGCCGCCGCTGGTGTGCTCATCGGCGGTGCGGCTGTGGCCGGAATCCTCGGCCGGAGCGGCACTGACGACGGTCCAGGCGAGGACGATCTGCCTCCCGTGGCGGCACCGACGGTCCTCGGAGATGCCACGCTGGAACCAGTGGAGGTCGAGGACTTCTCCGGCCGCGCCGAGATGGTGGAGACCGAGGAAGGCATCCTGGAGCTCACCGTCGAGGTCTCCGCCGCACCCGACCCGGAGGCAGGCTACTTCGAGGTGTGGCTCCGCGATGAGGACGGGACCCGCCTGCAGTCCCTGGGTGTGGTCACCGGCACGGACTCCACGACCTTCCAGGTGCCCGCCGGACTCGACCTGAGCGAGTACCCGGTGGTCGACGTCTCCCACGAGCACTTCGACGGCGACCCGGGCCACAGCGGCACCACGCTCGCCGCCGGAGCCATGGAGACCCCGGACAGCTAGCCCCTCCCACCGCACCCCAGCGTTTTACCGCCCCTTGCGCGGTCTACCGGCTCGACGGTTCGCCCGGTAGAACACGTTCACCCCGGTAAAACGCTGGGGGAGGGGAAGCCAGGGGAGCGGAGCGCGGGATGGGGGAGCGGCGGGCGGCACGGTAGGCTGAGCCCCATGGCAAGCGACAACGAGCCCACACACGAATTCGATCCTCACCTCACGGCGGGGCAGGTCCAGCACCCGGATCAGACCGACCCGCACTTCGGGCATCTGATCACGGCGATGGTCACTCCCTTCACCGCAGATGACAAGATCGACTTCGATGCGTTCGAGGCGCTCGCGGCCAGACTCGTCGACGAGGGCAATGACTCCCTGGTGGTCTCCGGCACCACGGGTGAGACCTCCACGCTGGAGGACCACGAGAAGGAATCCCTGGTGCGCGCGGCCAAGTCCGCCGTCGGGGACCGTGCGAAGATCATCGCCGGCACCGCCACCAACCACACCGACCACGACCTGCTCATGGCCAAGCGCGCCGAGAGGGCCGGGGCCGACGGGCAGCTCGTGGTCACCCCGTATTACAACAAGCCCAGCCAGGACGGGGTGTTCGCGCACTTCACCGCCGTGGCCGACGCCGCCGACCTGCCGCTGATGATCTATGACATCCCCGGCCGCACCGGCATCCCGATCGCCACCGAGACGATCCTGAAGCTCGCCGAGCACCCGCACATCATGTCGCTCAAGGACGCGAAGAATGACATCACCGCCACCACGGAGGTGCTCACCAAGACCGACCTCGAGGTCTACTCCGGTGACGACCAGAACGTGCTCGCCTGGATGGCCATGGGCGCCGCCGGCGTCGTCTCGGTGACCGCCCATGTGGCCTCCCCGACCTTCCGCCGCATGATCGACGCCGTGCTGACCTATGAGCTGCGCGAGGCACGCATCGCCCACAGCGAGCTCGGCCCCGTCATCCGCGCCATGATGACGCGCGTCCAGGGCGCCGTCTCCTGCAAGCAGGCGCTCAACTGGCTCGGCACCGGGATGAACCCCGCAGTCCGCCTGCCGCTCGTGCAGGCCAACGAACTTGAGAAACAACTGATCATCGCCGACCTGCGAGAGGCAGGCTGGCAGCTCTGAGGGCTCGTCCGCAGAACGGACGGCTCCAGGGCAGACCACGCACGCACTAGATAATGGACGCTCCCACAGGGGCATCCAGAGGAGGAACATCACCTTGGCAGCACAGCGCCTCATCACTCCACCGAAACTACGCCGCGGAACTCTGCGCACCGTCGCCCTGGGCGGCCTGGGGGACATCGGGCGCAACATGACGGTCTTCGAGATCGGCGGCAAGCTGCTGATCGTCGACTGCGGCGTCCTGTTCCCCGAAGAGGAGCAGCCCGGCGTGGACCTGATCCTTCCCGACTTCAGCTACATCGAGAACCGACTTGACGACGTCGTCGGACTGGTCCTCACCCACGGTCACGAAGACCACATCGGCGCAGTCCCGTACCTGTTGCGCAAGAAGCCCGACATCCCCCTGATCGGATCCACGCTGACCCTGGCCTTCATCGAGGCCAAGCTCACCGAGCACCGGATCAAGCCCTACACCCTCGAGGTCAAAGAGGGCGATGTGGAGGACTTCGGTCCCTTCCAGTGCGAGTTCGTCGCGGTCAACCACTCCATCCCTGATGCGCTGGCGGTCTTCATCCGCACCGAGGCCGGCACAGTGCTGCACACCGGCGACTTCAAGATGGACCAGCTGCCCCTGGACGGACGGATCACCGACCTGCGCCACTTCGCCAAGCTCGGCGAAGAAGGCGTGGACCTGTTCCTCACCGACTCCACCAATGCCGATGTCCCCGGATTCACCACCCCGGAGAAGGAGATCGGCCCGACCCTGGAGCAGCTCTTCGGCAACTCGAGCCGACGCATCATCGTCGCCTCCTTCTCCTCCCACGTGCACCGCGTGCAGCAGGTGCTCAACGCCGCCCAGGCGCACAACCGCAAGGTGGCCTTCGTCGGCCGCTCGATGGTGCGCAACATGGGCATCGCCTCCAAGCTCGGCTTCCTTGACGTCCCCGAGGGCATCCTGGTGGACATGAAGAAGGTGGACAACTACCCGGACTCCGAGGTGGTGCTGATGTCCACCGGTTCCCAGGGCGAGCCCATGGCCGCACTGTCCCGCATGGCCAACGGCGACCACCCGATCCAGGTGGGTCAGGACGACACCGTCATCCTGGCCTCCTCGCTGATCCCTGGCAATGAGAACGCCGTGTTCCGCGTGATCAACGGGCTGCTCAAGCTCGGCACCGACGTCATCCACAAGGGCACCGCCAAGGTCCACGTCTCCGGACACGCCTCCGCCGGCGAGCTGCTCTACTGCTACAACATCGTGCGTCCCAAGAACGTCATGCCGGTCCACGGAGAGACCCGCCACCTGATCGCCAACGGCAAGCTCGCCGAGGAGACCGGAGTCCCCAGCGACCGCGTGCTGCTCGCCGATGACGGCACCGTGGTGGACCTGCACAAGGGCGTGGCCGAGATCGTCGGGCAGGTCGAGTGCGGCTACGTCTACGTGGACGGCTCCTCCATCGGCGAGATCACCGACAACGACCTCAAGGATCGCCGCGTGCTCGGCGAAGAGGGGTTCATCTCCGTGGTCGTGGTGGTCAACCGGCAGACCGGGAAGATCATCTCCGGCCCCGACATCCACGCCCGCGGCGTGGCCGAGGAGGACCAGGTCTTCAAGGACATCAAGCCCAAGATCTCCCGCGCCCTGACCGAGGCCATTCAGGACAACAAGGAACACACCACGCATCAGCTCCAGCAGATCGTGCGCCGGACCATGGGCTCCTGGGTCAGCCGCAAGCTGCGCCGCAAGCCGATGATCGTCCCGGTGGTCGTCGAGACCTGATCGAGCCCAGGTTCTCCGGGCCCAGGTTCTCCGGGCGCTGGCGCACCGGCAACACCTTTGGGCCCCACAGCCAGTGGGGCCCAAAGGTGTGCCGATCGATGACCTGAGTCGGCATCAGGGGTAAGTTGTCCCCATGGCGACACGTACTTCCCCCTCGCGAGCCGCCAGCACAAAAGGAAGCAAGACTTCCAAGAGTGCCTCCGGCCGCGCGACGACGTCGAAGAACACCTCCGATGAACCAGCAGATTCCCCGCGCGGGAACCTGCTGGCCTCCGCCGCGCGCGGCCTCTGGCTGGCTCTGGCCACCCCGGTGGCCTCCGCCGTGCGAGGCATCGGACGGCAGGTGAAGATCCACCCCGCCGACCGCCGCGACGGCGCGGGACTGGTGTTCTTCCTGCTGGCCCTGCTCACCGCCGTGGTGGACTGGTGGGGCGCCCGCGCCATCGACCACTGGGCGACGGGCGTGGTGCACACCTCCACCGCCGGCACCTTCGGGTGGGCCTCGGTGATCCTGCCGCTGATCCTGCTGATCGCCGCCGTGCGCTATTTCCGCGCGCCCCAGGACCATTCGGGCAATGCCCGGATCGCCGCAGGCAGCGCGATCATCCTGGTCGCCGCGGCAGGGATCGTGCACCTGGCGAACGGCCTGCCCACGATCAACGAAGCCTTCACCGTGGGCACCGACGGCACCTTCACCGCCCTGCTGACCTCGGGCGGCGTCGTCGGCTACCTCGTCAGCGTCCCGCTGGCCTCACTGGTGACCCCCTATCCGGTCTGGGCGCTGCTGATCATCGCGCTGCTCGCCGGAATCCTGATCCTCACCGACACCCCGCTTCGCCGGCTGCCCGACCGCGCCGCCGTGGCCATGAGCTACGTGGTGGGGGAGCGCCGCGAGCCCGAACAGGACCCGAACCTTCCCACCGGCGGGGCCTCCCAGCAGCGTGACGCGGACCAGAGCGGCACCCCAGCGTCCGCATCCGGGTCCAAGCCGGCCAGGTCCGGCTCGAAGTCCGCCACAGCCGAGGACGACGCTGCGGACCGCCCGCGCCGCTCCGCGCGCCATGCCGAGGATCCCGCTGCCGCAGAGGCCGGCGGGAAGAAGTCCCTGCTCGCCAAGATCATGGGGACGAAGGCCGGGGACTCGGAGTCCGCCGACGCCGAGTCCTTCGGCAACGAGGATTCTGCAGACTCCGACGCCCAGCGCGCCGCGGCCGGGGCCTACGAGGACCCGGTCTTCGAAGAGTCCGCCGAAGGGTCCTTCAGCTCCCCGGCCGTGCCGGCAGGAGTCCGCCGTCCCACCGCTCAGGAGCTGGCCATCCAGCGGGCGCGCGAGAAAGCGGCCCCTGCCGCAGAGGCGCAGCCCGCCGCCGGCGTGCCCTCCTCGGCCGCGCTGCGCAACAACCCGGAGGCCGAGGCTCCTGCCCCTGCCGCTGCGATGCCCGTGCGCTCGGAACAGCTCACCCTCGGCGGAGACGTCACCTACACGCTGCCCGAACAGGGACTGCTGCCCTCGGGTCCTCCGGCCAAGGAGCACACTGCTGCCAACGATGAGGTCGTGCACGCGCTGAACCAGACCTTCCAGCAGTTCAAGGTCGAGGCCCAGGTCACCGGGTTCTCCCGCGGACCCACGGTCACCCGCTACGAGGTGGAGCTCGTTCCGGGCACCAAGGTGGAGAAGGTCACCGGACTGGAGAAGAACATCTCCCTGGCCGTGGCCTCCAACGAGGTCCGGATCCTCTCGCCCATCCCGGGCAAGTCCGCCATCGGCATCGAGATCCCGAACAAGGACAAGGAAGTCGTCGCCCTGGGCGATGTGCTCCGCTCCAACGCCGCGCGCAAGACGGATCACCCCATGATCATGGGCGTGGGCAAAGATGTCGAGGGCGGCTTCGTGGTCGCCAACCTCGCGAAGATGCCGCACCTGCTGGTGGCCGGCGCCACCGGCGCAGGCAAGTCGGCCTTCGTGAACTCCATGGTCACCTCCATCCTGATGCGCGCCACCCCGGACGAGGTCCGCCTGGTCATGGTGGACCCCAAGCGTGTGGAGCTCACCGCCTACGAAGGTGTCCCGCACCTGGTCACCCCGATCATCACCGACGCCAAGAAGGCCGCCGAGGCGCTGCAGTGGGTGGTCAAGGAGATGGACAACCGCTACGACGACCTCGCCCACTTCGGGTACAAGCACATCGATGACTTCAACAAGGCGATCCGCGCGGGCAAGATCCAGCTGCCCCCGGACTCCCAGCGCGACCTGCGGCCCTACCCCTATCTGCTGGTGATCGTCGACGAGCTCGCCGACCTGATGATGGTCGCCCCGCGCGACGTCGAGGACTCGATCGTGCGCATCACCCAGCTCGCCCGCGCGGCCGGCATCCACCTGGTGCTGGCCACCCAGCGCCCCTCGGTCAACGTGGTCACCGGTCTGATCAAGGCCAACATCCCCTCCCGCATGGCCTTCGCGACCTCCTCCTCCACGGATTCCCGCGTGGTGCTGGACTCCGTGGGTGCGGAGAAGCTGCTCGGGCAGGGAGACGCGCTCTTCCTTCCCGCAGGACGTCCCAACGCCATGCGCGTCCAGGGCGCCTGGGTCAATGACTCAGAGGTCCACGCAGTGGTCGAGCACGTGAAGTCCCAGCTCAAGGCCCAGTACCGCGAGGACGTGGTGCCGGAGAAGGTCTCCAAGAAGATCGATGAGGACATCGGGGACGATCTCGACGTGCTGCTGCAGGCCACCGAACTGGTGGTCACCACGCAGTTCGGCTCCACCTCCATGCTCCAGCGCAAGCTGCGCGTGGGCTTCGCCAAGGCCGGCCGGCTGATGGACCTGATGGAATCCCGCGGCGTGGTCAGCGCCTCAGAGGGCTCGAAGGCCCGCGACGTGCTGGTCTCCCCGGAGGAGCTCCCCGGCCTGCTGGCCACCATGCGCGGCGAGGAGCCGCGGGGGGCAGCGCCCAGCGAAGCCGCCCCCGAGGCCTACGACAACACGGGCATCGAGTATGAGCCGGGCCAGTCGGTGCAGACCGCTCCCACCGGAGTCCTTGGGGCCGAGCAGGCACCGGCCCCGACTGCAGCTTCCACCGGCACCGTCCGCTCGGCCTCCACCGGGGGCTCCGCGCCCTCCGCTGAGTCCGGGTACTCTGCGGTCTCCGGATCATCGGCCGTCTCTGCCGCCTCGGCGGCGGAGCCTCTCCAGTCCGGTTACGTCCAGTCAGATCCCGCCCAGTCCGATTCCATCCAGTCCGACCCGACACGGGCCGTGCCCACACAGACCGCGCCCACCCAGGCGGTCGGTGAGCGCCGGGTGAGCCGGCAGTCGCTCTCCAGCGCAGATCTGATCGCCCGGGACCTGGCCGAGCGCACGGCGGCGCTGCCCCAGGCGAACGACTATCATGACGGTCATGACTCCACATCCGGTGAGGATGTTTGGGAATTGACCGGACGCTGAGAGGCTCATGACTGACACACCCCGCGAGACATCGGCGCAGAACGGACAAGCACCGCTGCTGAACATCGCGAACATCCTGACCATGGTCCGGATCGCTCTGGTTCCCGTCTTCATCTGGTTCCTGGTGCTGGACTCCGACGGCGCGCTCTTCGGCGGCAGTCCCGAGGCGGACAACGGCGGCTGGCGGTGGGCGGCTGCGGCGGTCTTCGCCGTGGCAGTGCTCACCGACAAGATCGACGGCGACCTGGCGCGCGCGCGCAATCTCGTCACCGACTTCGGCAAGATCGCGGACCCCATCGCCGACAAGCTGCTCATCGGCGCGGGCCTGATCATGCTCTCGCTGCTCTCTGAGCTGCCCTGGTGGGTCACCGTCGTCATTCTGATCCGCGAGGTGGGCGTCACGGTGCTGCGCATGGCGGTGATCCGCTACGGCGTCATGCCGGCCTCCCGCGGGGGCAAGCTCAAGACCGTGCTGCAGTCCGCAGGTCTGCTGCTCATGCTGCTGCCGCTGGTGGTCATCGCCGACTGGCTGGCCGACGTCGCGCTGGGAATCATGATCCTGGCCCTGGTGGTCACGGTGATCACCGGCGTGGACTACGTCCTCTCCGCGTTCAAGATGCGGCGCAGGGTGCGGGCGGCGGACGCGGACGCCAGTCGACCGGGTGATGCAGGGGACGGCAATGCCTGAAGGCCTGAAGACCGAGGGCGACGCCGGCGAAGTGGCCCGAGAGGCCGAGCACAGGACCGAGCCGAGATCCCTCATCCAACGCCTGGGCCATCGCGGAGCCACACTGGCCACTGCAGAATCCCTGACCGCCGGAGGTCTCTGCTCCCGCATCGCCGAAGTGCCCGGCACCTCTGTGGCTCTGCTGGGCGGCGTCGTCGCCTATTCCAGCGCCGTGAAGCGTAATGTTCTCGGCGTCGACGCAGAGCTGCTCGAGCAGCGGGGCGCTGTGGATCCCGACGTGGCCGCGGCCATGGCACGCGGAGCCGCAGCATGCACCGGTGCCGACATCGGGGTCTCCACCACCGGTGTGGCCGGCCCCGCACCGCACGAGGGCAAGGACGTGGGGACCGTCTATCTCGGCCTGGCCTGCAGGAAGTCCACGGTTCGGCGGCTGGGCGTCCGTCTGCCCGAGGGCTGCGAAGAGCCCCGCGCCGGGCTCAGCGCCGCCGAGGCCCAGGAGTGGCTCTCCGCGTCACTGCTGTTGGACCTCGACGGCGACCGTGAGGAGATCCGCGATGCCTCCGTCGAGGGGGCGCTGAAGCTGGTCGAAGACTTTCTGCTCACTGTCCCTCCAGGCATCGGGGATCAGGACTAGAGTAGAAGTGAAGGACCTGCAACTGCCCCGGGAAGAAAACGCCTGCGAAGACCGTTGACCACAGGTGGAACATACCGAAAGAGGAGTGAGTCCATGGTGAGACAACCAGTCACCGTCAACGGCGTGACCCGTTGGAAAGATATGGACGTCGACGGCGTCGCCACCACCGAGACCCGAGAGTCCAAAGGCGTGGTCCTGCGCCAGGAGATCGGCGATGTCCTGCGCAGCATCCGCCAGGCCGAGGGTCGCACCCTGCGGGACGTCTCCCATGACGCGCGAGTGTCCCTGGGATACCTCTCTGAGGTCGAGCGCGGTCAGAAGGAAGCCTCCTCGGAGCTGCTTGCCTCCATCTGTTCGGCCCTGGACGTGCCGCTGTCCACGATGCTCTCCCAGGTCGCTGAGCGCATCGCCAACGCTGAAGGTCTGCAGGTGCCCGACACGGTGCCCACCGAATTTCAGCGAGAGTTCGGCGGTGGAGTCGTGCCGGACCGCGTGCCGGACAACCTCACCCGCGAGGAGCTCGCGCGCAGCGGATCGTAGACCGCCGCAGCGGCATTGCGGCGCAGCCGCAGCCTCACAGCGGTTCAGCATGGGAGGGCACCCTGCGGGGTGACCCTCCCTTGCTGTGTGGTCCACTGACTTAGACTGAGATGCATGGAAAGCCATCGACGACGCGCCAAGGTCCACGAGCTCGAACAGGAGTTCAACAGACTCTTCGTCCGGCGTCGCTTCAACGCTCTCCAGCTGGCCCGCCAGATCGACTCTGAGATTGAGCCAGCCTCCTATTCGGTGCTTGCGACGCTGCAGCAGATGGGGCCCCAGCGGATGACGGCGATCGCTCGCCACCTTGGAATCGGCAAGCCGACGCTCTCCCGCCAGCTGAGCACGCTTGAGGCTCGGGGCTTCATCGAGAAGGCCACCGATCCCGACGACGGCCGTGCCCAGACGGTCTCGCTCACCGACGAGGGACGGTCCCGGCTTGAATCTGCGCAGGGAGACCGTGCTGAACGATACCTGCAGATGCTGCAGCCCTGGGAGGAGCAGGAGATCACCATGCTCTCCGGGCTGCTGGCGAAGCTGAACCGCAGCTATACCGAGTTCGACGCCGAGAATGATCCAGCACTGGCTCCCGAGTCAGCTGCCCACGAAGCCGCCGAGGGAGATTCATGAGACAAAGTCGATTCTGGTTCCTCATGGAGGACGAGTTCGGATCCGGATACGCTCATGTCCTCGCCGACTCCCTGGTGCTCAGCGAATATCAGAAGACGGCCAAGGCCTCCCTCGAGGCCGGGGTGAACCCGCGGGATGTCTGGGAAGCCGTCTGCGAGCAGCAGGATGTCCCGGTGGATCGCCGGCTGGGACGAGACATCCAGCCCAAGAGCTGACCGCCCTGCTCACGGCCGGTTCACGGCCCGTGCGCGACGAGGCTGCGCGACGAGACGGGGCAGCTCAGCGCCGAGACACGCCGGACCGCAGTCGAAGATATGTTCGAGCCGATGCGCTAGAGTTTTCCCCAGAAGGCCCGGACGGCGGGATGAGGTTCTGTTGAATGCACATCGCTCGTTTCTGCACGCGGGCATGTCAGAGGGTCCGCCTAGTCTGGCACCACATACATACGACGACTCATCGAGGTGAATCATGGCAGTAAGCCAAGATCGTGAAAAGGCGCTTGAAGCAGCGCTCGCACAGATCGACAAGCAGTACGGAAAAGGTTCGGTCATGCGGCTGGGTGACGAGACCCGCGCACCGATCGAGACCATTCCGACCTCCTCGATCGCCCTGGACGCCGCTCTGGGCATCGGCGGCTTCCCGCGCGGACGCGTGGTGGAGATCTACGGCCCCGAGTCCTCCGGCAAGACGACAGTGGCCCTGCATGCTGTGGCCAATGCGCAGAAGCTGGGCGGCATCGCTGCCTTCATCGACGCCGAGCATGCGCTCGATCCGATCTACGCGCAGAATCTCGGCGTGGACACCGACGCGCTGCTGGTCTCCCAGCCGGACACCGGTGAGCAGGCGCTGGAGATCATGGACATGCTGATCTCCTCCGGCTCCATCGACATCGTGGTCATCGACTCCGTGGCCGCCCTGGTGCCCCGTGCAGAGATCGAAGGTGAGATGGGCGACTCCCACGTCGGGCTGCAGGCCCGCCTGATGTCACAGGCACTGCGCAAGATCGCCGGGCGTCTGTCACAGACGAAGACCACAGCCATCTTCATCAACCAGCTGCGCGAGAAGATCGGCGTCTTCTTCGGCTCCCCGGAGACCACCTCGGGAGGCAAGGCGCTGAAGTTCTACGCCTCCGTCCGCGTGGACGTCCGTCGCATCGAGACCCTCAAAGAGGGCACCAACGCCGTGGGCAACCGCACGCGCGCCAAGATCGTGAAGAACAAGATGGCACCGCCGTTCAAGCAGGCCGAATTCGACATCATCTACGGCGAGGGCATCTCTCGCGAGGGCGGGCTGATCGATGTCGGAGTCGAGAACGGACTGGTCAAGAAGTCCGGAGCCTGGTTCACCTATGACGGTGACCAGCTCGGTCAGGGCAAGGAGAAGGCACGCACCTTCCTCAAGGACAATCCTGACCTTGCCGATGAGATCGAGCGCCGCATCCGCGAGAAGCTGGGACTCATCGCTCCCCTCGAGGATGAGGGTGGACCCGCACTGAAGGCGGTCGACGCCTGATAGGAGGTCGCCGTGGGTGACCAGCAGCAGACCATCGACGCGCTGCGCGAAGCCTTGACTCGCATCGAGGAGCGGGACCCGGACGCACCGGTGCCGGACTTCCTCGATGTGAGTGCACCGGCCGAACCCTTCCCGGAGGACACGGCCGGTGAGAGCGAGCCCGGCCGGGGCGAGCCTACCGAGCCGGGCGCTGAGCCAGGCACCGGGCCGGGCACTGAGTCAGGCACCGGGCCGGGCACTGAGTCAGGCACCGAGCCGGGCGCTGAGTCAGGCGCCGGGCCGGGCACTGAGCCGGGCGCTGAGTCAGGCACCGGGCCAGGCGCCGGGCCGGGCACTGAGCCGGGCACCGCGGGTGAGGACGAGCACGAGGAAGAGGCCGGGGACCTCGAGTCGCTGAGCCCCGAGCAGCAGTACGAGAAGGCCCGTGCCGTGGTGCTGCGTCGACTCACCGGTTCCCCGAAGACCCGGCAACAGCTGGCCACTGCGCTGCAGGAGAAGGAATTCTCTGCGGAGGTCATCACTCGTGTCTTGGATCGCATGGAGGAAGTCCATCTGATCAATGACGCAGAGTTCGCCCGCACCTGGGTGCGGGGGCGTCACGAGATCAAGAATCTTGGAAAATCTGCGCTGCGCCGCGAGCTTCGCGAGAAGGGCGTCAGCGACCCTGTGGCCGAGGAGGCCTTGGAGCAGCTCAGTGATGACGACGAGCTGGCAGCCGCCCGTGAGCTCGTCGAGCGCAAGCTCCGTGGCAAAACCGTGCCCGCCGGCACCGGTCCGGAGGATCGTGCAGAGCGAGACAAGACCACTCGTCGACTGGTCTCCATGCTGGCCCGGCGCGGCCACGCCCCCGGGACGGCGTTCCAGATCGTCCGCGAGGTGCTGGACGAACACGCCAGCGCGTAGAATTCTCTGCGATGACTGATGCAGTGATGGACCGCACCGATGACGCCTCTCTGGACCCTGCCTCGGCGGCCGAGTCCCAGGGACCGCAGGACCGCACGTACGAAGTGCGCACCTTCGGCTGCCAGATGAATGTCCATGACTCGGAACGCATGTCAGGACTGCTCGAAGACGCCGGATACGCTCCGGTGCCCACCGGCGCGACGCCTGATCTGGTGGTCTTCAACACCTGTGCCGTGCGGGAGAACGCCGACAACAAGCTCTACGGCAACCTCGGCATGCTGCGCCAGACCAAAGCCAAGCACGAGGGGATGCAGATCGCCGTCGGCGGCTGTCTCGCCCAGAAGGACCAGGAGACAGTCCTGGCCAAGGCGCCCTGGGTCGACGTCGTCTTCGGCACCCACAACATCGGCTCCCTGCCCGCGCTGCTGGAACGCTCCCGGCACAACGCCGAGGCGGAGCTCGAGATCCTGGAATCTCTGGAGACCTTCCCCTCCACGCTTCCGACCAAGCGCGAGTCCGTCCATTCGGGATGGGTCTCCATCTCGGTCGGATGCAACAACACCTGCACGTTCTGCATCGTGCCCTCCCTGCGGGGGAAGGAACGCGATCGCCGCCCCGGGGAGATCCTCGCCGAGGTTCGCGCCCTGGTGGCCGACGGCGCCGTGGAGGTCACCCTGCTCGGGCAGAACGTGAACACCTACGGAGTGGAGTTCGGAGACCGCGGCGCCTTCGCGAAGCTGCTGCGTGCCTGCGGTGAGATCGAAGGACTTGAGCGGGTCCGTTTCACCAGCCCCCACCCGGCCTCCTTCACCGATGACGTCATCGACGCCATGGCCGAGACGCCCAACGTCATGCCCCAGCTGCACATGCCTCTGCAGTCCGGCTCAGACAAGGTGCTCAAGGACATGCGACGGTCCTACCGGTCCAAGAAGTTCCTCGGCATCCTGGACAAGGTGCGCGAGCGCATGCCGCACGCAGCGGTCACCACCGACATAATCGTCGGATTCCCCGGTGAGACGGAAGCAGACTTCGAAGACACTATGCGCGTGGTCGAAGCCTCCCGATTCTCCTCGGCCTACACCTTCCAATACTCCCCGCGGCCAGGGACTCCTGCGGCCACGATGGAGGACCAGATCCCCAAAGCCGTCGTGCAGGAACGCTTCGAACGGCTCTGCGCGCTGCAGGACCGGATCTGCGCCGAGGAGAACGCCACCCTGCTCGGCAGCTCACAGGAGCTCCTGGTCACCGCAGATTCGGGAGCCAAGTCGGCCGAGACCGGTCGACTCTCCGGCCGCGCACCGGACAATCGACTGGTCCACTTCGCCGTGCCTGCTGGAGAGTCTGTCCCGCGCCCCGGTGACTTCGTGACAGTGACCATCACCAAGGCGGCAGGGTTCCACCTGATCGCCGACCCCGCCGGCCCCGGCGACTATCGTCTGCGCCGATCCACGGCCGGCGATGCCTGGGATCGCTGGCAGGCAGACTCCTGTGGAGTGGGGACCACCAAAGTGGGCGGGTCCACCCCCGCAGCGGTCTCGCTGGGCATGCCCACTCTGCGCGTCGGCCCCTGATGACTCCGCTGATCGTCATCGTCGGTCCCACCGCCTCAGGAAAGTCGTCGCTGGGGATCGACCTTGCGGCGCGCCTGGACGGAGAGATCATCAACGCCGATTCGATGCAGCTCTACCGCGGCATGGACCTCGGCACCGCCAAGGTGACCCCGGCGGAGTCGAAAGGCGTCCCGCACCATCTGCTCGATGTCCTGGATGTCACCGCCGAAGCCTCTGTGGCCGCCTTCCAGGACCAGGCCCGGCGGATCGTCGCGGAGATCCGCGGCCGGGGCAGGACTCCGATCATGGTGGGCGGCTCGGGACTCTACGTGCGCGCGGTGATCGACGTCATCGAGTTCCCGCCCACCGACCCGCAGCTGCGCAGCCGACTCACCCAACGGCTTGAGGACGAAGGGGCCGCCGTGCTGCGCCTGGAGCTGCGCGAGCAGGATCCTGAGTCGGCGGCCGTGATCAAGGACGACCGGCGGCTGGTGCGCGCGCTCGAAGTCGTGCAGCTGACCGGCAGAACCTTCTCCTCCTATATGCCCCAGCGGCTCCACGAACCCAGCCTCGGTCCGGTTCTGCAGCTCGGCCTCGATGTGGACCGTGGACTGCTGCGTGAACGCATCGCCGCCCGGGTGCGCACCATGGCGGAGCAGGGCATGCTCGAAGAGGTCCAGCACCTTCAGGCCCGCGGCCTGCGAGAGGGCAGGACCGCCTCCCGCGCGATCGGCTACCAGCAGTTCCTCCAGGTGATCGACGGTGAGATCACCGAGGAGGAGGCGATCGAGTCCACGATCCTGGCCACCCGAAGATTCGCCCGGCGCCAGGAGACCTGGTTCCGAGCAGATCCGCGGATCACCTGGCTCAGCGCACCGGCGGATGACCTCGCCGCCCGGGCCCAGGAAGTGATCGACAGCTCCGCGCGTTGAACACCTCGAGAGCACCAGGTCTTCAGCCGCTCTTGTCCCCGCTATGAAGGAGAACCGCGTGGCCCATCACCTCACCGGACTCGACGCCCTCGCCGGCACCACTGTCACCAAGGCACATGCCACGGGCAACGACTTCGTCATGCTCGCCGACCCGGCGGGAGAGCTGACCCTGGAGCCCGATCAAGTGGCAGCGCTGTGTGACCGCCATCTGGGCATCGGCGGAGACGGCATGATCCGCGCCGTCCCGGCCCACCTGGTCACCTCGGACGCTGCGGTCTCCCGCGTGCTGGCCGAGAACCCTGATCTGGTGAGCACCGAAGACGCCCCGCTGTGGTTCATGGACTACCGCAACGGCGATGGATCCGTGTCTGAGATGTGCGGCAACGGTGTTCGCGCCTTCGCCCATTTCCTGCTCGCCGAGGACCTCGTCCAGCTCGTCGAGGGGGAAGAGCTTCCCGTGCTGACCCGCGCGGGAATGCGCAGCGTGCGCAGGGTCCCCGAGGGTTACGCGATCGGGATGGGCGTATGGTCCTTCATCGACCCCGAGCTGGCCTCCTCCAAGGCCTCGGACTCCTTGGTGATCGCCTCCGGGCTGGACGAGCCCCGGCCGGCTCTGAGCATCTCGATGGGCAACCCGCACACCGTCGTCGCCCTGGGCGACACGGCGCTGCTAGAACAGCTGAACCTGCAGGAAGCTCCTCAGGTGGACCCGGTCCCGCCCCACGGCACGAACGTGGAGTTCGTGGTCCCCGCCGAGCCCCTGGTCACCACCGACGAGGCGGGGCAGCCGGTGGGACGCGTCCGCATGCGGGTCCATGAGCGCGGAGTCGGGGAGACCATGTCCTGCGGGACGGGCGCCTGCGCAGCGGCGGCTGCGGTGCGTGTCTGGGCCGCCGATGACACCGTCAACCTCTGGAAGGTCGATGTCCCCGGCGGGCAGGTCACGGTCCGGTTCACCGCCCGGGCCGACGGCGCGGAAGATGTGGAGCTGGCGGGTCCGGCCGAGCTGGTGCTCCGCGGCACGCTGGCCTGACGCCGCTGATCTGGTCTGGCGCTGCCTGACGCCCCTGATCTGCCTGACGCTGCATGACGCCCCAGATCCAGGCGGGCGCAGGCTGACCGGTGAGCGACGGGGCCGGTTAGACCCGCTGGACGCGCAGCAGGCGGAAGCCCTTGGAGGTCTCCGCGCGATCGCTGCGGAATTGCCCCTCAGCCTCGGTGAGCATGGTCGTCATCCAGGTCAGCAGCGAATCCGCGCCGAGGTTCTTCTGCACCACCAGCCAGGCCTCGCCGCCGGGGCTCAGGCGCGGCAGCCAGTGCTGCAGCAGCCCGTGCAGCGCCTCCTTGCCCACCCGGATCGGGGGATTGGACCAGATGGAGGCGAAGCTCAGGTCCGTGGGCACATCCTCGGGTGCCGAGACCCTCACATTGGTCAGTCCCAGCGCGGCGGCGTTCTCGGCGCACAGGGTTCGGGACCGTTCATTGACGTCCACCGCCCAGACCGTCGCCTCGGGAGAACGCATGGCCATCACCAGCGCGATCGGCCCCCAGCCGCAGCCGATGTCCAGCAGGTCGCCGTGCTGCGCCGGAGCCGGAGCATGTTTGAGCAGCACCGCCGTGCCCTTGTCCACGCCCTCCGGGGAGAAGATCCCGCCAGCGGTGCTCACCGAGACTGACCGGCCATCCAGCGTCACCTCTACACTGCGGCGCGTGAAGGGACCCTCGGGAGATGCGGAGAAATAATGCTGGGAGCTCACAGGGTGAATCGTAGTAGACTTGTCCCCATGTGGATTCACCTGACGTACTCCCGCCCGCGCGGTTGAGTCTCCCCTCATCACCCCGCCGGCCCTGTGCGCCGGCGAAGCCAGCACTCCACATCATCGAACAAGCCCCGCAGTTCATCCACAGCGGAGCCGTGCACTTACCTGTGTCCGCGGCCGAACGTAGAATGGATACCCACAGCGGGCAGGGCCAGCCCGAAAACTGGTCCTAAGGAGATCATGACCAAGCAGAACCACACGCCAGATCCATCAGGCGAGACCCCCGAGGAGCAGGCTGCCGAGGATGTCGTCCAGTCCTCGGTGGACGCGACCATCGAGCGGATTCTCGCCGCAGACCGTGCGCGCGAGGAAGCACCGGCGCGCACCACACGGTTCGAGGCCGAATCAAGCTTCCAGCGCCGCGGAATCCTCGGCGAACAGGCGCGCGAGCTCTCCCATGCGAACTCGCCCTCCGACTCAGACGGGGACCAGTACGAAGTTCTCGAGCGCCGGTCGCTGCGCCGGGTCGACGGGCTCTCCACCGAGCTCGAGGATGTCTCCGAGGTCGAGTACCGCCAGCTTCGCCTCGAGCGCGTGGTGCTCGCCGGACTCTGGGGCGAGGGCACCGTGGAGGAGGCGGAATACTCCCTGCGTGAGCTTTCAGCCCTGGCCGAGACCGCCGGGTCCACAGTGCTCGACGGATTCCTGCAGCGCCGCGCCAAGCCGGACCCCGGCACCTTTTTCGGCTCCGGCAAGGCCGAGGAGATCCGCGAAGCAGTCGCCGATCTCGGCGCCGACACCGTGGTGGTGGATTCCGAGCTCGCTCCCTCCCAGCGCCGCGGACTCGAGGACATCGTCAAGGTCAAGGTCATCGACCGCACCGGGCTGATCCTGGACATCTTCGCCCAGCACGCCAAGTCCCGCGAAGGCAAGGCGCAGGTGGAGCTGGCGCAGATGGAGTACATGCTCCCGCGTCTGCGCGGCTGGGGCGAGTCACTGTCCCGCCAGGCCGGCGGCCAGGTCGGCGGCGCCAGCGCCGGCATCGGCTCCCGCGGACCGGGTGAGACCAAGATCGAGCTCGACCGTCGCCGGATCAACAAGCGGATGGCCAAGCTGCGCCGTGACATCACGGCCATGAAGCCGGCCCGCGACGCCAAGCGCGCCAACCGCAAGCGCAACGCCGTGCCCTCGGTCGCCATCGCCGGCTACACCAACGCGGGCAAGTCCTCGCTGCTGAACCGGCTCACCGACGCCGGAGTCATGGTCGAGAACGCGCTCTTCGCCACCCTGGACCCGACCACCCGAAAGGCGGTCACCCCGGACGGCATCGGCTACACACTCTCAGACACGGTCGGCTTCGTCCGGCAGCTGCCCACCCAGCTGATCGAGGCCTTCCGGTCCACCCTGGAGGAGGTCGCCGACGCCGATCTGATCCTGCATGTGGTCGACGCCTCCCACCCCGAGCCCGAGGGGCAGATCCGTGCGGTCCGCACCGTGCTCGCCGAGGTGGACGCCCATGAGGTGGACGAGGTCATCGTGCTGAACAAGGCCGACCTCGCCGACTGGGACGTGGTGGAGCGGATCCGGCGGCGCGAGCCGCACACGATCGTGGTCTCCGCGCACACCGGGGAGGGCATGGATGAGCTCAGGGAGCTGATCAGCAGCTCCATTCCGCGGCCCAGCGTCCCGCTGGACCTCATGGTGCCCTACGCGCAGGGGGACATCGTCTCCCGCCTGCATGCCGAAGATGCGGAGATCCTCTCTACCGAATACCTGGAGGAGGGCACCCTGTTGAAGGTGCTGGTCCGCCGCGAACTGGTCGGCGATCTCGCCGAGTTCCAGGTCGACGCCGAGTCCACGCCTTGAGTGTGAGCACCACCCGGTCCACCGGGCACAAGGAGACCACCAAGCTGCTCGAGCGCGCCGTCAGCGCGATGGGCGGGGTGGAGCGACCCGGGCAGGTGACCATGGCCGAACACGTGGCCATGGCGCTGCGCAAGCGGCGGCACCTGCTGGTCCAGGCCGGGACCGGCACGGGCAAGTCTCTGGCATATCTGGTGCCGGCCGTGGTGCACGCACTCGATGCCGAGAAGCCGGTGTTGATCTCCACCGCCACGCTGGCGCTGCAGGCCCAGATCATGGGCCGTGACCTGCCGCGGCTGCTCGAGAACATCGCCGAGCATGTGGAGCGTCCGGTGGATGTCGCGCTGGTCAAGGGGCGGTCCAACTATGTGTGCAAGCACAAGATCGACGGCGGGTTCCCTGAGGACGACGACGAGCAGGCCCTGTTCTCCTTCGCCGACGAGCCCACTGGCGGGGCCACCCCGCTCGAGCCGGGCTCCCAGCTGGGCCGAGAGATCGTCACGCTGCGCGAGTGGGCGGAGGTCACTGAGACCGGTGACCGCGATGACCTGCCCACAGGTGTCACCGACCGCGCCTGGAGGCATGTCTCGGTCAACGCGGTGGACTGCATCGGCGCGCGCAGGTGCCCGATGGCCGCGGAGTGCTTCTCCGAGCGAGCCCGGGAGAAGGCCAAGGACGCCGACCTGGTGGTCACCAACCACGCGATGCTGGCCATCGACGCCTTCGAAGGTCTCGACGTGCTGCCCGATCACGACGCCGTCATCGTCGATGAGGCCCACGAACTGGCCGACCGCGTCACCTCGGCGGTCACCGCCCAGCTCTCCGCGCAGATGATCAAGGCTGCAGCCTCCTCGGCCCGGCGCCACACCGCGATCAATGTGGAGGCGCTGCACAGCGCCGGCACTGCGGTGGAGGCCGCCTTCCACCGAGTGGACTCAGGCCTGCTGGCGCGCGGGCTCAACCCGCAGCAGCGCGAGGCCGTGGAGCTGGCCCGCAATTCCGCGCGCACCGCCCTCTCCGACTCCAAGCCCTCCGGCGACGGCGAAGCCGACCCCGGCCGCAGCACCGCCCGCTCCCGGATGCAGGCGGTGCTGGAGACTGCCAACCGGATCCTGGAGTCCCCGGAGACCCCCGATGTCGTCTGGCTCAACCGGCAGGGATCCTTCGTCCCCGGCCGCGGATACCAGGAGGCGGACCTCGAGGAGCCGCCGATCATCTATGTGGCACCCACCTCGGTGGCCGGACGCCTGCGCGAGGGCCTCTTCGGTGACCGCACGGTCATCCTCACCTCCGCCACGCTGACGATAGGGGACAGCTTCGATCCGGTGGCCGGAGCGCTCGGCCTGGTGGGGGAGAAGGCTCCCGCCTGGGACGCCGTCGATGTGGGCAGCCCCTTCGACTATCCCAAGCAGGGCGTTCTCTATGTGGCCAAGCACCTTCCGGCGCCCTCGATGAACACCGCGCAGGCGCAGCGTGACGAGCTTGCCGGTCTGATCGAAGCTTCCCGCGGGGCCACCCTGGCGCTGTTCTCCTCGCGACGTGCCGCCGAGGACGCTGCGGAGGACCTCCGCCAGCGTCTCGACGTCCCGATCCTCTGCCAGGGTGACTCGACGATGTCAGCCCTGGTGCGGGAATTCGCCGAGGATGAGGAGACCTGCCTGTTCGGCACCATGAGCCTGTGGCAGGGCGTGGACGTGCCAGGTCGCGCATGCCGTCTCGTGGCCATAGATCGCATCCCGTTCCCTCGGCCGGACGACCCGCTGCTCAGCGCGCGCAGTCAGGAGGTCGCCAAGAACGGCGGCAATGGATTCATGCAGGTCGCCGCCACGCATGCGGCCACCCGGCTGGCTCAGGGCGCAGGCCGATTGATCCGCACCTCAGAGGACAAGGGTGTGCTGGCGATCCTTGATTCGCGTCTGGCCACTGCTCGCTACGGCGGATTCCTGAAGCGCTCGATGCCGGACTTCTGGCCCACGGTCAACGGAGATCTCGCGCGCGGGGCGCTGGCTCGGCTGGCGGAGATGGACAGCTAACTGCGGAGAACGGTTCAGTCCACGGTGCTGGGCTCGTACTCATTCTCATAGTCGGGTGCCGGGGGCTGGTCCCAGTACTCCTCCAGGGTGAGTCCACGCTCGGTGACCGCGCGTGCGGCCTCCTCACCGACGTAGCGCAGATGCCACGGCTCGTAGTCGAAGCCGGTGATCTCTTCCGCTCCCTCCGGGTAGCGGATGATGAATCCGAACTCGGCTGCGTGCACCTCCAGCCACCGGCCCTGCTCGGTGTCTCCGAAGCAGGTGCGCAGGTAGCACTCTCGGTTCTGCAGGTCAGCCACGTCCACGGCCAGCCCTGTCTGGTGCTCCGAGTGCCCGGGCCGCGCGCTGACACGGTCGGCGGCCGCGGCGCCGTCCTGGAAGAGGCGCTGTTCGTAGAGGGTCTGCTGGAAGTCATAGTCCCGGTGCGCGGTGGTGGCCCAGAGCTCCAGGCCTGCCTCGTCTGCGGCCGCGTGGAGCTCCTCATAGGCTCCGGCGGCCTCCTCGCGCAGAGGAGCCTCTTCGAACTCGTGGGGCGCGTCCACGTGCCGAAGGTCGTCCGGCGTGTAATCCAGAGGGTCCAGAGGATTCTGCTTGTTCACCAGCACGTGAACTGAATCGGGCTCGGAATCCGGCCCAGCAGCGGGCCGACCGGTTCCCGCTGCTGCCTCCGAGGGCTGGACGGACTCCGCTGGACCGTCCGCTGGCCCGTCCGACGTCTCGTCAGCTCCCACGGGGGTCTCAGCGGAGGCGGCGTCCTCGCTCACCGGCGCGTCCTCACCAGCGTCGTCACCATCAGCGCAGCCGGACACCAGCAGAAGCAGGGCCGCCAACGCGCCGACGAGGGGAATGCGCATCACCCCAGCGTAGTGGGTGGTCGCGGTAGCCTTGAAGGTGATGTCCACACCGAGAGGCACCTCAGGCTCAGGATCCCTCGCTCTCCTCGTGGGGCTGGCCGCCGCGCTCGTCCTGTCCGGCTGCGGTGACGGCGCTGGTGATGACAGTGGTGGTCATGACGGGGCCGGTGGGGCCGAGACCGGTGAGACCGACCAGGCGGAGACCCGAGAACCCCAGGCGGATGAGTTCACCATCGCCGGCACGGGGGATGTGCTCGTCCACGACAATGTCATCGACGAGGCGGCCGCGCTGGCCGAGGACGAGGACTACACGTTCGCGCCGCTGATGGCCGGAGTCGAGGATCTCATCAGCGGCGCTGATCTTGCTCTGTGTGGACTGGAGTCACCGATCGCTCCGGACGGTGTGGAGCCGGTCGGGTATCCGGTCTTCGCCGCCCCGCCGGAGCTCCCCGCAGATCTCGCCTCCGTGGGCTTCGACGGCTGCTCCACGGCCAACAATCATTCCTTCGACCAGGGAGCGGCCGGGCAGGAGCGCACGCTCGACGTCCTCGACGAGGCCGGCCTGGGACACGCGGGGACGGCCCGCATCGAAGCAGAAGCCGCCCAGCCCCAGCTGTACACCCTCGAGCGCGGCGGACGAGAGGTGACCGTGGCGCATGTGGCCACCACCAGGATCCACAATCAGGCACACCCGCCTCCGGAGGACGAGCCCTGGCGGGTCGCCGATGTCACTGCCGAGGGCCTCACCGAGCAGGCGGCCCAGGCGCGTGAGGACGGCGCCGACGTCGTCGTCGCCTCTGTCCACTGGGGCGGGGAGTATCTCCACCAGCCCACGGAGGAGCAGCGCACCTACGGCGAGCAGCTGGCTGCCGGCGGCGAGATCGACGCGGTGTTCGGCAGCCACTCCCACACTCCCCAGCCCGTGGAGAACCTCGAGGGAGGTCCGACGGGCGAGGGCATGTGGGTGGCCTGGTCCATGGGCAACTTCCTCTCCAATCAGGACGAGGCCTGCTGCATCGCCGAAACTGCCAGCGGGACAGTGGTCTACGCGACCGTGGGGGTCGACGACGACGGCGCTGCGGTCACCGCCATGGAATGGCTGCCGGTCACCGTGGATCGGGGCCCGACTGATGATGAGCCGCACCGGGGGATCTGGCCGCTGCGGGACCTGGCCGAGGGGAACATTCCGCCCGCTGTGGAACTCAGTGAGGAGACAGTTGAGGACCGGTGGTCGCGGGTCCTGGAGGTCATGACCAAGCGCGAGCTCCGTGATGAGCCGCCCTCACCCACCGGCGAGGACCCTGCTGTGGTGCCCCGCAGGGACTAGCAGTGCTCAGCCGGTTCAGAGGCTGCGCAGCACGGTGACGACCTTGCCCATGATCGTGGACTCATCGCCGAGAATCGGCTCATACTGCCGGTTCTGCGGAAGCAGCCAGACGTGGCCGTCACGGCGCTTCAGGGTCTTCACCGTGGCCTCGTCCTCGAGCAGAGCGGCGACGATGTCACCGTTCTCCGCCGTGCTCTGGCGCCGCACCACGACCCAGTCGCCCTCGAAGATCCCGGCCTCGATCATGGAATCGCCCCGCACCTGAAGCATGAAGAGCTCGCCCTCGCCGGTGAGCTGCCGGGGCAGCGGCATGATGTCCTCGACCTGCTGGTCCGCGAGGATCGGTCCACCCGCCGCGATCTGGCCGACCACGGGGATCTCCGAGATGCGGCTGTCTGACTGCGTCCGATAACCCTGCAGGTCGATGACCGAGTCGCGGTCAGCGGAGCCCGGCTCCACAGCAGGTTCATCCAGCAGCAGCCTCCCCGCCGAGTCTCGCAGCACCTCCATCGCACGCGGCCTGCCGGGCACCCGCATGATGTAGCCGAGCTCCTGCAGGCGGGCCAGCTGGTGGGTCACCGAGGACAGCGACGCCAGCCCACAGGCATCACCGATCTCCCGCATCGAGGGCGGGTAGCTCCGCTCCGCGAGGGACTCCTGGATGACGTCGACGATCTGGCGCTGCCGATCCGTCAGCCGCGGCGCCGTGGATGTGCCCTTGGTCTCTTGCGCCATTGGTGCCTCCTGGTTGCGTCACCATCCATGTCAGACCCTGCTGATGGACTGTTCACGGTGAGATTCGGATCGAAGATCACTTCGAACTTGGCGCTCAGGTTACGCGAAACCGTAGAGATATTCCATTGATTCCGCGGCGAGTCTGGCCAAGCTTCGAAAGTATGTGCTAGAAATAGAACACACGTTCGAATGAAAGGTTCTTCCCCATGCATACTGCACACCTTGCACTCGCACCTCGTGTCCCCGCACCCCGTGCCTCCGCCTCACCCTCCGCAGAAGGCTCCGCCCTGCACCTGACCCGTCGCGGACGCTTCCTGCTCCTCGGTCTCCCCACCCTCGCCGCCCTGGCCTTCCTGCTGCTGGGAGCGCTGATGCTGGCGACGTCCCTGATGAACCAGGCGCAGGCCTCCTCGGGCGCGGCGCCCGGCGTCGAGGCCCAGGTCGTCACCGTCGGGGCCGGGGACACGCTCTGGAGCGTGGCCAACGCCGTGGACTCCGAGGAGCGCACCCAGGTGCTGATCGGGCAGATCGCTGAGCTCAATGACCTGGACTCCTCACAGCTGGAACCCGGCCAGGAGCTCTTCGTCCCGGTCGACTGACCACCGAGCACCCGCCGGGGCGTGACTAGAATGTAGCGGTGACTTCATCCGCGTCCAGGAACCTGTCCCGCCTCCCGCTGCGTGAGGAGCTCAGGGGCCAAGAGCCCTACGGAGCTCCGCAGCTCGCCGTGAAGGCCATGCTCAACGTCAACGAGACCACCTATGACGTTCCTGAAGATGTTGTCGATGCCATCGCCAAAGAGGTCCGTGCCGCCGCAGCCGTGCTCAACAGGTACCCAGACCGTGAGTTCTCCACGCTGCGAGACAAGCTCGCCGACTACCTGAACCGGGATCTGGCCTCCGAGGGCGAACCCGCCGAGCTGACGGCAGAGCACATCTGGGCCGCCAACGGCTCCAACGAGATCATGCAGCACATCCTGCAGGCCTTCGCCGGTCCGGGCCGTTCGGTCCTGGCCTTTCCTCCGACCTATTCGATGTACCCGCTCTACGCCCGGGGCACCTACAGCGAATACACCCCCGGCACGCGCGCCGCCGACTTCATCCAGACTCCTGACGACGTGGCCGCCCAGATCCGTGAGCACCGCCCGAACGTCGTCATCCTCTGCTCGCCGAACAATCCCACCGGCACGGCGCTGACCTTGGAGACCGTGGAGGCCGCCTATGCGGCGGGGGAAGACTCTCAGACCATGGTCGTGGTGGACGAGGCCTATGGGGAGTTCCGCCAGACCGGCACAGGATCCGCCCTGGCCCTGCTGCCCGGACGGGAGCGGCTCATCGTCTCGCGGACCATGAGCAAGGCCTTCGCGCTGGCGGGAGGACGGCTGGGCTACCTCGCCGCCGCCCCTGAGGTCACCGACGCGATGCGACTGGTCCGCCTGCCCTATCACCTCTCTGCGGTCACTCAGGCGACCGCCGTCGCGGCGCTGGACCATTCGTCGACCCTGATGGCCAATGTGGAGCGGATCAAGGCACAGCGCGACCGCATCGTCACCGCCTTGGAGCAGATGGGTCTGCGCCCGGCCCCCTCCGATGCGAACTTTGTGTTCTTCGGCGGACTCACCGATGAGAAGGCGGCCTGGCAGCACCTGCTCGACGAGGGCATCCTCATCCGCGACGTCGGCATCCCCGGGCACCTGCGGGTCACTGCGGGCACCGAGGAGGAGACCACCGAGTTCCTCGCCTCGCTGCAGCGCTTCACCTCCAGCGCCACCGCGTAGAATAGGACGTCGGCGTACCCCCACCACCGAGCAGGAGCTATGGGAGCAGAACTGATCTCCGGGCGCATCGCCCAGATGGAACGTGTCACCAGCGAGTCCAGCGTCAAGGTCCGGATGGATCTGGACGGCACTGGAGCCTCCACGATCAACACCGGCGTGCCGTTCTATGACCACATGCTCACCGCGCTGTCCAAGCACTCCTTGATCGACCTGGACGTCGAAGCCTCCGGGGACACGCACATCGATGTGCACCACACGGTGGAGGACACCGCCATCGTCCTGGGCGAGGTGCTTCGCGCCGCGCTGGGGGACAAGCGAGGCATTCGCCGTTTCGGCGATGCCACCATCCCGCTGGACGAGGCGCTGGCACAGGCGGTGGTCGACGTCTCCGGTCGTCCCTACCTGGTGCACTCCGGCGAGCCCGAGGGCCAGCAGTATCACCTGATCGGGGGACACTTCACCGGCTCCATGACCCGGCACGTCTTCGAGGCGATCACCTACCACTCCGGGATCTGCCTGCACATGACCCTGCTCGGCGGTCGCGACCCGCACCACATCGTGGAGGCCCAGTTCAAGGCCTTCGCCCGTGCCCTGCGCCAGGCCGTGGAGTCCGACCCGCGCACCGACGAGATCCCCTCCACCAAAGGTGCCCTGTGAGCGGCAGGCCAGACGTCGTCGTCCTGGACTACGGCTCGGGCAACATCCACTCGGCGGTCCGAGCGCTCGAGCGCGCCGGCGCGGATGTGACGCTGACCCGCGACACCGATGCCGTGCTCAACGCGTCCGGACTCGTGGTGCCCGGCGTGGGCGCCTTCGCCGCAGTGATGTCGGCCCTGCGCGAGATCGACGGTCCCCGCTGGATCGGGCGCCGGATCGCCGGCTCGCGTCCTGTGCTCGGGATCTGCGTGGGACACCAGGTCATGTTCGAACGCGGCGTGGAGCACGGCATCCCCGCAGACGGCCTGGGGGAGTGGCCTGGAGAGGTCACCGCCCTGCCCGAGGACGCTGTGGTCCCACACATGGGCTGGAACACCGTGCGCCCTCCGCAAGACAGCGTGCTCTTCGAGGGACTGAAGGATGAACGCTTCTACTTCGTGCACTCCTACGCCGTGCAGTCCTGGGACTTCGACCAGAGCATCGAATCGATGAACCCGCCGAAGGTGACCTGGAGCCACCACGGCACGGACTTCATCGCCGCCGTGGAGAACGGGCCGCTCGCGGCCACCCAGTTCCACCCCGAGAAGTCCGGCGACGCCGGGATGCAGCTGCTGCGCAACTGGATCCTCAGCCTCTGACCGTCTTCGGCGCGCACCGGCACGGACGCGCCCTGCACCGGACCTCCTGACCACCTGACCCATCAGCCGAAAGAAGATCCATGACTGACGCTCCCGCCTCCTCCACCGTTCCCGCGCTGGAGCTCCTGCCCGCCGTCGACGTGGCCGACGGTCAGGCCGTCCGCCTGGTGCAGGGAGAGGCCGGATCAGAGACCGGCTACGGCGACCCGCTGGAAGCCGCACTGAACTGGCAGCAGCAGGGCGCCGAATGGATCCACCTGGTGGACCTCGACGCCGCCTTCGGCCGCGGCGACAACCGCGACATCATGGCCCGCGTGGTCAAGGAGCTCGGCGTGAAGATCGAACTCTCCGGCGGCATCCGCGACGACGAGTCCCTGGACCGCGCCCTGGAGCTCGGCGCCACGCGGGTGAACCTGGGCACCGCCGCCCTGGAGGACCCGGAATGGACCGCCCGGGCGATCGAGCGCCACGGTGACGCGATCGCCGTGGGCCTGGATGTGCGCGGCGAGACCCTCGCCGCGCGCGGCTGGACCCGCGAGGGCGGCAACATCTGGGAGGTCCTGCAGCGCCTGGAGGACGCCGGCTGCCCGCGCTATGTGGTCACCGATGTCACCAAGGACGGCACCCTGCGCGGCCCCAACACCGAGCTGCTCGCCCAGGTCTGCGCCAAGACCAAGAAGCCCGTGGTCGCCTCCGGCGGCATCTCCTCCCTGGACGACATCGAGGCACTGGCCAAGATGGTCTCCCTCGGCGTGGAGGGCGCCATCATGGGCAAGGCGCTCTACGCCGGAAAGTTCGCGTTCCCCGATGCGCTGAAGGTGGCCGCAGCCTCCGCATGAGCCAGGAAGACCCCCTCAGCAGAGACTCCGGAGGAAGCCCCGTCGGCAACTCTGAAGCAGACTCCCGGGCCGACTCGGGCAAGGATCTGCCGGGTCATATCGCCGCCCTGCTGCAGCGTCAGGCTCGCGATGACCAGGGCCGCCCCGCGGATTCCGCGGGCGTGGCCTGGGAGGATCGTGACCTCTCCGGCGCGGGCAATCCGCTGCACACCTTCGACGGCGACGACGGCCGAGCTTCCCCGGCGGTCCTCGAAGCCCGTGAACGGCTGCTCGCCGGAGAGCTGGACGAGGCCGGTTTCGTCAATGCCCTGGCTGGGCAGCGACTCTTCGTCCCGGTGCTCGCCGAGCTGGCCGAAGAAGCTGAGGCTTCTCCGTCTGACCCCCACGCGGGTCAGAGCAGCGCCCCGGTGGGGGACAAGCAGGCCGACATCACGCTGATCAGCATCACCAGCCGCGACGGACGCCAGACCATGCCGGTGTTCACCTCCGTGGACGCGCTCACCGCGTGGCATGGGCAGGCGCGGCCCGTGGCCGCCGAGTCCGAACGCGTCATGCTGGCCGCACTGGCTGAGGGTGCTGAACTTGCGGTCCTGGACCCGGGCGCCGACTTCACTTTCGTGCTGCGCAGGCCGGCCGTCCAGGCGCTGGCCCAGGCCGCCCGCTGGCTGCCCTCCTATCAGGACCCCGAACTGGCGGAGGCCCTCGGCGGGATCCTGGATCTGTGCCCCGGGGTGGCCCAGCTGCAGGTCCAGCCCGGCGACGGCGTCAGTTCTGTTACAGCGGATGGCCGCTCGGTGCTCGGCGGGGGAAGTGGCCCTGAGCTGAGCATCGGCGTGGTGCTGGTTCCCGGGGCCGATGACGTCGATGCCCGGCTTGCGCTGGCAAGTGTGCAGGCGGCACTGGCCGATGTTCAGCTGCTGCGCGAGCGTGCCGATTCGGTTCAGGTGAAGCTGGTCCGCTGACCTGAGGTGTTCCGCTAAGCCTGGTCCTCCGCGGTGGCCGTGGCTTTGATCTGGTCGCAGATGAGTTTGAGGGTGCGTGCTTCAGCGTCATCCAGGGCGGGGTGGAAGAGCTGCTTGATGTGCTGACCGTGCAGCCGCGAGGCCTGTTCAAAGACCCGCCGACCCTCCTCGGTGAGCTTCGCGGTCATCCCGCGCCGGTCTTCGGGGTCAGCGAACCGGGTGATCATGCCACGCTTCTCCAGCGACTTGACCTGGTAGGAGAGCCGGGATGGAGAGAAGACCATGCCTTCAGCTAGCTCACCCATGCGCAGCTGGTCACAGTCGGCCTCGGCGAGCAGCAGCATCAGGTTGTAGTCGCTGAGCCTCAGACCTGTGCTGGAGTGCAGTCGCTTCTCCATCCGGTCACTGATGATGGCCGAGGTCTCGAAGAACGCGCGCCACGCCTGGGCCTTGGGCGAGTGCCCCGTCAGATCCTGGCGGCCTCGCTGATCCTGTCCGGTCGCGGTACCGCTGCTGCTCGCCGTCAAGGCGCCACCTGTTCCCTGCCTAGAATGCTGATTCGTGCTCAGCCCATTCTATGTCAGTCATCCACGCGGACCACCTCGCCTGTGGCCACGTCCACGTGGACGTCGGTGTCGTTGTCCAGTTCAATCTCCCAGACGACTGTGTCGTCTTCTTCATCGAGCTCCGCGCCTTCTGGGGTCCCGTCGCCTTCGTCCTCGGCGGTCTGCAGGGCCTCGGAGAAGTCGATCTCCACGGATTCAGCCATGCGCTGGTCATCGGAGTCGACGTCGTCCTCCTCAGTGTTGGAGATCTCGAAGGTCTCGCCGTCCACGTCCAGCTCCCATTCGGAGCTGTCTTCGAAGATCGTGAATTCATAGGTGCTTCCATCGGCGTCCATATCCAGGACGACGGCGTCCGGGTGCTCTTCGGTTACCGCGTCGACTGCCTGGTAGAGCGGGTCGTCCTGGCCGGAGGTGGGAGCGCCGGTGGCCTCCTCGGTGGGGTCTGCCTCTGCCGTGGCCTCCCCGGTGGAGTCCGCCGGGGGTTCATCGGAGGGTTCCGCCTGTACCGTCTCGGTGACGGTGGCCGCGGGCTGTGCCTCATCCTCCTCGGAGTCCATGTCCTCGGAGGCGCAGGAGCTCAGCGCGAGGGCAGAGATCGCGGCGACCGAGAGCAGGGTTGAGGAGTTGTTCCACTGTGAGTCCATGGCGAGATGTCTCCTTGTTCGGGATGAAGATCGGCGATGTTCCATTGGTAGCCCCTGTGTCTCGACGCTCGCTGGAAGGACCCGGTGGAACCGCCGGTGGTGCGACGCAGGCAGCGCACATCAGTGCAGCCACCACTGGATGACCTGAGTGCCCTCGGGTCTGATCCATACGGCGCGTCCAGGGGTGGTGGTGGTGAACACGGGGGTCTGACCGCCGAATACTTCACCCTGAGATCGAGTGGTCGGGCTGAGCAGGAAGTTCGCTGATCCCCCTCGGGCGCGGTACGACCAGGGAAGTCGGGTGTAGATGTTTAAGCTGGGCCGCGCCGTCGCGATCGCCCTGCCTCCCGCGCCGAGCCAAGATTCGACGCGCCCGTGTTCTTCCGGGGAGAGGCGGTCCGCGTCGTCGATCAACAGTATCTCGGAGGTTTCCACCGCAGGGCTGTGGGGCTGCCTCTCGGTTCGGAGATTCTCAAACAGGAGACAGCGCGTCTGCGCCGCGAGCACTCTGAGGGCATTCGTCTTGCCGGTCCCCGCGGAGCCGAGGATGAGACCGAGCTGCCAGCCGTCAACGTCCAGGACCGCTGGCGCATGAGCGAACTGGGTCAGTCCGAGGATCACGGCCGAAGACGCGGGAGCCGGCATGGGGAGCGAGGCGGGCAGGGAAAACACCCGGATCATCTCCGAGTCTGGGACGAGAGCGGGTGCCCCCGTGGCGCGTCGCGACCGTGGTCTCTCCACGTCGCTGACCAGCTGCACCGTTCTTCCCGGTGATCCTTCCTTGGCCTCGAGGAGGACTCCGCGTCCAGGGAGCGGATCGGTGGCGCGAAGCTTGGGCCAGAGGTACTGGGTGTCCTCCGGCACTCCGTAGGGGAGATAGACCTTGCGAGAGATGCGAGAACCGAGTCTGCCGGTGGCAAGCTCACGCCCGCCTGAGACGACCAGGCTGACTCCATGTCCAGCGCCCTCGCCCAGCACGGTGCTCAGTCGATGTTCCAGTCCCTCTGCCCCCGAGAGCTGGCCCACCGCGTGCCATCGTGCATGAGCACTGATGACGATGACCAGGGGAATGTCCTCAGATGCACCGGTGGCGCGGCGCCGCTGGACTGCCTGCTGCACCCGGAGCAGCAGGTGGAGGACCTCGTCGAGATTCTCGTCTGTCAGCCAGGAACCCACCCTGGGGTGCGAGCGAAACTCCGCGAGGGAGTGGTCGCCGTCAAGGAGGTACACGTGGACCTCCTGAGGATGCAACAGCAGCTGTCGGGTCAGCGCCCGGAGCGCATCGGTGCCTCCTGATTCCGGTTCCCCCAGGAGGGCGGTGGCCTGCCCCTCATGCACGTCCAGGTGCAAGGGATGTTGGACTTGGTGTGCGGGCTCATCGACGAGACCGAGCACCACCTCCTGGTGCTCGAGCCTGGCGGGAAGCACCAGCGGCAAAGGGGGACACAACGGCGTGTGAGTTCGACGCCGCCCGTGGATGATCAGGTGTCTCTGCAGGGCCTGGACCAGCGCCGGAGTCGTCTCCCTCGACACGCCAGGAGGGCCGCTGCGGTCACCCTCAGGCCGGATTGCGAGTTCGGCTGAGGTGTCTTGGAGCTGGACCCCTTGGAAGGGCACCGGCTCTTCGCCGGGGCGACGAATGACACCGCGTCCGGGCAGGCCGCGGGGCACATGAGCGGCCTCGGTCGTGCCCACGAGTTCCCGCGATTCTTCTTCGCTGCGCAGCCGCAGACTGATGATCGTGCCGATGTTGGCGCGGATGTCGGCCGTGACCACACCCTGGGGCCGTTGAGTGGAGAGCACCAGGTGCAGACCCAGCGAGCGTCCCAGGGTCGCTAGCCTCATCAGTTCGTCCATAGCGTCTGGCAGCTCGTGTGCGAAGATGCGGAACTCGTCGATGATCACGAGGATCCTCGCGAGGGGGTCGTCGGGCCGGTGCGCACGGTAATCCGGATAATCCGAGGCGGCGGCATCAAGGAAGAGTCGCTCCCGTCGGGAGAGCTCTGATCGGATCGCTTCAAGGGTGCGTTCGGCCTGTGCCTGCGACAGGTCGGTGACCAGTCCCAGGGAGTGCTCCAGCTCAGCAACGCGGTGGAAGGTGGAGCCACCCTTGAAATCGAAGAGGATGAAGTTCAACTCCTCCGGAGCATAACGGGCGGCCCAGCCGAGGATCATGGATTTCAACAGTTCCGACTTCCCTGAGCCTGAGGTCCCTGCGAGGAGGATATGAGGCCCGTCCTCGACGATGTCGAGGGTCTCCTCTGTCTGCGGACCCGCCCCTATCAGGGTCCACAACGATTCATGTGCCCCCAGAGACACCAGTGGTGATGGAAGGGGACGAGTGAACGCACGTGGCAGACCCGTCCGTGCTTGTGATCGACGCTGCGCGAGCAGACCTAGTCGAAGGTGCTCTTCAAGGGTGCGACGAGACAAACCACCTGGTCTCAGATCGGAGGCCAGAACGCGGGAGACCCCGGTTTCGATGCGGCGCAGTTCACGGCGGCGCAGATCCAGTTCCCAGCCGCTAGACTGGGATCGCCCCGCGCTGTGGATGAGTGCGGAGACTGGCTCGTCTGGAGGGTTCACTGTGATGACATGCCACCCCGCAGCGCACGCCGCCGCGGTGAGATCGCGAGGCACTGGCATCGTGCTGATGAGCACCGGAGCCAAGGACCCAGGGTCCATGGAGGCGGAGTCAAGGGACTCGGCGAGACCCGCCCGCGTCGTCCCATGGACCGTCAAGGAGTCGCGCAGCTCCACGAGGTTGACGAAACCCCCACCGTGTCGGCCCGACGGAACATGGTCCTGCCCCCCGGCTCCGAGCACGAGGACCTGGGGCGGGTCGGACGCGAAGCTCTGTGCCAGCTGCACAAGGATCCAGCGCAGCGAACAGAGTTCCTCGTGGTGAGCGCCCCGCACTGTGGTCAGTTCTCCGGCGGCAAGCGAGATCGAGGCCGTCGAGCGAACAGGACAGTGACGGAGGGTCTCTGAGGTGCGCTCGTCAGCCGCGCACTCCAGTTCGGCGTCCATGAGCGCTTCTCCCACGGCTACGACGGCGGCCCCGCGGCCGTGGACGGAAGCGACCGGGTTGCCAGGTCGCGAGCGCGCTCGCAGAAGCCGAACACGGCGTCCCGGGGAACAGAGCGCCTCTGCCCGACGTCGGGACCACCGAGTTCCGGCAGCGGAGACCGCGCGGCGGAATCTGCGCCTCAGCCGCGTCGCATCGATCAGCGCCGCCAGGGCCACCAGCGCAGAGGCAGCGGTGAAGAGCAGAAAGATCCACATGCCGGTGACGAAGACGAGCACAACTCCGATGGCCAGGGGTGCCAGTGACATCAGCATCATGCCGCGATGGCGCCCCTGCGGTGGATTCTCATCCACGGTTTCTGGAGGTATCGGCCAATGAGTGTGCGACCGGGGCGGAGGCGGGCCGTACACGAGTTCCAGCTGTGAGCCGCCGATCCTGACTGTCGTCTCGGCCTCGAGCATATGAGCGGGCGTGCCTGATCGGTGCAGCGTTGTGCTTCTCCCGGTCACCTCGAGCGATGCATGGACGCGTCCCAGCTCAGGGTCGTTGATGCGGATGTCTGCCGTGCCCTGGCGTGGGGTTCCTCGGCCCACTGTGTAGAGACCCCGCCTGAGCTTGACCATCCTCCCTGAATCCGGGCCGTCGCTGATGCAGAGCCGAAGCTCGGAAGGTCTGGCGCGTTCTCGGTGCACCTCTGGATGCCTGGGGTGCAGAACCACGGTCATGCCGGTGTGGATGGCGGATGACTCGGCCTCGTGATCTCGAAGCGGCACCCCGTTCAAAAACGCCGTCCAGCCGATCGAGGCAGCAGTTCCACACCCTGGCCGATCCACCGCGCCTGCCGTGTGCTCCCTGATGATCCAGGCGGTCAATGCTCGATCCAACTGGGCACCGGATGGAGTGGGAACTCCCTCGGCGACAAGCCGCAGCTCGTGCAGGTGGGTCCCCGCCGCGACATGCCGGAGGCGCTGCCAGAGCGACTCCGGCATGGAGCCGGGCGCATGGACCACCGTGCAGGTCACTGGTTCCGATCCCGCAGTGCCCATTCGGTCTCCCTTCGTCTGTACGCGTGTCGGAGTCCGAGTGCGGACTGACCGGTGCCGCTGTGTCCAGAGATTAGAAGCAGGCGATGACGTCCCGTGGGGGACTCGAGGTGGTGTGGAGATCCCAGGCGGGCACAAGGAATTGTCCACAGGAATTGAACAATCTCTGGCGGGCCCCGGCATAGCTGGCTATCGTGATCTCAGCACGCTGGAATCAGGGATGAGGCCGAGCCGGTGGATGCTTTGACGATCGTTGAAGACGAAGTGCGGGAACAGATCCGCCAACGCGGACTTGACCCTGCAGAGAACCCCCATGGCGTCAGAGCTCTCGTCGAAGTCGCCGTGACTCAATACGATCGGCGTTCCATGGTGACCGCCCTGCCTCTCATCGGTCCCGTGGAGAAGGCGGTGAAGCACATCGTCGATGCCGTCGCCGGGTTCGGAGAGCTGCAGCCGCTCCTCGAGGACGCCTCCATAGAGGAGCTGTGGATCAACGGGCCCAGTGAGGTGTTCGTGGCCCGCGAGGGCCGCTCCGAGCTGACTTCGATCACGCTGACCGAATCTCGCATTCGGGATCTCGTTGAACGCATGCTCAAGAGTTCCGGCCGGCGCCTGGACCTGTCTATGCCAGCAATATGACATATGCGGTGGATCGTGTCATACAGTTGCCACATGCCGGAAGTGAGAGCTGCAATTTATGCTCGAATCTCAAGAGATTCGACAGGGGAGAGTCTCGGTGTCGAGCGCCAAGGGCAAGACTGCCGGGCTCTCGCCGCCAGGCTTGGTTGGAATGTATCCGCCGTGTTCGTTGACAACGATGTCAGTGCCCACAGCGGTCGTCGTCGCCCGCAATACGAGGCAATGCTTGGCGCTGTAGAGACAGGACAGATAGACGGCATCCTTGTTTATCACCCTGACCGGCTCCATAGACGGGCCGCAGAACTCGAACGTTTCGTTGATTTCGTAGAGAAGTACGGAGTTGAGATCCAGACGGTCTCGCAAGGCGCGGTCGACCTGACCACCTCCTCCGGCCGGATGGTGGCTCGAATGCTAGGTGCGGCCTCCCAACACGAGGTCGATCGTGCGCGGGAACGCATGATTCGTGCCAAGAAGCAGATGGTCGAGACTGGAAAGTACCGTGGCGGCCCGCGTCCCTATGGGTTCGAGGGGAACGGCATCGTGGTCAGGGACGACGAAGCGGCCGTTATTCGGTACGCCACGACTGCTGTCATTGCTGACCGTACGTTGGCCGCCATTGCGAGGGATTTGAACAGCAAGGGTAAGAGGACCTCGTCGGGCAAAGAGTGGACCTATTCTCGGTTGAAGGAAGTCTTGGTCAGACCACGAAATGCGGGTCTATCCGCACGCGGCACCCCACAGAGGAGGGCGACCAGGGATAGCGGTCGGCGTGAATTTGAGGTTCTAGGTAGAGCCGTCTGGCCTGCCATCGTGGAGGAGAGTGACTGGCGAACAGCGGTTTCCAAGCTCACAGACCCATCGCGCCTGAGGCAGAATGGCAACGATGCGCGCTGGTTGGGAAGTGGTTTGTACAAGTGTGGCAAGTGTGGAAGCAGCATGCGCACGGCCCCCTACGGAGACTCTTCCAAGCCGAAGCAAGAGAGGAAGCACCTCTACCGCTGTACTTCGGCAGCCCACCTAACCATCTCTACAGACAAGACTGATGAGTTTGTTCGAGCCGTCGTTGTTGAGCTGCTGGACGACTCGGATATCGCAGCGCGAATGGAACCAGGGAATCAGGGTCTTGCCAGATACCGGAAACGTCGGGAAGCGCTGCGCATAGACACGCGGCGGCACTTCGACGACTACAAAGCGGGCTACCTCTCCGGACCGGAGTACAACGAGGTTAAGCGCGACGTGGAATCGGAGATGGCTCAGGTCGATGCGCAGATCTCCCGAGCATTGAGCAGTTCAACGACCTCGGCCGTGCTTGCCGCTCAGAACCCTGCGGCGGCGTTTCTGGCGGCCCCGATAGACACCCAGAAGGCCATAGTCCGGGTTCTTATGACTATCGAGATTAAGCCGGTGTCGAAGCGCGGGGCCAGGTGGTCCTCAGAACGGGTGGCGTGCATGCCGATCATCCCAGTTGGGGAATCACAATAGGAGAGATTCGAGTCCGACCACCGTTGTGGGCGAGCAGTAGAACTTCCTGCTGGCGTCTAGATGCCACTTGATTACTCCCTCTGCGCATGGTGGCCATCGCTTGACTCACGCCAGTGGCCGGTCTTTGCGCTTAGTTCAGCTACAGCCTGCTCATAGGACTTCTTGGGCCTGAGTACCTCGTTCGCCTGCTTTTCAAAGCTCTCGGCGTACTTGGCATAGGACCTCTGATACGGCTCGGGGAGCTTCTTCAAGAAGCTCTTCCAAGGTGGCGGGTTCTTCGCCCCTGCAATAGCGGCGTTCCATTCGATCTCGCGTTCGCGCTCGAACTTCTCCAGCGCGAGAAGCTGTTGGCGCACTGCTTCTCGCTGCGAGTTGAGGGCACCCCATTCGCGGGTGAGCTGAGCACGCCCCTCAGTGAGTCCCTGAGCTACTCCGGCCGCGTGACCTTCGTTCTTGGCTTTTGAGCGAGACCTGATCGCTACGGAAAGTTGGTTCTCGGACTCATCGAGGTTGCTACGGGTCTCTGCCTTCATGCTGGCGAGGTCTGAAAGACCACGGGAAAGGTTGTGTTCCCGTTCTTCAAGCGCGACTTCGCGAAGTTCCACAGCCTTCTCACGTTCTTTGAAGTCCTTAAAGTCCTTGAGCTTGCGATGGGGCCGCCCAGCATCGACCCGCACCATAGTGGCGTCGTAACCGGCGTCCTGAAGGCTCTCTCTCATGTCATCATGCATCTGCGCATAGTGAGCCTGAGCAGACTTCTGTCCGTCCTTGCCGCCGAGCTTCTGTTTCATCGAGAGCTTCCCGTCCTCTGTTCCGGGAACGTAGAGCATCTGGATATGCGGGGAAGATTCGTCCCAGTGTTTGGAGTAGCCGATCACGTTCTCAGGTCCGGCGTGCGTGGTGGCTTGTTCGATCATGACGTCCATGAGTCGATCAACTTCTGCCCGCTTCTCCGAGGTCATGTTCTCGGTAGGTCCAGTGAAAGCTGGATCCAACTGCATGACGACATCGACAGCAACGTTGGCATCCTTCCGATGTGCAACGTTGACGACTGAACCGTCCTTGAGCGTGCGAGTGTTCTGCAGTTCAGCCAGACGCTTCTTCATGAAGGCGAGCCACTGCTTGGAGGTGGTGCAGAAGATCATTCGACCCGTCCCATCGTTGACCAACGTTTCATTGAGATGAGTCAGCGCTGGGTTGACCCGGTCGTTGGAGTGCTTGACCTCGACCCCATTGGCCCGGTCTACATCCCGAGCGTGGTGGTTCACCAGGCCCGCAACGTTGTCACTCGTGACACCGTTCCATCGGTAACTCGTTGTCCATCCGGTCACCTCGTGCACCTCTTCCAGTCAAGATTGGTAGTCCTCCACAAGCGGGAACCCTGCGCCCGTTTATGGAGCCTCTACTACTAATCTTACCTGTAAGAGTAACCCAGTACCCTTACGCAAGCGTAAGGCTGGGTCTGGTCCTTCTGACCAGAATACAGGGAAGCCCCCTGCGGTTCTCAGAGCAGGGCTCTGCCTCCGCCGAGGGCCTCCCCTGGAGGGGAGCGGTTCCGCCATCATGGCGAGGCTTCGGATCCGAAGCGTCCGTCCGAAGGAGGCGGCACCAAGGCTCCAGAGTCAGGCGCGGAAGTGTCCGCAGATTCTGCCTCCACGAGTTCAGCAGCAGCCCCGAAAGTGTCCGGCACCGTCGTGCCGATCTCGCGGGCGAGATGCTGCCTCACCCTGTCGGCATCCAGGGCAAGTTTCAGCAGCTCTACAGTCTCAGGCCTCTCAGCGCCTACCGACACCGCGAGCCATACGCCAAGATCCTGGCGTGAGGACAGCAGGGCTTCTTTCTCCTGCTTGACCTGGGCGCGTTTGGCGGCTCGAATCTCGCGATCCAGCTTGCGGCGTTTCTCCTCCATGCTCTCGACGCTCCTATGCATGCCGTGACTCCAAGCCACCATCGCCCAAATCTCCGTCCCGCTCCAATACACACTCGTAGTGCAGGCAGCGTCCCATGTCGCACTCCCAATTGGGCCAGGGTTCTTCGTGCTCGTATTCCAGTTCTTCGGGGTTCTCGGTCATTGTTGTGCTCTCCTTCTTAGTGGGTGCGTGGTCTCAGTAGGGGAAGCTGTGCGGCGTCATCCAGCCTTCCATCACAGTGGGAGGTAGCGACCTGAACCTGATGAGGTCGTCTGCTGGAACGCCGGAGGATTCGGCAGCCGCCGCCTTCGCGGCCTCGATCCGGGCATCCAGGGCAGCTTTGTTCTGCGCCTCTTGGGCTGACTCGAAGGCAGCCAAATCGTCGCCGGTGATGACTGCGATGCTGGGCAGCAGTTCACCCAGGACGTCCTGGGCCGTCCGAGAGGGATTGGGCTGCAGGGCCGCGTGCTGTTGGAGCATTGGGGCGAGCAGCCGTTCGCCTACCAGAGCCCGAGCCGCCTCACGCTCTTCGTCGTCCTCGACACTGTCGAGTGCGCTCATGACTTGCTTCATGCTGGTCTGCATGGTGGCGACCTTCTTGAACGCCCGGAAGTCATCGGTGTCGTCGATGAACCCCTGGTTCACCAAGAGGCTGATGGAGTCCTGTGTGACCTCGAAGACCATGGGGAATCGTCCCCATGCCTGGTTCGGATCCTCTGCTTTGTGCTGGACCCCGGATCTGTCCGTGAACGTCCCAGCCAGACCATCGAGGAAATCCTGGTACGGGGTTACGCGGGTGATGATGTTCACCTCGTGGATCAGCCGCACAGACCCATACTTGATGTTTACGTCGTCAGCGCCCGGGTGGTCATCGAAGACCTGCCACACCCCAGTTCGTCCACCCAGTGCGTCCATGAGGTCGACGGGACTGTAGTCGTCCCAAATGATCACGGGCTGGCCCTTATAGGTCTGAAGCGGGACCCGTTTGTCCTTGGCCTCGTGGTAGCACTCGTCAGCGTCGAAGTCTCTGAATAAACTGCGCGCGAACAGTCGTGCGAGCTGCGTCTTGCCCGTGCGGCCTTTTCTGGCGTTGCCCTTCACGCCGCAGATGTAGTAGTTCGTCCTGCGCCGTGGTGGGGACTGATGCAGCAGGTAGTCGCTACGCGCGTCCTTCAGTAGCGTGCGGTTCCGGTTGTAGAGGGCCAGTTGCTTCCCTGCCTGGGCTTCCGTGCGGATTCCTTTTAGGGTCGCCTCACCCTCCGCGATCCGCTCGACCCACTGGTCGACGGTCTTCTTGTCTTTGTTGCCCTTGCCGCCTGCAGCGCGGTTCTGTTTGTGTTCGTCGAGCTCGGGCCGCCAGTCGAAGTTGGCTGTCACCTCTGAATCGTCGTAGACGTGCTTGCCCTGGTTCACCTGGTTCGGGTTCTCGTGAGTCAGATACTCCACCAGATCGAGAAATGCGGAGGGGGGTTTCGGCTCCACCTGGTTGGGAGGAACACCGAAGGCCTGAGCGATCTGAGCGATAGTGGCAAACGACTTGCGCAGGAGCACGATGTGGAAGTGGTCGGCCTTCGGATGACCTTCCACCGCTCCTTGGATCTTCTTGGCCTCTTTGGCGGTATAAGTGTCTTGGTCGTGCTTAATCCAAGCCCACTTGGTCATGCCCTTCCTGCCGAGGGCCTTCTCGATGGTTTCTTCAGTGAGCAGCGTCCGACCGCTGTCGTGCTTCTCGTTGTTCGTGATGAAGAAGCAGGTGCCACCGTGGTCTTTCGCGTAGGCCCATTTACCACCTTCGGCGTAGGGGTCTTCGTCAGTTCCCACCAGATCGAGAAGCTGCAGTGCTTCTGGCAGAGCCGTACTCGCATCTTTTGAATCGTCGGTTTGGACCGGAAACGAGTGCTCTGACTCCGAAAAACGAGTGGAACGAGTGTCCGCAACGGTGGGGGACACAAGCCCAGTGTCCCCCACCCGACAAGGGGTTTCGTGGCTTCGAGGACTGAAAACGAGTGGAACGAGGGCGTTCTCAGAAGATTCAATCTCGTGGTGGGCCGTGCTTTTCCGATACTCGGGAGGCTTCTCCGCTGGAAGGGGATCGCTCGGGGAAGAAGGCACAGCCATGGATGGGGTCGGTGTGTTCGAATCGATCACCTTGACTCACCACCGAGGTGGGACGAGCTGAGGAGGAAAGCTGCATCGGCTTTTTGCTGGGGTTGGAGCGCGGGAAACGCAGCAGCGACCCGTTTCGCAGCGACATGAATAGGGGTCGTGGCAGACTGGTGAAATTCTCCGGCTGACGCCCTTACCGTGGACGCGGTGAGGTGCTCGGTCTGGCTGCCGAGAAGATGGGAAGTTTGCTGCCCTAGGTCTTGGTCGCAGCTTGATCGTCGGACGGGTGTAGCACTTGCGGGCATAGCTGTTCCTCGAAGGGTTGTACCTTCGAGGGACCTGGAGCCTGTCCATTCAACGGACGTTCACAGAGGCTTCAGCTACGCCGGGCGGCGTTGTCCACTCGTCGAGATTTTTCGGAGCGTCGCCGCTCTAATGTTGAAAGTACTGCGGTCACGCGGCCCGGGGGCGGGTGGCGCTCGATCAACTCGTCTCTACGTTTTAATTTATCGGCTGCCGATGACTATAACACCCGGTTTGGATTTCCGCATACGTTGGCCCCGATGTAGAACCGGGGCCAACGCGGTGGCGCTACCGATCAACTATCTAGCGGCCTTCTTGTCCGCTCGGAAGCCCGTGCTGGTCAGTGAACCAGTGAACAGGTCTTCATTGAGAAGATAGAGCACCTGCGGTACGTCTTCGGTGGTGAGCGTGAGGTTTCCGTCCTCGTCCAAGAGTGTGGAGGGATCCAACTCGTTATCTTCCATTGCGGTTCGCAATGTCTCGGTCGTGACGGAGGCGAGGTGCTCTCTTCGAACGATAGCTTCGAGCCTAGCTTTCAACCGTGAGTCCTTCGAGACTCGCTCTGTGAGGCAGTCACGGCTTGAGCTGGCGAGTGGCACGTGCTCAGCCAACTGGCCGATCCATTCCGGAATCTTCTTGGCCAGGGTCTCTTGGTCTCTAAAGAATGCTGCAAAGACGGTCTGGCTCAGGACCATGACCTTGTCTCGGTGTAAGACGAGGTCGAACCACTCGTCGAACGCAAAAATGGGCTCCTCTAGGGTCTGCAGCGTGTCTGAGAGAACTGAATAAATGCGCCCCCGCTTAAGACCTCGTCTGGGGTTGCTGCGCCGGATGAATACTGTCCTGTCATCTGGTGCCCCAAAGACGAGCGCGTAGAAGCTCACATCTCCAGTGGGTAGGTGCTTCGGGTTGATAGCCTCCAACCTCTCCGCCTGCGACAGAGCATCAAGAAACCTCTTGCCATCGTGGTCACTGGTGAGTCTTGGTGCTTCTCCTACTTCGTCCGCGTCAAGAATGAGGAAGGTCTCGGGAGAAAGGTCGGCGTCTGGGGTCCACTCTGCTGGCTCACGCTCTTTGAGGTCCTCCAGAGTGTTCTTGGCGATTCTTCTAAACTCGGCTGAGACATCGTTCCCAAGAAGAACCTGACGGATCTTCGTGTTCTTGCCGACCGTCCAACCAACGGCCAGGGTTATTGGGGTCGGTGACCCCACATCGAGATCGTTCAAGGACTCGTCGTATCCAACGCTCATGAGACTTCCCATCAGGAATTGCGAACAATATAAGTGTGGTTAGACAGCACGTAACCGTTTTCGTGTGATCCGGGTCTCGGCTTCTTCTTTGAGATTATCGTAACGGAACCTTCGCTTACGGTTGTAGCGTCGTAGATCCTAAATCCGCGGAGAAGAAGTATCGGATTGATGAGGGAAGTCTCGCTTTGCGCCAGAATCAGGCCCACGAAGACTATGAAGACCGCGTATGCGGTGAGGCTCCAGGGGTCGTTGATGGTGACGAACAAGAACGGGAAGACTAGGCTGATCAGGTAGGTCGGCACTTGGATGCTCTCATCCTTCACACCGCTGATGCTCAGCGGGATGGGCTCGACATCCTTCCTTATGCGGATCGCTCTAAACCCCGCGGGGATGAGCAGAAAGCCCACCAAAATTGTGATCGATCCCGCGATCCACGACTCACCTAGGGCCCGGATCCCCACCACGATGACCCCAGGTGCAATCGATGATAAAAACAGCCAAAGTCGAGTCATTAGATTCCATTCTGGACGGGGACTATTCGGCTGAATAGGCGCTGTGCTCTTGTCACTGCATGCTTCACCGAAAGTCCTAGGACTGTTTGCTCGACGACTCCACCTTCGCAGATGTGAGCATGTGGGAGCACGCCTAGAGTCCGGCCGGCACGGATGCTCGGCATGCGTAACCCCTCGTATTGGCTGCGTCCTTTCATGTTCTTATCCTGACACGAACCACTGACATGCAACATGGAGACCTTGGAATCTAATACCGCCGCACGCTGCAGTAAGTACCTCACTCGCCTGACCAGCTCATTGGAGTAAGGGCATAAGTTGCACGATATTGAGGGTCCGAGCGATTGGGATGGTCTTGCCAAGGGCTGAGTGAAATACGCTCCGTTCTCGCGGCATGGGTCACGGGCGTTTCGAGGGTAGGAAGTCCCTGCAGCACCATGCTCTAGGCCCTCAGACCTGTCATCTGTCATTTGTGTGGACTTGACCTGTCCTCTCCGTTCGTTGACGCCACGCTGCCTGACGGTTCACGACTTCACGTGGTCATTCCGGACATCACCAGGCGGCACTGGGCCGTCAACGTCCGTAAGTTCATCTCCCGCGCCAGCAGCCTCGACGACCTCGTCCGCACAGGCTCGTTGAGCGCCGCGGCAGCATCATTCCTGGGCGGTTGTGTGGACAGCGGCATGAACATCCTCGTCTCGGGCGCGACCCAAGCCGGAAAAACCACGATGTTGAACTGTCTATCCACTGCGATCGGACCACGAGAACGTGTCATCACAGTCGAAGAGATCTTTGAGCTTCAGCTGCCCCTGCGCGACGTCGTCGGACTCCAGTGTCGTCAGTCCAACCTCGAAGGGGAGGGAGAGATCCCGCTCAGGAAGCTGGTCAAAGAGGCTCTGCGGATGCGCCCGGATCGGCTGATCGTCGGAGAGGTGAGAGAAGCAGAGAGTCTGGACATGCTGATCGCGCTCAACTCAGGCCTCCCAGGAATGGCGACCGTTCACGCCAACAGCGCCCACGACGCCTTGACCAAGATATGCACCCTCCCCCTTCTCGCCGGGGAGAACATCTCGAGGAGCTTCATACTTCCGACTGTGGCATCCTGCATCGACCTCGTGGTGCACTGCGTTCGGGAACGGGACGGCCGTCGCCACGTGGGGGAGATACTTGCGGTAGGAAGCCGAGTGGAATCGGAGACGATCGAGACCTCGCTGCTGTTCCAGCAGCGGGACGGCGTGCTCCATGTCACGGACTCGGCGGTGTTCGATCTTCCTAAACTCACCCCTGAGGCACACGGCATGCTGCATCGCACCGGGGTGATGGGATGAGCCTGCTGCTGGGACTCGCGCTCGGATTCGGACTGCTGCTGATCTTCTCGTCGTTCTGGCCGCGTCGAGGAAGAGGCACGCCGTCCGGGGTGAGAAGACGGCCTCCGCTGCGCAGACTTCTCGATGAGGCAGGTCACCCGAAGCTCCCCGCCACAGGTGCGGCCACTGCGGTCTGTCTCTGCTTCTCAGTGGCGTTTCTGATCGTCCTGGTACTCACCGCTGCAGTCCCCATCGCCGTGTGTTTCGGCCTGTTCGCAGCGACGACACCCATAGTGGCTCTGCGCTGGCAGGCGGGGAGACGACGCGCCATGCTCCGCGACGTCTGGCCCGATGCGGTGGACCATCTGCGATCCGCGGTGCGCTCCGGCATGTCCCTTCCGGAAGGACTCATTCAGCTCGGGAGGTCAGGTCCGGAGCCGCTCCGAGAACCGTTTGTCGAGTTCGCCAAGGACTACAGGTCAGGACACTCCCTCGGCACGGCACTCGAGCGGCTGAAGCTGCGTCTCGCGGACCCGGTGGGGGACCGGATCATCGTGGCGCTGCAGATCACCCGGGAGGTCGGCGGTTCGGATCTGGGACGGCTGCTGGGCACGCTGGCCGACTTCCTTCGCGAGAACGCCCGTACGCGCAGCGAGCTGGAGGCGCGTCAGTCCTGGACGGTCAATGCCGCCAAACTGGCGGTGGCCACACCCTGGATCGTGGTGCTGCTGCTGGCCCTCCAGGAGGAAGCAGCGCAGGCCTACCAGAATGCCACCGGCATGGCTGTGCTGGGCGGAGGGCTGCTGATATCACTGGTGTGCTACAAGCTGATGCTTCGAATAGGCGCACTGCCGCGGGAAATCCGAGTCCTCGCATGAGTGCGACGGTCACCGGCTGGGCGCTCATCGGCGGACTGATGCTCGGTCTGGGCCTGGTCACTGTATTGCGTGCCCTGCCGGTGGCCAATCAACCCAGCTTCACGACGCGCGTGGCACCCTACCTGCGCTCCACAGACGCTCGCTTCGCGCTCGCCGACACCTCCCGGGAGGGAGCCGTCGCGCTGGGAGCGCTGGGCAGAATCATGGCCCCGGTCGTCGAGCATGTGCTCAGCCAGCTTGACCGGTTCAGTCTGGACACCAGGGAGCTGAGGAAGCGTCTCAGCCAGGCGAATTCCAGCATCGGTCCGAATGAATACCGTCTCCAGCAGCTCGGACTGGGAGTGCTCGGGGCGCTCCTTGGGACTGGGATGAGCCTGATGGGCTTTCTCACCGGGAACTTCAATGCAGCCTTCGCCGTGGTGACCGTTCTTGTCCTGGCCGGTCTGGGAGCCGCGCTCAGGGAGAACCTGCTGACCAGCCAGATCCGTCGCCGCCAGTCCCGCATGCTCACGGAGTTTCCGACGGTGGCGGAGATGATCGCACTTTCAGTCAGCGCAGGAGAGAGCGCCCCCGCGGCTTTTGAACGCGTCGGCCGTCTCGCGCGAGGAGAACTCGCCGCAGAGCTGACTCTGGTGCTCCACCAGACACAGGCCGGAACAGGCTTCACCCCGGCGCTCAAGCACATGTCATCCCGAGTGGGATCAGCACCGATCTCGCGATTTCTTGAAGGCATCATCGTGGCCATGGAGCGCGGCACTCCGCTGGCCGAAGTCATGCACGCACAGGCCCAGGATGTTCGCGAGCTCGCGCGGCGAGAACTGATGGAGACGGCAGGGAAGAAGGAGATCGGCATGCTCGTCCCGTTGGTGTTCGGGGTTCTGCCGCTGACAGTGCTCTTCGCGGTCTATCCGGGGCTCTCGCTGCTCGAGATCGGGATCTGATCTTCCCCGCAGAAGAACTCACAGAAGAACACACAGAAGAACACACGCGCGGTCCCGCGCCACTGGAAGAAGGAGAAGAAGATGAAGGGCACCACAGAACCGGTCCACGGCATGGTCTTGACGTTGCTGCGTCTGGAAGCAGAGGAGCGAGGTGACGTGCCGGGTTGGGTGATGATCACCTTGATGAGTGCCGTTCTCGTGGCAGGCCTGTTGGCGATAGCCCAACCGGCGCTTCAAGGACTGTTCAATGACGCGATCAATCAGGTTTCTCGCTGACTCCTCCGGGCGCTCGTCGGCGGGACGCAGCGATGGCCAGAGGGGAGCGGCCACGGCTGAGTTCGCGATGGTCTCCGCCCTCCTGGTGCTGCTCAGTTTCGCGATCATCCAGCTGACCCTGATGGTGCATGTCCGAAACACCTTGATCGATGCAGCTTCAAGCGGCGCCCGATTCGGGGTGCTTGAGGACAGGACCGCTCAGGATGGAGTCGAACGGACGAACGCTCTGATTGAATCTTCCATCTCCTCCCGCTACGCCGGTGGGGTGAGCTACGAGTACGTGGCGCAGGCGGAGGGTCGAATTCTGAGGATCACCGTGAAGGCACAGGTGCCGGTGCTGGGGATGGTCCCCGGTGTGGGCCAGGTTGAGGTCACCGGAGGTGCCTATGAGTTTGAGTGAACGGCTCCTGCGCCGGCTGGGCTCACCCCATGAGGAGTCAGGCTCGTCCCTGGTGGAGTTCATCATGCTGGCCGTGCTGGTGCTGATCCCGGTGGTCTATCTCATCCTCGGTGTGGCTGCCGTGCAGGCGGCCGCGTATGCCAGTCTCGGGGCATCGGACCAGGCCGCCAAGATGTATGTCCTGGGCGGAGAAGACGTGGCGCCGGGGACGCGCGCCGCGCGGAGTCGCGCTGCCGCCGCCGCTGCACTGGGTGATTTCGGCATCTCCTCCCCGCAGACGACCATCAGCATGTCCTGCCCGCGGGGCAGCTGCGAGGAGGACGGGGACCTCGTGACCTTCACCGTCGAGGTCCGAGTGCCGCTGCCGCTGATCCCTGACATGGGAAGCTGGCGCTCGACTTTGGTCACGGTCTCCTCCACTTCGACTCAAGTCCGGGCCGGTTGAGATGGGGATGCTCCGTCCGGCTGCCAGACCGGCCCCGGAGTGCGAGGGTCGCACAATACTGGCCCGCAGGGCGCACGGCGAAGAAGCAGGCCAGTCCACCGTGCTGATCCTGGGTCTGTTGTTGGTCGTGCTTCTTCTGGTCGGGGTGATGGCAGGCGCCACAGCCGTGAACCTGGAGGCACGGAAGCTCCTCTCCGCGGCCGACGGCGCCGCCACTGCCGCCGCACAGGCGGCCGAACAGGGCGGCCCGACGCCAACCCCGCGCGTCAGCAGTGGCCAGGTTCGTGCTCAGGCGGAGGACTATCTCGCGACCTCTGGCGCCCACGGCCGGTTCGGCAGTCTCGGAGTCTCCCGGGCCTGGGTGAGTGATGCGGGGGAGACCGCGCATGTGGAGCTGGCCGCCGTCGTCGACCTGCCGATGGTCTCAGCGATCCTTCCGGCACAGGTGTCGATCAGCGTGGAGTCCCATGCCCGGGTGAGTCTCAACCGGTGAGACCCCAGTCGACGGTACTGTAGGGCTGTTATGGCAGAGACTGATTTCCCCACCGCAATCCGTGACCTGCGCAATACCCTGCGCCGCATCACGGAGGTCACCGACGTAGAGAAGCTCAAGGCGCAGATCGTCGAGCTCAGCGATATGGCCGTCGCGCCAGATCTCTGGGACGACCAGGCCAACGCCCAGAAGGTCACCTCCCAGCTGAGCCACGCGCAGACCGAACTCGAGCGGCTGGAGCGACTGGAGACCCGCATCGATGATGTCGAGATGATGGTGGAGATGGCCAAGGAGGAGGGTGACGAGGAGGTCCTCGCCGACGCCACCCGAGAAGTCGCCTCCATCCACAAGGCGTTGGAATCCCTGGAGATCGTCACCCTGCTCTCCGGTGAGTACGACGAGTACGACGCCGTGATGACCATCCGCTCCGGGGCAGGCGGGGTGGACGCCGCAGACTTCGCCGAGATGCTGCTGCGCATGTACACCCGCTGGGCCGAGCGCCGCGGCTGGAACGTGAAGGTGCTCGACACCTCCTACGCGGAAGAGGCCGGGCTGAAGTCCGCCACCATCGAAATCAACGCCCCCTATGCCTTCGGCACCCTCTCCGTGGAGGCCGGGACACACCGTCTGGTGCGCATCAGCCCCTTCGACAATCAGGGTCGCCGACAGACCTCCTTCGCCGCCGTGGAGATCATCCCGCTGCTCGAGGGCACCGAGAGCATCGACATCGACGAGAACGACCTCAAGATCGACGTCTTCCGCTCCTCCGGTCCCGGTGGACAGTCGGTCAACACCACCGACTCCGCAGTGCGCATCACCCACCTGCCCACGGGCACGGTGGTCTCCATGCAGAACGAGAAGTCCCAGATCCAGAACCGCGCGGCGGCCATGCGCGTGCTGCAGTCCCGTCTGCTGGTGCTGAAGAAGGCCGAGGAGTCGGCAGAGAAGAAGGCGCTCGCCGGAGACATCAAGGCCTCCTGGGGCGATCAGATCCGCTCCTATGTGCTGCACCCGTACCAGATGGTCAAGGACCTGCGCACCGAGCACGAGGTGGGCAACACCCAGGCCGTGCTCGATGGCGACATCGACGGCTTCATCGACACCGGCATCCGTTGGCGCAACGAGACTGCGGCCGAGGACGACTAATCCATGATCCGCTTTGAACAGGTCACCCGCCGCTACGAAGCAGACGGGCGGCCGGCGCTCGATGACGTGACCGTGGAGTTCTACCGGGGCGATTTCGCCTTCCTCATCGGCGCCTCCGGCTCCGGAAAATCCACTCTCCTGCGCATGATCCTGCGCGAAGGCCTGCCCCAGCGCGGCAAGGTCACCGTGGCCGGACAGAATCTGGGTCTCATGCTCGATCGCCGCGTCCCGGACTTCCGCCGCAGCATCGGCATGGTGTTCCAGGACTTCCGGCTGCTGCCGGACAAGACCGTCTTCGACAACGTCGCCTTCGCCATGCGTGTGCTGGGCACCAAACGCAGCGCGATCCGCAAACGGGTCACCAAAGTGCTGGAGAAGGTCGACCTCGCCCACCTGGCCAAGCGCTATCCGCATGAGATCTCCGGCGGCGAGCAGCAGCGCGCCGCCATCGCCCGTGCCATCGTCAACAGTCCCGCCATCCTGCTCGCGGATGAGCCCACAGGCAACCTTGATCCGCGTGCCTCCGCAGAAGTCATGAAGGTGCTGCGATGGATCAACGCCTCCGGCACCACCGTCATCATGGCCACCCACGATCGTGCCATCGTCGATCAGGCCAACAGTCGTGTGGTGCAGCTGCACCGCGGGCGGCTGGTCCGCGACGAGCCCCACGGCTTCTACGATGCACCCGAGGGTTCCGCGGCCTGGGACGTCCTGGCGCAGGAAGAGGGGGAATCCGGGCTGCGCGCCCATGACCCCGCCCCGCTGAAGACCGGTGTGGTCCCGATGCTGCCTCCCAGCAGCGCCGAGGGACCCGGGGACGAGCATGCGTTCTCAGACCACGCCGAGGAGCACCCGGATGATCACCGGGAAGACCTGGCGCCAGCACCGGGGGAGGACCCCGCTGTGCTCGATTTCGACGAGGATCCGGTGCTGCGGGAGACGACTCCGCAGGACTATTCCGAACAGCTCGAGGGCATGGAGCTGACCGCCGAGGAGTTCGACGCGCAGCTGGCGGATCCGCATGATGTCCCCACCGCGGAGCATCCGGCCTACGAGCACGAGAACAACAGCGCAGCCGACGACTCAGACAGCGATCCAGACAGCGATCCTGACAGTTATCCAGACGATGACGAACACCTCGGGAACCCCGAGGACGCCGAAGACATCGAGCCCGAACACAACGAGTCCGAGGGCACCGGGGAGAAGAACTCCTTTGGGGCGAACCCTGCCGGGGATCACCTCGAAGGCGATGACCTCGACGAGGATTCCAGTGAACTCCCTGAGCATGAGGCTCAGTTCGAAGACGAGGCGGATCTCGAGCACGAGGAGCAGACCGGTCTCCGCGTCACCTGGCCCGAGCACCTGCGGGACGGGGCCCTCGGTCACGACGTCCCCGAACCGCACGGAGACTTCAACGGCACCGAGATGCCCGATCTGGAACAGGACGGATACACCGAAGCTGAGGACGAGCCCGACGACTTCTCCGGCGAGCCCGCACTCGAAGAGCTCCCTGAGCAGCCGGTTCCCGAGGAGCCTGTGCGTCAGGACTTCATGGATCAGGAGCCGCTGACGCGCGGGTCCCTCGAGGAGTCGCCGACAGGAAAGCTCGCCCCCATCGCGCCAGCCCCCATCCCGCCAGCCCCCGCAGCACCGGCCCCTGTCGAACCCGCACGCGTCGCCGCCCCGCTGCGCCGACTGCCCCCGATGTATCCCACACTTCCCCCGCCGGCGCCGCCGCAGGCGGTCTCCCAGCCAGCGGCCGCGGCGCAGGAACCACCCTCGCGGCCCCGGCTCTCCTGGCTCGCGCACGCCGAGGATGAGGGCGCAGGCTCGGAGTCTCCAGTGGTCGCAGCCCGGCTCTCCCGGGCCCTGCCGCTGGAGACCCGCGGATCAGAGGCACCCGGATCAGAGACACCCGGATCAGAGGCGCCCCGGTCAGAGACGCACCAGCCCGAACGTCCTCGGCCCGAGACCCATGACCCAGGGAACATCCCAGCGGGGTCCCCGCAGGAGTCGGCGCCCGCTGCGCCGGCGGTCCGGGCCGTGCCGCGGCCGAAGTCCTCTGCCTCCCAGTCGACCTATACCGATGCTCGGCGCACTGCCGAGCACCTGGGGATCAAGAAGTCCCGCAGGTCGATCCTGCGCCGTCTGAGGAGGGACGTATGAACCGCCTCCTCTACATGCTCGGTGAGACGTTCAGCTCTCTGCGCCGCAACGTCGCGATGGTGGCCTCGGTCATCCTGGTCACGTTCATCTCGCTGACCTTCGTCGGTTCAGCCGCGCTGATGCAGACCCAGGTCAACCAGATGACCGATGACTTCTACGACCGCCTCGAGCTCTCCGTCTTCCTCTGCACCGAGAACTCCCCGCAGACCGCCTGCCCCACCGGCGCGGTCAGCGCCGACCAGCGCGACTCGATCGAGCACACGCTTGAAGACGGTGCGGCGAGCCAGTATGTCGCCAGCTACCGGCACGAGACCCAGCAGCAGGCCCTGGACGAGCTCCTGGAGAGCAGGGGCGAAGATTCACGCACCGCATCGCTCACCGCGACCGACATGCCCGAGTCCTACCGCATCCTCCTGAACGACCCCGAGCAGTTCCCGGTGGTCACCGAGCTGTTCGGCTCAGCACCAGGGGTGGAGACCGTCGCAGACCAGCAGGAGGTCCTCGACCAGATCTTCGGCATCCTCAACGGGCTGACCCTGGTGGCGCTGATCATCGCGGGAGTCATGATCGTCTGTGCCCTGCTGTTGGTGGCGACGACCATCCGGCTCTCCGCCTTCAGCCGCAGACGCGAGACCGGCATCATGCGCCTGGTCGGAGCCTCCAAATCCATGATCCGCATGCCCTTCGTGTTCGAGGGAGTGATCGCGGCTCTGGTCGGGGGACTCCTTGCCTGCGCCGCCACCTGGGTGGTCGCCGAATTCGTGCTGGGCCGATGGATGGCCCAGCAGGTCCCCAGCATCCACTTCATCGATTCCGCGCAGTCCTGGATCATCATGCCGGGCCTCCTGCTGATCGCCGTGGTGCTCGCCGTGATCGCCTCCTGGGTGACTGTGCGCCGGTACCTGCGTGTATGATCGAAGGTCGGCTCTTCTGGCCACTGCAGAAGAACGCCGAGATCAGCGAGCAGTCGGGGAGGTGACACGGTGGCGAAGAAGAAGGGTCCCAAACGGGACCCCAACAACAGCGTCGTGGCCACGAACCGCCGCGCGCGACATGACTACGAGATCCTCGACCGCTATGAGGCGGGAATGGTGCTCACCGGCACCGAGGTGAAGTCGCTGCGCGAGGGCCAGGCCAACCTCACCGACGGCTTCGGCGGATTCTCCAGCGGCCTCGAGCTCTGGCTCGAACAGGTCACCATCCCCGAGTACCTCAACGGCACGTGGACCAACCACGCCGCCCGGCGCAAGCGCAAGCTGCTCCTGCACCAGAAGGAGCTCGTGAAGATCTCCCGCCAGATCGAGGATCCGGGCCTCACCATCGTTCCGCTGCAGCTCTACTTCAAGGACGGCAAGGCGAAGGTCGAGATCGGGATCGCCCGAGGCAAGCGCGAGTTCGACAAGCGCCAGACCCTGCGTGAGAAGCAGGACAACCGCGAGGCCCAGCGCGCGATGCGCTACCGGAACCTGCGGTCGTCCTGAGCCCGCACGGGGTCCGCCAGGGGTCTATCCGCCGATGAGTCCGGCGACGTAGCCGACGAAGATCAGCAGCACCAGGACCGCGATGGCGATGATCGCCGTGGTGAGCACCGCGTTGGACTTCGGCGGCTTGGCAGGAGCTGGCTGCGCGGGCGAGGCGGTCGCTGAGTTCGAATCCGGGGGAGTGTCTCCCGGTTCCACCGCACCGGCAGCGTCCGTGCCGGGCGTCTCGCCCGGCTCAGGATCGATATTCGGATTCCGAGCGGTCTCGTCTCGCTCGAATCGCTGTGAGTTGGACGTGTCATTGGACTGCGTCTCGGCAGGACCCTGCGTGCCTTCGCCTCCAGTGGGCGGATGGGAATCTGCAGTCCTGTGCTCTTCGTTGGTCATCTGAGGTCCTCTTCTGTCGTCGTGGTCTTGCCACCATAGTCAAACCAACCTCTGGGTCCTGTCCATATCAGCTGAGTGTCAGCTGGTCATGAGTTGAACGTCTCGCTGATCTGTCGCTGCATGGTGGCGACGATCGACTCGTCCGCCGGGCTCATCCGTTCGCTGGCCATATCAGCCTGGTGCCAGAAGGGATATGCCAGTGCCGGGCGGCCGGCGTCGTCGATGGCTCGGCGATCCTCGTCATCCAGGGCCACATCGAGGCTGCCGAGCAGGTCATTGAACTGATCCAGGCTCCGAGCGCCCACTGCGAGGTTCGTGACGCCAGGCCTTTCCAGCAGCCAGGCGAGCAGCACCTGCGGGATCGTGGCCCGGCGCCGTGTCGCGACCTCTTCGAGGACATCGACCACGGTGTAGAGCTTCTCCCAATCCGCCACACGCATCTCTGAACCGTCCCCCTCTGCCATGCGAGCCCCCGAGCTCGGGGCCGCGTCCCTCCGGTACTTGCCGGTGAGCAGGCCCATGCCCAGGGGGCTCCACACCTGAGTGCCGATGCCCTGATCGATGCCGGCCGGGATCATCTCGTACTCGGCCTCGCGAGAGTAGGGGGAGTAATGGATCTGCTGCACCACGGGCTTGATGTACCCGTGCGCCTCACAGACCTTCAGCGCCTTCATCAGCTGCCAGCCGGTGTAGTTGGAGACCCCGTAGTAGCGCACCTTCCCGGAGCGGACCAGCTCGTCCATGGTCTGCAGGGTCTCCTCCAGGGGTGTCTCGCCGTCCCAGTGGTGGAGGTAGAAGAGATCGACATGGTCACGCTGCAGGCGCTTCAGGGACGTCTCCACCTCGCGGATCAGATGCCAGCGGGAAGCGCCCCCGTCATTGGGTCCGTCGCCGATGACCATGCGGGCCTTGGTGGTGACCAGGAGATCGTCATAGCGACCGCTGCGGGCAAGGGCCTCGCCGAGGACCTCCTCGGCCACGCCGAGGGAATAGAGGTTCGCCGTGTCCAGCAGGTTGACCCCAGCCTCCACCGCACGGTCCAGCAGCACGGCAGCGTCCTCGGGCCCGAGATTGCCCATATGACTCATGCCGTTCGCGCCGCCGAAGGGAAGCGTGCCCAGCGCCAGCGGGGAGACGCGGAGGCCACAGGTGGGGGAGAGCGGGCGGTAGAAGGGGGTGTCCATGGGGCTCCTTCGCAGAGACGGAACGTGCCGTACCCGCCGGATCCTACTCCAACTCCATGACAGGGTCCTCCAGACCCTGGCACACGCCCAGACCCAGACCACCGCACAAGCCCGGGCCCAGACCCCGGCCCAGGAGACAGGTGCCCAGATCCCGGCCCAGCACACAGGTGCGCAGAGCCGAGCCGACATGCAGCGGGGTCTCGCCGGGACTAGCCTGAGAGCATGACTGATCCTGATCTGGTGCTCCACCTCGGCCATGAGGAACTCGTGGTCCGGCGTCGCTACGAGACCCTGAGCATCGCGAATGATTTCCTGATCGCGCTGGCCTTCACAGTGGGCAGCTTCCTCTTCTTCTCCGAATCGACCATGCACACCGGCACCTGGCTCTTCGTCGTCGGCAGCGTGCTGCTCCTGGTCCGTCCCTCCCTGCGGCTGGTCCGTCGGTTCCACCTGGTCAAGGTGGGCGGGCCCGGCGCTGAGTCGGCTCGGGACTTCTGAGCACGCCGGTCCGACCGCTGAGGACAGGCACTGGCATCGCGTGATGCCCAGGTGATGGGGTGCGGGTGTTGTCGCGACGGTGATCGGGTCGATACGTTGTGACAGGAGAGACCCTCCTGGCTGACCGGGAGCGATGCTGGGAAGGCTCAGCGCCCAGCAGACCCTGCCCCACGGAAGGCCACCATGTGCACCCGACCAGTTCGCGCTGTCCTGTGATGAGGATCGACCGTCGCAGCCTGGTGCAGCGGCACCGGATCCGCCGCACCGAGACCGATTCGCGTGCCCCGGTGCAGCTGGGCAACGGCGAGTTCGGCCTGAGCCTGGACATCACCGGCCTGCAGACCTTCCCGGAGCTGCATCCGCACACCGGGCGGGACCCGGAGGATCCAGGCAGTCTGCTCGGCACACAGTCCCAGTGGGGCTGGCACACGACTCCCCGTGATCCGCGTCCTGAGCTCCGCTCGGCCCTGCGGTCCTTCGACACCGCGCGAGGCGAGGTCCCCTATGTGGATCTCTCCACCCGCACCTTCGGAGATGGACCCGAGACCGGCACCGCGGAGGAGCTGTGGCTGCGCCAGAACCCGCATCGACTCATGCTGGGATGGATCGGCCTGGCCCCGTCCGCCGTGGGCTCCGAGGAGCTCGCCGCCGAGGACCTGGTGCCCATTCAGCAGGAGCTCGATCTGTGGACCGGGATCGCTGAGTCCGAGTTCACGCTGCGCGGGTTCGGCTTCACAGTGCGCACGGCAGTCCACCCCACCCGGGATGCCGTGGCGTTCACCATCAGAACCGACTCCCCGCACCCGCCGGCGCTGCGGCTGCGCTTCCCCTACGGCTCCGGAGCCTGGGGCAACGCGGTGAGCTGGGCGGAGGAACGGCACTCCACCACGGTGCAGGGCCGCAGGGAGACGGCACAGATCTCGCGCAGCCTGGATGAGACCACCTATGTGGTCAGCGTCGATGCCGCAGGACCGCTGAAGATCGAGCAGCCGGCGCGCCACGAGGTGCTCATCGCAGCAGAGGCGCTCGCGCAGGAGCAGCCCTGGCAGGTCGCGGTCAGTTTTCGCTCCGGGTCCCCGGCGCCGGACGGGGATCATGATTCCGGGGTGACGCCCGCCGAGGTCTTCGAGCAGTCCCAGACCTGGTGGCAGGAACACTGGAGCACCGGCGGTGTGGTGGACCTTGCAGAGAGCACGGATTTGCGAGCCCCGGAGCTCGAGCGCCGGATCGTGCTCTCCCAGTATCTGACTGCGATCAACTGCTCGGGCAGCACCCCGCCGCAGGAGACCGGTCTGATGATCAATTCCTGGCGCGGGAAGTTCCACCTGGAGATGCACTGGTGGCATGCGGCGCACTTCCCCGTCTGGGGGCGCCCCGAGCTGCTGATGCGCAGCCTTCAGTGGTACCGCGACGTGCTTCCGCAGGCTCGGCAGACCGCTGCGGCACAGGGCGTCACGGGGGCCCGCTGGCCCAAGCAGGTGGGCCCGGACGGGGAGGAGACCCCCAGCGACATCGGCCCGTTCCTGCTCTGGCAGCAGCCCCACCTCATCTATTTCGCCGAGCTCCTGCGTCGCAGCACCGGGATGGATCAGGCGTCTCAATACGCCGAGCTGGTCTTTGAGACCGCCGAGTTCATGGCCACCCACCCGATCGACGACGACGGCGCGGCGAGCCTCGAGGCCCCGCTCATCCCGGCCCAGGAATGCTATGGCGATGTCAAGGAGGAACTGGCCGACCCGACCTTCGAGCTGGCCTACTGGCACTGGGGTCTGAACACCGCCATCCGGTGGCGCGAGCTGCTGGGCCTGGAACCCGTGGCCGCCTGGGCGAGGACCCGGGACGCGCTGCGTCCGCCTTCCGTGCGGGGCGGGGTCTATCCCGCCATCCGGCGTCCGGTCCTGGACCGACGCACCGATCACCCCTCGGTGCTCGGTGCTCTCGGCGTGGTGCCCGAGACCCCGCTCATCGACGAGAAGATCATGGAGAACACGCTGCTCGACGTCCTGGGGGACTGGGACTGGGAGAGCACCTGGGGCTGGGACTATCCCATGATCGCGATGAGCGCGGCCCGGCTGGGACGTCCCGAGCTCGCGGTGGACGCGCTGCTGATGCCCGCCGCGAAGAACACCTTCCTCTCCAACGGCCACAACTGGCAGAACGAGGGACTTCCGCTGTATCTGCCGGGCAATGGCGGCCTGCTCATGGCAGTGGGCCTCATGGCCGCGGGCTGGGACGGTTCAGGGGATGCCCCCGGATTCCCGTCCGGGTTCATAGTCAAGCACGAGGGCCTGACCCAGCTGCCGCCCTGACCACGCACTGGGCTTCCTGACCACGCGCTGGCGCGCCGACCACCGCTGAGCCGCTGCTGGTGGGCACAAAAAAGCCCGAGCAGGCTGAGCCTGCTCGGGCGATCTGTGGAGACGGCGGGAATCGAACCCGCGTCCGATCTGGATTCACATGGGCTTCTCCGGGTGCAGTCTGCTAGTAGATTTTCTCGGCCCCAGCCGTCACGCAGACAAGCAGCTGACGGGCCCAGTCGTGGAAATTGTCGACCCAACTCCCCACGACGAGGAGTTGGAACCAGTGGCTATCTAGCTGATGCCAGGATCTGAGTCGATAGCAGACTCAGGCTGACAGACTCGCGTCGCTGCTTAGGCAGCGAGGGCGAAGTCAGTGCGCTTAGTTTCGGCACTTATTGTTTTGCAGAGGGGTTTTGTACGAGGTCACTCTGCATCCTCGACCCGCTTCACCATGATCAACTCAGATCGTCGAAACCGATCGTCCCCTTATGATGTTGTCAAGGAGCCGGGAATCCTGCGATTCCCCTGCCCTCACCAGCCTGCTGATCCGAGCCAGGCTGACTCATCAGTATAGACCCGACAGTTGAGACAGTGCAATGCCCACGGCTGCGGCCGCGAAGCCCAGCCCCACATGCGCCGCCCAGATGCCCGCCGCGCGGAGCCGGTGTCCGGCCATCCAGCGCTGCGCCACGCGCACGGACACGGTGGCGAAGGTGCTCAGCGCCCCGAGGACGCCGAGCGCCAGGATGGTGGACACCGACGCGGAGAGCAGGCTGTCTGCGCCGGGACCACCGTTCTCGGCCAGCCAGGACAGTTCGCCATAGAGGTACCCCAGGGCCAGGCAGGCAAGCGTATTGGCGACCAGCAGCCCGCCCCGGAGGTATCGGTCCAGCAGGAAGCGAAGGACCGCACCCAGTGCGCCGCCTGCGGCCACACCCACCACGACCAGGAGGTTGAGTTCAGAAATCATGAGCTGCTCCGCAGGTCTGCAGACTCGGCTCCGAGCTGGCCGAACAGAGCCCGGCTGATCGTCATGCCGGCCGCCGCGGCCCCGGTGCAGCCCAGGATGCTCAGGAACAGATAGGTGAGCATCTCCATGGCGCCGGGACTCACATAGGTCACCGCCGCCAGCTCGTCGTAGGCCTCACCGGGGATCGAGGGCATCACGGCCAGGATCACCGCGGAGAAGGTCGTATAGGAGGCCAGCAGACCGGTGCCGAAGGTGGGGACCACCCAGTCCGGGGTCTTGGGACGGGCATTCGCGGCACCGAGCAGCAGGCCCAGCAGTCCCGATCCGCTCAGGTTCACCGCCAGGGTCGTCCAGGGGAACTTCATGCCCTGCTCGGGGATGAGCTCGCCGATGAACAGCCGCAGCAGCGCGCCGCAGGCTCCCGCCAGCGCCACCAGTGCGATGAGCACCACCACGGAGGTCTTCCTCCTGCTCTGACGCGACCGGCGGCTCGGCGCGGGCTCATCAGTCGCAGGCCGTTCGGAAGGAAACACCAGTACAGGATACGTCGGGGTCATCGGTGCTCAGCGAACCAGGCTCACCCGCATGGCGTGTGCGACCTCATGGGGGAGTCGAACGTCCTCGGACCCCTGCTCATCTGCCGCACCGACGGGAGCCAGGACGACGGCGCCGCCCTCGGTGGCCGTCACCCTGACCTGCGCGCCGATCGGCACCCCGTGGGTGTCCAGCGCCAGCAGGGCATCGGGCACCGCGTCGTCCACCTGCTCCAGACGCACCTCGACCGAGGCCGGCACGCGGCAGAGCAGCTGGGTGTCGGGGTAGTCCAGCTGAAGGTCGGGCCCCGGGATGGGGTCCCCGTGCGGGTCCACCCGGGGATGTCCCAGACGGATGTCGAGACGGTCGACGAAGGTCTCGGAGACCGCATGCTCCAGCCGCTCGGCCTCCTCGTGCACCTCGTCCCAGCCGTAGCCCAGCTCCCGCACCAGCCAGGTCTCGATCAGCCGGTGCCGACGCACCATGGCCAGGGCGAGCTCACGTCCCGCCAAGGTCAGCGCGATCGGAGCGTAGCGGCGGTGCTCCACCAGGCCCAGCTCCGCCATCTTGCGCACCATGAGCGTCACGGAGGGGTTCGAGACGCCGAGCGTCTTGGCCAGCGCGGAGGCAGTCACCGAGGCGCCGTCCCATTCGGCGAGCCCATAGATCGTCTTGGCGTAGTCCTCCACCGAAGTGGTGGCGGTGGTGGTGGCGGTGGAGCGCCCTTGGGCGGAGGTGCGGGGCGACATCTAGGCGGAGTCCTTCACGTCGAGGGGCGACCGTCGGGGCTGAGCGGTCGGGCGGGAGGCCACCGGGCGTCGTCGTCCTCGCCGCATTCGGGGGATCATCCCCTTCGCCGGGGCGAAGAAGTAGGCCAGGGCGAACTGCGCGGACTGCGTGAGCACGATCGAACCGCCGGTGGAGGTGTCGAACCAGTAGCTGGCATAGACGCCGATGATCGCAGAGGCCCCGGCGCTGACCGCGGCCACCACGAGCATGGGCCCGAAGCGCCGGCACAGCAGCAGCGCGGTGGCGCCCGGCACCACCAGCATAGCGACGACCAGCAGGATCCCCAGCGTCTGAAGCGAGGTCACCGTGGTCAGCGCCAGCAGGGTCAGCAGCAGGATGGACAGCGCTCCGGTGGACATCCCGATGGTATGGGCGTGGATCTTGTCGAAGGCCAGCAGGACCAGACTGCGCCGCAGCGCGAGCAGCACGGCCACGGTGGCAAGGCCGAGGCCCGCGGTCTGCAGCAGATCTGCCTGGGAGATCCCGAGCACATTGCCGAAGAGGATGTGCGTCAGATGGGTCTCGCTCGGGGTGCGGGAGATCAGCACCAGGCCCAGTGCGAAGAGCGAGGTGAAGACGACGCCGATCGAGGTGTCATGCTTCAGCGTGGAGCCGCCGCTGATCCCGCCGATGAGCAGGACCGCGAGCATGCCGAAGACGAAGGCGCCGACGGCCATGGGGACCCCGAAGATGTGGGCCAGCACGATGCCGGGCAGGATCGAATGGGCCACCGCTTCGCCCATCAGCGACCATCCCATCAGCACGAGCCAGCAGGACAGCAGGGCGCAGACCACCGAGGAGATGATCGCCGCGGCCAGGGCGTGCTGCATGAAGGTGAACTCCAGGGGCTGGGTCAGGATCTCCATCATGGCGTCTCCCGCAGCACGGCGCCGAAGCTGCGTCCCAGCTGCTCCTCGGTGAGCACATCCGCAGGCGGCCCCGAGGCGAGCACCCGCTGGTGCAGCAGCACCACCTCGTCGGCGAGGTCCGCCACACCCGCCAGGTGGTGGGTGGAGATCAGCACAGTGGTGTCGAACTCGTCGCGCAGCTGCTTGAGCACGGCGCTGATCAGCTCCTCCGAGCCGCGGTCCACTCCGGCGAAGGGCTCATCGAGAAGCATCAGCGGGGCCTGCTGGGCGATCGCCCGGGCCAGGAAGGCGCGCTTGCGCTGACCTCCGGAGAGCTCACCGATCCCGCGCCGGCGCAGCTCAGCGAGCCCCACCCGGTCCAGCGCCTCATCACAGGCCAGCCGGTCTGCCGGCCTGGTGCGCCGGGTGAAGCCCATATGCCCGTAGCGGCCCATCATGACCACCTGCTCCACGCTGACCGGAAAAGTGGTGTCCACCTGCTCATGCTGGGGAACGTAGCTGACCTGGTTGCTGCGCCGCGCCCGGGCCGGCTCGAGCCCGAAGAGCCGCACGCGGCCGGCGCTGGGCCGGTGCAGTCCGAGCAGCGCCTTGAAGAGGGTGGACTTGCCCGAACCGTTGGCTCCCAGCAGCGCGCAGATGCTGCGCCGCGCGACTCTCAGGCTCACCTCCTCGAGCGCGCGGACACCGGGGTACCCCGCGCTCAGCTGATCGACGACGACGGCGGCCGGCACAGCGGTCATGACTGGGCTCCTTCGATGATCAGGTCAAGGTCATGCTGCAGCAGCTCGAGGTAGCTCGGCGCGGGCCCGTCCGGCTCGGTGACGGAATCCACGTGGAGCGGGTCGCTGAGGCGGGCGCCGGTGGACTCGGCCACCTGCTGCTGCGCCGAGTCGTTCACCGTGGACTCGCAGAACACGGTGGGGACCTCGTGTTCTGCGACATAGCGGATCTGCGCCTCGACCTGCTGGGGGCTGCCCTGATCCTCCGCATTGAGCGGCCAGAGATAGTGCTCCTTCAGTCCGAGGTCCTGGGCCAGGTAGCTGAACGCCCCTTCGCAGGTGACCAGGTGGACCCCGTCCGCGCCGTCTCCGGTGCGCAGCGGCTCGAGCCGCTGCGCCGCGGAGTCCCAGATCGCGCGGATCTCGTCCCGGTACGCCTCGGCGTTCCTCGCGAACTGCGGCGCATTCGCCGGGGAGAGCTCGCTCAGGGCCGCTTCGATGTTGTCCACATAGACCATGGCCTGGGCGGGGGACATCCAGGCGTGGGGATTCACCGGCAGCTCTGCCTGGGACCGATCAGCGGCGGGCGCGTCGTCGTCGTCCTCGTCATCGTCCTCAGGGGCCTCGGCGTCGGGCAGGCGGGTCACCGGCAGGGTCTGGACGCCCTCGGAGACCATCAGCACCTCTGCGGAGGTGTGGGTGAGGAACTGCTCATACCAGGCCTCCAGCCCCAGCCCGTTGAACAGGATCAGATCCGCCTGGGCGGTGTCGCGAAGATCGCCGGGGGTGGGGGAGTATTCATGGACCTCAGCCCCGGGCGGGGTGATGGTGCGGGTGTCCACCAGGTCTCCGCCCACCGCGGAGGCCATGTCTTCCAGCACGGAGAAGCTGGCGAGCACCACCGGCAGGTCCTCACCCGCGGGGGACTGCTCCTGCGTGGGGGTCGCCGAAGCACAGCCGCTCAGGCTCGTGACGAAGAGGGCCCCGCCGATGCTCAGGGCCGTCGGGTGGAAGCGCATAGCGTCAGTATGGTTTAGGCACACCTAAAACTGCAAGTGGGCGGCCCCTGAGCCGCGCAGAACAGGGGCCGGAGGAGTCAGAAGGGAGCGGGACGGTCTGCGGCGAGGGCACCCAGGGCGGCGTCGTGGAGCAGGCCGTTGGTGGCCAGGCCGTTGGTGCCGGTGCAGCCGGGCTCCCCGTCGAGCGAGGTGAAGATTCCGCCAGCCTCACGGACGATCGGCACCAGGGCTGCCATGTCATGGAGGTTCAGCTCCGGTTCGGCAGCCATGTCGACCTGTCCCTCTGCGACCATGCAGTAGGACCAGAAGTCGCCGAAGGCGCGCGTGCGCCAGACCGTCTCGGTCAGCTCCAGGAAGTTCTGGCTGCGCCCGATCGTCCGCCAGCCAGCCAGGGAGGAGTAGGAGAAGAAGGCATCCTCGAGCTTCGGGACCTTGGAGACCTGCAGCCGTTTCGCGGAGGCCAGCGACTTCCCGGTGTACGCGCCCCCGTCCTTCGCGGCCCACCAGCGCTTCCCGAGCGCCGGGGCGCTCACCAGACCGACCACGGGCTCGCCCTCATCGACCAGGGCGATCAGGGTCGCCCAGGCCGGAACTCCGCGGATGAAGTTCTTGGTCCCGTCGATGGGGTCGATGATCCACTGGCGCGGTCCGGCGCCGGTGGAGCCGAACTCCTCACCGATGACGGCATCGCGCCCGCGGGCCCGGCTGAGCTGTCCGCGGATGAGCTCCTCGGCCTGCCGGTCCGCTTCGGTCACCGGGCTCAGATCTGGTTTGGTCTCCACCTCGAAGTCCATGGAGGAGAAGAAGGACATCGTCTTGGCATCTACAGAATCCGCGATCATATGCGCCAGGCGCAGGTCATCGGTGTAGGCGCTGGTGCTTGAGCTCATGCCGCCACGCTAGCAACGTCGCGGGGTCCGATCGGGGATCCGAGGGTTTACGCGCCGAGCCGCTTCTCCGCAGGAGCCTCTTCGGTGCCCGCCATGGAGCTGATCAGTCCGCGCAGCGATGCCAGACGCGCAGCACCGTGCTCTCCGGCATGTCCGGCCTCCACCCAGGCGTCCAGGGCGCAGCCACCCTCGGGGGAGACGTGTGCGCAGCCAGGCTCGCAGTCCACAGACCCGTCGACCAGGTCAGAGAACGCCCCCAGGACGTCATCCGGGGCCACGTGGGCCAGGCCGAAGGTGCGCACCCCGGGGGTGTCGATGATCCAGGAGTCTCTGGCGTCGGCGGCGTCCAGGGAGGCGGTGGGCTCGAGATTCAGCGCCACGGCGGAGGATGAGGTGTGCCGACCGCGTCCGGTCACCGCATTGACCCCGCTGGTCGCCCGGTCCGCGCCGGTCAGAGCATTGACCATGGTGGACTTTCCGACCCCCGAATGCCCGATCATGGCCGTCACGCGTCGGCACAGCGAGGTGCGCAGCGCCGTCACTGCGGCGGCGTCCAGGCTGGGCTCTCCAGAGACGGATCCCGCCGCCTGCTGGGAGATCACCACCTGCAGGTCGAGCTCCGCGTAGTGGCTGAGCAGGCCCGCCGGGTCCGCGGGCTCGTCGACCAGGTCTGCCTTGGTGACCAGCAGGATCGGGGTGATCCCGGCGTCGTAGGCGGCGACCAGGGCGCGGTCGATGAATCCGGTGCGGGGCGCAGGATCCGCCGCGGCGACGACGATCAGCAGCTGGTCGGCATTGGCGACGATCACCCGCTCCGCGTCATCCGTGTCCTCGGCGCTGCGGCGCAGCAACGTGGAGCGCTCTTCGATCCGGATCAGCCGGGCCAGCGTGCCCTCGTCCCCGGAGGTGTCGCCCACCAGGCCCACGATGTCCCCGGGCACCACCGGGGTGCGGCGCAGCGCCCGGGCGCGCACGGCGGAGATCACCCGCTCAGAGCCGTCAGCGTCTTCGAGATGCACGGTGTAGCGGCCGCGGTCCACGGTCACCACGCGGCCCAGCTCGGCATCGGTGTAGTCGGGGGATTCCTTGGTCCGCGGCCGGGAGCCCTTCTTATTGGGACGCACCCGCACGTGGGACTCGTCCCAGTCCGCCCAGCGGCTCATATGTGCGCCGCCGAGGAGGACTCGAGGAGCCCGGCCCAGAGCTGCGGGAAGTCAGGCATGGTCTTCGCGGTGCAGGCGATGTCCTCGACCTCCACGGAATCGATCACCAGCCCCAGCACCGCGCCGAAGGTGGCCATCCGGTGATCGGCGTAGCTGCGGACCAGGCCGCCGTGTGTCACCGGAGCCAGGACGGTGAAGCCGTCCTCGGTCTCCTCCGCCTGTCCGCCGAGGCGCCGGATCTCGGTCACCAGGGCCGCGATGCGGTCGGTCTCATGGCCGCGCAGATGGGCCACCGAGGTGAACCGGGTGGGCTCTTCACACAGCGCGGCCAGAGCCGCGACGGTGGGGGTCAGCTCCGCCGTGCCGTCCACGGTGCCCGGGCTGCGCAGAGATCCGCCGCGCACGCGCAGGGTCACGGTGGAATCGGTCTCCGCCTCCTCGAGCACCTCCGCCCCGAAGGCGGGAAGCAGCTCGGTCCAGCGGCGTCCGATCTGCGTGGAATGCTTCGGCCAGCCGCGCAGGCTGACCTCTCCGCCGATGGCCGCGGCGGCGCAGAGGAAGGGACCGGCGTTGGAGAGATCCGGTTCGACCCTGACGGTGAAGCTCGGGATCGCTCCGGGCTCGACCTTCCAGGTGTGCTGCGCCGGAGAGCTCACCTCGACGCCCACCTCGGCCAGGACCTTGCAGGTCATCTCGACATGTTCGAGGGAGGGGACCGAGGCGCCGGCGTGGCGGAGCGTCAGCCCCCGGGGCATCCGGGCCGCGGTGAGCAGCATGCCCGAGATGAACTGGGAGGAGGCCGAGGCGTCCATGGTGACGGCGTCGCCGGTGATGCCGGTCCGCGCATGGACGGTGAAGGGCAGGTGGTCGGCGTCTCCGGGGTAGTCAACGTCTCCGGGCTGGGCAGTGCCGGCTCCGCTGACCTCGACACCGAGGTCTCGCAGCGCCTGGAGCACCGGACCCATGGGACGGACGCGCGCGGCGGGATCCCCGTCGAAGCGCACCCGCGCCCCGGTCAGTGCGGCCACGGCCGGCAGGAAGCGCATCACGGTGCCGGCCAGTCCACAGTCGATGCTGTGCTCCCTCGGGGAGGCGGCCTCGCTCGAGGCGTGACCAGAGGCCTGATCGGAGGCCTGACCAGAGTCCTGACCAGAGGCCGGATCGGAGGCCTGACCAGCCGAGTGCTCGGGGGACTGCGTCAGGGATGGCAGCGGCGTGATCCGCACGGCGGGCGCGCCGGTGCCCTCCCAGTCGGCGATGTGCTCCACGGTGCTGCCCAGTTCCTGCAGCGCGGCGAGCATGAGCTGCGAATCTCGGGACTGCAGCGGGTTGATGACCACGCACGGACCTTCGGCCAGTGCGGCCAGCAGCAGGTACCTGTTGGTCAGCGACTTGGAGCCGGGCACGGTCACCTCAGCGCGCAGCGGTGCCCCCGCCCGTGGAGCTGGCCACGGCTGCGGGGGCACCGTCGGAGCGTGTGAAGATCTGGTGTTCACAGTGCGGGGATTCAGACTCCGAGCTTCTTCCTCGCCAGCTGGGCCTTCTTCTTCTTGCCCTTGGATGCGTTGTTCAAGTTCTTCTTCGCGTTCTTCTCGAAGCCGCGCACCTTCTTGTTGGTGCCGCTGCCGAGGTCATCGGCCCAGGCCGAGGTCTTGTCACTCAGCTTGGCGCCCTTCTTGCGGGTGGCCTTGGCCAGGTGCTCCGCGCGCCAGCCCAGGGAGGGCTTGCCGTCGAGGTCCACGATCGCAAGCCCCAGGCCGCCGAGGATGGAGAGGTTCTTCAGCAGCGTGCTGCGCTGTGCGGTGACATCGGAGTCGCTCTCGACTTCAGCGTTGCGGTACTCGGCGTAGCTGTCGAACTTGTGCACGCAGGCCAGCGTCAGCGCCGCTGCGCGGGAGAAGCGTCCGGTCGACAGCGCGAGGCCGGCGGCGATCTCGACGCCGCCGAGCACCTGAGTGGTGAGCTTGGCGTTGGAGACCAGCGGCTCGGCCTGGGGGACCATCGAGCCGATCTCCTCCAGGGTGGACTCGATCCTCGCCGAGGCATCATCGGTGTTGCGCAGTCGGTCGACACCGGTGGCGATGAAGCTTGCCCCCAGCAGCGGGCGGGCGAATTTACGGAGTAGAGACATAGTGTCCTCCTGTAGGAGTGTGGCGCTGAAGCTTCGTCCACGATCTAATCTACCTAATCCGGGCGAGGACCGGAATCGGCGGCACCGAAGACCGATGAGGAATGTTGCACGCGCCGCCGTCGTTGTGCCGGGCATGACGTCGACGACACTGGCCCCAGGGGCCCCGCGCAGCACCGCCACAGGCCGGAGACGCCCGGTGGTCGCTCTGCGAGTAGACTCAGCCGTGATGGAAAAGCCCGAAGCCCCCGGCACAGCCCCTGACTCGAGGAGCACTGACTCGAGCAGCGTCGTCGTCGCCGAAGAGACCGAACAGCAGCGTCGCGTGCGTTTTGAGAGCGAGGCTCTCCAATACGTGGATCAGCTCTACTCTGCCGCCATGCGGATGACGCGAAATCCGCAGGATGCAGAGGACCTGGTCCAGGAGGCCTACACCAAGGCGTACTCGGCGTTCCACCAGTACAAGCCCGGAACCAACCTCAAGGCCTGGCTGTACCGCATTCTGACGAACACCTATATCAACATCTATCGGAAGAAGCAGCGCCAGCCGCTGCAGGCCAATACGGACACTGTCGAGGACTGGCAGATGGCTCAGGCGGCCGAACACACCTCCTCCGGTCTGCGTTCGGCCGAGGTCGAGGCGCTGGATCACCTTCCTGACTCAGACGTGAAGAACGCGCTGCAGCAGATCCCTGAAGAGTTCCGCCTGGCGGTGTACTTCTCCGATGTTGAGGGCTTCGCCTATAAAGAGATCGCCGAGATCCTGAACATCCCCATCGGCACCGTGATGTCACGACTGCACCGGGGCAGAAAGCTGCTGCGCGAACTGCTGCATGACTATGCCCGTGAACGTGGCTTCAAGAAGCAGGAGGCCAAGAAATGAACGATCCCGACCTCAGCCCTGCCGTCGGCGTGAGCCCCGGCAGATGGCTCGATGAGAACTGCAAGGACGGGGACTGCACCGAGACCCAGATGCGCATGGAGCGGATCTACGAATATGCCGACGGCGCGCTCAGCCGCGAGGACATCGGCGAGGTGGAGCTGCATCTGCAGGCCTGCCCAGAATGCGCCAAGGACTACGACCTCGAGTGCATCATCCGCACCGTGGTGCGACGCTCCTGCGCAGAACGTGCACCGGAGACGCTGAAGGTCACGATCCTCGAACGGATCAGCCAGATCCGTCTGGAGGCCGGCCACGGCCAGGACGAGGACCACCTCTGACTGACTGAGACGCGCTGAACCACTGAGACCCGGCGGTACGGGTCGCAGAGACGAAAGAACCCCCTGCAGAGAGACTCTGCAGGGGGTTCCTTCATATGCACCGTCGCGTCAGCCGCGACAAGGGCCCGGGACCACTGAGATCAGGAGTTGGGGCGCTTGCCGTGGTTGGCATTCTTCTTGCGACGAGCGCTGCGCTTGCGTCCACGCTTGCTCATGATGAACTCCTTTCGTCGGCTGAAGCCAATTCTAGGCCACCGGCTCTTGGAGCCCTAACCACTGATACCAGCCGCGGTGAAGCACCAGCCAGGCCATCAGGCCGTAGCCCGCCTGCCCGGGGAGGCCGCCGTTCGCGGCGAGGTCGCTGCGCCACTGCTCGTGGCTGACCAGCGGGGTATAGGCGTCCACGTACACATGAGAGCGACGTGAGGCGACGTCCCGGTAGGCGGCGTTGAGCTCCGAGATCCGCTGGTTGCGCTCCGTGTCCAGCGTGGGCACGGGGCCCAGCACCAGGCACCGGATGCCTTCCTGCGAGGCACGGTCCAGGATGTTGGCCAGGTTCAGCCGTGAGCGGGCCGAGGATGTCGCACTGTAGAGGTCCTTGTCATTCAGCGCGACCACCAGACACCGCTCCGGGGCCTCTGCTGAGCCCGGGGACGGGGCCTCGAAGCGAGGCACCGCCTCCTGCTGCCAGCGCTCCGAGAGCGCCTCGGTGCCCTCACCGGGCATCGCCAGCGCATAGTGCTCCAGCGCGATGCCCTCGATCGGCGTCTTGGAGATGACCCGTCCGAGCCAGCCCAGGGCGCGCGGATCGCCGACCCCGCTGAGCAGCTCGTCGCCGAGGGCCACGATGCGCAGGTGGCGTCGTGGTCCGGGCATGGAGGCGCGGAGATCCTGAGTGGACTCTTCCATCAGGTCACAGGTCCAGGTGCGGGAAGGCCTTGCTCAGCAGGCCCTCCAGCTCCTTGGCGTGCCGCTTGGCCTGCCCCACGGAGGTGGCGGCCGACTCGGCGCGGGAGACCAGCCGCAGATCCTGCTTCAGCAGCGGCTGCAGGTTCAGACCCAGGAACGGCCAGGGGCCCTGGTTGATCGGCTCGTCCTGGGCGTAGACGAACTCCTCGGCGGAAGAATAACGGTCAAGCTCGGCCTGCAGCTCCTCCACCGGCATCGGGTACAGCTGTTCGAGCCGGATGATCGCGGTGGTCTCGTCCTTGTGCTTGGAGCGGGTGGCGATCAGGTCGTAGTAGAGGCGCCCCGAGACGATCAGGACCCGCTTGACCTTGGAGGCGTCCACGTCCCTGTCCCCGATGACCTCCTGGAAGGTTCCGGTGGTGAAGTCCTCCACCGAGTTGGCCGCCGCCTTGAGTCGCAGCAGCTGCTTCGGGGAGAAGACGATCAGCGGTCGGCGCGGTCGAGCCACCGCCTGGCGGCGCAGCAGGTGGAAGTAGTTCGCCCCCGAGGAGGGAAGGACCACGGTCATGTTGTCCTCGGCGCAGAGCTGCAGGAAGCGTTCGGGACGCCCTGAGGAGTGATCCGGCCCCTGACCCTCATAGCCGTGGGGGAGCAGCATGACCACGGAGGACTTCTGTCCCCATTTCTGCTCCGCGGTGGCGATGAACTCATCAATGATGATCTGCGCGCCGTTGACGAAGTCGCCGAACTGCGCCTCCCAGAGCACCAGGGCATGCGGGTTCTCCACGGAGTACCCGTACTCGAAGCCGAGCGCCCCGTATTCGGAGAGCAGTGAATCATAGATGAAGAAGCGGGACTGATCCTCGGTCAGGTTCTTCAGCGGGTACCACTCGTCGCCGTTGATCCTGTCGTGGAAGACCGCGTGGCGCTGCACGAAGGTGCCGCGGCGCGAGTCCTGTCCTGCCAGGCGCACCTCGGTGCCCTCCATGAGCAGCGAGCCGAAGGCGGCGATCTCGGCGAAGCCCCAGTCGATCCCACCCTCGCGCGCCATCTTCGCGCGCTTCTCCAACAGGGACTTCAGCTTCGGATGGGGGGTGAAGCTCTCGGGGATGTTGGTGTGCACCTCGCCGATATGGGCCAGCGAGTCCTCGCTGATGGCGGTGTCGGTGGCCTCACGGTCCGGGGTGCTGGCCTCGTCCTCGGAGGCCATCGGTGCCATGGCGCCGGTCCCGTCGAAGCCTGCCGTGGAGATCGGCTGGGTCTGCGCGGCGTGGGTCTCCGTGAAGACCCGCTCCAGCCGCTGCCGAAAGTCGCGCAGCGCCTGGTCGGCCTCCTCCTGGGTGATGTCACCGCGACCGACCAGAGCCTCGGTGTAGAGCCGACGCGTGGTGCGCTTGGCCTCGACCAGGTTGTACATCTTCGGCTGGGTCATCGAGGGATCGTCACCCTCGTTGTGTCCGCGCCGGCGGTAGCACACCAGATCGATCACCACGTCCTTGTTGAACCGCTGACGGTAGCGGAAGGACAGCTGGGCCACTCGGGCCACCGACTCCGGGTCATCGGCGTTGACGTGGAAGACCGGAGCCTGGATGGCCTTGGCCATGTCGGTGGAGTAGGTCATGGACCTGGCGGCCGAGGGTGCGGTGGTGAAGCCCACCTGGTTGTTGACGACCACGTGCACGGTGCCGCCGGTGCGGTAGCCGCGCAGCTGAGACATGTTCAGCGTCTCGGCCACGACCCCCTGACCGGCGAACGCGGCATCGCCATGGACCAGCAGCGGCATCACGGAGAAGGAGTTCAGGGCGTCGGCGCCCTGGTTGATCCGGTCCTGCATGGCCCGGACGATGCCCTCGAGCACGGGGTTGACCGCTTCGAGGTGTGAGGGGTTCGCCGCCAGGTAGACGCTGGTGGAGTTCCCGCGGTCCGAGGTGAAGGAGCCGCGGGTGCCCAGGTGGTACTTGACGTCGCCGGAGCCGGTGGGAGATCCCGTGGTGTGGCCCTCGAACTCACGGAAGACCTGGGCGTGGGTCTTGCCGGCGATGTTGGTCAGCACATTGATGCGGCCGCGGTGGGCCATGCCGATGGCGACCTCGTCGAGGCCCTCGTCGGCGGCCTCGGAGAGGATCGTGTCCAGCAGCGGGATCAGCGACTCGCCGCCCTCGAGCGAGAAGCGCTTCTGTCCCACGAACTTGGTCTGCAGGAAGGTCTCGAAGGCCTCGGCGGCATTGAGCCGGCCCAGGATCCTGAACTGCTCGTCCCGGGTCGGCTTCTCGTAGGGGTGCTCGATCTCGTCCTGGAACCACTGACGCTCTTCAGGGGACTGGATGTGCATGTACTCGACGCCGGTGTTGCGGCAGTACGTGTCGCGCAGCACGCCGAGGATGTTGCGCAGCGGCAGCATCGACTTGCCGCCGAACCCACCGGTGGGCCATTCGCGGTCCAGATCCCAAAGGGTCAGTCCGTGCGACTCGATGTCGAGGTCCGGGTGGCTGCGCATCTGGTACTCCAGCGGGTCCACCGACGCCATCAGGTGTCCGCGGACGCGATAGGAGTGGATCAGCTGCTGGATCCGGGCGACCTTGTTGATCTGATCTTCCGGGTTCACCTGGATGTCGGCGGACCAGTGGACCGGCTCATGCGGGATGCGCAGCGCCTCGAAGATCTCCTCGTAGAAGCCGTCCTTGCCGAGCAGGTACTCGTGGATCGTCTTGAGGAACTCCCCGGAGCCTGCGCCCTGGATGACGCGGTGGTCGTAGGTGGAGGTCAGGGTGATGACCTTGGAGACCGCGAGGCTGTTCAGCGTCTTCTCCGAGGCCCCCTGGAACTCGGCGGGGTATTCCAGCGCACCGACGCCGACGATCACCGCCTGGCCCTTGGACAGCCGCGGCACAGAGTGCACGGTGCCGATGCCGCCGGGGTTGGTCAGCGAGACCGTGGTCCCGGCGTAGTCGCCGGGGGTGAGCTTGTTGTCCCGAGCGCGTTTGACGACGTCGTCATAGGCGCTCCAGAACTCGGTGAAGCTCATCTCCTCGGCGGCCTTCATGTTCGGGACCACCAGCGCACGGGTGCCGTCCGGGCGGGGCATGTCGATGGCCAGGCCGAAGTTCACATGGGCCGGCTGGACCGCCACGGGCTTGTTGTCCTTGACGTCATAGGTGACGTTCATGGAGGGATGGGCGCGCAGCGCCTTGAGCAGCGCGTAGCCGATCACGTGGGTGAAGGAGACCTTGCCGCCGCGGGTGCGCCTGAGGTGATTGTTGATCACGGTGCGGTTGTCGATCAGCAGCTTGGCGGGGATCGCGCGCACGGTGGTCGCCGTCGGGACGCTCAGCGACGCGTCCATGTTGGCGGCGATCGCCTTGGAGATCCCCTTGAGCGGGGTGACCTTGTCCTCCTTCTCCGCCTGGTCGCCGGCCTCGGCCCTGGCGGCGGAGGGCTCCGAGGGGATGGGCGTGCTGGAGGAGCCTTCGGACTTCTTCGTGGTCGGATTCCGTGGGGCCACCGGCTTGTTCTGAGCGGAGGAGGTGGTCTTCTCCCCTCGGGGCTTCTGCGCCTCGTCCGGTTCGGCAGGCGTGGCGGTGGCGGGAGTGGACTCAGCCCGGGACTCCCGCTGGTTGCTCGAGCTGGGCGCCGAGTCGGTGGTGGGCCGTGCCTTGGCGGTGCCGTTCCGGGCGGAACGAGCCTCGCCCGAATCCTTGGAGGAGGACTTCGCCGAGCTGGACTCTGATCCCGAGGCCCCGGACTCTGAGGACTTCGCATCTGAGGATCGGGACTCTGCCGACGCGGATCCCGAGGACGTGGATCCCGAGGACTTGGATCCGGATGACGCTGACCCGGAGGCCTGGGCAGCTGAATCACCCGTGCGTGAAGAGGTGGAGCTGGCCGAGCCGGAGTCGCCATCACCCTCGAGCTGGCGGAAGATCTCAGCCCATTTGCGATCCACTGAATCAGGATCTTCCTTGAACTTGTCGTATATGTCGGCGACCAGCCATTCGTTTCCCGGGAATTCCTCGGCAAGACGGCTGGACGTTAGCTCTGGCACTGTGGATACGCCTCTTCCATTGTGTTGTGTAGTTATCCGGCACAGCATCGTGCTCGCGAATCTTCACCTCGTCCAAGCATAGTGACTTTATGCACCGTGCCGCCACCGACCACGGTATCGTGTCAGGGGTCGCGTCGGCCGGTGGCAGTCATCCTCCCGCGGGCGCGCCGAGCACCTGATATCCAGCACTATGAAGGGCGCGGACCTCCGTGAAATTCCTGAACGAACCCGTCACCGACCTGACCTACTCGGACGTGTTCCTCGTCCCTTCCCGTTCGCACACCCAGTCGCGGATGAGTGTCGATCTCTCGGCCGAGGACGCCACCGGCTCCACCATCCCGGTGGTCGCGGCGAACATGACGGCCGTCACCGGGCGCCGGATGGTGGAGACGATGGCGCGCCGCGGAGGGCTGGGGGTGCTGCCGCAGGACGTGCCCCTGGAGGTCATCCGTCAGGTCACGGACTGGGTCAAGTCCTGCCACCCGGTGCTGGAGACCGCACTGAAGGTCCAGCCCACGGACACCATGCTCGATGTGCTGCACCTGCTGGACAAGCGCAATCACGACGCGGTCTGCGTGGTCGATGAGGACCTTCGCCTGGCCGGAGTCGTCACAGCCGGCGACGGGGCGGGTGTGGACCGCTTCTCCTCCGTGGCGTCGGTGATGCGGATGCCCCCGCTGCGTTTCACCGCAGATGAGGTGCTCTCCGAGCCAGGCCTGGAGCAGGCCTTCGCCGCCATGGACGCGGCCGGAGTCGGCTATGCACCGGTGACCACCTCTGACGGGGTGCTCGCCGGAGTGCTCACGCCCAAGGGCGCGCTGCGCTCCACGCTGTACCGGTCCAACCTCGATGAGCAGTCCCGGCTGAAGGTCGCGGCCGCCGTCGGCATCAACGGAGATGTCGCCTCCAAGACCGACGCGCTGCTCAGCGCCGGGGTCGACGTGCTGGTCGTGGACACCGCCCATGGTCATCAGCAGAAGATGTTCGAGGCTCTGCGTGCAGTTCGTCAGACCGTGGACGCCAGCGGACTGACGGTTCCGGTGGTGGCCGGCAATGTGGTGACAGCCGACGGCGTCCGCGAGCTCATCGAAGGCGGAGCAGACATCGTCAAGGTCGGTGTCGGTCCCGGCGCGATGTGCACCACCCGGATGATGACCGCTGTGGGCAGACCGCAGTTCTCCGCCGTGCTGGAGTGCGCCGCCGCTGCTCGCGAGCTGGGCAAGCACGTGTGGGCCGATGGGGGAGTGCGCTATCCCCGCGACATCGCCCTGGCCCTGGCCGCCGGTGCCTCCCAGGTCATGGTCGGCTCGTGGTTCGCAGGCACCTACGAGTCTCCCGGCGACATGCTCACCGGGGTGGACGGGCGTCGGTACAAGGAGAGCTTCGGGATGGCCTCCTCCCGTGCGGTGCAGAACCGCACCGCCGCCGAGAGCGCCTTCTCCCGGGCACGGAAGTCCCTCTTCGAGGAGGGCATCTCCACCTCGCAGATGTATGTGGATCCGGCCAAGCCCGGTGTGGAGGACCTGTTGGACTCGATCACTGCTGGGGTGCGCTCGGCCATGACCTACGCGGGGGCGGAGTCCCTGCATGAGTTCCGTCAGCGCGCCGTGGCGGGAGTGCAGTCGGCCGCCGGGTACGAAGAGGGCAAGCCGCTGTCGGCGTCCTGGTGAGGACCCGGTAAGATCGGGGTTCTGATGAAGCACCGACAACCCAGCTGCCCTCCGGCCCGTGACGCCGCGTCCATGCCTTCCACGGAGATCGGCCCCGCGGCCGGGGCGGCTGACCGCCGCAGGCGGCGCTAGGTGGAACTGCTGCTTCTCGGCGTCGGATTCCTGCTGATCCTGGGCACCGGCTTCTTCGTCGCCGTGGAATTCTCTCTGGTCGCCCTCGACCAGTCCACGGTGCAGCAGGCGATCGACCGCGGGGACAAGACCGCCCCTGCGGTGATGCGGTGCCTGAAGTCGCTCTCCACCCAGCTGTCCTCCTGCCAGCTCGGGATCACCTTGACCACGCTGCTGACCGGCTATGTCGCAGAACCGGCGCTGGGAGCGCTGCTCGCCGGACCGCTGGAGGCGATCGGCGTGCCGGCTCCGGCCCTGTCGCCGGTCTCCCTGACGCTTGCCCTGATCATCGCCACGATGGTCACCATGCTCATCGGCGAGCTCGTGCCGAAGAACCTCGCCATCGCCGAGGCCTACCCGGTGGCACGGGCACTGGCGCGACCGCAGCTGTTCTTCACCACTGTCTTCAAGCCGCTGATCATCGTGCTCAACGGCTTCTCGAACAAGGTCCTGCACCGTTTCGGCCTCGAGGTCAAGGAGGAGCTCTCCGGGGCCCGCACGCCTGAGGAGCTGTCCTCCATGGTGCGGCGCTCCGCGATGCTCGGCACTCTGGAGGAGGGCACGGCCACCTTCCTGGACCGCACGCTGCGCTTCTCCGACCAGACGGCCGCAGACGTGATGACCCCCCGGCCGCGCATGGCCAGCATCGAGGCGGAGTCCTCCCTGGAGGCGCTGATCGACCTGGCGCGACGCACCGGGTTCTCCCGGTTTCCGGTGCTCGGCGAGTCCATCGACGACGTCCGCGGAGTCACCCACGTGAAGAAGGCCGTGGCAGTCCCGCGGGACAAGCGGGAGGGCCTGGTGGCCGCCACGGTCATGTCCGAGATCACCCGGGTCCCGGAGACGATACATCTTGATGCGCTGCTGCCCGTGCTGCGCGAGGCCTCGCTGCAGGTGGCCATCGTGGAGGATGAATACGGAGGGACATCCGGCGTGGTCACCCTGGAGGATCTGATCGAGGAGATCGTGGGCGAGGTGGCCGATGAGCACGACCGGATCGCGCCCGGGGTCCTGCAGAGCGCCTCAGGGGACTGGTTCTTCCCCGGGCTGCTGCGCCCCGATGAGATCAATCCGCAGATCCTTGAGCTCTCCGTGCCGGAGCATCCGGCCTACGAGACCGTGGCAGGCTTCGTCCTGCTGACCCTGGGCAGGGTCGCCGGGCTCGGCGATGAGGTGGAGGTCGACGGCGGCAGCCTCGCCGTGGTCGAGATCGACGGTCGCCGGATCGACCGGCTGCGCTTCACCCCGGACCCCGCCGCCCGGCAGGCGGCGCTGGAGAACGCGGCGGCCCGCGCCGAGAAGCTCGCCGAGGCGCGCGCGGACCATGTCCGCCAAGCCCAGGAGAGGGGTGATCGTCGATGAGCCCCGATCTGTTGGGAATCGCCTGGCTCGTGGTGCTGCTGGCCGGCAACGCCTTCTTCGTGGCCGGTGAGTTCGCGGTGATGAGTGCCCGACGAAGCCAGATCGAGCCCCGGGCCGAGGCGGGGTCCGCGCGGGCGAAGACCGCGCTCTACGCCATGGAGCATGTCTCGCAGATGCTGGCCATCGCGCAGCTGGGCATCACGGTGTGCTCGCTGCTGATCCTGATGGTCTCAGAACCCGCCATCCATCACCTGCTCACCGATCCGCTGACCTCGCTGGGCCTGAGCTACGGCGCCGCGAGCGTCATCGCCTTCATCATCGCCCTGGCGCTGGTGTCCTTCCTGCATGTCACGATCGGGGAGATGGTCCCGAAGAACTTCGCCGTCTCGGTCGCGGACCGAGCCGTGCTGCTGCTCGCCCCGCCGATGGTCTTCCTGTACCGGGTGCTGATGCCCCTCATCTGGGTGCTCAACCTCGCGGCGAACCTGGTGCTGCGTGCGTTCCGGGTGACCCCGCGCGATGAAGTGGTCTCCACCTTCACGCTGGAGGAGATGGAGTCCATCGTCGCCGAGTCCAAGCGGGGAGGGACGGTCCGTGATGACGCCGGGATCATCGCCGGGGCCATGGAGTTCAGCGACTACACCGCCGGCGAGGTCATGGTCCCCGTGGAGGAGGTCGTGACCGTGCCCACCGATGTGACCCCGCGCAAGGTCGAGAAGGCCGTCGGGCGCACAGGCTTCTCCCGGTTCGTCACTGCGGAGGAGGACGGCGTCTACACCGGGTACGTCCATCTCAAGGACGTCATGAGCCTGCCCTCGACCCGCTCGGCGCATCCGATTCCGGTCACCGTGGTCCGTTCGCTGGGCAACATGGGCACCGGGGACGAGATCGAAGACTGCCTGGCGCAGATGCAGCGGACCGGTTCGCACCTTGCGCGCGTGATCGACGCCGAGGGGGTCACCCGCGGCATCCTGTTCCTGGAGGACGTGCTCGAGGTGCTGGTGGGGGAGATCCACGATGCGACGCAGTCCTGGGATTCTCGCCGCCGCCATACAGTCTCCGAGGAGGGGCACTGACCGCTCCGGCAGGCGCCGCTAGTTGAGATTTGTTCTCAACAAAGTAGACACGTACGCTGGTCACAGCTGCCCGAACCCTTCGTGGTGCCCACCAGAAAGTACGCTCAATGCCTGCCTCGCGCCTGTCCTCCTCCGCGGCTGTCCTCGCCGCGTCCGCACTGCTGCTCAGCGCATGCGGCGGAACCGCCGACTCCACCGGTGCCGCCGATGAGGGTGACGGGTCGACGGGCGCGCTGAGCGTGGTCGCCTCCACGGATGTCTACGCCGACCTCGCCGGACGGGTCCTCGGGGACACTGCCGAGGTCAGCGCGCTGGTCGAGGATTCCGCCTCGGATCCGCACTCCTATGAGGCCACACCCCAGGATCGGCTGAGCGTGGACCGCGCCGAGGTGATCATTGCCAATGGCGGCGGATATGACCCTTTCATCACACGCCTGGCCGCCACCTCGGGCAAGGAAGACGCGGTCTACCAGCTGATCGAGGGTGAGAACGCCCACGTCCACGCCGAAGAGGAGGGCGGGGCCGCCGAGGAGGATCCCGCGGAGCATGAGGACGAGGAGGGTGCCCATGCCGAGCACGAGGAGGAGGATGTTCACGCCGGTCACGATCATGCAGAGGGCTTCGTCAACGAGCACATCTGGTACGACCTCGCCGCGATGAGTGACTTCGTCCAGGACTTCGGCGAGCACATGGGGGAGATGCTCCCCGAGCATGCTGAGCTCTACCAGGAGAATGCCCAGGCGCTCGCGGAGGAGATCGACGAGCTCGACGAGCGCAACCGGGCCATCGAGGCGGAGCCGATGAGCTTCCTCTCCACCGAGGCCGTCTCGCAGTTCCTGCTGACCGATGCCGGCTTCGAGGACAGCACCGACGAACAGTTCCTCGCGGCCGTGGAGCACGGCGACGACGTCTCCCCGCGCCTCTACCAGCAGGCGCTCACCGCCGCTGCGGACAGCGAGATCGATCTGCTCTCCTATAATCCGCAGACCGAGACCAACCAGTCCGCACAGATCCGCGAGGCCGGCGAAGAGTCCGGAGTGGCGGTTCTGGAGTTCAACGAGACGATTCCCGAGGAGCACGGCTCCTATCTGGAGTGGATGGAGCACAACATCGCCGCAGTGGAGACCGTGGTGGAGCAGGCCCATGGATGATCCGCAGGAGCGCGGCGCAGCCGTCCAGGGTCGGGGCAGCTCAGCGGCGGGCACAGCGGATCCGGTGGTCCGGCTCGATGCCGCCAGCATCGGCTTCGGCGGCCCCATGCTCTGGGAGGGACTCGACCTGGAGCTGGTGCCGGGCGAGTTCCTCGCGGTGCTGGGTCCCAACGGCGCCGGCAAATCCACGTTCCTGAAGGTCCTGCTCGGTCTGGCCCGGCTCAGCTCGGGCAGCGTCGAGATCGGCGGCGCCCCCGTGCGCCGCGGAAGCAGCCGGGTCGGTTACATCCCGCAGCAGCAGACGATGCCGGAGGAGACGCCGCTTCGTGCCCGTGACATGGTCGCACTGGGCCTGGACGGGCACCGTTTCGGCATGCGGCTGCACCCGCGGGCCCTGCGGCGCCGTGTGGATGAGCTTCTGACGGCCGTCGGCGCGACCGCCTACGCCGACATGCCGGTGGGTCTGCTCTCCGGCGGCGAACAGCAGCGGCTGCGCACGGCCCAGGCCCTTGCCTCGAACCCCGAGGTGCTGCTCTGCGACGAACCCCTGCACTCCCTGGACCTGCATCACCAGCAGGCGGTGACCGAACTCATCCGACGCCAGGCCGTGGACCGCGGCTCGGCCGTGATCTTCGTGACTCATGAGATCAACCCCGTGATCGAGCATGTGGACCGGGTCCTCTACTTCGCCCGCGGCCAGCACCGCATCGGCACCCCCGCCGAGGTCATGCGCACGGAGGTGCTCTCCGAGCTCTATGGCTCCTCCGTGGATGTCATCGAGCACAAGGGCCGGCTGGTGGTCATGTCGGCGCACGACGAGAGCTGCCACTATCACCCCGAGGAGCTGGCCCTCCCATGATCGAGACGCTGACCGGCTCCTTCAGCACCGAAGGCTATTGGGAGCTGTTCTCGCTGGTGCAGAATTCGGTGATCACCGCAGCGGTGCTCGGCCTGATGGGTGGACTCATCGGGGTGTTCATCATGCTGCGACGCACCGCGCTGGTGGTCCATGGGATCGCCGAGATCTCCTTCGCCGGGGCCGCCCTGGCGCTGCTTGTCGGCGTGGACGTCGTGGCCGGCTCCGCGGCAGGAGCCGTGGCCGCGGCGGTGCTGATCGGTGTGCTGAGCCTGAAGGACCGCGACACCAGCGCCGTCACCGGTGTGCTCATGCCCTTCGGGCTCGGGCTCGGAATCCTGTTTCTGTCCCTGTATCAGGGACGCAGCGCCAACAAGTTCGGGCTGCTGACCGGGCAGATCGTCGGCGTGGACGACATCCAGACCCAGACCCTGGTCACCGGGGCCGTGCTCATCAGCATCGTGCTGCTGCTGATCTGGCGTCCGCTGATGTTCGCCTCGGTGGACCCGCAGCTGGCACGTGCCCGCGGAGTGCGGGTGAACCTGCTCTCGATGGTCTTCATGGTGCTGCTGGGTGTCGCCGTGGCGATGTCCGTGCAGGTGGTCGGTGCACTGCTGGTGCTGGCCCTGCTGGTGGTGCCCGCGGCCGCGGCGCTGAAGGTCACGGTGCGTCCCTATCTGGCCGTGCTGCTCTCCATGGGCTTCGCGCTGGTCTCCTCCGTGGGAGGGATCATGCTCGCCATCACCGGCACCGTGCCGATCAGCCCGTACATCACCACGATCTCCTTCTTGATCTATGTGGTCTGCGTGCTCATCGGCAGGGGCGGGAGAATCCGACGGAAGCGGGCATCGGCCGCGCTGACCGCCGAGTCGGCCAGTGGTGCCGCGGCGCTGCCGCGCAATCCCTGACGTGACGTGACGCGGGGCGGCTCAGCGGTGGGGCAGTGCGGCGCAGGCCGCACAGAGGCCGAAGATCTCCAGCGTGTGCCGGACCTCGGAGAAGCTCTGTTCGGCCGCCAGCCTGGCGGCCCAGTCCTCGATGTCGGGGGCCTCGAACTCCACGGTCAGCCCGCAGGAGCGGCAGACCAGATGATGGTGGTGCTCCTCGCGCTCGCAGAGCCGGAAGATCGCTTCGCCGTCATCGGGTCGCAGCACATCGACCAGGCCCTCCTCCTGGTGTGATTGCAGCACCCGGTAGACCGTGGCCAGGGAGACCTTCTCACCGCGCTCGTCGAGGATCTTGTGCAGCTCCTGGGCGCTGACGAAGTCCTCGAGGGAGTGCAGCGCGGCCCAGACGGCGCGCTTCTGCCGGGTGGAGCGGCCGCGGGCCGGAGGGGTGGTTGTGATCTCGTCCATGCTCGCTCCAGACTAGCAGTCAGGACTAGAGTGGAGACCATGAGCACAGTCTTCAGCAAGGTCATCGCCGGCGAGATCCCCGGGCGCTTCGTCTGGCAGGACGAGACCTGCGCAGGGTTCCTCTCCATCGCCCCGCTGGCCTATGGACACACCCTCGTGGTCCCGCGTCAGGAGGTCGACAAATGGACCGATGCGGAGGGCCAGCTGATGACTCATCTCATGCACGTGGCGCATCGCATCGGCAAGGCACAGGTGGAGGCCTTCGGCTCCGAGCGTGCCGGACTGAGCATCGCCGGCTTCGAGGTCCCACACCTGCACCTGCATGTCTGGCCGTCGAACTCGATGGCCGATCACAGCTTCGCCCAGGCCGATGACGACCCAGACGCCGCGAAGATGGATGAGGCCGCCGAGAAGCTGCGCGTGGCGCTGCGCCTCATGGGCGACGCTGAGCACGTCCCCGCCGAGCAGGACTGACCCCGGCTCAGGCGGGCTGAGCCGGCAGGGTCAGCTCAGCGCGCCTGCTTGAGCGCCCGGCGGATCCGTTTGGGCGAGACGGTCTGCGCCGTGCCCAGCTGCTGGGCGAAGAGGTTGACCCGGAGCTCCTCCAGCATCCACTTCACGCCGAGCAGCTCATCGGGCACGGGAAGCTGCGCCGGAACCGCCTCCAGCGCCGCATCGTACTCGTCCTCCAGCTCCTGCACGATCGCCATGTCTGCCGCATCGCGGCTGAGCCCCTGGCCGGCCTCGAGCCGGTCGAGCCGCAGTCCCAGGGCCTTGAGGTAGCGCGGGAGATGCTGCAGCTGGGACTGCCCGGTGGCGGTGACGAATCCCGGGTATACGAGCTGCTGCAGCTGGGTGGACATGTCGCTCCGCGGCGCCCGCAGGGCATCAGAGCGGATGCGCGAAAGTCGAGCCGTGAGGTCTGCGGAGAGACTCAGCACCTGCGCGAGGACATCGGTGAGCTTCAGCACGGCCTCGATCAGCTCTGCCCGCGCACTCCGGGCCAGCTGCTGGAACTCGGCCTCGCTGAACGGCAGCTCCGCCGGCACGAGATGATCCAGCGCCGCCGTCGTCGCGTCCTCCACCAGGGACTCGACAGTCCCGTGCGGAGACTGGCTGAACGCCAGGCGTTCCCGGTTGCTCAGGTGGTCCAGCACATAGCGCTGCGGGGAGGGCAGCACTGCGCGCAGCAGGGCGACGACGCCGGCCCGGTGCACTCGACGCTGGGCCTGCGCGGAGTCCTGGATCGTATAGGAGACCCCCTGCGGGCCTGTCTGCTTCGCTGCCCCCCTGCCGGGTGCGCCCTGCTTCGATCCTGCCACCTCGTGGCCTGAGGCTGAGGCTGAGGCTGAGGCTGGGGCGAGGGCGGGGTAGCCGATGATCTGGCGGCCGGCCACGACTGTGGTGATCTCCCGCGAGAGCTCGCCGAAGGTCCAGCTCGTCTGCCCCTGCTTGCCAGCTGGGGCGGAGTCGGCCGCCTTCCCCGGACTGCGGCCCTTCTGCCTCCCGGCGCCCGAGGCTGCGGCGTCGGTGCTGGCGGATCCTGAGCCGGCAGCCCTGGGGGAGGCCGGGGCGGGCTCCGCCGGAGTCTCGCCTGCGGCAAGGCTGCGTCCGATGGCCTGACGGTTCTCGGTGGAGAAGCGGATCTGCAGCTCGCGCAGGTCGAATCCAGTGTCCAGGACCTTTCCGCCCTCACTGACCACCGCGAAGGTGAACCGCAGGTGATCGGGGAGCGCGCTGGTGTCGAAGACGGCAGGGTCGAGGGCATGGCCGCGGAGCCGGCGCAGCACTGTGGCCAGGGAGTCCGGCAGCGAATCGACCCCGGGAGTGAAGTCCGCCTCCAGCTGCTCACGGGCACGCGCCGCGACATCCGGTGCAGGGACGAAGTGCTTGCGCTGCGGCTTGGGCATGCCGCGGATCAGTGCGGTGATCAGCTCCGTGCGCAGGCCCGGGATCAGCCACTCGAAGCGCGCCGGTTCCAGCTGGTTCAGGAACACCACGGGGACACGCACCGTGACCCCGTCGGAGGTGGCGGTGGCCTTCGATCCGCTCTCTGCGGTGTAGCGGGTGGGGTTGAACTCATACTGGAGCTGAAGCTGCAGCCCGTCGTGGTCGAAATGCTCCGGGAAGGCCTCGATGTCCAGCGCCTCGGCGGCCTCCGCCATGAGCGCGGCGTCGGTGAGGTCCAGCAGCTCCGGAGTCTCGAGCCGCTGCGTCTTCCACCAGGCGTCGAAGTGGCGCTGCGAGACGATGTTCGCAGGCAGGCGGGCGTCGAAGAAGCTGAAGAGCTCCTCATCGGAGGCGCGCAGATCCTTGCGCCGAGTCCTGTTCTCCAGCTCCTCGAGCTCTGCGAATCGCTCGCGGTTGCGCCGGTCGAAGTGGTGCCGGGTGGACCAGTCGCCCTCGACGAGGGCGCGCTGGATGAACAGCTCACGGCTGTACTCCGGGTCCACCTTGGAATAGAGCACCTGCCGGTCGGCGACCACGGGCACCCCGAAGAGCGTGACCTTCTCGGTGGCCACCACGGCACCTCTGCGCGCCGACCAGCGCGGCTCCGAATGGCTGGTCTTCACCAGGTGTGGAGCGAGCTCTTCCACCCATGCGGGATCGATCTTCGCCACCGTGCGGGCCCAGAGCCTGGAGGTCTCCACCAGCTCGCTGGCCATGACCCAGTCGTGGTTCTTCTTGAACAGGTGCGAGCCGGGAAAGACGGCGAACCGGGTCCCGCGCGCGCCCTGGTAGTCCCGTGTGCGCGGATTGTAGAGGCCCACATGGCTCAGCAGTCCGGCCAGCAGTGACTGGTGGATCTGGTCATGCTTCTGGGCGGGGTCCACCGTGGGCAGCTTCTTGCCGCGCCCTCGTGCCGGACGGCCTGGGGTACGACGCCGGCCCGCGCCTGCGGAGCTGAACTCCACCTGCTCAGCGATCTCACCGAGCTGACCGACCAGGTCCTGCCATTCGCGCACACGCAGGTAGTTCAGGTGCTCGCGGTGACAGAGCTTCCTGAACTGGTTGCCCGAGAGCTCGGCCTGCTGCTCCTGGAGGTAGCGCCAGAGGTTCAGCAGCGCCGAGAAGTCGGAGTTCTCGTCCTTGAACCGGGCATGCAGCTCATCTGCCTGGGCCCGCTTCTCAGCGGGACGCTCGCGCGGGTCCTGGATGGTCAGCGCGGCCACCAGCACCGTGACCTCGGGAAGACAATCGCGGCGGGCCCCCTCGACCATCATCCGGGCCATCCGCGGATCCACGGGCAGCTGGGCCAGCATGCGTCCCACCGGGGTCACGGAGCTCCCACCGCTGCGGCCGGCAGTCCCTGCGCCGCGGCCGCCGGACCCTGCGCGGCTCTCCAGTGCGCCGAGCTCGGTGAGCAGCCGGACGGCGTCGTTGACCGCCTTGGCGTCGGGCTTCTGCACGAACGGGAAGTCGAGCAGGTCCTCGGGGGTGCGCGTGATGCCCATGGAGGACATCTGCAGCAGCACCGAGGCCAGCGAGGTCCGCAGGATCTCCGGGTCGGTGAACTCCGGGCGGGACTCGAAGTCCTGCTGGGAGTACAGCCGGATCGCGATGCCGTCGCTGGTGCGCCCGGAGCGCCCTGAGCGCTGGTTCGCACTTGCCTGGGAGATCGCCTCGATCGGAAGCCGCTGGACCTTGGTGCGGGTGGAGTACCGCGAGATGCGCGCCGTGCCGGTGTCGATGACGTACTTGATCCCGGGCACGGTCAGCGAGGTCTCGGCCACGTTGGTGGCCAGCACTATGCGTCGTCGACCGCCGGGGGAGAAGACCCGCTTCTGCTCCGCCATGGAGAGGCGTCCGAAGAGCGGCAGGATCTCCGCCCCGCTGAGCCGCCGCTCGCGGGCGATGGTCTCGGCAAGCGCCTCAGCGGCGTCGCGGATCTCTCGCTCCCCGGGGAAGAAGATGAGCACGTCGCCCTCGGGCTCGCGCGCCAGCTCCAGCACGGCGTCACTGACCGCGTCCAGCAGGTCACGGTCCTCGCCGCCCGGCGCGCCGGGGCTCGTGCCGGGGGAGGGCGCCGTCGGCGCTGCGGTCTTCGGCTTCTGCGCGGACCCGCGCCGGTAGTCGCCGTCCTCCTCCTCACCGAAGTGCTCGGACTCGTCGAAGTCCTCGAGCTCGGCCTCGGGATTCACCGGTCGATAACGGATCTCCACCGGGTAGGTGCGCCCGGAGACCTCGATGATCGGCACCTCGGAGCTCTCCCGGGTCCAGTTCTCCGGGTCGGAGCTGAAGTGCCGGGCGAAGCGTTCAGGATCGATGGTCGCGGAGGTGACGATGACCTTCAGGTCCGGCCGATCCGGGAGCACCCGCCGCAGGTAGCCGAGGATCACGTCGATGTTGAGGCTGCGCTCGTGCGCCTCATCGATGATGATGGCGGAATACCGGCTCAGCTGCGGATCGCGCTGGATCTCCGCAAGCAGGATGCCGTCGGTCATCAGCTTCACAGCGGTGGAGCCGGAGACCTCCGAGTTGAACCGCACCTGATAGCCGATGTCCTTGCCGACAGTGGTGCCCAGCTCCTCGGCCAGGCGCTCCGCCACGGTCCGGGCGGCGAGACGACGCGGCTGGGTGTGGCCGATCAGGCCCTGCCGGTGCAGGCCCAGCTCCAGTGCCATCTTGGGCAGCTGAGTCGTCTTGCCCGAGCCGGTCTCCCCGGCGACGACGACGACCTGGTGGTCCGTCAGCGCGCGGAGGATCCGTTCGCGCTCGCCGGTGACGGGGAGCTGGGTCGGGTAGGCGAGGTCCTGGAAGGAGAAATGCTCACGGCGGGCTGTGGTGGGTGCAGACATATCCCCTTCATCCTAAGGTTCCCGCCCGGATGTGGTGAGGTCGCGGCGGATGACCCCGCGATTAGGCATCCGAGAGGCAGTATGGGTAATATGTTTCTCGCTGCCGGGAGGAAATCGCCGGCAGAAGATCGGGCTGGAAAGGTCTGATCTGCAGGTATGCGCGAGTGGCGGAATAGGTAGACGCGCTGGCTTCAGGTGCCAGTGCCTTCACGGGCGTGGGGGTTCAAGTCCCCCCTCGCGCACAGATGTGATGTCTCAGTACATCGGAAAGGCCCTGAACCCTCGGTTCAGGGCCTTTCTTCTTGCCCGGATCCACGGGGCTGGTAGTCCCGTGTGGGATCAAGGATCAGTTCCCTCAAGACCTCTCCGGTGCGTTTGTCCGCGATGATCACATGGCGATCTTTGATGATCTTCACCACGGGGGTTCCCGCGTGGGTTCGCCCGATCCCGATATGTCGCATCCGCCCGTCGTAGCGGATGCTGAGCTTGCCGAACTTATCCACCCGATCTTGTAGGTACCTCGTGGTGTCTTCGGGCAGCGGTGCCGGAGAGTCTTTGGGCCGACCGATATAGGCCGCATAAGGGGTTGCGCGGCGTGCTGAGTGGATCCGCTCGGTGTTATAGATCCTGGTGAAGTCCCCCAGCAGCTGGTTCAGCTCAGTGATGCTGGCCGCCGCGGGGCGGGCAGTGATCCATTTCTTCATCGTCTGTTGGAATCGTTCGACCTTGCCCTGGGTCTGGGGATGATTGCCTCGACCGTTGCGCTGGATCACGTCGTGGGTGCGCAGCAGCTTCTCGAACCGGTTGGGCCCGCCCCGGAACCGGGTGGTGTAGACCAGCCCGTTATCGGTCAGTGTGGCCGCTGGAATCCCGTGCTGACCTGCGGCGACGGTGAAGGAGGAGATCACAGTGTCCACCGTGACCCGCAGATGTGCCTGCAGATGCACCACCATTCTGGAGTAGTCATCGAGCCAGGTGATCACCTCGGCGATCTTCCCGTCGGCAAGGACGATCTTGGTGACATCTGATTGCCAGCACCCGTTAGGCAGTTCTGCTTCGAATCTGAGCAGCGAGGATTTCGGTCGTTTCTTCGGCGCGGGTGCCACCAGGTTCTGCCGGTTCAGGATCCGCGCGATGCTCGCCCGGGACGGGGTCTGATTCTCGGAGAGGTTCTTGCGCAGGTGATCTCTGATCGTGGCCGGGCCTGCGTCCAGGCCCTGGGCCACCAGCTCAGTCCGCAGTCGGGTGATCTCGGTGATGACCTCCTGGCCCGTCGCGGCAGGGTGTGAATGGGGTCTGCGGGTCTTGGTGTAGAACGCCGCCTCGCCTTCTCGGGCCCACTGTCTCAAGAGTTTGGAAACCATCGATTCCGAGACCCCGTAGGCCCGTGCAGCCTGGGCTTGAGACATCGTGCCTCTGTTGACCGCTGTGATGATCTGCTTGCGCTTGGTCATCAATCATGATCGGCCACCGGAACCTTTCCGATGTATTGAGACATCCCTTGAATATGTATTGAGACTCAACACCCCCTCGCGCACAGATGTGATGTCTCAGTACATCGGAAAGGCCCTGAACCCTCGGTTCAGGGCCTTTCTTCTTGCCCGGATCCACGGGGCTGGTAGTCCCGTGTGGGATCAAGGATCAGTTCCCTCAAGACCTCTCCGGTGCGTTTGTCCGCGATGATCACATGGCGATCTTTGATGATCTTCACCACGGGGGTTCCCGCGTGGGTTCGCCCGATCCCGATATGTCGCATCCGCCCGTCGTAGCGGATGCTGAGCTTGCCGAACTTATCCACCCGATCTTGTAGGTACCTCGTGGTGTCTTCGGGCAGCGGTGCCGGAGAGTCTTTGGGCCGACCGATATAGGCCGCATAAGGGGTTGCGCGGCGTGCTGAGTGGATCCGCTCGGTGTTATAGATCCTGGTGAAGTCCCCCAGCAGCTGGTTCAGCTCAGTGATGCTGGCCGCCGCGGGGCGGGCAGTGATCCATTTCTTCATCGTCTGTTGGAATCGTTCGACCTTGCCCTGGGTCTGGGGATGATTGCCTCGACCGTTGCGCTGGATCACGTCGTGGGTGCGCAGCAGCTTCTCGAACCGGTTGGGCCCGCCCCGGAACCGGGTGGTGTAGACCAGCCCGTTATCGGTCAGTGTGGCCGCTGGAATCCCGTGCTGACCTGCGGCGACGGTGAAGGAGGAGATCACAGTGTCCACCGTGACCCGCAGATGTGCCTGCAGATGCACCACCATTCTGGAGTAGTCATCGAGCCAGGTGATCACCTCGGCGATCTTCCCGTCGGCAAGGACGATCTTGGTGACATCTGATTGCCAGCACCCGTTAGGCAGTTCTGCTTCGAATCTGAGCAGCGAGGATTTCGGTCGTTTCTTCGGCGCGGGTGCCACCAGGTTCTGCCGGTTCAGGATCCGCGCGATGCTCGCCCGGGACGGGGTCTGATTCTCGGAGAGGTTCTTGCGCAGGTGATCTCTGATCGTGGCCGGGCCTGCGTCCAGGCCCTGGGCCACCAGCTCAGTCCGCAGTCGGGTGATCTCGGTGATGACCTCCTGGCCCGTCGCGGCAGGGTGTGAATGGGGTCTGCGGGTCTTGGTGTAGAACGCCGCCTCGCCTTCTCGGGCCCACTGTCTCAAGAGTTTGGAAACCATCGATTCCGAGACCCCGTAGGCCCGTGCAGCCTGGGCTTGAGACATCGTGCCTCTGTTGACCGCTGTGATGATCTGCTTGCGCTTGGTCATCAATCATGATCGGCCACCGGAACCTTTCCGATGTATTGAGACATCCCTTGAATATGTATTGAGACTCAACACCCCCTCGCGCACAGATCAGCAGCACATGAGCTGCTCGGAAGCCCCGGAGTGATGATCACGATCATCGCCCGGGGCTTTTTCGTGCCCCGCCGCCGTGACCGCTCCTGCCCGGCCGCTGTCCCGCTTCTTGCGCGCGGGCCGCTCCTCGCGGTGCCCGCTAGTCCGCGGTCGGCCCGGGGGAGCGTGAGTCCTCGCGGTGGCGGTGCGCCCGGCGGGCAGCCTTGGCCGCCGCCTTCTCCGCCTCCAGCTGGCGCTTCACATCTGAGGCATAGACGTCCACGTACTCCTGGCCGGAGAGCCGCATGATCCGGTACATGATCTCGTCGGTGACCGCGCGCTGGGCGAACCGGTCCTCGGCGTTGCCGTGGTAGGACTCGAAGGTCATCGGTTCGCCGACGATCATGCCCACCCGTCCCAGCCGCGGGATGTTCTTGCCGATCGGCTGGACCTTGTCGGTGCCGATCAGCGCGATCGGGATCACGGGCGCCTGGGTGTTGAGGGCGAGCCGCGCGATCCCGAGCTTCCCGCGGTACAGCCGACCGTCGGGGCTGCGCGTGCCCTCGGGGTAGAGCCCGAGCACGGCCCCGTCGCGCAGCGCCTGCTCGCCGGCGTTGAGCGAGTTCTGGCTCGCCGCCCCGCCCGAGCGGTCCATCGGGATCTGACCTGAGAGGTCGAAGAACTTCTTCATCACCCAGCCCGAGGCTCCCTGCCGGGCCCAATAGTCGTCCTTTGCCATGAAATGGACCTGGCGCGGCACCTTGACCGGGATGAACACGGAGTCGGAGAAGGAGAGGTGGTTCGAGGCCAGGATGGCGGGCCCCTCGCTGGGAATGTTGTGCAGACCCCGCACCCAGGGGCGGAACGCCGTGTTGACCACCGGCCCCACGACGATGTTCTTGGCGACGCTGTAGAACGACACTGGGGAGGGTCCTTTCCGGCGGCTGAGCTTCGAGACCACTGTAGAGGCAATACAGTGAGTTCATGGACACGTCCGGCACGGGAATCGCCGTCTTTCACGGATTCACCTCCACCCCCGCCTCGATGCAGCCGGTCGCCGCGGCGCTGCGCGAGGCCGGCTTCACCGTGGATCTGCCGCTGCTGCCCGGCCACGGCACCAGCTGGCAGGAGCTCCAGGGCACGAGTCGTCAGCAGATCGCACGCGCGGCCCTGGCCAGCTACGACCGGCTCGCCGCGCGGTGCTCCCGCGTGGTCACGGTCGGGCTGTCGATGGGTGGGGCGCTTGCTCTCCACGTGGCGGCGCACCGTCGGGTCGACGCGGTCGCGGTGATCAACCCAGGACTCCGGCTCGCCCCGCTGACCGGTCCCGCCGCCTGGGCGCTGGGCCGTCTCCGCCCCACGGTGGCCAGCATCGCCGGGGACATCGCCAAGCCTGGCGTGATCGAGGAGGCCTATGCGCAGACACCGCTGCGCGCCGTGGTGCAGCTGGACCTCCTCTTCGCCCAGGTGCGCCAAGAGCTCCCGGAGATCCGTCGGCGCGGGACTCCGGTCATGCTCTTCCGCTCGGGCACCGATGATGTCCTGCCCCCCTCCTCAGCCGATACGCTGATCAGGGCACTCCCTGAGGACCAGCTGCAGGTGATTCATCTGCCGCGCAGCCGCCACGTGGCCACCCTGGACCATGAGGCGGAGACGATCCATCACCACCTGCTCGAATTCCTGCACTCTCGGCACCCTGCCGGTGAGCCCACTGAGAGGATGGCGCCATGAGCACCTATCGCGACGACGAGCCCAGCAGAGTATTCGGCCGCGGCGGGGACTCCCGGCCCGTGTCCGGACCCGGCCATGGGCCGCGCGAGAACCGCGTGGACGATGCCGTGGGCGAGGATGTCGATGACTTCCAGCCGCCCAACCCCAAGAACCCCCTCGCGGGAGCCCGGCCCGCCGTGGTGCTGGGAGCCGGGCTGAGCATCGGGGGCATCCTCGCGCTGATCATCGTGCCTTTCCTGCCGGTGAACGCCCCCGGCTGGACCGTCACGGCGCTGATCGGCGTCGTGCTGGCCGGCCTGGTGATCCTCTTCCTGCAGATGCCCCGCAGCCGTTCCGGAGGAGGCGACGGCGCCCAGGTCTGAGCCCTGGTTACCGATCAGTATCCGCCTGTGACAAGATGGTGTGACCCAGCACACATGATGGAGGAGTCCGCCGTGAAGGAAATCGCAACACCCCCCGCCGTCGAGGTTCCGGCTGATCTGAACATCACCGATCTGCTTGAACGCCAGGTCACGGCCGATCCGGCGAACATCCTCTTCGGGCGGCAGCTGAGCCCCGGGCAGTGGACCGATGTCAGCGCCGCGGAGTTCCGCGACCAGGTGGTCAAGATCGCCAAGGGTCTGATCGGCTCTGGGATCGAGGTCGGGGACCGTGTGGCGATCATGGCGCCCACGCGGTATGAGTGGACGCTGCTGGACTTCGCCATCTGGTACGCCGGGGCGATCACCGTGCCGGTCTACGAGACCTCCTCGCCCTCCCAGGTGGCGTGGATCGTCGAGGACGCCGGCGTGAAGCTGCTCTTCGCGGAGACCCAGAATCACCAGCGGATCGTGGAGCGCGCCGTCGCGCAGGAGAAGCTTCAGGGACTGGGGCAGATCCACACCATCGAAGGCGCCGGGCTGGACGACATCCGCGCCAAGGGTGCCGGGATCACCGAGGACCAGGTCATCGCGCGCCGCAACGTCGCAGCGGGTGCGGACCTGGCCACCATCATCTACACCTCCGGGACCACCGGACGGCCCAAGGGCTGCGAGCTCACGCATTCGAACTTCACCGAGCTCTCGCTCCAGGCGCTCGGATCTTCGCTGGGCTCGGTGGTCCACAAGGACGCCTCCACAGTCATGTTCATCCCGCTGGCCCACGTCTTCGCACGCTTCATCTCCGTGCTGGCGGTCGCCGGGGGCTCCCGCGTCGGGCACACCTCGGACATCAAGGACCTGGTCGATGACCTGGGCACCTTCGAGCCCACGTTCCTGCTCGCCGTCCCCCGGGTCTTCGAGAAGATCTACAACGCGGCGATGCTCAAGGCCGAATCCGAGGGCAAGGGCTCCATCTTCGCCAAGGCCGCCGACACGGCGATCGCCTGGTCCCGCGCCAAGCAGCAGGGCAAGGTCCCCTTCACACTGGGTCTCAAGCACACGGTCTTCGACAAGCTCGTGTACTCCAAGCTGCGTGCTCGAATGGGCGGTCAGGTCCGCCACGCCGTCTCGGGCGGCTCACCGCTGGGGGAGAGGCTCGGCCACTTCTTCTACGGAGTCGGTGTGCAGATCCTGGAGGGTTATGGCCTGACCGAGACCACGGCGCCGCTGACCGTGAACACTCCGGAGCTGAGCAAGATCGGCACTGTGGGAGCACCGCTGCCCGGGTGCGCCGTGAAGATCGCCGAGGACGGCGAGATCCTGGGACGCGGAATCTGCGTGTTCCGCGGCTACCACAACCGTCCCGAGCTCGATCAGGAGATCTTCACCGAGAACGGCTGGTTCCGCACCGGCGACGTCGGAACGCTGGACTCCGACGGCTGCCTGACCATCACCGGGCGCAAGAAGGAGATCCTGGTGACGGCCGCGGGCAAGAATGTCTCGCCCGCACAGCTGGAGGACCTGATCCGCGCCGACGCGATCGTCTCCCAGGCGGTGGTGGTGGGGGACAACAGGCCCTTCGTCGCCGCACTGATCACCCTTGACGTGGACACCCTTCCGCAGTGGCTCAAGCGGCAGGGGCTTCACCCCGAGACTCCGGTGACCGACCTGGTGAAGGACCAGAAGATCATCGACCATGTGCAGTCTGTGATCGACAGGGCCAACGAATCGGTCTCGCGGGCGGAGTCCATCCGTGAGTTCCGACTTCTGCACACGGACTTCACGATCGAATCCGGGCACCTCACCCCCTCGCTGAAGATCAAGCGGCCCCTGGTCATGAAGGACTTCGCCGAAGAGGTCGAGGCCCTCTACGCCGATGCGGCCCGGAACAAGGCCTGAAGGGCTCGCCCTCACACCACCACTGCGAAGGGAGCCCCGGTGCCGGAGAGCACCGGGGCTCCCTTCGTCCGCATGCTGGAATGACGCCGCGGCATTAGGTGCCGCTGTGACGAGCGGACTACGCTGATCGGGTGACTACCCTGCCAGAGCCCCGTTCTGATGCCCCGCTGACCGCCCCCGGCGAGATTCTGCATGTCGGCGCCGCCGACTACCCAGGCCTCGATGAATGGCGTTCCCTGCCGCTGCGACAGCAGCCGGACTGGCATGACCACGAAGACTTTGATTCCGCCTATGCCGAGCTCTCGGCGCACCCGCCGCTGGTCTTCGCCGGTGAGGTGGACAAGCTCAAGCGCCGCCTGGCCAAAGTGGCCAACGGTGAGGCCTTCCTGCTCCAGGGAGGCGACTGTGCCGAGACCTTCGACGGTGTCAGCGCCGATCGGATCAGCGCCAAGATCAAGACCATCCTGCAGATGGCGGTCGTGCTCACCTACGGGGCGTCGCTGCCGGTGGTGAAGATGGGCCGCATGGCCGGCCAGTACGCCAAGCCGCGCTCTTCCGATGTGGAGACCCGCGACGGCGTGACGCTGCCGACCTTCCGCGGCGAGATCGTCAACGGCTTCGCCTTCACCGAAGAGTCGCGCCTCCCGGACCCCAAGCGCATGGTGGCGGCCTATCACAAGTCCGCCGCCACGCTGAACCTGGTCCGCGCCTTCACCGAAGGCGGCTTCGCCGATCTCCGCGCGGTGCAGCAGTGGAACAAGGGCTTCATGGCGAATCCGGCCCACGCCCGGTATGAGCAGCTCGCCGGCGAGATCGACCGTGCCGTCAGGTTCATGGAGGCCTGCGGCGCCGACTTCGAGGGCCTCAAGCGCACTGAGTTCTACGCCGCCCATGAGGCGCTGCTGCTGGACTATGAGCGCGCCCTGACCCGCATCGACTCCCGCACCGGCAAGCCGTACGTGACCAGTGGACACTTCGTCTGGATCGGGGAGCGGACCCGAGAGCTCGACGGCGCGCATATGGACTACCTCTCCCGGGTGCAGAACCCGGTGGGAGTGAAGCTCGGTCCCAGCACCACTGCGGAGACCGTCCTGGAGATCATCGACAAGCTCGACCCGGAGCGCGAGCCGGGCCGGCTGACCTTCATCGTGCGGATGGGCGCGGGCAATGTGCGCGAGAAGCTGCCACCGCTGGTGGAGGCGGTCCGCGATTCAGGGGCGAAGGTCGTCTGGGTGACCGACCCGATGCACGGGAACACGATCACCGCGGACAACGGCTATAAGACCCGCCGATTCGACGACATCCTGGACGAGGTCCGCGGCTTCTTCCAGGTGCACCGTGAACTGGGCACCTACCCCGGCGGCCTGCATGTGGAGATGACCGGTGACGACGTGGCCGAGTGTCTCGGCGGCTCCGACGTCGTCGACGAGTCTGCGTTCGACCGGGGATACGAGTCCCTGGTGGATCCGCGGCTGAACCACAAGCAGTCTCTCGAGCTCGCCTTCCTGGTGGCGGAGTCGCTGACCGAGGTCAGCTGAACTTCGCCGCGCTGAGCTGGGCGCAGCCGAGCCGCGCGGACCGGAGCTGAGCAGGTCAGCGGGCTGGTGGGGCGGCTCAGCCACCGCCGAGGCTGGGGATCAGTGCGTCCGTGACGCCGATCCACCCTGCCATGAGCACCAGCAGGGCACTGCCGATCATGAGCGCCGCGACCATCAGCCAGGCTCGCGTGGGGGTCGGACGGGTCAGCTCCACCGTGGGTCGCTGACGTTCGCGCCGATCCGTGCGCTCACGCTCGGCCGGCCTGCGCACCGGTGAGGACACCGCAGGCTGCGCGCCCGTGGGCGGGTCATCCGCGCTGAGCCGCGGACGAGCCAGCTGCAGACCGCTGGTGGGAACCTCGGTCACGAGCTGGCGATCCTCCTCGGCGAGGCTGGGCTGCCGTGCCCCCGCCGCATCCCGGTGCTCCTCCTGGAGGTGGGTGGTCCGCGCATGTCCCAGCGCCGTGTCGATGTCCTCGTCCCAGGGCTCCGCCACGGTCCGCTGGTCATCGACCTCGTGGAAGGCTTCGGTGGAGTCACCGGGCAGGATGGTGGTGTCCCGGGGAGCCGATGGTGCGCCCGGTCGGGGCCCTGCTCCCATGGTCGGGATCGCGCGGGTCGTCGCACGGGCGAGGGCGCCGTCGAAGTCCAGCTCCGCCTCGCTGAGCTGGCCGCGCACCTCGCGCAGCATCTTCAGCAGCTCGTCGGCGTTCTTCGGGCGCAGCGCCACCTCCGGTCGGGTCGAGATGCTGACCAGGTCGTCGAGCTCGGCCGCCAGGCCCTGCACCTGTGCGGAGGGGACCGGGACGGTGGAGTTCACGTGCTGATAGGCGACTCGCACCGGGGAGTCGCCGGTGAAGGGCTGCACCCCTGTGAGCATCTCGTAGAGCAGGATCCCGATCGCATAGATGTCCGAACGTTCGTCGGCTCCTTCCCCGGAGAGCAGCTCGGGGGAGATGTAGGCGACCGTGCCCATCAGGGTCGAGGTGCCGGAGTGATGTGTCGCCGCCCTGGCCAGTCCCAGGTCGGCGAGCTTGATCCGGCCGTCGTGGGAGACCAGGACGTTCTCCGGCTTGATGTCACGGTGCACCAGTCCTGCACGGTGGGCGGCGGCCAGGCCCTGCAGGATCGAGTCCATATAGGTCAGTGCGAGCCGAGGTGTCATGGCCCCGTGCTTGAGCAGCGTGCGCAGGGTGGCCCCTGGGACATACTCCATCACCAGGTAGGCGGTCTCCCGGGCCTGGCCCTGGTCGAGGACCTGCACGACGTTGGGGTGGGCGATCAGCGCGGAGTTCCGCGCCTCCTGCTCGAAGCGGTCGACGACCTTGCGATCCTCGGCCATATGCGGGAAGAGCACCTTCAGCGCCACCTCGCGGCCCAGACGCTCGTCCTGGGCGCGGTAGACCGTCGACATCCCGCCGCGCGCGATGCGCTCATCGATCACATAGCGGTCATCGATTCGGGAACCGATCCACGGGTCAGACTGTTCGGTGCTCACCGCCCCAGGGTACCGAACGCGACCAACTCCCGCCCAGCTCGGGACGCGCGATCCCACCCAGTGTGGGACGCGCGATCTCGCCGAGTGCGGGACGGGTCCTTAGACGGTGCGGAGGACGAGGCTGCCGCGGAGGTGATCGAACTCCTCCAGCACTTCCGCAGCGACGCCGAACTCAGCGAGCCCCGCCGTGTGCTTCACGCTCTGCGCGGTGAGCTCCTCGATGCTGCGCTCGACCTCGTCCACCGCGCCGGCCTCGAGGAGGATCTCGCGGGCGCGGTCAACCTGCTGCTGGTCCAGTTCGGGGTCCCCGAGCATCTGGGCGAGCTCGGCGGAGCCGCGCGGGGAGGACCGGAACAGCCCATAGGCGATCAGCTCGGTGCGCTTGCCCTCGCGCAGATCGTCCCCGACGGGTTTGCCGGTGGTCTCGGGGTCACCGAACACGCCGAGCAGGTCATCGCGCAGCTGGAATGCCTCGCCCACGGGCAGCGCGGCTGCGGCGAACGCCTGGCAGAGGGCGTCGGGGCCTCCGGCCAGGGCCGCTCCCAGGACCACCGGGTATTCGGTGGAGTACTTGGCCGCCTTATAGCGCAGCACCCCGCGGGCCCGGGCCACGGCCTCGGCCTCGGTGTCAGCCGGTGCGCGGACCTCCTCCAGCACATCCAGGTACTGCCCCGTGATGACCTCGGTGTGCATGCGATGAAAGGTGGAGGCGGCCAAGGGGCTGCTGGCGACCCCGTGCTGGAGCGCGGCGGTCTGTGCATGGAAGAACGCCTCGGAGGCCCAGGCCAGGGACAGGTCGCCGGAGAGGATCGCCCCGGTGGTGCCGAAGTGGGCCTGGTCGCCGGTGAATCCCGACTCCCGGTGCAGCGTCTCGAAGCGAACGTGGGCGCTGGGGAGCCCGCGCCGGGTGGCGGAGCGGTCGATGACATCATCGTGGACCAGGGCGGCAGCCTGGAAGAGCTCGAGCGCCACGCCGAGCTCCACCACCGCGCCTCCCTGACCGCCGGCGGCCTGCCAGCCCAGCCGGGCCAGCGCAGGGCGCATCTTCTTGCCGCCGCGGGTCAGCTCCATCAGTGCGGTGACCAGCGGAGCAGCCTGCTCGGAGACGGCGCGCACCTCCTGGTGGCGCCTCTCCAGGAAATGGACGCATCCGGCGTTGACCTGGCTGATGAATTCTTCGCGGTCCATGGCGGATAGCCTAGCGGTATGGCCCCGTCATCAGCGGCTGACCCGCGCGTCCTCGCCCACGTGGACATGGATGCCTACTATGTGGAGGTCGAGCTGCTCTCACGTCCGGAGCTGCGCGGCCGCAAGATCATCGTCGCGGCCGACTCAGGCCGTTCGGTGGTGCTCTCCGCCTCCTATGAGGCGCGGGCCGACGGGGTGCGCTCGGCGATGCCGCTCTCCCGTGCCCGGCAGGCGAGTCCCCACGCGATCGTGCTCGCCCCGCATATGGAGGTCTATCGCGAGTTCTCACGACGCATCATGGCCTATTTCGACACGATCACCGATGCCGTGGAGCAGCTCAGCGTGGACGAGGCGTTCCTCGACCTCACCGGGTCCCGGCGTCGGCTCGGCGATCCCGAACGGATCGGGCAGAAGATCCGCCGCGAGATCCGCGAGGAGTTCGGCCTGCCGGCCACCGTGGGCATCGCTGATCGCAAGTTCATCGCCAAGATCGCCTCCACCCGGGCCAAGCCGGACGGGCTGCTGCTGGTGCCGCCCCAGCGGCGCCTCGAGTTTCTCCATTCGCTGCCCGTCACCGCCATGTGGGGGGTCGGAGGCAAGACCGCCGAATCCCTGGAGGCGTTCGGGATCAGCACGGTGCAGCAGCTGGCCCACACCCCGGAACCGGCCCTGCGCCGCCGATTCGGAGTCACCGGCACAGCCCTGCACCGGCTCGCCTGGGGCGAGGACGCCCGGGCGGTGCAGCCGCACCGGATCGAGAAGTCCATCGGCGCCGAGGAGACCTTCGCGCAGGACGTGTCCGATGACGCGGTGATTCGCGCTGAGCTGCTGCGGCTGAGCCACCGGGTGGCCGCGCGACTGCGCGAATCGGGGGTCTCGGCTCAGGGGCTGAGCCTGAAGCTTCGGTACAGCGATTTCGAGACGCTCACGCGCTCGTCCACGCTGACCCACCCCACGCACTCCGCGCTGGCCATCTACGCCCGCGTGCTCGCGCTGCTGGAGAAGCTGGGGGAGCGGACGCAGGCAGTGCGGCTCCTGGGCGTGCGCGCCGAACGACTCCTCGACGATGGTGGGGGGCTGCAGCTCAGCTTCGATCGCACCGAGACGAACTGGCTGGACGCCGAGAGCGCCCTGGACGCCGTGGCGAAGAAGTTTCCGCAGGTGCAGACGGCGCCGGCCTCCCTGCTGCGTGGCCGCACGGAGGACCCGTGACTGGTGGAATCCTGAGCGCCAGCTCAGAGATGCCCTCACAGCCGGGTTCGGGCTAGGTATGAGCTCGGCAAGCCGGTAGACTATACACCCAGGCGTATCCACCCCGGCGAGGACGCCATACGACGATCGCAAGGAGCTTCACGATGCCACTGTCGGAGCGTGAACAGCGCATGCTCAAGCAACTTGAGGATCAGCTCCAGTCGGAGGATCCCAGCTTCGCGAGCTCCATGCAGGACGCGCCAGCTGGAAAGCTGAACGTCCGCAACCTCGTTCTCGGGGCCCTGGTCGCCGTCCTCGGCATCATCGTGCTGCTGATCAGCATCTATAACCAGTGGATTCCTGTCGGTGTCATCGGCTTCCTGCTGATGGGCGCCGGCGTGTACTACGCCACCACCGGCGGTCCCTCCCGAAACTCTCGCGGAAATGGCGGAGACGGCGGCAACGGCGGAGGGGGCGGCGGCGGTCCCCGCAGCTCCACGCCGAGTCCCTCTGGTTCCGGAACATTCATGACCGGCCTGGAGCAGCGCTGGGAAGAACGACGCCGCCAGGACTGAACACGCTGAGCCTGCAGTCCCTGCCCCGGCCCCCTGCTCAGGCGGGTGTACTCCAGGCCCTGGCGCCGGTGGACGTCGCGCCGGCTGAGAACGCGAAAAGGCCCCTCTTCTGAGGGGCCTTTTCGCGTTCTCAGACCGCCACACGCGGTGCCCGGTCCAGGCCCCAGCCTGTCCTGTCCAGCTCCCCTCCACTTTCCCCCACAGCTGCCTGTCTCAGAGGCTGGATCGGCCCCGGGTGCCCGCAGTTCGCCGCTGACCGGCGCCTGACCGGCCCGGACGGCCGCTGATCACTGCCTGCGCGACCCCGCCGAAGCTCTCCCGAGGGCAGTCTCTTGACGCAGACCCTCCACCTCCCTCCACCGCCACCGACCTGGCATAACCGCAGGTCAGCGCGCTGCATCTCGCGCAACGGCCGCATCTTGCCGCGGTTAACACCGAGACTTGGTTGCAAGTGGGGGGAAGTGGGGTAAAGTGGAGCTCAGTAGAGGGAGAAGGAATGAGTCTCCTCGACAGGTGAGGCGGTGGGTCCATGTTCTTGGGCACATACACGCCTCGCATGGATGAGAAGGCTCGCTTGATCCTTCCCGCGAAGTACCGCGAGGAACTGGCCAACGGTCTGGTCCTCACTCGTGGGCAGGAGCGCTGCATCTACGTGTTCAGCACAGAAGAGTTCAAGAATGTGCACGACCAGATGCGCCAGGCTCCTTTGACCTCTCGCCAGGCACGGGACTACATCCGCGTCTTCCTCTCCGGAGCCTCTGATGAGATTCCGGACAAGCAGGGCCGGGTCACCATCCCGGCCGCGCTGCGGGAGTACGCGGGGCTGGACCGCGATGTCACCGTGATCGGTGCGGGAGACCGCGCTGAGATCTGGGACACCACGGCCTGGAACTCGTACCTGGAGGCCAAGGAGTCGGAATTCTCATCCACCGATGGGGAAGCCATTCCCGGCCTCTTCTGAGCAAGAGGGCGTCGGGTCGCTCAGGCGGCCCCGACAGAACAACACAGTTGAAGACGGTGTGAACACTTCACAGGATCCTTGGGTGAGTTCTTCCGCCGCCCGGCCGCATTCCTGACTTATCTTCCCCGATGGCAGGCAGCAGGCCGGAGCGGAGGAGGAGCTGGTCCAAGGATCCTTCCCTATCAGCGGAGGCACGATGGCAGAACGAGAGGCAGCTGACCGGCACGTTCCGGTGATGCGAGATCGCTGCATCCGACTGCTGTCGCTCGGAGCGGAGAACATCCGCGCCGCCGGACACCGCCCGGTGATCATTGACGCGACGCTGGGCATGGGTGGACACGCGGAGGCTCTGCTCGCGGCTGAACCACAGGTCAGCGTGCTCGGCCTGGATCGTGATCCGCAGGCCCATGAGCTCGCGGCCGCACGGCTGGCCCCCTACGGCGACCGCTTTCGCGGCATCCACACGGTCTATGACCGGGTGGACGAGGTCGCCGCTGAGGAGCTCGCAGCGGACCAGCGGGTGGCGGGGGTGCTCCTGGACCTGGGTGTCTCCTCGCTTCAGCTGGATGAGGCCTCCCGCGGCTTCGCGTATTCCTATGACGCCCCGCTCGATATGCGCATGGACGCCTCGGAGGACTCCCCGGATGAGTCCGTGGCGGAGCTGCTGGCACGCATCGAAGTTCGCGAGCTCAGCCAGATCCTTCGTGAGTACGGCGAGGAGCGCTTCGCCGGACGCATCGCCAAAGCCATCGTCACCCGCCGGGAGAGTCAGCCGTTCACCTCCACGGCGGACCTCGCCGCCGTGGTCGATCGTGCTGTTCCTGCGGCCTCGAAGCGCACCGGAGGGCACCCCGCCAAGCGGACCTTCCAGGCGCTGCGCATCGCGGTCAACGAGGAGCTCGAGGTCCTGCGCCGCACCATCCCGCACGCGATGGACGCTGTCGCTCCGGGGGGACGGATCGTCGCGATGAGCTACCACTCCCTGGAAGATCGCATCGTCAAGCAGGCCTTCGCACGCCGGACGAAGTCCTCCGCGCCGACAGGCCTGCCGGTGGAGCTGGAGGAGCACAAGCCCACGTTCACCTCGCTGACCCGAGGCGCCGAGCTTCCCGATGAGACCGAGATCGCCGAGAACCCCCGTGCCGCCTCCGCCAAGCTGCGCGCCGTCGAGAAGCTCATGATCACCAGGAGGACTCAGGCATGAGTGCAGAAGCACACTCCCTGGCGCTGCCAGAGCGCACCCCGCTGGAAGCAGCCGGGTCGCGGGCAGCCGCACCGGTCCTGCGTGCGCTTCCCAAGCTCAAGCAGCGTCAGAAAGGGCTGATCGGCGGGATCATCGTGCTGCTCGCCCTTGCTCTGACCGTGGTCCTGGCCGTCAACATCCACGTCGCCAACTCGCAGTACACCGTCGTGCAGCTGCAGAACGAGCATCGCACCCTCACCCAGACCAACCAGGCGCTGACCGAGCAGGTCCAGCACCTGGAGTCGCCCCAGGCCCTCTCCAGCGCGGCAGTGGGGCTGGGCATGGTGATGCCCGCCGAGGCGGCGGCGTTCGATCTCGGCAGCGGTGAGGTGCTCGGCAGCGCGGCCTCCGCCGACAGCGGCGACCGCCCCTCCGGCTTCGTGGCCACCCCCGCAGCACCCGGCGACGAGGCCGCCGCTCCGCTGAACGTCTCCGAGAACGTGACCGGCGCCCCTTCAGGGATTCTCGGCGCGGGCGCGTTGAACACGCTCACCACGTCTCCCAGCGGGCAGAATGGCGAAGAGGAGAGCACAGGGACGCGGAGCCAGTTCAGCTCCGCCGAACTCAACGGCGGGACCATCCCGGCGCCCGCGTTCGACTGACCTACCCGTTGGGAGCACGCAGAAGCCATGGCAGCCGCCCAGAAGAAACGCGCAGACCGAGTTCTCTCCTTCCGCATGCGCATCGGTCTGACCATGATTCTGGTGATGCTGCTGGTCCTCGGCGGCAGACTCTTCCACGTGCAGGGTCTGGACCCTGCCGGCCACGCTCAGGCCGCGGTCTCCGAGCGGCTGCGCAGCACTCCGCTTCCCGCCCACCGCGGAGACATCCTCGACGCGCAGGGCCGCGTGCTTGCCACCTCCGTGGACCGCTATGACATCGTCGCCGACCAGCAGGTGGTCGATGACTTCGTGCGAATCGACGAGGCCACAGGGCTCCGCGAGGAGGTCCCCGTGGAGACGGGGATCGCCGAACTCAGCGAGATCCTGGACATCGCACCTGAGGAGCTCTCCGAGAGCATCATCGGGGAGAGCCGCTACTCCGTGGTCACGCGGTCCCTGACACCTGAACAGAGCCAGGCGGCCACCGATGTGGGCATCCCCGGTCTCTATGCCGAGCCTGTGGCCGAGCGCAGCTACCCCTCTGGGGCGGTGGCCGGCTCCATCATCGGCTTCATGGGCTCCGAGGGCCCGCTCGAGGGCATCGAAGCCGCGCAGGACGAGGCGCTGCGCGGCACGGACGGAGAACGGATCTTCGAGGTCGGCGGCGACGGCATCCGCATCCCGATCGCCACCTTCGAGGAGCTCCCTGCGGAAGACGGACAGGACATCCGCCTGACCATCGACCAGGACCTCCAGTGGTTCGCCCAAGAGGCCATCGCGGAGAAGGCCCATCAGTACAACGCCGCCTGGGGCAATGCCACAGTGGTGGACCTGAAGTCCGGCGAGATCCTGGCGACGGCCGACTCCGAGACCGTGGACCCTTCCGACCCCGGAGCCGGCGATGAGCTGTTCCGCCGCCCGCTGGCGCTGACCCAGGCCTTCGAGCCCGGCTCCACCGGCAAGGCCATCACCTTCGCCACGGCGCTGGAGGAGGGCACGCTCAATCCCACTGACGGCTTCGAGGTGGACAACAGTTACGAGGAGGATGGGCAGACGATCACCGACGCCACGGATCATCCCACTCTGGACATGACCGCGGCCGGGATCTTCGCGCGCTCTTACAACACCGGCACCGTGATGATCGGCAGCGAGGTCCCCGAGGACACGCGGTACGAGTACATGCAGAAGGTCGGCCTCGGCGAGCCCATCGACATCGGAGTCGGCGCGGAGACCAGCGGGGTGCTGCGACCTCCCGAGGAGTGGGACGCGCGCCAGCACCTGACCACACAGTTCGGTCAGGGCTACACGACCTCGGTGCTGCACAACCTGCAGACCTTCCAGGCCATCACGAACGGAGGGGTCAGCAAGCCGCTGCGCGTGGTGGACTCCTACATCGATGCCGACGGCACCGAGCACCCGGTCGAGACCGAAGCGGAGGAGAGGGTCTTCTCTGCGGAGACCTCGGAAGAGATGCTGCGCATGTTCGAAGGGGTCGTGGAGTACGGCACCGGATCCGATGCCGCGATCCCCGGGTACCGGGTGGGCGGCAAGACCGGCATCGCGGAGGCGGCCGGTGCCGGCGGCGGCTTCGACGGCCACACGCAGTCCTTCATCGGCGTGGCTCCGCTGGATGACCCCCAGTACCTGGTCTCGATCACGGTCCATCGGCCTCAGGGGTACTGGCGGGACTGGCAGGTCACCGACACGTTCCGTGAGATCATGTCCTACGTGCTTAGCAGTTATGACGTCGCGCCCGAAGGGGCGAAGAGCAGAGCCTATGACGGCTTCACCGGCGAGAACCAGGACCAGCCCTGGTGAGCGGAGATGCCGCAGCGCTCAGTGTGGCCCAGCAGGACAGGGTCTTCCGACCTCATGGAGTCGTCGGCGCCTCCGTGGAGGAGCTCGTCGCAGAGCTCAGGAGCACCGGCTATGACCCGCTGGTGTCTCCCGTGAGCCGAGAGGCCGACGAGATCCGGCTGACCGGGGCCGCCATGGACCCGCAGGCAGTGGGACCGGGGGACCTCTTCGTCGCGGTCTCAGGAGCGCGTGCGCACGGCGCGGACTTCATCGCCACTGCCCTGGCCTCAGGCGCGGCCGCTGTGCTGACCGACGGCGACGGTGCCGAGAAGATCCGCGAGGCCATCGGATACCGGACCCCGGTCATCGAGGTGACCCGGGTGCGCGACGCCGCGGGGCCCTCTGCCGCACTGATCTACGGCAACACGGCCACCTCGGGTCCAGCGCTGTTCGGCGTGACCGGCACCAACGGCAAGACGACGACGACCTACTTCCTGCGCTCCCTGCTCGACGCTGTGCTGGACTCCCATGACCAGGCCACCGGACTCATCGGCACGATCGAGATCGCTGCGGGGTCAGAGACCATCCCCTCGAAGATGACCACACCCGAGGCCGTGCAGCTGCACAGCCTGATGGCGCTGTTCCGAGAGAGCGGCATCACCGCCGCAGCCATGGAGGTCTCATCGCATGCCATCTCATACCAGCGCACCAGCGGACTGTTCTTCAACGTCGCCGGCTTCACGAACCTGACCCAGGACCACCTGGACCTCCATGGCTCCATGGAGGGCTACTTCGAGGCCAAGGCTGCCCTGTTCGCGCGCAGCCGCACGCGCAGCAGCGTGATCATCGTGGACGACCCCTGGGGACTGCAGATGGCCGAGGCCGCAACCGGCCACGTGGTCAGGCTCGCCACCGACGACGACCCCGCCGCCGAAGCAGACTGGATCGTCACCGAGGTCTCCGCCGAGGCCCTGGGCAGCCGCTTCACGCTGCACAGTCGCCGCACCGGGGAGCTCATCCGCTGTCGGACCGGTCTGCCGGGCCGCTTCAACGTCTCCAACGCCGCGCTCGCCGCCGTGATGGTGCTGACCGCCCAAGAGAGGGCGGAGCTGGCCTTCAGCCGCGCCGAGATCATCTCCGCCCTGGAGCAGGCGGACCCCTTCACGATCAGTGTTCCCGGACGGATGCAGGTCATCGGCACCGCTCCGGCCGCGATCGTGGACTTCGCCCACAACCCCGATGCCATGATCCGCACCCTGGAGGCCGCCGCCACCGCCTCGCAGGGCAGGACCATCCTGGTCATCGGAGCAGCCGGCGAGCGGGACATCACCAAACGGCCCCTGATGGGGGCCATCGCGGTGCGGATGGCCGACCATGTCATCATCAGCGACGACGATCCGCACGGCGAGGACCCCGCGCAGATCCGTTCCGCGCTCATGGAGGGCGCCCGCGCCGCCCTTCAGGACGAGGCACTGGCGACCAGGCTGGAGGAGATCTCTCCTCGCCTGGACGCGATCACCCGTGCTGTGGAGCTCGCGGAGCCCCGGGACACGATCATCCTTGCCGGTCGCGGCCATGAGGTGCACCAGGACTTCGCCGGCACCAAGCATCCGATCGACGACCGGGTGGAGCTGGCCCGGGCGCTGCGCGGACGCGGCTACCCCACAGCACCGGATGCCCCAGACACCCCCGTCGCCGCCCGTCCCGCGGCGACGCCCCGAAGAGACTCCACGCCAGAAGGAGGCAGCGCCGCATGATCGAGCTGTCAGCCCACGAGATAGCCCAGATCACTGCGGGAACCCTTCGCGGCATCGCGGAGGCCTCCGCCGTGACGGTCACCCACGCAGACACGGATTCCCGCGCCATGCGACCCGGCGCGCTGTTCATCGCGAAGCCGGGGGAGACCACCGACGGGCACCGCTTCATCGATGACGCACTCGAGGCCGGCGCCGCGCTGGTGCTGGCGGAGCGTGCCACCGTCGACGCCGCGGGGGCGCCTCACCCGGCCGTCATCGTCGAGGACGTCGTGGAATCGATGGGCCGGCTCGCCGCCGCGATCCTTGACCGCATCCGCGCGCATTCACCCACCACCGTCATCGGGATCACCGGGTCCGCAGGAAAGACCACCACCAAAGACCTGCTGAAGTCCCTGCTCGAGCCGGAGGGTCCGACCGTGGCACCGCAGGGCTCCTACAACGGCGAGGTCGGGGTCCCGCTGACCATCTTCACCGCAGAGCTGGACACCCGCTACCTCGTCGTGGAGATGGGCGCCGACGCGCCCGGCAACATCCGCGATCTCGCACGCATGGTCCGCCCCGACATCGGAGCGGTGCTGATGGTCGGATCCGCCCACGCCGGCAAGTTCGGCGGCGCAGACAAGATCGCAGCGGTCAAGCAGGAACTGGTCGAAGAGATCCCCGCCTCGGGGCACGTCGTGCTCAACCGCGATGATTCCCAGGTCTCCGGGATGGCTCAGCTGGCCCAGGCTCCCATCACCTGGTTCTCCAGCACACAGCCCGGTGCGCACCCCGACCAGCTCAGCGCCCAGGAGCTGAGCCTCGATTCCGAGGGCCACCCCCGCTTCACGCTGAGCTTCACCGAGACCCGGGAGGAGTTTCCCATCGTCTCGGGACTCACAGGAGCACACCACGTCTCCAACCTGCTGGCGGCCGCGGCCTGCGCGCTGCGGGCCGGGATCGCCCCGGAGCGCATCGCCGCACGGCTCGACGGGCTGGGTCCGATCAGCCGGTGGAGGATGGAGCGCACCGAACGCGCCGACGGCGTGACCCTGATCAATGACGCCTACAACGCCAACCCCGAGTCGATGCGCGAGGCGCTGCGCACGCTGGCCATGATCAGCAGGCCCGGAGAGGGACGGCCGGCGCGACGCTCGGTCGCCGTGCTCGGCGCCATGCTCGAGCTCGGCGACGTCTCGATCCCCAAGCACACTCAGCTCGGCGAGACCGTGGTGCGACTGAACATCGACAAGACCCTCGTCGTCGGTGATGAGGCCTACTCGCTCTACCGCGGAGCCATCGCCGAAGGCAGCTGGGGCTCAGAGGTCCACTGGGTGGCCACCGTCGAGGAGGCGGAGGCCTATCTGGACCAGGAGCTGGCCCCGGGCGACATCGTGCTCTTCAAATCCTCCAACGGCGCAGGGCTTAGACTCCTCGGTGACCGGATCGCCGCGAAGGGAGGAACCCAGTGATCGCTGTAGTCATCGGTGCAGTCCTGGGCCTGGGCCTCACCCTCGCCGGAACGCCGCTGTTCATCCGTTTCCTGGTCAAGCGGGGGTACGGCCAGTTCATCCGGGACGACGGCCCCACCACTCATCACGTCAAGCGGGGCACCCCCACGATGGGCGGGGCCGTGATCCTGATGGCGGTGCTGGTCGCCTACTTCGTGACGCATCTGCTGCTCAGCTTCACCGGGGACAATCCGGGCCCGACCGTCTCGGGACTGCTCCTGCTGCTGCTCATGGTGGGCATGGGGATCGTCGGCTTCGCCGATGACTTCGCGAAGATCAGCAAGAAGCAGTCACTCGGGCTGACCCCCTGGCGGAAGATCACCGGACAGGGCGTCATCGGGATCCTCTTCGGGGTGCTGGCGCTGAACTTCGCAGACTCCGACGGGCTGACCCCCGCCTCCACCAAGATCTCCTTCGTCCGCGAGACCGTGATCGACCTCGCCTTCGCCGGCCCGATCATCGGCGTGATCCTCTTCGTGCTCTGGGCCAATCTGATCGTCACCGCGACCACCAACGGGGTGAATCTCACTGACGGTCTGGACGGGCTCGCCACGGCGGCCACGGCCATGGTCACCGCGGCCTATACGATCATCTCCATCTGGCAGTACAACCAGTCCTGCGGCGGCTCCAGCGCGATCGCGGGCGTCTGCTATCAGGTGCGTGACCCCATGGACATGGCGATGATCGCCGCAAGCATCACCGGCGCGCTGATCGGCTTCCTCTGGTGGAACACCTCACCGGCAAAGATCTTCATGGGCGACACCGGATCGCTGGCCCTCGGCGGCGCACTGGCAGGCTTCGCGATCCTGACCCACACCCAGCTGCTGTTCGTCATCCTGGGCGGGCTCTTCGTGCTGATCGCGCTCTCGGTGATCATCCAGGTCGGCTACTTCAAGCTCTCCGGGGGAAAGCGCGTCTTCCTGATGGCTCCGCTGCAGCACCATTTCGAGCTCAAGGGCTGGGCCGAGGTCACCGTGGTGGTCAGATTCTGGATCATCGGCGCCCTGGCCGTGGGCATCGGCCTGGCCGTGTTCTACGGTGAATGGGTGATCTTCCAGTGACCTCCGAGTTCCCCGGGGCCGACGCACAGGGGGCCGACCCGCACGGGAGCGCTGAGTCCGCACGGCAGCCGCGGGTCCGCCCCGAGCTTCGGGGCTGGGACGCGGCCTGGTCCGGTCTGCGCGCCGTGGTCACCGGCCTCGGCGTCTCCGGCTTCGCCGCCGCAGATACGCTGGCGGAGCTGGGCGCCCGGGTCGTCGTCGTCGACGGAGCCGATGGTCGGAAGAAGCGCCGAGACGCCGAGACCCTGCGACTCGTCGGCGTGGAGGACATCCGTCTGGGCCAGGAGCACCTGAGTGAGCTCCCGCTCGTCGACGGCGCCGTCGCGGAGCTCGTCGTCACCTCACCCGGCTGGCGGCCCGACTCCGCGCTGATCGCAGCCGCGCGCGCACAATCGATCCCGGTGTGGTCCGAGGTCGAGCTGGCCTGGCGCCTCGGACCTCGACCGGGGGCGAAGCAGCCTCAGTGGCTGGTGCTCACCGGCACCAACGGCAAGACCACCACGGCCACGCTGCTGGAGTCGATGCTGATCGCTGAAGGCCGCCGCGCGATCGCCTGCGGCAACATCGGAGTCCCGGTGCTCGACGCGATCCGTGATCCGGAGGGCTACGACAGTCTCGCCGTGGAGCTCTCCAGCTTCCAGCTCGAGTACACCGAGCTGCTCTCCCCGCTGGCCTCCGCCGTGCTGAACATCGCCGAGGACCATGTGGACTGGCACGGAAGCTTCGACGCGTACTGTGCCGCCAAGGCGAAGATCTTCGAGAACACCCAGGTGGCCTGCGTCTACAACGCGGACCAGCGCCTCACCGAGGAGATGGTCGCCGCGGCCGATGTCCAGGAGGGCTGCCGGGCCATCGGTTTCACCACCGGGTCCCCGGGACTCTCCATGCTCGGCGTGGTCGATGACCTGCTGGTGGATCGGGCCTTCCTCGAGGATCGCCGCCACCGGGCGCTGGAGCTCGCCTCGCTGCAGGACTTCGGGCCGCTGGCTCCCCAGCACCTGGTCGCCAATGCGCTGGCCGCCGCGGCGCTGGCTCGAGCAGCAGGGGTTGCGCCGGAAGCGATTCGCCAGGCGATCACCGACTACGAGGCCGGAGACCATCGGATCCAGCCGGTGGCCAAGGCCGACGACGTGCTGTGGATCAACGACTCCAAGGCCACCAACCCCCATGCCGCAGCCGCCTCGCTGCGCAGCTTCACCGATGTCATCTGGATCGCGGGCGGACTGCCCAAGGGCGTGGTCTACGACGAGCTCATCGCCGAGATCGCTCCGCGGCTGCGTCAGGTCATCCTCATCGGCACCGACTCCTCCCAGCTGAGGTCCAGCCTCGAGCGACACGCGCCGGGAGTCCCGGTGATCGGTGGACGCTTGCGAGAGGATGAGCACAGCACCGAGATCGAGGCCGCACTGGCCGGCACGGACGGCGTCTGCGCCATGCGCGCGGCGGTCACCGAGGCCGCGAAGGTGCTGGCACCGCAGCACACGGTCCTGATGGCGCCGGCGGCGGCATCGATGGACCAGTTCGTCTCCTATGCGGCACGAGGCGAAGCCTTCATCGCCGCCGTGGCCGAACTGATGAACGACTGACCCCGAGGCGGGCCCCCTGCGGGGAGGCCCCGCCAGGAGGAGGACTGGATGGACAAGCGGAGACCTCGCGTCCCAGCCTCCCCCGAAGGCACCAGACCACGCCTGCGCGTGGTGGAGGCAGCCGCCCCGAAGGAGACCGGGCCCCCAGCGTCCGCGCCGCCGCAGACCGATGATGCTCAGGGCGAGGGCACGAGCGGACGCCGCTGGAAGGCCGCGCGCTCGACCTCCCGCCGGAACCGGATCCAGCGCTTCTGGCAGTTCGCCGAGGAGGGGAACCCCTACACCACGTTCTGGCTGCTGCTGGGCTCGGCCCTGGCGCTGACCGTCTTCGGACTGGTCATGGTGCTCTCGGCCACCGCCGTGGAGTCCGTGGGCACCGAGGCCGGCGCCTACGGCGTGTTCCTGCGCCAGGCCACCTGGGCCGGCATCGGCCTGGTCGGGATGTTCCTGGTGGCGGTGATGCCGCGCGGATGGCTCAAGAAGCTCGCCTGGCCCGCCATGGCGCTCGGTGTGCTGGGCCTGGCGCTGGTGCTGACCCCGCTGGGCTACGAGGTCCAGGGCAACCGGAACTGGATCGCAATCGGTCCCATCAACGGGCAGCCCTCGGAGCTGGCCAAGATCGCGCTGTGCCTCTGGACCGGGCTGGTGCTCGCGCGCAAGGGACCGAAGGTCCGGGAGCTGCAGCACACCATCGTTCCGGTGATCATGCCCGGAGCAGCTCTGATCTTCGCCTTCATCCTCTGGGGCCGTGACCTGGGCACCGCCCTGGTCTTCGGCTTCTTCCTCGCGGCCATGCTCTTCGTCTCCGGGACCAAGGCTCGCTATTTCATCGCCGCCGGGATCACCGGCGTCGTGGGTGCGGTGCTGCTCGCGCTGATGAGCCCCAACCGGACGGTGCGCATCCAGGCCTGGCTCGGCATCAACGACGCCTGCAGCCTGCCCCAGGACTTCTGCTACCAGTCCGAGCAGGGGCTCTACGCGCTGGCCTCGGGCGGATTCTGGGGGGTGGGCCTCGGCCAGTCCCGGCAGAAGTGGAACTACATCCCCGAGGCGGAGAACGACTTCATCTTCACGATCCTGGGAGAGGAGCTCGGCCTGCTCGGCGCGCTGACCGTGCTGCTGCTCTTCGCGGCACTGGCCCTGGGCATGTTCCGCGTGGCCTCCCGCTCCTCGGAGACCTGGGTGAAGATCACCACCGTGGGCATCATGGCCTGGGTCATCGGCCAGACCTTCATCAACCTCGCCATGGTCACCGGACTGCTGCCGGTGATCGGTGTGCCCCTGCCCTTCATCTCCTACGGCGGCTCGGCGCTGACTGCGAACCTCGTCGCCGTCGGCGTGGTGATGAACTTCGCGCAGACCCAGCGGCTCGAGGCCCGAGAGCGCGCGCAGAGCGCCCAGGGCGCCCCCGCGAAGCGCGCCAAGGGTGCGAAGAGCTCCAAGGGCTCCGGCGTGAACTCGCGCCGGAAACCTGCAACAGTATGAACTGCGCAGCCCGGTCCTCCCGGGTCACACCGAGCTTCAGGAGTATGAGACACAGATGAGCACACCCTCCGTGGTCCTCGCAGGTGGCGGCACAGCCGGGCATGTCAGTCCCATGCTGGCAGTGGCGCGCGCCGTCGAGCGGCTCGTGCCCGATGCCCATCAGACCGTCATCGGCACCGCCGCCGGGCTCGAGACCCGACTCGTCCCCGAGGCCGGATACCGGCTGGCGAGCATCGAGAAGGTCCCGCTGCCGCGTCGCCTCTCCCGAGACGTACTGCGCTTCCCCTCCCGCTTCGGCCAGGCTGTCCGGGATGCCGCAGAGATCCTGCGCGCCGAGAAGGCTGATGTGGTCTTCGGCGTCGGCGGATACGTCTGCACCCCGGTCTATCTGGCCGCACGGCGGCTGGGCATCCCCGTGGTCCTGCACGAGGCCAATGCGCGTCCCGGCCTCGCCAACAAGCTGGGTCACCGCTTCGCGGCGTTCAGCGGCGTGGCCTTCGAAGGCACTCCGCTCAAGGGTGCCGAATGGGTGGGCATGCCCATGTCCCGAGAGATCTCGCAGCTTGACCGGCGCACGGAGCGCACGGCCGCGCGCGAGGCCCTCGGCCTGGACCCGCAGAAGGTGACCCTCGTGGTCACCGGCGGATCCTCCGGGGCGCTCTCACTGAACCAGTCGGTTCGCGCCGCGCTTCCCGATCTGCTCGGCACCCAGGCCCAGGTGCTGCACCTGACCGGACGTGACAAGGCGATCACCGATGACTCCGGCGCGCTACTGGACCTGGAGGGCTATCACCAGCGCGAGTACCTCGACGGCATGCAGCTCGCCTACGCTGCGGCAGACCTCATCATCGCCCGCTCCGGCGCGGCCACGGTCAGCGAGATCGCAGCGGTGGGGCTGCCCGCCGTCTTCGTCCCGCTGCCGGTGGGCAACGGCGAGCAGGAGCTGAACGCCCGCGAGCTGGTCGCGGCAGGAGGCGCGCTGCTGGTCAAGGACGAGCACTTCCACAAGGCCTGGATCCGTCGCAACATCGTTCCGCTGCTGGAGGACCCCGCGCTGCTGCGGACCATGGAGCAGCAGTCCGCCTCCCGGGGCATCACCGACGCCGATGAACGGATGGCCCGAGCCACGCTGGCCGCCGCCGGTCACGACCTGGACACCCCCGAGAAGAAGCCGTGAAGCGGCCCAGCATGAACGCAACGGACTCACTCGCCTCGGAGCAGCCCGCCGAGGAGGCGTCAGACACCCTCGGGCACGTGCACTTCCTCGGGCTCGCCGGAGTGGGGGTCTCCGCCGTCGCACGACTCATGGCCGCCGACGGAGTGCCCATCTCCGGCACTGATGCCAAGGATCTGCCCGTGCTCGAGGAGTTCCGCAGGGCCGGCGCGACGGTGCACGTGGGATACAGCGCAGCGAACCTGGCGGCGGCCGAGGCGCAGGTGGGTCAGTCCATCAGCACCGTCATCGCCTCCTCCATCGCGGCGGCGGGCAATCCGGAGTACGACGAGGCGCTGCGCCGCGGGCTGCCGGTGCTGCACCGCTCCCAGGGCCTGGCGGCGCTGATGCGGACCCGACGCTCAGTGGCAGTGGCAGGCACCCACGGCAAGACCACCACATCCTCCATGGCCACAGTCCTGCTGGAGCAGGCGGGGCTCTCCCCGACCTTTGCGGTGGGGGCGAATGTCGCGGGGCTCGGGGTCAATGCAGCCCTGGGGTCCGGAGAATGGTTCATCGCCGAGGCAGACGAGTCGGACGGCTCCCTGCTCAACTACGCTCCCGAGGTCGGGGTGGTCACCAACGTGGAGCCCGACCACCTGGACCACTACGGCACCGCAGAAGCGGTGGAACAGGTCTTCGTGGACTTCACCGAGCGCATCAGCGACGGCGGCCACCTGGTGCTCTGCGCCGATGACCCCGGCGCCCGCAAGCTGCTGCAGGCGGTGCGGGAGCCGCTGACCGCCCGGGGGGTGAGCATCACCAGCTACGGCACAGCCGCAGAGGCTGACCTGCGGCTGGATGAGCTGAGTCCCGAGGGCGGCACGGTCATCGAAGGCGCGGCACGTGCACCGCTGCGGCTCAGCGTGCCCGGTCTGCACAATCAGCTCAATGCGCTGGCCGCCATCGCCGTCGGACGCAGAGCCGGGCTCGCGCTCGAGACCTGCGCGGCGGCCATCTCCCACTTCCAGGGCACCTCCCGCCGCTTCGAGCTGCGTGGCGAGGTCGGGAAGGTGCGCGTGTACGACGACTACGCGCACCACCCCACTGAAGTATCCGCCGTGCTCCAGGCGGCCCGATCCTCCCTGGCCGGGACGCACGGCCGTGTGCACGCGATCTTCCAGCCGCACCTGTTCAGCCGCACCGCCGCCTTCGCCGAGGACTTCGGCCGGGCGCTGACGGCGGCGGACACCGTGGCCGTGCTGGAGATCTACCCGGCCCGGGAGGAGCCCATCGACGGGGTCACCTCCGAGCTGCTGGGACATCCGGTGCTCAGCGCCAGCGAGGCCGTGGCGGCCGTGGTTGCCGCCGCAGAGCCGGGGGACATGATCATGACCCTGGGCGCCGGTGACGTCACCGCCCTCGGCGCCGATGTGCTCGCCGCACTCCAGGCGCTGCGATGACGCGCAGGGGCCGCCGCAGCTCCGTGGACGGACCGAAGAACGAACCAGCAGACTCCGCTGACCTCGAGAACCCCGCCGAGACCCCGCTGGACTTCCCGGAGCCGGCCTCCGTCTCCAGCCGTCGACGACGACGCCGCGGCGCGCTTCTGGGACTGATCACTCTGGCGGTGCTGCTGGGCATCGTGGCCATGCTGTACTTCTCGCCCCTGCTGGTGGTGCGCACCATCACGCTCGAGGACAACGAGCTCCTCACCGAGCAGCGCGCGCAGGAGCTGCTGGAACCGCTGCGCGGCACGCCGCTGCCCCAGGTGAGCGACGGCGACGTGAGCGCGCTGCTGAATGATGAACACGCCGTGGCAGAGGTCATCGTGGCGGCGGAGCTCCCCACCGGGCTGCAGGTCCGAGTCATCGAGCACCCGCCGGTGGCAGAGGTCCACGACGGGGATGAGATCCACTTCTACAGCCAGGAGGGCGAGGTCATCAGGACCTTCGAGGACTGGGAGCGTCCCGACGCTCAGGGCTACGCGACCCCGGTGATCTCCGCCGAGGCGGCCCTGCAGAACGAGTCCGTGTTCAAGACCATCGTCTCGGTGCTGGGACAGCTTCCCGAGGGGGCCCGGGAATCGCTGGACTCGGCCACTGCGGAGTCCCGCGACAGCGTGCAGCTCCAGCTGCAGGACGGCCGCACGGTGGTCTGGGGCAGCGACGACCGCGGGCAGGAGAAGGCGGTCGTGCTCGAAGCCATCCTCGCATCGGAGGCCGAGGACTTCGAGGAGGCCGATGTCCTCGACATCTCCACTCCGAGCGCGCCGGTGACGCGGTAGCCGCACCCGACGCGTAGGGTGAGGAGCAGGAACGGACCCACCGGTGGGGACCTCGCACCCAGGTCCTCTAAGGTTCAAGTAAAGCTTGAACGTTGCTGTGGGTTCGCAGGCAACAGAACAATGTCTTAGGTACGGAGGCTCCCGTCCGCTGAAGAGCCGCTGCGACGTCTCGGACTGCCGCCCATGACCGAACCGATGTACCCGCGAATGACATCGGCACGATCAGGCAGCCGCGACGGGTGAAGACAGTGAGGAGTCGCGCCGCGGCTTCTGCGGCGACGGGGGCCTTCGTGCATCTGAGACCAGAGACGAGCAAGGGACACACAACGTGGCATCACCGAATAACTACCTGGCCGTGATCAAGGTCGTCGGCATCGGTGGCGGCGGCGTCAACGCCGTCAACCGCATGATCGACGTCGGTCTGCGTGGCGTGGAATTCATCGCCATCAACACCGACGCTCAGGCGCTGCTCATGAGCGACGCCGATGTGAAGCTCGACGTTGGGCGTGAACTGACCCGTGGACTGGGTGCCGGTGCCAACCCCGAGGTCGGTCGTCAGGCCGCCGAGGACCACTCCGAGGAGATCGAAGAGGTCATCCGCGGCGCCGACATGGTGTTCGTCACTGCAGGCGAGGGCGGCGGCACAGGAACCGGCGGCGCCCCCGTGGTGGCCCGCATCGCTCGCTCCCTGGGCGCGCTGACCATCGGCGTGGTCACCCGCCCGTTCACCTTCGAGGGCCGCCGACGCGCCGGTTCCGCCGAAGAGGGCATCGAACAGCTGCGCGACGAGGTGGACACCCTCATCGTCATCCCCAATGACCGTCTGCTCTCCATCTCGGACAAGAACGTCTCTGTCCTCGACGCCTTCCGCTCCGCCGACCAGGTGCTGCTCTCCGGCGTCCAGGGCATCACTGACCTGATCACGACCCCGGGCCTGATCAACCTCGACTTCGCCGACGTGAAGTCGGTCATGCAGGGCGCGGGCTCGGCCCTGATGGGCATCGGCTCCGCCAATGGCGAGGATCGGGCGGTCAAGGCCGCCGAGCTGGCCATCGCCTCCCCGCTGCTCGAAGCCTCCATCGACGGCGCCCACGGCGTCCTGCTCTCCATCCAGGGCGGCTCTGACCTCGGGCTCTTCGAGATCAACGAGGCCGCTCGACTCGTGCAGGAGGTCGCTCACCCCGAGGCGAACATCATCTTCGGCGCCGTCATCGACGACGCCCTCGGTGATGAGGCCCGCGTGACCGTGATCGCGGCCGGCTTCGACCAGGTCGACGTCACCTCGCGTCCCGCACAGCCGCTGCAGAACCAGGCACCGGCGCGCAGCGTGGGCTCCGCGGCTCCAGCCGCCCGCACGGCTCCGCCGGTCCCGGGAACCGTGCCCGGCACCGTGCCCCTGGCCGCTCCTGCGCAGAACGCAGGATCCCAGGACACCGCCCCGCAGCAGCGGGTCGACTCCTCACGTCGCCATCACGAGAATGACGAGCAGCAGGACATCCCGGACATCGTGGAGTCGGACTACAACGGTGGGCGCAACGACGACCTCGACGTGCCTGACTTCCTGAAGTGATCCAGCCCCCCGGGCTTCCGGGGAGGCCGCCGTCGTTCTGGTGGCAGGAGAGCCTCGACGACGGTGTGCACCTGGCCTTCACCTCGGTGGAGGCAGGGAACCTGGCCCGACATGTGGGCCCCCAGCACGATGTCGAGGCAGACCGGCTGAGGATCCAGGAGGCGATGGGCGTCCCCGCGGGATCCCTCCGCTTCCTGGATCAGGTCCACTCGGCGGATGTCCTTGACGCGCAGCAGCGCGGGGGCGGCGCGGTCGCGGACTCACCGGGCGCCGTGCCCAGCGGGCAGGGTGTCCCGACGGGGGATGCATGGGTCTGTGCAGACGGCTCCGTTCCGCTGGCCATCATGGTCGCGGACTGTCTCCCTGTTCTGCTCGTGGGGCGGCGTGCCGAAGAAGACCACCGCACCCCGGTCACCGCCGCGGCCCATGCCGGTCGACCGGGACTGCTCTCCGGCGTCCTGGAGAACACGGTAGCCGCGATGCGTGACCGCGGAGCCGCCTCGATCACCGCCTGGATCGGGCCCGGCGCCTGCGGGCGGTGCTACGAGATCCCCGAGCAGATGGTCACCGAGATCGCGGTCGCGCGTCCCGCCATCGCCTCGAGGACCAGCTGGGGCACCAGCGCGCTGGATCTGCGCGCCGAGGCCGAGTCCGTGCTGAATCAGCACGGTGTCGCCGTGGCGGAGCTCTCCGGCTGCACGGTGGAGGACGAGTCGCTCTTCTCCCACCGCCGAGCACCCGGTGCTGGTCGCTTCGCCGGACTGCTCTGGATGGACTCGGCGGTCACGCCGAGCCGATGAGGCCCGGCTGTCTGGATCCATGCACTCTCGATAGGCTTCAGCTGTGGACACCAGTGGAATCAGCCAGACCTTCCGAGCGGCCGCTGCCCGGCTCGCCGCGAGCGGTGAGGATCCGCGCAGCCAGCAGCTGGCGGAGAACCTCGCGAGCGTCCATGAGCGCGTCGACCGTGCGATGGCGGCCGCAGACCGCCGCGACCGTCCGACCCTCATCGTGGTCACCAAGCATTTCCCCGCCCCGGATGTTCAGCGGCTGCACCGGCTCGGTGTCCGCGACGTCGGCGAGAACCGGGACCAGGAGGCGGCAGGCAAGGCCGCCGAGGTTCAGGAGGCCCTGCGCTGGCATTTCATCGGCCAGCTGCAGTCCAACAAGGCCAGGTCGGTCCTCCGCTATGCGGATCACCTGCACTCGGTGGATCGTCCTTCCCTGCTGAAGGCACTGATCAAAGCGCTGCCGTCACCTCCCGAGAAGCCGCTGACCTGTCTGATCCAGGTGGATCTCCGGGATCCCATGCCCGCTGACGGCAGGGGAGGGGCGGCCCCAGAGGACATCGAGCGCCTGGCGGAGTCGATCGAGGCGGCCGCGGGGCTCAGACTCGGCGGACTCATGGCAGTTGCGCCGCTGGGGGAGCCCGCAGGTCCGGCATTCGAACGGCTGCAGCAGCTCTCCGCGCAGCTGCGCCACAGCTTCCCCCATGCGGACATGATCTCGGCCGGAATGAGCGGAGATCTCGAGGAGGCCGTCGCACATGGTGCGACACACCTGCGAGTCGGCCGAGATGTCCTGGGTGAGCGTCCGCTTCAGCGATAGTCTCGGAGTCGCGCAGTGACAACACAACCTTCCCCCTCAGGAGAATCCTCATGGCCGGTGCCTTCAAGAAGACCATGATCTACCTCGGCCTCGCCGATGGAGACGACTACAGCGAGGACAGCTTCTCCAAGGAGCCCTCGACCACGGCTCACAGCGCCCACGGGTCCACTGCGGATTCTGCGCCGATCAGCCGCAGCGGCGGTGCCTCGGCGGGCTCGGTGCGCGAGGCCCCCGCGTCGAGCAGCTCGGTCTCCACGGCTTCCGGCCGGGGAAACGAGGTCGTCTCGCTGGGCGTCGGATCCGACCGCGACGAGAACACGACACATGCAGGTCAGTACAACAGCTCCAACTTGGCGCTGGATCCGGACTACCGCGCTCCGGTCACCCCGATCAAGCGAGCCCCCTCATCCCGGGATGAAAGTTCACCGATGCGAAAAATCACCACCGTCCACCCGCGCTCCTACAACGACGCGAAGGTCATCGGAGAGTCCTTCCGGGACGACATTCCGGTGATCATGAACGTCACCGACATGGGAGAGGCCGAGGCCAAGCGGCTGGTCGACTTCTCGGCCGGACTCGTCTTCGGCATGGGCGGCTCCATCGAGCGGGTGACCAACAAGGTCTTCCTGCTCACCCCCAAGAACATCGAGGTCCTGGCTGAAGAGCGCGCCGCGGCAGAGGCCCCGTCCTCCGCCCAGTTCTTCAACCAGAGCTGAACGAAGTACTCTTTCCTCCTGTGGATCTCTTTACCGCGCCCCTGTACCTGCTGCTGACCATCTACCAGTTCGCGCTGGTGGTCCGCATCATCTTCGACCTCACGCAGCAGTATGCCCGCAGCTGGCGACCCAAGGGCCTGGCGCTCATGCTTGCGGTCGGCGTGTACACCATCACCGATCCGCCCATCCGCTGGATCCAGCGCAAGGTTCCGCCGCTGAACCTGGGCGGTGTGTCACTGGACATGGGCTTCCTGCTGGTCTTCCTCCTCATCGTGATCGCCAAGATGATCCTGCGGAGCTTCGCCTGACCGTGCTGGTCCAGCACTGCGCCGTGCCGTGGACCCCGGTGGATGAAAGCCCGGCTTGAAGGTTGAAGTCGAGGGCCCAGAAACGCAGTGGGTATGCTGGTCGTTGACCCAAGATCAGCTTCACAGCTTCCCCAGCCACTTGATGAGGTGACACCGCATGGCCCTGACTCCTGATGATCTCCTGAACAAGGAATTTCCCGAGACCAAGTTCCGTCCCGGTTACGACAAGGACGAGGTCGATGACTTCCTTGATGAGGTCGTCGTCGAATGGCGACGCCTGACACAGGAGAACGAGGACCTCACCGCCAAGGTTGCGGCCCTCGAAGAGCAGCTCGAGGAGAACCCTGCGAACCTCGAGCCGGATGAGCTCAACGACGCCGGCCTCTCCGGCTACGCCGGCACCAGCTCGGCGATGACCGGATCCATCGATCGGATCGGTGAAGACCAGGACCAGGAGCTCAAGGCAGACCCGGCAGTCACCGCGCACCCCGAGTATGAACTGGGGACGCGTCCCGCCCAGGAGCGCCCCCAGGAGAACGGCGGAGCGGACTCTGCAGCATCCGCCACCGGTGTCCTCGCCATGGCGCAGAAGCTTCACGATCAGTACGTCTCCGAGGGTGAGCAGACCCGCGCGGCCTATATCGCCGAGGGCGAGACCAGGCGAGCCGAGTACATCGCGGAGGGCGAGCAGACCCGCGAGGCATACATCGCCGAGGGCACGCAGACCCGCGCCGAGTACATCACCGAGGGTGAGACCACCCGCGCCGAGTACATCGCCGAAGGAGAGTCCCGCCGGGACGAGCTCCTCAGCGCCGCAGAGAGCACCCATGCACAGCTGCTCGCCGAGGCCGAGCGCCGTCGCAACGAGATCGTCACCGAGGCCGAGACCCGCGCCGAGAACATGATCGAAGAGGCCGAGCTCACCTCCACCCGCACGCTCAACGCGCTCGAGCGCAAGAAGGCCGACCTGGAGTCCAAGGTCGGGGAGCTGACCAGCTTCGAACGCGACTACCGCGCCCGGCTCAAGGACTACATCGAGGGTCAGCTCGCGGATCTGAACAGCCGCGGCTCCATCGAGAAGGAAGCCACCGTCAGCTGATCCAGACCCTGGGGGCCGGACGTCCGGCTCAGACCCGACCTGTAGAATTCAACGGTGTCTGAACAGTCTGCCCCCATCCATCAGCGGTCCACGCGAACCCCGTCCCGCCGAACTGCCCTCCTCGTGGCAGCGGCACTGGCGGTGATCGCCTGGGCCGCTGATCAGTTGACGAAGATCTGGGTCGAATCCACGATGACCCTGGGGGAGCAGACCGAGGTGCTGGCTCCGGTGCTCTATCACCGCTACCACCTCAATCCAGGTGCCGCCTTCTCCATGGGCACAGACCATACGTGGATCTTCACCCTGATCATGTGCGTGGTGCTGGGCTATGTGCTGTGGCACAGCCGCCTGCTGGGCGGCTCCTGGCTCTGGACGCTGGGCCTGGGCGGGCTCGCAGGAGGTGTCGCCGGCAACCTGACCGACCGGCTCTTCCGCGATCCTTCGCTCAACGGTGAGGGCCTGGCCACCTTCGGCCAGGGACACGTGGTCGACTTCATCGCAGTCCCCGGCTTCGCCATCTTCAACATCGCAGACTCCTTCATCGTGTGCTCCATCATCGGGATCTGCGCCATGATGCTCTTCGGACTGAACCTCGACGGCACGCGGGAGCTCAGCAGCAGGCGCGTCCGGAAGGACCAGGCACAGGAGACCGCCGGTCAGGACGAGGCGCAGGCGTGAGTGCTCAGGAGACCGGCCGGGAGATTGGCGAGGAGATGGATCAGGAGACGCGCCAGGAGACCGGCCGAGAAATCGGTCAGGAGACCGGCCGGGAGATCCGCCAGGAGATCGATCGGGAGATCGAAGTCCCGGCGGAGCTGGACGGGGCCCGTGCAGACGCGGTGCTGGCCGCCGTGTTGGAGGCCTCTCGGAGCGAGACCACGCAGTGGCTGCAGGCCGGGCAGGTGACCTGGGCGCAGGACCGCACGCAGGGCCGGGCCGCCGGACGGCCCGTGAAGAAGTCAGACAGGCTTCACGGGGGGGCGCGGCTCGCCGTCCTCGTCCCCGAGTCGCAGGACCCGCTCCAGCTGAGGATAGAAGCCGTGGAAGACATGACCCTGCTGCATCAGGACGCTGAGATCGTCCTCGTCGACAAGCCGGTCGGAGTGGCGGCGCACCCCTCACCCGGGTGGACCGGTCCCACCGTGATCGGCGGACTGCTCGCCGCCGGGGTGGAGATCTCCACCTCCGGCGCCCAGGAGCGCAGAGGCATCGTGCACCGCCTCGACGTCGGCACCTCCGGAGTGATGGTCGTGGCGAAGACCGAACGCGCCTACACCGCCCTGAAGGACGCCTTCCGCCAGCGCAGCACCAAGAAGAGCTACCACGCGCTGGTCCAGGGACTGCCGGATCCCGTGGACGGCACCGTCGACGCTCCGATCGGTCGCCACCCGGGACATGACTGGCGGTTCGCCGTGCTCGAAGGGGGCCGCGAGTCCCGCACGCACTACAAGCTGCTGGAGGCATACGGTCGGGCCAGCCTGATGGACGTGACGCTCGAGACCGGTCGCACGCACCAGATCAGAGTGCACTTCTCCGCCCTCGGCCACCCCTGCGCCGGCGACCTCACCTACGGAGCAGATCCGGAGCTCGCCGCGGAGCTGGGTCTGACCCGGCAGTGGCTGCACGCGGTCGAGCTCGGTTTCCATCACCCCGGAACCGGAGAGTGGGTCAGCCACCGCTCCGACTATCCTGCTGACCTTGCCCAGGCCCTCACACTCTTGGAGAACGGCTGACCATGGCTGCCACCGGCGATTTCGTCCATCTGCACAACCACACCGAATACTCGATGCTCGACGGCGCCGCGAAGATCGGGGAGCTCTTCGAGGAGACGCAGAACCTCGGCATGCCCGCCGTCGCCACCACCGACCACGGATTCCTGTTCGGCGCCTACGAATTCTGGAAGACCGCACAGAACTACGACGTCAAGCCGATCATCGGGCTCGAGGCCTATCTGTCCCCCGGAACCCACCGCTCCGACCGCACCCGGGTGAAATGGGGCGACGGGGTCATCGGGGAGAAGGACGTCTCGGGCGGCGGCGCCTATACGCACATGACGATGTGGGCCGAGAACACCGCTGGCATGCACAACCTCTTCCGGATGGGATCGCTGGCCTCCCTGGAGGGCTATTTCTACAAGCCCCGCATGGACCGCGAGCTGCTGCAGACCTACGGCAAAGGCATCATCGCCACCACAGGCTGTCCCTCAGGCGAGATCCAGACCCGACTGCACCTGGGTCAGTACGAGGAGGCGAAGAAGGCGGCGGGGGAGTACCAGGATCTCTTCGGCCGGGAGAACTTCTACTGCGAGCTCATGGACCACGGCCTGGACATCGAGCGCAAGGTCAAGCAGGACCTGATCAAGCTCGCCCGCGAGCTGAACATGCCGATGGTCGCGACCAATGACCTGCACTACACCCACCAGCATGACCACAAGGCCCACGGGGCGCTGCTGTGCGTGCAGTCCAACTCCACCCTGGATGACCCCAACCGGTTCAAGTTCGGCTCCGAGGAGTTCTACCTCAAATCGGCCGCGGAGATGCGTGATCTCTTCCGCGACTTCCCGGAGGCCTGCGACAACACTCTGGCCATCGCCGAGCGCTGCCAGGTCGAGTTCAACGAATCCGCCTCCTACATGCCCCGCTTCCCGGTGCCCGAGGGTGAGTCCGAGGAGTCCTGGTTCATCCAGGAGGTCGAAAAGGGCCTGCACTACCGGTTCCCGCAGGGCATCCCGGACGAAGTCCGCAAGCAGGCCGAGTATGAGATCGGCGTCATCACCCAGATGGGCTTCCCCGGCTACTTCCTGGTCGTGGCCGACTTCATCACCTGGGCCAAGGAGCAGGGCATCAGGGTCGGGCCGGGCCGAGGATCAGGGCCCGGCTCGATGGTCGCCTTCGCGATGCGCATCACGGATCTGAACCCGCTGCAGCACGGGCTGATCTTCGAGCGCTTCCTCAACCCCGACCGTGTGTCCATGCCCGACTTCGACGTCGACTTCGACGATCGACGTCGCTCCGAGGTCATCCAGTATGTGGTGAACAAATACGGTGACGAACGCGTCGCCATGATCGTCACCTACGGCACGATCAAGTCCAAGCAGGCGCTGAAGGACTCGGCACGTGTGATGGGCGAGCCCTTCTCCACCGGAGACCAGCTGACCAAGAAGATGCCGCCGGACGCCATGGGCAAGCCCATGCCGCTGGGGGACATCTATGAGTCGAAGTCGGCGCGGTACTCCGAGGCCGCCGAGATGCGCGAGTTCCTCGACTCTGATCCGAGGATGAAGGAGATCTTCAATCTCGCCTCAGGCCTCGAGGGCCTCAAGCGGCAGTACGGAGTGCACGCGGCCGGGGTCATCATGTCCAGTGATCCGCTGATCGACATCATTCCGATCATGAAGCGCGAGCAGGACGGCGCGATCATCACGCAGTTCGACTATCCGATCTGCGAGAACCTCGGCCTGATCAAGATGGACTTCCTCGGGCTGCGCAACCTCACGATCATCTCCGACGCCCTGGAGAACATCCAGCTCAACAAGGGCATCGAGGTGGACCTCGAGAACCTGGAGCTGACCGACCGAGCAGCCTATGACCTGCTTGCGCGCGGGGACACCCTGGGAGTCTTCCAGCTCGACGGCGGCGGCATGCGCTCGCTGCTGCGGCTGATGCGCCCGGACAACTTCGAGGACATCTCTGCGGCTCTGGCGCTCTACCGACCAGGCCCGATGGGTGCGAACTCGCACACCAACTACGCGCTGCGCAAGAACGGGCACCAGGACGTCAGTCCGATCCATCCGGAGCTGGAGGAGCCGCTGCGCGAGATCCTCGGCACCACCCACGGGCTGATCGTGTACCAGGAGCAGGTCATGGCCATCGCGCAGAAGGTGGCGGGCTATTCCCTGGGCCAGGCCGACATCCTGCGCCGCGCGATGGGCAAGAAGAAGAAGTCCGAGCTGGACAAGCAGTATGTGAACTTCTCTGGTGGCATGGAGGAGCACGGGTACTCGGCTGCGGCGATCAAGGCGCTGTGGGATGTCCTGCTGCCCTTCTCCGACTACGCCTTCAACAAGGCGCACACCGCCGCCTACGGGCTCATCGCCTACTGGACCGCCTATCTCAAGGCCAACTATCCCGCCGAGTACCTGGCCGCCCTGCTGACCTCGGTGGGTGAGAACCGCGACAAGCTCGCGCTCTACCTCTCCGAGTGTCGACGCATGGGTGTCACGGTGACCTCACCGAGCATCAACGAATCCGCGCTGACCTTCACCCCGGTCGGCGATGACACGATCCGCTTCGGCATGGGCGCGGTGCGCAATGTGGGCTCCAACGTGGTGGCCGGCATGGTCTCGGCCCGTGAGGAGAAGGGCGCCTATGAGACCTTCGCCGACTTCCTGAAGAAGGTCCCGATGCAGGTGTGCAATAAGCGCACCATCGAGTCGCTGATCAAGGCCGGGGGATTCGACGAGCTCGGTCACACCCGGCGGGCGCTGGTGACCATCCACGAGCAGGCCATCGATCAGGCGATCTCGGAGAAGAAGGGCTCCCAGGCCTACGAGACCGACCTCTTCGGCAGCGCCGACATGGAGCTGGGGGACTCGCTCTCGGTCAGCGTGCCCGATCTGCCGGAGTGGGAGAAGATGGACAAGCTCTCCTTCGAGCGCGAGATGCTCGGCCTCTATGTCTCCGACCATCCGCTGCAGGGGCTGGAGCGGGTCCTGGCGCACCACGCCGACCGGTCCATCTCCTCGGTGATGGGGGAGGACGGACCCGCCGACGGCGCGGGCATCACCATCGCCGGGATGATCACCTCCCTGCAGCGACGTGTCGCGAAATCCTCGGGCAACCCCTATGCGCGGGCCGAGATCGAGGACATGGCCGGCACCATCGAGGTCATGTTCTTCGGCAAGACCTACCAGGCGGTCTCCATGATCCTTGCTGAGGACCTCGTGGTCTCTGTGAAGGGACAGATCGATCGGCGAGAAGACGGCAGCGTGACGCTCAAGGCCATGGACGTGGTCGTCCCGGAGATCAACGAGGACGGCGCCGCCGGTCCCGTGGTGGTGTCCGTGCCCTCCCAGCGCGCCTCCGAGCGGCTGGTCACCGAGCTGGGCAGGACGTTGAAGGCACACCGCGGAACCAGTGACGTCCACGTGCGGCTGCTCTCCGGGGACCGGATAGAGGTCATGCGGCTCGGACATGAATATCAGGTCAGTCCCTCACCCGCGCTGTTCGGAGACCTCAAGGTCCTGCTGGGTCCGGGATGTCTCGAGCCGTGACAGCTCCTGAGGCTTGGTCGCCCGGGGCCTCACAGCCACAACATCTTGTGGTCCAGGATTTGAGGTGCACTATATGTAGTGAGTAGACTCGCCGCATGTACTGCCCCTACTGCCGCCATGACTCATCCCGGGTCGTCGATTCGCGCATGCTGGACGACGGCTCCGGCATTCGTCGCCGCCGCCAATGTCCGCAGTGCTCCAAACGCTTCACCACGATGGAGACCACCAGTCTCAACGTGATCAAGCGATCCGGCGCCGCCGAGCCCTTCGACCGCTCCAAGGTCATCAACGGCGTGCGCAAGGCCTGTCAGGGCCGACCCGTCTCCAATGACGATCTCGCAGTGCTCGCTCAGGAGGTGGAGGAGGCCATCCGCGCCGCCGGCAATGCCGAGGTGGACGCCAACGACGTCGGTCTCGCAATCCTCGGCCCGCTGCGGCGACTCGACGTGGTGGCGTATATGCGCTTCGCCTCGGTGTACCGCGGCTTCGAGTCGCTGCAGGACTTCGAGAACGCGATATCTGAGCTCCGCCGCGAGGAGCTGCACGGACCTTCAAGTTCAGGTGCAACCGTGGTGCAGCCGAGATTCGGATTCCGCTAGACTCAGTGGTGTACCGGCGGTGCTCTCTTCTGGGGAAGGTTGAGAGCACCGCCGGTTTTCTCGTCCCTGGGTGGGGCCCGGCTGTTCAGCCGGCCAGAGCGCGCAGCTCGGCGATGGCCGCTTCCGGATCTGCGGCCGAGTAGACGGCTGAGCCGGCCACGAACGTGTCCGCGCCCGCCTCGGCGGCCCGGGCGATGGTCTCCGCGCTGATCCCTCCGTCCACCTGCAGGGCGATCTCTCCGCCCAGATCATCGACCGCCGCACGCGCGCGGCGGATCTTCGGCAGGATGAGGTCGAGGAAGCTCTGCCCGCCGAAGCCCGGCTCCACCGTCATCAGCAGCAGCATGTCGAGCTCTCCGAGCATGTCCAGGTAGGGCTCGATGGGCGTGGCGGGCTTCAGCGCCATGGCCGACCTCGCGCCCTGGGCGCGAAGTTCTCGGGCCAGCCGGATGGGGGCCTGCGCGGCCTCGGCATGGAAGGTCACCGACTCACAGCCCAGCTCGGCGTACTGCGGGGCCCAGACGTCCGGATCCTCGATCATCAGGTGCACGTCTATGGGGAGCTCGGTGGCCGCGCGCAGGGACTTCACCACGGGCAGGCCGATGGTCAGGTTGGGCACGAAATGGTTGTCCATGACATCGACATGCACGGCGTCGGCGGTGCGGATGCGGCCGAGTTCTCGCTGGAGGTTGGCGAAGTCGGCGTTGAGGATGCTGGGGTGGATGCAGGGGCGGCTCACGAGTCGATCCTACCGGCCCTGCAGCCCCACCAGCCCTCAGCTGGCCTGGAGCGGGCGTTGGAGCAGCGCGAAGAACATCGCGTCGGTGCCGTGCACGTGCGGCCACAGCTGGACGCAGCGCCGCGCCGTCTCGGTGCCCGCCTGCTCATCACCCCCTGCCAGGAGCTCCCGACCTGCCGGCAGGGCCGCGGCCCGCATCGGCTCATGGGCGTCGAGCAGCTGCAGCTCAGGGTGCCGTCGAAGCAGGTCCTCGACCTGGATGACCGTCTCGGCGACATGGGGGGAGCAGGTGACGTAGGCCAGCAGGCCTCCCGGAGCCAGCGCTCCGACGGCGGCGTCGAGCAGCTCCTGCTGGAGCGCGGTGAGCCCCGAGAGGTCCCCGGGGGTCCGGCGCCATCGGGCCTCGGGTCGCCGGCGCAGCGCGCCGAGACCGGTGCACGGGGCATCGATCAGAATGCGATGGAACCCCTGGTCACCAGCCTCCTCGCCGATGGTGCGTCCGTCTCCGGTGCGCACGGTCCAGACCTCGGGCGAGACCGCGGACAGTGCCCTGGTCACCAGTTCGGCCCGGTGGGGGGCCGGCTCATTGGCCAGCACGGTCGCCTCGCGCTGTGCGGCGAGGGCCGCCAGCAGTGCGGCCTTGCCTCCCGGACCGGCACAGAGGTCCAGCCAGCGCTCCGGCTGAGGGGACCCGACGGCTGCTGTGGCGAGCTCCGCTCCGGCCAGAGCCCGGGTGACCCATTGTGACCCGATGTCCTGGACCCTGAGCTGGCCCTCCCGGGTGCCCGCCAGACGGGCGATGTCCCCGCCGCGGAAGATGGCTGCCCCTTCCAGGGCGGAGGACACCGTGGCGCCGGCCTCGGCGGCGCTGCCCAGATGCTGACCTGACTCCTCGGCCACCCCCGGCAGCTCCACCAGGTGCACTTCGGGGGCGGCGTTGTCTGCACGCAGCAGGGCTTCCAGCTGCTGGCCGCGGCCGTGGAGCCGAAGCGACTGGCGCAGCGCACGCACCACCCAGGCCGGGTGCGCATGGGTCAGCGCGAGCGCGTCGTCGCCGCTGAGCTGTCCCTCCTCCGCGAGCCGCTCGGTCCACTCACCCAGCGGCCTGGCGCTGACCTTGCGCAGGACCGCATTGACCAGCCCGCTGGGGCCTGCGCCGATCTCACTGCGCACCAGAGCGACGGTCTCGTCCACTGCCGCATGGGTCTCCACGCGCATGTTCAGCAGCTGGTGGGCGCCCAGACGCAGCGCGTCGAGCACGGGGGCGTCCAGCTCGGCGAGCGGGCGGTCCACGCAGGCGCTGAGGATCGCGTCGTAGGTGCCGGTGCCTCGCAGCGTGCCATAGGTCAGCTCCGTGGCGAAGGCGGCATCGCGCTTGTCCAGACGCTGCCGACGGATCTCCGCGGGCAGCGTCAGGTTGGCGTAGGCATCGTCCCGGCTGACCGCCCTGAGCACGGTGAAGGCCGTGAGTCGGGCCGGATCGGCACGGCGCTTGCGCTGCGCAGGAGCTGACGCGCTGAAGCCGCGGGAGGTGCCCGGCCTGTCCGTCCGGGCGCCGCGGTTGCGTTCACGTCCCTTCTCGTTCCTCCGACTGCGGGGCTGGCCGTGGTCTGGGCCGCTGTGGCTCATGCGTTCTGCTCTTCCGTGGGGGTGGAGGATTCGATCCTGGGGTTCTGCGCCGAGGTGTCCTGGCTCTGCTCCGGGTCGCCCGGTCCAACCGGTCCCAGCCGCACCGGGCCGTGCAGCCCGCGGTGCCAGTCGGCGGCGCTGAGCATGTTCTTGCCGGCAGGCTGCACCCCGGAGAGCACCACGGCTTCGCCGTCTCCGGCCCGGAATGCAACGACGTCCGGCTGTCCCGGATGTTCTGCGGGAAGCCGCAGCACCTCGCCGGTGGTGGCGTCGGCCAGTGCGGCAGCGGCTGCCTCGGCGGAGGCGGGTTCGGTCGGAGTCCGGTGCAGCCGCGCGACGCCGAGCTTGATCCGCTGGTCCGCGTTGAGCGTCCAGGCTCCAGGCTCGGGGATGGTGGCGTTAATGCGGCGGACCAGATCCGCGGCGCGTCCGCGGGGATCGACGAAGGCATCTTCGCGGGTCAGCTTGGGCGCGAAGCTGGGCGAACCCTGCTGCGGGCGGGGCACCGAGCTGCCGTCGAGGAGCCTGGGCAGCAGCACTGTGAGCAGCTCGGCGCCGAGACGCGTGAGCTCCTCGAGCACGGTCCCCGCCGAGGTGGCCTCGCGGATCTCGTAGCTGCACGCTCCATGGACGGGGCCGGTGTCCATGCCGCGCTCGAGCTGGAAGACCGTGGCCGCCGTCGCCGTCTCCCCGGCGAGCAGCGCGTGCGGCACGGGCGCGGCGCCGCGGTAGGCCGGCAGGTTCGAATAGTGGAGGTTGACCCAGCCCCGGGCGGGGACCTGCAGCGCCGCCTCTGGGAGCAGTGCCCCATAGGCGACGACCACGCCCAGATCGGCCTCGACGCGGCGCAGCTCCGCGGTCACGGCAGAGTCCACGGAGTCGGCCTTGATGACCGGGATGCCGGCGGCCTCGGCCGCCTGCGCGACGGGGGAGGGGGTCAGCCGGCGCCGTCGTCCCACGGGGGCGTCTGGTCGGGTGAGCACCGCTGCGACCTGGGCGCCGTCCTCCAGGAGTGAGCGCAGACAGGTCGCGGCGATCTCAGGCGTGCCGGCGAAGATCAGTCGTCCCTGCCCCGGAGCGCGCGTCTCGGCGCGCGCCGCGGCCAGGGACTCGGCGGTGAACTGCTGCATGGTGGCGGGGCCTTTCAGGAGGCGAAGAAGCTGCTGCTGGGACGCCGGGCGACCTGCGTCTGACTGATCGCCCGACCATACTCGGGAGAGCGCAGCGCGCGGGCGGCGGCGTGCTTCTCCGCACCGGTCAGGCGGTCCACGAAGAGGCGTCCGTCGAGGTGGTCGATCTCATGCTGGAAGCAGGCTGCCAGCAGTCCCGAGGCCTCGATCTCGATCGGTGAACCCTCCTGGTCGGTGCCGCGCAGCAGCACCTGCTGCCAGCGGATCACCGGGGCGTAGATGTCCGCCACGGAGAGGCAGCCCTCGCGCAGCAGGTTCTCACCCTCCGCCGGGCCATGATCGGGCACGCGAGCAGTGAAGCTGGGCTTGCCGATCGGCTGCAGCTCAGGATTGACCACGGCCCCGCGCACCCCGGCGACGTCATAGGTGAACAGGCGCCGGCCTACGCCGATCTGGGGGGCGGCCAGTCCGATGCCCCCGACCGCATCCATGGTCTCGAACATGTTCGCGAGGAGTTCACGCGTGCCGGGGTCAGAGGTCGCCGCATCGGTGGCCGGTGTGCGCAGCACGGGATCGCCGATCATGCGGATGCTCAGGACAGTCATGGACCTATTCTTTCATCGTCTTCCCTCGTCGTCCGACCCGTGGACAGACCTTCGAGTCGCACTGTCGGGCATGACGCGTTCGCTCAGTCTGCGGCAGATCCCGGCGAGGTCGAGGGCGTCAGCGGTGCCACCGTCGCCGGCGGCGGGGCGATCGGGCGCAGGGCGAGCCCGGCCGTGGCCGTGGTCCGGCTGTGCTCCCACACCTGTCGCAGCGCCCAGAACTTGTGCCAGTGCGCCTTCAGGATCGTCGGGTTCGCCTGCGCCGCCACCACCTCCGCCTCGGAGACGGCCACGCCCAGCAGCAGCGGGGCCTCGCCGTAGGGCCACGCGGTCCACTCTCCGGAGGCAGCGTCGACCAGCATCTCCTCACCCTGCATGCCGGCGACCAGCTGCATCACCACAGACTCGTTCAAGGGCTTCGAGCGTCCGTCCCGGGTGAGCCCCTTCGTCTTGAAGTCGATGATGCAGGTGCGTCCGCCGATCTCGGCCACCAGGTCCAGAGTGCCCGCGTAGCCCAGGGAGTGGTTCCAGACGGTCACCTCTGCGGCCAGCGGCGTGACCCCGTAGAGCTCCCACCATTCGTCGAACCGGTCGGCGAACTTCGACTCCGCGTGCTCACTCAGGACCTCCCGCGCCGCCGCGGCGGTGTCACGCAGCCCCAGGGAGCGCAGCGCCACCTGCTCGGCGTAGTGGTGCACGCGATCACCGCGTGCGGCGGCCGCGTCGCGGAAGCGCTCTGCGGCAGAGGAGGCCTGGCGGGCCAGACGTCTGAGCTCGGGGGCTGAGCCGATCGCACCGGCCAGACGCTGGTCATTGACCAGTTCGGAGGTGGCCATATGCCCGGCCCACCCGGTCATGTCCTTGTGCTCCTGGGAGATCACCGTCGTGATCGAAGGCACCTCGGGGGAGCCGCCGATCGAACGCGAATACATGCGGCCATGGTCTGTGGCGTGCGCGAGGCTCGGCTGTGTCATCGACATCAGTCTGCCACCTGCGGCTGACATGCACCGCCGCCACCACCGCCGCTGGAAGCACCGCCGCGATCGCAGCAGCGACTCGATTGGACGAGCGGTGGAGACCTGCGCTATCGTTTCAAGTCGTTGAAACGCCACAGAAAATGCGGCTGGGACAACACTGCGGATGTAGCTCAGCTGGCTAGAGCATCACCTTGCCATGGTGAGGGTCGCGAGTTCGAATCTCGTCATCCGCTCGCAGATGTGGGGGAGACCCCGTGACGATCAGCACGATCACTGCACTGGTGACAGGGCCATTCGGCCCGGCCGCCGGATGTCAGCTCGGAACGGTGTACTGTTCTTGGGATGGCTACGGTGGGGTGGCCGAGTGGCGAGGCAGCGGCCTGCAAAGCCGTTAACGCGGGTTCGATTCCCGTCCCCACCTCGCAGCTTCGCTCGCACGCTGGGCGGCGCAGCACAGATGGAACACAGCAACACATGCAGGTCATAGTTGAATACGCCTGACAGGCGCGATTAGCGCAGCGGTAGCGCGCTTCCCTGACACGGAAGAGGTCACTGGTTCGATCCCAGTATCGCGCACTGAGCACAGGAGATGAGGCCGCCGATACGGCGGCGGAACATCCTGGGCTCATGCGGATGTAGCTCAGCTGGCTAGAGCATCACCTTGCCATGGTGAGGGTCGCGAGTTCGAATCTCGTCATCCGCTCGTATGTGGTCGCCCGACAGGGGGACAGAAGCACTGGTCGCCCGGCAGGCGACAGAAGGGCCCGAGACCTCCTGGTCTCGGGCCCTTCTTCATGCGCCGAGGCGCCTGTTCCGCGGCGCAGGCCGCCTCAGCTGGCGCGGCGAGCAGGTCGGCCCGGCGGATGTGGCACACTTGGTGCTACACAATTCGTGCTCCGGGATCGGTGAAAGTCCGAACCGGCGGTCACAGTCCGCGACCCGGGTCAGGCGCAGCTCAGCTGCGCAGGACTCGGCTGAACCGGTGGAATTCCGGTACCGACAGTCACAGTCTGGATGGGAGAAGCACGAGAGTCCGCGCCCTGCGGCCTGCGCGACCCGCGCAGGGAGGCAGGCGGCGGTCTCGTCCGACGCCTCACCGCGTCGGCTCCCCCCGGAGTGCTCCGACACGCTGGGGAAGGAGAAGGCCGTTGCTTCACGAGTCACCGATGGCCCAGGCCCTCGATGCGGCGCTCCTCGGTGTGCGCGGAGCAAATCCGCTGGTCGGAGCAGTCCTGGTCTCTGCCGAGGGCGAGGTGCTCGCTCAGGGGCACCACCGGGGCGCCGGCACCTTCCACGCTGAGCGCGATGCGCTGGCCACCTTCTTCCGGGACCACCCTGAAGGCGCCGATCTCCGCGACGCGACCCTCTACTCCACCCTGGAACCCTGCAGACAGCAGGGCCGCCAGCCGGCCTGCACCCAGCTGATCATCGACTCCGGGGTCGGACACGTGGTCCACGGAGCCTCCGATCCCACGATCAACGGCGGCGGGGCAGCCGTGCTGGCCCGCGCCGGGATCGATGTGGTCTCCGGGGTGATGGCCGCACAGTGTGCCGCGCAGAACCACCGGTGGACCTGTGCCCAGCGGCAGAACCGACCCTTCGTCACAGCCCACCTCGCGCAGACTCTCGACGCGCGCATCGCGGCCGCAGATGGAACCAGCCAGTGGATCACCTCCGCGGCGTCCCGGGAACACACGCACCGGGTGCGCAGCCGGGCCGACGCGATCCTGGTGGGCACCAACACCGTCACAGTGGATGATCCCCGACTCAGCGCGCGCACACCAGACGGAGACCCCGCCGGGCGGCAGCCGCTGCGAGCAGTCATGGGCATGACACCGATCAGCCCGCGAGCCAGGCTCACCCAGGGCCTGCCCGAGGGGGAGGGCTGGCTGCAGCTGAGCACCCGCGATCCGCTCGAAGCCCTGCAGGAGCTCGGGAGGACCACCCACGGCGGCCACCCGATCAATCACGTCCTGGTCGAGGGTGGTCAGAGCGTGCTCTCGGCGTTCTTCGCCGCCGACCTCGTGGACGAGGTCTTTGCCTACCACGCGCCGCTGCTGCTGGGAGCTGGCCGGTCCAGCGTCGGTGACATCGGCGTGAGAACTCTCGACGAAGCGCCCCGCTTCGCCCTCGACCCCGCTGAGAACGGGCCGGTGCGGATCATGGACTCCGACGTCTGTGTGCACCTGCAGCCGAAAGGAGACACATGTTCACCGGAATCGTGACTGGGCTCGGAGAGGTCCTCGAACGTCGCTTCGAGCCGGCGAGGAGCGTGGAGCGGCTGAGCTTCCTCGCCCCCGGACACACGGAGGGACTGGCCCTGGGGGGCTCCATCGCGGTCAACGGGGCATGCGTCTCCGCGGTCGCCATCGACGGTGACCGGATCAGCGTGGAGCTGATCCCTGAGACGCTGCGGCGCACCGCACTCGGCCAGCTGGCCGTGGGCGATCGGCTCAACCTGGAGCGCTGCCTCCCCTCGGGCGCCCGGCTCGACGGGCATGTGGTGCAGGGACACGTCGACGGCATGGCGGAGCTCCTGGAGCGGGACCCGCAGGACGGACGCCACCGCTTCGGAGTCGGGACCGAGCTCGCCCCCTATATCGCGGAGAAGGGCTCGATCGCCGTCGACGGGGTGTCGCTGACCATCACCGCCGTGGCGGATCCCGCCTCCGCCCGGCCCTGGTTCGAGGTCGGACTCATCCCGGCCACCCTGGCAGACACCACGCTCGGTGGGATCGCCGTCGGCGGCCAGGTCAACATCGAAGTCGATGTGCTGGCGAAGTACACGCGTCGGATGCTGCAGTTCGACCAGCACCTCGCTGACGCCTCGGCCAGCACCGCGGCGCCGACCCCGGTGCCCAGCGTGCCCCAGCCCGCGACGCCCGCGCCGGTGCTGGACCCCATCGAGGTCGCACTCAACGAGCTCGCCGCGGGTCGGCCCGTCGTCGTCGTCGACGATGCTGATCGTGAGAATGAGGGCGACATCATCTTCCCGGCCGCGGTGGCCACCGAGGAGCTCATGGCGATGACCGTGCGCCACACCTCCGGGGTGGTCTGCGTGCCGATGACCCCGGAGCGGGCCGAGCACCTGCGGCTGCCTCCGATGGTCACGAACAACGAGGACCCCAAGGGCACCGCCTACACGATCAGCGCCGATGCCGCTTCAGGAGTGAGCACCGGGATCAGCGCCGCGGATCGGGCGCGCACCGTGCGAGTCATGGCGGACGCAGCCAGCTCCGCCGCCGATCTGAGCCGGCCGGGGCATGTCTTCCCGCTCATCGCCGACCCCGCCGGTGTGCTCGGTCGCCCTGGTCACACCGAGGCCGCCGTGGACCTGTGCCGGCTCGCCGGTCTGCCCGGAGTGGGGGTCATCGCCGAGGTGACCCACGACGACGGGCGGATGATGCGCCTGCCCGCGCTGCGGGAGTTCGCCGACACCCATCAGCTCGCCCTGATCTCCATCGCAGACCTCATCGCCTATCGCGGCGGCACCCCGAACGCGGGCTCCGCCATGGACTCCGTGGCGGCGAGCTGGGAGGCGCCCGCAGACGTGCTGTCCACACTGGTGGCTCCTGGACCCGTGGTCACCCTGCCCACAGATCATGGCGTCTTCGCCGCGCAGGTCTGGACCGAACACGCCACCGGGCATGAGCACATCCTCATCTCCGCACTCGCGGCAGCCCCCGGCGAGGGCAATGAGGACGACGCCCGCCCGCTGATCCGGATGCACTCTGAATGTGTGACCGGGGATGTGCTGGGATCGCGACGCTGCGACTGCGGCACCCAGCTGGCCTCGGCCCTGGAGTCCATCCAGCGCGACGGCGGGCACCTGCTCTACCTGCGCGGTCACGAGGGCCGCGGGATCGGGCTGGCGAACAAGATGCGCGCCTATAAGCTCCAGGAGCAGGGAGCCGACACGGTGGAGGCCAACGAGATGCTCGGCCTGGCCGCCGAGCTGCGTGACTTCACCGGTGCGGCGGCGATCCTGCACGCGGCTGGGATCAGACGCCTGCGACTGATGACGAACAATCCGGTCAAGGTGGAGACGCTGCGCCGCGCCGGACTGGACGTGGAGCTTGTCCCCTCCACCGGCGTGGTGCACGAGACCAACCTGCGCTACCTGCAGACCAAACGGGACCGGATGAACCACACCATGGATCATCTTCAGCTCCACGAGCAGTGAGCGTCCCAGCCCACCCTGAACACCTCAAGCGAAGGAGACCGCGCAGATGAGCGGCACAGGAACCCCCCAGATCCAGCAGGACGAGCTCGACGCGCTGCGCCGGACCGTCGAGCAGCAGCGGCTCAAGGTCGCCGTCGTGGCTTCACGTTGGCACCAGGAGGTCATGAACGGGCTGATCGCCGGTTCCCAACGCTTCTTCGAACAGGTCGGGGTCCGGGACGTGACTCTGCTCCGCGCCCCCGGATCCTTCGAGCTGCCGGTGATCGTCTCCCACGCCGCCGCGCGCTTCGACGTCGTCGTCGCCCTGGGGGTCGTCATCCGCGGAGGCACCCCGCACTTCGAGTATGTCTGCACGGCCGCGACCCAGGGGCTCTCGCAGGTGACGCTGAGCTCCGGGACCCCGGTCGGCTTCGGACTGCTCACCTGCGACGACGAGGCGCAGGCGCTGGATCGCGCCGGGCTTCAGGGCTCGAAGGAGGACAAGGGCTTCGAAGCGGCCCATGCCGCCCTCGCCGCAGCCGTGGAGATCGCCGCGCTGAACCGGTGAGATACCCTGGAGCGGTGAAAACCTTCGATCAGCTCTACGCCGAACTTGCCCAGAAGGCCGAGACCCGTCCGGAGGGCTCGGGCACCGTCGCCGCGCTTGATGCAGGCGTCCATCAGATCGGCAAGAAGGTCGTCGAGGAGGCCGCCGAGGTGTGGATGGCGGCCGAGTACCAGACCGATGCGGAGACTGCCGAAGAGATCTCCCAGCTGCTCTACCATCTGCAGGTCATGATGATCGCCAAGGGCATCGCTCCCGAGGACGTCTACAAGTACCTCTAGAACCTCACGGGCGAGTTCACCGACACCCCATCACCTGCACACGAAAAGACGAGATCCCTATGCTGCGCATTGCTGTTCCGAACAAGGGCGCCCTCTCTGAGGCCGCCATGGAGATGCTCTCCGAGGCTGGCTACGTCCAGCGCCGCGACCGGCGCGAACTGGTCATGCTCGATGAGGAGAACGGGGTGGAGTTCTTCTACCTTCGTCCCCGCGACATCGCCGTCTATGTCGGCGCCGGCACCCTCGACGTCGGCCTGACCGGCCGCGATCTCTTCCAGGACGCCCGGGTGGACCACGGCGCCGAAGAGGTGCTCGGACTGGGATTCGGCAGGTCCACCTTCCGGCTGGCCGGACCCGCCGGACGCTTCCACAGCGCCGCGGATCTCGCCGGCACCCGGGTGGCCACCAGCTATGACGGACTGCTGGCGCACTGGTTCGAGAACCAGGGCGTCCCCGACGTGGAGGTCGTCCACCTCGACGGCGCGGTGGAGACCTCCGTGCGGCTCGGCGTGGCCGATGCCATCGCCGACGTCGTGGAGACCGGCAACACGCTCAAGGCCGCCGGGATGGAGACCTTCGGGGAGCCCATCATGGAATCCGAGGCGATCCTGATCTCCGGTCGCGGTCAGCACCCGGAGGGCCTGGACCGGCTCATCCGCCGCCTGCAGGGCGTGCTCGTGGCAGCCCAGTACGTGATGATGGACTACGACGTGCACCGGGACCTGCTGCCGCAGGCCTCCGCGATCACCCCGGGTCTGGAATCACCGACCATCTCTCCGCTCGCGGACGAGAACTGGGTCGCGGTGCGCTCGATGGTGCCGTCGAAGAAGACCAACCAGCTGATGGACGAGCTCTACGAGCTCGGCGCCCGCGCGATTCTGGTCTCCTCCATCCACGCCTGCCGAATCTGATCGCGGGGCCGCCGATGACACTTGCAGTGCGAGTCATCCCCTGTCTCGACGTCGACGCCGGTCGCGTGGTCAAGGGGGTCAATTTCGAGAACCTGCGCGACGCCGGGGACCCGGTGGAGCTGGCGCACCGCTATAACCGGGCCGGCGCCGATGAACTGACGTTCCTCGACGTCACCGCCTCCTCAGGAGACCGGGAGACCACCTACGACGTGGTCACCCGGACCGCCGAAGAGGTCTTCATCCCGCTGACCGTGGGCGGGGGAGTGCGCTCGCCGGCCGATGTGGACCGGCTGCTGCGCACCGGGGCCGACAAGGTCTCGATCAACACGGCCGCGGTGTCCCGCCCCGAGGTGATCAACGAGATCGTAGGCCGGTTCGGGAACCAGGTCCTGGTGCTCTCCCTCGACGCCCGGCGCAGCGACGCCACCGAGTCCGGCTTCGAGGTCACCACCCACGGCGGCCGCACCGGGACCGGCATCGACGCCCTGGACTGGTGCCGCGAGGCCTCCCAGCGCGGCGTCGGCGAGATCCTGCTGAACTCCATCGACGCTGACGGGACCCGCGACGGCTTCGACACGGAGATGATCGCCGCGGTGCGCGCGGTGACGCGGGTTCCGCTGATCGCCTCCGGCGGCGCCGGAGTCCCGGCACACTTCCCGCCTGCGATCGCGGCCGGCGCCGACGCCGTGCTGGCGGCCTCCATGTTCCACTTCGGCCCGATCGACATGATCGACCAGGTCAAGGACGCCATACGATCTGCCGGTCACCCGGTGAGATGAGGAACGGATGAGCAGCACAGAAGCCACCGACCCGACAGCCCCGCTCTCGCCCGAGATCCGGGACGCTGTGCGCTTCAACGCGGACGGACTGATCCCGGTCATCACCCAGGATGCGGCGAGCAATGAGGTGCTGATGCTGGCCTGGATGAACTCCGAGGCCCTGGCCCTCACACTGGCGACCCGCCAGGGCGTGTACTTCTCCCGCTCGCGCCAGGAGCTGTGGCGCAAGGGAGCAACCTCCGGCAACGTGCAGCAGGTGGTCTCGATCGCGCTCGACTGCGACGGTGACACGGTGCTGCTGAAGGTGGACCAGACCGGCCCGGCCTGTCACACCGGCACCACCAGCTGCTTCACGGGACGGGAGATCGACCATGCATGATCTCGGCACAGTGGTCCCGGGCCGTGGTGAGTTCATCCGGCTCGCCCACGACCATCGCGTGATCCCGGTGACCATGACCCTGCTCGCCGATGCGCACACGCCGCTGAGCATCTATCGCGCACTGGCCGCCGATCAGCGCGGCGAGGCGCGTCCAGGCACCTTCCTGATGGAATCGGCCGCCCCGGGCGCCGCCTGGTCCCGGCACTCCTTCATCGGCGTCAGCTCCTCGGCCACGCTCAGCGAGAAGGACGGCGCGGCCCACTGGATGGGCACCCCGCCCAACGGCACCCCGCTGCACGGCACCACCGCGCAGGTGCTGCGCGACACACTCGAGTTCCTCGCCGGCACCGCCCGGGAGCCCGGCCGCTCCACCCGCGGCCGTCCCTTCATCGACGAGCTGCCGCATCTGACCTCGGGACTGGTCGGCTATGCGGGCTGGGACGTCATCCGCCACTGGGAGAAGCTGCCCCACCCGCCGGTGGACGATCTCCATGTGCCCGAGATGGCCATGAACCTCGTCTCTGACCTGGCGGTCCACGACAACCGGGACGGCACCGTGACCCTGGTGGCCAACGCCATCAACTTCGACGGTCTCGACACCGGAGCCGAGCGGGCTTACGCCGATGCTGTGGACCGGCTGCATGCGATGGCCGCGAAGCTCGCCGAGCCGGCGGCGCCCGTGGTCTCCACCGCGCAGCCCGACTGGGGCGCGGCGGTGGAGCGCGACCTGCAGGACCGTGTGGTCCACGCCTGGGACCAGAACGAGTATCTGGCCACCCTGTCCAGGGCCAAACAGGCCATAGTGGACGGAGAAGTGTTCCAGATCGTGGTCTCCCGACGCTTCGAGGTCGAGACCGACGTGGACGCGCTGGCGGTCTACCGGATGCTGCGGCTGCTCAATCCGAGCCCCTACATGTATCTGATGCACTTCGAGACGCCCACCGGGGAGCCGTACCAGCTGGTCGGCGCTTCCCCGGAGGCGCTGGTCACGGTGGAGGACACCACTGTGGTCACCCACCCCATCGCCGGCACCCGACCGCGCGGGGAGACCCCCCGTGAAGACGCCGAGCTCGCTGAGGACCTGCTGGCGGACCAGAAGGAGCGCGCTGAGCACATCATGCTGGTGGACCTCGCGCGCAATGACCTGGCCAAGGTCTGCGTGCCCGGATCTGTCCAGGTCACCCGTTTCATGGCCGTTGAACGCTTCAGCCATGTGATGCACCTGACCAGTCACGTCCAGGGAGAGCTCGCCAGCGAATACAGCGCCTATGACGTGCTGGCGGCGACCTTCCCGGCCGGTACGCTCTCCGGGGCGCCCAAGCCCAGGGCGCTGCAGCTGCTGGACGAGTGGGAGCCGACACGACGCGGCATCTACGGGGGAGTGGTGGGGTACTTCGACCTCTCCGGTCGCATGGACGCAGCCATCGCCATCCGTTCAGCGCTGCTCAAGGACGGACGCGCGTTCGTCCAGGCCGGCGGCGGGATCGTGGCGGACTCCGAGGACGACGCCGAGCGCCAAGAGACCGTCAACAAGGCTGCGGCGCCGCTGCGCGCGGTGCTGGCGGCCGACCGACTGGAGCACACATGAGTGAGACCACCCCGCACGAGGCCACGTCGGACGAGGGCCGCGGCTCCTCAGCATGGTCCACCCGGATCCGCAGGGCGCTGACCCGACGCACTGTGGTGTGGATGAGCCTCATCGGCGGCGCGCTTCTGCTGATCTCCTCCACGCTGCCCTGGGTGAGCGCCTCCGGTCTCGGCTCCACCTCCGCGGTGCAGGAGGTGGAGATCTCCGGCGCCGAGCTGGTCGAGACCGTCACGGCGATGGGTCTGGTCGGCCTCGCCGCCGGCCTGGCCGTCACCATCGCGAAGCTGCTCGGCCGGGTGCTCATCGGCTCGGTGCTCTTCGGCGCCTCGATCATCGCGCTGCTGGCCATCCGGGCAGTGCTCGCAGACCCGGCATCCGCCGCCGCCGCCGCGCTGGGAGAGATCACCGGGACCACCGCCCAGGCTCAGCAGTATGAGCTCTCCGCGGCGGTCTGGATGGGACTCCTCGGCGCGCTGCTGCTGCTGATCGCCGCGCTGGCCCTGCTGCTGGTCTCCCACCGCTGGCCCGACAGGCGGGCCCGGAAGTACCAGGTCTCCACAGACTCGGAGGATCCGCAGGGGCGGGCCTCCGGCGGCCAGGCCCCCCGGACCGGACCCGGGCCGGCCTCCACGAGCGGGGACGGTCCGCAGGGCTCCGACCGCAGCGCCGGGAGGCCGGATCCCGACGAGTTCGACCTCTGGGATGGCCTCTCCGAGGGCACTGATCCCACCGACCCGAACCGCTGAGCACCCGGAGGGACGCACGCTGCGCGCCTCCGGGCCGGCACCATCCTGCGCACGACATGCGCGCGGGCCTGCGCGCATGTCGTGCGAGGTCGTCGCCGGACGTCACCGACCGCAGCGCCTGACCATACATGGCAGAATGGTCAGCAGAGTCAATGAGCACCGCAGCACGTTCCAGAGAGGACCAGCATGAGCACCACCTCAGCTTTGCGCGACACCGAGCCGGCACCCGGCGAGAAGGTGGATGACGAATTCATCCACTATGACCACATCGGGCACGGATCCACTCCCGCAGCATGGGCGCTCAGCATCACCATCATGGTCGGTGCGATCCTCGCAGGCATCGGCATGGTCACCCAGGTCTGGGTCCTGGTCTGGATCGCCGCCGTGTTCCTCCCGGTGGCCATCATCCTGGGTGTGGTGCTGAAGGCCAAGGGCTACGGAGTCGAGATGGACGCGAACAAGGTGCTCAGCCAGCATGAGAGCGCCCGAGACCACCAGGGACCCGCCAGCATGGACAACAGCCGCGGCGACAGCACGGACACCGGCCGGCGCGGCAGCCAGTCGCGGCGCACCGAATCCGCCGCACACTGAATGGTGAGCGTCCTCGATTCAATCATCCACGGAGTCCGCGAAGACCTCGAGCAGCGCAGGATCGCCGTCGGCCTGGAGGAGATCCGCGCCCGAGCCGCGGCGTCCGCGCCCGCTCTGGACGCGCACGCAGCCCTGAGCGCGGGCCGCGCCGACCCGCAGGGCGTCCGCATCATCGCCGAGGTCAAACGCTCCTCGCCCTCGAAGGGTGAGCTGGCAGAGATCCCCGATCCGGGCAGTCTGGCCCGGGCCTACCAGTCCGGGGGAGCGTCCGTGATCAGCGTGCTCACCGAGGGCAGGCGCTTCAACGGGAGCCTCGCCGACCTCGACGCGGTGCGTGCGGCCGTGGAGATCCCGGTGCTGCGCAAGGACTTCATGGTGGACGAGTACCAGTTCTACGAGGCCCGGGCGCATGGGGCTGATCTGGTGCTCCTGATCGTCGCCGCGCTGGATGACGCCCAGCTGCAGAGTTTCCTCACGCTGACCCACGAGCTGGGGATGGAGGCGCTGGTGGAGGCGCATACTGAGGAGGAGATCGCCCGGGCGGCGGCCGTCGGCGCGAAGATCGTCGGCGTCAACGTCCGCAATCTCAAGACCCTCGAGGTCGATGTCGCGCACTACTCCACGATGGCGCGTCACCTTCCCGACGACGTCGTCAGGGTCGCCGAGTCAGGCGTCACCGGACCGGCAGTGGTCGCTGACTACGCCGCCGAAGGTGCCGACGCCGTGCTGGTCGGCGAGGCGCTGGTCAGGGACGGCGAACCCGCCGAGGCCCTGCGTCGCTTCCGCACCGCGAGTCTTGTCCAAGAACACTGAGGAGAGACCATGAGCGCTCCCGCTGAGGAGACACAGAAGTACCGCGACCACGAGGGTCCCTATTTCGGGAGCTTCGGCGGCCGCTGGATGCCGGAATCCCTGGTCGCCGCCCTCGATGAGGTGGAACGGACCTTCCGCGAGGCCAAGGCGGACCCGGAGTTCATCGCCGAGTTCCAGCGCCTGTGCCGTGACTACACCGGCCGCCCCTCGCTGCTGACCGAGGTCTCGCGCTTCGCCGCCGAGGCTGGACGCGCCCGGATCTTCCTCAAGCGCGAGGACCTGAACCACACCGGCTCGCACAAGATCAACAACGTGCTCGGCCAGGCCCTGCTCGCCCAGCGCATGGGCAAGACCCGGCTGATCGCGGAGACCGGAGCCGGCCAGCACGGAGTCGCCACCGCCACCGCGGCCGCCCTGATGGGCATGGAGTGCGTGGTGTACATGGGCTCCGCCGACACGAAGCGGCAGGCGCTCAACGTCGCTCGGATGCGCCTGCTCGGCGCCGAGGTCGTGCCCGTGGACCACGGCGCCCAGACGCTGAAGGACGCCATCAACGAGGCCCTGCGCGACTGGGTCGCCTCCGTGGAGAACACCCACTACCTGCTCGGCACCGTGGCCGGCCCCCATCCCTTTCCCGAGATGGTCCGCTGGTTCCACCAGATCATCGGCGAGGAGGCGCGGGAGCAGATCCTCTCCATGGAGGGACGGCTGCCCGATGTGGTCGCCGCCTGCGTGGGCGGAGGCTCCAACGCGATGGGCCTGTTCCACGGCTTCCTCGATGATCCCGAGGTGGCGCTCTACGGCTTCGAGGCCGGCGGCGACGGACTCGAGACGGGGCGGCACGCCGCCGCGATCACCCTGGGCCGCTCCGGCGTGCTGCACGGGGCACGTTCCTTCCTGATGCAGGACGAGGACGGACAGACCGTGGATTCACATTCGATCTCCGCGGGCCTGGACTATCCCTCCGTGGGACCCGAGCACGCCTATCTCGCGGAGTCCGGGCGCGCCACCTACGAGCCGGTGACCGATGCTGAGTGCATGTCCTCCTTCGAGTCGCTGTGCCGCACCGAAGGCATCATCCCCGCGATCGAATCCGCCCACGCGCTGGCGGGGGCCGCACGGCTCTCGCGCAGCTGGGGCGAGGAAGGCGAGGGCAGGATCATCATGATCAACCTCTCCGGACGCGGGGACAAGGACGTGGAGACCGCGGCCGAGTGGTTCAGGCTGCTCCCGGGCCAGAGCAACGACCCGGCGGCAGAGACGGAGACCGCCGAGAAGACCGGGCAGAGCAGCCCGTCTCCGGCACCCGAGACGGGAGTCCAGGCATGAGCGAAGCAGCACGCCCTCAGGACCAGGCCACCACCTCCAAGACCGCCGGTGCCATCGAGGCCGCACGCGCCCAGGGCCGGGCCGCCTTCGTGGGGTACCTGCCGGCCGGCTACCCGGACAAGGAGACCTCCATCGCGGCCGCGATCGAGCTGGCCCGCAACGGTGCTGACGTGATCGAGATCGGGGTCCCCTATTCGGATCCGGTGATGGACGGCCCGGTGATCCAGCAGGCCACCACCGAGGTGCTCGCCCGCGGGTTCCGCCTGCCGGAGGTCTTCGAGATCGTCGAGGCCGTGGTCAAGGCCACCGACGCCGCCGTGCTGGTGATGACCTACTACAACCTGATCGACCGGATGGGTGCCGAGGAGTTCGCCGGCCGCCTGGCCGCCGCAGGAGGCGCCGGGGCGATCACCCCGGACCTCATCCCGGACGAGGCCCGTGAATGGATCGAGGCCACCGACCGGCACGGACTGGACCGGGTCTTCCTCACCGCTCCCACCTCCTCGCCGGAGCGAGTCGCGAAGATCGTGGCAGCCTCACGAGGCTTCGTGTACGGGGTCTCGGTCATGGGCGTGACCGGTGCTCGGGACCAGGTGTCCGATGCCGCTGAGCGCGTGGTCGCCGCCGCCAAGGGCGTCGGCGCCGAGCGTGTCTGTGTGGGCCTGGGAGTCTCCACGCGTGCCCATGTCCAGGAGATCGGACGCTACGCCGACGGCGTCATCGTCGGCACTGCGCTGGTCGCCGCGCTGCGCGACGGGGGACCCGAGGCTGTGGCCGCACTGACCGCGGAGCTCACCGGGGCCCGCGCGGCCCGATGACATAGACTGCACCGGATCACGAACCAGCCTGCTCTGCGCTCCGGCGCAGCGCCGGCGAACCATCATTGCGAGAGGACACCGTGTCTCACACCCCCAGTCCGGTCAGCGCGCTGCAGACCGTCACTGAAACCGCCGCGTCAGCGGGGGCCCAGATCAGTGCCGCCTTCCCGTCGCCTCCCACCGACGGGATCGATCTCGTCGGTCCGCTGCGGATCGGGTTCTACGGGCTGGCGATCGGCTTGGGAATCCTCGTCGCGTACTTCGTGGCCAGCCGGCTCTGGAAGTCCCGCGGAGGCCAGCCCGAGAACGTCTTCGACGCGCTGATCTGGGCGGTCCTGCTCGGGATCGTGGGCGGTCGGCTCTACCACGTGGTCACCTCCCCGGACGCCTATTTCGGCGAGGACGGGGACCTCTCCCTGATCCCACAGGTCTGGCTGGGAGGCCTCGGCATCGTGGGCGCAGTGGCCCTGGGCAGCGTGGGCGTCTGGTTCGCCTGCCGCCGCTACGGCATGAAGTTCGGAGCCTTCGCCGACGCGCTGGTCCCGGGCGTGCTGCTCGCCCAGGCCATCGGCCGCTGGGGCAACTGGTTCAACCAGGAGCTCTACGGCGGCCCCACCAATCTCCCCTGGGGACTGCAGATCGACACCTCGCAGCGCCACCAGGCCCCGCCGCTGGGCGCGGGAGAGGACACCCTCTTCCACCCGACCTTCCTCTACGAGAGCATCTGGAACCTGATCGGCTTCTTCCTGCTCCTCGCCCTCTACCGCCGGTTCGCGGTCAAGCAGGGACTGCTCGCCTGGACCTACGTCGCCTACTACTCGCTGGGCCGCTTCTGGGTGGAGTCGCTGCGCGTGGACGAGATGACCAAGTCCACCCAGTGGATCGACATCTTCGGCGTCGAATGGCGGCTGAACATGTGGATGTCGGTGCTGCTGTTCCTCATCGCGCTGGCCATGCTCATCTGGCTGTGGACCCGTCGCCCCCGCACCGAGGTGGCGCTGGCTGAGGAGCTGGAGATCTACCGCCCCGGCCAGGGCCCGCGAGGCGCAGAGGATCACGGGGCCGGCGTCGTCGACGCACCCCTGGATCCGCAGTCTGACCAGGACCCGCCGTCAGCCCAGGACTCGCAGGCCGCTGCGGACCGAGAGTCTGCCCAGGACTCCGCCGAAGCCGTCGAACCGGATCCCGACGAGTCCCCAGACCGGGGCACCGCCGCGGCAGAGACCGCCGGTGAGACCGGCGGCGAGCAGGCGGATCAGGCCGCTGAACCGTCCAGCCCGGGGGAGCAGGACCGTCCCAGATCCTGAGATCGAACTTGCAACACGAGTCGGCTGGCAGGAAGATTGGTCTGATCCCCTGCCCATCAGCGGGATGACCACGACGGCGGCACCCGACCAATCCGTGCCGCCTGAGCACCGAGCGCCGGGACACACCCCAGCCGCGCAGGATCGCAGCCTGACTGCGTCACGCAGGACAGAAGACCGACGGACGCTGGAGATTCCTCCCGGGCCGAGACGCACAGTCTGACCGGCCCCGGAACGAGCCCAGACTCCGTGCACCACGCAGGGGCCGAAGACGTCCCCTCCCATGAAACGTCCGCATGCGGAGGAAGGAAGACCGTCATGTCTACTCTCGAATCACTCGAGGCAGCTGCCGGCGCAGACGCGCTCCAGGTCATGAGTCCCTATCAGCGCTTTGCCGCTCTCCCCGAGAAGGCCGGCCTCTACGACCCCGCCAATGAGCACGAGAACTGCGGCATGGCCGCCGTGGCGACCCTGCGCGGGGAGCCCGGCCACGACATCGTCGACCATGCGCTCGTCGCGCTGCGCAACCTCGAGCACCGCGGTGCCGTGGGCGGCGACGTCGGCACCGGAGACGGAGCCGGTCTGCTCACCCAGATCCCCGATGAGTTCTTCCGCGCCGTCACCGAGTTCGATCTGCCGCCGGCGGGGGAGTACCTCGCGGGGACCGCGTTCCTGCCGCAGTCAGAGGCTGAGCGCGAGAGCATGTGCGCGAGCTTCAGCGACCTCGCCGTCGAACAGGGCCTGAGAGTCCTGGGATGGCGCGACGTCCCGATCGATGCCTCGATGATCGGCACCCTGGCCAAAGAGTCCATGCCGTTCTTCCGGCAGGTCTTCCTCGGGCTGGCCGCTGAAGACTCCTTCGAGTTCCAGGACTCCGCCTCAGGCTCGCTGGACCAGCGGGGCTGGCGGCTGCGCAAGCGCGGACAGAACCGGCTGGGCGTGTACTTCCCCTCGCTGTCCTCCAAGACGATCACCTATAAGGGAATGCTGACCACCGCGCAGCTGGAGCCCTTCTTCCCGGACCTCTCGGACGAGCGCTTCAAGACCACCCTGGGCATCGTGCATTCGCGCTTCTCCACCAACACCTTCCCCTCCTGGCCGCTGGCTCAGCCGCTGCGCAACATCGCGCACAACGGTGAGATCAACACGGTCAAGGGCAACCGGAACTGGATGCGTGCGCGCCAGTCCATGATGTCCTCGGAGCTGCTCGGGGAGGACCCCGAGTCGCTGTTCCCGATCTGCACTCCGGGGGCCTCCGATTCGACCAGCTTCGACGAGGCCGCCGAGCTGCTCATGCTCTCCGGGCGTCCGCTGGCCCAGTCCATGCGCATGATGATCCCGGAGGCCTGGGAGAACCACGAGACCATGGATCCCGGTCTGCGCGCCTTCTACCAGTACCACGCACAGCTGATGGAGGCGTGGGACGGTCCGGCCGCCATCGCCTTCACCGACGGCAAGCAGGTCGGTGCGATGCTCGACCGCAACGGTCTGCGCCCTGCGCGCTACTGGGTCACCGACGACGGTCTGGTGGTCATGTCCTCCGAGGTCGGGGTCGTGGACCTCGAGCCTTCCAGCATCGTTCGCAAGGGCCGAGTCGCCCCCGGCATGATGCTGCTCCTGGACACCGTCGAGGGACGCATCATCGAAGACGAGGAGATCAAGGCCGACCTGGCCTCCTCCGCCCCCTGGGCCGACTGGGTCGAGGACAACCTGGTCGAGCTGAAGAACCTGCCCGAGCGGCTGCACGTCCGTCACCCCTCGGAGTCCGTCCGGCTGCGCCAGCAGACCTTCGGCTACACCCTCGAGGAGCTGCGCATCCTGATCGGGCCGATGGCCACGGCCGGCGCCGAGCCGCTGGGCGCCATGGGCACCGACACCCCCATCGCCGTGCTCGCGGACCGACCGCGGCTGCTCTTCGACTACTTCGTGCAGACCTTCGCCCAGGTGACCAATCCTCCGCTGGATGCCATCCGCGAGGAGCTGGTCACCTCGCTGGGCCTGCACATCGGACCCAGCGGGAACCTGCTGAGCAATGAGCAGGTGAAGTCCCAGCAGGTCGCCCTGGACTTCCCCGTGATCAACAACGACGAGCTGGCGAAGATCGCCAACATCCGCAATGACGAGGGTGCGAAGATCGCGCTGAAGGTCCGCGCCCTCTACCGGGCCGGATCCCAGGAGGAGGAGCTGCGGCAGCGGATCCGCGAGATCTGCGAGAAGGTCTCCGCCGCGGTCAACCGCGGGGTCAGCTACATCGTGATCTCGGATCGCGACTCCAACGCGCAGTGGGCACCGATCCCCTCGATGCTCATGCTCTCGGCCATCCATCACCATCTGCTGAAGTCGGCCAACCGCACCCGGGTCTCCCTGGTCGTGGAAGCTGGAGACGTCCGCGAGGTCCATCATGTGGCCTGCCTCATCGGCTACGGCGCGGCCGCGATCAACCCTTACCTGGCCATGGAGACCGCCGAGGACATGGTGCGCCGCAACGAGATCAGCGGCGTCTCCGAGGAACAGGCCGTGCACAACCTGCTCACCGCGCTGGGCAAGGGCGTGCTGAAGATCATGTCCAAGATGGGAATCTCCACGGTCGCCTCCTACTGCGGCGCGCAGACCTTCGAAGCAGTGGGCCTTGCGCAGAACGTGGTCGACCAGTACTTCTCCGGGACGCACTCGCCCATGGGCGGGGTCGGTCTGGATGTGCTCTCCGCCGAGACCCTGCAGCGTCACTCCCGGGCCTATCCGGCTGACGGCAACGATCTGGGCCGCGGCGACGAGCTGGAGATCGGCGGGGAGTATCAGTGGCGCCGAGAAGGCCCGCCGCATCTGTTCAACCCGCAGACCGTGTTCAAGCTGCAGCACTCCACGAAGACCCGTCGCTATGACATCTTCAAGGAGTACACCAAGTCCGTGGATGATCAGTCCGAGGCGCTGCTGACCCTGCGCGGTCTGTTCAAGCTCAGCGCCCAGCGCGAGCCGGTGCCGATCGAAGAGGTCGAGTCCGTCGGTGAGATCGTCAAGCGGTTCAACACCGGGGCGATGAGCTACGGCTCCATCTCCCAGGAGGCGCACGAGACCCTCGCCATCGCGATGAACCGACTCGGCGGCCGGTCCAACACCGGCGAGGGCGGCGAACACCCCGCCCGCCTGGAGGACCCCGAGCGTCGCTCGGCGGTCAAGCAGGTCGCCTCGGGCCGCTTCGGCGTGACCAGCCAATACCTGACCCATGCAGATGACCTGCAGATCAAGATGGCTCAGGGAGCCAAGCCCGGTGAGGGCGGGCAGCTCATGGGCAAGAAGGTGTACCCCTGGGTCGCCGAGACCCGGCACTCCACTCCCGGCGTCGCCCTGGTCTCGCCTCCGCCGCACCACGACATCTACTCCATCGAGGACCTGGCCCAGCTCATCTTCGACCTCAAGCGCGCCAACACCGGCGCCCGGGTCCACGTGAAGCTGGTCTCCCTGCATGGAGTGGGCACTGTGGCCGCCGGCGTGACCAAGGCGAAGGCCGACGTCGTGCTGATCTCAGGTCACGACGGCGGAACCGGCGCCTCGCCGCTGAACTCGCTCAAGCACGCCGGCACCCCCTGGGAGCTCGGGCTGGCCGAGGCGCAGCAGACGCTCATGCTCAACGGACTGCGCGAACGCGTCACCGTCCAGGTCGATGGTCAGCTCAAGACCGGTCGCGACGTCGTGATCGCCGCGCTGCTGGGAGCCGAGGAGTACGGCTTCGCCACCGCGCCGCTGGTGGTCTCCGGCTGCATCATGATGCGCGTCTGCCACCTGGACACCTGCCCCGTCGGCGTGGCCACGCAGAACCCGCTGCTGCGGCAGCGCTACACCGGCAAGGCCGATCACGTGGTCAACTTCTTCGAGTTCGTGGCCCAGGAGGTGCGCGAATACCTCGCCGAGCTGGGCTACCGCACGCTGGACGAGGCCATCGGACACATCGACGCGCTGAACATGGACGACGCCAAGCGGCACTGGAAGTCCGCCGGGCTGAACCTGGGCGCGGTCCTGGACGGCTATGACCCCAATGATCCGATCACCGCCACGATGCTGCGCCGGACCCGTGGCCAGGACCATGAGCTGGAGAAGCACTTCGACATGGGTCTGATCGAGCTGGCGGGCTCCGCCATCGCCCACGGCGAGAAGGTGCAGATCGAGAAGAAGGTCATCAACACCGACCGTTCGGTGGGCACCATGCTCGGCCACGAGGTCACCAAGGCGCAGGGACTCAAGACGCTGGAGAACAACACCATCGTCGTCGAGCTCACCGGCGAGGCCGGTCAGTCCCTCGGAGCCTTCCTGCCGCATGGGATCACCCTTCACCTGGCCGGCGATGCCAATGACTACGTGGGCAAGGGACTCTCCGGCGGGCGCATCATCGTGCACCCGGACGTGTCCGCGCCGCTGATCGCAGAGAAGAACGTCATCGCCGGCAACGTCATCGGCTACGGCGCCACCGCCGGGGAGATGTTCCTGCGCGGACAGGTCGGGGAGCGCTTCCTGGTGCGCAACTCGGGTGCGACCGCCGTGGTGGAGGGCATCGGCGATCATGGCTGCGAGTACATGACCGGCGGACAGGCGCTGATCCTGGGTCCGACCGGTCGCAACTTCGGCGCCGGGATGTCCGGAGGCACCGCCTTCCTGGTGGACTTCGACGAGCAGAAGATCAACTCGCAGGCGCGGATCAACGGCGACCTGCTGCTGGAAGAACCCGACGAGGAGGACCGGGCGATCATCGGCGACCTGCTCCGTCGCCACCACGAGGAGACCGGAAGCGCGGTCGCCGAGAAGCTGCTGAACGATCCCGAGAAGACCTATGCGCGCATCACCAAGGTGCTCCCGCGCAACTACGACGCTGTGCTCCGCGCCCGCTCCAGCGCCCTCGACGAGGGTCTGGATCCCGACGGCGACGAGGCATGGCAGAAGATTCTGGAGGCGACCCGTGGCTGATCCGCGTGGATTCATGAAGCATCGAGAGCGTCAGGACCGGCCCTCCCGGCCCGTGCCCGTGCGCATCATGGACTTCAATGAGGTCTATGAGCGCAATGAGCGCGGCGTCGTGCAGACCCAGGCGAGCCGCTGCATGGACTGCGGCATCCCGTTCTGCCACACCGGCTGCCCGCTGGGGAACCTCATCCCGGAGTGGAACGACCTGATCTGGCGCGATCAGTGGGAGGAGGCCTCCTCCCGGCTGCACATGACCAACAACTTCCCGGAGTTCACCGGCCGCATCTGCCCGGCGCCTTGTGAGACCTCCTGCGTGCTGGGGATCAACCAGCCCGCGGTCACGATCAAGCAGTCGGAGGTCGCCATCGCCGATGAGGCGATCGCGCGCGGCTACGTGGAGCCCGTGCTGCCCCAGCGGCTCACCGGCAAGACGGTGGCCGTGGTCGGTTCCGGCCCGGCAGGCCTTGCCGCGGCCCAGCAGCTGACCCGCGCGGGACACACTGTGGCCGTCTACGAGCGCGACGACCGCCTCGGCGGGCTGCTCCGCTACGGCATCCCGGACTTCAAGATGGAGAAGCACCACGTGGAGTTCCGCATCGATCAGATGCGGGCCGAGGGGACCCGGTTCTACACCTCCACGGAGATCGGCGCCGACATCACCTGGGATGCCCTGGAGGCGAGCTACGACGCCGTCGTCCTGGCCACCGGCGCCATGGTGCCGCGCGACCTCGGCGTCGGCGGTCGTGATCTCCACGGGGTGCACTTCGCCATGGAGTACCTCGTGCAGTCGAACAAGGCCACCTCCGGCGACGAGGTCGAGGACCAGATCCGCGCGGACGGCAAGCACGTCGTCGTCCTCGGCGGCGGCGACACCGGCGCCGACTGCATCGGCACCGCGCACCGCCACGGCGCGAAGTCGGTGACCACCCTGGCCATCGGCAAGGAACTCCCCTCGGAGCGTCCCGATCATGAGCCCTGGCCCATGGACCCGCGCGTCTTCGAGCTGACCAGCGCTGACGAGGAGGGCGGCGAGCGCAGCTACCTGGCCTCGACCGTCGAGTTCCTCAGCGACGACAACGGTCAGGTGCGTGCGCTGCAGGTCGCCGAGACCCAGTACAACGCCGATGGGTCGCGCTCTCCGAAGCCCGGAACCGAGCGTGAGATCCCCGCTGATCTGGTGCTGCTGGCGCTGGGCTTCACCGGAGCAGAGTCGGACACGCTGATCGGACAGCTCGCAGTGGACTTCGACGCCCGCGGGAACATCTCCCGCGCCGAGGACTACAAGACCTCGGTGGACGGCGTCTTCGCAGTGGGCGACGCCGGACGCGGCGCCTCCCTGGTGGTCTGGGCGATCGCGGAGGGCCGCGCCGCGGCCGCCAAGGTGGACGAGTATCTGGAGGGTGAGACCCGCCTTCCGGCACCTGTCAAGCCCTCGGATCGTGCGATTTCGCTCACAGGCTGACTGTTATAGGCTCGGAGACGAAAGGTCCTGGTCCAGTGTCGTGCCAGTCCATCAGAACGCTTAACAGCAATCGAGATAGGACAAGGTGAGATATGAGACACGCCAAGATCGTCGCCACATTCGGCCCAGCCACAGCAGGCTATGAGACGACCCGCCGACTCATCGAAGCCGGCGTGGACGTCGCCCGGGTGAACATGAGCCACGGCGACTACAGCGTCCACGAGGAGACCTACAACACCGTGCGCGAGGTCTCGAAGGACCTGCGCACGGCGGTGGGCATCTTCGCCGATCTGCAGGGCCCGAAGATCCGCCTCGGTCGCTTCATCGAGGGCGAGCATGCGCTCGAGGTGGGGGATCGCTTCACGATCACCGTCGAGGACATCCAGGGCACCAAGGACCGCTGCTCCACCACGTTCAAGGGCCTGCCCGGAGACGTCAATGTCGGTGACACGCTGCTCATCGACGACGGCAAGGTCTCCCTGCGCGCCGTGGAGGTCACCGACACCGACGTGCACACCGAGGTCACCGTCCCCGGCAAGGTGTCCAACAACAAGGGCATCAACCTGCCCGGCGTCGCCGTCTCCGTGCCCGCCCTCTCGGACAAGGACGAGGAGGACCTGCGCTGGGCGCTGCGCCTCGGCTTCGACATGGTCGCCCTGTCCTTCGTCCGCGACGCCGCGGACATCGAGGCCGTGCACCGGATCATGGACGAGGAGGGACGCCGCGTCCCGGTCATCGCCAAGGTCGAGAAGCCCCAGGCGGTCGAGGCCCTGCAGGACATCGTCGACGCCTTCGACGCCGTCATGGTCGCCCGCGGCGATCTCGGCGTGGAGCTTCCGCTCGAGGAGGTCCCGCTGGTGCAGAAGCGCGCGGTGGAGCTGGCCCGCCGCTGGGCCAAGCCGGTCATCGTCGCCACCCAGGTGCTCGAGTCCATGATCGAGAGCCCGCGTCCGACCCGCGCCGAAGCATCGGACTGCGCCAACGCCGTGCTCGACGGTGCGGATGCGGTCATGCTCTCCGGTGAGACCTCCGTGGGCAAGTACCCGGTCGAGACCGTGGAGACCATGTCCCGGATCATCCAGACCACCGAGTCCAAGGGCCTGAGCCGGATCCCCGAGCTCGGCACCCGGCCCAAGACGCGCGGCGGCGCGATCACCCGCGCCGCGAAGGAGATCGCGGATCAGCTGGACATCGCCCACCTGACCACGTTCACCCGCTCCGGGGACTCCGCGCGCCGGCTCTCGCGCCTGCGGCCCAAGCAGAACATCTTCGCCTTCACCCACGTGGAGCACACGCACAACATCCTGACCCTCTCCTGGGGCGTGCAGCCTCGCTGGGTGGAGTTCGCCACCCACACGGACACCATGACGGCCCAGGTGGACAAGCTGCTGCTCGAAGAGGGCGCCGCCGAGATGGGCGAGCTCGTCGTCATCGCCGCCGGATCGCCTCCAGGACAGGCCGGGACCACGAACATGGTCAAGGTGCACCGTATCGGCGATCTGCACGACGCCGGCGACGTCGAGACGCTGCGTCGAGGGGACACCGCACCGCCGAACAAGGAGCCCGTCGGACCCTGGCCGGCGGCGAGCGCCCCCAGCGCCGCCAGCGCGAGCTGAGCCCCCGGCCGCGCCCCGAGGGCGCGGCCATCTTCAACGCCCGGGTGACGCCCGGGTAGGATGATGCTGTCCGCGGAGCCGCAAGGCTCCGAGGACAGCATCGTCGAGGGCGGCACCTGCCCCCTCGGCCCAGCCCGAATGGCGGAATCGGTAGACGCGCCGCACTCAAAATGCGGTACCACTGGTGTGTGGGTTCGAGTCCCACTTCGGGCACCAGGCAGGACAAGGGACCAGAAGGAGAACGGTGAGCGAACAGACTCAGGCCGGTGGCGCTGGTGCCCCCGAGGAATCCCCCGTCGAGGAAGCCCGCGCAGCGGCGACACCTGCGACAGAAGCCCGCGCAGTGGCGACACCCGCGACAGAGGCCCGTGCAGCACAGGCCACACCCGCGGCACCGGCTCGTGAGGCCCCGGAGGAGCTGCCCCGGGAGTCGAGCGCGGCCCGCCGGGTGCTGGTCGCCGAGGACGAGACGCTGATCCGGCTCGACATCGTGGAGATCCTCACCGGAGCCGGCTATGACGTGGTCGGTGAGGCGGACAACGGCGAGCGGGCCGTGGAGCTCGCCCGCGAGACCGAACCCGATCTGGTGGTCATGGACGTGAAGATGCCCATCATGGACGGCATCTCTGCGGCGAAGATCGTCGCGGAGGAGCGCATCGCTCCCGTGGTGATGCTCACCGCCTTCTCTCAGCGAGACCTGGTGGAGTCCGCCCGCGAGGCCGGCGCGATGGCGTATGTGGTCAAGCCCTTCACGGAGAACGACCTCATCCCGGCCATCGAGGTGGCGATGGCGCGCTTTGACGAGATCCGCGCGCTGGAGGACGAGGTCACCTCGCTGGCAGACAAGTTCGAGACGCGCAAGCTCGTGGAGCGGGCGAAGTCCCTGCTGACCACGAAGATGGGTCTGAGCGAGCCAGAGGCCTTCCGCTGGATCCAGAAGACCTCCATGGATCGCCGCCTGTCCATGCGCGAGGTCGCAGAGACCGTCGTCGACCAGATGGGCTGACCCTCCCCCCCGCAACGCGTGGGGAGTGGGGCAGGGGGTCAGATTTCGAAGTAGAACTGATGGTGGGCCGCGCAGCCCGGGTTGAACCCGGCCCCGCAGTGCGCGCACCGGTCCGCCAGCAGGTACTCCGCAATGCTGAACCGGCGGCGGCAGACCCCGCAGAGCAGCGCGAGCTCAGCGCGCCGCCCCGGTGCCCAGCGGCGGATCAGATGTGCCTCGGCCTCCTGGTGGCACCTCAGGCAGGGGTACCAGCGGTCGCAGCAGAAGAACCGGATGGCGACGACGTCCAGCGGCCCCGCGTAGTGCCGGCAGCGGGTCTGATCGTCCAGCACGGCGCCGCGGACCAGGGGATCGTCCATGCCTCCGAGGGTATCCGAACCCTGCCGGTTCCCCAGGGGACATCCATCGCTCCATGCCAGTTCGATTCTGAATGCTGAGACGGCGGCGATGCGGGTGCCGCGGCCGCTGCGACGGGCATAGACTTCAGAGCATGGTTGAGCCCACTGCTGAGAGCACCCCCACGAACACGTCCCAGGGCGGCGCGCCCTTCACCCCTCCCGTCGCGGTCACCGGACCCTCCACTCCGGAGAAGCCACGCAGCTGGGAGGTCACCGACGGCTACACCCGTGCCCCCGCACGCGGCATGCTGCGCGCCGTCGGCATGGGAGACGATGACTTCTCCAAGGCCCAGATCGGCATCGCCAGCTCCTGGAACGAGATCACCCCCTGCAACCTCTCGCTGGACCGCCTGGCCAAGGCTTCCAAAGAGGGCGTGCATGCAGGCGGCGGCTACCCGCTGGAGTTCGGCACCATCTCCGTCTCCGACGGCATCTCCATGGGCCATGAAGGAATGCACTACTCGCTGGTCTCCCGAGAGGTCATCGCGGACTCCGTGGAGACCGTCATCCAGGCCGAGCGCCTCGACGGCTCCGTGCTGCTCGCCGGCTGCGACAAGTCCCTTCCCGGCATGCTGATGGCCGCAGCCCGGCTGAACCTCTCCAGCGTGTTCCTCTACGCCGGCTCGATCATGCCCGGTGTCGCGCGCTTCGCCGACGGCACTGAGAAGCAGGTCACGCTCATCGACGCCTTCGAAGGCGTCGGCGCCTGTGCCCGCGGCACCATCAGCGAGGCGGACCTCGACGTGATCGAGCGCGCCATCTGCCCCGGCGAAGGTGCCTGCGGCGGCATGTACACCGCCAACACCATGGCCTGCATCGGCGAGGCCCTGGGCATGTCGCTCCCGGGCTCGGCCGCCCCGCCCTCGGCAGATCGCCGCCGGGACCACTACGCGCACAAGTCCGGCGAGGCCGTGGTGGAGCTGCTCCGGAAGGGCATCACCACCGGCGACATCCTCACCCTCAAGGCCTTCGAGAACGCCATCGCCGTCACGATGGCCTTCGGCGGGTCCACCAATGCGGTGCTGCACCTGCTCGCCATCGCCCGCGAGGCCGGCGTGGAGCTGAAGCTGGAAGACTTCAACCGCATCGGGGACAAGATCCCTCACCTCGGTGACCTCAAGCCCTTCGGCCAGTATGTGATGGCCGACGTCGACCGGGTCGGGGGAGTGCCGGTGGTGATGCGCGCCCTGCTCGACGCCGGGCTGCTCCACGGAGACGCGCTCACGGTCACCGGCAGGACGGTGGCCGAGAACCTCGAAGCCATCAACCCGCCGGACATCGACGGCAAGATCATCCGTGCGCTGGACAACCCCATGCACCACAACGGCGGCATCGCGGTGCTCTCCGGCTCGCTCGCCCCCGAGGGTGCCGTGGTCAAGTCCGCAGGCTTCGACGCCGAGGTCTTCGAGGGCACCGCCCGGGTCTTCGAGCGTGAGCAGCAGGCGCTCAAGGCCCTCGAGGAGGGTCGCATCCAGGCCGGCGACGTCGTCGTCATCCGCTATGAGGGCCCCAAGGGCGGTCCCGGCATGCGGGAGATGCTCGCCATCACCGGAGCCATCAAGGGCGCCGGGCTGGGCAAGGACGTGCTGCTGATCACCGACGGTCGCTTCTCCGGAGGCACCACCGGGCTGTGCATCGGCCACATCGCCCCAGAAGCCGTCGACGGCGGCCCCATCGCCTTCGTGGCCGACGGGGACACCATTCGGGTGGACATCGCCGGGCGCACCATCGACCTGGTCGTGGATCCGGCGGAGTTCGCCACCAGGCAGCAGGACTGGACTCCGCTGCCCCCCTTCATCACCACCGGCGTGCTGGGCAAGTACGCCAAACTGGTCCGCTCGGCCGCCGAGGGCGCCTACTGCGGATGAGCCGAGGACCCTCCTGTGCGGGCGGCTCGGAGCGGCCCGCACAGGAGGGCTCCCCGGATTTCCACCATGTGAGACGGGTATCCGGGATGTTGACACGGGTCACAGGCCGCGAAAGCATGGGGCCATGCGTCAACTACTAGCGGTAGTACCCGTAGCCGCCGCCGGGGGAAGTGTGAAGTGATTCACGCGCCCCAGGTCGGCCGCTCGTCTGCTTCCGCGGAGGCAGCCGGACGGTTGAACTGGAGCTGACGCAGACGCTCACCCCGGCAGAGAGCCCCCACAGAGGCTTATCAGCCGGGGTTTTCTCTTGACCGGAGTGGATTCTCCATGGACCAGAGACTTCTTGGACCAGCAATTCGGGAACCAGAGACTGAGGAAAAGATGAGCAATCTGACAGCCACGAGTCCAGCGCTGCTGGCCTCGAAAGCAACCAGCAGCGCCGCTGGGACCTCTGCCGACCAGCGACTCTACGGCCCCGGCCGCACAGTGGAACCGGTGGCGGTCACAGGCTCGCAATCGATCATCCGCAGCCTCGAAGAGCTGGGTGTGACAGACGTGTTCGGGATCCCGGGCGGTGCCATTCTTCCCACCTATGACCCGCTGATGGACTCCGAGCAGATCAACCACATCCTGGTGCGCCACGAGCAGGGCGGCGGACACGCCGCCCAGGGCTACGCCATGGTCACCGGCAAGGTGGGGGTCTGCTTCGCGACCTCCGGCCCCGGCGCCACCAACCTGGTGACGCCGCTGGCCGACGCCCATATGGACTCGGTCCCCATGGTCGCCATCACCGGACAGGTCAACGCGTCGGTCATCGGCACCGACGCCTTCCAGGAGGCCGACATCGTCGGCATCTCCACGCCCATCACCAAGCACTCCTACCTGGTCACCGACGCCGACCAGATCCCCCGAGTGATGGCCGAGGCCTTCCACCTGGCATCCTCCGGCCGACCCGGCCCCGTCCTGGTCGACATCACCAAATCCGCGCAGGCCGCCAAGACCACCTTCGCCTGGCCGCCCAAGATCGAGCTCAACGGCTACCGGCCGGTGACCCGCGGGCACTCCAAGCAGATCCGCGAAGCCGCCCGACTCATCCAGGGTGCCTCTCGCCCGGTGTTCTACATCGGCGGCGGAATGATCAAGGCCGAGGCCTCGGAGGAGTTCCATGCCCTGGCCGAGACCGTCGGTGCTCCGGTGGTCAACACCCTGATGGCCCGCGGGGCCTTCCCGGACTCCCATCACCAGAACCTCGGCATGCCCGGCATGCACGGCACCGTCTCCGCGGTGGCCGCGCTGCAGCGCTCGGACCTGCTGATCACCCTCGGCGCGCGCTTCGACGACCGGGTCACCGGTCAGCTGGAGAGCTTCGCCCCGGACGCCAAGGTGATCCATGCTGACATCGATCCTGCGGAGATCTCCAAGAACCGTGCGGCGGATGTGCCGATCGTCGGTTCGCTCAAGGAAGTCGTCCCCGAGCTGACCACCGCCTTCGATGCGCTGGTCGCCAAGCACGGGCGCACCGACATCAGCGGCTGGTGGAAGCAGCTGAACCACTTCCGCAAGACCTACCCGCTGGGCTACACCGCCCCGGAGGACGGCAAGATCGCCCCGCAGCAGGTGATCGAGAAGATCAGCCAGGCCTCCGGTCCCGAGGCGGTCTATGTGGCCGGGGTCGGTCAGCACCAGATGTGGTCCGCCCAGTTCGTCAAGTATGAGCGCCCGCGGCAGTGGCTGAACTCCGGGGGGCTGGGCACCATGGGCTATGCGGTGCCCGCCGCCATGGGCGCCCAGGTGGGCAACCCGGACCGCGTGGTCTGGGCCATCGACGGTGACGGCTGCTTCCAGATGACCAACCAGGAGCTCGCCACCTGCGCGATCAACAAGATCCCGATCAAGGTCGCGATCATCAACAACTCCTCGCTGGGGATGGTGCGCCAGTGGCAGACCCTGTTCTACGAGTCCCGCTACTCCAACACCCACCTGAACACCTCGCAGACCGCCGCAGGCGGGGAGGTCGTGCGCATCCCCGACTTCCTCAAGCTGGCCGAGGCCTATGGCTGCGCCGGGCTGCGCTGTGACAGGCCGGAGGACATCGACGCCGTGATCGCCGAGGCGATGGCGATCAATGACCGCCCCGTGGTCGTGGACTTCGTGGTCTCCCGTGATTCCATGGTCTGGCCCATGGTCCCGGCCGGGGTCTCCAACAGCGACATCCAGTTCGCGCACAACCTGACCCCGGAATGGGACGAGGAGGACTAGAGCATGGCCACGAACGAAACCGCCTCGCCGGCCCCACGGCGCACGCTCTCCGTGCTGGTCGAGGACGTGCCCGGCGTGCTGACCAAGGTCTCGGGCCTGTTCGCCCGCCGCGCCTTCAACATCCATTCCCTGGCCGTGGGCCCCTCGGAGCTGCCCGGGCTGAGCCGGATCACCATCGTGGTCCATGCCGACTCGGTGCTGCTGGAACAGATCACCAAACAGCTGAACAAGCTGATCAACGTCATCAAGATCATCGAGCTGGCACCGGAGAACTCGGTCCAGCGCGAACACCTGCTGATCAAGGTCAAGGCTGACTCGCCCACCCGTCTGCAGGTCACCCAGGCCGTCGAGCTCTTCCGCGCCAAGATCGTGGACGTCTCCGTGGACTCGCTCACCGTCGAGGCCACCGGCGCACCTGACAAGCTCAACGCCCTTCTGGAAGTCCTTCAGCCCTACGGAGTCCGTGAGATCGTGCGTTCCGGCACGCTCGGCATCTCCCGGGGTGCGAAATCCATGACCGACAGAGCGCTGCGCTGAACACCGATCTGATGATCACCGATTCCCAACCTTCAATTCCCAACCTTGAGGAGACCTCACTGTGACTGATCTCTATTACGACGACGACGCCGACCTGTCCGTGCTCAGCGGCAAGAAGGTCGCTGTCATCGGCTACGGATCGCAGGGCCACGCCCACGCGCTGTCCCTGCGCGACTCAGGCGTCGACGTCGTCGTCGGTCTGAAAGCCGACTCCAGCTCCAAGGCCAAGGCCGAGGAGCAGGGCCTGACCGTGAAGACCGTCGCCGAGGCATCCGCCGAGGCCGATGTCATCATGATCCTGGTCCCGGACCAGCACCAGGCCGAGGTCTACTCCTCCGAGATCGCGCCGCACCTGGTCTCCGGCAATGTGCTGCTGTTCTCCCACGGCTTCAACATCCGCTTCGGCTACATCGAGGCGCCGGCCGAGGTCGGGGTGGCCATGGTCGCTCCGAAGGGACCCGGCCACGTGGTCCGCCGCGAATACGAGGCAGGCCGCGGCGTGCCCGCACTGATCGCCGTGGAGCAGGACCCCTCCGGCCAGGCCAAGTCCATCGCGCTGGCCTACGCCAAGGGCATCGGCGGCACCCGCGCCGGCGTCATCGAGACCACCTTCACCGAAGAGACCGAGACCGACCTCTTCGGCGAGCAGGCAGTCCTCTGCGGCGGCGCCTCGCAGCTGGTCCAGTACGGCTTCGAGACCCTCACCGAGGCGGGCTACAAGCCAGAGATCGCCTACTTCGAGGTGCTCCATGAGCTCAAGCTGATCGTCGACCTGATGGTCGAGGGCGGCCTGACCAAGCAGCGCTGGTCGATCTCGGACACCGCAGAGTTCGGCGACTACGTCTCCGGGCCCCGCGTGATCTCCCCGGAGGTCAAGGAGAACATGAAGGCCGTGCTGGCCGACATCCAGTCCGGAGCCTTCGCCAAGCGCTTCATGGACGACCAGCGCGAGGGCGGCAAGGAGTTCAACGAGCTCCGGAAGAAGAACGAGTCGCACCCGATCGAGTCCACCGGGCGCGAGCTGCGCAAGCTGTTCTCCTGGATCCCGCAGGACGATGACTACACCGAGGGTTCCACCGCTCGATGAGCTCATGCGGTCAGCGGGGCGGGCCCACTCGGCCCGCCCCGCTGACCATGTCTGCCAGAGCCTCCATGACCACCGCCGGCACTGACCACCGCCTGCACTGACCATCGCCTCCCTCCGCCCCGCCACGCGCCCAGACCAGAAGAAGGACACTGTGAGCACCTCACGCCCCGTCGTCGTACTAGCCGAAGAACTCTCACCCGCCACCGTCGAGGCGCTCGGCCCGGACTTCGAGATCCGCCAGTCCGACGGCACCGATCGCCAGCGGCTCTTCGCCGACCTGGCCGATGCGGACGCGATCATGGTCCGCTCGGCCACACAGGTCGACGCCGAGGTGCTCGCCCATGCCAAGCAGCTCAAGGTCGTGGCCCGGGCCGGCGTGGGCCTGGACAATGTCGACATCAAGGCCGCCACGGCGGCCGGCGTCATGGTCGTCAACGCCCCGACCTCGAACATCACCTCCGCCGCGGAGCTCACCTGCGCCCATATCCTGGGCCTGGCCCGGCACATCTCCCCGGCGCACCAGGCGCTGCGCGACGGACAGTGGAAGCGCTCCAAGTACTCCGGCATCGAGCTCGCGGAGAAGACCCTCGGCGTGATCGGGCTGGGTCGCATCGGCGGACTCGTGGCCGAACGCATGAAGGCCTTCGACATGGAGATCATCGCCTATGACCCCTATGTCACCTCGGCGCGCGCCCACCAGCTCGGCGCGCAGCTGGTCAGCCTCGAGGAGCTCTACGCCAGGGCCGATGTCATCACCATCCACATGCCGAAGACCCCCGAGACCCTGGGCATGCTCAACACCGAGTCCTTCGCCAAGATGAAGGACACCGCGTTCGTCGTCAACGTGGCCCGCGGCGGACTCATCGACGAAGCTGACCTCGAGACGGCCCTTGCTCAGGGCAGCATCGGCGGGGCCGCGGTGGATGTCTTCGCCGCCGAGCCCTCCACCGATCTGCCCTTCTTCACCCGTGAGAACGTGGTGGTCACTCCGCACCTGGGCGCCTCCACGGCCGAGGCCCAGGAGAAGGCCGGCGTCTCCGTGGCGAAGTCGGTGCGCCTGGCGCTGGCCGGAGAGCTTGTGCCGGACGCGGTCAACGTCGCCGGAGGCGCCATCGACGAGCTCGTGCGCCCCGGCATCCCGCTGATCGAGAAGCTGGGCCGGGTGCTCAACGCCCTGGCCACCGACGCCTTCACCGACATCGAGACCGAGGCCGCCGGCGAGATCGCCGAGCTCAACGTCTCTGCGCTGCAGCTGGCCGCCCTCAAGGGTCTGTTCACCGATGTGGTCTCGGAACAGGTCTCCTATGTCAACGCCCCCGTGCTGGCCGAACAGCGCGGGATCTCCACGCGGCTGACCACCACCACCGAGGTCGAGGACTACCGCAACGCACTCACCGTGCGCGGAGCCACCAGTTCGGGCACCAACCTGGAGGTCCGCGGCACCCTCACCGGCCCCAAGCAGATCCAGAAGATCGTGGGCATCAACGGCTACGACCTCGAGATCGCGCTCACCGAGCACCTGGTGGTCCTGGAATACGCGGACCGCCCCGGAGTGGTCGGTGCGCTGGGTCGGATCCTCGGCGAGCACCAGGTCAACATCGCCGGGATGCAGGTCTCGCAGAACACCAAGGCCGGGCGTGCGCTGGCCGTGCTGGCCGTCGATGCCGCCCTGGGTGCCGGAGTGCTCGACGAGATCAGCTCCGAGGTGCAGGCCACCCTGGCGGCCGAGGTCGACCTTGAAGACTGAACCCTTGAAGACCGAACTCTGCATCGGCCCGCGAGCGTGGGGTAAATTCCTAAGGTGACTTCCTCCAAGCCCTCGTTCTACATCACCACTGCCATCTCCTACCCCAACGGGACCCCGCACATCGGGCACGCCTACGAGTACATCGCCTCCGATGCGATGGCGCGCTTCAAGCGGCTCGACGGCTATGAGACGCTCTTCCTGACCGGAACCGACGAGCACGGGCAGAAGATGCAGCAGTCCGCCGAGAAGGAGGGCATCTCTCCCCGCGAGCTCGCCACCCGAAACTCGGCCGAGTTCAAACGGGTCGACGACGAGGTCCTGGGAGTCTCCTATGACCGCTTCATCCGCACCACCGATGAGGACCACTACGCGGCGTCCACGGCGATCTGGCGTCGCATGGTCGATGCGGGCGACATCTACCTCGACAAGTACGCAGGCTGGTACTCGGTGCGCGACGAGCGCTTCTTCACCGAGGACGAGACGGAGCTCCGGGCCGATGGTGAGCGCTATGCCGCCGAGACCGGGACTCCGGTCACCTGGACGGAGGAGGAGTCCTACTTCTTCCGGCTCTCGAAGTACCAGGAGCCGCTGCTGGACTTCTACCGGGCGAATCCGGACTTCGGCGGGCCGCGCAGCCGATTCAACGAGGTGATCCGCTTCGTCGAGTCCGGCCTGGAGGATCTCTCCATCTCCCGGACCACGTTCGACTGGGGCGTCCCGGTGCCGAAGGATCTCACCGCGCCCGAGACGGACCTGGACCACGTCATGTACGTCTGGGTGGACGCGCTGACCAACTACATCACCGGAGCTGGCTTCCCCGACACCGAGTCGGAGAGCTTCCGCAGGTTCTGGCCCGCCGATGTGCATGTCATCGGCAAGGACATCTCCCGATTCCACTGCATCTTCTGGCCCGCGTTCCTGATGAGCGCGGAGCTCGAGCTGCCCAGGCGGGTGATGATCCACGGCTTCTTGCACAATGCGGGGGAGAAGATGTCCAAGTCCGTGGGCAATGTGGTCGCCCCGGCCGACTGGGTGGCCGAATACGGCCTGGACCCGGTGCGGTTCTTCCTGCTGCGCGAGTTCCCGTTCGGGCAGGACGGGTCCTACACCCACGAGGCTGTCGTGGGCCGCAAGAACTCGGATCTCGCGAACAACCTCGGCAATCTCGCCCAGCGCTCCCTGTCGATGATCGTGAAGAACTGCGAGGGCATGGTCCCGCAGCCTGGCGAGCGCACGGCTGCGGATCGGCGGATCCTCGCCCAGGCGGAGGAGCTGCTGCAGATCAGCCGGACCGCCTATGACATGCAGGACTTCCACCGCGCGCTGGAGCGGACGTGGTTCGTCCTCGGGGAGACCAACGCCTACTTCGCCGAGCAGGAGCCCTGGAAGCTCAAGAAGACCGATCTCTCTCGGATGAACACTGTGCTCTTCGTGACCGCTGAGGTGGTGCGCAAGGTCGCGCTGCTGGTGCAGCCGGTCATCCCGGAGTCGGCGTCGAAGCTGCTGGACGCGCTGAACATCGAAGCCTCCGGAGACGCTGGAGTCACGAACGCCTCCGGATCGGGGCCGCGCAGCTTCGCGGCCTTCGGCGAGGAGCTCGTGCCCGGCACCAGCATCGAGAAGCCCGCACCGATCTTCCCGCGCCACGAGGAGAAGACCGACTGAACAGGCACGATCTCAGATGTTGAGAGGCTGTGCCGAACCTCTCGTCCTGCTCCGAGGTTGGGCATAGAGTGACGCTATGGCTGAGAACACATTCGAGATCGCAGTAATCGGCGGAGACGGCATCGGCCCCGAGGTCGTGGCCGAGGCGCGCAAGGTGCTCGACGCCGCCCTCGCCCCGGAGAGCGCCGAGTTCACCTACATCGAGTACTCCCTGGGCGCCGAGCACTGGCTCACCACAGGGGAGACGCTCACCGAGGAGACGCTGCAGGCCCTGCGTGGGCACGACGCGATCCTCTTCGGCGCTGTGGGCGCCGATCCGCTGGACACCCGGGTGCCCTCCGGGATCATCGAGCGTGAGCTGCTGCTGGGACTGCGCTTCAACCTCGACCACTGCGTGAACCTGCGTCCCACCCGCTCCTACCCCGGGGTCGTCTCCCCGCTGCGCGGAGTCGACGAGGAGCATCCGATCGACTTCGTCGTCGTCCGCGAGGGCACCGAGGGCCCCTACGCCGGCAACGGCGGACTGCTGCGCCGCGGCACCGACGCGGAGATCGCCACCGAGGTCTCGGTCAACACCGCCTATGGCGTCCGCCGGGTCGTTGAAGACGCCTTCACCCGCGCTCAGGCCCGGGACAAGCACCTGACCCTGGTGCACAAGAACAACGTGCTCACCTACTCCGGCGACCTCTGGACCCGGACGACGACGGCGGTGGCCAAGTCCTTCCCCGACGTCCGCTGGGACTACATGCACGTGGACGCCGCCACCATCCACATGGTCAACAACCCACAGCGCTTCGACGTGATCGTCACCGACAACCTCTTCGGGGACATCCTCACCGACCTGGCTCCGGCCATCAGCGGCGGCATCGGTCTGGCCGCCTCCGCCTCGATCAACACTGCCGGCACCGCGCCGTCGATGTTCGAGCCGGTGCACGGCTCCGCACCGGACATCGCCGGCAAGGCGATCGCCGACCCCACCGCGGCGGTGCTCTCCGCCGCACTGATGCTCGATCACCTGGGCCTCGGCGAGGCTGCGGCACGCGTGGAGGCCGCAGTCCTCGCGCAGCTGAGCCAGTGGGCGCAGGACGGCACTTCCGGGCTGAGCACCAGCCAGCGCGGCGACGCCTTCGTGGCCCGCCTGTCCAGCTGACGGCTTGACAGCGCGCCGAGCAGCTCGGCGGCGAGCCGGACGGCGCTGAGCCGGACGGCAGCTGAGCCGGAGCGCAGCGCTTCTCGTAGAGTAGGGCCCGAGACACGTCCCGCAGGGCGCATCCGCTCGTGCACATCTGAAAGGTCACCATGACGTTCGATCACACCCCCCACCCCGCGCCCACCTCAGCCGACCGGCTGAAGGAGATCCTGGCGGATCCGGGCTTCGGGACCCACTTCACCGATCACACCTCGGTGATCGACTGGACGTCCGAGGGTGGCTGGGGCAGCGCCCGGGTGGAGCCCTACGGCTCGATCTCGCTGGACCCTGCGGCGGCCGTGCTGCACTACGCGCAGGAGATCTTCGAGGGGATGAAGGCCTACCGCCACGCTGACGGCGGGATCTACACCTTCCGTCCCTGGGAGAACGCCAAACGGCTCAACCGCTCGGCCGGACGCATGGCGCTGCCTGAGCTTCCCGAGGAGCTCTTCATCGAATCGCTGGAAGAGCTGGTCCAGACCGACAAGGCCTGGGTCCCCGACGGCGACGGCGAGGCGCTCTACCTGCGGCCCTTCATGTTCGCCTCCGAGGCGTTCCTCGGGGTCCGCTCTGCCCGTGAGGTCTCCTATCGGGTGATCGCCTGCCCGGCCGGGAACTACTTCGGCGGCGAGCTCAAGCCGGTCCGCATCTGGGTCTCCCGGGACTACATCCGCGCCGCTCCCGGCGGAACCGGTGCGGCCAAGACCGGCGGGAACTATGCCGGGTCCCTGGCCGCCCAGCAGCAGGCCGCCGCCAAGGGCTGCGACCAGGTGCTCTTCCTGGACCCGCTGCGTGAGAACGCGATCGAGGAGCTCGGCGGCATGAACGTCTTCCTGGTGACCGCGGACAACAAGCTCATCACCCCGGCGCTGACCGGCACGATCCTGGAGGGCATCACCCGCGCCTCGGTGATCCAGCTGGCCACCGACCGCGGGATGGAGGTTCAGGAGCGTCAGATCACCCTGGAGGAATGGGACGCCGGGATCACCGACGGCAGCATCACCGAAGCCTTCGCCTGCGGCACCGCAGCAGTCATCACCCCCATCGGGGAGCTCGTCGATGCCGAGCGCAGCATCGCCTCCGCCGGGACCGGAGAGATCACCCTCGCGCTGCGCGAGGAGCTGCTGGGCATCCAGACCGGTGCGGTGGAGGATCGCCACGGCTGGATGCACCGGCTCGCCTGATCAGCTGGACGACGTGGAGGATGCGCCCGGGCGATAGAGTTGACCCATGCGCATTGCACGTTTTGTCACGGACGCCGAACCTTCCTACGGTCTTGTCACCGGGGAAGAGGGCGAAGAGATCATCATCGGACTGGCTGGGGACCCCTTCTACCAGGGCATCCAGCAGACCGAGACCACCCACAAGCTGGAGGATGTGCGCCTGGTCGCGCCCATCATTCCGCGCTCCAAGGTCATCGGGGTGGGCAGGAACTACGCCGACCATGTGGCGGAGATGGGCGGAGAGATCCCGGTCTCCCCGCTGCTGTTCCTGATCCCGAACACCGCGGTCCTGGGACCGAACGAGCCGGTGACCCTGCCCTCCTTCTCCGAGGAGATCAGCTACGAGGCCGAGCTGGCCGTCGTCATCGGACGCATCTGCAAGGACGTGCCGGTGGACCGGGTCGAGGAGGTCATCTTCGGCTACACCGTGGCCAATGATCTCACTGCCCGCGACGCCCAGCGCACCGACGGTCAGTGGGCCCGCGCCAAGGGCTTCGACGGCTCCACGCCGCTGGGCCCATGGATCGAGACGGAGCTGGAGACCGAAGGTCTGCGGATCACCGGCAGGCTCAACGGGGACACCGTGCAGGACGGCTCCACCTCGGAGATGATCTTCGGAGTGGCCGAGCTGGTCTCCTACATCTCTCAGGCCTTCACCCTGCTCCCAGGCGATGTCATCCTCACCGGCACTCCTGCCGGCGTCGGACTGCTCAGCTCCGGTGACCGCTTCGAGGCGGAGATCGAAGGCATCGGCACGCTCCTCAACCACTTCAGGAACTGATTCCCCCTATGACTGTCACTGCTGCACCCGTAGAGAAGATCCCCGCCGTCGATCCGCAGACCCAGGTCCGCGTCCGGTTCTGCCCCTCGCCCACCGGCACCCCGCACGTCGGCCTGATCCGCACTGCGCTGTTCAACTGGGCCTACGCCCGGCACACCGGCGGGAAGCTGATCTTCCGGATCGAGGACACCGATGCCGCGCGTGACTCCGAGGAGTCGTATCAGCAGCTGCTCGAGGCGCTGCGCTGGCTCGGCATCGACTGGGACGAGGGCGCGGAGGCGGGCGGGCCGCACGAGCCCTACCGGCAGTCCCAGCGCGGCGAGATCTACGCCGAGGTGCTGCAGAAGCTGCAGGTCGCAGGATTCGTGTACGAGGCGTATTCCACGCCGCAGGAGGTCGAGGAGCGCCATCTCGCCGCCGGACGCGACCCGAAGCTGGGCTACGACGGCTTCGACCGCGAGCTGAGCCAGGAGCAGATCGACGCCTACCGGGCCGAAGGTCGCGAACCGGTGCTGCGCTTCCGGATGCCCGATGAGGACATCAGCTTCACCGACGCCGTGCGCGGGGAGATCACCTTCGGCGCGGGCTCCGCACCTGACTTCGTGGTGGCCAGGGCGAACGGCCAGCCGCTGTACACGCTGGTCAACCCGGTGGATGACGCGCTCATGGAGATCACCCACGTGCTGCGTGGAGAGGACCTGCTCTCCTCCACGCCGCGCCAGGTCGCGCTGTACCGGGCGCTGCATGCCGTGGGCGTCGCCAGGCACATGCCGGTCTTCGGCCACCTGCCCTACGTCATGGGGGAGGGGAACAAGAAGCTCTCCAAGCGGGACCCGGAATCGAACCTCTTCCATCACCGGGACCGAGGCTTCATCCGCGAGGGGCTGCTGAACTACCTCGCGCTGCTGGGCTGGTCGCTCTCCGCCGAGGAGGACATCTTCACCGTCGACGAGCTCATCGAGCACTTCGACATCGCAGATGTGCTGGCCAACCCGGCGCGTTTCGACGTGAAGAAGGCCGAGGCCATCAACGGCACCCATATCCGCCGCCTGGAGGCCGCAGACTTCCGCGACCGGCTGGTCCCCTACCTGCAGGCCCGCGGGCTCGTCGGGGAGCCGCTGGAGCAGCGGGAGGCTGTGATGCTCGACGGCGCGGCCCCGCTGGTGCAGGAGCGGATCGCGCTGCTGGACGAGGGAGCTGACATGATGACCTTCCTCTTCACCGCGGACGAGGCTCTGGACATCGAGGAGAAGGCCTTCAGCGGGCTGGGGGATCAGGTCTTCGAGACGCTGGATGCCTCCATCGCGGCGCTGGAGTCGCTCGCCGAGCAGAGCTGGACCACGGAGACCATCGAGTCCGCCCTGCGCGAGGCGCTGGTCGAGAGGATGCAGCTCAAGCCGCGCAAGGCCTTCGGCGCCGTGCGCTCGGCGATCTCGGGACGCCGGGTCTCCCCGCCGCTGTTCGAGTCCATGGAGCTGCTGGGGCGCGAATCATCGCTGAGCCGGCTTCGCCGATTCCGCGAGCTGGCCGCTGCGCGCGGCTGAGGTGAACTGATGCTGGCGCTGGCGGCGCCCGGCTCATTTTGTGCTTGGGCGCCACCAGTGTGTATAGTTGATTCCCGTTGCTGGACGCGAGAATCGGCCCGGAACGAAGCGGTTGATAAGCGAATAGTGGGCTATGGTGTAATTGGCAACACAGCGGTTTCTGGTACCGTCGTTCTAGGTTCGAGTCCTAGTAGCCCAGCGGAGACCCGGTTTCGGTGTCTGCCACAGCACGATCGGCCCTCGGCGACGGGGGCCACAGTCATGGAATGCGGCCCCATCGTATAGCGGCCTAGTACGCTGCCCTCTCACGGCGGTAACGCGGGTTCGAATCCCGCTGGGGTCACGGTCGTTCGTCCCCGGTCTGCTCGCAGATCGGAGACGGACTCTCCGCGCAGCACCTCCAGCGCAGCTGGAGCATCAATTTCATAGGGCCCCATCGTATAGCGGCCTAGTACGCTGCCCTCTCACGGCGGTAACGCGGGTTCGAATCCCGCTGGGGTCACCACTGCAGGTGGCACAGAAGCGCCCGGTCTCGCAAGAGGCCGGGCGCTTTTCTGCGTCCCCCACCGTTGAGGGGCGGAGGGGTCAGTTCTTCTCGGCGTCGCCGGTATAGGGCAGCACGGACGAGGCGTCGCCGAGCTGGTCCTCTCCGATGACCACCAGACCGCCGTTCTGCTCGAGGATCACGGCAGAGACCCCGTCGATGTCCCCGGAGGAGGAGTTCCGCACCGCAGTGTGCACGTCATCCTCGACCAGCTGGTGCTTGCGCAGCGCCTTGCGCTGGAACTTTCCCCGGTAATAGAGAAGCACCGGGGGCGCATCGAGCAGCCGGCGCATCTTGGGGGAACGACCGCGCACCCATGCCATGAGCCACTGCAGCCACACCAGCAGCAGGAGCGTGACCAGGGCCTGGCTGAGCGGGACGTCCACCGCGGTGATCGTGCGTCCGAAGGCTGAGCCGATGGTCACGGCCACGATGAAGTCGATCGGCGTCATGTTCGCCATGGTCCGTGGCCCGGAGAGCCGCAGGATGAAGATCAGCGCGATGTAGCCAGCTGTCAGGGTGATGACGGTGTGGATGATCGGGTCCCACCCGTCCCAGAATTGAGTCATGTCCATCGGGCGACCATGCCACCTCCCGGGCCCAGGTGTCCATCCGGAGACCCCACAGGGCAGTGCCGGCGGTGAGACGACCGGACAGGGCCGGAAGAGCGGGACAGCGGATCGTGCCGGGGATCTGTGTAGGGTGAGACCCGCGCGCCGGGCCGGACCCCGGCTCGCGGCCGCTGCAGCAGGTGCTGCCGGCCCAGCGCCGCAGAGGGGAGTCCGGGATGAGCGCAGCGTGCAGCGTGGGTCAGGCCGGGGAGGACGCCGTCCTCGAGATCATCATGGACGAGCTGGGCAGCGCCTCAGCCTCCGCCACGGCCCCCGTGAAGATGACGCTGCCGCCCGGCGACGATGCGGCGATCCTGGAGCTGCCCGACGACGGCGCGCCCGCCCGCATCGTGCTCACCACTGACACCATGAGCCAGGACCAGGATTTCCGGCTGAGCTGGTGGTCCCCTGAGGACCAGGGCCTGCCCGCGGGCACCGCCGTGGGCCGCAAGGCCGTTGCACAGAACCTCTCCGACCTCAACGCCATGGCCGCGACCCCGATCTCCCTGCTGGTGAGTCTCACGCTGCCCGCTGACACCCCGCTGGACTGGGTGCGCGGGTTCTACCGCGGCCTGACGCAGGGGCTCCAGACCGTCGGCGCCGAGCACTGCATCGTCGCCGGTGGAGATCTCGGCTCAGGGCCCGGCATCTCGGTGAGCATCACCGCTGTGGGAAGACTCGGTGCTGCGCGAGCCCCCCTGCGCCGCGACGGGGCACGCCCGGGCGACCAGCTGACGGCAGCCGGCCCGCTGGGGCGAGCGGCGGCCGGCCTGGCCCTGCTCGAGGCCGGACATGGCTGCGCAGAAGAGGAGCTCGCCGCGCTGCGCGAGGCTCAGCTCGCGCCCCGCCCGGCGCTGACCACGGGCATGATCGCCGTGGACGCCGGCGCCACCGCGGGAATGGACCTCTCCGACGGCCTGCTGCGCGACGCGGGCAGGCTGGCCCGGGCCTCGGGAGTGCGCGTCCGGATCGAGGATCAGGCCCTCCGTGCGCAGGCGCGGGCTCTGCGTCCAGCCGCGCAGGCGCTGAACCTTCCCGAGACGCAGACTCTGCGCTGGGCCGCCGCCGGCGGTGAGGACTATGCCCTCCTGGCAACATTTCCCGCCGGGGCCGCCCTGCCGGAGGGCTTCCACCGGATCGGCGAGGTCATCGGCCCTGCACAGACCGGCGAGCGCGCAGAAGACGCCGGACACGCCGATGGCGCCCTCGAGGTGATCCTCGAGAGCGCCATCGATGAGCTCGGCTGGGACTCGATGCGAGACTGAGCCCCAGCCCGCTCAGGCGTCGGTGACGATTCGACTCAGGCGTCGGTGATCATTCGACTCAGGCGTCGGTGATCATTCGACTCAGGCGTCGGCGAAGTGTCGACCGAGCTGGGCGAAGCGCCAGCCGGCGCCCTCCCATTCGCTGGCGTCGAGCACGTTGCGCGCGTCGATGAACTGCTTCTGCCCCACGAGCGACTCGAGATCGGCCGGGGTCAGGGCCTTGAACTCGTTCCATTCGGTGGTCAGCACCACCAGGTCGGCGCCGGTCACCGCCTCGGTGAGTGAATCCACATACCCCAGCCGGGGGAAGCGCTTGGCCGCGTTGCGGTTGCCCTCGGGGTCATAGACCGCGACGTCCGCGCCGCCGCTGAACAGGCGCACGGCGACGTCGAGCCCGGGGGAGTCCCGGACATCGTCGGAGAGCGGCTTGAAGGCCACGCCGAGGACAGCGATGCGCTTGCCGGTGAGGTCCCCGGAGAGGATGTTCTCCGCGAGGTTGACCACACGGTCGCGGCGGCGCAGGTTGATCTGGTCCATCTCATCGAGGAACCGCATCGTGTGGTCCAGGCCCAGCTCGCCCACACGGGTCTGCAGCGCGCGGATGTCCTTGGGCAGGCAGCCTCCGCCGAAGCCCACGCCGGCGTTGAGGAACTTGCGCCCGATCCGAGTGTCATGGCCGATCGCGTCGGCCAGGGTGGTGATGTTGCCGCCCACGGCCTCGGTCACCTCGGAGAACGCGTTGATGAAGGAGATCTTGGTGGCCAGGAAGGCGTTCGCGGCGACCTTGACCAGCTCGGCGGTCTCGAAGTCGGTGTTGATCCACGGGGTGTCACGGCCCAGCGCGTCGGAGTAGACGTCGCGCAGGATCGCCTCGTCCGCGGGATCGGCGGTGCCGACCACGAGCCGGTCAGGACTGATCGTGTCCTTCACGGCGAAGCCCTCGCGCAGGAACTCAGGGTTCCAGGCCAGGGTGACGCGGACACCGGCCGCGGACTCTTCTTCGACCAGCTTGGCCAGGCGGCGTGCCGTGCCCACCGGGACGGTGGACTTGCCGACGATGAGCGCGTCCTTGGTGATGGCCCGCGCGAGCGAGGCGGTGGCGGCATTGACGAAGGTCATGTCCGCTCCGGTGCCGCCGGCCTGCTGCGGGGTGCCCACGGCGATGAAGTGGACGTCGCCCCAGGCGCCGACCTCTTCGAGGTCTGTGGTGAAGCGCAGGCGACCGGAGTCCACATGCTTGCGGATCAGCTCCGGAAGGCCGGGTTCATGGAAGGGAAGCTCTCCGCGGGAGAGCGAATCGATCTTTTCAGGGTCGATGTCCACGCCGAGCACGTTATAGCCCAGTTCTGCCATGCATGCCGCATGGGTGGCGCCGAGGTAGCCGGTTCCGATGACACTAATATTCTCAATCACGCCCTCATCATAAGGGCGGGATGAACATTTGCGGCAATGCCCGACTATTGGTGTGCCGTATTCCTATTGCTCGCCGAGACCGTGCTCCGCGGCATCGGGGTTCTTGCGCACGAGTTCTGTGAGCTGGTGCGCCGCCTGGACGACGACGCCGGCGTACTGCCGTCCGGGCTGACGGGTCAGCCGTTCGATCGGCCCCGAGATGGAGACTGCGGCGATCACTCGTCCGCTGGGCCCGCGCACCGCCGCCGAGACGGAGGCGACCCCTGCCTCGCGCTCCCCGAGAGACTCGCCCCAGCCGCGGCGTCGCACACCGGCGAGCACCGTGGGGGTGAAGCGTGCACCCTGGAGACCCTCGACGAGTCTCTCGTGATCCTCCCAGGCGAGCAGCACCTGGGCGGCCGAGCCGGCCTTCATGGAGAGCTGGGTGCCCACCGGGATGGAGTCGCGCAGCCCGATGGGTCGCTCGGCCGAGGCCACACAGACGCGGGCATCACCCTGGCGGCGGTAGAGCTGCGAGCTCTCTCCGGTGGCGTCGCGGAGCCGCAGCAGAATGGGTCCCGCCGCGGTGACCAGCCGGTCGTCGCCGGCCGCAGAGGCCAGCTCGGCGAGCCGGGAGCCGATGACATAGCGTCCTCGCACATCGCGGCTGAGGAACCGGTGGTGCACCAGCGCGCTGGCCAGCCGATGCACTGTGGGGCGCGCCAGCCCGGTGCATTCCACCAGCTGCGCCAGGGAGGCGGGTCCGGCTTCCAGGGCATCCATGATCATCACGGACTTGTCCACCACGCCGATGCCCGAGGGAGAGTGCAGCGGCCGCGGAGGATCCGGCGGCAGCGCGGCCGATGTTCCGGCTCCTGTCCCCGCGGGCGCAAGCTTCTGCGCCACCATCCGTCGGGGCCTGGTGCCCGGCGCCCGGGAGGCGGGGGAGGGGGAGCCCTGCGGCGGATACGGCTCACCGGGGCGGGGCGAGTAGGGCGAAGCTGGCATGCCCCCATGATACTGGCAAATCTCCGCGCGATCTCAGATAATGAGACCTGTACGGCGAGGTATAGATGCCGCCGCGCATTGGTGATTCTGTAGAGCGTGAGCCCATCAGGAGGATCCCATGGCAGAGAAGCCACTCACATTGCCTGAAAAGGTCTGGCGCGACCACGTGGTCGTTCCCGGTAAGGAATCCGACGGTCAGCGTTCCCCTGACCTTCTCTACATCGACCTGCACCTGGTTCACGAGGTCACCAGCCCGCAGGCCTTCGAGGGTCTCCGCCTGGCCGGACGTCCGGTCCGCCGCCCGGATCTGACCATCGCCACCGAGGACCACAACACCCCCACGCTGGAGATCGACAAGCCCATCGCGGACCCGATCTCGCGCAAGCAGGTGGACACGCTCCGCGCCAACGCCGAGGAGTTCGGCGTGCGCATCCATTCCCTGGGCGACGCGGACCAGGGGATCGTCCACGTGGTGGGCCCCCAGCTCGGACTCACCCAGCCCGGCATGACCGTGGTCTGCGGCGACTCCCACACCTCGACCCACGGAGCCTTCGGCGCGCTCGCCATGGGCATCGGCACCTCGGAGGTGGAGCATGTGCTCGCCACCCAGACGCTGCCGCTGAAGCCCTTCAAGACCATGGCCATCACGGTCAACGGCTCGCTGCGTGAGGGGGTCAGCTCCAAGGACATCATCCTGGCGGTCATCGCCGAGATCGGCACCGGCGGCGGACAGGGCTACGTGCTCGAATATCGCGGCAGCGCCATCGAGGAGCTCTCCATGGACGCGCGCATGACCATCTGCAACATGTCCATCGAGGCCGGCGCCCGCGCCGGGATGATCGCCCCCGACCAGACCACCTTCGAGTTCATCAAGGGACGTCCCCACGCCCCGCAGGGCGAGGAGTGGGGCCAGGCCGTCGAATACTGGGAGTCGCTGCGCACTGATGACGGTGCACAGTTCGACGCCGAGGTGATCCTCGACGCCGACACGCTGGATCCCTTCGTCACCTGGGGAACCAACCCCGGCCAGGGCGTGAGCCTCAACGGCGCAGTTCCGGCGCCCACGGACTTCACCGACGATGTCGCCCGCGAATCCGCTGAGCGCGCGCTGACCTACATGGACCTCGAACCGGGAACCCTGATGAAGGACATCCGGGTGGACACCGTCTTCCTGGGCTCGTGCACAAACTCCCGGATGGAGGACCTGCGTGCCGCTGCCGAGATCATCGGCGGGCGGCAGAAGGATCCCCAGGTGCGCATGATCGTGGTCCCCGGCTCTGCCAAGGTGCGCCTGCAGGCGGAGGCTGAAGGTCTTGACCAGGTGTTCAAGGACTTCGGCGCGGAATGGCGCTTCGCCGGCTGCTCGATGTGTCTGGGCATGAACCCTGACCAGCTGGCTGAAGGCGAGCGCTGCGCCTCCACCTCGAACCGCAACTTCGAGGGACGCCAGGGCAAGGGCGGCAGGACCCACCTGGTCTCCCCGGTGGTCGCCGCGGCCACCGCGATCCGCGGCACGCTCTCCGCCCCCGCCGACGTCCTGAACCCCGCGCCCGTGCCTGCCTGAGCAACGCCCACCGGCGTGCCCGAGCTCTGCCGAGACATCAGCTCAGCTCATATGTCAGTTCGGTCGTACGTCACTTCGGTCATAAGTCACTGAGAAAGAGATCATGGAACCCATCACCACGCACACCGGCATCGGCGTTCCGCTGAAGCAGTCGAATGTGGACACCGACCAGATCATCCCTGCGGTCTACCTCAAACGGATCACCAAGACCGGTTTCGAAGACGCACTCTTCTCCTCCTGGCGCAAGAATCCTGACTTCGTGCTGAACCAGCCGCAGTACCAGCACGGCTCCGTGCTGGTGGCCGGCTCCGACTTCGGCACCGGGTCCTCTCGAGAGCACGCCGTCTGGGCGCTGAAGGACTACGGATTCCGCGCTGTGATCTCCTCCCGCTTCGCCGACATCTTCTACGGCAATTCGGCCAAGCAGGGGCTCCTCGCGGCAAAAGTCGCCCAGCCCGATGTGGAGCTGATCTGGAAGGAGCTCGAGAACAATCCGGGGATCGAGATCACCGTGGACCTGGTGAACCGCACCGTGCACTGCGGCTCGGTGGAGACCAGCTTCGAGATCGACAACTACACCCGGTGGCGCCTGCTGGAAGGCCTGGACGATATCTCGCTCACACTGCGCGAGGAGTCCGCCGTGGAGAAGTTCGAATCCACGCGGCCCGGATTCAAGCCGAAAACCCTGCCGGCAAAGGTCTGAGCCGCCGGGCAGCGACCCACCCTCGACGGGCCTTGACCCAATCGTTGCCTCAGCCAGGGGCGGAACTGGGAAGGGATCCCAGCAGGGTTGGTTACAGTGGCATGGCTACATTCCGCGTTGTCGAAGAAGGGACATCCAGTCCAATGGCCAAGCTGCTCACCGTCCAGGGTGGAAAGCCACTAGAAGGATCCGTCCATGTCAGGGGTGCCAAGAACCTGGTGCCCAAGGCCATGGTCGCCGCCCTGCTGGGCAGCGAGCCCTCCCAGCTGCGCAATGTCCCAGAGATCAAAGACGTCGAGATCGTCACCAACCTGCTCCAGATCCACGGCGTCAAGGTCGACGCCGACCCGGTGACCGGAGACCTCACGCTGGACCCCCGGGATACGTACAGCGCCGCGCATTCTGAGATCGACGCCTACGCGGGCGACTCCCGCATCCCGATCCTCCTCTGCGGACCGCTGATGCACCAGAACGGCGAGGCCTTCATCCCGGACCTGGGCGGCTGCCGGATCGGTGACCGCCCGATCAACTATCACCTCGAGGTGCTGCGCAACTTCGGCGCCGTCGTGGACAAGACCCCCACCGGCATCCACATCTCCGCCCCGCGCGGACTCAAGGGTGCCAAGCTCACGCTGCCCTTCCCCTCCGTGGGCGCCACCGAGCAGGTGCTGCTCACCGCGGTGCTCGCCGAGGGCATCACGGAGCTGGACAACGCCGCGGTGGAGCCCGAGATCCATGACCTGATCGCGATACTGCAGCAGATGGGCGCCATCATCACGGTCTACACCGACCGGGTGATCCGCATCGAAGGCGTGGAGCGCCTCTCCGGCTATAAGCACCGCGCCATCGCTGACCGCAACGAGTCGGCCTCCTGGGCCTCTGCGGCACTGGTCACCCAGGGCGACATCTACGTCAAGGGCGCCGCACAGCGCGACCTCACCGCCTTCTTGAACACCTACCGCAAGATCGGTGGGGAGTTCTCCGTGGACGACGAGGGCATCCGCTTCTGGCATGCCGGGCATGCGCTGAAGCCGCTGGTCCTGGAGACCGATGTGCACCCCGGCTTCATGACCGACTGGCAGCAGCCGCTCGTCGTCGCGCTGACCCAGGCACACGGCGTGTCCATCGTTCATGAGACCGTCTATGAGAACCGCTTCGGCTTCACCGAGGCGCTGGAGCGCATGGGAGCCTCCATCCAGCTGCATCGGGAATGCCTGGGCTCGAGTCCCTGCCGCTTCGGCCAGCGCAACTTCCTGCACTCGGCAGTCATCTCCGGACCCGTGGAGCTCACCGGCGCCGAGATCAACGTCCCGGACCTGCGCGGCGGCTTCTCCCACCTGATCGCGGCACTGGCGGCCAAGGGAACCTCCACCGTGACCGGCATCGAGGTCATCAACCGAGGCTACGAGCACTTCATGGACAAGCTCATCGGACTGGGTGCGGATGTCGAGATGTCCGAACGCTGATCCTGGCCGGTAGGCTTGATCTCTGTGACCCAGAACAGCAGCGACCCAGCACCCGTTGAGGGCCGACGCCGGTCAGCGCGCCGGGATCGGCGGCGCACCAGATCGCGCACGAGGTCGGCGCGCACGAGGTCGACGCGCGCGGACCAGGTGGACTACACAGTCGGGCGCGGCACCCGGATCGGCTTCGAGGCCGCCGCAGCCCTGGTGACCCCGGGGCTGAACCTGCTGCTGGGCCGCAGCTGGGAGAACCTCGACGCGCTGCCCCAGGGCGGATTCATCGTGGTGGCCAACCACGTCAGCGAGGTGGATCCGCTGACCCTGGCACATGCGGTCTACCGCAGCGGGCACACCTTCCACTTCATGACCAAGGACTCGCTGTTCCGGATCCCCGTGCTGGGCAGGGTGTTCAGCGGGCTGAAGCAGATCCCGGTGAGCCGAGACAGCCGCACGGATGCGCGACGCTCCCTGGACGCGGCGCGCGACGTGCTCGCCGCGGGCGGGGCCATCATGATCTACCCCGAGGGCACCCTCACCCGTGATCCCGAGGGCTGGCCGATGCGCGCCAAGACCGGCGCGGCCCGGCTGGCGCTGAGCACCGGCGCCCCGCTGATCCCGATCACCCACTGGGGCGTCCAGGAGTTCTTCGGGACCTACGCCAAGCTGCCCAAGGTCCTTCCGCGCAAGCGCTACCGGCTCGCCGTGGGGGAGGAGATCGACCTGAGCGACCTCCGCGCCGCACCGCTGACCCGCGCAGTGCTCGGCGAGGCCACCGAACGCATCGAGGCCGCCCTCACCGAGGGAGTCTCCGCACTGCGCGGGGAAGCTCCCCCCGAGCTGATCTGGGACCGCAGCCTGCGCCAGCGCGTCCCGCGCACACAGCCCCGCAACGGCGGACGAGGCTCCGCCCCGGAGCGCCCGCGGGAAGGTTCGCCGTGACCACGATCGCCGTGCTCGGAGCCGGCAGCTGGGGCACCACCTTCGCGAAGGTCCTCGCCGACGCCGCCGTGCTCGGCGGCCACGAGACCACGGTGCGCCTGTGGGCACGCCGGGCCGAAGCGGCCGCCGAGATCAACGAGTCCCATACCAACACCACCTATCTGGGGGAGACCGCCCTCCCCGAGATCATCACCGCCACCAGCGATCTCGCCGAGGCTGTCCAGGGTGCCGAGGTCATCGTGCTCGCCGTGCCGGCCCAGTCCCTCCGCTCGCACCTGAGCGTGGTCCGCGAGAATCTCCACGACTCCGCCGTGCTGGTCTCGCTGATCAAGGGCCTGGAGCGCGGCACGGACCTGCGCATGTCCGAGGTCATCGAAGAGGAGCTGGGAGTCGGCCCCGACCGGACCGTCGTGATCTCGGGTCCCAATCTCGCGATGGAGATCGCCCGCGAGGAGCCCACCGCCTCAGTGGTGGCCTGCGCCGATGAGCTCGTCGCCGAACATGTGGCCGCGCTGTGCAACAACCAGTACTTCCGCCCCTACACCAACACCGACGTCACCGGGGTCGAGATCGCCGGAATCGTCAAGAACGTCATCGCGCTGGCCGTGGGCATCTGCGACGGGCAGAAGCTGGGGGACAACTCCAAGGCTTCAGTCATCACCCGCGGGCTCGCCGAGACCACTCGGCTGGCCACGGTCCTCGGCGGCCAGCTGGAGACCTTCTCCGGCCTCGCCGGCCTGGGCGACCTCGTCGCGACCTGCGCCTCTCCGCTCTCCCGCAACCGCACCGCAGGCCGCCTCCTCGGGGAGGGCCTCACCGCAGAGCAGGCGACCGAGCGGCTCTCGCAGACCGCAGAGGGGATGAAGTCGGGCTCCGCCGTCGTGGAGCTCGCCCGCCAGCACCAGATCGAGATGCCGATCTGTGAAGCCGTGGTGGCGGTTCTGGAGGACAAGCTGCCGGTCGACCGGCTCGCCTCCCTGCTCCTGGCCCGAGACCTCAAAGCCGAAGGAAAGTAGATTCATGGCAGACACCGCCCCGGGCCTGAAGCCGCGGGTCCTCGTGCTCTTCGGAGGACAGTCCTCCGAGCATTCGGTCAGCTGCGTCACCGCGGCCGGAGTGCTCAACGCGATCGACACCGAGGCTTTCGACGTGGTCGCCGTGGGGATCACCGCCACCGGACAGTGGACGCGCCCCGTGACCGACCCGCGCACCCACGCCTTCGGCGGGGATGAACTTCCCCGCGTCCTGCCCACCGACTCCACGGTCCAGCTGCATTCAGGGGCCGCCGGCTCCTCCGAGCGCAGCGCAGAGCTGATGGAGGTTCACCCCGACGGATCCTCCACGGCCATGGGCCAGGTCGACGTCGTCTTTCCGCTGCTCCACGGTCCCTTCGGCGAGGACGGCACGCTCCAGGGCCTGCTCGAGCTCGCCGGTCTGCCCTATGTCGGGGCGGGCGTGCTCAGCTCAGCCATGGCCATGGACAAGCACCATATGAAGATCGCCTTCGCCGCGGCGGGCCTGCACGTCGGCCCCTGGGTGACCATCACCGACCGACAGTGGACCCAGGACCCCACTGCCGCGCTCGAGAGGGTCCGCGAGCTGAAGCTGCCGGTGTTCGTCAAGCCCTCCCGCGCAGGCTCCTCCATGGGCATCACTCGGGTGGAGGATCTCGACCGGCTCGCCGACGCCATCGCGGAGGCCCGCAAGCACGATCCCAAGGTGATCGTGGAAGAGGGGATCGAAGGCCGCGAGATCGAATGCGGTGTGCTCGGCTCCCCTTCCGGCGCTGAAGCCCGCGCCTCGCTGCTGGGCGAGATCGTCGTCCATGACGGTTCCCAGAAACATCAGTTCTATGACTTCAACGCCAAGTACACCGACTCCGCCGCGGCGGACCTCTCCTGTCCGGCGCAGCTGCCTGATGAGGTCAGCGCGGAGATCCGGCGGCAGGCGGTGCTCGCCTTCGAGGCGCTCGACGCCGAGGGGATCTCTCGGGCCGACTTCTTCTACACCACCGACGGCGAAGTGGTCATCAACGAGGTGAACACCATGCCCGGGTTCACCCCGATCAGCATGTACCCCCAGATGTGGAAGGCCACCGGGATCGACTATCCGGAGCTCATCACCGAGCTGATCTCACTGGCGCTCCAGCGTCCCGCCGGACTGCGCTGAGCCCTCCGCGACGTCCTGGGCGTCCTCGGTCTCTTCGATGTCCTGCTCGGTGGTCGTGCAGGACCGGGTCTGCTCGACCCGCTGCACCGCCGTGGACATGGACAGCATCGCCGTGGAGGAGGCCACCTGGTCCAGGTTCAGCAGCACCTCCACGGCGGGATCCCGTCCATAGCTGACCAGCCTCCAGGTCTGGTCGTCCTCTTCCACTGCGAGCCAGTCCACGCCCTCGGCGCCGACACAGTGCTCGGTGCTCGGCCCCGGCGGCTCGACGCCGCAGCGCACCACCACCTGACTGGGGTCCCCCCAGACGGCGGTGCCCTGGGAGGTCGTGGGGCGCAGCTCATGGTCACCGATGACCTCGGGCACCGCGAGCATGACGTCAGCACACTCGGGGTTCGCCGCATCGGGGGCCGCCTCCACCGTGGCGGTGCTCGCGCAGCCGCTGAGCAGCAGCCCCGCGGCGAGGAGCGCGGCCGGACCGGCGACGACGCCACGGCCGTGCACACGGCGATATCCAGGGTTGAACGGCATATGACATATTCTGTACGAAGTCCATAGCATTTGCCCATTTCAGGAGCACAGATGACCTACCAGGTCGGGTACGACGAGCCGAAGCCCACCAAGCGCAAGGGTCGTCGAGCCGCGCTGATCATCGTCAGCGTGATCGCCGTCCTCGTGGTCGGGGCGCTGGTGGCGGCCATGATGTACCTGAACTCGCTGAGCAGCGCCTACGAGGAGAACGCCCAGGTCTTCGAGGAGAGCTTCCCCGAGGAGGAGGGGCGACCGGTGAAGGCCGAGGATGACGAGTCCATCAACATCCTGCTCCTGGGCTCCGACGCGAACGGCGGATCCGGGGAATCGGAGAACCTTCCTGACGTCCCGCAGGGCGGGCGCTCCGACACGATGATGTTCGTGCACATCCCCGAGGACCGCGACAGCGTGCAGATCATGTCGATCCCGCGCGACCTCTGGGTCGAGGTTCCGGGTCAGGGACAGCACAAGATCAATGCCGCGCTGAGCCTGGGCGGGCTTCCGCTGACCATCAGCACCATCGAATCACTCTTCGATGCGCGCATCGATCATGTGGCCGCGGTGGACATGCTCGGCTTCACCGGCCTGGTCGACGCCCTGGGCGGAGTCACCGTGAACTCGAGCTACGAGGAGTCCTTCACCACCGGGGAGGGATTCACGTTCCAGCCCGGTGAGCAGACCATGAACTCGGAAGAGGCCCTCTCCTTCGTCCGGCACCGGAAGAGCTTCCCCGACGGGGACCTCCAGCGCGTGAAGAACCAGCAGGCCTTCATCCGCGCGGTGATCGACGAGACCCTGACCCCTGGAAACCTGAGCAACCCAGGTCGCGTCCAGGACATGGTGGAGACCTTCTCCCCGCACCTGATCGTCGACGACACCCTCGACTCCTCCACAGTGGCCTCCCTGGGCTGGAACATGCGCGGCGCCGCCAACAGCGTGGACATGTTCACCGTCCCGACAGACGGCAACGGCTACTCCGCCGACGGCCAGTGGATCTTCTACCAGGACGAGGCCGCCATGGCGGAGATCTCCTCCGCGATCGACGACAGCACCCTGGACGACTATGCCGCCAGCAGATGAGCCGGTTCGAGCGAGCCTGAGCTCGCGGCCACCGAACCACCACCGAGAGGGGCGCCGACGATGAGGGGAAAGGTCAAGGGTGCCGCCGCTGTGCACCGCTGGTTCATCCTCGCCGAGGCGGCCCTCGAACAGAACGTGGGAAACCTCAACCGACTCAACGTGTTTCCCATCCCTGACTCGGACACCGGGGAGAACATGCTCGGCACCATCAGGGCATGCCGCAGCAGCGTTGAGCACTCGCAGAGCCAGGATCTCGGCGAGCTCTTCGCCGCCGCCGGATCTCGGGCCATGTCGGAGGCCTACGGCAATTCCGGGACCCTGCTGGCAGTGCTGATCTCAGGTCTCGCCGAGCCGCTCCACGGGCAGGAGCGACTGACCATCACGGGACTCAGCAGCGCCCTGGAGCGGGCACGGGTCCGCTCCTGGTCCGCGCTGACCGATCCCGTGGCCGGCACCATGCTCTCCGTGCTCGACGCGGTCCATGACGAAGTGCGCCGCAGGGCGGCCGAGGCGGAGGAGCCGGAGAGCCGAGCGGCTCTGGAGGCCGTCATGCCAGCCGTGATCGCCCGCGCCTTCGCCGCGGTGGAGGCCACCCGGGAACAGCTGCCGGTGCTCCAGCGCGCCGGAGTCGTGGACTCGGGCGGGGCGGGGCTGCTCGTGGTGCTGATCGCGCTGCACGCCACGATCACCGGCCAGGACATGGACTTCGACTCGCTGCGGCACCTGCCCGGCTGGAGTCAGGGGCAGGACTCTGCGCCCACACAGGACTCTGCGCCCACACAGGACGATGCCGGAGGCGTCGAGGTCATGTGCACGGTCAGGCTCGATCCGCTCGGGGCCGCCTCGCTCCGGCATGAGCTCAACACGCTCGGCGACTCGGTCATCGTGACCCCGATCGATCCTGCCGCCGCCGAGGATGGCAGCTACCGGTGGCGCATCCACGTCCACACCCGCGAGGAGCCGCGCACCGCCGAGACCGTGCACGCGGCGGGGACGGTGGAGTCCTACACCGCCACACCGCTGCACCGCGCCCAGGAGTGACCGGCACGTGAAGGTGCTGCCCACCACGCAGCTTCACCGGGTCCTCGGTGAAGAGTCGGCCAAGGTCCTGGAACAGGGCCTCGGCATCACCACGGCGGCGCAGCTGCTGCAGCACTACCCGCGACGCTGGATAGAGTTCGGGCACCTCTCCTCCTTCCGCGACCTCCCCGAGGCCGGGGAGCACGTGAGCCTCATCGCTGAGGTCACCGGGGTCTCTGTGCGCAGGATGCAGAACCGGCGTGGGTCCCTGGCTGAGGTGTGGGTGGCCGACGACGAGGGCAACAGTCTCAAGATGGCCTTCTTCAACGGCTGGTCCGTGGGCAGGACGCTGACCCAGGGCGTGCGGGCGATCTTCCACGGCAAGGTCGGGAGCTACCGAGACCGTCCCACTCTGACCAATCCCGACTTCACGGTCCTGCTGGAGGCGGACCCGGGGGAAGCTGACGGTCCGGCCTCGGCAGACGGGTCCGTGGCGGGTCCGGTGCTGAGCAGAGGTCGCACTCCGGTGCCGCTCTATCCCGCCACCTCGAGCATCAGCAGCTTCCGGATCCTCGACTGCATCGAGATCCTCCTGGACATGATCGACTTCGCGGACTGGCCCGAGCCGATCCCGCCAGAAGTCCGCGAGACAGAGGACCTCCCCACGCTCCGCGAGGCCTACCGGCTCATCCACCGGCCCGACATCCTGGCAGACCCGGAGCGCGGCCTGCGCCGCATGCGGTTCCATGAGGCCTTTCTGCTGCAGGGACTGCTGCACCTGCGTCGGGTCCAGGACCAGGATCGCGCGGCCCGTGCCCGCCCCCGGGTCTCCGGGGGTCTGCTCGACCGCTTCGACGCGGAGCTTCCCTTCACGCTCACCGAGGGACAGCTGCGCTGCGGTGAGCTCATCGCGACCGAGCTCGAGCGGCAGCGCCCGATGAACCGGCTGCTCCAGGGAGAGGTGGGCTCGGGCAAGACGCTGGTCGCCCTGCGCGCCATCCTGCAGGTGCTGGAGAGCGGTGCCCAGGCCGCGCTGATCGCCCCCACCGAAGTCCTGGCCGCCCAGCACGAACGGTCGCTGCGCCGCATGCTGGGCGGGCTCGCCGAGGAGCTCGGGCTGACCCTGCTCACCGGCTCGCTGAGCACATCCCAGCGCCGCAGAGCCTTGCTGGACATCGCCTCCGGAACCGCATGCCTGATCGTGGGCACCCACGCCGTGCTCGGCGAGCAGGTGCACTTCGTGGACCTCGGGCTCGCCGTGGTGGACGAGCAGCACCGGTTCGGCGTGGAGCAGCGTGATGCGCTGCGCCACCGCTATGAGATCACTCCGCACATGCTGGTCATGTCTGCGACCCCCATTCCACGCTCGGTGGCGATGACGGTCTTCGGCGACCTCGAGCTGGCCACGCTCGAGGGTCTGCCCGGCGGCCGCCAGCCGATCGCCACTCATGTGGTGCGCACCGTCCAGGGTCCGCGCATGATCGGCCGTGTCTGGGAGCGCATCGCGGAGGAGGTCGCCGCGGGACACCAGGTCTACGTGGTGTGTCCCAAGATCGACGAGGCCGATCGCCGCGAGGACCCCGCCACGGGGGTCCATACGGACCAGGACGCCTCGGTGGAGCTGATCTCCCAGCGTCTGGCCGAGCACCCGCTGCTGGGGGAGACCCGTCGGGCCCAGGTGCACGGGCGCATGGACGCGGGCGCCAAGGAGGAGGTGATGACCGCCTTTGAACGCGGGGAGATCGACGTGCTGATCTGCACCACCGTGATCGAGGTCGGGGTGGACGTCCACAACGCCACCGTCATGGCGATCCTGGACGCCGATGCCTTCGGCGTCTCCACTCTGCATCAGCTGCGCGGCCGCGTCGGGCGCGGGGGCGCGCACGGGCTCTGCCTGCTCGTGACCAGGCTCCCCGATGAGCACCCTTCGCTGGAGCGCCTGGACCAGGTGGCCGAGCACTCCGACGGCATGACCCTGGCCCGCCTGGATCTCGAACGGCGTCGCGAGGGCGACGTCCTGGGCGCGGCGCAGGCAGGAAAGGCCTCCACCTTGAAGCTGCTGCGCACCATCAGGGATGAGAAGATCATCGTCCGTGCCGCACAGCTGCTGGCGGAGCTCAGCGAAGCAGATCCGACCTGGGATTCCCATCCCGGGCTGCGCGAGGCAGTGGGGCAGTACCGTGACCTGCACGAGGGTGCAGACGAGTTCATCCAGCGCGGCTGAGCTCCCCGCACCGTGGGGTGAACAGAGCAGCGCAGACAGGAGAAGGCCATGGCCCGCATCATCGCCGGCACACACAAGGGGCGTCGCCTCGCCTCCGTCCCGACCGACGCCACCCGGCCCACCAGCGATCGGGTCAAGGAGTCCCTGTTCTCCCGGCTCGAGGGCTACGGAGCGCTGGCCGACGCCGTCGTCGTCGATCTCTATGCCGGTTCAGGAGCGCTGGGCTTCGAGTCGCTCAGTCGCGGCGCCGGGAGTCTGGAGGCAGTGGACAAGGCAGAGGCGGCGGTGAAGACGCTGCGCCGCAATGCCGAGCCCTTCGTCCAGGCCGGCGCGAAGGTCTCCGTCCACAAGGCGGATGCGCTGAAGCACCTCTCCGGCAGGTCGGGACCTGCCATCGAGCTGCTCTTCCTCGACCCGCCCTATGGACTCGGGGACGCCGAGCTGCTGAAGGTCCTGCGCGCCGCGGTCGGCCAGCTTCACGAGGCCGCGACCGTGGTCCTCGAACGGGACCGGCGCAGCGGGCGCCCCACCATGCCGGAGGGCCTGGAGATCTTCAGCGAGAAGTCCTATGGGAGCACCCAGGTGTGGCTGGCCGAGCCCAGTCCCGCAGCTCCTGCCCGCTGAGCACGTCACCGGGATGGGGCCCTGAGGCCCAGATCGCGTTGAGCTCGGTCTGTGCCAGCGGCGCTGACCTGCGGGCGGCGAAACACAGGTTCCCCTCGGCGCGGGCCTCGAGCACATCGTTCGGGGCGCTGAGCAGCGCCGCGGAGGCATCCGGAGGCTCGGCTCCCGTGTCCCGCGGGACAGGCCGCAGCCCGTCCGCCGCCTCGAGCAGGGAGGCGACCTGTGCCCGGGCGAAATCCATCGGCGGCTCGTCCCCGAGGTTCATCAGCAGCAGCCCGCCCGCGTTGACCTGTTCGAAGACCAGAGAGTGAAACTGCGGGCTCACCAGCTGCTCGGGCGCCGATGCGCTGTTGAACAGATCCACGACGACGACGTCGAAGCGCTGCCCGTGCAGGGCCCCTCCCGGAGCGATCACCGCGGCGGCATCGGCCACCAGGCTGCGCGGCTGCTCGCGCATGGGCAGATGCTCCAGCACGAACTCCACCAGCTCGGGCTCGATGTCCACCACCGTCTGCTCGGTCTCAGGCCAGTGGTGCTCCACCCAGCGCGGCAGCGTCAGGGCACCGGCCCCCAGGTGCAGCAGCTGCGCGCCGCCGCTCAGGCGCTCGCGGGCGCAGGTCTGCAGCACTGCCCCCATCCTGATCAGGTAGTCATGCAGCAGGAACTCGGGCTCGCCCATCTCCACATGAGACTGCTCGTGCCCCCCGATGCTCAGCACCACCCCGTCCTCGGTGAGGTCATCGGCGTGCAGCTCTGCCGTGCTGCCGGAGAAGGAGAGCCGTCGGCTGCGGGGAAGTCCCAGCTGTTCCCGACCCGGCCTCCTCGGCCGCTGGCCGAGCGGCCCGTGCGCCCCGCGGTCCGGTGTCATGGCCTCCCCACGGCCAGGCTCGGCTCAAGGCTCGGCGGATGCCCCGACAGGGCCGCCGGCAGGCGCTCGCGCATCCGACGCAGTCCCTCGGCGATGGTGGCGTGGTCCTTGCAGAAGGCGAAGCGCACGAGCCGCTGGAGCTCATCGGTCGGCTCCGCGCGGTGCTGGATGGTCAGAGCGGAGACGGGGATCGCCGCGACCCCCACCTCCTCGGCCAGGATCGCGCAGAAGTCCACCGCGGAGAGCGAGGTGATCCCGGAGACGTCGCCCAGCACGAAGTAGCCCGCCTCGGCGGCGTTGGGGGCCAGGCCGAGCTCCGTG